>JAUIKS010000013.1 GCA_030430565.1 Polyangia bacterium
CGAGGGGCGCGGCCCGGCCTGCAGCTGCTGCGGGTCTGGACGCAGCGGGGCAGGGCGAGAGATCACCGCGGCCGGCCGTGGACCGACGGCTGGCGGCGGCGCGCCGGCGGGGGCCGCGACCGGCGGAGAGGCCATCGGCGGCGCGACGGCGGGCGGCGCGACGGCGGGCGGCGCGGCGGAGGGCGGCGCGGCGGCGGGCGGCGCGACGGCGGGCGGCGCGACGGAGGGCGGCGCGACGGAGGGCGGCGCGACAGCGGGCGTGAATGATGGGGGCGCGACGGAGGGCGGCGCGACCACGTGACCTCGCGTGAGGGGCGGGGCGGCCTCGAGCTGCTGCTCGGCCGGCGGCGGGGTGACCCCAAAGTCAGGTGGGGCCGGGAGCGAGGACGAGGTCCCGCCGGGCACCCCGGCCATGAACGCGTCGTCTTCATCGTCGTCGAGCGGCGTCGACAGCGGCCCCGGATCCGTGGGCACGGTCCGCGGGATCGTGGCCGAGGGGCGCGTCGTGATCGCCGGGTCCGTCTTCGGGCGCTTGGCCGGCGGCGGGCCGTAGTACGTCGAGATCGCGCCGCGCAGCTCGTGCAGCGGCGCGACCGCGCGGACGAGGTACGCGCCGGTGTGATCCGAGATGGCGTCCACGGCTCGCATGTCCGTTGGGTCAGCCATCGCCAGCGTCAGGTTGCCGTCCTCGTCCACCGACACCGGCAGGACGGTGTACTCGTGGGCGAGCTCCGCTGGTATTCGCGCCAGCGAAGCGTCGTCGACGACCTGAAGCACTGACGCGCCGATGCGCGGGATCATGAGCTTGCTGTGGAGGAAGGCGACAATGCCGTTTTGATCCGCGAACCCCAGCTCGAGCACCGCCTCGACAAACGGGACGTTTCGGTCCACGCAGTGAGCTTGTGTCGTCGCGAGCTGCTCGTCCGAGAGATGCCCGGCCCTCAGCATCATGGTTCCGAGGAGACTCAAGATGAGGAATACTTGAACGGCCGGCTCGCGCAGTCAACGGTTTGTCCGCTCGAGGCGAGGCGGGGGCTGCAGACCGCGTGGTATACGGACCCCGTGATCTACCTCGATCACAACGCGACAACGCCGCTCGATCCTCGAGTTCGCGCGGCCATGATCGACGTGCTCCGCGACGAGGCCCCCACCGGGAACCCCTCCAGTGTCCACGTTTGCGGCCAGCGGGCACGGAACATCGTGGAGCGGGCGCGCCGGGCCGTGGCCGCGTCGATCGGCGCCCGACCGCTCGACCTCGTGTTCACCGCGAGCGCCACAGAAGCCAACAATTTGGCGATCTTAGGAGGCGTTCGCGCTCTCTCCGCACGGGGGGCACGCTGCGCGATCGTGACGTCCCCGCTCGAGCACCCGGCGGTCCTGGGGGCCGTGGAGCAGCTGGTCCGTGAGGGACATCGGCGGCACCTCGTGGAGGTCGATCGGCGCGGGCGCATCACGAAGGGCGCGTGGGCCCGCGTGCTCGAAAAGGCCGCTCCCCAACCGAAGGAACCGGCGACAAAGAGTGCCGAACAAGTGGTCTTTGTTACGTTGGCAGCTGCAAATCACGAGCTTGGGAACGCCTACAACATCCCCGAGTTTGTGGCCGTAACCCGGACTGTTGCCCCGCAGGCGGTGTTTCACTGCGACGCGGTGCAGGCCTTTGGCAAGCGCGCGATCGACGTCGCCGCGTGGGACGTCGACCTCCTCACCATCAACGCCCACAAAGCCTACGGACCCTCGGGCGTTGGCGCGCTCGTCGTGCGGCCCGGGATCGAGCTCGAGCCGTTGTTGTTCGGCGGTCCGCAGGAGCACGGGCGCCGTCCCGGTACAGAGACGCCACTCTTGCTCGCGGGTTTTGGCGCGGCAGCAAGTTTTGCGCACGAGACGACCAAGCAGCGGTTCGCGCACTGGGACGCGCTGCGTCGGCGATTGCTCGCGGGCCTGCGCGCGATCGACGGAGCTGAGGTTTTTGGCGATACCGAGCGCAGCACCGGCAACACCGTCCTGGTCGGCTTCGCTGGCTGCGACGGGCAGCTCGTCATGATCAACCTCGATCTGGTCGGCTTCGCCGTCTCGACCGGGGCCGCGTGCTCGTCGGGGACCACGGCGCCGTCCCCTGTGCTGCTCGCGCTCGGGCTGGAGCCGGCCGCCGCACGCTCGGCGATTCGGATCTCGCTGGGCAAAGACTCGACGGCCGCCGAGGTCGACGCCCTGCTCGCCGCGCTCCCCGAGGCGCTCGCCCGCGTCCGCGGGCTCGCGGCCCCAGCTTGAGCCGACGCGCTTCTCGGCGATTCGCGCCAGTCGAGCCAGTCGAGCCAGACGAGCTGGAGGAGGTCCCTGTGGACAGGTGACGGTCTCGAGGATTCGAGCTACACCGTCGCCATCGTGCGTGTCGTCTGCGCCATGTCCGGAGGGGTTGATTCGTCCGTCGCCGCGGCCGAGCTGCGCGATCAGGGGCACGAGGTCATCGGCATGACGATGCGCCTGTACGACGCCTCGCCGCCGACCCGGGCGACCGCCGCGGCCCCGGGCTCGAAGCGTCGCGCGGGGACCTGCTGCTCGCCCGCGGAGGTCGACCAGGCGCGCTATGTCTGCGCGCAGCTCGGGATCCCGCACTACACCGTCGATGAGCGCGAGCGCTTCGATCACGCCGTGATCGACGACTTCGCCCGCGAGTACACCGCGGGCCGCACGCCCAACCCCTGCGTCCGCTGCAACGAGCACGTCAAGTTCGGCCCGCTGCTCGCGCGCGCCCGGGCGATCGGCGCGAAGCTGCTGGCGACCGGGCACTACGCCCGCGTCGACGCCGAGCGCGGCGCGCTGCTGCGCGGCCTCGATCCGGCGAAGGACCAGAGCTACTTCCTGTTCGCGATGGGCCGCGAGACCCTGCGCGAGGTCCTGTTCCCCCTCGGAGCATGGCGAAAAGAGCAGGTCCGCGAGCGCGCGCGCGAGCTCGGCCTGCCCAACTGGGACGCGCCCGACAGCGTCGAGCTGTGCTTCGTCGGCGGGCGCGCCCACGCCGACGTGGTCCGCGAGCGCGCCGGTGCGCTGGGCCTCGAGACGGAGGCGCTGCGCGCGGGGCCCATCGTCGATCGTGACGGGCGCGCGCTCGGTCAGCACGCCGGCGTCCACACCGTGACCATCGGTCAGCGACGGGGGCTCAACATCGGCGGCTCCAAGCCGCGCTACGTGCTGCGCGTGATCCCCGAGCGACGTGAGGTCGTGGTCGGGGATCGCGAGGAGCTCGCGGCGCGCAGCGTCGAGCTGCTCGACTACCGCGCGCTCTCCGACGACCTCCAAGAGGGCGTCGCCGTCGAGGCCGCGGTGCAGATCCGCCACCGCTCCCCGCCGGCGCCCGCGACCGTGACGCGCGAGGGCGCGCGGGTGTGGGCCGCGTTCCACGAGCCGGTGGCCGCGGTCGCGCCCGGGCAGGCGGGCGTCGTCTACGACGGCGATCGCGTGCTCGGGGGAGGGTGGATCGCGTGAGCTGGCGGCTCCCGGAGGTGCTGCAGCGGCTGCCCGACGCCGAGGAGGGCGCGGACGAGGACGCCAGGGACGAGCTCCGCCGCGAGCTCGAGTCCCTCGCGCCGCTGTGTGAGCGCCTCGGCTATCAATTTCACCGCCCGGCGCTGCTCCGAGTCGCCCTGACCCTTGGGTCATGGTGTAACGAGCACCAAGACGCCGGCTGGCCGAGCAACGCCTGCCTCGAGTTCTTCGGCGACGCGGTGCTCGACCTGCTCGCCGCCGACGCGCTGTGGCGGCGCTTCCCCGACCTCTCCGAGGGGATCTTGACGCGCCTGCGCGCGAGCGTCGTCTCCGAGCCCGCGCTCTCGGCCGTGGCCCGCGAGCTCGGGCTCGGCGAGTGGCTGTTCCTCGGTCGCGGGGACGAGCTCCGCGGCATCCGCGAGCAGGACGGCGCCCTGGCCGACGCGGTCGAGGCGGTGCTCGGCGCGGTCCACCTCGACGCGCGCGCGGCCGGCCACGACGCGCTGCTCGCCAGCGAGCGGGTCTTCGTGCGCCTGTTCGGTCCGCGCGTGCAGGGGCTCCAGCCCGACGACGGCGTCGACGTCAAGTCGCGCCTGCAGCAGCGCGTCCAGGCTCGCCACCGCCGGACGCCCTCCTATGAGATCGTCGGCGAAAGGCCGCCGCCCGGCGCTCCGCACTGGCGCGCGCGCGTGGTCCTCGAGCGCGAAGGCGGCGAGCTCGTCGTGCTCGGCGAGGGCGAGGGGCGGTCGCTGCGGGCGGCCGAGCGGGCGGCGGCGAAGGCCGCGCTCGCGTCGATTCCGGAGTGAAGGGAGCACAGCGATGGGCGAAGACAGCAAGCAGGATGGCCGCGAGGGCGGCGCGCTCGAGACCCTCAGCGAGCGCCGCTGCCACGGCGGCGTGCAGGGGATCTACCAGCACCGGTCGCGCGCGACGGGGACGACGATGCGGCTCTCGGTCTTCGTCCCGCCCCAGGCCGCGCGCGCGCCCGTACCGGTCCTTTATTTCCTGTCCGGGCTGACATGCTCCGAAGAGAACTTCACGGTCAAGGCCGGCGCCCAGCGCTACGCGAGCGAGCGCGGGCTGATCATCGTCGCGCCGGACACCAGCCCGCGCGGCCCGGGCGTGCCCGACGACGAGGGCTGGGACCTCGGGCAGGCCGCGAGCTTCTACCTCGACGCCACCCGCGCGCCGTGGGCGACGCACTTCCAGATGGAGTCCTACGTCGTCCGCGAGCTGCCGGCGCTGATCGAGCGCGCGTTCCCGGCGCGGCCCGGCGTCCGCGGGGTCACGGGGCACTCGATGGGGGGCCACGGCGCGCTGACCCTCGCGCTGCGCAACCCCGGCGTGTTCACCTCGGTCTCCGCCTTCGCGCCGATCGCCGCGCCGACGAAGTGTCCCTGGGGACATAAAGCCTTCAGCGCCTACCTCGGCGACGATCAGGCGCGCTGGGCCGAGCACGACGCGAGCGCGCTGCTGCGCGCGCGCGGCCCCCTCAAGGGGCGGATCCTCGTGGACCAGGGCGACGCCGACGGCTTCCTCGAGGAGCAGCTCAAGCCCGAGCTGCTCGACGCCGCGTGCGCCGAGGTCGGCCAGGCGCTCACGCTGCGGATGCAGGACGGCTACGACCACAGCTACTACTTCGTCAACACCTTCATGGGCGACCACGTCGCGCACCACGCCGACGCCTTGCTCTGACGAGCGTGACGCCTCGTCGCCCGGGCGCGGCGCGGCTCCGACAATTTGGCAGCGCCGCGGTCAACCTGGCTCTTGGTGCAAGTTCTCGCGAGCGCGCCGCAGGTCGTGAAAACCGGGGCGAGACGGCCTCTCGCGCGGCGCGGCGGCATCGCGGCGCGCGTGGCATGGGCGTTGCACAACCCGAGGACATGCCAGCCGACACGCCCTCCCGTTCGTCGCTCCCCGCGCCCGTCCTCCCCCGCCTCTACGAAGACCGAAGCTACGACCCACGCTACGATCACGCCTCCGACAGCGCGCCGCCGCAGGCGGAGGTCGTCACCCCGGCGCCCCGACGGCGCGCGCGCTTCTGGTCACGGCCGATGGGGGCGCTGCCGATGGCGGCCCTGCTGATCGGCGCCTCCGCGCAGGTCGTGTTCTTCTCCTCCGACGCCTTCGACGCCGGCCTCGCGCGCGTTGACTCCTCGACGCCCACCTCGATGCGCGCCGCCGCCGAGGCGCGCGCTGAGCGACGCGCGATCAAGGCCGAGCTCCGGCGGGTTCGCGCCGAGTCCCGACGCGCTCGCTCCGCCAGCCGACGCGCCGAGCGAGCCGCGGCACGCATCGAGCGCGCGCGCCTCCCCGCGCCGGAGCATCACGAGATCGAGTGCGAGTACTCGACCATCGATCGCGCGCTGATCGAGGACGCCCTCGCCGACACCCAGACCCTCGCGCGGCAGGCCCGCGTGATCCCCTACGTCCGCGACGGCGTGGTCGAGGGCTACAAGCTCTACGGGCTGCGCGAGGCCAGCCTGCCCGCGCTCGCGGGCTTCAAGAACGGCGACCTCGTCACCGAGGTCAACGGCCAGCCGCTCGCCGCCGGCGGCTACGCCCACCGCTTCGACACCGTCCCCAGCGCCCCGCCGCGCCTGATCAGCTTCACCGTCCGTCGCCGCGGCAAGCCGCTGCGTAAGGTCATCGAGCTGCGCTAGGCCGGCTGAGGACGGCGAGGGAGGGGCCGGCTGAGGACGCCGATTTCGTGCTCACAATCAGCGCTCGGGTGCCGACCCCATCGAAGCTCAAGGGCGCTGCTGCGGTCGAGCCAGGGAGGAGCCGGCTGAGGCGCGCGCCCGCTTTCTTTGGGTGAGACGCTCGCCGCCCGGAAGCCGCCCGGTCCCCTGGCGTTAAGCAGCGGCCCGGTGTTCGAGAATTACATGTGCCCGAAAGGACACGCTCCACACGATACGCCGCGACACCGGCTAGGTCGCCTTCAGCCCGGTGCTCAGCCACACGCCGACCTGCTGGATCGTGATCACGCCGCCGACGCGGCGCAGGTCTAGCTCCCCGTCCGCGTCGTACTCCAGCGCCGAGAGCTCGACCTCGAGGCGCGTCAGCACCACGTCCGCGAGCGTCGCGGCGTGCTCCTCGAGCTCGAGCCTGCGCGCGCGCGCCAGAAAGCCCTCGCGCACCTCCGGCCGGAGCCGGCCGTTGTCGAGCAGCTGCTTGTGGGCCGCGAGCACGCGCTCGGCGGTCAGTGGGTGGAAGTCCGGCGCGGGCAGGCGCGCCTCCGGATCGTCCGGGCGCTGATCGGTGTGCTCGAGCACGATCACGGTGCGCAGCAGGTCCCCCATGGTCACGCGCCCCGGCTCGTCGACGCGGCTCAGCCAGGTCGCGTCGACGCCGTAGCCGCGGGTGCGAAAGGTCATCGCCGCGAGCGCGCCGGACTCCGCGATCCGGGCGGTCGCGCGCGCGACGTCCTGCAGCGAGCTGAGCGGCCGCACCTTGTCGACAGCTGCCTCGAGGGGCAGCTCGGGGAACCACCGGGCGAGCGCCGCGAGCGTCGGCCCCCAGGGCCGATCGAGCAGCGATCCCACGCGGTCCAGCGAGACGCGACCCTCGCGGTGCAGCGCGTTGGCGGCCGCGCGGAGCTTGTGCAGCGGACCGTAGCCGACCTGGAAGACCTCGCGCAGCGACAGGCGATCGAGCGCCAGGTAGGCCGCGAGCGCCTCCTCGACCGCGGTGGTGGCCTCGCGCTCGTCGGCGGTCGCGTGGGCGATCTGCTCGAGGCCGAGGGAGACGGTCGCCTGGGTCTGCCGGACCGCGCGCTCCTGCTGCGTGGGGTCGCCGAAGTTCATGCGCTGGGCCGACATCAGCTCGTTGACCAGAAGCATGAACTCGCGCAGGCGGATGCCGTGGGTCGCGTCGTCGAGACGCGCGAGCACGCGCTCGAGCAGGCCGCCGCGCTCGATGCGGAACAGCGACGGCGCCTCGAGCTCGTCGCGCACGCCCGGCATCCGGTCTTCGCCCGGCTCGCGCGCGATCGCGACGCGCACGGGCAGCGGCTTGAACAGGCGCATCGCGTCCTCCCACGGGACGAAGCCGAGGTCCATCATTCGGCCGCTGCGCCACTGGTAGAGCAGATCCTCGATCTGGCTCGGCAGCGCGGTGCGGATCCGGTTCACGAGCGCGCGCCCGTCCTGCAGGCTGTCGTTGTAGACGCGCTCGAGCACGCGGATCGCCTGGCGCCCGGCGGGGTTGTCGGGCGCGGCGATCAGGAACACGCCGTCGGGCGTGTCGTAGGTCGTCATCGTGCTCTCGACCGCCCGGCGCGCGCGGTCGCGGGTCTCGTCGTCCTCCGGGTCGAGCTCGAGCACCGCGGTCCCGGTGTGCAGCGCGAGCGTCCACATCTCGGGGTCCATGCGGTACATCAGCTCCACGAGGTCGCCGCGCTCGATGTGCTTGGCGTGCTCGTAGGCGTTCACGATCTCGGTGAAGAAGTTCCGCGCCGAGATGATGTCGACGCGGTCGCGCTGCCAGGCCTCGAGGTCGAGCACCGTCGTCAGCTGGGCAGGGCTCGCGTAGGGGATCACGAGGTCCAGCCGCCCCTCGTCCCGCAGCTGGCGCAGGACCATCGCGAAGGTCTGCGGCGGGAGCTCGGCGACGACCTCGTCCACGTCGTCACGCAGCTCCAGCGTCAGCGGGTCGCGCAGGATCTCCTGGAGCTCGTTCGTCGTGATCCTCGCGTCGGCGGCGTTGGCCTTGGGCGCGGCGCTCGCGGCGGACTTGGTAGCGGTGGCGTCGCTGTTCACGGCGCGAGTTGTAGCAGAGCGTGCTCGGCGGTCTGCCTGGTACCGTGGGCCCGTGGACGAACGCGAGTCGAAGCGGCGGCCGAAGCGGCACCCGAGCATCGCGCGCGCGCTCGGCCGCGTGCGCAGCGTCCTCAATCAGCACGTCGACGCGGATCCGGCGGCGCTGGCGGGGCGTCCAGGCCAGGTCCATCCCTGGATCGAGACGCTCCGCGGTCAGCGGATCCTCATCGCCTGCTCCGGGGGCCGCGACTCGACGGCCTTGGTCGGCGTCTTGCAGCTGTTGGCCCGCGGCCTCGAGCTGTCCCTCGAGCTCGGTCACGTCGACCACGGCTTGCGAGTTGAGTCCGCCGCCGAGGCCGACCACGTGCGCGCGTTGGGACGATCCCGCGGCATCTCGGTGCGTGCGGTACGTCTCATCGATCTCGAGCCAGGCCCTGGACTGCCGGCGCGCGCCCGCGACGCTCGCCGGGCCGCGCTCATCGACATGGCCCGCGAGGGCGGCGCCTCCTGGATCGCGCTCGGGCACACCGCGACCGATCAGGCCGAGACCTCGATCATGCACCTGGTGCGCGGGGCAGGGCTCGACGGGCTCGCGGCGATGCCCGCGGTGGACGCTCCGTGGCTTCGTCCGCTCCTCGGGTTGACGCGGGAGCAGACCGGTCAGCTCTGCCGGCACCTCGAGCTAGACTTCGTCGACGACCCGACCAACCTCGACCACGGGCAGTTTCGCGTGCGCCTGCGCGAGCAGCTGCTGCCCGCGCTCGCGGCCGTGAACCCGCAGATTACGCGGAGCCTCGCGACCCTGAGCGTACAGGCGCGCGACGCTGAGCTCGCGCTCGAGCGCTGGACCGCGCGCGAGCAGCAGCAGCGCCGTCGGGCCGCGAATCAGTGGTCACACGAGGGACTTCACGCGCTCCCGCGGGCGATCCGGACGCGTCTGCTGCGGCGGATCTGTCTCTCGGCCGGAGCCGACATCGGCGCGCTCGGCTACGCGGTCATCGCGGACATCGACCAGGCCGTGATGGCCCGCGGGCGCGCGCTCGGGTCAAGTGACGCAGCGCTCGCGCCTCGCAGGTGGCAACTGCGGCCCGGAATCACGGTGCGCCTCGATCGCGACGGCCTGTGGGTCGGGGGCTCCCCGAAGGATCCTGCGATTGGTCGCAAAACCCCCGCCGAGGCGTGATGCCGCGCAACCATTGACCCTCCAGATGCCGGGGGCTATGCTGCTTCGACCGGGCTCACCCGGCAGTTTTTGGCCGTGAAACAGCAAACAAAGACACTTCTCGTCTGGCTGTGTTTGATCGTGGCGGTGCTCGCGCTCGCCAACATGTTCAACACCAGCCAGGAGACGGTTCCCATTACCTACGCGAAGTTCATGGAGACCGTCGAGAAGGACTGGGATCAGCTGAAAGGCAAGACCACCCTCGACATCGCGGTCCATCCCAGCCACGTCGCTATCTCCTACCAGCTCGAGGAGAAGACCTACGAGGTCACCGGCCCGGTCACGGACGACCTCTACAAGGCGCTGACGGCCAAGGGCATCGATTACAAGGTCGAGCCCGAGGAGGACAGCGCGCTCCTGCAGTTCGCGCTCATGTGGTTGCCGATGATCTTCATCGTCATCCTCATGGTCATGTTCATGCGCCAGATGCAGGCTGGCGGCGGCCGGGCGATGAGCTTCGGCAAGAGCAAGGCCAAGCTGCTCAACGAGCACCAGACCAAGGTCACCTTCAAGGACGTCGCGGGCGTCGACGAAGCTCGCGAGGATGTCGAAGAGATCATCGACTTCCTCCGCGACACGCGGAAGTACCTGCGCGTCGGCGGCCGTATCCCCAAGGGCGTCTTGCTCATGGGACCGCCCGGAACCGGCAAGACCCTGCTCGCCCGGGCCATCGCTGGCGAGGCCGGGGTCGCGTTCTTCAGCATCTCCGGCTCCGACTTCGTCGAGATGTTCGTCGGCGTCGGCGCGAGCCGCGTCCGCGACCTATTTGAGCAGGGCAAGAAGAACGCCCCCTGCATCATCTTTATCGACGAGATCGACGCGGTCGGTCGTCATCGCGGCGCCGGCCTCGGCGGCGGGCACGATGAGCGCGAGCAGACGCTCAACCAGCTGCTCGTCGAGATGGACGGCTTTGAGGGCAACGACGGCGTGATCCTCGTGGCCGCGACCAACCGCCCCGATGTCCTCGATCCCGCGCTCCTGCGTCCGGGACGCTTCGATCGCCGGATCGTCGTCGGCCTCCCGGATGTCCGCGGCCGCGCCGAGATTCTCAAGGTTCACACCCGCAAGGTCCCGCTGCACGATAACGTCGACCTCGAGGTCGTCGCCCGCGGCACCCCTGGCTTCTCCGGCGCTGACCTGGAGAACCTCGTCAACGAGGCCGCGCTCTACGCCGCGCGCATGGGCCGTGACCACGTGGTCGGCAACGACTTCGACCACGCGAAGGACAAGGTCCTGATGGGCTCCGAGCGCAAGAGCGCGATGGTGTCCGACAAGGAGAAGTGGACCACCGCCTGGCACGAGGCCGGCCACACGCTGGTCGCCGTGAAGCTGCCCAAGGGGACAGCCGACCCGGTGCACAAGGTCACCATCATCCCGCGCGGTCGCGCCCTCGGCGTCACTCAGCAGCTGCCCGAAGAGGATCGCTACGGCATGGACCGGCGCCGCGCCGAGTCGACCATCGCGATCCTGATGGGCGGTCGCATCGCCGAGGAGCTGGCGCTCGACGGGCAGAAGACCACGGGCGCGAGCAACGACATCGAGCGCGCCACCGGCCTCGCGCGCAAGATGGTCTGTGAGTGGGGCATGAGCGACGAGCTCGGTCCCATCGCCTACCACAAGGACGAGGCGCAGCCGTTTTTGGGTCGTGAGATCCAGCAGCCGCGCAACTTCTCCGAGGCGACCGCGCAGGCCATCGATCAGGCCGTGCACGGGCTCGTGCTTCAGCAGTACAACCGCGCCAAGGCCATCCTGACCACCGACTTCACGATCCTCGAGAAGCTGGCGACGGCGCTGTTCGAGCGCGAGGTGCTCAACGGCGAAGAGGTCATGGCGGTGGTCGAGGGTCGTCCGCTCCCGCCTCCGCCACAGACTCCGATCAAACCAGTCCCCGCGCGTCCGAGTCCGATTGTTCCGCAGCCAAGTAACGTCCACGGGACCCCGGTGACCGGCCCGTTTGTGGCCGAGCCGTCGGCCTGACGATCTCACCTGCGGGCAGGGGGGCAGGGGTCAGGCGGCGAGGCGCGTCTCGCTGGTTGCTTGCTTGCTTCCACGGGTAGCGCCGAGGCCGTAGCTGCGGGCGTAGTCGGCGAGGCTGGAGCGCAGCATTCGGCGCGCGCGGTGGAGGCGGCTCATGACGGTGCCGACCGGGCAGTTGAGCACCTCGGCGGCGTCGCGGTACGCGAGCCCGTCGATGTCGACCAGCTCGACGACGCGACGGTAGCGATCGGGCAGGGCGGCGAGGGCGTTGAGCACCTCGTCGGAGAGCCCACGAGACGCCCAGCTGCTCTCGGGATCATGGGCTTCGCGCAGGCGACCACGGTCGAAGAGATGCTCGGCGATGTCGTTGCGAGCGGCGGTCGCGTCGACGACGCGCTGGTGGCGGTGGCGCGAGATAAACGTGTTGACGAGGATCCGCGACAACCAGGCGCCGAGGTTCCCATCGCGCTGGAACCGGTGCCAGTTGGCCCAGGCCTTGGTCAGCGCCTCCTGCACGAGGTCGTTGGCTTCGGTCGGCTGGCGGGTCAAGCGCATGCCGACCCGAAACAGGCGCGGCAGGTGCGGCGCGGTCAGCATGGTGAACTCCTCACAAGCGGTCATTGCGGTCATGCCCGTGTTCAAAGCACAACTGGGGCCGGATGAAATTGTGTTTTTGTTTCAGTTGTTTATGCGGATTTACCCGCAGAGTGCGCAGTGCAAGATGTAATTCGTAGATCGTAGATGTGTTTTCGAATCTTTTTGTCTGTGCGCTCTAGACGCCGGCTCTTGCGTGGTTTCGCCCACTCCAAAGCGTTCAAGAGCATGGGAGTGGCGCACGCAGTCACTCCCGTGACGACCGCAAGCGCCCGTCAATCGCCAATCGCGCCGTAGCCCGACGTGACGAAGACGCGAGTCCGTGACGAAGACGCTAGTCCGTGACGAAGCGAATCAGCAGCGAGGCCAAGCTCTCCCGCGCAGCGGGGGTCACCGGCGTCTCGCGAGCGGTCGCCGCCAGGCCATGAAGATAGATCCAGCTGACGCCGCCGTACTCGCGGGTTGGGAGCAGGACGTCGAGGCCGTAGGCCGTGGCTGGGCGCCAGGCCGTGTTCGTCTCGGTGCTCCGCGCGCGGTCGTCCCAGCGCAGCCAGGCTAGACCCTCGGGCGCGCTGTCATCGGCGGGATCGTGGGCCGCGAGTCGGGCTGCCAGGCGCACGCCGACGTGGTCGTCGGAGTGGGCCAGCAGCGTGAGGTGAGCGGCGAGGTCGGAGTGGCGCAGCGGATCCCGGCCGCCGTCTCGTCGAGCGGCCGCGCGCATGATGGCCACCCCGAGGGCGGCGCCGGTGCGGACGCGCGGAGAGGTGTCGTGGAGCAGCCCGGCGAGCGCGTTGGCGTCGTGCATGCGTCCGAGCGAGAGCGCCGCGCAGGTGCGGAGCTCGCGAGAGGTGCTCTCGGCGAGCGCGCGCAGGCTCTGGGCCGCCCGGGCGCGCCGACCTCGTTTGGCTGCGGCGGCCGCCGCGAGCGCGTCGACACAGAGGCAACGGTCGTCGGTCGAGAGGCGGGCGTCACGCGCCCAGCGGCCGAGCTTGGCCCAGAGCAGCGCGCCGCCGCCACGGGATCGATCGACCGCTGCGGCCGTCTCGGAGGGCGCGAGCGCGAGCGCGGCGATCCAGCCGCGGGCGACCATCGGCGTGTTCGCGGTCTCGAGCTCCCGCACGATCGCCGCGGCCAGCCAGGTGGGCGGCTGCGCCACCAGCGTCTCGACGGCGGCGAGCCGGCGCGCGACGTCCGGGGTCGCGAATTGCTCGCGCCAGCCGTCCGGCGTCGTCGGGGTCGGGGGCGGCTCGTCGAGCGCTGCCGGGATTGGTTCCGTGGGTAGATCGAGGGCGGCCAGCAGCCGCTCCACCTCGAGGGTCAGCTCGGGATCCAGGCCGCGCGCGAGCGCTCGCTCGAGACTCGGTCGCGCGCGCTCGCCCAAGAACTCGAGCGCAGAGACCACAGACTCCCGCAGATGGACCTCGGCGAGGCGCAAGAGCAACCCGTCGAGCAGCAGCTGCGAGACCTCATCGCGGACGCCGATCGCCCCGACGACGTTGCTCATCGCGAGCCCGCGCGGCTGGTCGTCGAGCAGCCGCAGGAGCAGCTCATCGACCTCCTCTCCCGGGAGCAGGCTGAGCCCGTGGAGCAGCGCGCGGCTGACGTAGGCCTCGTCGCCGGCCTCGACGGCCCGCATCATCGCCGGGATCGCGCGGGGATCGCCGAATTGGCCGAGCGCCGTGGCGGCCCAGCGGCGCACGTTGGGGTCCGGGTCCTGCAGCAGCCGCGAGATCGGGAGCGCCCCGCGACCGGGGCCCAGGCGGCCCAGGCTTCGCGCGGCGCTCGCGCGGATGTGCGGGATGGAGTCCCCGAGCTTCGCGATCAACGCGCTGCGGACCAGCTCCTGGCTGTCCGGGGGCAGGACGACCTTCCCGGCGAGCGCGGTCGCGGCGTTGCGCAGCTGCTCCCGCGGATCCTGCAAGGCCTGGAGCAGCGCGTCCACGTACTGCTTCTTCGGCTCGAGCAGCATCAGCTCGAGGGCGTAGAGGCGGACGCTCCCATCGTTGGTGCTGTCGTCCCAGACCTCCTGGGCCTTCGGGATGCACGCGTGCAGGGCCCGGGCGATGCACTGTTGAAGCGCCGCGCGCTGGACCCCCGAGGAGCGATCGGTGAGCGCCGCCACTAAGTCGTCGACGATGAGTTCCTCGGGGAAGTTCTCGAACTCAGCGAGCGCGTTGAGCCGCACGAGCTCCGGCGCGACCCTTCCGCTGGCCGTCGGCCCCGCCTGGTTGGCGGAGCGGAGCGGCGCCGTGACCACGTCCACCTGGGTGGGCCAAAGCGGCCAGCGCTCCTCAGCGTGGGCTATTCCCGGGCCGGTCAGCAGCGCGCCGGTGAGCGCGAGCGCGAGCGCGAGGGGCCTTCGCGTCATCACTCAGGGTTTTACTGTGTCGCCGCGAACGCGTCGACCATTGTGACGGTAAAGATGGCTACGACGGTTAAGGAGCCTTGATCTGCTTGATCTCGCGGTCGTCGCGGGCCGTCTTGATCCCGGCCAGCAAGCTCTCCGCGCGGGTCCGCAGCAAGTCATCCGTCGCTCCCTCGATCAGGCGCACAAGCCACGGCTCAACGGCCGCGCGGATCTCCGGGCTCGTCGCGCGGATCTGACCCATCGCCTGCAGGATCTTCATCTCCAGGGTGTCGCGCGGCATGAACAGATCGACGCGCTCGTCGCCGCCGTCCGGGCGCAGGTTGAAGGTCACGATCCCGCAGCGGGTCTTGCGCTCTTCGGGCGTCGCCGTGTTGTGGGCGTGGACGAGGGCGAGGTTCGAGCGCTCGTCGCCGGTGTAGCCCAGGCTGTGGACGATCGCGCAGCGGACCGCGAGCGGCGCCGCGGGCAGGCGCTCCTCGAGGATCGGGACCACAGTGCGTCCGTCGCGTTGGTCGATGTGCTGGAACAGCGCCCACGCTGCGGTCTGCTGGGCCTCAACCGAGCCCTTGCCGCGGAGGACCTCCTCGAGCAGGGGGACGAGCTCCATCCGCTGGATGTGTCCGGCGGCGTAGATCAACCGCAGGTCGATTGAACTGTTCTCAGACAGGTTATCGATATCGCTGCGCAATTCGGCCTTGAGCTGCTTGCCGATGGCGAGGTACTGAAGCCGCGCGAGCGCGATGATGGCCTCGCGGCGTACGGTTGGATCTTCAGAGCGCGAGGCCGTGAGCAGCGGCTCTACAAGCGGACGGCGGCGCTTCGCCGGGACATCCGAGAATCGACCGAGGGCCCAGGCCGCCCAGACCGCCTCCTCGCCGCCACGCTCGAGCTGGCCGGTCAGGATCGGGACGATCGACGGCTCGCGCCGGATCGAGAGCTCGCCGATGGCGGCCAGTCGTTTGGACGCCTTCGCGGGATCGTCGCCGCGCAGCGAAGTGACGTGTTTTCCGACCCTTCGGTAGTAGTTGTCAAAGTCGTTGTTGATGAAATTGAACAGGAAGTACGTGGCCGCGCCGCACAGGATCAGCAGCACCGGGAACGAGAACGACGACCGCTGCATGCTGGCCGCAGCCTCCTCGACGTCACCGCTCTGGGCCTGCCGACCGTCCTGACCCTGGAGGTGTGAGCGTCGGAAGCCGCCCTTGAACAGCACCTCATCCAGCCACAGCGCGTCGACGACGGCCGCGATGAACATAAAGGTGTAGTAGACGGCGAGCAGCGCGGTCTCAGTCCCGGTGTCCGCGGGGACAGCGCGGATGATCTTCGCCACGTAGACGGCGGCCATCACGCCGGCCAAGTTCGCGACGATCGCCGCCATCCATAATTTGTAGGCAGCCGGGATCGTGGCGCGACGAGGGCCGTATCCCTTGGGGAGGTCCTTCGGCATCCGGCCGACTGGCTTCTTTGCTCCGGGGGGCGGACCCTTGGGCGGCTCGGTCGTTGCGGTCATGGCTGGCCCATTCATACCCTCAAACGGACGTCTCGGGGGCGCCTGGGTTCCGCGATTCGCGTCGATTTCTGGACGTGTGTTCATCGCTCGGTACGCTCGCGGGGTTTATGGCGGTCCAACCCCAGCGAGAGTCGAAACGGCGAGCTCGACGAAGCGCGCGCTCTGGACCGGCGAAAACGGTCGATTCACGGCCCGAGGCGCCCGCTGAGGCGACGGTTGAGGCGCCCTCTGGTTCGACCGCTGGTTCGACCGCTGGATCCTCGTCGACAACCTCGGGCACAACTTCGAACACGCGATCCGAAGCCGCGCACGCCGGACCCCCGCGCTGGCTGCGTCGTGGCGCGAGGGTCGTCGAGGCCGTCAGTATGCTGGCCGGCGGCGCCGTCGCGGCGGTGGCGCTCGCGGCTCCTTGGACCGACCTGGGCGGACAGACTGACGCGATCCGGGTCGTTCCGGGTGTCTTGATGCAGGGCCAGGAAGTGGCCGGGATGGATCGCGCGGAATTGCGAATCGTGGCGACCGAGCTGGCCGAGCGTGGGCTCGACCGTCAAGTCACGTTGCGCGGCCCCGGCGATGTCGAGATCAAGACCCAAGCCCGCGCGCTCGGGGCGAGACCGGCGCCCGAGGCGGCCATCGAGGCCGCGCTGACCTACGGACGCTCCGGCAACCCGCTGCACGACTTGGTGGAGCGCGGCGCGGCGCGGCGCGGCGGCGTCGACCTCGCCGTTGGCCAGCAGTTCGACGAGGACGTGGCGCTCGAGTTCCTTCAAGAGATCGCGCCGCGTTTTGAGCGTCCGTCGCTGCCGACGCGCTTCGACATGGAGGCCCGCGAGGTTCGACCCGCGAGCCGCGGCTCAACCTTGATGCCCCACGACACGCTCTCGGCCATCGCGGTCGGCCTGGCCGCGGGCGCGGACGTGATCGACGTGGTGACGACCCCGACCACCCCAGCCGAGGACCCGCTCGCCGAGCTCGCCGACGCGCTCAACATCGACATGGTGCTCGGGCGGTTCTCGACGCCGTACTCGATGGCGGCCAAGGACGGCGACCGCGCCCACAACCTCAAGATCGGCGCGGCCCGGCTCGACGGTCACGTCCTGCAGCCCGGCGAGGTGTTCTCCTTTAATGAGGTCGTCGGTCCGCGGACCACCGAGGCCGGCTTTCGCTACGCGCCCGGCATCACCTCCGGCGAGATCGTCGACGTGGTCGGCGGGGGCATCTGTCAGGTCAGCTCGACCGTGTTCGGCGCGGCCTTCTTCGCCGGCCTCGAGATCGTCCGCGCGCGCCCGCACAGCCGCCCGAGCAGCTACGTCGACATGGGGCTCGACTCGACGGTCGTCTACGGCGCCGTCGACATGAAGTTCAAGAACAACTTCGAGTTCCCGGTCGTGTTTCACGTCGACGTCCAGGGCGGCAAGGTCCAGGTCGAGCTGCTGGGGCCGCAGCGTCCCTACCGCGTCGCCTTCGAGCGCGAGATCGAGGAGGTCTTGCCCTACACGACGATCATCCGCGACGACGCGCGCCTGCGGGTCGGCAGCCAGACCGTCGCGCAGACCGGCAAGCGCGGCTTTAAGGTCAAGCGCACCCGCAAGCTCTACGACGGCGGCACGGTCGTCGGCGCCGAGGAGTGGTCGCTCTCGTACCCGCCCACGCGGGAGATCATCCGCCGCGGGACCAACCCGAGCGGCGCGATCCCGGAGGCCAAGCCGAAGGTGACGCTGCGCGACCCCGCCAACGAGCTGCGCATCGTGCAGTGAACGAGCTGTTCGAAAAACCAGGCGCCAAACTTCGCCGGTTTTTTGGGCTTCGCGCGCGCGCTGGGTAGGACTGTCCTGAGGCGCTCCCACTGCCGCGGTTGGGCTGGGCGAGCGAGCGAGCGCCAGTGTGATCGTCATGCGCGACATGGAAAAGTGGAAAGACAAGGTCGAGTTCTCGCTCGACAACCGGCAGATCTTCTTTCTGTTCTTCGGGCTCTCGGTCGTAGGCTGCTTCGTGTTCGCGCTCGGCGTGATGGTCGGGCGACGCACCGTCGACGGCCCCGGCGCGGGCGGGGAGCACGACGCCCTGGCGCTGCTCGAGCGGGACGACGCGCTCGCGGTCGCGGCCCTCGGCGGCCCCGAGCCCGAGGAGTTCGAGTTTAAGGACGGCCTGGCGACGCCGGCGACCGACGGGCTCCCCGAGACCCGCGATCCCGCGATCCCGCCGCGGCCCGAGGACGAGGTCAAGAAGGCGAAGGCGAAGGCCGAGGAGAAGGCCAAGGCCGCGACGCCGAAGCCCGCGGCCAAGCCGGCGCCGAAGCCCGCGGCCAAGCCGACGCCGAAGCCCGCCGCGAAGCCGAAGCCGACGCCGAAGCCGACGCCGAAGCCCGCCGCCAAGAAGCCCGCGGCCAAGCCGGTCCCAGCCGTGATCTCGCGGGACGACAAGGCGACCAAGCCCGCCGCCAAGAAGACCACCGAGAGGGTGCTGGCGAACGGCAACCCGGCGACCAAGCAGACGGCCGAGGCCAACAAGAACCGCAAGTTCACGCTGCAGATGAAGGCCTTCTCCAAGCAGGAGGACGCCGACAAGCTGGCCGAGAAGCTGCGCCGCAACGGTCACGACGTGCGCGTCGAGGCCGCCGAGGTTCGCGGTCGCACCTGGCACCGCGTGCGCGTGGGCGTGTTCGGCAACTGGGACGACGCGCTCGCGGCCAAGGAGGCCTTCGAGAAGCAGGAGCAGATCATCGCCTACGTCGTTCGACAGTAGCGAGAGACCGTCTCGTAGCGCGTCAAGCGCAATGAAGAACCCGGGCCCCAAAGCCCGGGTTCTTCGCGTTAACGGTGATTCCCCAGGTGGCGCGCCGGGGTCGCTCGGGGAGGGACGAAATCGCGCGTCTGCGATACAAATTCGAGCATCGTGCCTGCCCCCCACAACGGTTCCCGCGACACGCCGGTGATGCGCCAGTTCCTCGAGATCAAGGGGCGCTACCCCGACGCGATCCTCATGTTCCGCATGGGGGACTTCTACGAGATGTTCTTTGAGGACGCCGAGACGGTCGGCCCCGTCCTCGACATCGTCGTCACCTCGCGTGACAAGAAAAACCCCGATCCCGTGCCGATGGCGGGCGTGCCGTACCACGCGATCGGCGGCTACCTGCGCACGCTCGTCGAGCACGGCTTCAAGGTCGCGATCTGCGAGCAGATGGAGACCCCCGAGGAGGCTCGCAAGCGGCGCGGCAGCAAGATCGTGCGGCGCGAGGTCGTGCGGGTGGTGACCCCCGGCGTGCTGCTCGACGAGGAGCACCTGCGCGGCGAGGAGCCCAACTATTTAGTCGCGGTCGTCGCCGACGAGCTGAGCGCCGGGCCGATCGGCGTGGCCGCGCTCGACGTCTCCTGCGGCGAGTTCATCGTGCTCGCCGCCGACGACACCGGCGCGATGCGGGCTGAGCTGTCGCGCCTGGCGCCCCGCGAGATCGTCGCGCGCGAGAGCCTGCACAGCTGGATCGAGTCCACGCTCGGGCCCGAGTGCCCGCGCCTCGAGGGCTTCGGTCTCGCCGACATCCCGCGCCCGGTGCTCCAGCGCGTCCGCGGTCTGCAGGTCGAGAGCGGCGGCGCGTCGCTCCCGGCCGCGCTCGAGCGCGCCGCGGCCATGGCCCTGTGGTACGCCGAGCAGACCCAACCGGGCCAGACGCTGCTGCTGCACCGCCTGCGCCTGCACGAGAGCGGCGCGCACGTGGTCCTCGACGAGACCTCGCTGCGCAACCTCGAGGTCTATCGAACGCTGCGCGAGAACCAGCGCAAGGGCAGCTTGCTGTGGTCCGTGGACGCGACCAAGACGGCCATGGGGGCGCGGCTCCTGCGGTCGTGGCTCGGCGCGCCGCCGCGCGAGGTCGCGATGATCCGCGCGCGCCAAGAGGGCATCGAGAGCCTGCTCGCCGAGCCGCAGATCCGCGCCGATGTCCAGCTCGCGCTGCGTGACGTCAGGGACATCGCGCGGCTCGCCGCGCGCGCGCGCCTCGGCACGATCAAGCCGCGGGAGCTGGCCTCGCTGCGCGCCTCGCTCGCGGCGCTGCCCAAGCTCCACGAGCTGCTCGGCGAGCTGGTCGCCCGGCGCACCGATCGCGGGCTGCCCATCGTGCTCGACCTCGGCGACGACCTGCTTCAGGACCTCCACGCCGAGCTCACGCGCGTGCTGGTCGACGACCCGCCCAGTCACACCCGCGACGGCGGGGTCATCCGCGACGGCGCCGACGCCGAGCTCGATCGCCAGCGAACGCTGCGCGACGGCGGTCGCGAGGCGCTCGCGGAGATCGAGGCGCGCGAGCGCGAGACCACGAAGATCCAGAACCTCCGCGTGCAGCACAACCGCGTGTTCGGCTACTTCATCGAGGTCCCGAAGACGCAGCTCTCCAAGGTCCCCAAGCACTACGTGCGCAAGCAGACGCTCGCCAACGCCGAGCGCTACGTGATGGAGGAGCTCGCCGAGCACGAGACCAAGGTCCTCGGCGCGCAGGCGGCCGGGCTCAAGCGCGAGGACGAGCTGTTCACCGAGCTGCGGCAGACCGTCAGCAAGGCCGGTGAGCGCCTGGTCGAGCGCGGCGGTCGGCTCGCGACCCTCGACGTCCTCGCCGGCCTCGCCGAGATCGCCGAGACCCACGGCTTCGTGCGCCCCGAGATCGTCGACCAGCCCGTGCTCGAGATCGAGGAGGGTCGGCACCCCGTGGTCGAGCGCATGCTCGACAGCGGGCGCTTCGTGCCCAACTCCGTCAGCCTGCGCGCGCACGCCGGCGGGGTCGGGCCCGCGCGCTTCCTGCTCGTCACCGGTCCCAACATGGGCGGCAAGAGCACGGTCATGCGGCAGGCGGCGCTCATCGCCTTGCTCGCCCACGTCGGCAGCTACGTGCCGGCCGTGAGCGCGCGCGTCGGCGTCATCGATCGGATCTTCACGCGCGTCGGCGCGGCCGATGACCTCGGTCGCGGCGACTCGACGTTCATGGTCGAGATGCGCGAGGCGGCGCAGATCCTCAGCCAGGCGAGCCCGCGCAGCCTCGTGCTGCTGGACGAAATCGGCCGCGGGACCGCGACCTTCGACGGCCTCGCGCTGGCCTGGGCGATCACCGAGTTCCTCCACGACCGCGTCGGCTGCCGGACCATGTTCGCGACCCACTACCACGAGCTGTGCGCGCTGGCCGAGCGGCTCCCGGGGCTGCGGAACGTGCACGTCTCCGTGCACGAGCAGCGCGGCAACATCATCTTCCTGCACCGTCTCGAGGAGGGCGCGGCCGGGCGCAGCTACGGGATCCAGGTCGGGCGGCTCGCCGGCTTACCGGCGCCGGTCCTGCGGCGGGCGCAGCGGATCTTGACGCGCCTCGAGGCCAGCGAGCGCGCGGGCACGGGTCCGCAGCTCGATCTCTTCGCGCTGCGCTCCGACGACGCGCGGGTCGAGGATCGCGCCGCGGACGAGTCGGCGGGCGACGCGTCGGCCGAGGCCCAGTCGGTGCTCGACACGCTGCTAGCGACCAACCCGGACGACCTCAGCCCGCGCGCGGCCCACGAGCTCGTGCGCGCGCTTCACGAGCGCCTGCACGCGCCGAACTAACCGTCGAGCGAACCCCGCTATCCCCGCCGCCCGACGGCCGCGGGGCCGGCTGGATAGACTGGTTGTGGTAGCGTTGCCGCGACTGCTGTATCGACGAGATCGACCGTAGCGACTCGAGAGTCATGTCCAAAGAGCCCGCCGAGATCCGTGCACACTACACGAAGGTCGCTCTGAAGCGTGTTCGTGCGCTTCCTGCCGGGACGCGAGCCGCGATTCGCGAGCGCGTCGGCGCGGACGTGCAGCGTCGGGTTCGCGCGGCGAGCTCGCTCGACTGGCTGCCGCTCGCCCTCTCGGTGCGCGTCTGCGACGCGATCATCGACGTCCTCGGCGAGGACGGGGCGCGGCGGTTTTGGACCGAGTTGATGTTCGACAGCTACGACCGCGGCATGTTGAAGCCGCTCACGACCATGGCGCGCAGCGGTCTCGGCGGATCAGGGAGCAGCGGCCCCGGGGCGCTCTTAGAGCTCGCGCCCCGGGCGTTTGAGCTGTCGACCCGCGGCTGCGGCTCGCTGGAATTTTTTCCCCGCGAGGGTGGGGGCGTGACCCTCACGAGCGTCAATCTCAGGCCGGAGATCACCCGCAGCCGTGGTTTTCACTGCCTGTTTTTTGGCGCTTGTCGAGCCATGCTCGATCAGTTCCGCTCTGGCGGCACGGTCGAGGTCCTGCGCAGCGAGGGCGGCTTGACCTACGACGTCCGCCTGGGTTCTGGGTCGTCCGAATAGCTGGAATGCGCGCGGGCGCGCACGCCGAGGTCGCGGCCGGTTCAGGCGGGGCGATGCGGAAGTGACGTATCGGCGCGGGGCGTGATAACGTGCGCGACCACAGGAGGCATGATGCTGCTCAAGCGTTCTCTCATCTTGGCCACGGTGCTCGCTCTCGGAATGTTCAGCGACGTCGGCTGCAAAGAAAAGGGCGAGACCACGCCGCCCGACGACGAATCCGGCTTGGAGGACGACACCCCGTCTTCGCCGAGCGGCCCCAGCGAAGACAACGAGGATGACTTCGTCTCCTACGCCGACCCCGAGGAGGACATGGCGGAGGACAGCGAGGTCACCGACGAAGAGGGCAACAAGCTTGAGCGCCCCGAGGTCAAGGAGGTCTGCAAGGGGCGCGGTAAGAAGCGCAAGTGCGAGATGAAGGACACCAACCCGGGCCTCACCGCGCTGCTCGGCGTCAAGGCGCTGACCAAGGGGTACAACTGGGGGATGAGCCCTGACGATGTCATCGCCGTGCTCAGCAAGGACATCGAGAAGGAGTACAAAGTCCGGCAGAAGAAGTCGGGCGACGCGATGGCGCAGGATCGCAACCGCGCCTGGAAGAAAGAGCAGCTCAACGACCTCAAGAAGGGGCACGTCAAGTTCACCAGCTCCTCGCGCCACAAGTGGGGCGTCAGCCTCATCCAGTTCGACTTCGAGGACGACAACTCCGAGGAGATGGTGTGGACGCGCGACAAGACGCTGCGCAAGTTCTACTTCTTCAAGGACGGCGAGCTCTGGAAGATCGTCTACGCCTTCAACGTCGAGAAGTGGCCGGGCATGAAGTACGACGAAGTGGTCGAGAGCCGCTTCAAGGCCTGGTTCGGGATCAACGCCGAGGCCAAGCTCAAGACGGACCCGAAGGACGCGCGCCCGCTGCTCCGCTACTGGGAGTGGAAGGCCCAGGACAACTCGCGCATCCGCTCCTTCGACCAGTCGGCCGTGCACGGCGTGTTCGTGATCTCGGTCGTCAACGGCACCGCAGAGGACCTGATCGGCGAGCGCCTCCCGAACATCGGCACCGAGGAGAAGTTCAGCGACGACGTGGGTGATGTCCTCACCGGCTCGGACGTGAAGTACGACGAGAACGGCAACATCGTCGAGGGCAAGCCGCCCGAGGAAGAGTTCGACGAGTAGGCGTCGCGCGCGCGCGTGACGAGCGTTCGAGACCCCGGGCCGCGTGGCGGCGCCGGGGTCTTCGTTCGTCGTCGTGTCGACGCCCCTCCCACGAATGCGAGTCCGTGAGAATCGTGCGTACCTTTAAGCGTGCCTGTGGATTCAGCGCGAACCTGTCCGTACCGGCAGGTCTGTCCGGTGTGGGCGTCCTGCGAGCGAACGCCAACGGCATCCTCGATCTCGCCGCGATCGAGAGCGGCGCCGGCGAGCTCGAGCTCGGCAGGGTCGAGCTGACGGCCGACGTGATCGCGCTGCTTCGACCGGTCGCGCGCCGCGGCAACAACCAGCTGCGCGCCACGGTCACCGCCGGCGCCGAGACGAGCCGCTCGGACGCCACCAAGCTCCGGCAGCTCCTGCTCACCATCATCGGCAACGCCTGCAACTACACCGCGGCTCGAGGGCTCGATCGAGGTCGAGCGCGAGCCCGGCGTCGGCACGACCTTCACCGTCACGCTGCCGGCTGGGCCCGCGGGCTGACGCGCGGTTTTGAAATTACGTGACTTTATAGACATGTCCTATAGGACTGGGTCACGTATCATCGCCCCATGGCCTCTGTGACGCGCCCTCTCACGACCTTACTCCTCTCCGCCGGCGTCAGCCTGGCGCTCAGCGCCTGCGGCGACAGCTCCGGCAGCTCGACGACGGGCGGGGGATCGGAGTCCGAGGGCGCCTCGGGCTCGACGACCGCGGGCGGCACCACCCAGGGGCCTGCGGGGCCGAGCTCGCAGACCGATCCGACCACGGGCGACAGCGCGGGCCTCACGACGACCGAGACGCCGACCGACTCGACCACGGACGCGATGACCTCGACGCCGATGACGACCGAGCTCCCGGAGCCCGATCCGGTCTGCGGCAACGGCGTGCTCGAGGTCGGCGAGGAGTGCGACGACGGCAACGCCGACAACGATGACACCTGCCTCGACACCTGCGTCGAGGCGAGCTGCGGCGACGGCTACGTCGGCCCCGGCGAGGGCTGTGACGACGGCAACGACGTTGACGACGACGACTGCTCGAACGCCTGCGTGCCCGGCGAGTGCGGCGACGGCGTGGTCCAGCAGGGCGAGCTCTGCGATGACGGCAACGACGTAGAGACCGACGCCTGCCTCTCGACCTGCGCCGAGGCGAGCTGCGGCGACGGCTACATCTGGGAGGGCGTCGAGGCCTGCGACGACGGCAACGCCGACGACGATGACGCGTGCAATAACCAGTGCGTGTTCGGCTGCCTCGCCGGTTCGAAGCAGTGCGTCGACAACGAGAATTTCGAGACCTGCAACGACATGGGCGAGTGGATGCCCTCGGCGTGCGGTCCCGGCACGAGCTGCTCCGGCGGCGAGTGCTACTCGCTCTGCGACCTGGCCGCGCAGAACAACGCCTCGGTCGGCTGCCTCTACTACGCCATCGACGCCGACAACCACAACGGCTACGACGCGCTGCAGTACTCGGTCGTCGTCAGCAACGTCGACGACAGCGAGACCGCAGACGTCAACGTCTACCACTGGACCAACAACAACTGGGCGGTGCTGCAGTCGCAGCAGGTCGCGCCCGGCACGCTCCACCAGTTCAACCTGCCGCCCGCGCACATCGACCTGACCGGCGTCCACGTCCGCGGCGCCTACAAGGTCGAGTCGAACGTGCCGATCATCGCGTACCAGTTCCAGCCTATCAACGGCCAGAGCTCGTTCACCAGCGACGCCTCGCTGCTGCTGCCGGTCTCGGCCCTCGACGAGTACTACTACGTCGTCGGCTGGGGGCAGAACAGCTTCCTGCGCCCCGAGATCCAGATCGTCGCGACCGAGGACAACACCCAGGTCACGCTGACGCCCACGACCAACACGACCGCCGGCGGCGGGCTGCCGGCGATCTCCGCGGGGCAGCAGTACAACCTGCCGGTCCTCAACGAGGGCGACTACGCGCAGTTCGAGGGCGCCGGCGGCTTCAACGGCAGCTACATCGTCTCGGACAAGCCGGTCTCGGTCTTCTCCTCGCACAACTGCGCCAACGTCCCCTCGCTGCAGGCCGCCTGCTGCTGCGACCACATCGAGGAGCAGACCTTTGGCCTGCAGACCTGGGGGCTCGAGTACGTCGGCTCCCGCTTCGCGCCGCGCAACAACAACAACCCCGAGCCCTCGTACTGGCACGTGTTCGCGGCCGAGGACGCGACGAGCGTGACGATCACCGCGAACGAGGCGGTGACGGGCCTCGGCAACCAAAACCTGATGCTCAACGCCGGCGAGTTCGTCGAGCTCGCGGTCGACGGCTCGGTCCAGCACCCCGGCGACTTCTGGGTCAGCGCCGACAAGCCGATCTCGGTGATGCAGTACATGTCGTCGCAGAACGCCGGCAACGCCGGCACCGGCGACCCCGCGATGTCGCAGGCCGTGCCGGTCGAGCAGTACCGCCCCAACTACGTCGTGCTGGTGCCGCCCAACTGGATCAACGACTACCTGGTCGTCACCAAGCCCGCCGACGCCAACGTGACCCTCGACGGGAACATGATCGCCGAGAACGCGTTCACGGCCGTGGGTCCGCAGAACGACCCGACCGACTGGGAGGTCGCGCGCATCCTGGTGAACGACGGCGTGCACAACCTGAGCGGCGACGCGAACTTCAGCGTCACGGTGGTCGGCTTCGACTCCTACGACTCCTACGCCTACCCGGGCGGCCTGAACCAGCAGATCATCAACCCGCAGTAGCGAGCCGGGCCTCACCCCGGGTGCGGTCCGTCAGCCGCTCCGTTCTCAGACGACTCCGAGCGACGAGGTTGTAGGCCGCGCGCGAGCCGCGGAGGGGCCGCCCGCCTCAGCTCGAGTGTTTGACGGCGTGCGTCGGCCGCTCAGCGCCACGACTGGCGTGTGTACAGCTTGGCGGTCGGCATCCCCGCGACCGGCGGCCCGCCCGTGCGCGCGTCGGCCATGCGTGAGTTCAGGCCCGGTGGGCGCGGACCGGGGACGCCCGAGTGCGGCACGCCCTCGACCAGGACCTTCATGAAGTTGGTCCACATCGGCACGACCGTCGTGTAGCTCGCGTCCTCGTCGCCCATCGAGCGCTCGTAGTTGTCGTCGCCCATCCACGAGGCCGTGATCTCGTTGGAGGTGAAGCCCATGAACCAGGTGTCGGTGGTGTAGGCGCCCTTGGACGAGGTGCCGCTCTTGCCGCCGGCCTGCGCGCGGATCATCGTCGCGCGCGTGGCCGTGCCGGAGGTGACGACGTCACGCATCAGCTGGGTGATGAGGAAGGCCGTGCGGCGATCGACGATCTGCCGCGGCGGCGTCGCGGCGAGGGTGCCGACGCGATCGAGTCGACCGGCGATGTCGACCACCGGGTCGTCGACGCTGCGGTTGTCGACCAGCACGCGCCCGGACTTGTCGGTGATCCGGCGGACGTACACCGGGTCGATCCAGGTGCCGCCGCGGACGAAGATCGCGAAGGCGCGCGTGAGCTCGTCGACGTGCACGCAGGAGGCCCCCAGCGAGAGCGCCCGGTCGGCGATCAGCTCGCTGGTGATCCCGAGCCGGCGCGACCAGGCGACCACCGCGTCGGCGCCGAGCTTTTTAAACAGCCGGATCGAGGGGAGGTTGAGCGAGCGGACCAGCGCGGTGCGCAGGAGGACCTTGCCGTCCAGCGTCTTGCCGATGTTCTGCGGGTTCCACTCCTCGCCGGGCTCGGGCTCGTAGGCCCGGTCCTCGAGCACGGTGTCCATCTGCCAGGGGCGGGTGTCGAGCGCGAGCGCGTAGTAGATGGCCTTGAACACGCTGCCCGGCTGACGGCAGGCCTGGGTGGTGCGGTTGAACTGCGAGCGGTCGTAGTCGTGCCCGCCCTGCATGGTCGTCACGTAGCCGCTGCGAAGATCCATGCTGTAGAGGGCTGCCTCCATCCGGGTCTGCTGCCCGAGCTCGACCAGCGGCTGCCCGCTCTCACGATCGGTCAGCAGATGCGTCGCGGGCGTCTCGTCGTCGTCGTCGTCGTCCTCTTCGTCATGCGAGCCGTGCTTGCTGCGCTTGTCGTGCGCGCCGCGCTTGCTCTTGTCTTGCTTCGGCTTGCTGAACACGCCGCGGACCCAGATGACATCGCCGACGACGAGCGCCGCGTCGACGCTCGTGATCTTCTGGTCGTTGATCCCGGTGTTGCGGTTGTAGGGCGCGGCCCAGCTCATGCGCTGGAGCGGCAGCACGGCCCGCTGGGCGCCGAGCTCGACGACGGCGTGCTTGGCCGCGACCTCGCGGACCAGCGCCAGGCGCCAGCGCGTCGGCGCGTCGGTCAGCGGCGTCTCGCCGTAGCGCGCGCGCAGCCGCTCGATCAGCTTGGTCCGCGAATCCTCGTCGGCGAGGTTGGTCTCGGGCCCGCGGTAGCCCTGGCGGCGATCGATCTTGCGGATGGCCTTGTCGATCGCGGCGTGGGCCCAGCGCGCGGTCTGGAGGTCCGCGGGCGTCTCGATCTGCAGGCCGCCCTTGAGCACGGCCTCGTCGCCGAGTTTCTCGCTGACCTGCTGCCGCACGTGCTCGGCGTAGTAGGGGTCGCGCAGGCGGAAGACGTCGGTCGGCGTGCTGAGCGTGAGCGGCTCCTCGCCGGCCTCGTCGCGCTGCTCGGGCGTGATGTAGCCGGCCTCCACCATGTCCTGAAGGACAACGGCGCGGCGCTTGAGCGCGCGCTCGGGGAAGCGCACCGGGTTGTAGCGCGAGGGCGCGCGGGCGAGGCCGGCGATCAGCGCGCACTCGGCCAGCGTCAGCTCGTCGAGTGATTTTTCGAAGTAGCGCTGGGCGGCGGCCGCGACCCCGTGGGCGCCGTGCCCGAAGAAGATCTCGTTGAGGTAGATCTCGAGGATGGTCGGCTTGTCGAGCTTGGCCTCGAGCCGCAGGCTGATGAGCGCCTCGCGGATCTTGCGGTCGAGCGTGCGCTCGTTGGTGAGGCGCTTCTTGGCGACCTGCTGCGTGATCGTGCTGCCGCCCTGGACGACCGTGCCGGAGCGCAGGTTGGCGAGCACGGCGCGGGCGAGGCCGCGGTAGTCGAGGCCGTCGTGCGTGAAGAAGCGCCGATCCTCCGCGGCCAAGAAGGCCTGGACGAGCGGCGCCGGGATGTCCTCAAAGCGGGTGTAGGAGCGATACTCGCGGGCCAACTCCGCGAGCAGGGCGCCGTCGTCGGCGTAGATCCGGGTGACGCCGGGGGCCGTGGTCGCGTAGCGCTCGAGGTCATTGAGCGGCGGCAGGGCCTCGACGTACCCGCGATAGATCTTCACGCCCGCCGCGGTGACGACGAGCGTGAGGAGTAAAAACGCGTAGCTGTAATAGCGAAAGAGCCAGCCCAAAAAGCCGGCTCTCGCGGGGTTGAGGACCCAGACGCGCGGGTTACTCGTCGCCGGCCTCTTCGGCGGGATTCGAGCCATCGACGTCAGGATCTGCGGCGTAGGCCTTGAGCGCGTTGATCGCTCGGCGCTCGACCTTGTTCATCTCCTCGAGGCGCGCGTTCACCTGTCCCAGCAGTCGCTGGTAGACGAGCTTCGCGTTGTTCTCGGGGTTCTGGCCGACGAGGTAGAGGTACATCTCGTCGGTGCGACTGACCGGCGTGATCGTGCCGGGGCCGGTGCCGAGCGGAGCGTAGGCCGGATCGGCGCCGAGCTTGGTCCGGTACATCCAGCCGATCGCGTCCTTGGGATCGCCCTTACACGGCGCGGGCTGGTCGCCCTCGCCCTTACACATCGGGAGCACGGCCTCGACCAGGGTCATCTTGCCCTTGTCGTCGAAGACGACGGCGAAGGAGGACGGACCGCCGGCCTTGCCGAGCGAGGGAGCGTTCGCGCTCACGAAGCCCGCGAGGTAGCTCAGGTCGGTCTTGAGACCGTTGGCCTCCTCGTAGAGCTGGAAGACCTTCTTGACGTCCTTGGGGTGAATCGAGGCGAGCTGCCAGCCGAACAGGTCGTCGACCTTGGGGTGCTTCTCGAAGTTGGCCGCGTTCAGCTCTTTCAGCGCCTCGCCACCAGCCTTGGGATCCTCAGCGATCTGCTTCTTGAGGTCCTCCATCTTGAGGCTGATGTCTTTGCGCATCTTGGCGACGTTCTCGACCTCCGCCGCCATCTTCTGGCCCTTCTTCTTGGCGCGAGTCACCAGCTGGTTCTTGCCCAGGGTGCTCTTACCAACCCAGCCGAACAGCATGCCGACGACGAGCGCGCCGGCAGCCGCGAAGGCGACCAGGCCGATGCTGCCCTTGGAGGGGACATCGCCGCCGCCGACGTCGATGACGCCGTCGTTGGGATCAAAGGCTGCAGCTCGACCCGAGAACGCGCCGTCCCGGGTCGGGTCCGGCGGCGGCTCGGGTGCGGCAACCTGGCCAGGCGCAGGAAGGACCTGACCTGGAGCCGGGAGGGCCTGGCCGGGAGCAGGGATGCTCTGTCCCGGCGCCGGGATGCTTTGGCCGGGAGCAGGGATGCTCTGGCCAGGAGCAGGGATGCTCTGGCCGGGAGCAGGGATGCTCGCGCCTGGAGGAGGGATGCTCGCGCCCGGTGCAGGTATGCCGCCTGGCGGCGGTGCGAACCCGGGGGCAGGAATCTCGGCTCCAGACGGGGCGTTCTTCTTGGCGAGGCGCGCTTTGAGCGCGCTGAGGTCAGTTCCTTTTTTCGGTGGAGTCAAGACCGGATCCCCTCGTGTGTTAGTCGGGCAGGACGACCGCGAAAATTGCAGACGCAGGATAGAGACAACGCTCTTGGCCGTCAACGTCAGACACGGATGAGACCGCGTCAGGTTCCGAGCCGCCTTTGGTCCGCGTCATTAAACCAGAGACAGCCAGGGCGGAATTAAAAAATCCGTCCTAATTTTCGCCCCAAATTCGCTCGAACAGCCCGCCCGGCGCGTCGTCATGGTCATCATTCGCCGATGCCAGCGGCGGACTCGGCGGCGCTGCGGGGGCGCGCTCGCGGCGAAGACCGAGCAGCGGGAGGACGGCGGGGGCGAGCGCAACCGCGACGACCGCCGGCTGCGGATCCGTCATCGGCACGAGTTCGCCCTCAAATCGCAGCAGGCCGGGGTATCGCGGCATGGCGCATTCACGCGCGGCGCGTTCTAGATCGACATCGTGCTCATCGTCGTCGGTGACGCGGTCGAGGTCGAGGTCGCGCTCGAGCGCGAGGAGTGTGACAGTGTGCGACCCGCTGGCGCCTTCGCTCGCGCCGCGGCGGGCGATCGGGAGCGAGGCCCAGGACGAGAGATCGGCCATCACCCGCCCGGCGAGCAGGCACCCGCCAATGGTCCCGAGCAGGGAGCCCGGCGGATGTACGGCGGTCGGCCGGGTTACATCCGCGAACACGGTGGCCAGCTTTCGCAGCAGCGTCCGGCCGCGTTCACGGTGCCCCTGTCCCAGCGACGGGTCGAGGACATCGAGGTGGTGCAGCAGCAGGCCGGTGGGCGCGGCGCTCAGGACTCGGACCAGCGCCCAGCCGTGGGCGCTGGCCAGGCCGAGCGTGAGGTCGAGGTCGCGGTGTCCCGCCGACAGCAGCTGGGCGCTCCCGCGGGGCTCGGCACAACTTCCCGTCCGCGCTTGCACATGGCTGCGCCGCCGCGTCCGTCGATCGAGACCGTGGGTGTCGCCGGCGTTGCGCCGCAGCAGCCGGAGCGGATCAAAGCGCGCGGCCTCGCCGAAGCCCCGGAGGTTCACGCGGGCGCGGGCCACGTCCGAAGGAAGGCGAACGGGGGGCGCGGGCTCGAGCGAGCCGTCGGTGGCCGAGACGACGCGTGGGCGGGGGATCGCGGTCAGCTGTGGACGTCGCGGCAGCCGCGTCTCGCGGGGCGTCATCGTGCACTGCCAAAACCCCGGATCTCGCTCCGGAGAGGGGATCGGGCCCAGAGGATCGCGCATGTACGTAATGTCGCACACAGCTCGCGCAGCCCAAAAAAACCGGCGGCTCGTCGCGCGGGCTCGCGTGGGGTTGTTGCTGTCGACTTCCTTTGGGACTTCCTCCGGGACTTCCTTCGGGGCTTCTCTCGAGAATCTTGGGCGAGTCGCGGGCTCGTGGGAGGGTGCAAGTACGTGTCTGTTCGAACCGGTCTCGATCGTCTCGCCGCAGGCGACGGTCCCTCGCTCGCGGGGATCCCGATCGCCTTGCTCTGTCACCCGGCGTCCGTGTCTCGTACCTACGAGCACGTCCGGGCTGTGGTCGGCGCGCCGCCGGTCGGCGCGCGCGTCGTCTCCTTGCTGGGTCCCGAGCACGGCATCGACGCGGCGGCCCAGGACATGGAGCCCGTCGTCGAGGCGGACGGCGAGGGCGCGGCGCCGGAGCAGGACACACCGCCGGTCTACAGCTTGTACGGGGACACCTACGAGAGCCTCAAGCCCACGCCGGAGATGTTTCACGGCGCGGAGTGGCTCGTCTGCGACCTGCAGGACATCGGCAGCCGCTACTACACCTACGTGTGGACGGCCGCGATGGCGGCCGAGGTCGCGCTCCGGAGCGGGATCAAGGTGCTCATCCTCGATCGCCCGAACCCGCTGGGGGGGCTCGAGCGCTGGGTCGAGGGCGGCGCGATCGAGCCGGGGCAGGAGAGCTTCGTCGGCTACCACGACGTCTCGGTGCGCCACGGGATGACGCTGGGCGAGCTGGTCGTGATGACGCTGCGCGAGCGCGGCGTCGAGGCGGCGGGCCTGACGGTGCTGCAGGCGGCCGGCTGGCGTCGTCGTGATATGGCCGATGCGACAGATGTCCCGTGGGTCATGCCGTCCCCGAACATGCCGACCCTCGACAGCGCGACGGTCTACCCCGGGCAGTGCCTGCTCGAGGGCACGAGCCTGAGCGAGGGGCGGGGCACGACGCGGCCGTTCGAGCTGTTCGGCGCGCCCTGGCTCGACGGCCAGGCGCTCGCGCGCGCGATCAGCCCCGAGGACGCGCCCGGCCTGGGCCTGCGCCCGGTCTGCTTCCGCCCGATGTTCCAGAAGCACGCGGGGGTGACCTGCGGCGGGCTGCAGCTGCACGTGCGCGCGGGCGCGCGGGCCGAGGTCCGCAGCCTGCGGACCAGCTGGGCGCTGCTCGCCGCGTGCTGGAGGCTCGGCGGGGGCAGGGCGCGCTGGCGGACCGAGCCCTACGAGTTCGTCGCCGACCGGCCGGCGATCGATCTGCTCGCCGGCGGCGCGTGGCTGCGCGCGGCGATCGAGTCGGGGGCGCGCGCCGGCGAGCTCGTCCGCGCGCAGGAGCCGGGCAGGCGGGCCTTCTTGGCGCGTCGTCGGCCGTTTTTGCTGTACCCCGACTGATCGTCGACGATCGCGAATGACGGTACCATCGCGGCGATGTCAGGGAATGCCCGCACGCGTCCGGTGCTCGCGGTCTTCGGCGGGAGCTTCGATCCGCCGCACATGGGGCACGTGCTGCTGCCGACCTACCTGCTCGTGCGCGGCCTCGCGGCGCGCGTGCTCGTGGCGCCGACCTGGTCACACCCCTTCGCCAAGCGCCTGACGTCGTACCCGACGCGCATGGCGTGGGCGCGCGCGGCGATGTCGGTGCACGGCGACCGCGTCATCGTCAGCGACATCGAGCGCCGGCTCGCGGCGACGCGGGCGGACGGGCGCCCGAGCTACTCGATCGAGCTGCTCTGCGCGCTTGCGGGCGAGCACCCCGACTTCCAGGTCCGGCTGGTGTTCGGCTCGGACATCATCGCCAACGGCGACTTCCCGCGCTGGCACCAGCACGAGCGGATCCAGGCCGAGTTCACGCCGATCGTGGTGCCGCGGCTCGGCTACGCCGAGCCGGAGACCTGCGCGCTGCCCGAGATCAGCAGCACCGCGGTCCGCGGCTGGATTGCGCGGCTGCGCGCCGGCGAGGCGGACGAGCGCGTGCTCCGTCGCCTCGAGTACACGGTGCCGGCGGCCGTGCTCGCGCAGATCAAGGAGCCCGCGCGCGAGGTTATCTGGCTGATCGGACATGGTCATGTCGCCACGCACGCCGAGCGCTGGCTGCACGCGCGCGGTTACCGGACGCGCATGATCTCGGCGCGCGAGACCGCGGCGAACAACCTCGCCGGGCAGGTCACGGCGCACGAAGAGGACGGGCGCCCGCGCGGGATCTGGACGCTGTGTCGTGACCCCGCGCTGCCAGCCGTCGCCCGCGGGCTCGCCGAGGGGCTCGCGCGGCTCGGGCTGCTGGAGGTGCCGGTCCTGCACGGCGCGGGGGCCCTCGTGGCGCGCGGCGACGCGGCCCTCGGCGCGCTGGCGGAGCGCGGCGTGCCGGTCGGCACGCTGCACCCGATCTGCAGTCTGCGCCGCGAGCTCGAGCGCTCGCGCCTCGATCGCGCGTGCTTCGGGGTCGGCGGTGATGAGCCCGCGCGCGCGCTCGCCAAGGAGCTGATCGGCGGGCAGCCCTCCCTCGAGCTCGACGGCCTCGACGCCCGCGGCCGCGTCGTCTACCACGCCGCCTGCGCGCTCGCGGCCAATCACGTCGCGGTGCTGTTCGGCGCCGCGCGGGACGTGCTGGTGGGGCAGGGGCACGCGCCCGAGCAGGTCGCGGACGGGCTGTTTGAATTGCTGCGCTCGTCGCTCGACAACCTGCGGGCGCTCGGGATCCCGCAGGGCGTGACGGGCCCGGTCTCGCGGGGCGATCACGCGGCGGTCGCCGCCCACATCGACGCGCTCGACGACGACACCGCGGCGCTCTACCGGGCGCTGAGCGAGCGCTTGGCGGCGCTCTTACGCGACGAGCCGTAGCGCGTCAGCGCAGCCCGTCGACGACCCTCATGAACGACGGGTCCTGCAGGTTGATCGGCGGCAGCGAGACCGACGCGGCGACGTCGTCCCACACGCTGTCGACCGCGCGGAGCCGCTTGCGCGCGAAGCCGCTCGCCGGCTGCGCGGCGCTCTCCGGGGCGAGCACCGCGTGGCTGACGACGGCGGGGTGCACGTACCACCAGTACGCGAGGCGCCCCGGGGTCGCGTCCGTGGGGTGCATCGGCGGCGGGCTCGCGCGGATCGAGCAGCGCGCGGGACCTGGCGCGAGCGGGGGGACGGCCTCGTTCGCGACGAAGCGATGCAGCGGGCTGATCTCCTCCGCGCTGGTGGCGAGTATCACCGCCAGCCCGAGCTCGCGGACGTCGTCGATCGACGCCCGGCGCTCCAGCACCTCGCACGCGCGCGCGGCTCGTACGCGCCCGGTCTCCAGCTCGATCGCGGTGTACTGCGGGCAGTCGTCGGCTCGCTGCGCGCGCGCGGTGTCGAGCTCGTGCTCGTCGATGAACAGCCAGCCTCGCGTGGGGAAGCGGTAGTCGCCGATGGGGTACATCGGCTCGGCCGAGCGGCGCTGGGCGAGGCACTCGATCCACGCCTCGACCGAGTCGGTCTCGCACTGTCGCTGCGCCCAGCTCTCGCCGTCGGCTGCGGGCTCGTACTGCTCGAGGTGATGCGGCCGGGCCTTCCAGTGATGGCGGTAGCGGCCGCGCTCGTAGGCCTCGAGGCGCAGCCCCCAGGCGGCCTCGGTCGCCACGAACGCGCTCGCCTTCGGGTCGCACCCGCGGCGCTCGCACAGCACCTCCGCGGGCAGCGGCGCGAACTCGGCCGGCGTGCGCGGGGTCGGGGGGATGTCGTAGGCGAGCAGGGGATCGCCGAACATCTTCATCCGCATCCAGGTCTCGCCGCCGCGCCTCCACCAGTCGACGAGTGACCGCGCGCCGCGGGGCGGCTGGACAGCCGGGCTCCCGTCGTGGGTGGCGAAGGCCGGCAGGCGCAAGAGCGCCGCGAGCTCCACGTTCGCGCGCGCGATCGTGACGCGGTCCTCGCTCTCGATCGCCGCGTCGACTCGATCGAGCCGCGCCGTGATCTCCCGCCGCTCGCGATCGCTCACGCGACACGGCCACGGCGCTTTGGGGAGGTGGTGGAGGCGGCACCCGCTGAGCGTGACGAGGGCCGTCAGGGCGAGGAGTTTGGTACGGCGCGGCATCGAGTCGAGCGCTCGACTCGAGTGACAACGCCGGCGCGGCGAAGTTCCGGCCGGCGTGCATGACCTGGCTATCAGGACAGGTCGTTAGACCTGGCGCACGATCTCGAAGCCCAGCGCCTCGTGGTCCTCGTCGAGCGTGACCTCGAGCTGCGTGCCCGCGCGGACGCGCCCGCGCAGGATCGCCTCGGCGATCATCGCCTCGACCTGCCGCGAGAGCAGGTGCCGCAGCGGCCTGGCCCCGAGCGCGACATCCTCGCTGCAGCGCGCGACGATCCAGGCGCAGGCCGGGTCGCTCAGGCGGTAGCGGATGCCTCGCTCGGTGAACAGGCGCTCGCTCGAGCGCTTGACCAGGCGCCGACAGATCCGCGCGAGCTCGTCCTGCGTCAGCGGGTGCAGCACCATCGGCGCCTCGATGCGGTTCCACAGCTCGACGGGGAAGGCCGCGCGCGCCTCGGCGAGCACGGCGGCGTCCAGCGCCTCGCGCTTGCCGGCCGGGACGCCGCGCGCGCGGGCGCGCTGCTTCTTGCCGCTCGACTTGCCGCGCGACGACTCCGCGGGCGCGAGGTGGGTCGAGCCGAGGTTCGAGGTCATGATGATCACCGCGTGGCGGAAGTCGACGGTGCGCCCGCGCCCGTCGGTCAGGCGGCCCTCGTCGAAGACCTGCAGCAGCAGCTGGTGGACGTCGCGGTGGGCTTTCTCGATCTCGTCGAGCAGCACCACGCAGTGGGGCGTGCGCAGCAGCGGGTCGGTCAGCGCGCCGCCGTGCTCGTGGCCGACGTAGCCGGGCGGGGCGCCGATGATCCGCGCGACCGCGTGGCTCTCGGCGTACTCGCTCATGTCGAGGCGCACCAGCGAGTCGGCGCGTTCGAACAGCGCCTCGCACAGCGCCTTGGCGATCTCGGTCTTGCCGACGCCGCTCGGGCCCAGCAGGAGCGCGGTCGCGACCGGGCGATCGGAGCTGAAGCCGGCGCGGTTGCGTCGCAGCAGGCGCGCGAGCGTCTCGAGCGTGGACGCGTGGCCGACGACGCGGCGGGCGAGGTTGCTCTCGAGGTCGAGCATGACCTGTCCCTCGCGCCCGTCGACGCGCTCGCGCGGCAGCCCGCTGCGCTCGCACACGATGTCGAGCCAGCGCGCGCGCGTGACCTGCTGCTCGCCGGCGCGGAGCACTCGCGCGCAGCTCAGGTCGAGCAGGTCGAGCGCGCGGCCGGGCATGGCGATGCCCGCCAGGTAGCTGTCGGCGAGCCGCGTGAGCTCGGCGAGCTGGGCGCCGCGCGCCAACTCGACGCCGTGCTGCGCGAGCACGGCCGGCGCGGCCGCCCGGACCGCCGCCGCGCAGTCGCGCTCGCTCGACTCGGGCAGCGTGATGACATCGAGCGTCTCGTGCACGCCGGGGAGCCACGCGGCGAGGCGCGAGAGGTTCTCGTGCGAGACCACCGTGACGATCGGCGGCACGCCGCGCGCCCAGGCCTGCGAGAGGCTCGGCACGAACTCCGGCGCGACGTCACAGGCGACGCGATCGAGATCGTCGAAGATCGCGACGCCCTCACGTCGGGCGACGCGCTCGAGGTCGGCGCGCAGGCTCTCGTCCGAGCTGTAGTCGGTCGCCACCAAGCGGAACACCGGCGTTCGCAGCAGGCGCGCGAGGTGCCGCGCGACGAGCGTGCGGCCGCTGCCGTGGGCGCCCACCAGCACGGGCGGGCGCGGGGACCTGCGCAGGAGCGCGTCGGCGAGCCGCCCCAGCGTCTCCTCGTGGCCGATGAGCGCCGGCAGCTCCGCCGCGTCGATCGGCGCGAGGCCGACCCGCGTACGCGGCTCGGCGCGCGTCGGGGTCTGGACGCGCTCGAGCTCCTCGCGCTCGAGGTCGACAGGATCCGGCTGGTCTTCGTGACAGGCGTCTAGCTGCGTCGCCGGCTCAGGGCTCGGGGCCGCGCTCGCGCGCACGCTGCTCATCCGCGCGTGCGTGCTCGATCGCGGGAGCCGCGGGCGCTGGCGGCTGCCGGCCTGACCCGCGCGGTGAATCGAGGCGGTGCCGCGCTCGCGCAGGCGCTCGATCAGGCGCTTTCGCAGCTGACCGCAGGGCACGCCGGCGCGCTCGAGCAGCTGGTACGCGTGGCAGTCCGCGCTGCGGACGATCGCCAGCAGCCGATCGAGGTCGCTCACGCCGAGCTTGCCGGCGCCGCGCTGGGCGAGCCGGACGCGCCAGTCCGCGGGCTCTGGATCGAGCGAGCGACGCAGCTCGCCGCGCAGCTCGAGCAGCGTCCGCGCGTGCACGCCGAACTCCGCGAGCAGCTCCTGGACCGACGGCTCCTGGGCCAGGTCGGTGAGGAGGTCAACGGAGCCCGTGTGATGCGAAGCCGGGGCGCCTCCGGAGCGTCGGGCGCTCCGTGCGTCTGTACGCGTAGGACTCACGGCCCCGCCAGCGGAGCCGCCCGGGGACACCCCGTCACGGTGCTCAGCTCCGCGCGAGCGGTGGAACAGGGAGCGCGACCCATCCATGGGCGGACGCTAACGAAACGGGCGTTCAGGACCAAGAAACCGGCGCAAGCTCGGCGTCTCGCGGCGTGCATGATGTACGCCCGTGTAGGCTGGGTCTCGCTTGCGTCCCCCGGGGACAGCGGCTAGGAGCACACCACGAAGGCGGCGCCGTTGGGGATTTTGAAGTCAGTGCTGAAGTTAGCGAGGTCGCGCTCGCCCGAGTCGACGCCTCCGGCCACGGCCCCGACGCCGACGCCCTCCGCCGCTGGCTCCGAGCCGGCTTCGGCGCCGCCGGTCACCGCGGCCGCCGGGCCGCGCAGTCAAGCCCGCTTTCAGATCTGCGTGTGCGAGGGCCCGAGCTGCGGGATGAGCTTCGACAGCGACCTGCTCCGCGATCACCTGCTCCGACGCATCGGAGCCGACCCCGACTACGCCCGCCGCGTCAGCATCTACGACTACGGCTGCTTCGGCCGCTGCGGCGAGGGGCCCAACCTGTTTGTCCGCGAGCTCGCGGACGGCGAAGATCCCAACGGCGAGCCCGAGGTCCGGCAGCTGCTCAACCAGCGCGGATTTTATCCGGGCGTCGATGAGCGCGTCTGCGATCGCGTGCTCGACGAGCACTGCGGGCAGGGGCGCCCGCTCGACGGGCTCGTCGACGAGTACTGAGTCGTCCGTCGTCAGCCGTCGTCAGCCGTCGTCGCCGTCGCCGCGGTCGAGCATGCGCCTCGTCGGCTCCTCGAGCAGCGGGTGGGCGCGGGCCGCGATGTACTGCATCGTGCGGCGGTTCTCGCCGATCGAGGCGATGGTCTTGGCCCGGTCCTGCTTGAGCTTCTCGCGGTCTTGCTTGGACGACAGCGAGCTCACCACGCTGTAGATCGCGGGCAGCAGCGCGACCTCGAGGATCACGAAGAGGCCGGCGATGAGCGCCGCCCAGATCCACACGATGATGTTGAAGGGCATGGGCACCTTCGCGATCTGGCGGGCGAACTGCGGGATCTTGGCGGGCGTCTTGTCGGCCTGCGTGACGAGGGCGTCGTCGCGGCGCGGCGGGGCGCTCGGTCGCGGCTTCGAAGTCGGCTTCGAAGTCGGTTTCGAAGTCGGATTCGAAGTCGGGCCGTGGACCGCCTCCATCAGCGCGCGGCGGACCTCGGCGGCGCCGCGCAGCCGCTGCGACGGGACCGGCTCGAGCATGCGCTCGAGCACCGGGCGCAGGCGCGAGCGCGCCAGCCGGGTCTCCGCGAGCGCGAGCCGCAAACCATCGTGCGGGAGCTTGTCGGGGGCCGAGCCGGTCCCGAGCGCGGCGAGCGTCGCGCCGAGCGCGTAGACATCCGTGGCCGGCGTGGCCTCGCCGTGCAGCTGCTCCGGCGCCATGTAGCCGAAGGTGCCGATCATCGTCGAGCCGCCGGTGTCGTCGAGCGAGGCCCGCACGCCCCCGAAGTCGATGAGCGCGAGGCTGCCGTCGCGGCGCAGCAGCAGGTTCTGCGGCTTGATGTCGCGGTGCACCACGGGAGGTGTCCGACCGTGCAGGTAGCCCAGGATGTCGAGCGCCTTCCACAGCACGTCGACGAGCTCGTCATCACCCATCGGCGCGGCGTCGCCCGCGAGCCGCTTGCCCAGCGGCGCGCCGTCGATCAGCTCCATCACCAAGAAGAACTCGCCCGTGTTCTCGACGTGGTAGCGGTCCAGGAACTTCGGGATCCCGGGGTGCTTGAGCTGCGCCAGCGTCTCGCACTCGCGCTCGAACAGGTCGAAGCCCTTCCAGTCGTTGTTGAGATCCTTGAGCGTGAGCACCTTGATCGCGACCTCGCGGTTGGTCTTGCGATCGATCGCGCGAAACGTCCGCCCCTGACCCCCCGCGCCGAGCAGGTCCATGATCTGGTAGCGGGTCAGCTGCTCGGGAACGGACATGGAAATTCGCGGCGCGTCTGCGTTTGTGTTCGTGTTTGTGTAGCAACGCTGCGGCGACGGGATGATCTCGCAGAAAGCGGGCGCGTCGACAAGCCAGGCGCGATCGCGCGGGGGGGCGAAATCAACCGACGCGAGCCGAGCCGGCGTCAGGCTGGCGAGACAGCCGCGCGGCGACGTGGGACGATAGGTCATGTCCGCACCAGAAGTCACCGACATCCTCGATCGGCTGCGAGGGCAATATCCCACGGCGGCCTATGAGCTGAACTGGAGCACGCCCGTGCAGATGCTGGTGGCGACCATCCTCGCCGCCCAGTGCACCGACGAGCGCGTCAACAAGGTCACCGAGACGCTGTTCGTGACCTATCCAGACGCGCAGGCCTTCGCCAACGCGGACCGCGAGGAGCTCGAGCAGGCGCTGCGCCCGACCGGCACCTTTCGCCAGAAGGCCAAGTCGGTGCAGGGCGCCTGCCAGGCGCTGGTCGAGCGCTACGGCGGCGACGTCCCGCGCACCGTCGGCGAGCTGACCTCGCTGCCCGGCGTCGCGCGCAAGACCGCGAACGTCGTCCTGGCGACCTGCTTCGACCTCGCCGAGGGCGTCATCGTCGACACCCACGTGCGCCGCGTCAGCCAGCGCATGGGGCTGACGACCCAGACCAAGCCGCCGAAGATCGAGCGCGACCTCATGGCCAGCGTCCCGCAGAGCGAGTGGACGTACTTTGGCCCGGCGATGGTGCTGCTCGGTCGCTACGTCTGCACGGCGAAAAAGCCCGCGTGTGACACTTGCGCGATGCGCGACATCTGTCCGAAGATAGGCGTGTGACGGAGCGAGCGTGATGCCAGAGCGGCGCGGCGGCGACGAGCGACGCGAGCGCGCGAGCGCGGCGAGGCCCACGAAGCCCTCGAGCCCCGCCACGCCGAGCTCGCTCGTCAGCGCCCGGCTGCACGCCCGCAACCGCCGCCTCGGGGTGTTCATCGCGCTGCTCGGCGTCGGCGCGCTCTACCTGAACTTTCACACATACGTAGCCTCGATCCGCGCGGGCGAGCTCGGGAGCTTCGGCTACCCGGTGCTCGCGCTCTGGGCCGCGGTCGCGCTCGGCGTCGTGCTGCTCGGCGTCCGGATCATCATGACCGGCGAGGACACGATCCCGGACTGAGCGGCGGGCAGCCGGCTACGCGCCCGCGCTCACGTTGATGCAGCCGCCCTCGGTGACGCGCGACTTGTTCGGCGTGTTCGAGAACGTCTCGATCTGCCACAGCGGCGTGTTGGTGTCGTCGAGGCCCTGGACGTCCGCGACCTGAACGATGGTGACGCTCGGCGACTCGCCGACGCAGCTGTCGTCCGTGAGCTCCTCCAGCGGGATCGGGCCGAAGCGCAGCCGGCCGCCGTCGATCGTGGACGGGTCGTCGATCGCGTAGTCGACCGCGAGGTAGTAGGCCGGGTTCATGTCGTCGTCGATGAGGGTCTGCGCGAGGCTCTCGGGGCCGGCGATCGAGCAGGCGATCGGCGCGAGGCTGTCCGCGTCGGGCGTGCACAGGATGTCGGTCCAGTTTTCGAACACCTCCGCGCCGAGCGCCCCGTCCTGACGGTAGTCGGGCTGCGCGTTCGTGTAGAAGTCGCGCAGGCACGCCGCGTAGTGGAGGCGGACGCGGATCGTCGCGGTCTGCTCAAACGCGCTCGCCGGCAGGTTCGGGCCGCCGTTGATATTGACGCAGACGAAGCCGTGCTGGTCCTCGCCGATCGGCGCGCCGCCAGAGCCGCCGCTCTCCTCGCCCGTCGAGGCCGTGTCGTTGGTATCGGTCGCGCCGGTCTCGCCGGTCTCGCCCGTCTCGCCGGTCTCGCCCGTCATCCCGTCGGTCGCGTCGAGCGTGCCGCCCTCGGTCTCCATCGGGCCGTCATCGGGGTCGCAGGCGCTGGCGAGCGGGATCGAGAGGCAGCAGGTGAGGGCGACGCGGGTGATCAAGGACATGTCCCAGTGTACCGCCTGGAGCCGGTCAGATCCCGATCGAGATCTCGACGCAGTCGCCCTCCGTGACGCGCGACTCGCTGGGCGTGTTCGAGAACGTCTCGATCTGCCACAGCGGCGTGCCGATCTCGTCGAGGCCCTGGATGTCCGCGAGCCCGAGGATCGTGACCACGGGGCTGCAGCCAGCGAGCGCCTCGAGCGGGAGCGGGCCGAAGCGCAGCCGGCCGCCCGCGATGGTGCTCGAGTCCTCGACCTCGTAGGTGATCTGCAGCGAGTAGGCAGGATCCGGATCGTCGGTCGCGAGGAGCTGCACGAAGCTCTCGAGGCCGGCGAGCGAGCACGCGACCGGGTCCTGGCGGTCCGCGTCCGGGGTGCACAGCGTGCTCGCCCAGTCGTTGAAGATCGCCTCCCCGACCGCTTCGCCGGCTCGGTACTCGGGGTGTGAGCCCAGGTAGAATTCCTGCAGACACGGCGTGTAGTGCAGACGCACCTGCACCTTCGCGGTCTGCTCGATCCAGAAGGACGGCAGCTCGGGATCGGCGTTGAGATCGACGCAGACGAAGCCGTGGTCGTCGTCGCCGACGGCCGAGGTCGTCGAGCTGTCCACGGTGGCGGTCTCGGTCTCTGTCGCGGTCTCTGTCGCGGTCTCTGTCGCGGTCTCTGTCGCGGTCGCGAGCTCGCCGTCGTCTCCAGCGCACGCGCTCGTGAGCAGCAGACAGCACGCGAGCGCGGCGGAGTGTGTCTGATCGAGCATGTCGCGGCGGGCTGCTAGGCTAGGGGACCGAGACGACGCCGCGCTCCGCCAGATCCGCGAGCAGCACGCTCATGCGACCCAGCAGCTCGTCGTTGAGCGGCTCCTCGGCGTCTCGAGCGCCCTCGATCAGCGCGTCCTTAACGACCTGCCCGCGCTCGAGCAGGCGCTCGATCAGCGCGTCCGCGACCCGGCTCAACTTCAAAAACCGCACCCCGTGCTCGCGGTCGCGGTAGACCAAGAGCCGCGTGAGCTCGGCGGCCGGGACCGTGTCGTCGGCGCGCGTCCCCGGCAGCTCGTGGACCGCGTGGCGGTAGCAGACCCGGCGCGCGCTGGCGTCAAACTTCAGCCCGCGGTCGAGCGCGAACGGCTGCCCCTCGGGCGCCGGCGCGCCCGCGTCGGGCGCGGCCGCGACCTCGAACTCGACCAGCTCGTGGCGCGCGAGATCGACGAGGTAGTCGGGCACCTCCGGGTCCTCCAGCCAGCGCGGGCCGATCCACGCGACGAACTCAAAGGGCAGGTCGCGGAGGTAGCGAGAGCGCGGCCCCTGCTGCTCCATCCAGCGCGCGAAGTCGCGGTCGAAGCACGCCGCGTTGACACGCTCGAGGCGCGCGCGGGCCCGCGGGATAAACTCCGCGATCACGTTGAAGACGCCGTTGCGGGGCAGGCGGCGGTAGACCTCGAGGCGCGCGGCCCCGATCGTAGCGATCGCGCGCGCGTCGTCCTCGGACAGCCCGCGCGCGCGGAAGAAGTCCTCGCCGTCGGTCTCGAGCGCCTCCCTCGGCGCGCGGTCGAGGATCACGCGGCTGAGCCCGCGCTGGAAGCCGGCGAGGGATCCGGCGCGCTCGCCCGCGGACGCCGGCGCCGACTCGGGCGCGTCGACGGGATCGTCGGGGGCTCTCGCGCGGCGCTGCAGCGCGGCCTGGTACACGCGGTCGAGCGCCTCGACCTGGCGCCCCAGGGTCGTCAGCGGCGGGATGCTGTGGTCGCGCTCGTAGAGCACTGGGAGCGGGCCGGCGCGCTCGATCACGCGCCCCATCAGCTCCTGAACCTCGGGACATACGTCGGCGCCGTGCGAGTCGATGATCAGGTCGTCGAGATGCTCGCGGCGCTCGCCGCCGGCGACGTGCAGCTGGATGACGCGCTCGAGCGGCAACCCCTCGATGAAGCGCCAGGCGTCGAAGCCGTGGTTCTGCGCGTTGACGTGCACGTTGTTGACGTCGAGCAGCAGCTTGCAGTCCGCGCGCTCGAGCACGCGGCGCGTGAACGCCAGCTCGCGCTTGGCCAGCTCCTCGCCGGCCGCGGGCGTGCGCGCGGTCGCGAGCCCCGGCGACGCGTAGTAGCTGATGTTCTCGACCGCGAACGGGCGCCCGAGATGATCCTGCACACGGCGGATGTTGTCGGCGACGTGATCGGCGACGTGATCGGCGAGCGGCAGCGGCAGCAGGTCCTGCAAGCAGCGCCCGTCGTGGCCGGTCCAGCACAGGTGATCGCTGTGGTAGCGCGCGCCGAGCTCGTCGAGGAAGGCGCGCAGCTGATCGAGGTACGCGCGGTCGAGCTGCTGCCCGCCGATGTTCATCATCAGCCCGTGCGTCAGCAGGCGGTGGCGCGCGCCGACGGTGTGCAGCGCCTCCGGGAAGTAGCCGCCGCGGCGCATGTAGTTCTCGGGCGAGACCTCGAAGAACGCGAGCGCGTCCGGCAGCGCGCGCGCGGCCTCGTCCTCATCCAGCACGTCGTCGAGGAACGCCCAGCGCAGGCCGAGGCCGATACCGGTCGGCGAGCCGGCGATAGTCTGCAGCGGTTGCTCGGGGGTCTGCGACGATTCCATGGACGACGGCCTTGGCGAAGCGGGGTCGGGGAGAGCGCAGTGTAGCGCGCCCAAAAAGCGATCGCCGGGCCCGCGCGCGCGAACGCGCCGAGTCCGGCGATCGGTGGCTGCGTGGTCTGCCCGTCGAGCTCAGGCTCAGGCGCAGGTGCCCTCGCCGCAGGCGGCCTCGGCGGCCTTCTTCTTCGACTTCTTCTTGGGGCTCGACTTCTTCTTGGTCTTGGTCTTCGCCGGCTTCGCCTCGGGCTCGGCCTTGGCGGTCTCGCTGGTGGCGACGGTCGCGTCCGCCGCGGTCGCGTCGCCGGCCGTCTCCGCGCCCGCGCTCGCCGAGGCCTCCGCGCCCTCGCCCTCGGGCTTGGCGCCGCAGGAGCCCTCACCGTTCGCGCCGCAGGAGCCCTCGCCGGCCTTGTCGTGGTCGTGCGCGCCGCAGGAGCCCTCGCCGTCGGCCTTGGCGCCGCAGGAGCCGTCCCCCTTGGCGCCGCAGGAGCCCTCGCCGTCGGCCTTGGCGCCGCAGGAGCCGTCACCCTTGGCGCCGCAGGAGCCCTCGCCGGCCTCGCCGCTCTTCGCTCCCGGGACCTCGGTGGCGTCCGCGTTGGTCTTATTGCACGCCGCCAGGGTGAAGCTGGTGCCGAGCACCGCGAGGGTAGCCGTGATGGTCTTTAGATCCATGGTGGTCGTCTCTCTCTCTCGTGACGCGCGGGGGCGTCGGTCCAATCTTCGAATACGGTGGGTCGGGCGCTCGTGAGCGAGCCGGTCGGAACGCGCGCGCGCGGCTCGTCAGGCTAATCGTTGTACGCCCGCGCCTGGTTACACGATCATTTTTTCTTCGCGTCGGCGGCCTTCGCGTCCCCAGCCTCGGCGGCGTCGAGACCCGCGCCGGGGCCCGCCGGTTTCGCGCCCTCGGCCTTGGACTCCGGCATCGCGGCCTTGTCGTCGAGCTTGGCCGTGAATTCGACGGTGACCTCGGCCGCCTTGGCGACCTTGGGCGCGAGCGCGTCGAGGGTCTTGGCCGCGAGCACGCCGAAGCCCTCGCGCGGGCGCACGTCGTACTCGTCGAGCACGATCGAGAGCGGCTCGACCGTCTTGACGTCCACCGAGACGGGCTTACCGTCTTGGTAGTGGAAGGTCGCCTCGATCTTGGCGTCCTTGCTGGCCTTGCGCTGGTGCAGCAGGAACTCGCCGGTGGTCGTGAAGGTGACGGTGCGCTCGTCGCCCTCGAGCTTGGCGACGCTCGGCGCCGAGCTGTCCTTGATCGCGGTGACCGAGAACTCGATCAGCTCGTTCTTCTTGCGGATGTCTTCAGGGACATCCGGGCTGATCTCGAGCCACTGGCGCGCGTGATCGTTCTGGGTGTCCTGCTTGACCTCCTCGCCGAACTCGCCGTCGTCGCGCTTGACCTGCTGGAACAGCTCGAGCTCGTGGATGTCGACGTGGATCAGCGCCTTGCTCTTGCTGACGTCGTCGAGGTCGACGTAGAGCGTGCCGGTGGTCGCGGACGCGGGAATCTTGCCGCGGATCTTCTCGAAGGGCGCGTCCATCGTGAAGCCGAGCTTGGAGCTGGCGGCGTCGACGGTGAACGTCACGGTCCCGGCCGCCTTGGGCTTCTCGATCTCGAGCTTCTCGGCTTTCTCGGCCAAGGGCTTGGCGGGCTCGGAGCCGCCGCAGGCCGTGATGCACGGCGTCAGCAGCAGCAGTGAGAGGGGCAGGAGGAACAGCGGGTTCGAGGTTCGCGTCGTCATGGCGGGCCGGACAGTAAATCGCGGAGGCCCGCGGAGTGTTACAGATCAGGCGGCAAAGATCAGCGCGCGCGTATCCAAGCCTCGCCGTCTTGTATGCTCACGCAGATGGGCGGCCGCACATCACGGGCGCTGTCTCGCGCCGCGCTCATCAGCGCCCTCGTCGCCCCGGTCATCGCCCCGGTCAACGCCAGCTCCGCGCGTGAGCCCAGCTCGAGCGAGCAGACCCCTCGGCCGGCGAAGCGGCCGCTCGCGACGGCGATCGACGTCGAGCCGGGCGCGACCTGCCTCGACCACGGGCAGCTCGTGGTCCAGGTCGAGAGCTGGCTCAACGAACAGGCGCTCGATCCGCGCATTCACGTCGACGTCCTCGGCGATCCCGCGCGCCCAGACGCGGCGCGCTTCGCCGTGACGATCGAGGGCCGCGTCGTCGCCGAGCGGCGATGGGAGGCCGCGCCCAAGGGCTGCCTCGATCTCCACGCCGTGGTCGGCCTCGCGGTCGCCATGGCGCTCGAGGCGGCCGTGGTCGAGAGTGAGGCCGCGCCGCCCAAGCCGCCGGTCCCGGAGCCGGAGCCGAAGCCGAAGCCGAAGCCGAAGCCAGTAGTCGCCCCAGCGCCGCCGGCGCCTGGACCACGACCGCCCGTCGAGCCCCCGTCGACGCCCGAGCCAGACCCGCGGACGAGCGTCGAGCTGCTGCTCCAGGGACACATGCTGCTGGCGCCCACCCTGGGCGTCGCCGGCGGCGGGCAGCTCCTGCTCGAGCTCGGCTGGGTGCCCTGGAACCGGCTGCGGGCCGGCGCGCTCGCCGAATTTTGGCCAACGGCTGACCTCCACACCGGCGCCTACGCGCTCACCGGGATCGCGGGACGGGTCGACACCTGCTTCGGGGGGAATATCTGGAAAGTTCGACCTAATTTTTGCGCGGGCGTCACGCTCGGGAGTCTGCGGGCGACGGGCCGCGGCTTCTCGACCGACAACCAAACCGTCGTTCTGCCCTGGATTTCGACGGTATTCGGCGTTGGCGCGCGGATCCCGGTGAGCCCGCGATTCGCCTTCGACATCGCGCTCGAGGCGTTGATCGGCCTCGGGACGGTTAACTTTGATGTGATAAACGAAGATGGCGTCATCATCGCAACCGAACAATTCGATCCCATCGGAGTGTTGGTAGGTCTCGGCGGCGCGTTCGCGTTGCAGCGAACACGCGAGACCCGCGCGGGGCGGCGCACAAACGCAGCGCGATCGCGGTGAAGGATTTGCCGTCCGAACGACATACAACTCCCTGGAATGGGGCGAGTCCGGACGGGTCGACGCGCGCAGTGGAGGCATCGGGGCGCATCGACGCGGCGACGCTGTTTCGCGAGCACGCGCGCTTCGTCGCGGGGTTCCTCGTCCGGCTCGGCGCCGCGCGGGCCGACATCGAAGATCTCGTCCAGGAGGTGTTCTTGGTCGCGCATCGTCGCGGCGGGTTTGAGCCGGGGCGCGCTCGTCCAACGACTTGGTTGGCCGAGATCGCGCTTCGCGTCAACAGCGCGCATCGACGTCGTGGTCGACGACGCCAGGAAGACCCCGACACGACGACGGTCGCCGTCGCCAGCTCGCACGCCGCTGGCCCCGGCGCCCAGGCCGAGACCCGCGAGGCCCTCGAGCGGGTCCAGCGGGCGCTCGACGAGCTCGACGAGGGCAAGCGGGCCGTGTTCGTGCTCTACGAGCTGGCCGGAGAGTCCTGTGACGCGATCGCGGCGGGCCTCGGGATTCCTGTCGGCACGGTGTACTCGCGTCTCCACAAGGCGCGCAAGCTATTCAAGGCGGCGCACGCCAAGCTCGTCGAGCCTGCGCCAGCTGTCCCAAGGTGCAGGCGTGCAGTAGGTTCGGTATGAACGCAGATCCGAGAAGACTCGTGGAGGAGGCGGGCGCACCCGAGGCGCTCCGGAGCGACTTGGCGGTCGCGGCTCGCGCGGACGCGATCGGCTTTGATGTCGACGCGGGACTGCAGCGACTGGAGGCCGCGATCGGGGGCTCGACCGTCGAGGTCGCGTCCAGCTCCGGCGCGAGCTCGGGCGGCCTCGCGCTCGGCCTCGGTCTTGGCGTCGGCGGTCTCGGCGCGCTGGCGCTGGTCCTGTTGTTTGGTTTTGGCGCGGGCCCGTCGTCGCAGCAGCCCGCGCAGCCCGGGCTCGCGGGTCCTGTGGCGGCCTCTGTGGCGTCCCCCGTGGCGGATCCGGACTCGCAGCCGCTGGCGGCCGAAGCGGTGGCGCGCGCGCCCTCCTCCACGAACCCCGCTCGCGTCGGCGCGGTCGCGCGCGAGCGCTCCGACCGAGCTGACAGCCTCGACCAGGCCCTCCACGACGCCCCGGAGGTCACGCGACACGAGGTTGGTACGCAGGCCGATGGCGATGAGCGCAGCGAGAGCAAGCGGCGGCACAAACCAAGCAAGGCGCACGCGAGCGAGCTCGAGCCCGTCTCTGCGGAGCGTCCGGATGATCGCTACCTGCGAGAGGTTCGCCAGCTGCACCGCGCCCGCGGTGAGCTGGCGAGCGACCCAAAGCGCGCGCTCGAGCTCGCCAAGGCCGGGCAGCGCGAGTTCTCAGCCGGCGCGCTGCAGCAAGAGTGGGAGGGGCTCATCATCCTCGCCCTGGACGCGCTCGGGGAGCGTGACGAGGCCGCCCGACGCGGCGACGCCTTCCTCGAGAAATACCCCGACGGTCCGTTCTCCGCGAAGATCCGCCGCGCGCTCGGAAACTGACCCGAGCTCGCGTCGGCGCCGATTTTTCGGTGTCGCGGACACGCGCCCATGGCATGGTTGTGACAACGTGCTGATACGAGGCCAGCGGCGAGCATGGACGCGTCTACACGTCGCGTCGCGTCGCGCTGTCTCGGGGTGCCTGTCCACGCTGGTGGTTTGTTCGCTCGTCGGGATGTCGGCGTGCTCGTGGCGCGGCGTCATCGGCGTCGTCAACGAGACGGGCGGCTCCGACAGCGACGTGCGCGAGCCGGGCGTGAGCGGGAGCGACATCGACGGGCTCGCCACCGGCGGCGCGACGACCGACGCGCCGAAGCCTGGCACGCTCACCTCGGGCGCGGGCTCGGGCGCATCGGGGGGCGGCAGCTCGGCCAGCACCTCCAGCGGTGGAGACTCCGGCGTCGCAGGCAGCGATCCTCGGCCGCCCGTCGATCTCGGCGATGGATCCGGGCTCTCGGTCAAGGGGGGCGGGGGGATCGAGTGTCCGTACACGATGCCCACACCCTGCGATGAGTCCGACGACGGCTTCGCGGCGGCCGTCGGCCTCGGCTGCGAGCGCGGCGTCCAGCCGAGCGAGTTCAAAGTCGACGGCCACGAGCACAGCCGGCTCGTGTTCGAAGGAGCGCTCGGCGGTCTCGACACCCCCTACACGCCGCGACACGGCGAGCGCTTCGTCATCCTCTCGACCGGCGACGCCCGACAAGTGCCGATGTCGCGGGCCGACATCGAGGCCGAGGCCGGCTGCGCCGCGGACTCCGAGCTGTGCCCCTCGACCGCCCACGGCCCGATGCACCGCTACGAGATCCTGCCCCCGCCGATCGACCCGAGCCCCGTCGAGGGGGACGGCTCGTGCTCCAAAGAGATCGGCCTCGTCGGCACCGGCGACTGCTCGCGGACGATCCTCGAGCAATGGCAAGCGGGCGACGGCGAGCTGCTCGCCCACGACTACACCGAGCTGCGGTTCTCGGCCGAGGTGCCCGACGACGCGACGCACATCCGGTTCTCGTACGCGTTCTTGTCCGCCGAGTACCCGGCGCGGATCGCCGACGGCCACAACGATCTGTTCATCGCCTGGATCGACTCCGAGCGATGGACCGGCAACATCGCGCTCGACGACGAGGCCAACCCGATCGCGGTCGATGTTGTCCGCTTTGAATACCGCGACGCCGCGCACCCCGATCAGTGCTCCGAGGGCGAGTGCGTCGAGCCCAAGCTGCACGGCTTCGGCTTCGAGCGTCACGGCGCGACCGGCTGGCTCGAGCGCGTGGCGCCGGTCGTCGTCGGGGACGAGATCACGGTCGTGTTCTCGATCTTCGACCTCGGCGACACGGCGGTCGACAGCGCAATTTTGCTCGACGGGGTTCGCTGGGACTGCGCGCTCCCCGGCTGAGCGAATTCGGTCTCCTGCGAAGACAAAAAAATTAAAGAAAAGAAATCCGCGTAGGCGTGAAGGAATCGTCGGCCGCGCGACATATACGTACGTGGCTGGCACGTCGAGCAGCAGCGACCTTCGGTCGCGCGGACACCAGGGAGCGGCGTACTCCTCTGGAGAACCGGGAACAAACAAGGTCCTGGTGTTCGCGAGCGGCGCGGCGAAAGGGGCCCTGAGAGCGGCGAGCGCGGTATTCGCTCGACCGCCGGGGGGGAGCCAGTCACTCGTTTTCCGAGGTCAATTGGGTTCGCGGCCTGATTGTTCGTTGGCTCGAGGGGGGGTCTGAGAGCCAGCGAACGCGAGTGTGGGTGTGTCGTCGTCGTGATGCCCAGACGGCGCCGCGCACCCGATTGACCCTCGGAGTTGTCGCGCGATTGCGCAACGCCGCCGTGAGTATCACGGCGGCGTTTTTTTTATTGTTGTTGTTGCTGTTGTTGTTGTTGTCCGCGGAGGCGGCTCAGCACGGCTCGGGGAATTGATCGACGTCGCACGGCTCGAGCGATGACGGCAAGCACGAGTCGGGGAACTGGAGCACGTCGTCGTTCGCGTCGCAGCCATAGCTGATCACGTCATCGCACCCGCCCGGGTCGGGACCGCACTCCACGAACATCTCGTCACCCGTGCACAGGCCGCCGTTCATCTCGAGCACCGGCCAGCCCCAGTACGCGTAGCAGCCCGGGGTCGCCTCGCAGGTCGCCTCGTCGAGGCCGACGCAGTCCTCCGGCTGTCCCGTCGTGCTAGTCGAGCCCGAGCCCGAGCCCGAGCTAGAGTCGGTTGTATCGGTCGCGTCCGTCGCCTCCGTCCCCGCGGTTCCCTCGGTCTCCCCGGTCGTCCCCGCGGTCCCGTTCGCGCCCGTGCTGTTGCCCGAGGAGGCGGACCCCATCGCGGTGGTGCTGGTGCCGGCTGTGGTGCCGCCAGCTGTGGTGCCGCTGTCGCCGCCGGTCCCATCCGTTCCGCCGGCTGACGCCGCGGTCGAGTCTCCGGTCTCGCCGTCGCTGGTGCCTCCTTGATCCAGGGCTTTTGTGCTGCATCCGCCCGCGAGCGCGAGGGCAGAAACGAGCGAGAACCGCCCGATCGTCGTTCGAACGTTGTCGGCAACTAAGTTAAGCATGCCCGGAGCGTAGCAGCCCGCGGCGAGAGTCCGCGTGTCGGCGCGCGCCGGGATCTTCGTCGTTCGCCAACGAAGTCAGCCGCGACTCTCGCCACTGCGAGCAGAGCTTCTGCGTGCTCCCGCGCTTCAGAGGCGTTATGGCGCGACGCAGACGCCAACGTCTTCCGGCGCGAAGCCGTCCGCGATCTGCCCTAGCGGAACGCAGGACACGCCCTCATTGGCGCCCCAGCAGTCGCTGGAGTCGCCGTTGGGGTCGCAGAACTCCGCGCAGCAGGACTCGCCCTCGCAGGCGGGCGCGTGCATACCTGGCGCACAGAACATCCCGCCTGGACACTCCTTGTGCAGCTCGCAGGGCTTGCCGACGCCTTGCCCGTTGGAGGCGTCCCAGTCGCAGCCGAAGCCGTCGCCGTCGCCGTTCGGGTAGCAGCCCTGGTCGTCCTTACAGTCCTGCTCCATCGGGTCGCAGTCGGTGAGGCACACCGCGAGCACGCCATCATTGGCCCAGTGACACTGCGCGAGCGGGTCGCTGCACTTAAATGGGTAGTTCTCGCCGTAGCAGAACTCGACGCAGACGCCCTCCTGCGTCTCGGGGTCCACGTCGTAGCACATGCCGTTGCCGTCGCAGTTGTCGAGCCCGCTGGTGGGCCCGTCCAGGGTCATACACGGCTTCCCTGGAGGAACAGGGTCGGCGGGGATCGGGACGCACTTGGTGCCGTCCCAGAACGGGCCGCCGTCGCTCGCGTACGGTGTGCACTTCTCGCCCTCATCACAGTCCTGGGCGACGATGTCGCACTCTTGCATCGCGGGCTCAGTCCCCGAGCTGCAGTCGTCGTCGACGCAGTCGGCGGAGTCGGTTTCCGTCGCCGGGTCCGGGCTCGTCGCTCCTTGACCGGTGGTCCCGCCACCCGACGAACCAGGGGGCCCGGCCGACGTTGAGGTCCCGGTGCCCCCGTTGGAGTCCGCAGTTGAATTGTCGATGTAGCTGCCGGTCGACTCCTCGGCGTCGCTGGTCAACGACGAGTCATCGGGCACGCTGGAGCAGGCCACCATCAGCAACGCAAAAAGACCCGCAGCGCGGGCGTTTCTTACGTTCTGAATTAGGCCAAGTTGCATTTAAAAATCGTAGCATGGGTTTCCCGCGCGGGTCGCAAACCCGGCGATCTGCGGCGAGCTACACCCAGCCACGGGGCCGATCTGCGGCAGTTAAACCTCTTCAAATGCAGGTTTGGGCGCAAGTCGGCGTGTGGTTCGGGGTAGCAGTTCGTGCGTCGGTCCGCGGATCCGCAATAAAAAAGAGCCGGGCATTCGCCCGGCTCTTTTGTGGCTACTACATACCCGCTAGTCGCGCGACATGAACAGCTGGATGATGTACCAGAACAGCAGCGCGACCGCGGAGAACAGCGCGAGCGCAGCGGCGACGTGCTGGTCCGTGCGGTAGTGATGCAGCACGTTCGACGTGTAGTAGAGGATGTAGCAGGCCGCGAGCACGACCATGGCCACGGTGAAGATGATGCCGAGGCCGAAGCCGAAGATCATGCTGCCGAAGATCAGGCCGAGCGCGCCGAGGCTGGCGATCGCCAAGACGCCGCGCATCCACGAGAAGTCTCGCTTTGTGAACAGCACGAAGCCTGTCAGGGCCGCGAAGATCGCCAGGGTCGAGATACCCGCCGGGACGATGATGGCGTCACCGGTCTCCATGGCGAAGGCCTGGGCGATGAACAGCAGCGGCACGAAGATGAAGGCCTCGAGGACGACGTAGAGGCCGAGACCGAAGTACTGCATGGTCGGCGACGCGTCGGACTGGGCCCAGCGCTCGGCGATCCAGCCGATGCCCATGAACAGGATGAGCACGAGCCACCAGTTGCCGAGCATGGCGAGCCCGAGCTTGACGATCGCCGGGGTGTTGAGAAAGATTGCCTCTAGGCCGACAAACGCCGCGATCGCGCCCGCGAGGTGAAGGTACGTGCGCTCGATGAATTTCGCGCGCTCCTCGACTGGCGCCTCTGCCGCTGTATAGGCCATCCCGTGGACGCCGCCACCCATCTGTTGGTGAACTTCGTGGTTGTGCACGACCGTCTCCTTGTAAGTCTTGTGGTGGCAGCGCCAGATCGCGCGTGCCGAGCTGTGCATCCAGTTTGATGCTGGACTGCGGCTCAGATTAACGCTCGGGACGGGTAGGGGCAAGGGGGTTGTGGTCGCTCACACGCGCAGGTTTTGGCGTTTGACGGGCGGATAACCGGACAGGCGACTTTCGCAAACGGGCGCAGTAGTCTGCCGACCGTGGCGGAACCGGCCGTGCACGTCCAGGGCCTCGGGAAGCAGTTCTCGGTCGCAGAGCGCGGCGCGGGGCTCGGCGCGGCGCTGCGCGCGTTGGTCCGTCGGCGTGTGCGCGTTGTCGAGGCGGTGCGCGAACTCTCGTTTGCGCTCGCCCCGGGGGAGCGCGTCGGCCTGCTCGGTCCCAACGGCGCGGGGAAGACGACCACGCTCAAGATCCTCGCCGGCCTCCTCTACCCCACGCGGGGCGAGGTGCGGGTCGCCGGCTTTCAGCCGCATTTGCGCCAGCACGAGTTCCTGCGCTCGATCAGCTTGGTGATGGGGCAAAAACGCCAGCTCAGCTGGGATCTCCCGGCCGTCGACACCTTTGAGCTCAATCGCGTCATCTACGACATCGACGCCCAGGTCTACCGGCGGCGTCTGGCGAGCTTCGTCGAGCGCTTGGCGCTCGCCTCGATCATGTACAAGCCGGTGCGTCAGCTCAGCCTGGGCGAGCGCATGAAGTGTGAGCTGGTGGCGTCGCTGCTCCACGAGCCGTCGATCCTGTTCCTCGACGAGCCCACGCTGGGCATGGATGTCTCCATGCAGCTGGCGATCCGCGGCTTCGTCCGCGCGTACAACGAGGAGCGCGGGGCGACCGTCGTGTTGACCAGCCACTACATGCAGGACGTGGCCGCGCTGTGTCCGCGCATCCTCGTGATCGGCGACGGGACGCTGCGCTTCGACGGCAGCATCGAAGAATTGACCCGGCAGACCCGGCCGCTGCGTCGCGTGAGCGTGCGCGCGGCCGCGATCCCCGATGAGGCCGTCTGCGCTGGCTGGGGGCGGGTGGTCGAGCGTGGTGACGCGCGCCTCGTCCTCGATGTGAAGCCCGAGCGGGTCCCCGAGGTCGTCGCCCAGCTCGTCGCGCTCCCCGAGAGCCGCGAGCTGCTCGTGCGCGAGGCGCCGCTCGAGGAGGTGATGCGCGATCTGTTCACGCGCGAGCGCGAGCGCGAGCTAGAGGACGCCGGCGCGTGAGCGGGCGGGGCGCTGGCTACTGGATTCGCGCGCTCGCGGCCATCTGGCGGCTCGGGGTCGCCGAGGCCACCGCCTACCGCGTGGCGCTCTTCGTCTGGGTGTTGACCAGCACCTTTCCGCTGATCTCGCTCGCGCTCTGGGCCGGGATCGCGCGCGCGGCCCCGGTCGGTGATTTCACGCAGCGCGACTTCGTCGCCTACTTCGTCGGCGCGTTCCTCGTCCGGCAGCTGACCGCGAGCTGGGTCGTCTGGGATCTCGAGCGCCAGATCTCGACGGGGGAGCTCAACACCCTGCTGCTGCGCCCGGTGCACCCGCTGCTGCACCACCTCATGACCAACCTCGCGGCGCTGCCGCTGCGGACCGCGCTCGCGGCCCCGATCGGCGTGTTGGTCTTGGTGCTCGCCGGCGGCGCGGTGTTTGACGCCTCGTTCGCCGAGCTCGCGGCCGTGCCGGTCGCGCTGATCGGCGCGTGGCTGATCAACTTCTGCGTGCAGGTCATGATCGGCTCGCTCGCGTTTTGGATCGTCAGCTCGAGCGCGCTCTACGAGGTCTGGGTGACCTGCTACGTGGTCCTCTCGGGCTACGCCGTCCCGACGAGCCTGCTGCCGGCGGGCTTGACCACGGTCGTGCGCTTATTGCCGTTTCACGCTGGGCTCGGCTTCCCGGTCGAGCTGCTGATGGGGCGGCTCTCGCCGCGCGAGCTGCTGATCGGCTTCGTCGTGCAGTGGAGCTGGGTGCTCGCGTTGATGCTCGGCGCGCGCGTGACCTGGCGGCGGGGCGTTCGCGTCTACGGGGCGGTCGGCGCGTGAACATGTCTGAACGTGCAGCTCGAGCTCGCGATCGCGCGCGCGCGCCGGTTCGGCGCGCGCTCCGGCTCATCGGCGCCCAGCTGCGCCTGAGCACGCTCGCGGCCCTGCAGTACCGGGTCGGCTTCTGGAGCGAGGGGGTGCTCGCGGTGTTCTGGAGCCTGGTCGGCCTCGTTCCGCTGTGGGTCGCGATCGATCACCGCGGCGAGGTCGTCGGCTGGGGCCCGTGGGAGCTGATGGTGCTGGCCGGCTGCTTCGCGGCGCTCTCGGGGCTGTTCGGCGCGTTCCTGCAGCCCGCGCTGATCGAGAGCATGAACCACATCCGACGCGGCACGCTCGACCACGTGCTCTTGCGCCCCGCCGACGGCCTGCTGCTGTGCCTCGTCGCCGCGTTCAGCCCGTGGCGTCTCGTCGAGCTGTTGTTCGGCGTAGCGCTCATCATCGTCAGCCTGGCGCGGCTCGGCGTCGTCCCGGACGCGGCCGCGCTGCTGACGGCCGCGGGCATGGGCCTCGCCAGCCTGGCGTGCCTCTACGGCCTCGGGATTTTGACGTTGTGCCTGAGCTTTCGCGCCATGCAGCTGCAGAACCTGACCTACCTGTTCGAGTCGCTGCTCGACTTCTCGCGCTGGCCGATCGGCGTGTTCCAGGGCGCTTTAAAGGCGCTGTTCACCTTCGTGATCCCGCTCGCGGTGATGACGACGTACCCGGCGGCCGCGCTCACCGGGCGCGCGGGAGGGTCGACGCTTTTGGGCGCGGCGCTGACGGGCGCGGCGCTGCTGATCGTCGCGCGCGTGACCTGGACGCTCTCGCTTCGCCAGTACACCTCGGCCTCGAGTTGAGCGGTTCCGCGCGCGTGTTCACGCGCACCGATCGCGGCGAGCAGCGGGTACAATTTATCGATATGGCATGGACTGACTGGGGGCAGGGTCTCGTGTGCGTCGCGTTGATGGCCGCCGCGTCGAGTTCGGCGTGCGGCGAGGTCGTGGAGGGCTCTGGCGGGTCGAGCGAGAACAGCGGCACGAACGAGTCGAATTCCGAGGGCGAGAGCGCGCCCAGCACCAGCCCCGACCCGACCACGGCCGGCCCCGCGACGGCCGGGACCCAGGGGATGACGGCGGGCACGACGACCCAGACCTCGGTGACCACGGCGGTCACGACCGAGACGACGAACGCCAGCGCGACGACCATGGCCGTCACGGTCACCGACGGCGAGACGACCGCGTCGACGATCGACCCCTCGACGACGACCAACGAGCCGACGACGGAGGATCCGACGACCGAGGACCCGTCGACGAGCAGCTCGGGCGGCGGGATGACGACGGAGCCCGACACGACCGGGACGACGGGCGAGCCGTTCATGTGCGGGGACAACCCAGTGCCGCCGGACGCGGCGTGCCCGGAGGTCTGCAGCGGCGGCTGCAAGATGGGGGGCACCGAGTGCGAGATCGAGTGCATCGGCGACATCGCGTGCAAGGACATGACGATCAATTGCCCGCCTGGCTTTAAGTGCAAGGTGGTCTGCGACGGCGTGGCCGCGTGCGACGCCGCGACGATCCAGTGCCCCGAGCTCTACGAGTGCAGCACAACCTGCAAGCAGACCGACGGCTGCAAGGCGGCGAAGATCAACTGCAGCTCCGGCCTGTGCGATCTCGACTGTCAGGCCGGCACGGCCGTGTGCGACGATCTGATCTTCAACTGCGGAACCAACGACAGCACCGGGCAGTGCGACAACCCGCCCGGCGCCATCACGCAGAACGAGAACGCGGACTCGACGTGCGCGTGCTCGCTCGGCAACTGCGTGTGAGCGCTACCAGACCTCGCAGACGTCCTTGGGGTGCATCGGCGTCCCCTCGTCGCAGCTGAACGTCGCCCAGAAGCCGGGGAAGTGGCCCAGCGGGACGTTCACGCGCTGCTTGGGCGGCGAGTGGGTGTCGGTCATGGCGCGCATGCGCGTCATCTCGTCGGTCTGGTGGGTGCACCAGCCCTGCGCGAACGCGACGAAGAACAGCTGGTCGTTGGTCAGCCCGTCGACGTGCGCGTCCTTGTCGCCGCCGTTGGCCGTCGCCCAGTCCTTGTAGGCGCGATGGGCCTCTTTGATGCCGCCGAAGTCCGCGATGTTCTCGCCGAGCGTCAGCTTGCCGTTGAGCTTGACCCCTGGGAGCACCTCGATCTCGCTGTAAAGGTCGTCGACGCACTGGGCCTGGACGTCGAATTTCTTCGAAGCCTCCTCGGACCACCACTCGTGCAGCACGCCCTTGCCGTCGAACTTGCGGCCCTGGTCGTCGAAGCCGTGGGTCAGCTCGTGGCCCATGACCATGCCGATGGCGCCGAAGTTCATGGCCATGGGGAAGTCGCGGCTGAAGTAGGGCGGCTGCAGGATGCCGGCCGGGAACACCATCTCGTTCATGCTCGAGCTGTAGTAGGCGTTGACCATCGCGGCCGGCATGTGCCACTCGTCGCGGTCGACCTGCCCGCCGATGCGGTCGGCCTCGAACGCGATCTGGAACTCGCTGATGGCGGCGACGTTGCCGAGGTGGTCGCCGACCTTCGGCTGCAGCTTGGAGTAGTCACGCCACTTGTCGGGGTAGCCGATCTTGTTGGCGACCGCCTTGGCCTTCTCGACCGCGCGCGCGCGCGTGTCGTCGTCCATCCACTTGAGGCCCGGGAGGTTGGCCTCGAAGGCTTTCTCGATGCCCTGGATCATCGTAAGCGCGACCTGCTTGGACTCGCCGGCGAACTTCTTCTCGACAAAATAGGGGCCGACCAGCTCGCGCACGCCGTAGTTGACGTAGTCGACGCAGCGCTCCCATCGCGGCGGGAGCTGCTCGGCGCCCTGCAGCACCTTGGCCAGCTCGAAGTCGGCCTCGACGATCTCTGTGCTGAGGTGCCCGGCGGTCGTGTTGATCAGGTGCCAGCGCAGGTAGTCCTGCAGCGTCTTCGCGTCTGTCTTCTCGAGCAGGCCGCCGAGGCCCTTGAAGAAGTCCGGCACGCTGACGACGACGTGGGGGCCGAACTTCGACTCGGGGTAGCCGAAGCCGGTGAACCAGCGGTCCCACGGGAAGCTCGTGTCGAGCGCCTTGAGCCCGTCGACGCCGAGCTTGTTGTAGGTCTTGTTGGGGTCGCGCAGCTCGTGGCGCGGCACCGAGCGCTTGGCCAGCGCGGTCTCAAAGCCGACGACCGCGGCGGCGCTCTTGTTCGCGTCGGCCTCGCTGTCGCCGAGGAAGCGGAGCATCCGCGCGATGTGGGCCTGGTACTTGGCCAGCAGCGCGCGGCTCGTCTCGTCGTCCTTGAGGTACATGTCCCGGTCGGGCAGGCCGAGCCCGCCCTGCGAGAAGGTGGCGACGTAGAGGTCGGGGTTTTTGTCGTCGGCGCCGACGTGGCCGCGCATCAGCGCGCGCCCGCCTCGGAAGATCCCTCGCTGCATCGCGCCCACGGTCTCGACGAAGTCGCCCGGGGTCGCGAGCCCGTTGATCTTGGCGAGGTGCGGCTCGAGCGGCTTGATCCCCTTCGCGTTGATGGCCTCCTCGTCCATGCACGAGGCGTAGAGGATCCCGAGCTTGCGGCTCTTGTCGTCCGCGGTCGCGTCTCGCCCGGCGGCCTCCAGCACCTCGCGCAGCACCGCCTTGTTCTCGTCGGCGACCACGCCGAAGCCACGGCCGTAGCGCGGCTTGTCAGGCGGGCGCTTGGTGTTGGCGAGCCACCCGCCGCAGGCGTACTGGTAGAAGTCCTGGCAGGGGTCGGCGGCCGGGTCCATCGTCTGCTTGACGGTCGCGGCGATCGACTCGGCCGAGAGCCGGTTCGCGTCGTCGGCCTGCTTCACGGGCTCGGCCTTCGTCTCCGGCTTGGCCGGCTTCTCGGCCGACTTCGGCTTCGGCGGGGCGCCGCTCTCCGTGCAGGCGAGGAACGGGACGGTCAGCAAAACGGCGGTGACCAGCGGCGCGCGAGCGACACGATGTGACATTGGATCACCATGCCATAGGTCCGTCAGCTGCGGGGTCGGCAGACATCTGTTGGCGAGCTGCCCCGTGGCGAGAAAGCCCACGGCGGCGACTCCGGCGACGTGAAACCTCGACGGTCGCGGTTGGCTTCGTTGGCGAAACCCGTCGTAGGCCGGGCACTCAGACACGCTCCTAGGAGACGCCGCGCTCCCAGTGGGTCGCCACCAAGCTGCTGATGATGGCCTGACCCCGGTGTCCCCAGATCGGGTGCTCGACCTGGGCGAGCGAATCGGCCAACCGGTTCGCGGCGCTCGCGGTCGTGATGCGCTCGGCCTCGGCGAGCTCGAGCGCCCGCTTGGTCACGTTGAAAACGGCGTTCGCCCACGCCCTGCCGAGGTGCTGCTGGATCGCCGGGTCGTCGGGCAGGCGCCCGTACTGCTCGTTGGCGCAGCTCACGATGCCCATGCGGTTGCACAGGAAGTCCGGCACGTAGACGATCCCGCGTGCGCGCAGCGCCTCCGCGTCGCGCTGCTCGTCGAGCAGCTGGTTGTTGGCCGCGCCGCAGATGATCGTGGTCTGAACCTTCGGAATCGTGTCGGGGTTCAGCACGCCGCCGAGGGCGTTGGGCGCGAGGATGTCGCAGGCCTCGCCGAGGATCGAGTGATCGCCGCGCTCGACGACGCGGACCTCGAGCCTGCCGCCGGCGTCGGCGTAGCGCGTTCGCACCCAGGTCGCGCGCTCGCTCGAGATCTCGCTGGCGACGATCCCGGCGACGCCAGCTGCCAGCAGGTCGCCGATCATCGCGGCCGCGACGTTGCCGGTGCCCTGCATGGCGACGCGCTTGCCCTCGAGGGTGCCGAGGCCGAGGTGGTCCAGCGCGCCCTCCATGGCCCGGACGACGCCGAGCGCGGTCGCCGGCGAGGGGTTGCCGGAGCCGCCGAGGCGCGGCGGGATACAGGTCGTGAAGCGCGTCGTCGCGAACACGCTCTCCATGTCCTCGGCGCGCGTACCCGCGTCCTCGGCCGTCACGTAGCAGCCGCCCAGCGAGGTCGTGAACCGGCCGTACTCCTGGTAGAGCCGCGCGCGGAACGTGGGGTCCCGCCAGCGGTCATCCGGTCCCCGCGCGATCAGGCCCTTGCCGCCGCCCCACCAGATCCCCGCGAGCGCGTTCTTCCGCGTCATGCCCTGGGCGAGCCGCAGGCCGTCGCGGACGAAGGTCTCGGTGGTTGGGTACGGCCAGTAGCGGAGCCCGCCCTGCGAATTGCCGCGGCGTGTGCTGTGGATGACGGCCGCCATCAGCACGCCGCAGTCCTGGCCGACCTCAAAAAACAGCCCCTCGTGGTCGTGGAAGTCGCGGCGCTCACGCTCGAGGAAGTCCGCCAGCGGCTGGAGCGAGGCGTGCGACACGAGCACGCGGCCGCGCTTCGGGTCGGTGACAGCGAAGGCGCGGCGGGTGCCGAGCTCGGAGACCAGGTGCTCCGCGAACGCTTCGGGGCTCGAGTCGAGTAGGGCGACGACCATCGGCCGGACTTTACCCGCTCGACGCGGCGTCGGGGGCCGCAGCCGGCTGCGATTTGGCGAGCGCGTCCGGATGCGCGAGATCGGGGCCGAGCAGGCTCAAGCCCTTCACGCCGGTGTCTTTGTCGAGCACGCGGTCTTTCTCGGCGAAGCGGAACATCGAATTGCGTGAACGGTTCTTCGCGTCCTCGAGCCGCGCCTGAAAATCAGCCAGGCGCTGGACCTGGTAGCCCCACAGGTTGTCCGCGTGCACCCACTCCTTGCTGTAGATGGTGCGCAGGACCACGCTGTTGTCCTCGAACGGCAGGGTGCGGATGTTCTCCCGATACTGCGGGACGTACTTGAAGTACTCCTCGGCGTTGCTCAGGTAGAGCACCTTGACCGGGATCTCGAGGGCCTTGACGGCCGCGCCGACGGCCATCAGCGAGCTGCCGCCGGTGAGATCACCGCCCATCGCGCGGATGCGGTCGTTTTGGTACAGCGTGCGGATGTGCGCGTACAGCTCGGGGTTCGACAGCCAGCTGGTCGCCACGCCGTCTCGCTTGCGCCGGATCACGATCTTGAGGTGCCGGTACACCGTCTCGCGCGAGGCCTTGTACTGGCGGATGAGACGCTTTCGCTCCGGCTCGTCGAGCCCGGCGAAGGCCTTCTCGATCAGCGCGATGCTCTCGTCCTTGCTGTCCTCGTGCCAGCGCTGCAGGAGCGTCTCGGGATCGGCCGAGGCCTCGATCAAGACCTCGTAGATGCGGTGCAGCCGGACGACGTTGATGTCGATGTCGAGCAAAAACACCAGCTCGGAGCGAGCGGTCGCGATCAGCGTGTAGTTCTGATCCGAGCCCACGCCGATGTAGGCGCCACCGTGGCCGGCGATGTACGGGAACCACACGTCGTGGCGGATCTCATTGCTCTTGACGTAGTGGATCGGCGTCGGCGTGAGCACGTCGGCCTCGCCGGCCAAAAACAGCGCGCGCTGAGCGTCGTCGAGGGGCGCGTAGGGGTCCTTGGGCGGCTCGGGCTCGGGCTCGGGCTCAGACTCGGGCTCGGGATCCGCAGGCGGGGCAGGGGTCGGCGCAGGCGCGTCGGAGACCGTCGCTACGGGGGCGGGCTCGGGGTCCGCGGGGGCGGGCGTCTTCTGGGTCGTTCCCGCGCATGCACCCAGGCCGAGGCTTGCGAGCCCGACGGCCGAGGCGAGCGCCCACGAGAGCAGGGGCGCGCGCCGCGGGGCTGCCGAGCGGGCGGGGAGGTCATCGTTCGCGGGCGCGGCCTGCATACGCATCGGAGTGCACTCTATGCCTGCTGGGGAGCGAGAAGATCAAACGAAAGATCGCCGCGACGAGCGGCCCAGATGGAGACCACGTGATCGCGCGAACGCTCGATCCGCTTGTCAGAATCGCCTTCCTGGAATAGATCCGGCGGACTTCAGGTATCGCCGCGCGGAGAAAATTCTCGACACAGCGCTTTTTGCGCAAGCGCAGCGCGCAACTGATCGCTGTCGGGCTCCCGGGTTGACACACTCCGGGGCGATGATTACGGGACCTCGCGTCGCCGGCACTCACAGGCAACCTCCCGCACCCACACTGAGCTGACTGACAATGGCAAAGGCAAAGGCTTCCCCGAGTAGCGCCGCCGCGTCGATCGAGGCCAAAGATGTCTCGAAGATCTACGGTCACTTCGCGGCCATCCAGAACGTCTCGTTCTCGGTTCGCCCCGGCACCGTGGCCGCGTTCCTCGGCCCCAACGGCGCGGGCAAATCGACGACGATGAAGATCCTCACCGGGTACCTGGCGCCGACGACAGGCTCGGTGAGCATGCTCGGGCTCAACCCCAGCGATCCCGCCCAGCGCATCGTGCTCGCCCGGCGGCTCGGCTACCTGCCGGAGAACGGGCCGCTGTACCGGGACATGACGCCGAACGAGCTGCTGCACTTCCTCGGCAACGTGCGCGGCGTCTCCAACCTCTCCGCCGCGATCGATCGCGTCGTCAGCCAGTGCGCGATCAAGTCGGTGTTCGAGAAGCCGATCTACAAGCTCTCCAAGGGATTTCGGCAGCGCGTGGGCATGGCCCAGGCGCTGCTTCACGATCCGGAGGTCTTGATCCTCGACGAGCCCACCAGCGGCCTCGACCCCCTGCAGATCCGCGAGGTCCGGAAGCTGATCCGCGACCTCGGCAAGACCAAGACGATCCTGCTCTCGACCCACATCCTGCAAGAGGTCGAGGCGGTCGCCGAGTCCGTCATCCTCATCAACGAGGGGCGCGTGGCCTACGCCGGCTCGCTCGTCGACCTCAAGAAGGACTCGACGATCGAGCAGCGCTTCTACGACCTGTGTGAAAAGGAGGTCGCCTGATGTTCGCCCTCAACCCCCGCGTCGTCGGCGCCATCGCCGGCAAGGAGCTGCGGAGCTTCCTCGGCAACCCGACCGGCTACGTGTTCCTGACCCTGTTCATCGGCACCTCGGCGGCGGCCGCCTTCCTCGATGATCAGTTCTTCTCGCGCAACCTCGCCGACCTGGCGACGCTCAACCGGATGATGCCGGCGCTGCTGGTGTTCTTCGTCCCCGCGATCACGATGAACACGTGGTCCGAGGAGCGCCGCTCGGGCACCGACGAGCTGCTCTTGACCCTGCCGGTGCACGACGGCGAGGTCGTGCTCGGCAAGTACCTGGGCGCCTTGATCGTCTACACGGTCGGCCTCCTGTTCAGCCTCACGCACATCGGCGTGCTCGCCTACCTCGGCGAGCCCGACCCAGGGCTGATGTTCTCGACCTACCTCGGCTACTGGATGCTCGGCGTCCTGTTCGTCGCGGTCGGCATGGCCGGCTCGATGTTCGCCTCCAACGCGACCGTCGCCTTCATCCTCGGCGCGCTCGGTTGCTCGGGCCTGGTGTTCGCCGGCGCCGCGCCCTGGTCGAGCGGCCTCGTCGGCGTGATCGCGCTGGCCGGCCTCGTCGCGCTGATGCTCTACGTCCTCACGGGCCTGGCCCGCGGGGGGGGCGTCGCCGCGCTGCTCGGCGCGGGTCTCGGCCTCGGGCTCTGGTTCATGGCGCCCGAGCAGTTCCCCGAGTGGTTCGCCACCCTGTCCGCGCCCGAGCGCTTCGCGTCCTTCGGCGAGGGCATGATCAGGCTCGGCGACGTTGTGTACTTCGCCGGCGGGGCATGGGCCGCGCTGGTGCTCTGTGGACTCCTGCTCGGTCGTCGCCACTGGTAACCGACTGCTTGGATCAGAGATAGGAGTAGTTTGACGATGGCTCTGCGATCCAGACATCACCGACTCATTCGCTTCATGTGCGCGCTCGTGACCGCCGGCTCGCTCACGTACATGGCGCAGCACTCCAACGTCCGAAAGGACGTGACCCAGGAGCGGCTCAGCGAGATCACCGGCGCGACCACGGAGCTGGTCAAGTCGATCTCGCCCGAGCGCCCGGTCGTGATCCACGCGTACATCTCCAAGGAGGTGCCGCGGGACTACGTGACCACGCGCGCGCGGCTGCTCAACGTCCTGCGCGAGTTCCAGGCGGCGGGCAGCGAGGGCCTCACGGTCCGCATCATCGAGCCCGAGCCGTACTCGCCCGAGGCCGACGAGGCCAGCGACAAGTACCAGATCGAGCCGGTCCGCCTCATGAACCGCGAGGGCGGGCGCCTGACCGACATGCAGGTCTTCCTCGGGCTCGCCATGGTCAGCGGTCCGCACGAGGACGTGATCCCGTTCTTCGACCGCGGCCTCTCGGTCGAGTACGAGCTGGTCCGCGCCCTGCGAACCGTGACCCAGGAAAAGAAGAAGGTCGTCGGCGTGCTGCGCACCGACGCGACCATCATGGGCAACTTCGACCTCCAGGCCCGACGTCAGCAGCCGGCGTGGCGGGTCATCGGCGAGCTGAAGAAGCAGTACGAGGTCCGCAGCCTCAACCCGAAGGCGGCGATCCCCGAGGACGTCGACGTGCTGCTGGTCCCGCAGCTCAGCTCCTGCGCCCAGGACGAGCTCGAGCACGTCAAGGCCTTCATCGACGCCGGTCGCCCGGCGCTCCTGACGGTCGACCCGTTCCCGCTGTTTGACCTGCGCCTGTCGCCGCGCGAGCCCAAGCTCCCACCGCCGGGGCAGCAAAACCAGATGTTCGGCATGCAGCAGCAGGGCGCCGAGCCCAAGGGCGACTACGAGGCGCTGCTGCGCCACGTCGGCGTCGAGTGGAACCCCGACAAGGTCGTCTTCGACCTCGACAACCCCAACAAGATCGCCGCCCAGGCGCCGCCGCACATCGTCTTCATGACGCGGCCGTTTGAGGGCGGGGACCCGGTGGTCGACGGTCTCTCCGAGGTCGTCGGCCTGTTCTCCGGCAGCATCACGCCGGTCGCCGGGGCCGAGGCCGAGTTCGTGCCGCTCTTGCAGGTCGGCGACCGCACGGGCACGCACCCGTTTGAGGAGCTGGTGCAGCGGCACCCGCTGTTCGGCGTCAGCGGCCCGATCATCCCGCGCACGCGCACGATCGACGGCATCCAGCACGTCGTCGGGGCGCGCGTCGCCGGAGCCGCGACCTCGGGCGAGGAGAGCAAGCCGCGCAACGTCATCGTGCTCGCCGACCTCGACATCTTCGGCGATCAGTTCTTCGCGTTCCACGAGCGCGGCGGCGACATCGACGGCGACGGCCTGGTCGACATCCGCTTCGACAACGTGATGTTCCTGCTCAACGCCATCGACTCGCTCGCCGGCGACGAGAGCCTGGTCAACCTTCGCAAGCGGCGCTCGAAGTACCGGCGCCTCACGACCATCGACGAGCTGACCAAGGAGGCCGTCGACCAGAAGGAAGACGAGGTCAAGAAGGCGAGCGAGCGCGCCGAGGCCGAGATCGCCCAGGCCAAGTCGGCGCTCGAGGCCAAGGTCAAGGAGATCCAGGAGCGCGAGGGCGTCGACGAGACGACCAAGGCGGTCCTGATTCAGTCGGCCGAGGACGCCGAGAATCGACGCCTCAACGCCAAGACCGAGCGGATCGAGCGAGAGAAGGCCCGCGCCATCACCCGCGCAGAAGCCGAGCTCGCCCGCAAGGTCGACGATCAGCAGAACATGGTCCGTTTGTTCGCCGTGCTCGTGCCGCCGATTCCGGCGCTGCTGCTCGGCGGGCTCATCTTCGGCCGCAGGCGTCGCCGCGAGCGCGACGCGATCCCGGCCGCCCGCAAGAAGCGAGGTGCAGCATGAACCGTATGACCGCGCTCAGTGTTGTCGTCGCCCTGGCGAGTCTCGGGGGGGCGTACTCGATGCGGCCCGTCGAGGTCGAGATCCAGCCTTACCAGGACAGCGGCGAGGAGCTGTTCCCGTCGTTCAGCGACCCCGAGGTCGCGGCCTCCCTGGAGGTCATCACCTGGAATGAGGACGAGGCCCGCTTCGACCAGTTCAAGGTCGAGCTTAAGGAAGGCATCTGGGTCATCCCGAGCCACAACGACTACCCGGCCGACGCCTCCGAGCACATGGGCAAGGCCGCGGCGAGCTTCATCGGCGTCAAGAAGGACATCGTCCAGAGCGACCGAAAAGAAGACCACGCCTCGTTCAGCGTCATCAACCCCGAGGAGGGAGAGGGCAAGGGCGAGGGCACCGGCGAGCACATCATCATCAAGGACGCCTCCGGGACCACGCTGGTCGATGTCATCGTCGGCGACGACGTGCCGGGCAAAGACGGCTTCAAGTACGTCCGCTTCCCCGACAAGAACCGCGTCTACGCCAGCAAGCTCAAGCTCGATGTCACGACTGACTTCGGCGACTGGATCGAGGACGACCTGCTGCTGATCGAGAAGGACGACGTCTACGAGCTCGTCAGCAACGCCTACAAGGTCGACGAGAAGGTCGGGCAGGTCATCGATCGCAAGCCCATGCGCGCGCGCAAGGGCAAGGACCCGAGCAAGCCCGAGGCGACGGAGGACACCTGGTACCTCGCGCCGCCCGAGCCGGCGCTCGCGGCCCCCGAGGGCAAGATCGTCGACGATCTCGCGGTCAAGCGGGTCGTCGGCGCCGCCGACCGCCTGAAGATCGTCGGCGTGCGTCCGCGCCCGGCGATGCTGACCTTCGGCGCGTTGCAGTCCAAGGGCTTCTTCGTCACGCCCGACGGCAAGCAGCTGTTCGGCAACGAGGGCGAGATCCAGATCGTGCTCAAAAACGGCGTGGTCTACACCCTCTACTTCGGCGAGATCGCGCTGGGGTCGGGCGCGGAGCTGACCGGCGGCGTGGCCAAGGACGGCGAGTCTCCCGAGGAGGCGGCCGGCGAGGACAAGAAGGCGAACCGCTACATGTTCGTCAACGTCAGCTACGACGCGGGCGCCGACACCACGAACCAACCGGCCGAGGAGGGCGCCGCGCCCCCGAAGGCGCCGGAGGAGACCGAGGGCTTCAAGGCGGCTGACAAGCTGCGCCAGCGCTTCGACAAGTGGTTCTACGTGATCGGCGAGGACAGCTTCGAGCAGATGCACAAGAACTTCGACGACTTCTTCAAGGACGCGCCGAAGGAAGACGCCGCCGCCGCCAAGTAGGTGGCGAAACGTTCACGGCCGAGGCCGCGTAATCGCGCGATTACGCGGCCTCTGGCGTTCGAATTGGCGCCGTCGTCGCGTCGCGTATTGCGTCGCGCGGCCGCTTGTCAGCGGTCTCGCGCGGGAGCATATAACGCCGGTCCCCCGATGCGGAGTGACCTGTGAGCGACGACAAGCACGAGCACGAGGCGAGCCCCGAGAGCGGCCACGACAAGCGCGAGGAGAGCCACTCTCCGTCGTTGAGCTGGCGTGAGGGGCTGTTCCTCGTCGGCCCGGACCCGCTGACCTCCCCGTACTACGCCTCCGGCTTCCTGCTGCTCGCGGGCGTCGGCTACGCGACCCCGGTCTTCCAGATCGGCCTCTACCTGCTGCTGTTCCTGCTCGCCCCCCTCTACATCGAGGCGGTGCTGCTGACGCTGTCCAACGGCGGCACCTACGTGATGACGCGCTACGCGTTGAGTCACCTGGGCAAGCTGGCGATCATCGCCGCCGCGCTGGTCGGCGTGATCATCTCGTTCTCCTACGTGGCGACCGCGATCGTCAGCCTGCTGAGCTACAGCGACTACGTGATGTCGCTGGTCCGCGGGATCGAGCGGCCGGGGGCGCGCACGTCGGCGGCGATCGGGCTCTCGGCGATCCCGTCGATCGCCTTCGGCGTCTGGGTCATGCCGCGGCAGTGGCGACGCATCACCGTCTCGGTGCTGATCACGAGCGCGCTCGCGCTGGTGCTCTCGTCGGTGATGGACGCCCCCGGGGCGGTGGTGATGTTCGCCCCGCTCATCATGCTGTTCATGCTCAACAACGAGGGCCTTAAGGAGTCGGTCAAGGTCAGCAAGACGATCTTCCTGATCAACCTCGTGGTCATGAGCGTGACGATCGTGTTCGGGCTCATCTACCTCGTCACCCAGGGCGGCAACTTCGACGCCTTGATCCACGGCGTGCAGCTGCCGGCGGGGGTCGAGATCGAGCAGCACGACACCGGATCCCTGGGCTTTGACCACTCGTTCTTGCCGGGTCTCGCGATGCTCGGCGCGCCGCTGATCCTCGCCGGCGTCGGCAGCTCGATCCTGGGTGCCTCGGGCGTCGAGTCGGTGATGAACATCCCCGAGGAGCTCGAGAACCCGCGCCGCGACGTCCCCCGGATCTACAACTGGATGCTCTCGATCCTGCTGGCGATCGGCGGCTCGATGTGCCTCTTGGTGTTCCTGATCCTGCCGCCGGAGCTGCTGGCGACCCACCACGGGGAGCTGCTGGCGATCCTCGGCAAGTACGTGATGGAGGGCGTCACCGGCTCGACGACCTTCGGCGGGATCTGGCAGGCGGTGATCGTCGCCAACGCCGCGTTCATGCTGATCGGCGCGACCAACACGGGCTTCGCCGGCGCCCGCGGCCTGTGGCGGACGATGGCGCGCGATGACCTCATGCCGCGCGCGCTGCTGAAGTCGAATCAAAACGGCGCGTTTGAGCGCATCCACTGGCTGATGCTCATCGCGGCCTTCCTGCTCGCGATCGAGGCCGGCTGGTCGCTGCCGGTGCTCGAGCGCTGGTACGGCGCGACCTTCGCGCTGGTGATGTTCTCAGGGATGGTCGCGTTTATCCTGCTGCGGCGCTTCAAGGGCGACGATCGCCGGGTCTACACGGCGCCGTGGAACATCCGCGCGTTCGGGACCACGGTCCCGATCGGCGCGGTCGTTGGCCTCGCGGTGCTGTCCTACGCGCTCCTGAGCATGTGGTCGGCCAACCGCGTGCACATCGACGAGCTGCGCGAGCTGGTCACGATCGCGCTCGTGCTCGTCGGCCTCGTGCTGCTCAGCTACAACCACCGGCCGCTGATGCGGCTGGGCTACAGCTACTTCCGCCAGGTCGTCGAGACCGTCCCGCCGACCGCGATCGAGACCCAGGACCGCACCGTCGTCGTCGCGGTCAACAACGTGCGCATCGGCAAGCTGCTGTCGAAGGCGTTCGAACTCGCGCGGCGCCAGAGCAGGACCACCGGGATCCCCTACCGCCAGGTCGTGGTGTTCCACATGACGCCGCTGGTCACCACCGAGAACGTCTACCGGGTGACGCGGGACTCGGTGCGCCCGGAGGGCATCGAGGGCAACATCGTCCGGATCTTCAGCGAGCTCACCGAGCTCGCGCCCGACGACATCACCGTCTACCTCGCGCTGGTGCCCGACTCGACCAAGCCGGGAGAGAGCGACCTGCGCGCGGCGCTCGACTCGCTCGTCGACTTCCACGCTCAGCATCACTTCAAGGGCCACATGGTCATGGTGGGGACTTACGGCATGGATCCCGAGCTGCTCGCGGGCCTCCAGGATCGCTTGACCGGCTCGACGCTGGTGCCTGTGCCCCTCTACGGCGAGTAGCGAGCAGGCGCTGTAGCAAGTCCGCGCCCCGGGCAGCTGGGTGGGCGAGCATGTCGGCGACTGTGTTAAAGTGCCCCTGGACGTGCACGGACACCGCGCCTCGCCACGCTCATGGATCCGAACGCTGGCCCTGCTGAGCGGGGTCACGTGCGTCGACGCTGCGGGCTGCGGCGACGACGAAGGCTCGCCCGACGAGGAGCCGATCGAGTGTGTCGGCGAGATCGAGATCCCGGACGAGGCGCTGCGTCAGGTCCTGCTCGACGTCATCGGGACGCCGCCGCCCTCCGGCGAGAGCGACACCGACGGCGACCCGGTGGAGCCCGAGACGGACGGCGAGCCGATCTTGGTGATCGAGGCCGAGCGCCTGGCGCTGCTCGAGGGCCTCAAGGCCAACGCGGCGGGGATCGAGAACCTGCGCGGCCTCGAGTGCGCGACCGGCCTCGTGACCCTCGGCCTCGCCGACAACGACTTCACCGACATCGGCCCGCTCCAGTACCTCACGCAGCTGCGCGAGCTCGAGCTGTCGAACAACGCGATCGAGGATCTGACGCCGCTGACCGAGCTGCGCGCGCTCGAGAAGCTCGTGATCGCGGTGACCGGGACCACGGAGCTCGAGCCGGTAGGCGCCCTGGGCGAGCTCCGCCATCTCGACATCTCGTCCAACGGCCTCAGCGATCTCAGCCCGCTCTCGCAGCTCACGAAGCTCGAGTCGCTCGTGGCGGCCAACAACGAGATCACCGATCTCGAGCCGATCGCGGGCCTTGGTGAGATCTTCGCGCTCAACCTCAGCCGCAACGACATCGTCGCGCTCGGCCCGCTCGCGCAGCTCACCGGCCTCGAGTTCCTCGACCTCGACAACAACGCGATCCAGTCCCTGCAGCCGCTCGCGGGGCTCTCCGCGATGCGCGAGCTCGAGGCCAGCCACAACGCGATCGTCAGCATGCAGGGCGTCGGCGGCAAGCCGCAGCTGCTCGAGCTGAGCCTCGATGACAACCTCATCGCCGTGATCGAGGACACCGCCGGGCTCGACACGCTCATCACGCTCGACCTCGATCAGAACCTCATCACCGATCTCGGCGCGGTCGGATCGCTCTCCTCGCTCGTGACCCTGCGCTTGCGCGAGAACCAGGTCAGCGACCTCGGGCCGGTCGCCGGGCTCATGTGGCTGCGTCGGCTCGACGCCCGCGACAACCCGCAGCTTGGGGACTTCGGCCCGGTCGCCGCGCTCCCGTCCCTCGACTACTTCGGCGCCGGCGGCGGCTTCCTCAACCACGACCTCACCGCGCTGGCGAACCTCGAGTTCCTGCGCCAGCTCGACCTCCCCCGCAGCGCGACCCTCGACTACGGGCCGCTGGCGAACATCGAGACGCTCCGCGTGCTCACCCTCAGCGAGTCCCTGGTCGACCCCATGTCGGTCACCGGGATCGCCGGGATCCCGGGCCTCGAGAGCCTCAACCTCGCCGACACCGGGATCAGCGACGTGACCGATCTCGTGCCGCTGCAGACGGTCGAGACCCTGATCCTCTCCGGCAGCGACGTGAACTCGCTCGCGCCCTTCGTCCCGTTCCCGCAGCTGCGCACCCTCGGCCTCTCCCGCACCTCGGTCTCGTCGATCGAGGGCGTCGCCGACCTCGAGAAGATCAGCAACCTCGACCTGAGCGAGACCAACCTCGACAGCCTCGCCCCGCTGGTGCCCTTCATCGCCTTCCGCAGCGGCGACCTCATCGCCGTCAAGAGCACCCAGATCAGCGACGACGACTGCCCCGACATCAAAGCCCTGCGCGAGCGCGACGTCGTCGTCGACACCGACATCTCCTGCCCGTAGCTGTTCTGTTCGTCCGTTCGGTTCGTCCGTCCGGTTCGTTCGTCCGTCCGGTTCGTTCGTCGGGTTCGTTCGTCCGTCCGGTTCGTTCGTCGGGTTCGTTCGTCCGTCCGGTTCGTTCGTCCGTCCGTCCGCACCGCGAACCAAAGCACCAAGAGCACGGAAACGGCACACGAAGTGTGTCGTTCCCGTGGCTCCGGCAGAGAGTTCGAGACACGGTAGCCCGAGCATCGTGAGCGCAGAGGCGACAGCGGGGCGGAGAGGGAGGGCGGGGGGTCGGAAGAGGACTTAAGAGCATGTGAAGGGCCCCGAAGGAGGCCGTTCACGTGACTCCCGCATGGAGCGCCCCCCGCCCTCCCTCCCAGAGCCCCGCGGAACCAATCAACCCACCACAATCAAGAGCGAGACCCCCGCGGAACCAATCAAGGAGCAGGGTTTCTGGCGCCACGTCCAAGCCTGGGGTACCAAAAAACAATGCGCGAAGCGCTAGCCCGGTTCATCGAGTACCTCGAGAGCGAGCTGAGGGCCTCGCCCCACACGGTGCGCGCCTACACCGGCGACATCGACGACTTCATCCGAGGCTTCGAACACCGGCGCGGACGCGAGCCCACCCCCGACGACTTCGACCAACGCGCGCTGCGGGGACACCTCGCCGCCCTCCACACCGGGCGCGGTGTCGTTGGTCGCGCCAGCGCCAGCTCGGTCGCGCGCAAGCTCTCCGCGCTGCGCAGCTTCGGCGAATTTATGCGGCGCGAGGGCCTCGTTCGCGACAACGAGGCCGCGCTCGTCCGTCGGCCGAAGCAGCGCAGGCCGCTGCCCGTCGCGCTACCCGTCGAGGACATCACCGCGATCATCGACGGACCCGGGCACCGCCCCGGCGTCTACGGCGCGCGTGATCGCGCGGTCCTCGAGGTCCTCTACGGCGCCGGGCTCCGCGTCAGCGAGTGCGTCTCGCTCGACCTCGCCGACCTGCGCTGGCACGGCGAGGCCCTCGAGCTGCGCGTGCGCGGGGGCAAGGGCGGTAAAGACCGGATCGCGCCCATCGGCACCCGCGGCGCTGCGGCGCTGCGGCGCTACCTTCAGCAGCGCGGCGCGCTGCTCAAACCCAACCCCGACGAGGCGAGCAGGGACGCGCTGTTCCTCAACCGGCGCGGGCGCAGGCTCGGCGATCGCAGCGTCCGCGAGCTCGTCTACCGTCGCTGTCAGGGCACGGGCGCGCGCGCGCGGGTCGGCCCCCACGGGCTGCGCCACAGCTTCGCGACCCACCTGCTCGAGAGCGGCTGCGACCTGCGGAGCATCCAGTCCATGCTCGGGCACGCCAGCCTGTCGACGACCGAGCGCTACACCCATCTCGACCTCGGGCGCGTGACCGAGGTCTACGAGCGCACCCACCCGCGCGCGCGCGGCCGCGAGCTCCTGCGCGAGCTCGGGGAGCTGCCGGGCGCCGACGAGTAGGTCGTCGCTCAAAGGTCGAGGAAGATCACCGGCGCGCGCGCCTGTCGTCCCCGCCGGCTCGGTGGCCCCGAGTGCAGCGGGCGCACCCGCTGGCCGCGGACCGGCATCGCGCGGTCGCGCCAGCTGCCGTCGACGTAGACATCGACGAACTCGGCCGGCAGCGCGAAGCCCTCCAGGGACTCCTCGTTGTACGAGACGTGGAAGTGGATGTGCGGCGCGGTGCTGCTGCCGCTGTTGCCGACCTTGCCGAGCACCTGCCCGACGCGCACGTGGTCGCCCTCGCGGACCGTCAAGGTCCCGGGGATGAAGTGCCACAGCGAGGTGATCTCGCCGAAGCCGTGGTCGATGAGCACCCCGTTGCCGCCGGCGCGGCCGCGCTTGCCGGGGACGTTCTCGCCGACGCCGTCGACCGCCTTGAGGATCGTGCCGTCGGCCGGCGCGAGCACCGGGCGCCCGTAGCAGTAGAAGTCGCGGTTTCGCTTGCGACCGGGGGGGCGTGAGCTGCCGCCACGCTGAACCACCAGGTCGTAGGCGAAGCGCTGCCGGCGGCTGCCGTGGTGGTAGTTGGTCGAGCGCCGCGGGCCGCCGTGCGCGACCGTCCACTCGCCCGTGCTCGGGAAGTGAAAGCGCGTGACGGGCATGAAGTGGTCGACGGGCGGCTCGAGGTCGGGGAGGTACAGGTGCTCGCGGACCAGCAGCTTGTCGAGCCGGGCGTCGGGCGTGAGCGCGAACTGATACAGCACGAGCCGCAGGCGGCCGTCCCCGCCGCGCTCTTTGCTGCGACCGTGGAACACCAGCCCCGAGTACCAGACCAGCGGGCCCTCGCGGTGCATCCGCTCCTCCGTGATCCCGATCGGCGGGCCAAAGTCCGCGCGCAGGCGCATGGCCGCGTCGCTCAGCAGCCGCGGGTTGACCTGGGTCTTCAGCGCCGGCGTCATCCAGGCCTCGACGGTCGCTATGTCCTGGTCGGCGAAGGCCTGGATGAGCCGGTCTGCGTCCGCGGAGATGCGCGAGCGCGTGATCGTCTTGGCCAGCTCCGGCGGGTTCTCGATCCCCTTGGGCTTGCAGGCGAGCGGCGCGAGCGGCAGGAGGGCGCAGAGCAGGGGCAGCGCGAGCCGCCGCGCGAGGCCGTGGAGGCCGCGCAGGCCGTCAGAACACCGATCGCCGCCGACGCCTGACGCGGCTGATGAGGAGCGCACGACCATGGGAGCCTGCGTCGAGATCGTACCGCAGCTCCAGGCTCGGAGTCCGCGATCTTGTGGCGAGCGCGCCCTTTGTGTGTTCACGCGCGAGCGTTTAGCCTGATCGCGCCGCGCGAAAGCGTACGCGCACGCGCGGACACGCGGAGGGTCGCGGACGAAGCCCCGCCGGCAGTCGACGGGCGACTGCGCTCTCCCACCAAAGGTAGCCATGGAAGTCGTCGTCGGCATCGACCTGGGAACCACCAACAGCTGCGTCGCGATCGTCGAGGGCAACGTGCCGACGGTCCTCGCCAACAAGGGCGGCTTCCGCACGACGCCTTCGATCGTCGCGGCCGGCGGCGGCGGCAAGCGCCTGGTCGGGCACATCGCCAAGCGCCAGGCGGTGACCAACGCGAGCAACACGATCTACGCGGCGAAGCGCCTGATCGGGCGCAAGTGGAGCGCGCCCGAGAGCCAGAAGATGGCCGGCGTGGTCCCCTACGGCCTGGCCAAAGGGCCACGTGGTGACGTGCGCGTGCAGCTGCAGGGGCGGGTGCACAGCGTGCCCGAGATCAGCGCGCACATCCTCCGCGAGATGAAGCTGATCGGCGAGCGCTACACCGGCGCCGCGGTCGAGCGCGCCGTGATCACGGTCCCCGCCTACTTCAACGACAACCAGCGGCAGGCGACCCGCGACGCCGCGCGCATCGCCGGCCTCGAGGTCATCCGCATGATCAACGAGCCGACCGCGGCGGCGCTCGCCTACGGCTTCGGCAAGCAGCTCGAGCGCAAGGTCGCCGTCTACGACCTCGGCGGCGGGACCTTCGACATCACGATCCTCGAGGTCAGCCGCGGCGTGTTCCACGTCAAGTCCACCGCCGGCGACAGCTTCTTGGGCGGCGAGGACTTCGACCTCCGCCTCGTCGACTACCTGGTCGGGACCTTCGAGGACCTCACCGGCTTCGAGCTGACCGACAACCGCATGGCGCTGCAGCGGATCAAGGACATGGCCGAGAAGGCGCGCTGCGAGCTGTCCTCGACCAAGGAGACGCTGATCGATCTGCCGTTTCTGCACGAGACCCCCGACGGCGAGGTCCATCACCTGCAGGAGAACATGACCGTGCGCGCGCTCGAGGATCTGACCGAGGACCTCGTCGAGCGCACCATCGAGATCTGTCAGCAGGCGCTGGAGGAGGCCGAGCTGAGCGTCGACGATCTCGACGATGTCGTGCTCGTCGGCGGCATGACCCGCATGCCGCTGATCCAGCGCCGGGTCGCCGAGTTCTTCGCGCGGCCCCCGAGCAAGCGCGTGCACCCCGACGAGGTGGTCGCGCTGGGCGCCGCGATCCAGGCGGCCGCGCTGGTCTCGGACGCCGAGGAGGTCCTGCTGCTCGATGTCTGCTCCCACAGCCTCGGGATCATGGTCAAGGGCGGGCGCTTCCACCGGCTGATCGACAAGAACACGACGATCCCGACCGAGGCCGGGCACGTGTTCACGACGACCCTCGACCACCAGACCTCGGTCAAGATCCTGCTGCTGCAGGGCGAGAGCGAGAAGGCCGCCGAGAACGAGCTGCTCGGCGAGTTTTTGCTCTCGGGGCTCCGAGACGCGCGGGCCGGCGAGGTCAAGGTCGAGGTCACGGTCTCGATCTCCGCCGACGGCATCGTCAGCGTCGGCGCGCGCGACCTCGAGACCGGCGCGCACCAGCGGCTCAAGGTCTCGGCCAGCAGCGGGCTGTCGGAGGACGAGATCGAGGACCTGGCCCAGGAGTCACGTGACTACCTGATCGAGGCCCGACGCTCGCCGAAGTTCGAGATGCTGCGGCACCGCACCGACAAGCTCGTCAGCGGGGTCAAGGCGCTGCTGCCCGAGGTCGACGACATCATGCAGGAGAGCCGCTTCGGTCGCGAGGCCGTGGCCAAGGCGCGCGCCGTGATCGACCAGGCCGGGCCCGCGATCGAGCGCGGGGACACGCACTCGGTCGAGGCGATCGCGCAGACGCTGGAGCGCACCCTGGGGATGTTCCAGCTGGTGATGCAGCGGCGCCCGCCCGCGCCGCCGCGGCTGTAGCGGCGCCGAGCACGAACAGCGCGTCGGCGGTGACGTCGCTCAACCGGCGTCGAGCTCGACGTCGACGCCGCGCGCGCTCAGCCACGCCGCGATGTCCTCGCGCAGCCCACGATCGATCGCTCGATCCGGGGCGAACCGCTGGTAGGCGGAGCGCGCGAGCTCGAGCGCGCGCGCGGAGCCCGGCGACCGGCGATCGAGCGCGCGCGCGAGGCTGAACTCGGCGTCGCCGACCTGCCCGAGGTCGCCCTCGTTGCCCGCGTACAGCTCGAGCGCGCGCTCAAATTCCGCCTCGGCCTCGGCATAGCGCTGGGCCAAGTACAGCGCCTGCCCGCGCTGCCGGTGCGCGTCCGCGGTGTACCAGCCGCCGGGCGTCAGCTGCTCCCAGATCGCGACGGCGCGGGTATAGGTCGCCACCGACTCCTCGTAGCGCTTGAGGTGTTTTTGACAGTAGGCGGCCTGCGACAGGTTGCTCGCGATCTCCCTGTGGATCGGGCCGAAGCGCGGCTCGAGGAACTCGAGCGTGAGCTGGTGCTCGCGCAGCGCTTCCTCGTAGCGACCCTGGGCCGCGAGGGTCTGCCCCATCGCCGCGCGGGCGAGCGCGACATCGGCGTGGTCGGGACCCCAAGCGCGCAGGTAGATCTCGAGCGCCTCGCCGAGCGCGGCCTCCGAGTCGTCGTAGCGAGCCGCGCGCCAGTAGGCGAGGCCGAGGTTGAGCAGCCGGTCCCCGAGCTTGGTCGTCCCGCTGAAGTACGCGCGCGCCAGCGCGAGCGCGCGCTCCTGCGTCGCCACCGCCTCCTCGTGGCGCCCGAGCTGGCCGTAGACCAGGCCCATGTTGCTCCACAGCCGCGAGGACATCGGGTGCTTCGGCCCGTACTCCGACTCGAGCAGAGCGAGCGCGCGACGGTAGTCCGCGAGCGCCTCGTCCCAGCGCTGCAGCATGTCGTAGACCGCGCCGCGGTTGAGGTGCAGCATCACCGCGCTCGCGCCGTCTCCGTCGATCCGCGCGTGCTCGGCGAGCGCCTCGTCGTGGAGCGCGAGCGAGGCGTTGAAGTCGCTGCGCTTGTCCGCGATCACGCCCAGCAGCGAGAGCATCTCGACGCGGGTCCGCGCCGGCGCGACGCCGCGCGCGACCTCGGCGCTCGCCTGCTTCGCCCAGCGCTCGCCAGCGTCGAGCTCCGTGAGGCCGTAGCCGACGCTCCACGCGAGCTGCGAGGCCAGGCGCGCGGCGAGCTGATCGTGCCGGAGCTCGCGCGCCGCGAAGTACACCGGCTCGAGCTGGGCGACGGCGCGCTTGTACTCGCCGCGCGCGTCCAGCAGCTCGCCCGCGACGGCCGCGAGCTCGAGCTTGATCGGCGCGTAGTCGAGCGCCTCGAGACCGGTCGAGGCGCGCGCGAGCGCGGTCTCGACGGCGTCGAACTTGCCCGCGTCGAGCAGCTGGGCGGCGCGCGCCAGCTCATCGCGCGCGCGGGCCACGAGCCGGCGCGTCGGCGCGTCCTCGGGCGGCTTCACGGCGGCGGTCACGTACTCGAGCTCCGCGCACAGCTCGATCGTCGGCAGGTCGCGCGCCAGCTCGACCGCCCGCCGCGTCGTCCCGGCGTCGGCCTCCTCAAACACGCCGATCAGCGCGTTCACGGCCCGGCGTCGATCCTCGAGACACTGGACCCGCGCGTCCATCAAGGCGGGCGACTGCTCCTCGCGCAGCGTGTCCTCGCAGGCGTCGGTCCGCGCGGCGATCCAGCGCGCGGCGTAGGCGTCGAGCAGCCCGAGCACGGTCTTCGTCGTCGTCTGCGCGTACGACTCTCCGCTCGCGACCAGCGCCCGCGCGACCACTCCTTGACGCGACGCGCTCCAGACCGTGGCCATCTCCTGCGCCGCGCCCGTGCAGCGCGACTCGGGCGCGCCGCCGTCGACGCCGAGGTACAGCGTCAGCGCGACGCTGACCCCGCCGACGGCGAGGGCGAGCAGCCCGATCCCGAGCCAACGCTGTCGCCTGTTCGTCGGGTCATCCGCCAGCGCGTCGACGAGCGCGCGCATCGACGGCCAGCGCGCGTCAGGGTCCGTCTGCAGCCCGCGGTCGAGGACTCGCGCGATCCAGCCGGGCACCGCGACGCCGCCCGGCGGCTCGTCACGTCGTCCGCTCAAGACGTTCACGGAGAGCTCCCTCAGCGACGCGCCGGAGAACGGGCGCGCGCCGTAGAGCGCCTCGTAGAGCGCGACGCAGAAGCTGAATTGGTCGCTGCGCGTCGTCGCGGTCCCGCCCGCGAATTGCTCTGGGGACATATACACCGGGGTCCCCATGAGCGCGCCGGTCCGCGTGAGCGTCGTCGGGCGCTCCGTCGCGCCGCCGTCGCGCGGGGGCTCGCGCTCGCTCGAGTCGAGCGCGCGCGCGAGGCCGAAGTCGAGGACCTTGAGCACGCCCCCCGCGGTGACGATCGTGTTCTCTGGCTTGAAGTCGCGGTGCACCAGGCCGGCCTCGTGGGCGGCGGCCAGCGCCGCGCCGGCTTGCAGGAAGCAGCCCAGCACCTCCCTCCACGAGCGCCGCGCCGGCGCGGCGAGCCAGTCCCGCAGCGTCTCTCCGCGGACGAACTCCATCGCGATAAACACCTCGCGGCCGCCGTCGTCGCGCGTCACCTCGTCGACCTCGTGGACCGTCGTGATGTTCGCGTGCGACAGCCGCGCCAGCGCCCGCGCCTCGCGGAGCAGGCGCTCGTGCGCGTCTTGGCCGCTTTGGTTGCGCACGACCTTCACGGCGACCTTGCGGTCGAGCTGATCATCGTAGGCCGAGTACACGCGACCCATCGCGCCCTCGCCGAGCAGGTCGAGGACGCGGTAGCGGCCGATCCGGCGCGGCGCCGCGCTCGAGAACAGCCGCGAGAGCACGATGTCACGCATCCGCGGATCCAGCGTGGCCTGGGCCAGCGCCTCCTTGATCGGGGGACCGTCGTCGGCGCTCGCCGTCGTGATCGCGAGCGGGTCGATCGCTTGATGACCTGGCTCTTGTGACAGGAACGAGGAGGTTGTGTCGCGCGTGGGCTTCGACATGCTCGGGCCGCCACGTCTCGCTCGAGTCTACCGGTCGGCCGCGCCCGCGCGCCTCTCCACCGCGGCGGCGCGCGAGTCCGAGCCGGCCCTCAACGCCCGCGGCGAGCGTCCACGTGTCGACTCCTCGGTCCTTCGGCCGCTGGCGTTGTTGGCGAGACTCGCGGTACGCCCAGAACAACTTCGTTTCCCGCCTCGCCAGCGACGTAAGCGCCGGCGCGGGTCGACACGTGGGCGCTCGCTACAGGCGGCTACGAGAGCGCCGCGATCGTGGCCTCGTCGACCCCGAACTCGCGCAGCGCCGCGGCCGTGTGCTCGCCCAGCCGCGGCGCCGGACTGCTCGGCGTGCGCCCGAGCGAGGGGTAGCTCGGGCCGGGGGCGTCGAGCGTGCCGCCCCCGGGCAGCGGCGTCTGCTCGAGCAGCCCGCTGTCGCGCATCGTCGGGTCGCGGCGGGCGGCGGCGAGATCGTTGACCGGGCCGATCGGGAGGTCGTGCGGGGCCAGCTCCGCGAGCCACTCGTCACATGTCTTGGTGGACAGGATCTCCTGGACGCGCGCGGTCGCGGTCGCGCCGTCCTCGCCGACATCCAGGCCCGCGCCCGCGAGCTCCGGGACGCCGAGCAGCGTCACGAGCTTGAACCAAAACTTCGGCTCGAGGCAGCCGACGGTGAGGTCGCGGTCGTCCTTGCAGCGATAGCGCCGGTAGCAGGGCACGTTTCCGCCGAGCAGCAGCCCGTGATCCATAGGCTCCGGCTCCTCGCCCCGCGCGCGCGCCCGCTCGGCCGCCGCGGCGTCGATCCACGGCCAGGCGAGGAATTGCAGCGGGCCCGAGAGCAGCGGCTGCGAGATCACGCCGCCGCGCCCGGTCTGCCCCCGTCGCAGCAGCGCCGCGACCACCGAGGTGCAGGCCAGGGTCCCGGAGGTGATGTCGGCGAACAGCACCGGCGGCATGCCCGGGGTGCCGAGCCGGTCGAGCAGGCCGGTGTGACCCATGAGGTTGCCGTCGTGGCCGACGCGTCGGTCGTCGTCTCCGCGCGGCGGGTAGCCGGGCAGGGAGCAGACCACGAGCCCGGGGTTGCCGTCCTGCAGCACCTCGGGGCCGAGGCCCCAGCGCGCGAGCGTCCCGGGGCGAAAGCTCTCGACGAACACGTCGGCGCGGCGGACGAGCGCGCGCAGAGCAGCGGCGCCTGCAGGGGAGCGGAGGTTCAGGCCGACGGACTCGGCCCCGCGGTAGAACACGGCGAAGCCCGTGCCGACGCCATCGACGAGCGGCGTCATGTGACGCATCGGATCGCCCATCCCCGGATCCTCGATCTTGAGGACACGGGCGCCGAGGTCGAGCAGCGAGCGCGCGAGCACGGCGCCCGGGAGCATGCGCGTCGTGTCGACGACCGTGACCCCCTGGAGCGGGAGCGGTTCACCGGAGGAGTTCGGGCCTTGGTCCATGGAGCGCCAGCATCCGACCTTCGCGCCCGCGGATCAACGGCTGCTAGCCCTCGCCGGGCTTGTGCGGGTTGTTGAGCGGGTGGGGCGGGCGCGGGGGCTCGCTCTCAACCACCGCAGCGCGACGCGGCGAGTTCAGCGGGTGCGGCGGCGGTGCCGGCTTGCGTGGAGGCGGAGGAATCACCGCGCTGGGCTTGATCACGGCGGCGGGCTTGATCGGCGTGCGCGGTCTAGGTGGCCTGGCCTGCTGCGCAGGTGGTTGGGGCGTTCGCGTCGGCGGCGCGGCGGCGGGCGCCTTGGCCGGCGCGTCGGGCTCCTCGACCTGCAGCTCGATCTCTTCCGTCTCGATCGCGAGGTCGTCGAGCGTGAGCCCCGGGTCGGTGATGTCGACCTCGAACTCGTCGTCGTCCGCGTCTTCGACCTCGACCTCGATCGTCTCCTCGTTGCTGCTGCGCGGCTTGAGGAAGCGAACGATCAGCTCCTCGACCTCGTGGCGAAGATCGGCTTGGTCGCCGTTGTTCTCGATGATGTAGTCCGCGCCCTTGCGCCGGGTCTGCTCGTCGACCTGCGCGGCCATCCGCCGGCGCACGTCGTCGGCTGAGAGGCCGCTGCGGACTCGCACGCGATCGATTCGGACCTTCTCGCGGGCCGAGACCACGATGACCGCGGAGACCGTGTTCTGGAGCTGCTTCTCGAACAGGAGCGGGATCTCGTACACGACGATGGTGTGCCCGCCGCTCGCCAGCGCACGCATCACGTCCTCAAATCGCTCGCGCACCCGCGGGTGGATGATCTCCTCGAGCTGCGCGCGCTTCTTGGGATCGGTGAACACCAACGAGGCCATCCGCTTGCGGTCGAGCTCGCGGGTCTTGGGGTTGATGATCTCCTCGCCGAAGGCCTTGACGACCTCTTGGAGACCCTCGGTGCCCGGGGCGATCACGACGCGCGACAGCTCGTCGGCGGACACGACGGGGATTCCGTACTCCTCGAGGATGCCGGCGACGGTCGACTTGCCGCTGCCAATCCCGCCGGTCAGCCCGTAGATCTCCATGAACGCGAGCGTATCGCGTGCGAACACTTGCTGTATAGTCGCTCGCGCGCTCGATACAGGCCGCAGGCCGCTGTCCTGAGACACCCCGGATGCCCCGCACGACCCGCAAGCAGCCCCGCACGTCGGCGAATCAGACGGCGAATCAGTCGGCCAAGAGCCGCGCGGCGCACGGATCCAAGACCAAGCCTGGTCGTCGGGGCGGCTGGCGGGTGGTCTCGGCCGAGTTCGAACTCAGCGCGCCCGAGCTGAAGTCCTGTCCGCGTGGCGACCGACCGGAGATCGCCGTCGCGGGCCGCTCGAACGTCGGTAAATCGAGCCTGCTCAACGCCTTCGCCGCGCGGCGCGGGCTCGCGCGCGTCAGTCGAACACCCGGCCGGACGCGGCTGCTCAATTTCTTCCCGATCACGCTACGGCACCCACAGCGCGGAGATCGGCGGTTTCGCTGGGTCGACCTGCCCGGCTACGGCTACGCGGCCGCGTCACGCTCGATCCGGCAGCAGTTCGGCCCGATGATCGAGGGCTACCTCGCCAACCGCGACGTCCTGCGCGGACTCGTGCTCCTGATCGACAGCCGCCGCGAGGTCCGCGACGAAGATATCGAGCTCGTGCACTTCATGGGCGCGCACCAGATACCCACGCTCGTGGTCGCGACCAAGGTCGACAAGCTCTCCAAGGGGGAGCGCGGGCTCGTCCCGCGCAAGATCGCCGCGCGATTTGGCTGCCACCCCGGCGACGTGGTGCTCACGAGCGCGCAGACCGGTGACGGCCTCGGCGACGACCCGCGCCGCGGCGGCCTGGCTGCCGAGATCGCCGCGCTCGTCGCCCCCGAGGAGGAACAAGTCAGCGACCGCGATGGTCTCGAGGCTGAGCCGCCGGGCGCGGACGAAGCCGCGCACGCGGACGGCGCGGAAGCTGATGAGCGGCGCTGAGCTGTCCCTTCGTTCCGCTGAACCCGGGGACCTCGACGCGATCGCGGCGATCGAGGCCGCGTGTTTCCCCCGGCCGTGGACGCGGGTCATGTTCGCCGAGGAGCTCGCGCGCGCGTTCGCGCGCGTCGCGGTCGCGGTCTCCGACTCCGACAACACGCTGCTCGGCTTCGCCTGCGTCTGGCACCTCCCGCCCGAGGCCCATCTGCTCAAGATCGCGACCGCGACCGCGGCGCGCAGACGCGGTGTCGGCGGCGCGCTGCTGCGCCACAGCCTGCAGGGCGCGCGCGCTGCCGGCTGTGAGCAAGTTCAACTCGAGGTCGCCAGCGCCAATACAAACGCCGTGCGCCTGTATGAGCGGGCAGGCTTCGCGGTCGTCGGCCGGCGCCCAGGGTACTACCGCGAGCCCCCGGATGACGCCCTGCTCATGACCTGTCGCCGTGAATGGATGGGCGATTTACTCCCGTCGCGCGCTGGCCTATGAAGCGGCGTGCCTGCGGCTCAGTTCGACGTCATCGTGGTCGAGAACCGCGCGCTCTCCGGCGGCTACTTCGTGCTCGAGTTCGAGACCACGAGCGCGAGCGCGAGCTCCGTCGCCGAGACGCGCCCTGGCCAATTCGTGATGCTCCGCGGCGAGTGGGGGCGTGACCTGCTCAACCCGCGCGCGTTCTCGATCCTCCACGCGCCCGACGATCGTCACTTCTCGATCCTCGCCAAGATCTACGGGCGCGGCACCGCGCGGATGGCCGCGTTGAAGCCGGGCGAGCGCATGACCGCGACCGCGCCGCTGGGGCGGGGCTTTCGCCCGGCGCGGCGCGGCGTGACCCAGCTGCTCGTCGCCGGCGGCGTCGGCCTGCCGCCCTTACACCTGCAAGCGCGCGTCGCCGCGAGCGACGCTGGGGCTGGCGCCGACACGGTCGAGCTGCTCTACGGCGGGCGCAATAGCGACGACCTCGTCCTGCTCGACGACTTCGCGCGCTGGGGCGTGCAAACGCACCTCGCGACCGAGGACGGGAGCGCGGGCGCGCGCGGCTACGTCACGGTCGCGCTGCGCGAGCGCCTGGCGAGCGCAAACCGCAGCGGCGAGCGCGTCGAGATCCTGTCGTGCGGGCCGACGCCGATGCTGCGAGCGGTCCGCGCGATCGGCTTGGACGAAGGAGTCCCGACCTATCTCTGTCTCGAGGAGAACATGGCCTGTGGCTTCGGCGCCTGCCTCGGCTGCGCGGTGCCGGTCCACGGCCCGAAGCCATACCGATACTGCTGCAGCGACGGGCCCGTGTTCGCGGCCGAGGAGGTGCGCTGGTGAACATACACGCGAGCACGGACGCGTCTTCGCGCGTCGACGACCCCGGCGATCGTGTCGTCGATCGTTCCATCGATCGTCCGCTCGATCTCTCCTGCTCATTCGGACATCAACGCCTCAAGAGCCCGCTGCTCGCGGCCTCGGGCTGCTTCGCGTACGCGGAGCCCTTCGCGCAATTCATCGATCTGCGCCTGCTCGGTGGCGTCTCGACCAAGGGGATCTCTCCCGAGCCGCGCCACGGCAACCCGCTGCCGAGGATCTGCGAGACCGCGTCGGGGATGCTCAACTCGATCGGTCTCGAGAACGTCGGCGCGCAGGCGTTCTTGCGCGAGAAGCTGCCCTTCCTCCGCGACCTCGGCATCGCGGTGTGGGTCAACTTCTTCGGCACCGACTTCGAAACCTACATCGAGTGCGCCCGCACGCTAGGCGGCGCACAGGGCATCGACGTGCTCGAGATGAACATCTCGTGCCCGAACATCAAGAAGGGCGGCATTGAGTTCGGGACGGTCCCCGAGGTCGCCCACCGGCTCACGCGCGCCTGCGTCGAGGCCACCGATACGCCCATCGTCGTCAAGCTCAGCCCGAACGCGGGCGACAACGTGGCGATGGCGCAGGCGGTCAAAGAGGCCGGCGCGTTCGGGGTGTCGCTCATCAACACGATCACCGGCATGGCGATCGACGTCCGCAAACGCCGCCCGCGAATTGCGACGACCTACGGCGGCCTCTCCGGACCGGCGATCAAGCCGGTCGGGCTGCGGATGGTCCATCAAGTCGCGCGCGCGTTGCCCGGCTTCCCGATCTGCGGCATGGGCGGGATCCTCAACGGCGAAGACGCGCTCGAGTACCTGATGGCGGGGGCGCACTGCGTGCAGGTCGGAACCGCGTGTTTCGCCGAGCCGGGCGCGATCGTGCGTATCACCGAGGAGCTGCGCGGCCTCATGGGCGAACTCGGGATCCGCAGCGTCGCGGACGCTGTGGGCTGTCTCGAGGCGCTACCGCCCGAGGCACCGATCCGAGCGCCCGCGTGATCGCCTGATCGCGGTTCGAATCGCGCGGTTTTGTCACGCCGACCCGGGTGCGGAAAAAGCGTACCCGGCGCGTCGATCTCGAGAGCGCGCGCCTGCCCGTCACGACGCTTGTTTTGGGACAATCCGCTGGATAGGCTCTTCTCCGCTGATGATGCCCGTTCGCGGAATTCCCTGGAGATCTCGGCTCGCGGCAGCGGTGCTTGAGAAGTCGCCCGACTGGGGCGCGCTCGCTGCCACGCGAATGATGGGTGCAGCGGCACGGGTACGAATTCCGCGGCCCATCAATCGCGCGGCCGTCGCGGCCTACATAAAGCTGTTCGACGTCGACATGGCCGACGTGGAGCCCGACGCGCTCGACCGCGGCTTCGACAACTTCGACGCGTTCTTCACCCGGCAGCTGCGCGCGGGGGCGCGGCCAGTCGCCCGCGAGAGCCGCGCCGTCGTCTCGCCGTCGGACGGGCTGATCCGCGACAGCGTCGAGATCGACGAGTCCACGCGGGTGCAGGCGAAGGGGCACGGCTACAACCTCGCCGAGCTGATCGCGGACCCCGAGCTCGCGCGGACCTTCATCGGCGGCACGGCGACCACGATCTACCTCCACCCCCGCGACTACCATCGCGTGCACTGCCCCTGCGACGCGCTCGTCGAGCGCGTCACGCTGATCCCCGGGCGGCTGCTCCCGGTCAACGACGCCGCGCTCGCCCGCACGCCTGGCCTGTTCGCGCTCAACGAGCGAATGGTCCACACGCTCGAGACAGCGCACGGCAAGATGGTCGTCGTGATGATCGCGGCCTTCGGCGTCGGACATATGACCTGCTCGTATCGCCATATCGAACCGCACCCGCGGGCGATCCGGCAGCTCGTCTGCGAGCCCGCGGTTCGCATGCGCAAGGCCGACGAATTGGGGATCTTTCATCTCGGGAGCACGGTCGTGCTGGTCACCGAGAAAGGCGTCGAGCCGACGAGCGCGGCGCTCCCGGCGAAGGTGCGGATGGGGCAGGTGATCTTGCAAGGAAACGGTGAGCGATGACGTGGCGAGTGTCACCTGAGGACTGGCTGCAGGACTTCACCTCTGTGCCGCGCTCTCGTCCGCGCGCGGGCGAGTCGCTGGATCCCGTCGACGACCAGCTGCGCCTGATGCTGCGCTGGCCGGACGAGACGCGGCTCGTCGACGCGCTCAAGCGTCGAAAGCCCGCCTCACGCCCCCCGTCAGGGCACCCAGAGCCCAAGCTCGTGATCCCCTCGATGATCGCGTCGAAGCCCCGCCAAGCCGCGCCGGCCGAGGCGCAGCCGGCCGCTGATCCGTTCGCCGCCTTGCTCGACCCCGCCGCGCCCCAAGAGCCCCACACGCAGCGCACGACGCCCGCGCAGCAAGCCGCGGCGCCGGCTCCAGCCTCAACTTCAACTTCAACTTCAACTTCAGCTTCAACAACACCTCAGCCCGCGCCCGCGCCGACGCGTCGCGGTCCACGACGAGGTCCTCGGCGAAGGCGCGCTGCGCAAGCCGCGTCCTTGCCATTCGCGATGGAGACGGGACCCGGCGCGACGCCCACGGCGCCCACCAATCCACCGGCCGAGTCACCTCCAGCCGCGTCGGCGGATCCCGTACTCGCGATTCCTACGCTCACGGCGCCCGCGCCCGAGTCCCCGACGCCCGCGTCGACCGAGGAGGCCGCGGCGCCGCGTCTCGAGATCCCGATGATCTCGAAGTCGGCCGCGCCCGCCATCGCGCCGCCCACCGTCGCGCCACCGGCCGTCTCCGCGCCGGTGATCCCCTCGGTCACCGCGCCCCCGCCGGCGTCCCCCGAAGCGTCTCCGCCAGCGCCGGAGCTGCAGGTCCCCCGCGTGGTCCGCAGCGAGCGCGGCATGGCCTCCTCCGGTGAGCTGGTCTCAGAGCCAGCTCCGACGCCAGAGCCAGCTCTACCACCTGTCGTAGAAGACATCCCGAAACCAAGGTCGTCCGCTGTCTCCGGCGAGATCGGAGCGCCGCCGGCCACGCAGGCCACACAGGCCAGCGGCGTGATCTCGGGAGAGATCGGCGGCGGGGCGAAGCCCCCGACGGCGAGGCGATCGAGCGCCGGTGAGCTCGGCTTCGGCTCTGTCCGCGACTCCGTGTTCGACGAGCCCGAACCCGAGGACGAGTACCCCGAGCAGCCGCCCGAGCCCGTCGCCGGAGACGGCGCCGGGATCGTGATCCCCTCGTTGACGCGCTCGAGCGGCCCCGTAGAGGCGGCGCCTCCCGCCGTCGAGCCGGCGACGCATGACCACGTGGAGCCCGCCGCGATCGAGCCGGTCGACACCGAGGAGATCGAGGTCACGGAGGTCGAGGTCGAAGACGAGGTCGAGGTCGAGGTCGATGACGAGGTCGAGGTCGATGTCGAGGACGACGTCGAGGATGAGGTCGAGGTCGATGTCGTCGATGAAGAGACGATCGAGCTCGATCTTCACGAGGCGACCGAGGAGCCGATAAGCCCGCCGACGAGCCCGCCTCCGGCTCGAAGAGAGCGTCCGCGCGCGCCGGCTCCAAAAGCGCCTCCGCCCGCACCCGCGCGTCCTCCGGCGGCTCGCGCCGCGCAGACGCCCCCGCGCGCGCCGGCGCGTCGACCCGCGCCGACTCCCCGGGATCGTCCGCAGTCTGTCCCGTCTGACGCGCCCGAGCTCGACCAGGGGAAGCCGTGGTACGAGGGGGTCTTCGCCGATCACTACCTGGCCGTAGAGCCACGTGATCGAGATGTCGCGAGCGAGCTCGACGCGAAGTTCATCATGCGGGCGCTCAAGCCGTCCCAGGGGGCCAGCCTGCTCGACGTCGGCTGCGGCGCGGGGTGGCACTGCCTCGCCTTCGCCAAGCGCAAGCTCGAGGTCACGGGGCTCGACGCTTCGAAGCCGATGCTGATGCGCGCCACCCAGAAGAAGGATCGCGAGAAGGCGAGCATCAAGTACCTGCTGGGCGACATGCGCTCGCTCCCGCGGGATCGGACCTTCGACATCGTGACCTGTCTCGGCACGACCTTCGGCTACTTCGGCGACGAGCAGAATCGGCAGTGCCTGGTCGAGATGCGCGAGGTGCTGAAGCCCGGCGGCAAGCTGGTGCTGCAGGTCACCAACCGTGACTTCCAGCTGCGAATCCTCCCCAGTCGATCGTGGTGGGAGGGGCGCTCGTCGCTCGTGCTCGACGTCGCGGAATTCGACGGCTTCAAGAACCGCATGAAGATCAACCGCACGATCGTGTTCGAAGACGGTCGACAGTTTGAGCACAAGATGCGGGTGCGGGTGTACTCGATGCCCGAGCTGGTACAGCTCGTGCGGAGCGTCGGTTTCCGCGTGGTCGAGGTCTCAGGCAACCGCGAGACGCCCGGCCGCTCCTACGGCGCGGCCTCGCCCGAGGTCTGGATCGTCGCCGAGCGATCCGCGGGGTGATCTCCGGGTAGGGGAGCGAGACCCGTCCGGGCGGCTGGCCGAGGCGAACGCCAGGTCGCGTATCGCACATGACATCGATGTCGCGGTCGGACAGCCGTGGTTGGCTACGGCTGTAGCCATATGGAAGCTCGAGTAGCCACCGACGCGCGCGTATTTGGTACGTCGAGCGCGCTTGAGAGCGATCTTCAACGATGGTGACGCGCGTGAAACTACGCGTGACTACATCGTTGTCCAACCTCCGCGTCGCCGACGACTCCTCCGTAAACGGGTCAGAAGTCGTCTTACGAGCGCAAACGAAATAGATGCCACAAGTTTGAAACGTTCGCCATCCATTTCCGTACTTAAGTATGGGCGCCGCGAGGGACTCGGCGTCCGTCTTGCAAGGTTTGAAGAGCTGACGTGTTGACAGTCCAACAGCCGATGTTCTTACGGATCTGGACAATTCCGGACATAAACACTGAACTTCGCCAGTTAACCCGTCAGAAATCCCTAACCCTTACGCATAATCAACCACGGTCGGCTGGATAGACCGATCGAGTAAGTGAGCAAGCTCATGGCACGGCGCAAAGTTACACGAGGATCACCTCCCCGACTGGCACGTTCGCGCAAGCGCACGTGGCCCAAGCCCACGGGCAAGGCGGGCAAGGCGCGCTCTGGTCGCGGCAAGTCGAAGGGGGCTGATGACGACTCCGGCAACTTCCTCGGGCTGTACTTCCGCGAGATGTCGAATCTCGAGGTGCTCTCGCCCGAGCAGGAGCTGAAGCTCGCTACGCGGATCTACCGACTCCGGCGCGAGTACTGGAGCGAGCTGCTCTCATACCCTCCGTTCATCGACGGGATCGTCGCGCTGATCGAGGAGAAGGTCGACGCCGACGACGTGCCGGCCGCAGAGCTTAAGGCGATGCGGAAGGCCTCGCGGAACCTCCGTGATCGCGAGACGCGGGCCCACAAGGACGCCTACGACGCGTCCCGGGCTGAGCTCGTCGAGCGACTCGGTGACATCGATGTCGACGGGATCGTGTCCGATATGATCGCCGCCGACCTCGAGACCATCGACGCGGGCAAGCGCGAGGGGATCTCGATCTCGGTCAACTTCCCGCGTCAGGGGAGCCGGCCGTTCAAGTCCTACGTCCAGCGCGTTCGCAGCACCGGCGCCGCCCAGCGCCACGCGAAGAACGTGTTCGTGAAGGCGAACCTCCGGCTGGTCGTCTCGATCGCGCGACGCTTCAACCACGGTCGTATGCCGCTTCAGGACCTCATCCAGGAGGGCAACATCGGCCTGATGAAGGCGGTCGATCGCTTCGACCACCGCAAAGGCTTCCGGTTCTCGACCTACGGGAGCTGGTGGATCCGTCACGCCATCAGCCGCGCTATCGCGGATAAGGGGCGCGCGGTTCGACTCCCGGTCCACATGATCGACGCGTACCACAAGATCTCGCGGGCGCGTCGAGAGCTCGAGATGCTCAACGGACGTGACGCCACGCCCGAGGAGCTCGCCGAGCACACGGGCCTGGCGCTCGCCAAGATCCAGAAGATGAACAACCTTCTTCTCGATCAGGCCATCAGCCTGGACCGCCCGGTCTCCGACCAGGACGGTCGTCGCGTCGTCGATTTCCTCGAGGACCCCGACGCCGAGGCGCCCGGTGAGGCGCTCGAGGCCCGCGCGCTCAACGATCAAGTACGCGACGTGATCACGTCGCTGCGTCCCATCGAGGCCGACATCCTGCGCAAGCGCTTCGGTCTTGAGAACGACAGCGAGCACACCCTGAAGCAGATCGGCGAGCAGTACTCACTCTCGCGTGAGCGCATCCGTCAGCTCCAGGAGCAGGCCCTCGGCAAGATCCGGCGCGAGCTGAAGCGCCGTGAGGTCTGGTAACGCGAGCACGTCGCAACTTGCCTCTCCCGCGCCCGTGACCCTATCGTAGGGTCATGGGCGCGGGTTTTTTCTTGAGTCCCACGAGCACCACCGCGATGGCGTTCGCGGGGCTTTCGCTGTGCACCGCGCTCGGCTGTGGGGGCGCGCGCGACGGTGTCGCGGTCTCGCCGACGCGCGGCGACATCCGGGATGGTGTCGACGTTCGCATCACGGGGAGCGGGTTTCGAACCCACGGTCGCGTTGACGTGTTCTTCGGGACGCGCGCGGCCAAGGGGGTCATCCTCGAGAGCGACTCCCTCATCCGCGCGCGCGCGCCGATCCCCTTCGCGGCGGGTCCGGTCGTCGTCAGCCTTCAGTTCGAGGACGGCACGACCACGCACGCGCAGCCCGAGTTCACCTACGAGATGCCGCAGGGGATGACCATCAGGTCGACGCCTGTCGGCCCGCAGATCGGCGACGCGGCCCGACCGTAGCGGCTCGGCTACGGAATCCGATCGATGCGGAACAGCTGCTGCCCGACGAGAATCAACGTCCCCGAGTCGACCAGCGTCCCGGAGCGAATCCGCAGGTAGGTCCCGTTCGAAGACCCAAGATCTTCCAGGTAGACGCCCGTGTCATCGCCGAAGATTCGACAGTGTCGGCTGGAGACGTAGCCGTCCATCGGGAAGGTGAGGTCACCCTGCTCGCGACCGATATTGAAGGTGTCCTCGGCGAAGGGGTGACTCTCGACGAGGCGCTGACCGTCGATCATCACGCTCACGCGACCCCAGTAGCCAGGGTTCGGGCTTCCCATGACCTCTGTGCCGTTCGGGGTCGGCATCGGCTCGGGCAGATCCTCGTAGTAGAGCAGCTCCTGGCCGACGCGGAACATGTCACGGTCCTGCAGCTCGAACTTCCCCTCGATCTTCCGATAGACGCCGTTGACCTCAGAGGCGTCCTCGATAAAGAGGCCGTCCTTCTTGACCGTGAAGGCGCAGTGCTCGGGGTTGAGGTAGTAGTCTTGGTCGAAGGGCGGGCCGTACTGGCGGCCAAAGACGTGCGGTCCACCCTCGATGTCGAGCGAGCCGCCCTCGGAGCCGTCCTCGCGCAGCAGCGTGAGCCGGGCCCGGTACTGAACCTCGGGGGGCGGAGCGGGCGTGGGCTGAGGTGTCGGCGCGGGTGGGGCGACGGCCCGCGGAGGCTCTGGCGCCGGAACGGCAGGGGCCGGAGCTGGGGCCGGGGCGGGCGCGGGCGCGGGCGCCGAGAGTCGCGCGCCGCAGCGACCGCAGAATCGGAAGCCGGGCGGGTTTACCTGTCCACACGTGCCGCAGTTCAGCGGCGCGTTGGCGGGCGCCGCCGCCGGGGCAGCCGCGACGCTCCCAACTCCGCTCTTCTCGTCCGGGAGCATCGTCGCGCCGGGCCCCTGCGGCGCGGGCTTCTTGGCGAGCGTCGGGATGTTCAGCCCCCCGCCGGAGGACGGACGCGCCTCGGACGTTGGGGTCTTCGACGGGGTGCCGACGCTCGGAGGTCCACCGATCACGGGAGGTGGTGGCGGACGCCGTGCGGGTCCGGCGTTGGGCACGCGGGGCGCCGACGGAGCCGACTTCGACGGCAGCTTGGTGCCGCACGCCAGGCAGAACTTGTAGTGGTCCTGGTTCTCTTTGCCGCAATTCGGACAGATGATCACGGGGACCTCGCGTTCAGGAAATCTCGACCCGCAGCAGCTGCTGGCCAACAAAAAGATAGTCGCCGTGGAAGAGCTCTTGCGCGCCCTTGAGACGAATGAACGTGCCGTTTCTCGAGCCTGTGTCGGTCAAGTAGATGTGCTCGCTGTCGGAGGCGGCGTCGAGTCGAGCGTGCCGACCCGAGATAAATCGGTCGCTCGGGAAGTTCATGAGGTTGCCCTCACGGCCCATGGTCATGCTGCCGCCCTGGGCCGAGATGACGCGTCCCTCGCCGCCGCCCGCGAGCAGCTGGATGACGCGGAACTGACCGTCGGGCCGTGGGCTGCTGTAGGCGTAGGTGCCGAACTGATCCGGCTCGCCGGTCGGGAGCTCTTTGCTGTCGATGCGCAGGAGCTGCTCGCCGACGAGGAAGCAGTCGTCGTGATCGAGCGGGACCGGTGACTTGATGCGCACGAAGATCCCGTTCGTGCTCTCGAGGCCTTTGACGAACAGACGCCCGCCCTGGACGGTGAACTTCGCGTGCTCCGGATCGAGGAACGGGTCCTCGCGGAACAGGATGTCCCCCTTCGAACGACCGACGGTGTGGTTCGTCCCGCTGAGATGGAACGTCAGGCCGTCGCCGCCCTCGCCCTTGATCACGACGAGCCGCGGCACGACCGCCTGCTGCTGCAGCGCGCCGAAGAACATGGTCTTGGCGGCGCCCCCCTTGCTGCCGGTGAAGCCCTTCTTGGCGGGCCCTGACGGGGCCGCGCCGAGCGGCTTACCGGTCTTGGCGTCGAACTGTGGAGGTCGAGGAGTCGCGCCGGCCTGCGGAGGTTTGGCCGCCGGCATGCCCTTCCCGAACGTCGAGATCGACGGCGGCGGCGGCACCGCCCGGGCTTGCGCGCCAGCTTTCGGCGCCAGCGAGGTCCTGCACTGTTCACACTTTTGCGCGCGGAGCGGATTGAGGTGACCGCAAGCCGAGCAGGTGAGGCCTAGTTCCATGACCACCGAATCCTCATCCTGTGGCGCGCCAATGTCAACGAACACGTCACTTTAGCTCGACGCGGCGCGTGACCAAGGGGGCCAGGCACCGGGGAGCCGACGCGTTTTCTGCAGGCTTCGCGGGCGCTTCGCCACAGGACTCGCGGATCCACGCCGCCGCTTGTTGCTCTGCGCGGGTCCCCTCGGCTGCGGCGTCGAGGGCCTGCTCGAGTTCGGGCAGATACGGCTTGATACGCGCGGGTTCTAGCCCCTGGACCTCAGGGGCGACGAGGGCGCGAATCCACCGCTCGATAGTGATTTCCCAGCCGTCCTTGTTCGACGCCGGGAGCGGGCGCGTGGCTTGTCTTGTGTGCGCTTCTCGGCCCTCCGCCAACAGTCGAGCGAGGGACGCGCTCGCCGCGTCACGGGCGAGTCCGCGGGGTCCGACGAAGCGCCCGAACAGCGCGGCGATCACAGCGCGCGTTTTCGCGTCTCCCAGCGCGTCTCGATCGATGTTCCCGAGGCGCCAGGCCGCGATCGCGGCGACGACCGGATCCGAGCTGTTGAGCTGCTCGAGGATCGGATCCAGCTGATCGTCCGGCGTGATCGCGGCGATTGCGTATGCACACGCATGCCGGCCGTGGGGGCTGCGGGCACGCGTCGCGATCATCTCCATATTCGCGCGTTCACTTCGCGCGAGCGCGTGGCTCTCGGGACGGGCGAGCGCGACGCAGGCGAGCGACGCCATCACGGAGTCGTCACGCGAGCGCAGGAACGGGCGCAGCGCCGCGGCCGCCTCTGGTCTGCTGCTGCGCGCGAGAGCCCACGCGGCGGCGTAGCGGACGCGACTAAATCGCTCGGGCGATCGCAGCAGCTCGATAAACACCGGGACCGCGTTGGGGTCGTCGAGCTCGCCGGCGGCCTCGAGCGCCGTCGCGCGGGCGCGGGTGTACGCCGACTGGACCGCTCGCGTGGCGTTGCGCGGAGGGGACAGCCGCGCGCCGATCCGCGCGAGCGGAGCGGCCGTGTCAGGGAGCGCGAGCTTGCCCAGGTGCGCCGCCGCGCGTTGCCGCGCGCCGACCGGGCCGCGGGCGAGCGCGTGCAGGAGCGCCTGTCGCAGCCCGTTGAGCCGCGCGTTGTCGTCCGGGCGCTCGTCGCTCGATCCGTCGAGCCCCAACCAGTCGCGGATCTCTCCAGGGGCGGCGCGATCGAGGACGTCGAGCAGGAACTCGATGGAGTCGGTCGAGCCCGCGCTGCGCTTGCTCGTCTGCAGCGCGAGGTCGACGATCTCGAGGATCTGGTCGCGCGCCTCCGCCAGGTCGAGCGCGCGGCGAAACGCCTTGCGCGTGATCTCTGGCGGGGCGGGGTTGCGGAGGATCGTGCGAAACAGCGTCGAGGCCTCGTCGAGCTGTCCGCGCGTCAGCTGCAGCTCCGCGAGGTGCAGCATCGCCGCGGTGTCATCGGGCCGATTGCGCAGCAGCCCCTCGTAGGTCTCCGCGGCCGCCTTGAGATCGCCGCGGCGCTCGTACAGCTCGCCGAGCCGCAGCAGCGCCTCCGAGCTGTCGACGCCCTCGGACTTCGCCCGCGCGGCCGCCCGCAGCACGCGCTCCGTCTCACCGGATTCAAAGGCCAGGTCGGAGAGTTCGGAGAGCAGGTCCGCCCCGCGCTTCGGATCCACGGCCATCAGCCGATCGAGGGAGGTCAGCGCCTCCTCGGCCATCCCGGCGCGGCGCTGGCTGAGCGCCAGGTCTGCCAGTCGGTCCGGGTCGCTCGGATCCATCTTCACGAGCAGCTCATGCACGAGCACGGCCTTGTGATACTTCTGCTCGCGCGTGTAGAGCTCGGCGAGGAACAGACCCGCCTCGAGGGCCTCCTCGGGCTCGTCCGGGGGGTTGAGCGTCGTCAGCGCGTCACGCTCGGCGTTGTCGCGCTCCTTGATCATGCGCGAGGAGGTCCCCTCGATGAGGAGGTTGACCACCCGCGTGCGGGCCTCGTCTCGAAGCAGCCGGTGCTTCGGCCCCTTGGCCTCCGCGAGCAGCTTCTGCCAGGTCTTCAGCGCCTCGCCGAACACGCGCTGCTCGGTCAACAGCAGCGCCTGCAGCCGCAAGTAGCTGGGCTCTCGCGGCGCGGCCGCGAGGGCTTTTTGCAGCGAGTCTTTGGCCTCGCGCAGGTTGTGCTCTGAGAGGATCTCGGCGTGGCGCGCCCAGCCCTTGTGACGCGGACGAATCAGCTTCGGTAGCATCCCCCACTCACGCAGCGCGGCTTTCTCATCGCGCATCTGAAACAGCTGCTCGCCGAGGATGATGCGAGCCTCGGGATCGCGGGCGTGGGCCTTGACGAGCTTGCGCGCGACCCCGAGGGCGCGCTCTGGCTCATCGTTCAGGTTGTAGAAGTCGACCAGCTGCATGAGCGCCTGCGCGTCACGCCCCGCCATTGACTCGAGCTCGGCGCCGAGCGCCATCGCGGTCGCGCGCTCTCCGTTGGGGATCATGCGGTTGGCGAGCTCGAGGCCGAGATCGACGAACGAGGGGCTGCGCGCGAGCTTGCGGAACTCCTCGAGCGCCTGCGCCGGCTGCCCGCCAGCGTCGAGCGCCAAGATCAACGACTTGCGCGTCTCGACGTCGCGCGGGTTGATCGCGACGGCCTCGCGCCACGCGGGCAGCGGATCGACGCCGCTGCGGGCCTGCGCCTCAGCGAGCGTCCGCCACGCCGCGGCGTCTTGCTTGTGTCGCGGCGACTCCAGCCACGTCCGCAGGCGCGTCACCAAGGTCTCCTCGGACCCGGCGGAGCGGTACGTCGCGGACAGGTGGCGCCAGAGCTGCTCGCGGTCGTCCACGCTGAGCGACCCGCCCTCGATCATCTCCCACAGCAGCGCCGTCGCGCCGTCGACATCGCCCGCCTGAACGCGGGCGTTGGCCCAGTCGAGGCGCAGGTTGATGCGCGCGCGCTTGCTCCCAGTGAGCTTCTCCGCCGCCGCGAAGGCGGCCTCGGACGTCGGGCGGTCGCCGCCGCGGGACGCGGCGATGGCGAGTCGACGCTGCGCCTCGACGGACTTGGGGGAGAGCTCGACCAGCCCGCGCGCGAGCCGGAGCTGGGCGCTGTCGAGGCCGCCGCGATCGGCGTTTTTGTAGGCGCGCTCGAGCAGCTTCTTCTTGGCGCTCGCGCCCTGGGTCGCGGCCGCGCGCTCCTCGAGCAGCGCGACGAGCTCGGCGTGGGCTCCGGCGGTCTCGAGCGCCTTCGCGCGCAGCTCCCCGACCTTTGTCCGCCACCGTCCGGCGCGCGACTCGACCGTGCCAAGCTGCTCGGCGGCCGCGCGCGCCTGCCCGCGCGCGAGCTTGCCGCGGGCGTCGAGGATGGTGAGCCCCACGTCGTTCGGGCTCTTGGCGAGTGCGCTCGCGATCTTGCTCGCCAGCCCCTTGCGCCCGATGCTCTTCTCTAGCGCGCGCCACTGACCGCGATCGAAGGGGTTTTTTCGCAGCTTCGCGAACCGGCGCGCGACGAGCTCGGGATCTCGGTCGTCGCGCTCGAGGCCCCAGTCGTCGCCGGCAGCCGCAAGATCGCCTGGGAAGTAGAGTGAGAACGTCGAGACGAGCAGGGTCGCGCACAGCGTCGGCGCGAGCTGGAGCGCGCGACCGAAGAACCGGGTTCTGCGTCGCACGCGCGCATCCCGACGTCGGCCGCGAGCCATACGAACAGAGTAGCAGCTCGTCTCGCTCAATCCGGTTGTGGTGCGGCTATTTCGGGACACGGGGCGGTTTATGGCTGTGGTGGGCGGGGGCGGGGGACGAGCGCCAGCGGCGCGTGCTCGCTTCCGTACCGCGCGATGGCGGCTTGGGGTACTACTTCTTCTTCACACGACGTCTCGACTCGAATTTCGACTCGCGAACGGACTCAAGATTCGACTCTAATTGACTCCCAAGGTTCCCGCCGGCGAACGAGGCCGGTGCCGGGTCCGACTTGACGTTGCGAGATTGCTCTTTACGTTCGAGCGTCCGGAAATTCCCTGTCTACAACGCACGGGCACCTCGAACGCGTTCAGCTCGGACCGGCGGCGCGGCCGGTGATACGGGGCCCTGACGAAGCAAAGCCGAACAGACCATGCCGATCTACGCCTACCGATGCACCAAGTGTGGAGCCGAGCCCGAGTACATCCAGAAGTTCAGCGACCCGCCGATGAAGAAGTGTGAAGCCTGCGGCGGCGAGCTGGTACGCCAGATCACCGCGGCCGCGTTCCATCTCAAAGGTGGCGGTTGGTACAAGGACGGCTACGCGAGCACGCGGAAGCAGGACAAGGGCGGCGGCTCGTCCGAGGGAGGCGGAGGCGGAGGCGGAGGCGACGGCGGCTCGGGCGGCTCCGGTGGATCGGGCGACGCATCGAAGGCATCATCGAAGCCCGATTCGACAAAGGCCTCGACCTCGTGACCGAGCAAGCGAAACCGACCGACCCAACGCGAATCGACGGCAAGAAGAACTCTCGCCGTCTCCTTAAACAAGTCAAGAGTCGCGTCGCCGCCTGCGTCGACAAGGGCGTCACGCCGTGCCTCGCGGTGGTGCTCATCGGGGATAACCCGGCCTCTCAGGTCTATGTCCGCAGCAAAGAGCGTCGGGCGAAGAAGGCCGGGATCGCGACGCGAGACCACCGCGCGCCCGGGGCGACGACGGAGGAGCTGCTCGCCGTGATCAAGCAGCTCAACGAGGATCCGGAGGTCGACGGGATCCTCGTGCAGCTGCCGCTGCCCAGTAACATCGACAGCGACGCGATCCTGCTGGCGATCCACCCCGACAAAGATGTCGACGGCTTTCACCCGTACAACCTCGGTCGCCTGATGATCGGCAAGCACCGCTTCGTCGCCTGCACGCCGCAGGGCTGTATGCACCTGCTCGAGGAGCAGGGGCAGGAGCTCAGCGGCAAGCGGGCGCTGGTGGTCGGGCGCTCGACGATCGTCGGCAAGCCGGTCGCGCACCTGCTGCTGCAGGCCAACACGACCGTCACGATCGCGCACTCCCGGACCAAGAACCTCGCGGAGGAGGTCGCGCGCGCCGACATCCTGGTCGCGGCGGTCGGGCGACCCAACTTCATCAAGGGCGAGTGGATTCGGCCGGGCGCGCTCGTCATCGACGTGGGCATCAATCGGCTCGAGGACGGCACGCTCACGGGCGACGTCGAGTACGAGGCCGCGCGTGAGCGCGCCGCCGCGATCACGCCGGTCCCCGGGGGCGTAGGCCCGATGACCATCGCGTGCTTGCTCAACAATGTCGTCATCGCGGCCGAGCGCCGCGCGGGTCTGCGCGACGACTGATTAGGCGGGCTTCTCGAGGAAGATGTGGAGCAGCCGGTCGAGCTCGTCGAGGCTCATGTAGGGGACCTCGATCACCCCGGCGCCTGACTTCTTCTTGTTGGTTCGAAGCTCCACGCGCACGCCCAGCGCGCGACGCAGGCGCTGCTCGAGCTCGCGGACGATGACCTCGCGCTTGCGCGTCTCCGCGTCCGGCTCGGGCGCGGGCTCATCCGGCTTCGTACGCTTTCGAACCTCGCGCTCGGTCGCGCGTACGCTCATTCCGCTGCGGAGGATCAGCTCGGCGAGCTCGATCATCTCGGCGGAGCTCGGCAAGCCGAGCAGCGCGCGCGCGTGGCCCATCGAGAGCGCGCCGCGCTGAACGTGCTCCTGCACGCGCTGCGGGAGCTTGAGCAGGCGGAGCGCGTTGCTGATCGTGCTGCGATCCTTCCCGAGCCGCGACGCGAGCTGCTCCTGGGTATAGGCCCGGACCTCCATCAGCTGCCGGAAGGCCTGGGCCTCCTCGATCGGGTTGAGGTCCTGGCGCTGCAAGTTCTCGATCACGGCGAGCTCGAGTCGCTCGCTCTCGGGCGTGTCGCGGATCACCACGGGCACGTCGTGCAGCGACGCGAGCTGGGCGGCGCGCCAGCGTCGCTCGCCGGCGATGATCTGATACTCGCCGCGCGCGTCTGGGATCGGCGCGACGACGATCGGCTGGATGATCCCGTGGACCTTGATGCTCTGCGCGAGCTCGGCGAGCGCGTTTGCTTCGAAGTGTTTTCGCGGCTGGTCCCCGTAGGGCCGCAGCTGCTCGATCGCGACGGTGCGCAGGCCTTGGCGGCGTCGATCCGGCAGGTTCGCGGTCGAGTCCGTCGAGTCGCCGGTGGAGGAGGCCTCGGCGCTGCGGCTCGGGATCAACGCCCCGAGCCCTCGGCCCAGCGCGGGACGGATCGGTCTTTTCGGAGGTTTCATGGGCGTAGCGTCACAGTCGCGCGGCCACGCGGGAGTCCGCGCGCGTCATCAGCTCCTGCGCGAGCTCGAGGTAGGCCTGCGCGCCCTTGCTCTCGATGTCGTAGAGCAGGGCGGGCTTGCCGTGGCTCGGGCTCTCGCTGAGTCGAATGTTCTGCGGGATCCGGGTGCTGAAGACGTGCTGCGGGAAGTGCTTCTGCACCTCCGAGACCACCGCCTGGGCCAGGTTCGTCCGCTGGTTGTGGTTGCAGAACACGATCCCCTCGATCTCGAGGTCGGGGTTGAACGCGCCGCGGATCGCCTCGATCGTCGCGTGGAGCGCCCCGAGCCCCTCGAGCGAGAAGTACTTGGCGAGCATGGGGATCACGATCGCGTCGGCGGCGACCAGCGCGTTTAAGGTCAGCAGCCCCAGGGAGGGCGGGCAGTCCATAATGATGAAGTCCCAGCGATCGCGGGCGCGGGCGCGCGTCAGCGCCTGCATCAGCCGGGACTCGCGCCCCTGGAGATCGACCAGCTCGACCTCGGCGCCGAGCAGGTTCGGCGTCGTCGCCACGACCTTGAGCGGGGGGAGGTCGGTGCTCAGCAGCGCGTCATCGAGCGCCGCCTCGCCCATAAGAAGATCGTAGGTGCCGACCTCGACTTGCTCCCGCGGAAAACCGACCGACGAGCTCGCGTTGCCCTGGGGATCGAGGTCGATGAGCAGCACCTCGCGCTCAGCGGCCGCGAGGCTGGCGGCGAGGTTCACGGCGGTCGTGGTTTTCCCGACGCCCCCCTTTTGGTTGCTGACCGCGAGGATCCGGGCCTTGCGTTCGCCGCGATTACGCGCGCCCGCGGAGTCGGATCGTTCAGAAGGTTTGAGCGAGACGCTTGAGGACCCCTTCGACACGATGGGCGCTTCTTACCACCGCGCGCGCCAAGATGCCCATCTCGGATCTGACGATTGTTTGCCTACATGTAGGTGCATGGCGTACGTCAGGAAGGCCTCGCCGCGGGCGGTCGTCCCCTGGATCGCCCGTGGAGTGGCGTTTGCTTGGCTTTAGTCCTGCCTTGGCTTGGCTAGCTTCGTCAGCCTGATACCGACTCTTCACCACGAAAGGGCACCTCATGGGCTACTTCCGTCACCGCTACAAGAACTTCGAGGAATTCCAGCGCGAGGCCTTCCATCACACGCAACCGCACAACGAGCTCGGCAAAGACGAGTTCGAACTGCTTGAAGCGGTGGAGCAGGAGGACCTGTTCGACCGGATTCCAGCGCGCCACCGACGCTCCCGCTGGGATTGATCCCGGGCTACTCGCCGGTTGTACCGCCGGTGGCCCAGGTGTCCCAGGTGTCCCAGGTACCCCAGGTACCCCAGGTGGTGGCGCCCGTGGTCGAGCCAGTGCTGCTCGTCCCGTCTCCCTCCGAGTCGGTGCCCGTCTCATCCAGCGACGGGGGAGCTCCAGGCGACGGCGGACACAGCTCCCAGTCCTCTGAATTATTGAGATCCATAGCCATGGATATCCGACACAAGGACTCCCCCGCGCCTGGGACGGGCGCGGGGGAGCCGCTCCACTGCGTCGGATCATCGAAGGGCGCAGCTTGCGATTGCCCGTACTGGACGACGTCCAGAGGCTCGGATCCGAGAGCGAGGTGAACTCCGCCGTCGGCGTTGCGCAGCCCGTCGCTGGCGCGGAACGCGAGCGCGTAGCCGTGCTCGGTGGTGCGCAGCGGTGGATCGGGAACATCTTCTACATCGGCGTAGCGCTCGAGCACGACGGTCTCGCCCGGGAGCAGCTCGATCGTCTGCAGACCGAGCGCGCTCGCGTCGAGCGTCGGCCACGATCGCGCCGTTAGCACAACGGGGGCCAACGGCGCCGGCGTGTCCCCTGTGTTGACGAACTCGAGGAACTCCGGCGAGCCGGGACCGCCGTCTTTGCCGTCCGGATCCGGGTGGATCTCGCTCAGTCGCAGCTGTTGATTCAACGGCGCTGTCCCCGTATCGATGCCGGTTCCGGAGGTGCCGGACGAGGAGGCGGCACCCGAGGTCGTTGTGTACGTCGTCGTGCTGAGGGCGGTCGTGTTGCCGTTGCCGCCGCTGCTGCTCGTCAGCGGCGTGTCCGGCCACGGCAGCACTCCGCCAAACGAGGAGAGCCCGCCGGTGGTGGTCGAATCACCGGTCGGGTTTGAAAAACACGCTGTCCCCGCGAGTCCGAGCGCGAGCGCGAGGTAGAGGTGCGGCCGGGACGTACTGGGCGCGCGTACATGTGTCGTCATGCCACAGCGGTCGGCCACCGCGATCCGCACGTTGCGTGATCGCTCGCGAGATCGCGCGGCCGCGGTTCACAAACCACGCTCTGTGGCGCGCGCTTGGTAGCGCGTCGCTCGGTCACGTCGTGTTCCGCGGGCGTCTACGCCCTGCGGAGCGGAGCACGGGTTGTTGACAGGGGAGGGGGCAGTGTTACGGTTGCGGCGAAACGGCGAAACAACGATCGAAAGGGCGTTGTGACGGAATCACATTCCATTTCTCCCCCCGCGGGACAGGACGAAAACCCGGACCTCCCCGAGAAGCTCTCGATCCTGCCGCTGCGGAACACGGTGCTCTTCCCAGGCTCGATCATCCCTATCGATGTCGGGCGACCCAAGTCCGTAAAATTGATCGAGGAGGCGATCGCGAACGAGCGGCCGATCATCGGGATCGTCGCGCAGCGCGACGCTCGGACCGAAGAGCCCACCGAGGAGGACCTGTACGCGATCGGCTGCGCCGCGCGGATCCTTAAGGTCATCAAGCTCGCCAAGGATAACTACAGCGTGATCCTCCAGGGGGTCATGCGTATCCATATGGACGCGCTGGTTGAGGAAGAGCCGTTCCTGCAGGCGCGTGTCTCCGAGCTCCCCGATGTTGTCCAGCACGACGCCGAGAGCGAGGCGTTGGTCCTCAACATCAAGGAGACCGCCAAGCGGTTGATCGCGCTCGTGCCCGAGCTGCCGCGCGAGGCGGCCGCGCTCCTCGACAGCGTGTCGGACCCGAGTCAGGTCGCGGATCTCGTGATCAGCAACCTCGACATCGAGTCACACGAGAAGCAGGACGTGCTCGAGGCCCACAACGTCAACGATCGCCTGCGCCTGGTCCTGACCCTGCTGACGCGTCAGCTCGAGATCCTCAAGGTTCGTGAGCGCATCAACTCGCAGGTGCAAGAGGAGATGGGCCACAGCCAGCGCGAGTACGTGCTGCGTCAGCAGCTCAAGGCGATCAAGGGCGAGCTCGGCGAGATCGACGAGGACGGCGGCGACGTCGAGGAGTTCCAAAAGCGCATCGCCGAGGCGAACATGCCGGAGGAGGTCGAGAAGGTCGCGCGCAAGCAGCTCGATCGACTCAAGTCCATGCAGCCGTCGAGCGCCGAGTACACGGTCACGCGGACGTACCTCGAGTGGCTGACCGACCTCCCGTGGGCGATCACCACCGAGGACCAGCTCGAGATCGCGTCGGTGCGCGACGTCCTCAACGAGGACCACTACGACCTCGAGAAGGTCAAAAAGCGCATCCTCGAGTACATGGCGGTCCTCAAGCTCAACGCCTCCAAGAAGGGACCGATCCTGTGTTTGCTGGGGCCGCCCGGCGTCGGCAAGACCTCCCTTGGAAAGAGCATCGCGCGCGCGATCGGTCGCAAGTTCGTGCGCATCAGCCTCGGCGGCGTGCGCGACGAGGCTGAGATCCGCGGTCACCGACGGACCTACGTTGGTTCGCTCCCCGGGCGCATCATCCAGGGCATCAAGAAAGCCGGGACCAACAACCCGGTGATCATGCTCGACGAGATCGACAAGCTCGGCCACGACTTCCGAGGAGATCCCGGATCGGCGTTGCTCGAGGTGCTCGATCCCGAGCAAAATCACACGTTTAGCGACCACTACCTCGAAGTCACGTTTGATCTCTCGAGGGTGATGTTCATCGGGACGGCCAACTACCTCGACCCGATCCCGCCGGCGCTCAAGGACCGCCTCGAGATCCTCGCGCTCCCCGGCTACACGCGCCAGGAGAAGCTGGCGATCGCGCGTCGCTTCTTGCTGCCGAAGCAGCTCTCGGAGCACGGCCTCGCCGACCACGAGGTCAAGGTCGAGTTCACCGACGCGGCCCTGCTCGCGATGATCGACAGCTACACCCGCGAGGCGGGCGTCCGTAACCTCGAGCGCGAGATCAGCTCCGTGATCCGCGGGATCGCGGTCAAGGTCGTCGAGGGCGAGGTCACCGATCAGATCACGGTCGACCAGAAAGATGTCCCCGACTACCTCGGCCCGCAGAAGTTCGTGCCCGAGATGGCCGAACGGACAGCTGAGCCAGGCGTGGCGACCGGGCTCGCCTGGACCCCTGTGGGCGGCGAGATCATGTTCGTCGAGGCCACCCGGATGCCCGGCAAGGGCGGGCTCATGCTCACCGGGCAGCTCGGCGATGTCATGAAGGAGTCGGCGCAGGCGGCGATGAGCTACGTCAAGAGCCACACCGACGAGCTCAACATCGACGCGTCGCTGATCAAGGACAGCGACATCCACGTGCACGTCCCCGCCGGCGGGATCCCGAAGGATGGCCCCTCAGCTGGCGTAGCGATGTTCTCGGCGATCGCGTCGCTGCTCACGGGTCACTGCGTGCGCCCCGACGTCGCCATGACCGGCGAGATCACGCTCCGCGGCCTCGTGCTGCCGGTCGGCGGGATCAAGGAGAAGATGCTCGCGGCCCATCGCGCCGGCATCAAGCAGATCATCCTCCCCGAGCGGAATGAGAAGGACGTCGTCGATGTCCCCGAGGAGATCCGCGACGAGATGGCGATCACCTACGTCAAGAAGGTCAACGACGTGTTCGAGATCGTGCTCGATCGAAATTCGGGCACGGCCGCGAGCGAAGCCGCGACTGACGGCGAGGCCCAGTCCGCGAGCTGAGCCGCGACCCGATCGCGGATTCGCGCGGAGCCAGCGTTCGCGGCTCCGCGCGTCTCATTGGTTGTGTGCGATCAAGCGCATCAACTCGCCAAAATCGGCGTACGCGGGTCGATTTGGCGGAGGTCTCGGAGGGTTCTCACGAAGATTTTTCGTTGACGTTCCACGAGTCGTCCTCACGTTGTGGAACGTGAACCGCGGGGCTAGAAGTTGCCCCGACGCGCCACCTCAGACCCCGCGCTCGTGTTGACGACCCACGCCGCGAGCGCCCAGCAACTCCGTCCCTCTAGAAGCAAGGAACAACAAGCCATGGGAAAGATCATCGGAATCGACCTCGGCACCACGAACTCCGTGGTCGCGGTCATGGAAGGTAAGGATCCGAAAGTCATCACGAACGAAGAGGGCGGCCGGACGACCCCTTCGGTGGTCGCCTTCGAAAGCAACGGCAACGTGCTCGTCGGGCAGCAGGCGCGCCGCCAGGCGATCACCAACCCCGAGAACACGATCTACTCGGTCAAGCGCTTCATGGGCATGCAGCACAGCGCGGCCAAGACCGAGATCGGCCGCGTCCCCTACAACATCGTGCGCGCGCCCAACGGCGACGCTCACATCTCGGTCCGCGGCAAGAGCTACCCGCCGCCCGAGATCAGCGCGCGCGTGCTCCAGAAGCTGAAGAAGGCCGCGGAGGACTACCTCGGCGAGACCGTCACCGAGGCGGTCATCACCGTCCCGGCCTACTTCAACGACTCGCAGCGCCAGGCGACCAAGGACGCGGGCCGCATCGCCGGCCTCGATGTCAAGCGCATCGTCAACGAGCCGACCGCGGCGGCCCTGGCCTACGGGCTCAGCAAGGGCAGCACCGACGAGCTGGTCGCGGTCTACGACCTCGGCGGCGGCACCTTCGACATCTCGATCCTCGAGGTCGCCGACAACGTGGTCGAGGTCATCTCGACCAACGGTGACACGCACCTCGGCGGCGACGACTTCGACAACGCGATCATCCAGTGGCTGCTCGCCGAGTTCAAGAAGGACTCGGGCATGGATGTCAGCAAGGACAAGCTGGTCGTTCAGCGCCTCAAGGACGCGGCCGAGAAGGCGAAGATCGAGCTGTCGCAGGCCATGGAGACCGAGGTCAACCTGCCGTTCCTGACGGCCGACGCGACCGGTCCCAAGCACCTTCAGATCAAGCTCTCGCGCGCCCGCTTCGAGTCCATGATCATGGACCTCGTGAACCGGACCATCGAGCCGGTCAAGAAGGCGCTCAAGGACGCCAAGAAGTCCCCCGGCGACATCGACGAGATTCTCCTCGTCGGCGGCTCGACCCGCGTCCCGCTGGTCCAGCAGAAGGTCAAGGACTTCTTCAAGAAGGACCCGAACAAGGGCGTCAACCCGGACGAGGTCGTCGGCCTCGGCGCCGCGGTCCAGGCCGGCGTGCTCGCCGGTGACGTGCAGGACATCGTGCTCGTCGATGTCACCCCGCTCAGCCTCGGCATCGAGACCCTCGGCGGCGTGACCACGGTCCTGATCCCGCGCAACACCACGATCCCGACCCGCAAGTCGGAGACCTTCACGACCGCCGCGGACAACCAGCCCTCGGTCGAGGTCCACGTCCTCCAGGGCGAGCGCTCGATGGCGGCGGACAACCGCACGCTCGGTAAGTTCAGCCTCCAGGGCATCCCGCCGGCCCCGCGCGGCGTCCCGCAGATCGAGGTCACCTTCGACATCGACGCCAACGGCATCGTGCACGTCTCCGCCAAGGACAAGGGCACCGGCAAGGAGACCAAGATCACCATCACCGCGAACTCGGGCCTCAACGAGGACGAGATCAGCAAGATGGTCGACGACGCCCAGAAGTTCGAGGAGGAGGACAAAAAGCGCCGTGAGGCGGTCGAGAACCGCAACGCCCTCGAGGCGATGGTGCTCCAGACCGAGAAACTCCTCAGCGAGAACGGCGACAAGCTGCCGGAGGCCGAGCGCGGCGAGGTGCAGTCGGCGATCGAGAACGCGAAGTCGGCCATCGAGTCGGACGACGCGGATCGCATCTCCGAGGCGCGCGAGAAGCTGACCGAGGCCTCGCACAAGATGGCGCAGGCCATGTACGGCCAGCCTGGGGCGCAGCCTCCGCCCGGCGCGGAGCAGCCTGGCGGCGCGCAGCAGGAGCAAACGACCCAGGATGATAGCGGCGGTGACGACGGTGATGTCATCGACGCGGAGTTCGAGGAGAAGAACTAGTCGTCCGTCGAGTCGTCAGCGGACGACACCTGTGGCGCCTGGCGCCCAGAACAAGCGGTCACCCCTCGGGGTGGCCGCTTTCTTCTTTGGAAGCGGCGCGCCCGGCTTCTACACTACGATCAGCAGGCGCTCGCCCGCCCTCAGAGCCGCGTGTCTTCGAAACCCCGAGCTGTCCTCGCCGGCCTCCAGGCCGCGCTGCTGTGTTCCTCCCTGGGGCTCTCGCTGTCCTGCGCGGGCGAGAACCTCTGGACCGATCTGACGAGCATCTCGAGCGGCAAGACCAACCGCGGACGGACGCGCAGGCCGGCGAAGATGCCGCTGAAGGGGGAGGGCTACGTCGTCCCCGAGCGCTGGCGCGAGCGCGGTTTTCAGTACGGCGTCGACGAGCTAGTGGCGGCGGTCGAGCGGGCGGCGCGACTGGTCAACGACGCGGTCCCCGGCTCTACGCTCGGCGTCGCCGATCTCAGCGCGATGCACGGCGGGCGCTCGCGCTGGCACGCGAGTCACCAAAGCGGCCGCGATGTCGATCTGATCTTCTACACGACCAACGAGGACGGGGAGCCGCTCGCGCCGCTGGGCGATGACATGCTGCACTTCGACGGCGACGGCGAGCCCTACCTCCCACGCCGCGAGGAGTACAACGACGAGAAGTGGGAGGAGCGGCGGTTTGATACCGCGCGCAACTGGCTGCTGATCGAGTCGCTGCTCTCGGATCCGAGCGTTCGCCTGCAGTGGGTGTTTGTTTCGAACCAGCTCAGGGAGCGTCTGCTCAATCACGCGCGCGCCAGCGGTCGTCCGCAGTGGATGATCGACTACGCGGCGGTCGTGATGAATCAGCCCGGGGACGCGCCGCCCCACGACGACCACTTCCATGTGCGCATGTACTGCCCACGAAGTGATCGCTTCTACGGTTGCCGCGAGCGCGGGGTGGTCTGGCGGCACGAGAAGAAGAGCTTCAAGTACGGCGGGCCCGAGCGCTACGATCCAGTCCTCTGGCATCTCGTGGCCGCTGGGCCCGCGTTGATCGGCCCCCCGTAGCGATCGATCGACGCGATCCGTGAACGCGATCGCGCGTCGCGGGTCGTCACAGCGATCGCGTGAATCGATCGCGCCTGCGCGCTCGCTTCGAGGGACGCGTCGGCGCAGCGAGCAGCACCGCCGAGCGGCGCGTGATCTCCCGACGTCGAGGCAAAGTACGTGGCCACGGGTGGTGGCGCTGTGTGTACGTACAGTGATCAAGTTCAATGCAGCTTCAACTGGCTGTATCGGCGGGATCGTGCGGTCGAGTGGTTCAGAGAACGCGTTTGAACCTGAATGCACGGACAGTAGGCACTGAACGCGAAAGCAGCATATGCATCGACATAATTTGCTTGTTTCAGTAGAAAATGCTTCCACAAATCTACTCAGTAGATTACATTCTCACTCGAAGCCGACATTGGATCGTCCGAAGTGAATTGCTGCTTCGGAGTCCATCGTTCATCGCGCTTCCAACGACTCTCTGGAGTCCGATCCAGCCGGATCCTCGCCCGCGCGCTGCCGCGGCGCAGCTCGGGTCTCCACCCGGACCTTCATCCCGACTTCTCCACCGTTTCCCCACGCCCACGCCATGCCGGTCGCGCTCACGGAAGCACAGATTCGCGAGGTCGAGACCTCGCACCCCGAGGGCCTCAGCTCGCAGGAGCTGGTCGGCGTGTTCACGGGGCATCGCGTGCGCTTCAGCGAGGCCAACCTGCGGCGCTACGTGCAGCTCGGGCTCGTGCCGCGCTCGCGCCGGGTCGGCCAGAAGGGGAAGCACCTGGGGTCGCGGGGCGTGTACCCGATCCGCGCGGTTCGACGCATCAACACGATCAAGAAGTTGATGGCGGAGCGCTACACGATCGAGGAGATCCAGGCCCGCTTCCTGACCTTCAAGGACAGCATTGAGACCCTCGACGAGGCGATCGGCGAGCTGGTTCAGCTGTTCGAGACCAAGATCGAGGGGCTCGCGCCCGCGGACCGCGTGGTTCGAGGACGCCGGCCCCGGACAGGACAAGATCGACTGCGCAACGAGCTGCGGTCGATCAAGGAGCTCGCCGACCAGCTGATGGTCGGCGCGCACCGCCTCGAGAAGCTCTTGATTGCCCGCCAGGGGAGCTCTCGCCCGAGAGGGGGAGGGGCCGCGAGCCCCACCGAGCTCCTCTAGTTATTCAGATCAGTCGCGGCGCTCTCCCGTCGAGGGAGCCCGCCGTTCAGCTCAGTTCACGATCAGTAGTCGCAGACGTAAGGGATCGAGGCCGGCCAGGGGTCTCGAACAGGGGACGAACATGCTCAGCACCACAGAAGCCAGCACCACGAAGGGGTCACGCTCGAAGTCCAAGGCCTCGCGCTCGAAGTCCGGGGATCCGAAGCCGATCGTTCGCCGCGCGCGCGCGAAGACCATCGCCATGAAGCGCCTCACCAAGGAGGAGCTGCGGATCGGCGCGCTGCTCTACCCAGAGCGGACCTACTGGCGACCGCAGACGCGCGGAGACTGCGCGAACGTCTCGCGCCCGTGCCCCTACGTCAGCTGCAAGTACCACCTGTACATCGACGTGAACCCGGCGACGGGGAGCATCAAGATCAACTTCCCAGATCTCGAGGTGTGGGAGCTCCAGCAGAGCTGCGCGTTGGACGTGGCGCAGACCGGCGGGATCACGCTCGAGGAGGTCGGCGAGATCCTCAACCTCACGCGCGAGCGCATCCGGCAGGTCGAGGTCCGCGGGCTCATGAAGCTGCGCGAGAACGGGGGCGAGGAGATGCTCTCGTACCTCTCGATCGAGTCCTGAGCCGCGGTAGCGGCCTCCGCGGCGGTTGACCAACCACCGGGGCGTTGCTAAGGCCCGCCCGTGGAAAGTCCCGAGACCCCGATTCGCCGCGCGCTCGTCAGCGTCAGCGATAAGTCCAACCTGAAGGTGCTCGCGGAGCTCTTGATCGAGGCCAAGGTCGAGGTCCTGTCGACGGGGGGCACCTACGCCGCGCTGAGCGAGCTCGGCGTCGAGGTCACCCAGGTCAGCGAGTACACCGGCGCGCCCGAGATCTTGGACGGGCGCGTGAAGACGCTCCACCCCAAGATCCACGGCGGGATCTTGGCGCTCCCCACCGAGGACCACCAGCAGCAGCTCCGGGTCAACGGGATCGCGCCGATCGATCTGGTCGTCGTCAACCTCTACCCGTTTCGTCAGGTCATCCAGCGCCCTGGGTGCAGCTTCGAGACCGCGATCGAGAACATCGACATCGGCGGGCCGACGATGCTGCGGGCCGCCGCGAAGAACTGGCCGCGGGTCGCGGTCGTCGTCGACCCCGCGGACTACGGGCGGCTCGCCGCGGTCCTGCGCGAGTCCGACTTCAAGCTCCCAGAGTCGCTGCGACGCTCGCTCGCGCGCAAGGCCTTCGCGCACACGGCGGCCTACGACGCCGCGATCGCCAACTACCTCGCGGGGGTCGATGACGAGGGCCAGCCGGTCGACGCCGACGCGCTGCCCTCGGAGCTGTTCGTCACGGGCGCCTCGGAGGCCGAGCTGCGCTACGGCGAGAACCCGCATCAGCGCGCGCGCTTCTACTCCACGAACTACGCCTCACGGGAGCCCTCGGGCCTCGATCGCGCGATCCAGCACCAGGGCAAGCCGCTCAGCTACAACAACCTGCTCGACGCGGACGGGGCGCTCGGGCTGATCCGGGACCTCAAGCCCCACGGGACGGCGGCCGTGGTGATGAAGCACGTCTCGCCCTGCGGCGCGTGCTGTGTGCCGAGCGCGCGCGAGCTGAGCCTCGCCGAGGTCTTCGTGCGCGCGCGCCAGGCCGACGCCGAGAGCGCGTTCGGGGGGATCGTCGCGTTGACGGGCGAGGTCGATGAAGAGGTCGCGCGGCGCATCGCCGAGACCTTCCTCGAGGTCGTGATCGCGCCGGGCTACTCGGAGCCGGCGCGCACGCTGCTGCGGCGCAAGAAGAAGAACCTGCGCCTGCTCGAGCTCCCGGACATGTTCAAGAGCGCAGGTGTCACGCCGCTGCGCCTGCGCTCGATCGCCGGCGGCCTGCTCGCGCAGCGCGAGGACGTCGTCGGCGTGCGCGTGTCCGAGGGGCGCGTCGTCACGAAGCGGGCGCCCACGCCCGCCGAGCTCGCGGACCTCGAGCTGGCGCAGATCGTCGGCAAGGCGGTGCGCTCCAACGCGATCGTGTTCGTCAAAGACGGCGTGACGGTCGGCATCGGCGGCGGGCAGACCTCGCGCGTCGAGGCCTCGCGTCAGGCGGCGCGTCGCGCCGGCGAGCTGGCCCGCGGATCGGTGCTGGCCTCCGACGCGTTCTTCCCGTTCCGTGATGGCGTCGACGCGGCGGCGGCGGCCGGCGTGACCGCGATCGTCGAGCCGGGTGGGTCCCGGCGCGACGAGGAGGTGATCGCGGCGGCGGACGAGCACGGGATCGCCATGGTGTTCACCGGCGAGCGTCACTTCCGTCATTAACGAAGGGACAGGAGCGCGCACGATGAAGAGCAACCGTCCGCTTCGTATCTTGATCGTCGGCCGCGGCGGGCGTGAGCACGCGCTTGCGTGGCGCTGCCGCCACGAGGGCCACGAGGTCCACGTCACGCCGGGGAACGACGGCATCGCGCTGGACGCGAGTTGTCACGGGGTCAGCGAGCGGGACCACGACGGCCTGGTCCAGCTCGCGCGGCGCATCAGCGCCGATCTGGTGATCGTCGGTCCCGAGCAGCCGCTCGTCGAGGGCGTCGTCGACCGCCTCGTTCACGCTGGCGTCCGCGTGTTCGGACCGACAGCTGCGGCGGCGGAGCTCGAGGGCAGCAAAGCCGCGGCGAAGGCCTTCATGGCGCGACACGGGATCCCGACCGCGCGATATCAGACCGTCGCGCACCTCGCCGATGGGCTCGCGGCGATCCGCAGCTTCGACGCGCCGCCGGTCGTCAAGGCCAGCGGGCTCGCGGGGGGCAAGGGCGTCACCGTGCCCGAGAGCTTCGAAGAGGCGGAGCAGGCGGTGCGAGCGTGTCTCGGCGACGGTCGGCGGTTCGGCGCCGCTGGATCGACGGTTGTGCTCGAGCAGCGGCTGCACGGACAAGAAGTCTCGCTGTTCGTCCTCACCGACGGGACCAACGCGGTGACGCTGCTGCCGGCCCAGGATCACAAGCGCGTCGGTGACGGCGACACCGGGCCGAACACCGGCGGGATGGGGGCGTACTGCCCGGCGCCGGTGTGCAGCGAGGCGGTCTACCAGCGCGTGATGGAGTCGGTCGTGGAGCCGACGCTCGCCGGCCTGCGCGGCGAGGGACGTCCCTTCGTCGGCGTCCTGTTCGTCGGGTTGATGATCGACCGCGCGGGGGCGCCCTCGGTGATCGAGTACAACTGCCGGTTCGGCGATCCCGAGGTCCAGCCGCTGATGTACGGGCTCTCCGATCCGATCGTCCCGGTGATGATGGCCGCGAGCGCCGACGGGCTCCCCGGCCCGTCGCGACTCGCGGGGCGCCCGGCGGCGACGGTTGTGCTCGCCTCCGAGGGCTACCCGCTCGAGTCCAAGACGGGGCGGCGAATCACGGGCGTCGAGGCCTGCGCGGCATTGCCCGATGTTCAGGTTTTCCACGCCGGGACCAAGCGCGGCCCTGACGGAGGTTGGCTCACGAGCGGCGGGCGCGTGCTCGGGGTCTGTGCCCGCGGCGCGAGCCTACCGCTGGCGATTCGAAAGGCCTACGAGGGCTGCTCTCGCGTTGAGTTCGCGGGCCGACAGATGCGCTCGGATATCGGCGTGCGGGCGCTCACCTGAATTCGCACGCTCTCGAACGCGCACGCGGAGCTGACGTTTGGGTGGACGAGACCGCAGGCGCACGGTAGTAGGGGGGTGATGGCGACGATCCGTCCGTTTCGCGGTCTGCGCTACAACCTCCCGAACGCTGCGGACGCCGCGAAGCTGCTCGCGCCGCCCTACGACGTGGTCGATACCGACATGCGCGCGTCCCTGGCCGCGCGCTCGCCGAACAACTGCGTCCACGTGATCCTGCCGGAGGGGGCCGGGGACGCGAAGTACGAGCGCGGGGCGCAGGAGTTTCGACGGCTCCTGCAAAGCGGCGCGCTGCTGCGCGACGAGCAGCCCGGGATCTACGTCTACCACCAGCGGTTCTCGGCCGAGGGGCGCTCGTATACGCGCAAGGGCTTCATCTGCCTGATCGAGCTGAGCTCGTTTGGGGACGGCCCGGTGCTGCCGCACGAGCGCACGCTCAAGGGTCCCAAAGAGGACCGGCTCAAGTTGATGCGCGCCTGCTCGGCCCACCTCGAGCTCGTGTTCGGGATGTTCGCTGACCCCGAGCGCAGCTGGGAGGCCGCCGTCGACGGTCAGCTCGGCGCGCCGGTGCTCGAGGCCGACTTCAACGGCTCACATCACCGCCTATTCCGGGTCTCGGACGCAGGCGCGATCGCGGCGCTGCGTGAGCTGCTCGCCGAGCGCTCGATCTACATCGCCGACGGCCACCACCGCTACGAGACGATGTGCTCGTTCCGCAGCGAGCTCGAGCGCGCGGGCGAGGTCGACGCCGACGCGGCGCGCTTCGGGATGATCTACCTCTCCAACCTCAACGACCCGGGCCTCGTGGTCCTGCCGACGCACCGGATCGTCCACGGGGTTCAGGGTCTTGATGTCGCCGGGACCGTCGCCAGCCTCAACAACATCTTCTCCGTCGAGCGTGCGCCGCTGCCGGCGGACGCCGCCACGCTGCGCGCGATCTTAAAAGACGCGGGGGCGGAGCGCGCCGCGTTCGCGCTGTCGCTGCCGGGCTCTGGCGAGATGACGGTGCTGACCCTGAAGCGAGGCTTCGATCCGGCGCAGGCAGGGCTCGGCGGGCTCCCGCCCGCGCTGCAGCGGCTCGACGTTGTGCTCCTGCACGAGCTCGTGCTCGATCGCGGCTTCGGGATCAGCCGTGAGGCGCAGGCCGCGAAGACCAACATCCGCTACTACAAGTCCAGCGAGGCCGCGCTGGCGCTGGCGCGGGCCCGAGAGCCGAGCGACGCCCAGGTTGTCTGCTTCATGAACGCGACCCCGGTCGAGGATGTCGTCGCGGTCTGCGACAGCGGCGAGGTCATGCCGCAGAAGAGCACGTTCTTCTACCCGAAGATCCCGACCGGGCTCACCTTCCACTCCTTGCTCCCTGAGCGCTAGGATCGCGAGCCGCACGACAGCCGATGCCGGGCCCCATGAACAGTCGCGCGCGCACCACGAATAAGGCGGAGCCCGTCGACGGCTTCGCCCCGCTGCCGAACGGTGTGCGCGACATCTACCCAGACGCGTGCAGGCGGCAGCGCTGGATGTCGCGGACGATGATCGAGACCTTCGATCGCTGGGGCTACGAGCCGGTCAACACGCCCTCTATCGAGCTCTTCGACATCTTCGGTCGGGGCCTTGCCGAGCGTGAGCGCCGGCGCTGTGTTCGGTTTATCGACCCCGGCTCGGGGGCGCTCGTGACGTTGCGCTCCGATGTCACGCCGCAGATAGCGAGGCTCGCGAGTCAGCGCTACGGCGACGCGCTCCAGCGGGGAGACACGCGTCGGCTCTGCTACACCGCCGATGTCGTGCGCCAGCCGGACGGCAGGCGAGAGCGCGCGGAGTTCCACCAAGTCGGCGTCGAGTTCCTGGGGGACCCGAGCCCAGCCGCCGACGCCGAGCTGATCACGATGTGTGGTGAGGCGCTGCGGGCGATCGGGCTGCGCAGCTTCAAGATCGATCTCGCGCACGTCGATGTCGCGGCCGCCGTGCTGGCGCGCGCCGACGTCGGCGCGAAGGGGCAGGCCGATCTCCGACGCGCGCTCGAGCGCAAGGACGAAGCCGCGATCGGTCTGCGTCTCGCCGACACCGACACGCCGCCCGAGGTCGTCGCCGCGCTGCGCGAGCTGTGCTGGATGTACGGCGCGCCGGAGCTGCTGGACCGCGTCGACGCGAAGCTCCGTCCGCTCGGCGCGGGGCCAGGGCTCGACGCGCTGCGCGAGCTCACCGCGCTGCTCTCGATGACCGCGCCGGAGCTCGACGGGCGCATCACCATCGACCTCGGCGAGGTTCGGGGGTTCGGCTACTACTCCGGCGTGCGCGTGCGCGCCTGGGCTCCTGGCGCGCCGACCCCGGTCGCGCGGGGGGGTCGCTACGACCACCTGCTCGCGCGCTTCGGCGTCGACACGTCGGCGACCGGTCTCGCGCTCGACCTCGACGCCTTGGCGGTCTCGCTCGCAGCAGCCGACGCGCGTCCGGACGCTGGGCGCGCGGCGGGCTGCCTGGTCGCGCTGGCGCCGGGTCTCGAGGCCCGCGACGCCCACGCGTACGCCGCGAGCGAGGCGCGGCGGCGGCGGTCCGTCGGTGAGCGCCGGGCCTGGGTCGTCGCCGGCCTCACGCGCGCGCGCGCCTTCGCGGTCGCGGCGGCCGACGGCGCGGATGAGCTGGTGTACATCGCGGAGGGCGAGCGCGGCGCGTGTGCGCGCGAGCTGTACCGCCGCGTCTCCGAAGACTGGGCGCGGGTCCGCGAGGAAGAGACATGACTGATTGTTCATGTGACCATCAGCGCCCCCGCGACGCGCGGGGCGTGGACGCCAACGTGGGGAGTGAGCGATGAGCACGTTAGTCGTAGTGGGTGCCCAGTGGGGAGATGAGGGCAAGGGCAAGGTCGTCGACGTCCTCGCGGCGCAGGCCCAGGTCGTCGCCCGCTACGCGGGCGGCAACAACGCCGGTCACACCCTCGTCGTCGACGGCAAGAAGATCGTCACGCATCTCGTCCCCTCCGGCTGCACCTACCCGGGGACGCTGTGCGTGCTCGGGGCCGGGATGGTCATCGACATCGAGGTCTTCCGCGAAGAGGTCGCCGCCCTGCAGGCCGAGGGGATGCTGCAGCGCGGCGAGCTCAAGGTCTCGCTCGACGCCCACGTCATCTTTCCCTACCACCGCGCGCTCGACGGTCTGCGTGAGGATCGGGCCCGCGCCAAGGGGAAGATCGGCACGACCCGCCGCGGGATCGGGCCGGCCTACGAGGCCAAGGCGGGGCGACGCGGGGTTCGGGTCCGTGACCTACTCCTTAATAACGTCGCCCAGCTGCGCGAGCGCCTCGAGTACAACAAGACCGTGGTCGACGCCGAGCTCGAGCGGCTCGGCGGTCAAGAGCACGCGGTCGATGTCGAGCAGCTCGTCCGCGCGGCGGCGGGCTGGGCCGAGTGGCTCGAGCCGATGGTCTGCGACGCGGGCGCGCTGGTCGAGGGCGCGCTGAAGGACGGGCAGCGCGTGCTCATCGAGGGCGCCCAGGGGGCGCTGCTCGACCTGGACCACGGGACATATCCCTACGTCACCTCGTCGACGACGACGGCGGGGGGCGCCTGCGCCGGCCTCGGGATCGGGCCGACGCGCATCGACGCGGTGTGGGGCATCACGAAGGCCTACACGACCCGCGTCGGCGCCGGGCCGTTCCCGACCTGTGATACCGGTCCGCTGGGACAGGCGCTCCGCGACGCCGGCCACGAGTACGGCGCGACCACCGGCCGCCCGCGCGACTGCGGCTGGCTCGACCTGCCCGCGCTGCGCCACGCGGCGCGCATCAACGGGCTGACGGGGCTGTGCGTGACGAAGCTCGACGTGCTCGCGGCGATCCCCGAGGTCAAGGTCTGCGTCGCCTACGAGGACGGTGTCGAGCCCGGGATACATGGTTTTGAGCGGGCGCGCCCGGTGCTGCGCGCGTTGCCGGGGTGGGGCGACCCTGCGCGAGCTGCCCAGCTAGCGAAGGCGCGCAAGCTCGAGGATCTTCCCAAAGTCGCGCGCGAGTACCTCGACATGATCGCCGAGTACACCGGGGTCGAGATCTCTCTTGTGTCCGTCGGTGCAGGTCGGGAACAAACCATTCTCGTTCGTGACGCGTACTAGCCCGAGGCCCCCGCGATCCAACACCATGCGCGGTCGCGGGCGGCGCTTGACTGGGATCTACTAACCCACCAGTTACTCGGGGATAATTGCAGCGAGCGAAGAACAACGATCCCGCGCGACCAAGTGTCGGGGTCTATCACCACTACACGCACCGTGAGTGCGCGGAGCAGCATGTTTCCGCGTGTTCGAAGCTCGCGGACGAACGGCCGGACCCATTTCGCCCCAAGGGATGCGTCGAGCGGGGATGGCGCGGCCGAAGAAAATTAGTTTCTGCAACCAGGTTGCATGTGTGCGCGCGGTCGAGATCTGAGCGATGCTCGGTATCGCAGCTCGAGTCAAGCGCGCCGATCAGGTCTTCTAGCCGGTTCCGACGGGGAGTTCCGGCTGTTGTACGCACCTGGGTGATTCCCTATACTGGCCTCCCCGCGGACGAGTGTGTCCATTTAGGCGCCGACGCGGCCTGAGGGACCCTCGCACAGGAAGCACACTGATGAAGATCGAATGCGATAAGTGCGGAGCCAAGTACTCGATCGCGGACGAGAAGGTCCGCGGCAAGACGTTCAAAATTCGCTGTAAGAAGTGCAGCAACGTCATCATCGTTCGTGACAAGCAAGAGGCCGAGGCCGAGGCGGATCAGGGTGGCGGCGACGCTGGCTGGCACCTCGCCATCGACGGTGAGACCGTCGGGCCGCTGTCCGAGCAAGAGGTGCGTGATCGGTTCGCTCGTGGCGAGATCGATGGCGGGACCTCGGTGTGGCAGGAGGGCTTCGATGACTGGCTCCCGCTCGAGGAGGTCGACACCTTCTCGGACCTGCAGCCGGCTGACGATGGTCACGACGCCGCTGGTCTCGGCGCAGGCGCTGCCGCTGGTCTTGGCGCCGGTCTCGGCGCCAGCCAAGACGATGATCCCTTCAAGGGCACTGGCATCGGCGAAGAAGACTCGAGCCAGGACGCGGGTTTTGGTGGCGATAGCGGCGGCGGCGGCGGCCTCGACTTCGGCGGCGGCGCGCCTGAGCCAGAGCCAGCGCCCGCAGCGGATCCCGACGCGGGTCACTCGCCGCGGGTCTCGAACCTGTCGGGGCAGCGCAACGAGAACTCGGTGTTGTTCTCGCTCGACAGCCTCTCGTCCGTGGCGATGGGTCAGAAGAAAGCCTCGACGACCGCGAACGCGGCCACGCCCATGGCGGCGGGCGGCGACGGCGGCCTGGGCCTCGGAGGGGGTCTCGGAGGAGGTCTCGGCGGCGGCGGAGGTCTCGGCGGCGGCGGAGCTGCTGCGGCCGCGCCGATGGGCGGCTCGACCGCGACCGGCGAAGGATCTGGCCTTATCGACATCCGCGCGATGGGGGCGATGCTCGGCGCGGGAGGTGCCGCCGCTGACCCGAACGCGGCGGATGAAGGCGGAGAGGCGGCCGCGCTGCCGTCCTTTGGCGGCTCTGGCTTCGGCGGTCTCGCCTCGGCGCCGCTGACCATCGAGCCTTCGCCTGCGGAGAAAGACGACGCGACGGTGATGCCGGAGCCGGTGGTTCAGCCGCGCTCCAACGGCCCGCTCTACGCGGTCATCGGCATCCTCACTATTGGTCTCATCGGTATCGCGGCCTTCGTGTTCACCCGTCCTCCGCCCGAGGAGAAGACCGTCACGGTCATCCAGCCCGGCCAGACCAAGACGATCGTCGAGTACCGCGATCGTCCTGGTGAGGAGAGCGGCGGCGACGAGAGCGGCGACGAGGAAGAGGACTCGGGCGACGAGGAAGAGGACTCGGGCGACGAGTCCTCGAGCAAGAAGAAGGGCAAGAAGAGCGGCAAGAAGAGCAGCAAGAAGGGCAGCAAAGCGGCTGGCGGCGACAGCGGCGGCGGCGGTGATAAGCCCGCGGACAAGCCCGAAGAGAAGAAGAAGGAGAGCACCAAGGCCGAGTCAGTCGAGTGCCTCCTGAACCCGGACGCGCCGGGCTGCCGCGTCGGCGGCGGCGGCAAGAAGAAGAAGTCTGGGAGCGCTCCGCCGGCCGGAAACCTGCCGGAGAAGCTCGAACTCTCGGATCTCAAGAAGGGCGTCGCGGGTCCCAAGAGCGCCGCGGCCAGCAAGTGCAAGAGCAAGGGCTCGGGCAAGGTCACGGTCAAGCTCTCGATCAAGGGCTCCACGGGCACCGTCTCCAGCGCGACCCCGACCCCGAACGACGCGCTGGGCAAGTGCGTCGCGGCTGAGCTGAAGAAGTCGAAGTTCCCCAAGTTCAAGAAGGCTTCGCTCGGCTATCAGACCTCGGTTCGTATCTGAATCATCCGACAGGTCTGAATGGACAGGAGCAGGCGCCCGCGGGCGCCTGCTCTTTTTTTTTGCGCCGCGTGTCGACTTGTATCTACACGCTCCGAGGTCGGCGTGCTTCGCGGCGAGGTGTCCATAGGCCCATGTCCGGCGCTTGCGATCCCCCCGCGTATGTAGACGCTCTCGCACAGGGTGCTCCGGTGTGCGCGCCGAACGGTAAAAAAACGCGTCGTGGGGGGCCGTGACAACAAATTCTTAGAACGTTGGTAGCGGGCCCCCGCAGCTCCGTGTGAGTCCGCTTGCGTGGAAATGAGCGCGGTGGTTTGGGGGCCAGCAGCACCACAACATGCTTGCGGCGGCGGCGGATTTGTAGATAGTTAAAGACAGCCAGGATCACACTCGCCAGATCGCCAGCACCAGTCCGTGCGTTGCTCGTGGCGAGGGGACGATTGCCCCGCGTGTTGGGGAGACGCGCGGACTGAGTCGCCGGAGGAGATTTAGGACATGTCAAGTTTCGAGGAGAACTCAGCACTCATCGCGCTCAACGAGCTTCGCAACCTCGAGGAGTCGCGCGTCGCCGACGAGGAGGCCGAGCGCCAGGCGAAGGAAGAGGCCGAGCGCGCCGCCCGTGAAGCCGCCGAGCGTAAGGCTCGCGAAGAGGCCGAGCGCAAGGCGGCCGAAGAGGCAGCTCGTCTCGCGAAGGAGCAGGCCGAGCGAGAGGCCCGCGAGCGCGAGGAGCGTCTCCGACTGCAAGAGGCGGAGCTGCGCGCGAAGGCGGAGAACGAGGCCCGACTCGCCGAGGAGCAGATGCGACTCGACGCCCAGGTCGCGATGGCCGAGAAGAAGGCGCGCCCGACCTGGCTGTACGCGGTCGTCGGCGTGCTCGTGATCTCGATCGGCGGCGTGAGCTACTTCGGCTACACGAAGATCGAGGAGCAGCGCAAGCGCCAGGAGGCGAAGGACGCCGCAGCGGCGAAGCTCGCGGAGCAGCAGAAGCAGGCGCTCGAGGCCCTGCAGGGCGAGCTCGGCAAGCTGCAGGAGGAGCAGAACCGGCTCGAGTCCGAGAAGAAGGCGCTCGACAAGAAGCTCGCCGGCGTCACCAACGAGCAGGAGCGTCAGCGACTGCTCGCCGAGAAGGCCCGCCTCGACACCGAGCTGGCCACGAACGCGTCGAAGCGTAGTCAGAACAAGAAGAAGAGCAACAAGGCCAAGGAAGACAAGCCCAAGAAGAAGCGCATCGAGATCGATCGCGGCGCTGACGATCCGCTGGCGGGTCTCTAGGTCTCTTGGCTCACGGCCGGACGAAGGTGCTCGCGTCTCGCGGCGTCCCGTCCGGTCGTTGACGTCGCGCTCCGCGAGCACTTCACATCTCGAGACGCCTGTGCTAAGAAGTCCCTCCCAATCGGGAGGCTCGGCCTGGTGGCCAAGTGGTAAGGCAGAGCTCTGCAAAAGCTCTATTCGCCGGTTCAATTCCGGCCCAGGCCTCTAACAAACAGACCCTCTGGCTTCAGAGGGTCTGTTTCTTTTTGTGCGCCGGACGGGCGCGGCTCAGCGCCCGACCGGGCGCCCACGCTGCGGCAGCTCGTTCCACTCGAGGTACGAGCGCGCCATGTCGTACTCGAAGAAGCTCATCATCTTGGTCGAGAGGACCTTGCGCATGAGCTCCTTGCCGCTGGTCTCGTTGCCGCTCCGCCAGCGACGCAGCCCCTCGTAGAAGTGCGCCTCGGCGCGCTCGCCGTCATCGCCGGCCTTGGTGAGGAGCTCCTCGTAGCTGAGCTTGCCCTGGGCGTGCATGGCGAGCGAGCGGGCCCAGGCGTCGTCGCTGCGGGACGCGCCGATGTAGCTGTTGATGAAGCTGAGCGAGTCGGCGTCGACGGACTCCCCCTGGCGCAGCGCGAGCTCGTTGAGCCAGAGGCTGAAGTACAGCTTGAGCGTGTCGCGGAGCGCGTCGTTTGCGAGCGCGGCGCGGTAGATCTCGAGCGCCTCGGCGTAGTAGCCGTGGCTGACGACGAACAGCATGGGCTCGGTGAAGGCGACCGAGTCCTCGGGCGCGAGCGTCCGCGCCTGACGAAAGTCGGCGAGGCTCTGCGCGAGGTCGCCGGCGTAGAACATCAGCTTGCCGCGCTCGATCAGCCGCTCGCTGCGCTCTTGGTCGGTCAGCCCGGGGAACGCGATCATGGTGTTGAGCTCGCGCAGCGCGGTGCGGAGCTGGCGGTCGGACTCGGCCGAGTCGCCCTTGCTGCGCGCGATCCGTGAGAGCCCGGCGCGCGCGCTCGTCTCCCATCGAAGCCGGTGCAGCTGGTGCTCGAAGGGCAGCCCGAGCAGCGCTTGGTAGTGGCTGGTCGCCTGATCGAAGCGGCCGCTCTTGTACTCGATGGTAGCGAGCAGATCGAGCGCGCTGGCCTGGGGCTCGAGCGCGAGGCTCTTGTCGAGCAGCGAGCGCGCGCGGTCGACCTCGCCGGCGTTGTAGAGCATCAGCGCGATCGTGTAGTAGGCCACCGGCAGCCCGGGCTCGATCGGTCGATCGCGCCAGAGCTCGACGGCCCGGGCGTGGAAGGTCTCGAGCTCGCGCAGCAGCTTGAGCGCCGCCTTGGGATCGCGCTCGCCGAGCCGCGAGAGCTGGGCCTGCTTGAGCAGCGCGAGCTGCTGCCAGACCTCAAAGACATCTTCGCGGCGATCGAGCGCCAGCTCGAAGTGGTGGATCGAGGCCTCGAGCAGGCCCGACTGCCGCAGCGCCTCGGCGTAGAGCACGTGCGCGCTCGGGTCGTCCGGGAAGCGTCGCACGGCGCGCCGGGCCAGGTTCTCGACGATGCCCCAGGACTCGGTGAGCTGCGAGGGGATCAGCTGCGGGTCGCCCTCCATCTCCTCGTCGGGCTTGAACTGCGCCGCGAGCGTGAGCAGGGCCTCGGCGCTCTTCTCGTCGTCGAGCGCGAGCTGGATCAGCTCGGCGCCGCGCCGCGAGATCACGTCGTCGCCCGTCGTCGTGCGCAGCGCCTTGATCGCGCCCTCGAGATCATCGGCGCGCAGGTACAGGCGCGCGAGCAGATAGCTGGTGTACTCGGCCCGGCGGCGCGCCTCCATCCCGAGCGCGGAGCTGTCGTCGCTGACGCGGACCGCGGCCTTGTAGCGCGCGATGTAGAGATCGCTGAGGCGCTTGACGACGAAGGGCGCCGGGAACACCACCGCGGTCTCGTACATCGTCGCCTGCAGCTCCTCGTGGCGCAGCAGCGGCTCCTCGCGGTAGTAGGCGTTGCGCAGCACCCAGTCCTCGATCTCCTTCCAGTCCTCGATCGCCCGCGCGCGCTGGGCCTCGGTTCCGAACTGCTGGATCATCGCCAGGGAGAACATCGCCGGCTGCTCGTTGCCGTGGCGGGCGGCGAGCTTGTAGAGCGTGCGCGCCACACGGGCGACGTCGGGCTGGGCCTTGGGCGAGCCGCGGAGCTCGGAGGGGTGGTAGAGCGCGGCGGCGAATTGCAGCGCCGTGAGCGCCTCCTGGTGCTCCTCGTCGCGGATGTTGCCCTCGATGTACTCGACCAAGAAGCCCAAGAGCGCGTCGCGAAACGGCCCGCGGTTCGGGTCCTGCTCCGTCATCAGCGCGAATTCGTTCAGCGCGAACGCGAAGTCGTCGAGGTCGTGAACGCTGGGGGGCTCCTTGGGCGCCGCGGTCTCGGCTTGGCGTCGGTGGGCGCAGCCGATGTCGAGGGCTGCCGTGAGAGAAAGAAGGAGCGCGAGCGCTGCTGTCCTCGAGTTCACCAAGGCAGTGTACGCGGGCAGGCTGGGGGCGGCCAGTGACAGGGCTCGCGCGCGCGCAGCCGACCGATATTTCGCCGGTACACGCGCGCGCTCAGTCGACGCCGAGGCCGCGCTCGGCCCAGCGCAGCCCGATGCTGAAGGTGTGGACCAGGCCGCTGTAGCGGCCGGCGTTGCTCGGTCGCGCCCGGCCGTCGAGCACGGTCTGGGCGACGTCGGTGTTGAGGTCGCTGAGCGCGTCGAGGAACTGCTCGCCGGCGCTGGGATCGAAGGCGGCGTTCGTCACGGTGCTGGGCGGGAACAGGTCCGCGCCGTAGCCCGGGATCAGCTGGAAGTTGCTGTGGCGGATCCGCAGGATCGCGCCGAACGAGACGCCGACCCGCCAGAAGTTGCTGTTCGCGGCCGTGAGCGCCTCGCGCCGTACTGCGGGGGAGCTGGTGTGACCGGCGAAGGTCAGCGCGATGTTCGAGCGCATCTGGTAGGTGGTGAAGAGATCGAGGCCGAAGACGTCTTGGTAGCCGCGGTAGCGGATGGTCTCGGGCAGGAGGCTGCTGCCGGGATCGCGGTTGATGAGGTTGATGCGCTGCAGGCCCGGACTCGCGCAGCTCTTGATCCCCGCGCCCTCTCCGAGGACGTCGTTGCAGAGGTCGATCCAGTAGAAGTTGCTGTCGAGCCGCCACTGCTTCGAACGCCCGAGCACGAAGGCCGCGCCGATGGCTGCCTCGCGCGCCAGTCGCTGGGTGACGAAGGCGTCGACCGTCGGCGCGACGGAGCATCGCGGGACCGAGGCGGGGGAGTCCTCGTCGTCGCTGGGCGAGCAGGTGAGGCCGTCGCCGGCGATCGTCACCTCGCCGCCGTTGAGCAGCGGGCGCGTGCGAAATCGGGCGCCGAGCGTGATGCGCCGGGTGACATCGACCGCCGCGCCGAAGGTGACGATGAGGTCGATCCCGCTAGGGCGCGTGCTCGTCCCCGGCAGCCAGCGGGTGACCCCGCGGAAGCCAAAGCGCTCGGCGCAGTTCGGGTCCTCGACCGTGCTGCACTCGGGGGTGTCGCTCACGGTGTTCTGCGCGAGCACGGTGCTGTTGTCGTAGGCGAAGCGCATCCGCATCCGCGGGAGGTGCAGGGTCGCGCCGATCCGGAGGGTGCTGAGCACGTTCCACGCGAGCGCGAAGCTGAGATCGGTTCGCACCGTCGTCGCGCCGCCGTTGAGCGGGCAGCTCTCCGTGGTGCCGTCGCAGAGCAGCGGCGGCACGTCGAGCTCGGGCGCGAGGTGAAACCGCAGCGCGTCGGCGCTGTTGAGATGGAACTCGTTGCCGAGGGTGTACAGGCCGACGCCGAAGGCGATGGGATCGAGCGAGAGGTTCCCGCCGACGAAGTACTCGAACGTGGGGTTGAGGATCGTGATGCGGTCGCCGAGGCCCGCGTCGGTGGTGCGGCGGACCCAACGTTGATCGAGGCCGGTCGAGAGGCTGGTGTGAACCCCGGTTCCGCCGAGGCCCGTGAGCATCGCCGGGTTGTGGTGAAGCGCGGTGATCGAGCGCGAGGCGGGGCCCTGCGCCTCGACGCCGCCGAGTCGAACGGCGTGCCCCGGCGTGGCGGCGGCCGGCGTCGCCAGCAGGAGCGTGAGGGCGCCGAGCGACGAGGCGAGCGCGGCCGGCAACGTGCGGCGACGCCTTCGCCCGGGGCGGGGGCGTGCGCACCCGCGCACGATCCTCGCGCTCGCTGCGATCTCTTGTTCGCGCTGATCCCGAGCTTGGCCCTGGACTCCCCACAGAGACGCTCTCAGCGGCGCCTGTGCCCGAGCGGCTGGCATGCGGGGGCCAGCATACCGTCGGAACGGGCTTCGGGTATCGTTCTCCGGTCGAATTGGCGTATCATGTCGCCGCACGTCAGCAGCCACGCGGCGACAGCGGGTTTCCCGTACGCGGCGCTTCCCTGCTGACGAGGACTGTGCCATCCAGGAGCGGACCGAAGATTCCTTTCGGGGGAGTGCATGAGCAAGACGCTGCGTCAGTTCCAATGTCGAGATGACCTCTGGAAACGAGTTGAGGCGCTCGCGAAGCGTCGCGGGATCACGCCCGACGACGTCCTTCAAGCCGCGCTGCTGCAGCTGTTCAAGAGCAAAAAGAAGCAGCAGTCGAACCCGCCCGCGCCCGCGCCGGCCCCGACCTCGACCCCGCCGCCGAAGCGCTCGAACTCGGGCCCGTCGCGTCCTCCGACCGGTTCGAAGCCGCCGCGTCGCCCGCCGCCCGGACCGCCGACGACCTCACGCAGCGTGCCCAAGCTGCCGCGCCCGAGCGGGTCCGCGTCGAAGACGTCAAAGCCCAAGCTGCCGCGTCCGAAGACCAGCAGCTCGGCTCGCCTGCCGCCGCCGTCGAATCGCGCCGCGCCGCAGCAGCGCCCGCTGTACCTCTGCTACGAGAGCCAGTGGTACGTCGTCGACACCGACGAGTTCATCATCGGGCGCGGCGCCAAGTACTCCGACCTGCCGATCAAAGACGCGAACATCTCGCGTCGACACTGCGCCATCGTGCGCCGCGGCGCCGACTACTTCATCAAGGACCTCGGCAGCACCAACGGCATCGAGTTCGGCGGCGAGCGAGTCGACAACCACAAGATCGGAGAGGGCTCGACCTACTTCCTCTGCGATCACAAGCTCGAGTTCTCGTTCAGCGCGCCCGCCTGAACTCAGGCAGCGCCCGGTCGCCGTGACCGGGCGTGAGCAGCCCGCCCGAGGTCACGGTTGACCGAGCGCAGCAGGCAGGAGGCCACGACGAAGCGAGGCGCGCGCGCGCGCGCCTCGTCGCGTTCGTCCGCGATCTCGCCGCTGGCCGAGGTCTCTTGTCTGCAGGGCGTCGGTCCGCAGACGGCCGCGCGCCTGCAAGAGGCGGGGATCGATCATGTTCGCGCGCTCGCGTGCCTCACGCCGGTCAGCTACCGCCGCCGTCGCCGCGTGCGAGATCTGAGCGACGCCCGCGACGGCGACGAGATCGAGCTCATCGCGGAGCTCCGTCGATTTCAGCAGCGGAGGTTTCGCGGACGCTATCGCGCGCAGGCCGAGCTCGTGGTGCTCGGCGACGCGGGGGAGCCCTCGCAGTCGTTGACCGCGCGGTGGTTTCACCCGGTCGCGGGGCTCTCGACGCGGGCGCGAGCGGGCGCGCGTGTGCTCGTCGCGGGTCGCGTCACGCGAGCGCGGGGAGGGCGGGGCAAGCCGACGCTCCACCATCCGCGGCTGCAGGTCCACGAGCGCGGGGATCCGCTCCCCGACGCCGCGCGCGTCGAGCTCAAGTACCCGACGATCGAGGGGCTGGGGGACGCGCGGATCCGCAAGCTCTGCCGCGCCGCGCTCGCGGTCCTCGATACATGTCCACACGAGCAGATTGTTGAGCTGCTCCCGAGCTCGGTGCGCGCTCGTCAGGAGCTCCCGCCGCTGCGCGCCGCGCTGCGATCGCTGCACGAGCCGCCCGCGGAGCTGAGCGAGCAGGAGCTCGCCGCGCTCGCCAGCGGCACGTCGCCGGGCCATCGCCGGCTGCTGTTCGAGTCCCACTTCTTCCTGCAGCTCGAGCTGCTGCAGCGGCGCGCGCGCTGGCGCCAGCGCGCCCCGACGGCCCACCTGCTCGCCGGCGAATTTGATGGCGTCGCGCGCGAGCGCCTGCGGGCGGCCGTGCCGTTTGAGCCAACACGCGCGCAGTGGCGGGCGATCGCCGAGATCGAGGAGGACATGGCCGCGGGGGCGCCCATGCTCCGGCTGCTGCAAGGGGACGTGGGCTCCGGGAAGACGCTGGTGGCGTTCGCGGCGGGGCTCGCGGTCGTCGAGGCCGGGGCGCAGGTCGCGTTGATGGTCCCGACGGAGTTGCTGGCGACGCAGCACCTGCGAACCCTGGGGCCGTGGTGCGCGCGGGCGGGCGTCCGGCTCGCGCGGTTGACCGGCGCGACGACGACGCGGGAGCGCGCGGACGTGCTCTCGGCGCTCGCGCGCGGCGACGTCGACATGGTCATTGGGACACACGCACTCTTGGTCGAGGAGGTCCGCTTCGCGCGCCTCGGCCTCGTGGTCGTCGACGAGCAGCACCGCTTCGGCGTCGAGCAGCGCGCGCTCTTGCGCCACAAGGGCGGGGCGCCGCACCTGCTCGTCATGACCGCGACGCCGATCCCCCGCTCGCTCGCGCTCACCTCCTTCGGGGAGCTCGAGATCTCGGCGCTCGACGAGCGCCCGCCGGGGCGACGCAGCCCCGAGACCCGCCTGTTCACCGACAGCCCCAGCGGCCCGGGGCGCGGGCTCGCGGCGGCCCGCGACGCGCTGGTGCGCCTCGTCGAGGCCGGGCTGCAGGCCTACGTCGTCTGCCCGCTCGTGTCCGCGAGCGAGGCGGTCGCGGCCACCGATGTCGAGGAGACCGCCAGCCGTCTGCGCGCGCGCCTCCCCGGCAAGCGCGTCGAGGTGGTGCACGGCCGCGTCGACCCCCAGACGCGCGCGACGGTTATGGAGCAGCTGCGCGCGGGCGTCGTCGACGTGGTCGTGGCGACGACCGTCATCGAGGTCGGTGTAGATGTCCCAGAGGTCAGGGTGATCCTGGTCGAGCACGCCGAGCGCTTCGGGCTCGCGCAGCTGCACCAGCTGCGCGGGCGGGTCGGTCGCGGCGAGGCGTCGTCGTGGTGCCTCTTGCACACCGCGAGCGCGGCGGGGTCGCTGGCGCGCGCGCGCCTCGAGGTCCTCGAGGCCACCGACGACGGCTTCGTCGTCGCCGAGCGTGATCTCGAGCTGCGCGGCCCAGGCGAGGTGTTTGGCACCCGGCAGTCGGGCGCGCTCGGGATCGATCTGCACGCCGGCTTCATCGGCGCGGGCGTACAGACGATCGTCGCGGCCCGTGACGCGGCCCGCGAGCTGCTCGCGCAGGATCCAGGCCTCGAGGGCCACCCCGAGGTCGCCGCCGAGCTCGCGCGTCGCGGCCAGAATCGGGTCGTCTACGCTGCTGAGGCCGGCTGAGCGGACGAAAGAAGCTCACCGCGACGCGCAACATCCTCGATGCGTTGACGACCGTGTCGCAGGGGCTGCTAAGCTCCGCGGCGTCGCGGCCGAGAACGCACGCACGCGAGGTCGCCTCTCACAACGCGCATGCTACTGGTCCAAAAATTCGGAGGAAGTTCAGTCGGTACCCTCGACCGGATCCGCGCGTGCGCGCGCCGCTGCGTCGAGACCCGCGCGCAGGGGCACTCGCTGGTCGTGGTCGTCTCCGCGATGAAGGGCGAGACGAACCGGCTGATCACCCTGGCCAACGAGCTGCTCGGCCCCAGCGGCGCGGAGCGGGGCGCCAAGGGCCCCTACGTCAACGCGGCGGGCGGGGAAGACCGGGCCTACCAGCGCGAGCTCGATCAGCTCGTGAGCACCGGCGAGAAGGTCAGCGCCTCGCTCTTGGCGATGGCGATTCAGCGCCAGGGCGGGGCCGCGATCTCGCTGGTTGGACACCAGCTCGGCATGAAGACCGATCGCGTGTTCACCAACGCGCGGATCACCTCGATCGATCGGGGCCGGCTCCACGCCGAGCTCGACGCCGGCAAGATCGTGGTCTGCGCCGGCTTCCAGGGTCTCGACCCCGAGGGCAACATCACGACCCTCGGGCGCGGCGGCTCGGACACCTCGGCGGTCGCGCTCGCGGCCGGGCTGCGCGCGGACGCCTGCGAGATCTTGACCGACGTCGACGGCGTCTACACCACGGACCCGCGCATCGAGCCGCGCGCGCGCAAGCTCGATCGGCTCACCTACGAGGAGATGATCGAGCTGGCGAGCCTGGGCGCCAAGGTGCTGCAGATCCGCAGCGTCGAGCTCGCCATGCAGCACGGCGTCCCCGTGCACGTGCGCTCGAGCCTCAACAACCGAGAAGGAACCTGGATCGTGTCTGAGTCCGTACGCAACCTCCAAGCCCCCGTCGTGCGCGGCGTCGCCCTCGATCGCAACGAGGCCAAGGTGACGCTGACCAACGTCCCCGATGTCCCCGGCAGCGTCGCGCAGATCTTCGGCGCGCTCGCGACCAGCGGGATCGTCGTCGACATGATCATCCAGAACGCGAGCCGCGACGGCTCGACCGACGTGACCTTCACGGTCCCCGAGAAAGACCTCGAGCGCTCGGTCCAGCAGCTCTCCACGCTCCCCCTCGTCGCCGAGAGCAGCACGCAGATTCTCTCTGACGCCGCCATCTGCAAGATCTCGATCGTCGGGGTCGGGATGCGCACCCACGCCGGCGTCGCCGCGCGGGCTTTCGAAGTGCTCTCGCGCGACAACATCAACATCCAGATGGTCTCGACCTCCGAGATCAAGGTCTCCGTGGTCGTGGACGAGCGCTACGGCGAGCTCGCGGTCCGCTCGCTGCACGACGGCTTCGGCCTCGACGAGGCGACGTGAGCGTCGAGCCCGATCCGCAGGGGGGCGCGCTCGCGGCGGCGCTGCTGGTCTGCGCCGTCGTGTGGTGCGGCGCGTCGCTGAGTGATCGGGCGCCGACGCTGCTGCGGGTCGACTGCAGCGCGGGCGTCGAGCTCGATGGCGTCCTGCGCTGCGGCTCGGCGGCGCCGCGGACGATCGACGCGCTGTGCGGGGGCGGAGACATGTCGCCGATCCGCCCGGGCGACGCGCTCCGCCGCGAGCGGGTCTGCAGCGCTGCGGCGACGCGCGGCGCGACGGGGTGGGGGCGGATGGCCTCCGAAGATCTACGCGCGCTCGAGCTGCCGACGCAGATCAACGAGGCCTCGGCCGAAGAGCTCGACAGCCTCCCGGGGATCGGGCCGGTGTTGGCCGGTCGCGTGATCGAGGCGCGACCGTTCGTCGATGTCGACTCGCTGATCGACGTGAAGGGGATCGGTCCCAAGAAGCTCGCCGCGCTGCGCGGGCGAGCCCGCGTCCGCTGGTGAGCTACTGCTGCGGCGTGCCGGGCATGCGCGTGCCGGGCATGGGCGCGAGCGGGTTCATGCGCACCTCGGGCTGCTTCTCCTCCGGCTTGGACTCCGCAGGCTTGGACTCCGCGGGCTTCGTCTCCGCGGGCTTCGCCTCGGGCTCGGTCCCAGCGGGCTTGGTCGCTGCGGGAGGCCGCGTCGCGCCCCCGGATCCCGGGGGAGGCGGCGCGCCGCCGACCGAGTTCGGCGTGGTCAGCTGCGGGTTGATCGAGCGCGTGCCGCCGGTGGACTTCGACCCCGCGAAGCCGGCGCGGTTGACCTCGGTCTGCTCGCGCGTGACCTCGGTCGCGTCGGCGTCGATGACCTGCTTGGAGGTCGACTTCTTGGGTTGCCAGCGGCGCGGCCGCACCGGCTTCGGCTTGAGCTTGATGCGCCCGCCGAACAGCGAGAAGTAGCGCTTCCCGGCCTCGTTGCCGCCGCCGATGATTCCGAACAGCGCGCGCCAGTGCAGCCCGTCGCCGCCGGTCTCGCCCTTGCGCCACCACCAGCCGAGGCCAGGGCCGACGACGTTGGTCGCCCGCTCGGCGGTCTTGCGACGCGTGAACAGGGCCGGGACGACCTGCGTGGTGTTGTCGCCCTTGCGGATGTCCCACCACAGGAGCGCGCCCACCGTGCCCTGCGAGTCGCCGCGCTCGATGTGCCACAGCAGCGGGAACTGCACGAAGTCGAGGTTCTCGCCCTTGCGCCGCTGGACGTAGAGGCCGGCCGCGGCGGCGGTCCACACCGTGTCCTTGTCCATCTTGTTGTCGCGGATGAACAGCGGCGCGACCCAGGTCAGGCGGCGCTTCGCGTAGGTGTGCGAGCTGTAGAAGAGCGGCGGGACAACGGCGGTGGTGACCTTGTGCGGGCGTCGGAAGTGCCAGACCAGCAGCGTCGACTGGAACCAGCGGTACTCTTTCTTGCGCTTGCCGATGAACAGCGGGGGCAAGAACACCGTGGTGTGGTCACGGTTTTGGTGGAACTTCTTACGGTACAGCACCGGGAGGACCAGGGTCTCGCGGTACTCCTTCGTGACCGTCTGCCCGAAGTTGAGCGCGTACCAGGTCTTGCGCGTCTTCGGGTGCATGTTGAAGCCGAACAGCCACGTGTAGAACTTGCGGCCGTCGGGATCTTTGTCGGCGTAGTACAGCCCGAGCGCGCTGTGGGTGCGCCTGCCCAGGCCATCCTTGCCGTACATGAACAGCGGGAACGAGCCCCACAGCGTGTAGCGGCTCTTGGGATCGTCGTCGCGCTGGAAGCCGCTCTTCTGGTAGCGGAACAGCAGCGGGACGAAGCCGGTGAAGCGGTAGTTCTTACCGACCCGGAAGATGTCGAAGTACAGCGGCGGCGCGATGCCGGCGCGCGTGAAGTTGAACAGCCCCTTCGAGCCGAACACGAAGGGGAACGCGACCCAGGTCCGCGAGCCGTTCGCCTTACGACGATCGAACCAAAACGGCAGCGCGAAGGTGAACTTCTCGTTGGTCTCTTTGTTGTGGGTGTGGATGATGACCGGCAGCGAGATCAGGCGGCGCTTGGTCTCGGAGTCCAGCCACCAGTACACGGGCACGAGGCCGGTGTTGAGCTGCGTGCGGCTGAGGCGGTGGAAGAACGGCCCGCCGATCAGCGTGTGGGTCCGGCGCGTGCGATCGCGGCTGTAGAAGAACGGCACGCCCGCGTCGACGTCGACCCCGCCCGGCTGACGCTGGCGGAAGTAGAAGGGGAACACCACCAGGCCCTTGCGCGGCTTACCCGTGCGCACGGTGCTGCGCCAGACCAGCGGCGTGTACATGTCGAGGTCCTGCTCGGGGTGACGACGCAGGATCGTCAGCCCGGGCACGACGGTGGTGCGCGCGCGACCGCCCTCGCCGACGGGGCGGGTGTCGTGGAAGAACAGCGGGATCATCCCGAAGCTGCGCGCGCGCGCGTCTCCGGTCTTGCGGTTGGATGTCCCATAGGCCAGCAAGGCCGCCCAGGCGCGGCTGTCCGGCGTCGCCTTGCCGCCGCCGAGGGGCGTCAGCGTCAGGACCTGCTTGCCGCCGCCCTCGAGCGTGGTCTGCCGGCGGTAGTAGAGCGGGAAGAACACGCTGTGGCGCTGATCCTCGCGCAGCACGTCCCAGCCCAAGAGCGCCGCGCCGACCGTGCGTCGCCCGGGCGCGGCCGCGCGGACGAACAGCGGCGAGATCGTCGTCCGGGTGCGCGCCTTCACGTCGGTCACGTCCCCGAACAAGAGCGGCGGCACGACCGTGTAGCGCTGCTGGTCATCGTTGCCGAGGAAGAACAGCGGCGGCAGCCCGGCGAGCCACCCGGTCTTCTTGCGCTGGGCGTAGACCGGTCCGGCGACGATCGTGTGGCTGTCCTTGAGCGGGTCGCGATCGCGGAAGCGCCAGAACAGGGGGGTGACGACCTGGTAGCTCTTGTGCCCGCCCTCGCCGCCGCCACGGCCCGTGAAGGTCATGAGCGCGGGCAGGCCGAAGCGGCGATCGTCACCCTTGCGATCGCGGTAGACCAGCGGGGGGACGACGAGCGTGTCGCGGCCCTTGCCGGCGAAGGCCTGGTCGTTGTGGAAGTGCCAGAACAGCGGGGTGACGACCTGGTGGTTGGGCCCGGTCTCGCGCTTGCGGATCGAGGTGAACAGCGGGGGCACCACCGCGTTCCAGCCGTCCTTGGCCTTCGCGCCGCCGCCGAGCAGCGTGAACACGCCGGTCTGCGTCGGGGTCTTGCGCGCGTAGGCCAGCGGGAACACCACCGAGTCGGTGACGCCGCGCTCTTTGTCGGAGAATTGCCACCACAGCGGGAAGAACACGCTGTTGCGCTGCCGCGGGTCGCGGTGCAGCACGAACGGACCGGCGACCGTCGTCGCGCTCGCCTTGAGCTGATTGGTCGCGTGCCAGACCAGCGGCGTCGCCGAGGTCAACGTGTTGTGCGGGCCCTTGCTCTGAAAGGTCAGCAGCGGCGGCACGGCCCAGGCTGACTTGCGGCGGGCCTTGTCGGTGCGATGGATGAAGGGGACCGTCCACAGCTCGCGGCGGTTGCCGAACTCGTTCTTCTGCCAGTGGAACAGCGGGAAGAACGAGTGGTGACGGACGCCCTTGAGCTTGTTCTCGCCGCCGACGTAGAGCGGCACGAACACGTCCGTCAGCCGCATCCCGAGCTGCACGCGATAGAACAGCGGCGCGACCAGGAGGTACCGGCGGTCGTTGAGCGGATCGGTGTCTTGGAGGTTCTTCTTGCCGTACCAGACCAGCAGGCCCGAGGCGCCGCGCGAGCTCTCCGGGGTCTTTTGGTGGTAGTGGAACGGGACGATGATCAGGTTGCGGACGTGCTTGTTCCCCCACCACCACACGAAGGGGAACTGCCCGAAGTTGAACTGCTCGCCGGTGCGCTTGTAGCCCATCAGCAGCGGCGTCGCGAACCAGCCGGCCGCGCGCTCGCTGAAGGCCCCGCCGAACAGGGCGATCGGCGCGATGTAGATCTTTCGCTGTCGTCGCTTCGAATAGAAGCCGACGGTCATCGACAGGTCCCAGTGCAGGAGCTTGTCGGGGTGCCCCTCCTTGGGCGTGCGGTGCACGAACAGCGGCGGCAGGGTCAGCCCCCGGGTGCGGTGCGTCGTGAACTCGCGGTCAAACCAAAACGGCGGGACGATGCGCTTGCGCAGCAGCTCGGGCTTCTCGAGCTTGATCTCGGGTCCCGTCGCGGCGAGGTCAGCGGTGAGGTCGGGCGCTTCGTTCGCGCCTTCGTCCGGGCCTTCGTTCGGGTCTTCGTTCGGGTCTGGGGTCGCGGTGTTCGCTTCACCGCTCGGGACCGCGACGGCCGGCTGCGGCGGTACGGTGAGGGTAGGGCGCAGCAGCGGGCTCGCCGGCTGCGTCGTACCCGGCGGTAACGCGTCACCCTCTTCGCCCTCGCCCAACTCGACTTCGTTGCCGTCTTCGCTGCTGTCTTCTTCTTCGCCGCCGCCGTCTTCTTCGCCGCCGGCTTCTTCTTCGCCGGCGTCGTCATCCTCGCTCGGCTCCGGCTCGGCGGCCGCGTCGGCGTCAGGATCGGTCGCGGGCGCCAGGCCGTAGACAGACGCGAGGTCGAAGGTCGAGCGCGTGAGGGGATCGAGCTGGTTGCTCGCGCTCGCGCTCACAGGCGCGAGCGCGCACGCGAGCAGCGTCAGCGCGAAGCGGAGGCGAGGTGATGACAACAGGGAAACTGCTTCGCGACGACGAGCTTCGTCCCGCGTGTTCGAGGGGGAGGGGGTGGACAGCTGAGAACGCGTGGTCAGCCGCACAGTGGACTCAGGCGCGGCCACAGGCCGCGCGGACATAGCGAATCCTCGAATGCAGTGTCAACTCGCGCGGCTCCGACGCAGCCCGCGGGAAACCGGGGAATAAAAAATCTCGGCGGGATCCCGTGGCCGTACACGCAACACTCCGTGGGGCGATGGCGCCGCCCGACGGCCGTGAGCGCGGTGAGTTGTGCGTAATTGGGGGCGTTCGGCAACCATTGACAGGCCCGGGGTCCACGGCTAGACCTGCGCTCCTGTCCAGCGTCCGCGTTGAGGGCGCGTTCGGGGCAGTCACTCGAAGGTTATTTCCGGTGTCTACACACGACCAAAGTGATGTTTCTCGGCCAGCGAGCCGCGGGGCGAGGACCCTGATCATCGACCTCGAGGCGCTTCAGCACGAGGACGACGAGACCCGCGGGTTTGGCCCCTACGCGCTCTCGGCGGAGATTCCGCGGCCGTGGTTGCAGGAGACGCTGGGCAAGACCGACGCCGAGGTCGCCAACTCCGGCCACATCGCCGGGGATATCTCGCTGCTCTCCGGAGGCGCGGTCCTCATCCGCGGTCGGCTCGAGGCGGCGTTCTCGGTCCCGTGCGCGCGGTGTCTCGAGCCGGCGGCTGTCTCGGCGGACGCGGACATTTGTGTGCAGTACGAGCGCGGCGCGGTCGGGAGCCACCCGATCAAGCGCGGCGACGACGACGACGAAGAAGGTATCGATCCGGATGAGCCCGATCGCTTGACCTACGCGGGCACCAAGATCGACCTTAGGCCGATGCTCGGCGAGACGGTCTTGATGGCCTATCCCATGCGCGCGCTCTGTGGGCGCGGCGAGGACTGCCGCGGGCTCTGCACCAACTGCGGCGCCAACCTCAACGAGCAGGCGGACACGGACGGGGGCTGCTCGCAGTGCGGGGTCGGCGGGATGGTCGGCGGGATCGGTCGCGTAGCGAGCGCGACGGACGCCGAGCCGGTGAAAGGCGCTGGAGCCGAGGCCGAGGATTCCCCGTGGAAGGCCGCGCTTCGCAAGCTGCGGGACGATTGACGCCGCCTGCGCGGGCCGCTATTTCCGCTCGAGGGTCGTCCACAACGTGAAGAAACTCGCTCCAAGACCTCCCCATTAATTCGCGCACAGCCCCGGGATGAGCGAATTACCGCTATATTCCCGCCCCCAGCCGGTGGCTGCGGCGCCGTGGCGCACGCTCGACACGTCGTCTCTATCGGCCCTGGTCTGGCTCTCCAACCCGCTCTCAACAACCTCTACCGATCATCGATCCATGGCAGTCCCCAAGAAGAAGAAGTCCCAGTCCCGTCGCGACATGCGTCGTGCCAACCACGACAAGGTCAGCGCGCCGGCGCTGTCGAGCTGCTCGAATTGCGGCGAGCTGATGATCGGTCACCGGGTCTGCCCGGCGTGCGGCTTTTACAAGGGCCGCCAGATCATCGAGATCGCCGAGGATTGATCGCCCTGACGCCCGTGGAGCTTCGCCCGCGGGCGTTCGCAATTCTCGACGCTCGTTGACCTCCTCTCGTCAGCTCTCGAGTCAACACTCGCACCCACCACCGGGAGATCGTTGGTGATGACGGGCAAGATCGCGATCGACGCCTTTGGCGGGGATAACTGCCCCGAGATCGAGATCGAGGCCGCCGTGAGCGCGGCTCGCAACGGGCTGCGCATCATCCTCGTCGGGGACGAGGCGAAGCTGCGCGAGCGGCTGGCGAAGGTCGGCGCACGCGAGCGCGCGACGATCGAGATCCGGCACGCGTCCGAGGTCATCACCATGGAGGACATCCCCTCCAAGGCGATCCGGAACAAGCGTGACGCCTCGATGCCGGTCTGTTTTGACCTGGTGCGCGCTGGCGAGGCCGACGCGGTGGTCTCGGCGGGCAACTCTGGGATGATGCTTGCCTGCGGCCTGTTCAAGTTCCGCCGGATCCGCGGCGTCGACCGGCCCGCCATCGTCACCTGCTTCCCGAACCCAAAGGACGTCACGGTCCTGCTCGACATGGGCGCGAACGTCGACTGCAAGCCGATCAACTTGGTGCAGTTCGCCGTCATGGGCGCCGTCTACGCCCGCGTCGAGCACGGCAAGCGTCGGCCGGTCGTCGGCCTGCTGTCCAACGGCAGCGAGGCCAGCAAGGGGACCGACCTGACCCGCGCCGCCCATCGCCTGCTGCGCGCGCACCCCAGCGAGGTGTTTGAGTACGCCGGCTACATCGAGGGCAAGGACCTGTTCGCCGGCGAGATCGACGTCGTCGTGACGGACGGCTTCACCGGCAACGTCGTGCTCAAGACCGTCGAGGGGACCGCGCGGCTCATCGTCAACCTCCTCCGCGAGGCCGTCGACGCCAGCCCGATGCGCGCCAAGCTCGGCGCGAGGCTCATGCGCCCGGCCTTCGATCAATTCAAGCGCAAGTCAGACCCCGACAGCTACGGCGGCGCGCCGCTGCTCGGGGTCGACGGGACCGCCGTGATCTGTCATGGCGGCGCCAGCGTGCGCGCGATGCTGAACGGGATCCGGCTGGCCGATCGCCTCGCGAAGCGCGGGACGGCCCCCGGCCTGCGCGACGCGCTCGGCCAGCACGAGGCGTTGTTCGCGGCCGCCAAGGCCGAGGAGTCCGCGGGCTGAGGCCGCGCGCGAGACGTTGTTCGTGCTGTTTTTTGAGACAGGTCACTAGCGCCGCGGAGCTGAATCATGAACCAGGTCGCACCCGAGCCCTCGTCCCCCTACGCGCTGCTGTTCCCCGGGCAAGGCAGCCAAAAAGTCGGCATGGGGAAGCTGCTCTACGAGCGCTCGCCGGCGGCGCGCGCCGTGTTCGACGAGGCGGACGAGGTCCTCGGCGAGCGGCTCTCGACCCTGTGCTTTGAGGGCGACCCCGACGTGCTGTCGCTGACCGCGAACACCCAGCCGGCGATCTTGACCTGCTCGATCGCCGCGCTGCGCGTGTTTGAAGCGCGCGTGCAGCCGCGCCTCGGCGCGCCGACGGCGTGCGCCGGTCACAGCCTCGGCGAGTTCTCCGCGCTCGTCGCCGCCGGCGCGCTGCGCTTCGCCGACGCCGTCCGGCTCGTGCGGATCCGCGGGCAAGCCATGCAGGAGGCGGTGCCGGCCGGCGTCGGGGCGATGGCCGCGATCCTCGGCTGCCCCGCTGACGCGCTCGAGGCCATGTGCAGCGAGATCACGGCCGCGGGGGAGGGCGAGGCGGTCTCGCCGGCCAACGAGAACGGCGGCGGGCAGATCGTCGTCGCGGGCCACGCCGGCGCGGTCGCGCGCCTGGTCGCCGCCGTGAAGGAATTCGGCGAGGCCAACAGCGCCAAGGTCCGCGCCATCCCGCTGCAGGTGTCCGCGCCCTTCCATTGCGGCTTGATGAGCCCGGCGGCCGAGCGCCTGCGCGCGGCGCTCGATGAGGTCGTCATCGGCCCGCTGAAGGTCCCTGTTATCGCCAACGTCGACGCTGAGCCGTACCCCGACGCCGCGGCTGTCAAGGACCGGCTCGTACGTCAGGTCACGAGCCGCGTCCGCTGGGAGGCGAGCGTGCAGCGTCTCGTTCAACACGACGGCGTCACGCGCGGCTTCGAGATCGGTCACGGCCGCGTGCTCGCCGGGCTCTGCCGGCGGATCGATCGCGCGTTCAAGGTCACCGGCCTCGGGGCGCCCGCGGACTTCGATCGCCTCGCGGCGTGAGCCAGGCTTGTGAAGACATGTTCGCACGGACAGATTCGTGCGGGCGCGCGGACGGGGCCGCAGTCTCGGCATCGCACAGGTGAGCGATCGGGCGCTGATCTGGTCGGCCGCGCGCCGCTCTCACGGCTGAGAGGGGCGTCGGGCGCAATTGCAGCGGTCCACATGATGACCCGTGTGACCGTCGCGTGACGGGCGTGGGAGCCGGAGCGTCGCTTCACATGTGCAGTTGATTTCACATGATTTTCCGCCGGTGGCCTTCGGGTTTCGTGAGGCGCCTACCCTGTGCTAAAGCCTCGTGCCGTCGTGGATTCATCATCGAGTGAAGAGAGCTCCCCGGCGACGGGCCGTCCGTCGCTCCCCGAAGCGCTGTCGCTCAGCGACACGGTCGCGCTCGTGACGGGGGGGTCGCGCGGGATCGGTCGCGCGATCGCGCTCACCCTCGGGCGGCGTGGTGCGAGCGTCGCCGTCAACTACGCGCGCAGCGAGGACGCCGCCCGCGAGGTCTGCGAGCTCATCGAGCGGGCGGGCGGGCGCGCCATCGCGGTCGGCTTCGACGTCGCCGACGCCGCTGCGGTCGACGCCGCGATCAAGCGTGTTGCCAAGGAACTCGGCGGGCTGCACGTGCTCGTCAACAACGCCGGCATCTCGATCGACGCGCTCCTGATGCGCGCGCGCGACGAGGACTTTCAGAAGCTCCTCGACATCAACCTCAAGGGCGCGCTGCACTGCAGCCGGGCGGCCGCGCGTCACCTCCTGCGGGCGCGGGCGCGCGGTCGCGTCATCAACCTGACGAGCGTCGTCGGCGAGCAGGGCAACACCGGGCAGGCGATGTACGCGGCGACGAAGGCCGGGATCATCGGCCTCACCAAGTCGATGGCGCGGGAGTTCTCGGGCCGCGGCGTGACCGTCAACGCGGTCTCCCCCGGCTTCATCGAGACCGAGATGACGGCGGCGAGCGTCCAGGGCGAGGTCCGCGAGGCGCTGCTCAAGCAGATCCCGCTCAAGCGGATCGGCGCCCCCAACGAGATCGCCGAGGCGGTCGCCTTCTTGGCGTCGCCAGCGGCCGGATACATCACCGGACACGTGCTCCGGGTCAACGGGGGTCTACTTATCTAGTCCACCGGCTGACAGCTGATTGATTACGCCCGGCGTGGCCGGGAACGAACGAGTGAGGAGATCAAGAGCATGGCGAGCGTCAATGAAGATGTGATTGGGATCATCTGTGAGCAACTCGATCTAGAAGCGAGCGAGGTCGCCCCGGAGAAGAGCTTCACCGAGGACCTCGGCGCGGACTCGCTGGCGATCGTCGAGCTCGTGCTCGCGCTCGAGGAGAAGTTCGGGATCAAGATCCCCGACGATCAGGTCGACAAGATCAAGACCGTCGGCGACGCGATCAACTACATCAAGCGCGCCGGCTAGCGGCCGCTCGTCCGCGTCGATCGACCGCGGGACGTTCACGACGTCTCGTGGTCGGCGGCAATTGCGGCGACCAATTAAACAGGTACGGTCAGACAGGTCAGGTGGAGCATGTCCAATTCGACACGTAGGGTCGTGATCACCGGGATGGGGCTCGTGAGCCCGCTCGGCATCGGCGTCGAGGACAACTGGAGCGCGCTGTGTAACGGCGCCTCCGGCATCGGGCCGATCACGCGCTTCGACACCAGCGAGTACCCGACGAAGATCGCCGGGGAGGTCAAGGGCTTCGACCCCTCGCCGTGGCTAGCGAAGCGCGAGCTTCGCCAGATGGATCTGTTCATCCAGTACGCGATCGCGGGCGGGACGATGGCGCTCGAGCAGGCCGGGCTCAGCGTCGATCCGGCCCACGCCGAGGCGCGCCCGGACGACGAGCGCATGGGCGTGTTCGTCGGCGCCGGGCTCGGCGGCGTCAACGTGCTCGAGGACGCCGTGCGGGCGCTCGAGCAGGGCAAGAGCCCCCGCCGCGCGTTCAGCCCGTACTTCGTGCCCGCGCTGATCGTCAACCTCGCGGCCGGGCAGCTCTCGATCCGTCAGCGCCTCAAGGGGCCGAACCTCAGCCACGTCTCGGCTTGCTCGACCGGCGCGCACTCGATCGGCGAGGCCTTCCGCGTGATCCAGCGCGGCGACGTCGATGTCATGCTCGCGGGCGGCACCGAGTCGGTCGTCTCGCCGGTCGGGCTCGGGGGCTTCTGCGCGGCGCGGGCCCTGAGCACGCGCAACGACGAGCCGACCAAGGCCTCGCGCCCGTTCTCGAAGGATCGTGACGGCTTCGTGCTCAGCGAGGGCTGCGGCGTGCTCGTGCTCGAGGAGCTCGAGCGCGCGCGGGCCCGCGGCGCGCGCCCGATCGCCGAGGTCGTCGGCTACAGCCTCAACAGCGACGCCCACCACATGACCGCGCCGTCGCCGGGCGGCGAGGGGGCGCGCCGCTGCATGCAGCTCGCGTTGAAGGACGCCGGGCTCGCGCCCGAGGCGGTCGGCTACATCAACGCGCACGGGACCTCGACGATCGCGGACGCGCTCGAGACCGAGGCGATCCGCGGCGCGTTCGGTGCCCACGCCGAGCGGCTCGCGGTCTCGTCGACGAAGTCGATGCACGGTCACCTGCTCGGCGCGGCCGGCGGGCTCGAGGCGGCGATCGTCGCGCTCGCGCTGCAGCGGGGCGTGCTGCCGCCGACGATCAACCTCGACGAGGCCGACCCCGCCTGCGACCTCGACTACATCCCGCACACGGCCCGCGAGCAGCGAGTCGAGTACGCGATGAGCAACAGCTTCGGCTTCGGCGGCACCAACGCGTGCCTGATCTTACGGGCAGTGTCCTAGCCTGTCCGATTGTTCGAGTCGGCCTTGTGTCGACCTTGTGTCGACCTTCAGTCGACCTTCAGTCGACCTTCGCGCGCCCCTGCGATACCCTGTGCGCGGAGGCGAGCTAGACGTGACGCAATCGCGCAGGTTCCATCTCGGCAGTGACCACGGCGGCGTTGAGCTGCGCGGTGAGCTGGCGGCGACGCTCACGGAAGACGGGCACACCATCGCGAGCACCGCCGGGCCGGCGGCTGCGGACGAGAAGGCTGACTACCCCGATGTCGCGGTCGAGGTCTGTCGCCGCGTGCTCGAGGACGAGGGTTCCTGCGGCTTGCTGGTGTGCGGGACCGGGCAGGGGATGGCGATGACCGCCAACCGCATCCCCGGGATCCGAGCCGCGGTCGTCGGCGATATCTTCAGCGCGCGGATGGCCCGCGCGCACAACGACGCCAACGTGCTCTGTCTCGGTCAGCGCGTGCTCGGCAGCGAGCTGGCCAAGGCGCTCGCGCGCGAGTTCGCGGCCGCGAGCTTCGAGGGCGGACGACATCAGCGGCGCGTGGACAAGCTCATGCGCGCGGGCTCCTGAAGCGGGGGGATGCGCGGTGCTCTGTCCGGTCTGTTGTAGCGCGAGCACCAAGGTGCTCGACTCGCGCGACAGCGGCGACGGCTTCGAGATCCGCCGGCGACGGATGTGTCGCAGCTGCGGGCATCGCTTCACCACGCGCGAGCGGATCGCCGCGACGCTGCCGGTGGTGCGCAAGCGCGACGGGCACAAGCAGCCCTTTGACCGCAACAAGATCCTCGCCGGGCTCAAGCTCGCCTGTCGCAAGCGCCCGGTGAACTCGACGCAGCTCGACGACATCGGGCGCCAGGTCGAGCAGTGGGCCGAGACCCGCGGCGAGGGGGAGCTGCGCTCGGTCGAGATCGGCGAGCGCATCATGCATCACCTCTACACCCTCGATCAGGTCGCGTTCGTCCGCTTCGTCTCGGTGTACCGCAGCTTCGACACGGTGATGGAGTTCGAGCAGCTCCTGCGCGAGATGGAGAAGGCCGAGAAGATCAACATCGAGGGGCAGCGCACGCTGTTCGAGTTTGACGACCGCGGCCAGGTCGTCGCGGCCCGTGAACCCGGCGCCAAGGGCAAGAGCAAGAAGCGCTCGCGGTCGGGCTCGCGCAGCCGCGCCAGCAAGACCCCGAGCGCGAGCCGGCGCAAGCGCGCGGAGGCGGCGGGCCCTGGGAGCGAGTGACTCGCTCGCTGGGCGCGGCGACCCGTGGCATACGTGACGCAGACGAGCGCGAGGCAGGAGCGGGGCATGTCCGGAGCGGAAGACGACGCACAGTTCATGGGGATGGCGCTGCGCTTGGCCCGTGAGGGCACGGGCTCGACGTACCCCAACCCCTGCGTCGGCGCGGTCGTGGTGCGCGGCGGCGAGGTCGTCGGCGCGGCTCGCAGCGCGCCGACCGGCGGACCGCACGCCGAGGTCACCGCGCTCGCGCGCGCGGGCGAGCGCGCGCGCGGCTCCACGGTCTACGTGACCCTCGAGCCATGTTCTCACTTCGGGCGCACGCCGCCCTGCACCGACGCGCTGATCGCCGCCGGCGTCGCCGAGGTCGCCTACGGCGCGCGCGACCCGGCGCCGCACGCACGCGGCCGCGGTCGCGTCGCGCTAGAGCGCGCCGGCGTCCGCGTCCGCGAGCGCGTGCTGTTTGAGCACTGCGTCCGCGCGCACGAGCACTACCTCTATCACGAGCGCGTCGGTCGCCCCTTCATCACGCTGAAGTCGGCGTGCTCGCTCGACGGTCGGCTCGCGTGCCCGGGCGGCGACAGCCGCTGGATCACCGGCAAGCCCGCGCGCGCGCAGGTCCACCGCCTCCGCGCCGAGCACCACGCCATCGCGGTCGGGGCGGGCACGCTGCTGCGCGATGATCCGCGGCTCACGGTCCGTATGGTTGAAGGGACAGATCCAACCCCGGTCGTGTTCGACAGCGCGCTGCGCTCGATCGCGGCGGAGCCCGGGGCGAGGCCCGCGCTGCTGCGCGAGGGGACCTTGGTGCTGCACACCGACGCCGCGCCCGCCGACCGGCGCGAGGCGCTGCTCGCGTCGGGCGCGACCGGGATCGAGATCCGGGCTGACGCGCGCGGGCGCGTCGAGGTCGACGCGGCGCTCGAGGTGCTCGGGCAGCGGAAGATCCGCTCCTTGCTGGTCGAGGGCGGCGGCCAGCTGATCGCCTCGTTCGTCGGCGCCGAGCTGTGGAATCGTTGGTACCTGTTCCACGCGCCCGTGCTGCTGGGGGACGGCGTGCCGCTGCTGCCCGGTCTGTCGTGGAACACGGTCGCGCAGGCTCCGCGAGTGGCGATCCGCGAGCGTGAGACGGTCGGTCAAGACACCCTCTACGTGCTCGAGCGACCTGGGCAGCTCGACGCCGAGCTGCGCGCGTCGGCTGCCATCGCCGACGATATGTGAGAACACGCGCTCCTGCGAGCAGCGGGGTTTTGTGCCATAACGTCCCCGAATGTTCACCGGGCTCGTGCAAGCGATCGGGACCGTCCAGGAGATCTCCGCGCGGTCCCAGAGCAAGGTGCTCACGATCAAGGCCGCGCTCTCCGAGCAGGACCGGATCCTCGGGGCCAGCGTGGCGATCTCGGGCGTGTGCTTGACCGTCACGCGCGCCGACGCCCACAGCTTCTCGGCCGACGCCGCGTTCGAGACCCTGGCCAAGACCACGCTCGGCGGGCTCGCGGTCGGCGATCGCGTCAACCTCGAGCCGGCGCTGCGCCTCGGCGACGCCCTGGGCGGGCACCTGGTCTCGGGGCACGTCGACGGGCGCGGGGCGGTTCGTAGTCGTGAGGCCCGCGGTGACGCGGTGAAGTTCTGGTTCGATGCGCCCGAGGAGCTGCTGCCCTTCATCGCCTGCAAGGGGTCGATCTGCGTCGACGGGGTGAGCCTGACGGTCAACGAGGTCGACGCCCGCGGCTTCTCGGTCGGGATCATCCCGCACACGCTCTCGGCCACGACGCTCGGAGCACGATCGATCGGTGACGCGATCAACCTCGAGGTCGACGTGCTCGCGCGCTACGTCGCGCGGCTGCTCGAGTTCGGGGGGCAGGCGTGGTCCGGCGACACGAGGCGCGGCGGCGTCACCCGCGAGCTGCTCGCGGAGGCCGGCTACCTGGGCGCCGGCGTCGACACCTAATCAAGAGAGAGGACGAGCAGATGCCAGATCAAGCGACAGCGACCGCGAGCGTACAGTCCAGCGCCAGCGCCGGGGCGACGATCGCCGAGCGCTTCGAACACGTCGAGCGCTGCGTCGACATCATCCGCCGCGGCGGGATGCTGATCCTCGTCGACGATGAGGATCGCGAGAACGAGGGCGACTTGGTGATCGCGGCCGAGCACTGCTCGGCGCGCGACGTCAACTTCATGTGTCGCGAGGGGCGCGGGCTGATCTGCCTCGCGCTCACGGCCGAGCGCGTTCGCCAGCTGCGCCTGCCCATGATGGTGCCGACCGACCCCGGCAACATGGGCACGGCCTTCACCGTCTCGATCGAGGCGCGCGACGGCGTGACCACCGGCATCTCCGCGGCCGATCGCGCCCGGACGATCCACGTGGCCTCGGACGAGACGTACAGCTCGGAGGACATCGTGAGCCCCGGCCACATCTTCCCGCTGCGGGCCCAGCCGGGCGGCGTGCTGGTGCGCTCGGGCCACACCGAGGGATCCGTCGACCTCGCCCGTCTCGCGGGCCTGCGCGGCGCCGGGGTCATCTGCGAGATCATGCGCGACGACGGCGAGATGGCGCGCATGGACGACCTCGAGGTGTTCGCGCGCAAGCACGAGCTCGAGATCCTCACCATCGCCGACCTCATCGAGTACCGACTTCAGCACGAGCTGCTCGTCAAGCGCGTCTCGTCGCGACCGCTCGCCTCGAGCATGCTCGGCATCACCGAGCGCGACGGCTGGCAGCTGCACTGCTTCCGCTCGACCGTCGAGCCGACGAGTCACTTCATCGCGCTGTGCAAGGGCGACTTCTCGTCGACCGACCGCGAGCCGGTGCTGCTCCGGGCCCAGCGCGCCCAGGTCCTCGGCGACGTCTTCGGGCTGGCCTCCGACGACTCGGCCGCGCGGATGCGGGCGGCGGTCGCACAGATCAACCGGGCCGGTCGCGGCGTGTTCCTGTACGTCATGGGCCACAAGGTGAACTGCTTCGAGCGGCTGCTGAGCGACGCCGAGCAGGAGCCCAGCCTCGGCCTCAAGCCGGCCGAGTCCGGCTTCCGCGAATTCGGTCTCGGCGCCCAGGTGCTCAAGACCCTCGGGATCCGCAGGATCCGGGTGATGACCAACAACCCGCGCAAGATCGTCGGCCTCGAGGGCTTCGGCATCGAGACCGTCGACAGCGTGCCGCTCGAGGTCTCCCCCGGGACCGGGAACGCCGACGCCCACAAGAGCAGCCAGGGGCAGGGCGCGTGAGCGAGTCGCGGGCGCGCGTCCTCCTGATCGTCAGCGGAGGCATCGCCGCCTACAAAGCGCCGGCGCTGGTGCGCGCCCTCGTCAAGGCGGACTGCGAGGTCCAGGTCGTCACCACCGCGGCGGCGCTCGCCTTTGTCACCGAGCTGTCGCTCACCACGGTCTCGGGTCGCCCGGTCCGCACGGCGCTGCTCGACGCCTCCGCCGAGGGCACCGTCGGTCACATCGCGCTCGCGGACTGGCCCGACATCATCATCGTCGCGCCGGCGACCGCCGACTTGATGGCCCGGGCCGCCCACGGTCGTGCCAACGATCTGGCGAGCTGCGTGCTGCTCGCGACGCAGGCGCCGGTTTTGTGGGCGCCCGCCATGAACACCAACATGTGGCGGCACCCGGCGACGCGCGCCAACCTCGAGCGGCTGCGTGCGTTTGGGGCGAGCTTCGTCGGCCCCGATCGCGGTGACCTCGCCTGCGGCTGGATCGGCGAGGGCCGGATGATCGACCCCGAGCACATCGTCGACGCCGCGCTCCGCCTGCGCGCGTCCGCGCGTCCCGACAACCCGTGGGCCGGGCGGCGCGTGCTGGTCTCGGCCGGGCCGACGCGGACCTACCTCGATCCAGTTCGTTTCATCACCAACGCGTCGACCGGGAGCATGGGCTTCGCGATCGCCGCCGCCGCCCACCAGCTCGGCGCCGACGTGACCCTGGTCGCGGGTCCGGTCGATCGACCGACGCCCCTCGGCGTCGCGCGGATCGACGTCTCGACCGCCGGCGAGATGCTCGAGGCGATGGAGCGCGCGCTCGCGAGCGAGGCCGGCGTCGACTTCGTCGCCATGGTCGCGGCCGTCGGCGACCTCGAGGTCGAGGGCGCGAGCGCGGGCAAGCTCGGCAAGCGCGACCTGATCGACGCGCTGGCGAGCGCGCGCTGGCGGACCGCGGTCGACATCCTCAAGACCCTCGTGTCGCGGCACGGTCAGCACACGCGCTTCCTCGGCTTCGCGGCCCAGACCGCCGAGGGCGAGGCCGACGCCGTCGAGCGCGAGCTGCTCCGCCTCGGCGCGGCGAAGCTCGCCGCCAAGGGGGCGCACGCGCTGTTCGTCAATCGGGTCGGCGTCCCCGGCGTGGGCTTCTCGAGCGCCACCAACGCGGGGCACCTGCTCGTGCGCGGCGACGCGAGCGACGGGGACGGCGACGCGATCGAGGTCATCGGATCCGGTCCTCCCATCGGCAAGCCGGCGCTGGCGCGCTGGATGCTCGAGCAGCTCGGCGCGCGCCTCTGGAGGGACGCGTGACGCAGCTCGCCGGGCATTCCGACTCCGGTGGTGCAGGCGCTAGCGCGGACGCGCGGGCGCTGGCGCGCGAGTTCGCGGCGCTGCTCCGTCACCTCCGCGAATTTCGCGGCGTGAACTACGTCTCGCGTCTGCCGATGCCGCAGACGGCACGTCTCGACGACCTGTCCTCGCGGCCCGATGCGCGGGCGCCGGGCGAAGCGGTCGCGGCCGCACACGACACGCGCGCGCCTGTCGAGCCGGCGCCGCGTCCGGTCGAGCAAGCCCCGCCGTCGCCGCGAGCGGAGCCCGCGTCGCCGTCCGCGCGCGTGCAGCCGGTCCGTCAACCTCGACAGCAACCACCGCGGCAACCGCCGCAACAGCAAACGCCGCAACAACCGCCACGACGCTCGCCACAGCAACCACCGCGGCAACCTCCGCGGCAACCTCCGCGGCAACATCAGCAGACCCAGCCTCCACAGCGTCAGCAAACCCCGCACTCCCAGTCGCAACCGCACCCCCAGTCGCAGTCGCACTCCCAGTCGCAGTCGCACTCCCAGTCGCAGCGACCGCGATCGCAGCCGCAGTCTCAGCGACCACCTGCGCCACGGCAGCAGCGCCCACCGCAGGAGCACGCGCGACGTCAGTCGCAGCCAGGACCGCAGCGCGGCGGCTCGTCGGCCCCGTCACGCGCGGCGCGAGGAGCCCCCGAGCTCCGGGCGCGCGCGCGCGAGTGGACCGCCGCCGAGAAGCTTCGCTATCTGCAAGAGCGCAACGTCGGCGACTGCGTCCGCTGCGTGCTGTGTAAGACGCGCCGCACCATCGTGTTCGGCGTAGGCGACCCCGAGGCGGATCTGATGTTCATCGGCGAGGCCCCGGGGGCCGATGAGGATCGTCAGGGTATCCCGTTTGTCGGGCGCGCGGGGCAGCGGTTGACTCGCTGGATCGAGTGGCTCGGGATGCGACGCGAGCAGGTGTACATCGCCAACGTGCTCAAGTGTCGGCCGCCCAACAACCGCGATCCTCGACCGCCCGAGGTCGCGAAGTGCTCGCCGTTCTTGCACGCGCAGATCCGGGCGATCCAGCCGAGGGTGATCGTCGCGCTCGGGCGCCACGCGGGCAACCTGCTGCTGCAGAACCAGCGCCCGCTCTCGCTGTCGCGGATGCGCGGGCGAGCGCTGCGCTTCGAGCAGCGACGAGCTGGGATCTCGCTGCCGATGATCGTCACGTACCACCCGTCCTACGTGCTCCGCCGCGAGAGCGAGGAGCAGCGTCAGGCGCGTGGTCAGCTGAACGGTCCGTCCCGCGCGGAGCAGGACGTGCACGCGGACTTGCGAATCGCGATGCAGGCCTTGCGCGCGACGCATCAGTGATCTCTTCGCGTGTGTTCGCGAAGAAATCGCGAACGACGCGTCGCAGAAATTCGCGTACGCGTGGTCCACACGTCCGGCCGCGGTCCGTGTTGAGCGCAACGTGATTTAAGCTCCGCGAGAACGATGAGTGCGTGCGACGCGAACTCGTTGACGACACATCGATCGCCGCTCGAGGGCGCGTCGAAGATGTTGACGCGACGTGACTCGATCCATAGAGTTGGAGGTCCGTCCTTGGGCTAGAGAGCGCTCAAGCGGTGCTGGTGGATCATGACGAAAGCCGAACTGATCGAGAAGATTGCGCGCTCGCGCCAGCTCCCGCCCGAGATGACGAAGAAGGCGATCGCGCAGGTTCTCGACGTGGCTTTTGAAGAGCTCGGCAACTACTTCACTCGCTCGCGCATCACGCGGAACCAGACGCCTCGCTTCACCTTCCCCGGCTTCGGCACCTTCACCAAGAAGAAGCGCAGCGCGCGGCGCGGGGTCAACCCGCGGACGCTGAAGCCGATGGAGATCAAGGCCAGCTTCACGGTCGACTTCAAACCTGGCGCAGAGTTCAGGCGCACGCTGAACGGTCAGGCCGGCAAGCCCGCGCAGACGAAGCGCCGGCGCCCGCGCGAGGAGCCGCGCGAGTCCCAGCAGACCAGCCTTCGCCTGAACTTCGAGGCAGTTGACGATCAGCGCCGCGCGCGGCTCCGTCCACGTGATGAGGCCGAGTTCGACGGCATGGCCGCGGGGTACGACGCAAGCCTGTTCTCTGCGGGGTGTGATCCGGATCTCCCCGCGGCGCCGATGCAGCGCGTGGACGCGCCAGGCGATAAAACCCAAGAGAAGACGGGATAGCGTCCCGTCGGGCGATCCACGTGGGGCAGCCGTGGAGTTCTCGGCGGACTCGCGCGTTTTTGCGCTGCGGTGTTTCGTAGTAGGGTAGGCCTCCCATGAAGTTTGGGGCTTCCGGCGAGACGTATGCCTGGATCGCGAAAACGGTAGTTCGCAGGCGGTGGTTGGTCCTCAGCCTGATCGCCGTGATCATGGTGATCGGCGGGGTCATCACCCCCTTCGTCACGGTCTCGACCAGCCGCTTCGGGATGGTGTCCTCGGACAACGAGCACCAAGCGCGGCTCGAGCGCTTCTTCGAACGCTTCGGCTACCCGGACATGCCGGTCATCCTGATCCGCGGCGGCGACGACGAGCGTCGGCGCGCGATCGTCGATCGCATGGAGCGCGAGCTAAAGACGATCCCCTCCCTCGAGGGGCGGGTGCTCGCGCGGATGGACCCGGGCACGATCGCCGAGGTCCTGTTCACCCGCGACCCCGCCGCCTTTGATCAGCTCGAGCAGCTCTTGCCGCCTGGCGCCGAGCTGGCGAGCGTGGTCGAGCAGGGCCTCCCGGGCATGATGGGCGCGCTCGCCGGACAGCTCGAGGCCGGCCTCGAGGGGGAGGGCGACGCGGGGGCGCGAACCCAGGAGGAGACCGACGAGGGGCTGCGGCAGCTGGGCGCGATGGCGCGTGTGCTCGAGACGCGCCTGCGCGGCGGAGACGCCCAGCGGGCGTTGATCGACCTCGTCATGAAGGACTCGATCCCGCCGCAGAAAGGCGTGGACGAGTACGGCTACTTCACGGGCTGGGACGAGCCGCATCACCTGATCGCGCTGTTCCCTGATCTGCCGAGCGGCGAGGTCCAGGATGTCGCGCCGTTCATCGCCGAGATCCGCGGCGCCATTCAGACCGTCCGCGACGAGCAGGGGCTGCCCGACGGGGAGCTCGAGATCATGGTCACCGGGCTCCCGGTGTTCGCGACCGACGAGCTCGACCTCGTAACGCAGGGCATCATCGAGTCCGGCGTCGTCACCGGTCTCGCGATCTTCCTGCTGCAGCTGCTCGCGTTCCGCTCGCTGCGGGTGGCGCTGTTCGTCCAGCTCCCGCTGCTGTTCGGCATCATCACGACCGTAGGCTTCGTCGGCGTCACCTACGGGCGGCTGACGATCATCACCTCGAGCTTTATCGCGATCCTGCTGGGGCTCGGGATCGACTTCTCGATCCACCTCGTGACGCGGGCCAACGAGGTCCGTCGCGAGACGGACTGCGACGCGTCGACGGGCATCATCGAGGGGATGCGGCTCGCGGGTCCGGGCGTGGCCGCCGGCGCGGTGACGACGGTCATCGCGTTCTTGACCACGACCACCACCGAGTTCACCGCGTTCGCCGAGCTGGGCCTGATCACGGCCTTCGGGCTCGTGGCGATGATGGTCGCGGCCTTCACGATCGTGCCGGCGTTGATGGGGATGGGCTGGGGCGGCGCGAAGTACCGCGAGGCCAAGATCCCCGGGGTGCACCTGCTCACGGGCTTCGTGCGTCGTGTCCCGCGGCTGCTGGTCGTGCTCGGGGTCGTCGGCGCCGTCGTCGGCGCGCTCATGCTGCCCAGCATCGGCTTCAACCCGCGCTACTTCGACTTCCTGCCCAAGAACTCCAAGGCCTCGGTGGCCCTCGACACGCTCGAGCGCGACGGCGCGATGAGCCCGACCTTCGCCTGCGTCAGCGCCGAGACCTTCGAACAGGGCAGGGAGCGCGCCGAGGCCCTGCGCGCGCTGCCGACGATCGCCGACGTGCAGACGGTGACCGACATCCTCTCGCCGCTTGACGAGGAGCGGCTCGGCAAGCTGCGCGCCGGCATCAAGACGCTGGGGCGCGTGCCGAATTTTCAGACGCTGCGCGAGCGTGAGCGCTCGGCCGCCGCCTTCGCGAAGTCGGTCGACGGCGTGGTCGGGCTGCTCGACGAGATCCAGTTCGAGCTGAAGACCAACGGTCGGCCGAACGAGGCGGTCACGAAGGCGCGCGCCGACTTCGTCGCGCTCGCCGAGGCCGCGCGCGCGCTGCCGGAGGACGGCGCGGCGGAGCTCGCCGACATCGAGCTCCAGGTCGCGAACATCCTCGAGCGCGCGTGGAAGACCGGCGCGGCCGTGGCGGCGCGGGGTGAGTACGCGCCGGAGGACCTGCCCCCGATCTTCCGCGAGCGCTTCCTGGCGCGCGACGGATCCGGCGCGATCGCGCTGTTCGTGTTCCCGAGCGAGAACATCTGGGACCTCGAGCACGCGCGCGCGTTCTCGACGGAGCTGCGGACCGTCGACCCGGACGCGACCGGCCTCGCGGTGACGCTGCTCGAGCACAACGACATGATCACGGACGGCTTCGAGCGCGCCGCGCTGATCGCCTTCGTGGTCATCTTCCTGTTCATGATCTGGGAGTTCAAGGCGCGCCTGGACCTCGCGCTGCTCGCCATCATCCCGGTGACCCTCGGCTGGTGCTGGATGATCGGCCTGATGATCCCCGTCGGCTTGGAGTTCAACGTCGTCAGCATCGTCGTGATGCCGCTGGTCATCGGCATCGGCATGGACGCGGGCGTCCACGTCGTGCATCGCTACCAGCAGAGCGCCGAGCACAACGACGGCGTCGCCAAGCTCTCCGATATGCTCGAGGGGACAGGAGCCGCCGTGCTGCTCTCGTCGGTGACGACGATCGTCGCCTTCGGCGGCCTGACGATCCCCGACTACGGCGGCATGAACAGCCTCGGCTCGGTCATGATGCTCGGCGTCAGCGGCTGCCTCGTGTCCTCGATCGTCGTGCTGCCGGCGCTGCTCGTGGCCCTCAAGCGCGCCCGCTGAGGACTTAAAAACACGAACGGCGTCACCGGGTGGTGACGCCGTTTGCTGTCGAGGTTGTCGTCGATCGCGCTGCTAGTGCGTGCCGATAGTAGGTCCTGGTAGTAGGTCCTGGTAGTAGGTGTAGTGGCGTGCGCTCGACTCGTGAGAGGCGTGTAGTTTCCAGGCCCGCCGCGATCGCGTGCGGGACCTTGGAGAGTTAGTTGTTGATGTGTGGGTGCTGCAAACTACAAAAAATGCAGCACGCGGTCCGCGGGCCCATCGCCCGGCTAGTTGGCCTTCTTGTTGCCGTCCAGCGCGCTGTCCTTGCCGGCGGGCAGCTTGATCGCGCCCGGCTTAGGCTTGGGCTGGGCTTTCTTCGGCGCGACCTTCACGCCCGACGGGCCGGTCGGCTTGGAGCCCTTCTTCGGCTTGGCCTTGATGTTCCCCGGCCCGGTGGGCTTGGTGCCGCCGCCGGGCTCGGCGACGGTGCCGTTCAGGTTCGCCGCAGGCTTCGGCTTCGGCTCCGGGTTCGCGCCCGGGTTCGCTTCCTTCAGGTTCGCGGACGCTCCGGACGGGCTCGCGCCACCGCCACCGGCGCCCGGGCTCGGGGCCTTTCCGCCACCGTTGCTGCCGTCACTCGGGGCCTTGCCCGCGGGGGCTTTGCCGGCGGGAGCTTTTCCCGCGGGCTTCCCGGCAGGCTTGCCGTGCGAGGACTTTTGACCGACGGGCTTGCCCTTCTGCGATGAGCCGGCCGGGGCTCGGCTACCACCAGCGGGTGCGCGGCCGGTATTGGCGCTGTTCGGCGTGCTGCTGCCGCCGGAGGAACTCGAGAAGGAAAACGAGCAGGCGGGAAGACCCAGGCCGGCAAGTGTAAGAGCAAGAAGTGTGACAGAGAGTCGGTTCATGGACTTGGTACCCCTCAGCAGCACGGACGCCGGACTGCGAGTGTTATTCACACCCGTGGTTACCCCCGCTGTCAATTCCTGATTGATATTGCGCAGCGTCGACGTCGCGGTACCGCGCGGACTGGCGCACTAGCGCTCAAGGACAGGTGGTCAATACCGCGAGTTCGCAAACCGGCTCCCGGGCTTGTGCCACCGGCGGTATGCCTGTGAGCCGGCTGCTGGGCCCATACCCACAAAATCCGAAATTGCCTGGACAACCACACGGGGGGAGGCGCTAGCGTCAATTCATCCGTTTATGGGGCGCATTCGGTGCGCCGGGAGGGGAGGGGTCCATACTCATGACACGTCAGAAATCAGACGAGCAACGGAAGCAACAGATCCGTGCGGCCGCCACGCGGTGCTTTGTGCGCAGGGGATACGCGGCGACGCGGCTCCTAGACATCGCCCGCGAGGCCGGTCTGAGCAAAGGTGGTGTCTATTTTCACTACCGAGCGAAGGAGCAGCTGTTTCACGACATCCTCGACGCGCAGATCGAGGCGCTGAAGCAGCGGTGGGGTTTCGAGCCGGTCGCGGACCAGCCCGCCGACCGTACGCTGGCGCAGGTCGTCGGCGCACACGTGCGCGAGCTGGAGGCGATGCCGGACGAGACCCGGCTGTGCAACTTACTGGTGACGATGGCCGTCCAGGAGCAGGAATTCCGCGGAAAGCTCGATCAGGCCTTCGCGGTGACTCGCAAGCTCTACGCCGGCTTGATCCGCCGCGGCATCGACGACGGGGTGTTCACAGATGGGGACCCCGATGTTCTCGCGCACGGAATCGTCGGTCTCGTGCAGGGCCTGGCGGCCGTCAGCGCGGTCAACGCGGACGGCAAGCTGCCAGTTTCGCCCGAGAACGCCGCGCGCATCAGTTTGCGCATGCTTGGGGCGAATCCAGAGGTCGCCAAGCTCGTGGCGTCGGCCCCGGCGCCCGTCAGCGAGGAGTCTGCCGCGGCTCCGGACGCGCCGGCCCCGGAGTCCGCGGCTCAGGATGCATCGGCAACAACCGCATCAACTGCACCTGCCGCACCTGCCGCACCTGCCGCACAAGCCGCGCAGACTGCACCCTCCGTGGAGTCCGTCGGTCAGCCCCTGGCTGTCAATCCGCTGACACCGGTGGCGGCGGCCCCGAGCGCGCCGGTCGCTGAAGGTTCGGGCGAGGCGTAGACCAAGGATCGAGCGCAGTAGAGAAGAAGCCGGTCGGCCGCGTTGGGACTCCCAGCGCGGTCGACCGCGTTTAACGGGCGGTGTTCAACGCCGATGAGACGGCCCGCCGGACCGTGCACGCGCACGGAACGCACACAACTCGTTAGCGATTTGTTTGAATCGCGGCGGCGACACGTTGTTGGGAAAAGCAGTCTCCGAAAAAGCGGTGACTGCGATTTTAGTGTTCGTACACACGAATTCCCGCGAGCCCAGCAAGTCCCGATTCGCCACCTGGGGCGGTGTGGGTGCGGTAGTCCACGAGCTCAGCCCGGTAGCCGAGCGGGAGTAATCGGGCGAGCGTCACGAGCGCGGCCGAGCCGCTCGCGCGCCCGAGGATGTCATCACGCTCGCGACAGCGGCGTAACAGCTGCTCGGAGCGGCCGGCGAGCAAGCTGTCGATCAACGCGCGATCACGCCGCTCGAGACGCGCGGCGGCGTCGGGCGGCAGCGCCGGGCCGCCGTAGGCCGGGCCGACGTGACCGAGCTCGGCGCTCACCCACAGCAGCACGCGTCGTCGCCCGAGCGCGCGCTCCATCGCGGCGAGGAAGGAGTCCAGCTCTCTCGGCAGATCCTCGGCCCCGCGGTCGCGCCCCAGCGCGGTCGCGCCGCAGAGGATGGGGAGGATCGGAGGACATGTCTCTCCATACAGGTAATGGAGGAGGCAGACGGCGAGCTCGACGCTGTGTCCGTCGCGGTGCCGGATCTCCTCGCGGGTGAGCCACGGGACCTGCTCGACGAGCTCGCCGAGCAGCTCGTCGGCCGCGGGCGCCTCGTGCAGCGGGCTGCGGTAGCGCTTCGCGGTCGCGGCGTAGGGCGTGAGGCCGGCGCCGTGGTCGGTCCCGAGGATCACGATCGCGTCGAGCCGCTCGGCCTGCGGGAGCTGGCGCGCGGTCCGGTCCAGCAGCGAAGAGATCTCTGAGACAGGCTGGTAGGGACAGATCACCGCCAGCAGCTCGGAGCGCTCGACCAGCCGATCGCGGCGGCCCGGCAGCGCCCGCGAGAGCGTCGCACGGAGCGCCCGCGGGTCCTCGGGGTACAGCGTCCCGGCGAAGCGCGGAGGCCGTGTGGGGCCCGCCATGAAGGCCTCGTGGCGCGCCTGCCAGCGCGCTCGAAAGCGCGTGTCGTCGAGCAGCCCGGCGTCCCCGAGATCGGCGACCAGCGCCTCGATCTCGGCGGTCGGCACGTCGAGCTTTCCGCGCATCAGCAGCGACTGGCGGATCTGCGCGGGGGTGCGCTGGCCGTCGAGCAGATCGAGCACCGGGCCGGCCTCGGAGGGCAGCGCGACGGGCTCGCTGACCCCGAGCGGATCGCGGAGCACGAGCCAGTCTTCGTCGTCGCGCGTGAGGGGGTAGCGCTCCAGGGTTTTACGAAGCCGTGGGCGCGACTCGAGCGTCGACATCGGCACGAGTTGTAGACCGGAAACGTGAGCGCGTCACCCCGCGCGCGTCGACCGGCGCCGACCAACGTCGTGCTTCGTTGCACCTTCATTCAATGTTCAGGAGCAGCGCGCGTCGGCGCCGGAGAACAGGCGAGAGAGCGACGCGCGGGCCTCGGCCGCTAGCTCGGTGGTCTCGCTCGCGGTGCACAGCGCGCCCTGGACCGCGGGCGTGGCTGCTTCCGGGGACAGGCCGAGCGCGCGGATGAAGCGGAGCGCCGTCGCGAGATCTGCCTCGATGTCGAGGGAGCGGGCCACCGCGTCAGCGCCCCCGCTGCCGTAGTGCTTGACGAGCTGCCTGGCCGCCTCGCCGCGCCAGTTTTGATCGAGCTTGTGCTTGCGCAGGATCGCCTCGAGCTGGGCGCGCGAGGTCTCGTCCTCGCAGCGCCCGAGCGCGGCCATGGCCGCGCGCGCCACCGTGATCTCGTCGTCGCCGCTGCGCTTGCTCTCGTCGGCGAGCGTCCCGATGAAGCGGCTCACCCCCGGCTCACAGGGCGTGCCCACGCGGTCCAGCGCCGCGCTGCGAACCTGCGGCCACGGGTGCTCCTGACTGCTCGAGAGCCACTCGTCCCACGCGCCTGCAGCCGGCGCTGGGCTGAGCGCGTACGCGGCGGAGGCGAGCCGGGGCGCGGCGGCGGTCAGCAGCTGAAACGTGTCGATCAGCGGTCGCGCGCGGGCGGGGGAGAGCCCGCGCAGCGCGATCCAGCCGAGGATCTCGTTGGCCTGCGCGGCGCGATCTTGCGGCGCGAGCGTGGCGCGGACGACCTCTTCGAGGAGGGTCTGCGCCGTCGCTTGATCGGGGCCGAGCTTGACCAGCGCGCGGATCGACGAGACGCGCAGCGCGAAGCCAGCGGTCGGGTTGGCGGCGAGTAGACCGAAGCGCTCGGCGACCGCGGTCGCGTCGGCTGGATCATTCGGGTCGACCAGCGCCGCGCGCAGCTGGATCACGGCGGCCGCGTGATACCGATCCTTCGCGGCCTCGGAGTCAGCGCCGAGCGAGTCGAGCTTCTGATCAAGGGCCGCAGCGACCCGCGCGCGATCGTCTCGTTGCGCGCGCGTACGGCGGGTGAGCGCGCGCTGGAGCTCGCGTCGCAGCAGCGTCTGGCCGCGCCCGAGCAGCTCGACGAGCTCGCCGAGTCGCTCCGGCGGGTAGGCGTCCACGAGGTCGCCGAGCAGCTGCGCCCGGATGTCCTCGTGGATCTCTTTGTCGGCGACCAGCTGCGACAGCGCCGGGGTCGCCGCCCCGCCTTGCTCCCGCAGCAGGCGGCGCCACAGCTCGATCCCCGCCAGATCCGCGTCGCGTCCACGCGCGAGCTGGCGCAGCTGATCGGCGAACAGCGCGAGGTCCTCGGGGCGACGAAAAGTCCCCAGCAGCGCGAGCAGGCGACCGCGCTCGGCCGGGCCCGGGGCGGGGACGGCCGAGAGCCGCTCGAGCACCAGCGGCGCGGTCACGGCCGCGTTGGTCTCGAGGCGCGCGCGCGCCTCGAGATACTCCCGCCCGCGGCCGTTGACGAGCGCGTCGAGATCGGCGCGCGCTCGCTCGACGGTGTACTCGCTCGCCGCGTCACTCGGGGACGGGGCTGGGGCGGCTGGCGCCGGCGCTGGCGCGGCCGCAGGACCGGCGAGCGCGCAGACCAAGGGCAGGGAGCTGATGGCGAGCACGGGCAAACGGTGCCACAGAAGCGCGCGTCACTGAACCATCATCTCGAGCACCTGCGACTTCGAGAGCACGTAGCTGAGCAGCAGCGCGCGCTTGTCCGAGGCGGTCGAGACGTCGAGCATCTTGAGGAAGTCGGCGTCGCCGTCGTCCTCCTCGGCGTTGCTGATCATGCGCCGGGCGATCGCCACCAGCATCTCGCCCTTGAGCGGCGTGTCGGTCGGCATGCGGATGAAGAAGCCGAGGTACTCGTGGACGACGCCGGCGACCTGTACGCCCTTGGGGCGCGGCAGGAGCATCTGCAGCAGCCCGCGGCGACCGCTGCGGTTGAAGCCCAGGTCCTGGATCGTCTCCTCGGTCGCGGCCGCGAACATGTTGGAGTCGACCGGGATCTTGAGGAGCAGCGAGCGGAGCTCGCGGTTCATCGTGCTCTTGCGCTTCTCGCTGCCCGCCTCGATCTCGCGCAGCAGGCCCGCGGGCGCGGCCGTCAGCTCGTCTTTGTCGAGCCGGGCGATGTGCAGCTCCTGGCCGTGGTAGTCGCTGTCGACCACCTTCCACACGCGGTCGCGGACCGCCTCGATGTCCCCGCGGCGCTCCGCGTTCTGGAGCAGGGTGTCGAGCATCGGGACCTCCGCGAACAGCATCGAGCGCCGCGGGTCTTTGTGGTTGAGCGCGACGTCGAGCCGCTTCCAGCGAGCCAGCGTGTCGTGGCCGATGGCCTTGGCGACCACGCAGGTGTGCTCGACGAACAGCGGCGTGTACTCCGGCTTGGGCGGCCCGGGGTTCTTCTCGCCCTTGGCCTTGGCCTCGGCCTCGCGCTGCTCTCGTCGCTGCTCGCGCTCGCGTCGCTCCTTGGCGATCTGGGCGAAGGCCTCGTTGGTCGAGATCTTCTTGTCGCTGGCGATCCGCTGGGCCTTGCGCAGCATCCAGATGTCCTCGATCTGATCGCGGCGCTGCTCGTCGCAGGTGAAGGCGTACTCCGGCATGTCCGGGGGGACACGTTGTGAGATCGGCGCGGCCAGGACGCGCTCGATGTCGACGCCGGCCAACGCGTCGACGTCGGGGGGCAAGTAGCGCGTCGAGTAGATCAGGTGCCCGAGGCGCGCGCGCCCGTGCCCCGCGTCCCAGAACCGCCGCAGCATCTCCTTGACATCCTCGACGCGACCTTCCTTCTCGTACAGCTTGACCAGCCGCAGCATCCCGTCGGTGATCAGCTCGCGCTCCTGCGTGCGCTCGTCGAGCAGCTCCTCGAACTTCTCGATCGCGCAGTCGCGCCGCTCGAGCTCCTCCATGCAGAACACGCCCTTGCGGTGCAGCCGCTGCGCGTTGGTCTCGGGGCGCTTGCCGGCCTCGGCGGCGGCGGCGTGCTCCATCGGCGTGGCCAGCACCGCGAGGGGGAGCGCGAGCGCCGCGTAGGCCACCGCGCTGGCGAGCGTCGCGCGCCAGCCAACGAGGCGCGGCTGACGAGAACGACGTGACAGCTGCGCGAACACCTTGGGCATCATGACATTCAGGACTCGGGTCGGCACGTCGTGGGTTTCTCGGGGACAGCGTCCGCGGCGTGGCGCGGCGTGGCTTGTCTCGACCCGCGACTTCTGCAATAGCCGCCGGACCCGGACGATTCCCGGTTTTCTCCATGTCGCCATGGCCACGCCCGTGACCCGACCCGAAGACTTCGACTTTGCGCTCCCCGCGGAGCAAATCGCCCAGCACCCCGCCGAGCGCCGCGGCGACGCCCGCATGCTCGTGCTGCGTGACTCGTCCCGCGAGCACCGGTTCGCCCGCGAGCTGCCGGACGTGCTCCCAGCCGACGCGCTCGTCGTCGTCAATGACTCCAGCGTCGTGCCCGCGCGAATCCACGCCTCCTGCACGGAGGGGCGCGCGCTCGGTCGTCGCTTCGAGCTGTTGTTCTGCGCGCCGAGCCCCGCCGGCCCCGGCGCGCGCGTCCAGGCCTGGGTTCGCGGCGCCAAGCGTCTTCGCGGCGGCGACCTGCTCACCGTGGACGGCCTCGTCCTGCGCTACGAGGGCGCCGGGCTCGTCGATCCGCGCGCGCGCAGCTTCACGATCGTCGCGGGCGAGCTGCTCGCCGCCCTCGAGGCCGTCGGCGAGGTCCCGCTCCCGCCGTACATCCGCCGTCCGGAAGGGCCGGGGAGGGGTGACCGGGATCGCTATCAAACTGTCTACGCCGCCCACCGAGGATCGGTCGCCGCGCCCACCGCCGGCCTCCACTGGACGCCCGAGCTGCTCGCGCGGCTCGATGTCGCGCCGATCACGCTACACGTCGGACCCGGGACGTTCCTGCCGATGGACGTGGACGACGTGGAGCAGCACCGGGTTGGCGCCGAGCGCGTGCACGTCTCTGAGGCCAGCGCGGCGCGAATTCGATCCGCCCAGCGCGAGGGACGGCCCATCGTCGCGGTCGGCACGACGGCCACACGAACCCTCGAGTCCCTGGCGGCCGACGACCCCGAGGGCGCGATCCGGTCGTTCACGGGCAGCGTCGACCGGGTCATCACGCCGTCCCACGCCTGGCGCGTCGTCGACATCCTCGTGACCAACTTCCATCTACCCCGCAGCTCGCTGCTGATGCTCGTCTGCAGCCTCGGCGGCCGGGAGCGCGTGCTCGCCGCCTACCGCGAGGCGGTCGCCGCCGGGTACCGCTTCTACAGCTACGGCGACTGCATGGTCGTCGAGCGAGCGCGTTGACGGACCGCCCCGCGCGCGGGCACGCTCGCGCGTCATGACCGACCGCGTCAGCGGGCGGTCCGCAGTGTTCCCATGAGCGAGACCAGTGAACGCATTGATCCCTGCGCCGGCCTCACCTGCGCACGGCCCGAGATCCGTCGAGATCGCAACGAATGGCTCCCCGCGGGGACGTTTGAGACGATCGCCCGGGACGAAGCCGGCGGACCGGCCCGGGCCGGCCGACTGTGGACCGCCCACGGCCCGATCGACACCCCCTGCTTCATGCCGGTCGGCACCTACGGCGCGGTCAAGGGGCTCGAGCCCCGGGATCTCATCGAGGTCGGCTCACAGATCATCCTCGGCAACTCCTACCACCTGTCCCACCGGCCGGGCGCCGAGCGCATCGCCGGATTCGGCGGGCTGCACGACTTCATCGGCTGGCCGCGCGCGATCCTGACCGACAGCGGCGGCTACCAGGTCTTCAGCCTGCGCGGTTTGCAAAAGATCGACGAGGAGGGCGTCAACTACCGCACGCACTTCGACGGCTCGGCCCACCGCATGACGCCGCGCTCCGTGCTCGAGGTCCAGGCCAAGCTCGGCTCCGACATCTGCATGGTGCTCGACCACTGCCCGCCCGGCGACGCCGCGCTCGACCAGCTGCGCGACGCCATGGACCGCAGCACTCGCTGGGCGCGCCAGGCCTCGGATCTTCGCCGCGACATCCTCAGCCCCGGCCAGCTGTGCTTCGGCATCGTGCAGGGCGGCACCAACCTGGCGCTGCGCCGCGAGCACATCGCCGCGCTGCGCGAATTCGACTTCGACGGCCTCGCCCTCGGCGGCCTCAGCGTCGGCGAGCCGATCCCCGAGATGCACGCGACCATGGCCGAGATTGGCCCGATCATGCCTCCCGAGCGCCCACGTTACGTCATGGGCATCGGCACGCCAGCGGACCTGCTCGCCGCCGTGCGCTCGGGGATCGACATGTTCGACTGCGTCATGCCGACGCGGCACGCGCGCAACGGCCAGCTGTTCACCTGGCACGGGCGCATGAACATCCGCCAGTCGCGGTATCGCGACGATCCAGCGCCGATCGATGCGACCTGCGCCTGCCGGACCTGCGGGAGCTTCAGCCGCGCCTATCTCCGGCACCTGCACGAGAGCAAAGACCCGCTGTACGGTCGCCTCGCGACAATTCACAACCTGTTCTTCTTCCACCAGTGGGTCGGGACGCTTCGCAACGCGCTGCGCGAAGCTCGCTTTGAACCCCTCAGTCGTGAACTTTCGCAAGTAATATCGCAGCATTACCCGCCGAAGGGGTCCGCTGGGGCCTCTTGACCGCCCGTTGACGCCCTGCTACCTAGCGGCGCACTCACCACGACTCCCCGTCGGAGGCCCGTGGTTTTCGGCACGGCGTCGCACCTGCGGGGCCTCATCTCCTCGAACCTGCATTTTCTTGGCGCGCACGCGACGTGTTGTCGGCCGCCATCCGTCCTTCGGCCTTCGAGCCCGATCCACCCGAACTTCCGTCACAAAGGCCGTCAGATTGGGATGACGCGCGAAGGATACTCCCAACACTGACGGTCCCCGGTGCCCATGTTCATCAACCTATCGACTCCCGTCCTCCTGGCCGACGCGGCAGCCTCTCCACTGGGCGGACTCGTCCCGCTCATCCTGATGTTCGTGGTGTTCTACCTGATCGTCATCCTGCCGCAGCAGCGTCAGGACAAGCAGCGACGCGAGCGCGTCAACGCGGTCAAGAAGGGGGACACGGTGGTGCTCGAGGGCGGGATCATCGGGCGCGTGACCAACCCCGACGCCGGCGCGGGCCTGACGATCGTCGAGATCGCCGACCGCACGCGGGTCAAGGTCATCAAAGAGAAGATCGTCGACATCCACGGCGGCGCCGATGCCAAGAAGGACGACGGCAAGAAGGCCGACTCCAAGAAGTCCGACTCCAAGAAGTCTGATGAGCAGGACGAGGAGCAGGCCAAGTCCAAGGGCAAGAGCAAGGGCAAGAGGGCGAGCTAAGAGATGAAGCGCTTTCTCCGACTCAAGGCGCTGCTGCTGGCGGCCCTCATCGTCATCAGCACGCTCAACGTGCTCCCCTCGATCGCGTCGATCGCCAAGTTCGACCTCCCCGAGTGGATCACCAAGACGTTTAAAAACGAGTTCACCCTCGGCCTCGACCTTCAGGGTGGTCTCCACCTCGAGTACTCGGTCGCGGTCGACGAGGCGCTCGAGAACAAGATCGACCAGATCGCCTCGGAGCTCGAGGGTCAGTTCAAAGACCGCAAAGACGTGATCGTCACCTCGCTGCGCGAGGGTAAAGACCGCATCAAGATCACGTTCAAGAAGGCCGAGGACAAGAAGACGGCCACCGACGACGTGCTCGGGGTCGCCTTCGCCGAGTTCGAGCGCAAGACCGACGAGGAGACGGAGACGACCATCGTCTTCAAGATGCGCGACGAGAAGATCGCCGAGGCCAAGAAAGAGTCGGTCTCGCAGGCGATCAACACGGTCACCAACCGCATCGACGCGATGGGCATCGCCGAGCCCGCCATCTACCCCAAGAACAACCAGGTGGTGATCGAGCTGCCCGGCCTCGACAACGAGGCCACGGCGATCACGACCTCGCGGCAGGACGCCGCCAACGGCCTCGAGGCGCTGCTGCGCAAGGCCGGCGCCGAGCAGGTGACCATCGCCGAGGTCCCGATGCGCTCGGAGGCCTTCCAGATCACCGTCCCCGGCAAGACCATTCGTGAGTTCCTCGCCCAGGCCCTGGGCGCCGCGCTCAAGACGACGCCCGAGGGGCAGTTCGTCAATCACGACGAGATCAAGCTCGAGCTCGAGATCGAGCCGCCCGAGGCCGGCGTCGTCGAGAGCCCCGACACCGTGACGATCTCGCTGTCAGAGGCTGCCCGCGACAAGGCGCTCGAGGAGTCCAGCGGCTTCCGTCGCCTGCTCAAGCTCATCGAGCGCGCCGCGGTCCTCGAGATGCGCATGGTCGATGACGAGTTCAAGCTCCCGGGCAAAGACTCCATCTATCTCAAGTCGATCTACGAGGCGAACCTCGTCCGCCAGGGCATGGGCATCACCGTCGCCAAGGAGCGCGACTACGGTCACGAGGACGGCGTCAACGTCAAGGCGCCCTACGGCTTCTACGCCAAAGACCGCGAGACCCTCGAGCGCTTCTTCAACAACCTCCCGGCTGAGTGGCGGCTGCCGCCCTCGCACATGGTCGCCTACGGGCCGATGCCGATGCAGCTGCGCAAGGACGCGCCGCCCGAGCAGATCTGGCGCACGTACGTCGTCAAGACCCGCGCTGAGGTCACCGGTGAGCGCATCCTCAACGCCAACGTCGAGCCCGATCCGCAGACCAACGTCCCCGGCGTGAGCCTCAACCTCGACCGCATCGGCGCCGACGCCTTCGAAAAGATGTCCGGCGACAACGTCGGCCGCAAGATGGCGATCATGCTCGACGATCGGGTCAGCTCGGACCCGATCTTCAACAGCCGGATCCCCGGCGGCCGCGTCCGCATCACCATGGGCGAGACCCCCGGCATGACCGTCCGCGAGGCCGCGAACGACCTCGTGAAGGTCCTCAAGAGCGGCTCGCTGCCCGCGCGCCTCGTCAAGGAGTTCGAGATTCGCGTCGGCGCGGACCTCGGCGCCGACTCGGTGAACCGCGGGTTCTGGGCGCTGGTCGTCGGCCTCGGGCTGGTTGTGTTCTTCACCGGCATCTACTACCGCCGCGCCGGCCTCGTCGCCGTGTTCGCGCTGGTCCTCAACGTCCTCCTGGTCATCTCCGCGATGGCGTTCTTCCAGGCGACGCTGACGCTGCCGGGTATCGCGGGCCTCGTGCTGACCATCGGTATGGCGGTCGACGCGAACGTCATCATCTTCGAACGTGTCCGCGAGTTCATACGCGAGGGCTACACGGCGCGCGCGGCCATCGAGGCCGGCTACGACCGCGCGTTCACGACGATCCTCGACTCTCAGCTCACGACCGCGATCGCGGGCATCGTGCTGTGGCAGTTCGGCTCAGGCCCGATCCGTGGCTTCGCCATCACGCTGCTCATCGGCATCACGACCTCTATCTTCACCGCCGTGTTCTGCACGCGCCTGTTCTTCGACTTCCAGGCCAACCGCCGGGGCTTCGACCGCGTGTCGATCTAGCGCGCTAGGACGCATCGACTCGTTGTTCAGAGAGCCGCTCGAAAGAAAGTACCGACGCGATGGCTGACGACAAGCAAACCGACACCGAGACCTCCAAGCAGGACTCGGACAACACGCCGAAGCAGCGCTTCTTTGAGCTGGTGCCGTGGGGCACGAACATTCAGTTCGTCAAGAACGCGCGCAAGTTCATCTTCTTCTCGGTGATCTCCATCGTCCTCGCGCTCGGGGCGATGGTCTTCAATCAGGTCAACTCGGGCGCGATCCTCAACTTCGGCATCGACTTCCGCGGCGGCACCAACGTGCGCCTCGAGATGTCCGAGGGCTCGGAGGTCGGCGTCCAGGAGGTCCGCGATGTCCTCAAGGCCAGCGGCTACGAGGGCGCCTCGGCGGTCTCCGTGCCCGACGCCGACAACCAGGTCCTGGTCCGCCTCAAGGAGACCACGACCATCGATCGCGCGAAGTACGAGAAGTGCCTCGCCGCGCTGCAGAGCTACCCGAAGTCCAAGCTGCTCGAGGACTCGTTTCCCGAGGGCGGCAGCAAGATCTTCCTCAAGTACGACAGCCAGCCGATCCTCAGCGAGCTCGACAAGCTCATCAACGGCGCGGGCTGTGAGGGCCAGTCCGACAACGGCATCGGCAAAGAGGGCGAGTTCCCCATCGAGATCAGCCTGATCGGCGTGGGCGCCCAGCTGACCGAGCAGATCAACGCGACCCACGGTCCGCACACCGTCGACCACATCGTCTCGTCCGAGACCGTCGGCGCGAAGGTTGGTGAGACGCTCAAGCAGGACGGCGCCAAGTCGCTGCTCTACGCCATCGGCTTCATCTTCTTCTACGTGATGATCCGCTTCGACCTCCGGTTCGCGCCGGGCGGCATCGTCGCGCTCATCCACGACTCGATCCTGGTGCTCGGCGCGTTCGCCTTGACCGGCAAGGAGTTCACGCTCCAGACCATCGCCGCGCTGCTGACCGTCGTCGGGTACTCCATCAACGACACCATCGTCGTGTTCGACCGCGTTCGTGAGCGCGTCGCCCTCAGCCGCGAGACCGCGATCGAGGAGACCACCAACGTCGCGCTCAACGAGACCCTGAGCCGCACGATCCTGACCTCGGGCACTACGATGCTGGTCGTCGTCTCGATCTGGGTGCTCGGCAGCGGCCCGATCAAGGACTTCGCGTTCGCGCTGTTCATCGGCGTCATCGTCGGCACCTACTCGTCGCTGTTCATCGCCTCGCCGGTGTTCTTGTGGGTCAACCGTCGGTTCTACGGCGGCGAGGGGCACCTCAAGGGCATCGAGGAGCGTGAGGGCACCGGGACGCTGCTGTCGGGCAAGCCGCAGGAGGGCGAGATGGATTACGGCGAAGCGCCCCGCGGCTTCGAGGACGACGGCAAGGAGGAGGAAGCCCCCGGCGGCAAGAAGCGCGCCCGTCGGCGTCGTCGCCAGCGACCCGCGCCGAAGTCAGAGGGCAGCGCCAAGGCCGAGACTGCAGCGCCCGCGCCCGCGCCCGAGCCTGAGCCTGAGCTCGAGCCGAAGCGCGCGCCGGCCTCCGACCTGGATCCGGCGGACCTCCTCGATCCCGAGATCGCCGCGAAGAAAGCTGCGATGGCGATCAAGAGCGAGGGGGAGGGCCGCAAGAAGAGCCGCCGCCGTCGCCGCCGTCCGAAGTCCGAGTAGGGCAGGGCCAACCTCGATTCAAGACGCCGCCCGCTCGGGCGGCGTCTTTTGTTGGTTGGCATGGTTCTGCTGCGAGCGACAAGTTCACGAAGCGACAGCGCGCTCCCGAGACGTGGCGCTCCTCGCGTTCCTCGTCAGTCGCCCGGCGTGAATTTCACTTGTACACACACGCGCGATCCCGTCACACTGTCGAAATCCATGGATGGGGCGCTCACGCAGCAGGTTGAGAACAAAGGGGCGGTGCACGCTCCATCGCCTGCGACGTCATCCCCCGCAGACACGCCCCCAGAGTTGACGCCGCGTCTCGACGTGGACGCGCACGGGATCGATGTCGAGGCGCGCGCGCGTTCGCTCGGCGCCCCGCCGCTGCTGGTCGAGCTGTTGCTGGGACGGGGCGTCATCGATGAGCAGCGTCAGAGACGGTTTCTCGAGCCGCGACTCGCGGATCTGAGCATCCCGGTCGAGATGGCGGGCTTCGAAGCGGCCCGCGATCTGCTGCTCTCGGCGTGGCGCGGCGGGTGGCGAGTCGGTGTGTTCGGCGACTACGACGTCGACGGCGTGACGACCTCGACGATCCTGTCGACCTTCCTCGAGGCGCTCGGGATCGAGGTCGTCGTTCGGGTGGCGTCGCGCGACAGCGGCTACGGCTTCACCCTCGACGCGGCGCGCAGCTTCCAAGAGTCCGGCGTGCAGCTAGTGCTCACCGGTGACTGCGGGACCTCCGATCACGAGGCGCTCTCGTGGTTGCGGGAGCGCGGAATTCTGACCGCGGTCATCGACCACCACCAGGTGCCTGAGCAGATGCCGCCGACCGACGCGCTGCTCAACCCGCACCAACGCGGCTGCGGTTTCCCCTTCAAGGGGCTCTGCAGCGCCGGCGTGGCGTTTTATTTGTGCGCGGCGTTGCGGACCGCAGTCGCCCGCGAGTGCGAGGGCGCCCGGCTGCCGGACCCGCGCGCGTGGCTGGATCTCGTGGCCCTCGGCACCGTCTGCGACATGGTGCCGCTCGTCGACGAGAACCGAATTCTCGTTCGCCACGGCCTGCGGATCCTCGCCCACCGGCTTCGGCCCGGTGTCCGCGCGTTGCTCGACAGCGCGGGCGTGGGCCGGGACGAACCGATCGACGAAGGGCACCTCGGTTTCAAGCTCGGCCCGAGGATCAACGCGCCTGGGCGTCTCGGTCCCGCCGAACCATCGCTCCAGCTGCTGCGCGCGCGGACCAACGCCGAGGCGCGAGCCATGGCCGATCGAGTGGAGGCTTGTAACTCGCGCAGGCGATCGCTGCAGGACACGACCGTCGCCGAGGCGATGGCGCTGTTGCGCGCCGATCCGCAGACTGACGCGCGCAGCGGCATCGTCGTGGCCCACGACGGCTGGCTCCACGGGATCGTCGGGATCGCGGCCAACGGGATCGTCGAGCGATACAAGCGACCCGCGCTGGTCCTCGCGCTCGATCGCGCGAGCGGTGAGGCCCGGGGCTCGGCGCGCACCCACGGCCCCATCGATGTTCGCGCTGCGTTGGCGTCCTGTTCAGATCTCCTGACCCGCTTCGGGGGACACCGGGCCGCCGCCGGCGTCAGCCTCGAGCTCGACCGCGTACCAGAGCTGGTCGAGGCCTTCGACAAGGCCGTGGCCGCGCAGCTCGCCGCGCTCGGCAGCGGGGCGGGGGCCGCACGCGAGGTCCACGACGGCGTGCTCGAGTTCCGCGACATCCACCCCGAATTCATGGACTCCCTCGACCGCCTCGCCCCCTTCGGGATCGAGTTCCCCGCGCCGCGCTTCGTCTGCGAGGACGCCGAGGTCATGCGCGAGCGGATGCTGCGCGGTCGGCATCTCTCCCTGCTCCTGCGACAGGCTGGAGAAATCCACATTGAGGCGATCGCCTTCGACTACGCCGGGCCACAGCTTCGGATCGGCGACAAGGTAGGCTGCGTGTTCACGCCGGCGCGTAACCACTTCCGCGGCCGCGTTCGCTTGCAGCTGCTTTTGGAGCGCGTTTGGCGGACGGGGCGACGAAACCCATGAGCGGCTCGCTGTCCCCGCAGATCGCCAATCATGCAAAAACTTACAAATCACAGGCGCGCCGGCGGTACACTTGCGGCGCGATGCTTGGACACGGTCCCGACCGCGATCTCCCGATGGTCCCAGAACGGGCGTTTTCGTCCGCGCGCACAGCGTCGGCGATGTTGTCCGCAGGAGCACTCGTCGCCTCGCTCGTGATCGGCGCAGCCTGCGGCGCACGGAGCGGAGACCCTCCGCCCGATGACGCAACCGAGACCGAGACCGAGACCGAGACCGGGACAGACTCCGAGACTGGGACCGAGACGGACGGGACTGCGGATCCGCCGCTCGGCAGCTGCGAGAACCCGATCGTTCTGCCCCTCAAGCAGTTCACGGTGCGCGGCCGGCTGCTCGGTCCGTCGGAGCAAGACGGCTGGTGCAGCGACGGCGAGAACGATCGCGGCGCTGAGGACGTCTACCGCGTCACGGCGCCCTACGACGTGGATGTCTACTTCATCGTGCGTGACGAGACGGACTTCGAGCCGGTGATCCGCGTCGAGAAAGACATCTGCGGCGCCGGCGAGGACCTCGACGAGGACGGGACCGTCCGGATGTGCACCAACCCGCTGGCCACGGGCGCGATTCGCTCGTTCTTCCTCGAGGCCAACGCCGAGTACTTCATCACCGTCGACTCGCCGCGCGGGGTCGACGGTCGTTACGGCCTCGACATCCTCTACGGCCCGCCGCCCGTCGAGGCCTGCGCGCTCCACCCCTCGGTGATCACGCAGCAGCCCGGCGGCGTGTTCTTGTGGGAGAACGAGCTGCCGGCGGGGCAGGGCTTCGCGGACGGGCCGTGCGGCGGACCTGGCACCGAGAACATATTCGCGCTCGAGATCGACTACCCCGGCGTCGCGGCCATTGACGTCGACGGCGACGTGAACGCCGACATTCGCTCGTACTGCGGCGGCACCGGCGAGCTGGTCTGCGAGCAGAACGGCGGGTACTTCGAGTACTTCTTCGAGTCGCCGGGCACCTACTACCTCAACGTCGATCAGCCGAGCCACACGAGCGCGAATTCCTACAGCCTGCGCGTCGAGTTTGACTAGCCTCCCCTCGCGGCGCGATCGGAGGTAGGATCTCGAGGTGTTTCGGCCGTGGTTCTTGCGCCCGTGGTTTCGCACCGCGCGCCCAGATGACTGGCTCGGTCGCCTGATGGACGGTTTCGCGTTCGTGGTGCTCACCGTGGTCGTGCTCGTCTGCTTGCTCGGGCGGCTGCCGACGAGCTGGATCGTCGCCGTCGACGGGCACGGGATCCTCCTCCGGGTCGTCTTGCTGCTCGTCGTCGTCCCGCTCTGGGGCTGGGCGCGCGCCGTCGTCCACGCGCTGCACCCGCGCACGCCCTATCTCCTGGGCCGCACGCTGACCGTCATCACGCACGGAGAGCGTCTCCGGGTCCGGGCCCGCGATATCGTGGCGATCCACGTCGAGCAGCGCTCGCCGGAGCAGCGCGAGGTGCTGATCGTTGAGCTGTTCAATGGGACACAACACGACGTCTGCCCAACGGACTGGCGCGGCGCCGGGCAGCTGTTTCGCCGGCTCAACCGACTCAGCGGCGCGGGGCTCCGGAACCCGACCGCCTCGATGCCCGGCTTCTGAGCGGCCTACTTCTGCCTGCGCGCGTGGATCAAGATCGCCAGCGCGCTCGTGATGACGAGGATGACCGCCGCCGCGCCGACATGGGTCGAGATCGTGTGGGTCGGGTCGGTGGCGGGGCAATGCCAGGTCACCGCGTCGACGGTCGCCATCGCGATGCCGGCGGTCACCCAGAGCACCGCCTCGCGGCGACGGCGCTGTACGAACGCGCCGCTGAAGTACCCGAGGCCGAGCAGCCCGAGGCCGGCCGCGAACACGTAGGCGACGCAGCCGAAGCCATCGGAGACCGCGTGACCGATCATCACGGTCAGATCCGGCGTGCCCGTCGGCAGACCGACGCCGGCGAGCAGCGTGGTGATGACCGCGAGCCCGACGACGGCGACGCGCGCGGCCGGACCGGGGAACACGAGGCCGAGCCCGATGGCGGGCAGCACCAGTAAGCACTGAACCCAGACCGCGAACTGCAGCACGATCTGCCAGACTGGCTGGGAGAACATGTCCTTTCGGAAGCCCCCGAGGATGGTCGCCAGCGCGAGGCCGCCGAGCATGATCGCCAGCGCGGGGAGGAAGTGCCGCCTGCGCTCGCGCTGGAGATCCGCGAGGTCACCCGTGATCAGGGCTTCGGCGTCGATGCGCGGGGCGTTCATATCCGTGGTGGGCGATCCTGGGCTTCGTTCCAGCGTCGGCTTGTTCAGTGGAACGGGTACAACAACAGGGGTAGCAAAGAGCTCGCTACGAGCCAGCGCGCGAGGGATTTATAGGCGCGGTGTGCGCGGACGCGGACGGCGCCCTCGCGGATCTTCAGCCTCCTCGCGATCTCGGCCATGCTCATACCCCGGAGTTTGTGCAGCTCGACGACCTCGCGCTGGCTAGCGGGGAGCTTGGCGATGGCGGCGTGCACCCGATCGACGATCTCGAGCTCGGCCTCGCGGTTGATGCCGATCTCCTCGATCGACGGCGCGCTGTCAGGGAGCGAAGTCACGACGTCGGCGCTCGCGTCGTCGCGGTCGCCCCGCGCCCGGACCAGGTGCTTGTCCTGTCGATACTGCTTGCGGAGATGATCCATGGCGACGTTGCGGGCGATCGCGAAGTACCAGCCCTGAACCGCGCCGTCCGGGTTGCCGCCTTGGACGTGGAAGCGCTCGCGCGCGAGATGGGCCTTGAGCATGGCCAGCTGCACGAGGTCTTCGACCGTCGCCTCGTCGCGAACGAACTTCATCAAGAACCTGCGGAGTCGTGGAGCCAGCGTCCCGTGCAATTGCGAGAACGCTCGCCTGTCACCATCGACATATCGCTCCATCAGGGCGTGTAGCCCCTGGACGCGGGATGCGGTGGTCACTGACCGTGTACGCCTCTCTCAACGACCGGAGTCGATGCGATGTTTCGCCGATGCAGACAAGAAGTTACCGAAGCTCCGCGCGGCGATCGGGATGCGCGCGGGCGCTCGTCAACGCGGCCGACGGGAACGCTGTTTGATCCTGCACATCGACCACCGGCGCTCGCAGCCTCACCTCTACTAAGGAGTGTGAGCTGGCCCGTGTGGTGGTGCGGGATACCTGTGTCCACGTGCGGCGATGCTAGCAAAGTCCCAACCCTATGTCGGAGCCGGGAGCCGCGGGAGACCGAGGGGGCCGGGAGGTTCAAAATTCCGTAGGAGCGACGCCCAAATCATCATGTCGGCGGGGCTTGCTCGCTTGTGGGCACTGTGATACTCACGCCGTCGACATTGCCTTTCGCATTGTGCGCGAGCGGGTCAAAAGCTCAGCTCGCTTTTTTGTTTCGTGATGAGGCCCAGCAGCAATCCTGGCCCACGTGAGTACCAGCCCATGGGGCACGGCCAGGCACAACAAAGCAACCCGGTATCCCTCCAGGAGGGGGCCGATACCGCGCGTGGTGAAGGATCGGCGGAGCAGCTGCTCGAAGACTCGCTCGACCCCGTCACCACGCCGCTGGGCTTTGAAATCATCGCGATCGAGATCATCGGTCGAGGGCGTGGGCGGATCTTCCGTCTCTACCTTGATCGCCGGGGCGACGACGCGGGCGTCACGCTGGACGACTGCACGCGGATGGGGCGGGTCATCAGCGCCGCGCTCGACGCCGCGGAACTCGCTACGGGCGGGAGCGCAGCGCTGCGTGGGCTGTTGGCGGATCCCTACACGCTCGAGGTCTCCTCACCGGGCATCGAGCGGCTGCTCACGAAGCGACATCACTACGAGCGCTTCACCGGCTCACGTGTTGTTGTCCGGACCCGCCGTGCTCTCCCGGGCGCAACAGGGGAGCAGGCTCGTCAACGCGTGTTTCACGGCACCATAAATGGCGCCGTCGCCGAATCGGCTGCCCCAGAAGATCCGCGGCGCGGGATGGTATCAATCCGCGGGCTCGACGGCGGCGGGCAGGTCTACGAGATTCCCCTGACCGCGATCAAGCGGGCAAACCTTGTGTACGAGGGCTAGGTTCGAGGCATGGAAGACGCTGTCAACCTCAACACTGTGCTGGATCAGGTCTGCGCGGAGAAGAACATCTCGCGTGAGGTGCTGGTTGAGACTGTTGAGCAGGCCGTTGCGACGGCTGCCAAGAAAGTCTTTGAGGACCGCGAGATCGAGGCCAGCTTCGATCCCGAGAGCGGGAACGTAAACCTCTTCCAGGTGCTCTACGTCGTTGAAGAGGTGCAGTCGAAGAACCGCGAGATCAGCCTCGACCAGGCCCAGCGCGCCGGTCTCGAGGCCGAGATCGGCGACGAGCTACTGTTTCAGATCTTCTATCTCGACTCCGACCGCAAGCGCGCCGAGCAGCAGGCCAAGGACTACGAAGAGATCGACGCGCTTCAGTTCGCGCGCAACGGCTTCGGTCGTATCGCCGCGCAGACCGCCAAGCAGGTCATCATTCAGCGCGTCCGCGAGGCCGAGCGCGAGAACCTCTACGACGCCTATAAGGATAAGAAGGGCGAGTTGATGACCGGCATCGTTCGCCGCTTCGAGCGCGGCGCGATCGTTGTCGAGGTCGACAACGGTCGTACCGAGGCGATCCTGCCGGCGCGTGAGCAGGTTCCCCGTGAATCGCTTCGTCCCGGCGACCGCATCGTCGCGTATGTAAAGGATGTCGATAAGTCCGCGCGCGGGCCGCAGATCATCCTCTCGAGGACCCATCGCGGTCTCGTCGAGAAGCTGTTTGAGCACGAGGTCCCCGAGATCTACGAGGGGATCGTGCGAATCGAGGCCTGCGCCCGCGAGCCTGGCGCGCGCTCGAAGATCGCCGTCTCCTCACGTGACCGGGATGTCGATCCCGTCGGCGCATGCGTCGGTATGCGCGGGAGCCGTGTGCAAGCCGTCGTTCAAGAGCTGCGCGGCGAGAAGATCGATATTGTGCCCTTCAACGACGACCCGGCGCGCTTCGTGTGCAACGCGATCCAGCCGGCGACCGTCTCGCGCGTGCTCATCGACGCCGAGCGTCACACGATGGAACTGGTCGTTCCTGACGACAAGCTCAGCCTGGCGATCGGTAAGAAGGGGCAGAATGTCCGCCTCGCCTCCCGTTTGACGGGGTGGCGCATCGACATCCACTCTGAGAGCAAGCTGCGCGAAATGGAGCAGCACAATCTCGCAGAGATCGCGGCAATTCCCGGCGTTGGCGATGAAATCGCTATTCGCCTGTTTCAGCTCGGGTGGCGCAACCTTCGTGATGTTGCGATCGCCGATCAAGCTGAACTGGCTCAGGTCCCCGGTATCGGGACTATCGATCAGGCGGAAGCCATCATCGAGATCGCCAACGACGCCGCCAGCGGCAAAATCCAGCTCGACGTCCAATATCCGGTAGTGGAAGAAGATTCCATGGACGCCGTGCAACCGGGAGGTGCGAGCTGAATGAGCCCGTCGAGGCGCACCTGTATCGGGTGCCGTACCCGGCATCCTCCGGGTAGTCTGCTGCGGGTGCGGCGGGCTGCCAGCGGTGATATCGTGCCCGCCGTGCGTCGCTCAGAATTGGCGGCCACGGGGGGCCGAAGCGCCTACCTGTGCCCTTCACTTCAGTGCTTCAACCGTGCTGTCAAGCGCGGTGGCTTTGCACGTGCATTCAGTCGCCAGGGTCGTGTACACGTCGATTCGACCCGACTTTGGTCAACCCTGAGTACGTCCTTGAGAACCGAGATCGATCTCATTAATCGCTGCAGTCGCTCCGCGGCTGTAAGCCCTCGCGTCCACCGCCTTCAACGGCTGGAAGCCGCACACCGCGACGCTTCCCAGAAGGGGGGGGTCTGAGCCAATGGCGACGAAGATACGGGTTTACGAACTTGCCCGCGAATTGGGCAAGGACAACAAGGAAATGCAGAAGATCGTGCGTAGCCTCGGCTTCACGATCAAGAACTACATGAGCACGCTGACCGTGGAAGAAGCGGATCAGGTCCGTCGCTCGGTGCGTGGCGGCGGAGGCCGCAGCGTGGCGAGCGGAGGCGGAGGCGGCGGAGGCGGAGGCGGAGGCGGCCGCAGTGGCAACACTGGTTCGGCCCCAAAACGCCGGAAGCGAGCGACCGTGATTCGGCGCCAGTCCACTCGTCCTCGTCCGGCTGAGCGTGAGCGTGAAGCTGCAGCCAAGCGTGAAGCCGCGGCCCGCGAGGTCGCCGAGCGTGAGGCAGCAGCGCGTGACGCCGTCGTGAGCGCGCGGGCGAACCGGCCGCGGATCGTCTCAGGACCGACGATCCGTCGGCGTGAGAAGGCGCCCGAGAACGAGCCCGAGTCGACGACGCCAGACCAGGTCGAGCGTGAGCAACCCGATTCTCGACAAGGTCGCGCGAAGTCTTCGGGCTCTCGTCCGGCGTCGGGTCGGCAGCCTCGGGAGGACTCTCGCTCTCGCGATACAGCCGCGTCTCGCGCTGCGGCGAGTCAGCGTGACCGTCCGGCGGTTGGTACGCGGATCGAGCTTCCGCGAAACACCCGAAAACTCCCGGGTGGCCTCGCGGAGCGGATGGAGCGGCAGCGCGCGACCGAGCGCCCGACCCCAACTCGTCGAGGTGTCTCGACGACCTCCGTTCGCCGAACGATTGAGCGACGAGATGGGCGTCGTGGAGATGCTCCCGCGCCTGTGGTTGCGAAGCAGCCTTCGCCCGAGCCATCCCCGGCTCCAGCGCCCGAGCCCGCTCCGGCGTCGTCCGGTGGTCGACGGGTGGTCCGCAACGCGTCTGGCGTCATCGTTGGCGTCGAGAAGCGTCGCTCGGGTCCCTCGATCAAGGGCTTCATTCAGCTCAACCAGACCCGCGCGCGTCAGCAAGTCATCATCACAGACGCCAACGAGGAGCCGCAGCGCGGTCGCGCTAGCCAGCGCAAGCAGCGTGAGGAGCGGATCCAACAGCAGGGTCGCAAGCGCAAGATGCCCCCGCGAGGCATGCGACGGGGGCAGCATCAGCCCTCCCGCGTGACCACGCAGGAGATGAGCGAAGCGAAGAAGCGCATTCGCGTCAACGAGGTCATCCAGATCGCCGATCTCGCCCACCAGATGGGCAAGAAGGCCGGCGCCATCATGCGCGTGTTGTGGGGGATGGGCCTGCGCGGGCTCACCATCAACAACGCGATCGACTTCGAAACCGCGGAGTTGGTCGCCGGTGAGTTCGGCTACACCGCGGAGAACGTCGCCTTCCAAGAGGACGATCTCATCACCGACGACGAGCGCGGTGAGATGCTCCCGCGCGCGCCCGTCGTCACTATGATGGGCCACGTCGACCACGGAAAGACCTCCTTGCTCGACAAGATTCGCTCGGCGCGCGTCGCCGAGGGCGAGTCCGGTGGCATCACGCAGCACATCGGCGCCTACAAGGTCTCGACCGACAACGGCGAAGTCGTGTTCCTCGATACGCCGGGTCACGAGGCGTTCTCGGCCATGCGCTCGCGCGGCGCCAACGTCACCGACGTGGTCGTGCTCGTGGTCGCGGCGGATGATGGCGTCATGCCGACCACGGTCGAGGCGATCAAGCACGCCAAGAAGGCCAGCGTGCCGATCATCGTCGCGCTCAACAAGATCGACAAACCCGACGCCAACCCCGGGCGTGTGAAGCAGATGCTCATGGAGCACGGGCTCGTTGGTGAGGAGTTCGGCGGCGAGACGATCGTCGTCGAGGTCTCGGCGAAGACCGGCCAGGGGATCGACAAGCTGCTCGAGATGCTCGCGTTGCAGACCGAGATGCTCGATCTCAAGGCCAGCGCGCACGGGCGCGCCGAAGGCGTCGTGCTCGAGGCGCGTGTCGACAAGGGTCGCGGTCCGATCGCCACCATCCTCGTGCGCGGCGGAACGCTGCACAAGGGCGAGATCATGGTCGCCAACGAGGCCAGCGGTAAGGTCCGCGCGATGCTTAATGACCGCGGCAAGATCCTCCGAGAGGTGGGACCCTCGACGCCGGTCGAGGTGCTCGGTCTAGACGGCGCGCCGTCGGCAGGAGACCGCTTCAACGTCGTCGAGAATGAGAAGGCGGCCAAGCAGCTCATCTCGCACCGTCGTGAGCAGCGTCGACGCAAGGAGAGCGTCGTCAGCGGTCCGTCGATCAAGGACCTCATCAAGCGCAAGAAGACCACGGCGCTCAAGATCGTCCTGCGCGCCGACGTCGACGGCTCCGCCGAGGCGCTGCGCCAGGCGCTGGTCGAGCTCTCGACCGCGAAGGTCAAGGTCGATGTCATCTTCGCCGGTGTCGGCGCGATCACGCAGACCGACGTAAAGAAAGCCTCTGCCGGCGACGCCGTCATCATCGGCTTCAACACCAAGCCGGTGGGTAAGGCCGGGCAGGACGCCGAGGCCGAGAAGGTGCAGATCTTCACCTACGGCGTCATCTACGACGCGCTCGACAAGACCCGCGAGCTGATGCTCGGGCTGCTCGAGCCCGAGTACCGCGAGCGCGAGCAGGGCGAGGCCGAGGTTCGAGCGCTGTTCCCGATCCCGCGACTCGGCGTTGTCGCCGGCTGTCGTGTCGTCAAGGGCATGGTCACGCGGCACAGCAACATCCGCGTGGTCCGCAACGGCAAGATCGTCCACAAGGGGACCGTCGGATCGCTCCGCGTGTTCAAGGACGATGTCAAAGAGGTCCGCGAGGGCTTCGAGTGCGGCATCGTCATCAAGGATTTCCCGGAGGTCGAGCCCATGGACATCCTGCAGGCCTTCGAACTGGAGACCATCCCGCCGACCCTCGACTGAGGTGTCGGCAGGGAGGATCGCCGCGTGGGCAACAATCGGGTCCAGCGCGTGGAAGAGGCGCTGCGTCGCGCCATCTCGGAGGTCATCCTGTTCGGAAACCTCCGAGATCCGCGCCTGCGCCAGAAAGCCTCTATCGGGATCACCGCGGTGCGGGTGAGCCCCGATCTCTCGATCGCGCGGATTTTCGTCGATCCGGTGACCGCGGACACCGATGTCGAGACCTTGCTCGCCGGCTTGAAGGCGGCGGCGCCGGTGATCCGCCGCGAGCTGGGCCGTAAGGTGCAACTGCGGCGGATCCCCGAGCTGCGGTTCTTCCGTGACGAGAGCGTGGAGAAGGGTCTTGCGATCGAGCGGGTCTTGCTAGAGCTCCGCGACGAGCAGGCCGCGGATGGTGAGCGGTCGTGAGCCGCGTCGCGCCGTTTGGAGTGCTCCTCCTCGACAAGCCCGAAGGGCCAACCTCACACGACCTGGTCGGGTGGGTGCGGTGGGGCCTTGGAGTACGTCAAGTCGGGCACTGCGGCACGCTCGATCCGGCCGCTTCGGGCTTGCTCGTGGTCTGTGTCGGCCCGGCGACGCGTTTTGTCTCGTTTCTCACGGGCGTCGACAAGCGCTATCGCGCGCGGATCGTGCTCGGCGTCTCGACGGACTCGGCCGATCGCGAAGGCGCTGAACTCGCGCGAGTCAACGTCCCGGATGGGGTCGCGTCGCGTGTGCCCGAAGTTCTCGCCGGGATGCAAGGGGCCCTCGAGCTACCCCCGCCGATCTACTCTGCGATCAAGGTCGACGGTCAGCGCGCCCATCGCCTCGCCCGGGGCGGTGAAGATGTCGTTTTGGAGCCGCGACCGATGACGGTGCACGAGTGTCGCGTCGAGTCCGTCGAGCGCATCGACGAGACCATCGTCGTCGACGCCGAGATGACCGTGAGCAAGGGCACGTACATTCGATCGCTCGCCGTCGAATTGGGTCGAAGGCTCGGCGTGCCGGCGCATCTCGGAGGACTTCGGCGGCTCTCCTGTGGTGCATTATCGCTGGCCGGAGACGCCCCTGTGATTCGCGTCGACGCCGCCCAGGATCAAGCGGGGCGTTGGCGCTGTCGCAGCGCGGACCAGGTCGCGGAATCAACAAACTCGCAGGAGCCCGAGTCACGGCGGGGGAGGGCGCGGGAGGCGTTGAGCGCCGCGTTGATCGACCCCGCTGTGGCCCTGCCGATCCCGGTGCTCGAACTCGATGACGTGCCGCCTGAACTCGGCGGGCGTGGGACGATGACGATGCTCGCGCGGTTAAGCCAAGGACAGACTGTTGGCCTGTCTCCAGGCGAGTGGGTCCAGCTTTGCCGTCGTGATGAAGCGCTCGCTGAGTTGGGAGCGGAGCCGCGTCAACTCTGCCTACGAGCCCGCGATGACGAGGGCCGCTCCGCGATCATCGTGGTCGCAAACGCGACGCGAGAGCCCTCCGAAGCCGACGCGACCCCGCGGATTCGCGTGCGCCCCGAGCGGGTCGTGAGGGCTGTCTCGCAAGCGTCCTCGAAAGCGTCCTCGAAAGCGTCCGCGAAGGCTTCCTCGCAGGCTCGAGGTCGCTCGAAAAAACCCCATCGGCAACCTTGACAAGCGCCGTTCCGCCCACGATTCTCCGTTCTTCCACGAGGTTAGAGAACGCACAGTTGTTAGGAGGCACGGGCCTCCGCAAGAGTCACCATGTCCCTTTCAGCAGATCGCAAAGCCGAGATTGTCGGTCAGTTCCAGCACAAGCCGGGTGACACCGGTTCTCCTGAGGTTCAGGTCGCGCTTCTCACGAAGCGAATCGTCTACCTGACGGACCATTTCCGGAGCCACAAGAAGGACCATCACTCCCGTCGAGGGCTTTACAAGCTCATCGGTCGCCGTCGCCGACTGCTCGACTACCTCAAGGCGCGGGATGTCGACCGCTACCGCAAATTGATTCGGGCGCTCGGAATCCGCAAATAAACCTCGCCGCAGGGGCCCCCAGGGGCCCCTTTTGCGTACAGGCGAGGCGATGCCCACGTTTGCCGGCGTTTACGGAACGGTTGCTGCGGAGCTTCCGTGACACGCGTGCAACGGGGTGAACAACAGAAGAACCATTGACTCCCCAGCTCGAGATCCGCTGCGCGGTCTCGAGGAACAAGCGAACGGGGAACGCTCCGCGGCAGGAGCCAGACAAATGTCCATGAATATCGTGACCGAGTCGTGCCGAGTCGGGAATGTCGAGATCAGCATTGAGACCGGGAAGCTCGCCAAGCAGGCCGGCGCGGCGGTGGTCGTTCGATGTGGCGAGACCGCCGTGTTGGTCGCCACCACCTCGAGCAAGTACCCCAAGGATCTCCCGTTCCTCCCGCTCACGGTCGAGTACCGCGAGAGCAACGCGAGCGCCGGCAAGATCCCGGGCGGCTACTTCAAGCGTGAAGGCCGGCCGACCGAGTGGGAGATCCTGGGCGCGCGCTGCATCGATCGCCCGATCCGCCCGCTGTTCCCCAAGGGCTACCGCTTCGACACCCAGGTGATCGTCAACACCGTCTCGCACGACAAGCAGAACCTGCCGGACGTGCTGGCGATGACCGGCGCCTCGGCGGGCCTGATGCTCAGCGACATCCCGTGGGCCGGGCCCATCGCAGGAATCCGCGTGTGCCGGATCAACGGTGAGTTCGTCGCGTTCCCGACCTTCGATCAGATCGCCGAGTCGGACATCAACCTCGTGGTCGCGGTCAGCCGCGACGCCATCGTCATGGTCGAGGGCGGCGCGGAGCAGGCGAAGGAGTCGGCGATGATCGACGCGCTGATGTTCGCCAAGGAGGCGGCCCTGCCGCTCATCGAGCTGCAGGATCGCCTGCGCGAGAAGGTCGGCAAACCCAAGCGCGAGTACACCCCGCCCGCGGTCGACGAGGCCTTCCGCGATCAGGTGATGGCGGCCGCCGAGGCGCGCGCCAAAGAGGCGCTCAAGATCCTCGGCAAGCACGCGCGCCACAACGCGCTCAGCGAGATCAAGAAAGACATGGTCGCGCAGTTCGGCGGCGACGCGGGTGAGCGCGCCGACGAGGTCAAGAGCGCCATCAGCAAGCTCGAGAAGAAGCTCGTGCGCGGCCGCGTCATCAACGACAAGGTGCGCATCGACGGGCGCGGCTTCGCCGACATTCGCCCGCTGCACATCGAGGCGCACCCGCTGCCCAGGCCCCACGGCTCGGCGCTGTTCCAGCGCGGCGAGACCCAGGCGATCGTGACCTGCACGCTCGGCACCGAGCGCGACGGCCAGCGGCTCGACACGATCCGCGGCGACGTGATGCGCTACTTCCTGCTGCACTACAACTTCCCGCCGTTCTGCACCGGCGAGGTCAAGCCGATCCGCGGCCAGTCGCGTCGCGAGATCGGTCACGGCAAGCTGGCCGAGCGCGCGCTCACGGCCGTGCTCCCCGAGTACGAGGACTTCCCGTACACGATCCGCATCGTCAGCGACACGCTCGAGTCCAACGGCTCCAGCTCGATGGCGGCGGTCTGCGGCGGCTGCTTGAGTCTCATGGACGCCGGCGTGCCGATCAAGGCGCCGGTCGCTGGCATCGCGATGGGGCTCATGCAGGAGGGCGACGACATCGCGATCTTGTCGGACATCCTCGGCGACGAGGACCATCTCGGCGACATGGACTTCAAGGTCACCGGCACCCGTGAGGGCATCACCGCGCTGCAGATGGACATCAAGATCGAGGGCCTCAGCCGCGACATCCTCGAGCAGGCGCTCGAGCAGGCGCGCGGCGGCCGGATGCACATCCTCGACGCCATGGTCGCCGAGCTGCCTGAGCCGCGTGACGACATCAGCCGCTACGCGCCGCGCATCGTCACGATGAAGATCAAGATCGACAAGATCCGCGACATCATCGGGCCCGGAGGAAAGACCATCCGCGCGATCCAGGAGCAGACCGGCTGCACGATCTCGGTCGAGGACTCCGGCGCCGTCTCGATCGCCTCGAGCGACCCCGAGTCGATCGAGCGCGCCAAGAGCATCATCGAGGGGCTGACCGCGGAGGCCGAGGTCGGCGCTCACTACCACGGCGTCGTCAAGCGCGTCGTTGACTTCGGCGCCTTCGTCGAGATCTTGCCCGGGACCGACGGCCTCGTGCACATCTCGGAGCTCGACAACAAGCGCGTCCGCCAGGTCACCGACGTGCTCGAGGAGGGCGACGAGGTGGTCGTCAAGGTCCTCAACGTCGACCCGAGCGGGAAGATCCGGCTCAGCCGACGCGCGGCCTTCGGCGTTGACCCCTCCGAGGTTCAGAACCTCCGCGGGTAGCCAGGGCGCCCGTCCAACGCGCACGCGTGACCCCGTGGCCCGGGGCGGAGCGACTCCGCCTCGGGTCGCGTGTCATCTCGGGCCCGACGCTCACCGCGCGCGACTCCGATCCTGTTACACACAAGCCGAACATTCCGTCGCCTCGGGCGACCATTACCGGAGGAAGAGGTCACTGCCATGGACGCGCAGTTCCTGATCCGACGCGTGCACCCACAGGCCGTGGTTCCGCGTCGAATGTCGAAATTGGCCGCTGGGCTCGACCTGGCGGCGTGTCTGCCGGTCGAGGGTGAGCACGGCGGCGCTGTGGTGCTCGCGCCTGGGCAACGAGCGTTGGTGCCCACCGGGCTCGCGGTGGCGATCCCCGCCGGCTTCGAGGGGCAGGTGCGCGCGCGCTCAGGCCTCTCGCTACGACACGGTATCGTCATCGCCAACGCGCCGGGTACAATCGACGCGGATTATCGTGGGGAGCTCAAGGTCATTCTCCTCAATCTCGGGGACTCGGCGTTCGAGGTTCGCCACGGTGAGCGGATCGCTCAGCTCGTGTTGGCCCGTGTTGCGATGCTCGAGCCGCGCTTGGTCGACGAGCTGCCCCAGGCCGATCGCGGCGACGCGGGCTTCGGGAGCACGGGTCGCTGAGAAGGCGCCGGGCTCCGCGAGCGACACGGAGAGGGGTGCGTGATCGTGCAGCTTGAGCCGGGCGTAACGATCTGCGATCGATTCGAGATCATCCGCGAGCAGGAGGCGGGCTTCGGCTGCCCGATCTTCGGCCCGTCCTGGGCGGCGCTCGATAACAAGTCCGGCGAGGTGGTGCTCCTCACCATGCTCGCCCGCGGACTGTTCTCGGGGGAGGACGCGGTTGCGAAGGCCGTCGAGACGTTCAGCGGTTGGGAGGACCTCTGCGTCGCCGGTGACGAGCACGCGCTCGTCCCGGTGATCTTCGCTGGGGTCGAGCCGCAGACCCAGCACGTCGTGCTGGCCTACGAGCCGTTGTTTGGAGCGCTCACGCTGGAGGACTTCGGCGGCTCCCAGGCCTCGATCTCGGCCGAGCGGTTTCAAGAGCTCGGTCGCTTTATTCAGTACGCCGCCCACGGCCTCAAGCGCCTACACAGCCGCGGCCTCGTGCACGGGGCGATCGACACCAGCTCGACCTTCGTCTGGGAAGGCGGGCACGCGCTCTGGCAGTACGGGCTCGCGTCGGTGTGTGATCGCGGCTCGCTGCTGATCGCGGAGCGGCGCTCGCATGTTCGGATTTTGCCGCCGGAGCGGGCCAGCGGCGCGTCGCTGACACCGGCGAGCGACGTCTTCGGGTGGGCGGCGACGGTGGCGACGGTGGCGAGCGGCGGCCCACGCAACCAAGCGATCGCGCAGGCGCGCGCCCGCTCGATCCGGGCCCTCGGGACCGGAGCGCTCTGTGATCTCGTCGAGGCGTGCCTCTCCGCGGATCCGGCAGGTCGTCCGCAGGACGGCGCCGAGCTGCTCTCATTCCTCGAGGACGGGATCCTCAGCGATGAGCTCGATGAGCTGATCGTCGAGGCGATCGAGCTCGCGGAGCGGGGAGAGCTGTCCGCGCTCTCGATGTCGTCGTCGATGTCGTCGTCGATGTCGTCGTCGATGTCGTCATCGATGTCGTCGTCGATGTCGTCATCGATGTCATCGCTGCCGCCCATGCCCGAAGCCGGTACAGGTCCCCTGGGAGACCTGCCGCCCTTACCCGAGGCCGGCGCAGGTCCGCTGGGTGATCTTCCTCCGCTGCCCGCGGCGGGGTCGGTACCGCCGATGCCCGAAGTAGGATCGCTGCCGGACGCGGGCGCGGTGCCGTCTTTGCCAGAGGCGGGCTCGGCGTTCGCCGAGCCGAGCCGGGAGCCCGATGCCGAGGGGAGCGGCGCGACCACGGGAAAACCGGGCCGCGCGCGTGTGCGGCTGCTCCGGCGCAACGTGGGCGAGGCGCCCGCGAGCTCCAACATTCTCCCGCCACCACCTCCTGAGTTTAATGAGGCGCCCAAGGCGGAGCCGACGGAGGTTGACCTCTCGGTGCGCGTCGCGTCGGCGGTGGGCGGCGCGTCGCCCCCGAGCGAGGCGTCCGGGCTCCAAGATGGCGTGACGGCGGCCTTGGCCTCCGCGCTCTCAGGGCCTGACGCAGCGGAGGCCGACGGGGGCGAGGCGGACGCCCCGGTTCCAAAGCGACGGTCCGCGCGGATGACGAACCCCCTGGGGATCGCCGCGATCTCCGACGACATCAGCCCAGACGACGCCCGCGCCGCACGCGAGGCCGCGTCGGAGCCGGCGAAGGCGGCCGCGCCGGCCGAGCCTTCACCCGAAGCCGGCGCCGAGACGTCGGTGACCGAGAAGAAGCCCGAGAGCGCGGTCGATCGGTACGTCAACATGGCGATCGCGGTCGTCGGCGGCTTGATCCTCGCGTGGTTGCTTCTCACCTGGCTGACGCGCTGATACCTTCCCGGCTCCATGCCGGTGCCCGAGTCCACGCTCCGCAACGCACTGCGTCCCGAGAACACGCTCGACGCCCTCGGGCCTGAGTTTGACGCGCTCGGCGAGCGGTACAGCGGCAAGGTCCGCGAGAACTTCAGCAAGGACGGCGTGCGCACGATCGTCGTCACCGACCGCGTCAGCGCGTTCGATGTGGTGCTCGGGACAATCCCCTTCAAGGGTCAGGTGCTCAACGGCCTCGCGCGCTACTGGTTCGAGCGCACGCGGGAGCGCTTCCCGAATCATCTGCTCGACGTGCCCGATCCGCAGGTCTGTCGCGCGGTCGAGTGCCAGCCCATCCCGGTCGAGATGGTCGTGCGCGGCTATCTCACCGGCGTCAGCCAGACCGCGATCTGGCGCGCCTACGAGCGCGGCGATCGGAGCTTTTGTGGCCACGCGCTGCCCGACGGCCTGGTCAAGCATCAGCGCCTCCCGCAGAACATCGTCACGCCGTCGACCAAGGCGCCGAAGGGCCAGCACGACGAGAGCGTTTCGAAGGCGGAGCTGATCGAGCGCGGCCTGATCGACGCCGCGCGCTTCGACGCGCTCGAGCGTCGCTGCCTCGATCTGTTCGCCCTCGGCCAGGCGATCGCGCGCGAGCGCGGGCTCTTGCTGGTCGACACGAAGTACGAGCTCGGCGTCCGGCCCGACGGGGAGATCGTCCTCATCGACGAGATACACACGCCCGACTCCTCGCGCTACTGGTACGCCGAGACCTACGAGCAGGCGATGGCGCGCGGCGAGGACCCGCAGAGCATGGACAAGGAGTACATCCGGCGCTGGCTCGTCGCGCAGGGCTTCTCGGGAGACGGCGCCCCGCCGACGCTGCCAGACGAGCTCCGCATCGAGGCCGCGCGTCGATATATAGCGACCTACGAGCGCCTCACCGGACGCGAGTTCGTCCCCGACGCGAGGGCTCCGATCCCGCGGCTGAAGGCCAACCTCGGTCTCTAGCGCGTTTTGTTGGGCGCGCGGACACGCACACGCGCCGCGAACGCGGTCGCACAGTTGCGCGGGCTATCCAGTGGGTGCACGCTGAATCGACTCGTCCCTCCTCGACCCGACCCGACCCGCCTATGGCCGTATCGCTGTTCGTCTCCTTCCTCGGCTTCGCCGCCGGTCTGATGCTCGCCTCGCTGTTCGTCCCCGAGATCAAGCTGCCGGGCTTCCTCCCCGGGCTGAAGTCGGCGGGCGTGTTCGGGGCGGCGAGCGCGGCGCTCGGCGTGGTCGCGGGCATCGTCATCAAGCTGCTGTTCTTGCCCATCGTCCTGCTTGGGCCGCTGGGCGACGTGCTGATCCAGGCCGCCGTCAACATCGCGCTCCTGGTCGTCGGCCCGCTGTTCTTCGAGAACGTGAGGTTCGGCTCTCGCCGCACCGCGACGTACCTCGGGATCGGCCTGGCCGTGCTGCAGATCGGCCTGCAGATCGCGTCGCGCTACTGGACCTAGGCACGCGAGCGGGCTGGCTTCACGGTCAGGCGGGTATGACGCGTTGTCCTTGCTCACAGCGGCGCCGCTGCAGGTAGCGAGCGCTCGCCTGGTACGATCGCGCCGATGTGTGGCGTGTTCGGCATCTTCAATCACCCGGAGGCCGCGAACCTCACCTATCTCGGGCTGCACGCGCTGCAGCATCGCGGGCAGGAGTCGGGCGGCGTCGTCACGAGCGACGAGGGCACGCTGCACGCGGTGCGCAAGATGGGGCTCGTCAGCGACATCTTTAATCGCCGCAAGCTCGAGCGCCTGCCGGGGCGCGTCGCGATCGGGCACGTCCGCTACACGACCGCGGGCGGATCGCTGCCCAAGAACGTGCAGCCGCTGACCGCAGAGTCGCGCCACGGCGCGGTCGCGATCGCGCACAACGGGAACATCGTCAACGCCGAGTCGATCCGCGATCGGCTCGAGGACAAGGGCGCCATCTTCACCTCGAACAGCGACACGGAGGTCGTGCTCCAGCTGCTCGCGCGCAGCCGCGGGATGACGCTCCTCGACCGCGTAGCCGAGGTCCTCGGCGAGCTGCGCGGCGCCTACAGCATCGTCATGGTGCTGGGCGATCGGATCATCGCCGCTCGCGACCCGCACGGCTTCCGCCCGCTGATCCTGGGGCGCATGCCCGGCTACGACGACTGCTACGTCGTCGCCTCCGAGACCTGCGCCTTTGATCTGATCGGCGCCGAGCGAATCCGCGACATCGCGCCGGGCGAGATCCTCGAGATCAGCGCGCGCGGCTTGAAGGAGACGACGCGCTCGCCGGAGCCGCGGCGCGCCTGCGTGTTTGAACATGTCTATTTCGCCCGCCCGGACAGCGTGCTCGACGGCACCTCGGTCTACGAGGTGCGCTTCAAGATGGGCGAGCTGCTCGCGGACGAGAAGCCCTGCGACGCGGACGTCGTGATCCCGGTGCCCGACTCCGGCGTCGTCGCCTCGATGGGCTACGCGCGCAAGAGCAGCCTGCCCTTCGAGATGGGGCTGATCCGCAACCACTACGTCGGTCGGACGTTTATCGAGCCCAAGGACTCGATCCGTCACTTCGGCGTGAAGCTCAAGCTCAACCCGGTGCCGCGCCTGCTCAAGGGCAAGCGCGTGGTCGTCGTCGATGACTCGATCGTCCGCGGCACCACCTCGCGCAAGATCGTCAAGATGATCCGCAGCGCCGGCGCGCGCGAGGTCCACGTTCGCATCTCCTCTCCGCCGGTCACGTGGCCGTGCTACTACGGCATCGACACGCCGACGCGGAAGGAGCTGATCGCGTCGAGCCACACCCCGGACGAGATCGCGCGGTACATCACGGCCGACTCGGTGGAGTACCTCTCACCCGAGGGGCTGATGGCGTCGGTCGGCGGTGACTCCGGCTACTGCACGGCCTGCTTCACGGGCGAGTACCCGGTTCAGATCGCGACGCCGCCGTCGAGGCGCCAGCTGCGGCTCGTCGAGGTGTGAGCGCGATCGCGAGTCGCTTGACGCAGGCGCGCGGCGATCGACTACACTCCCCGGCACATGTCAGGTTCAAGCGCTCAGAGCGGGCCGCTCCCCGAGCACAACAAGGTCGAAGAACAGCTGTCCCGGCTTGCCGCGAGGCTCGCCGAGTTACGGAGGCATCTTTGACTACGAAGGCAAACGCGAAAAATTAGAGGAGCTCGACGCCCAGACCGCGGACCCCGAGTTCTGGAGCGACAACAACTTCGCGCAGAAGGTCCTGCGCGAGCAGGCGACGCTCAAGAAGACGGTCGACGACCTCACGCAGGCCCAGCGAACGCTCACCGATGGCGGCGAGCTGTACGAGATGGCGCGCGAGGAGGGCGATGACGAAGCTGTCCTCGAGGCCTGGCGGTCGCTCGAGCGGCTCGATCAGCTGCTCGCCAAGATGGAGTTTCGGCGCATGCTCTCGGGCGAGTACGACGCCTCGGACGCCATGCTCTCGATCAACGCCGGCGCCGGCGGCGTCGACAGCCAGGACTGGGCGCAGATGCTCCTGCGCATGTACCAGCGCTGGGGCGAGCGTCAGGGCTACCGCGTCGAGGTCCTCGACATCCAAGAGGCCGAGCAGGCCGGGATCCGCGGGGCCACCCTGGCGATCACCGGTGACTACGCCTACGGCCATCTGCGCTCCGAGATCGGGGTGCACCGCTTGATCCGGATCTCGCCCTTTGACGCCCAGGCCCGTCGGCAGACGAGCTTCGCGAGCGTGATGGCGCTGCCCGACCTCGGTGAGGGGCAGACCGACATCGAGATCAACCCGGCCGACCTCCGCGTCGACAAGTTCCGCGCCTCGGGCGCGGGCGGTCAGCACGTCAACAAGACCGAGTCGGCGGTGCGGCTCACCCACAACCCGACCGGCGTCGTGGTCGCGTGTCAGATGGAGCGCTCGCAGCACAAGAACATGGCGACCGCCATGCGCATGCTGAAGGCGCGGCTGTGGGATCTCGAGCGACGCAAGCGCGAGCAGGAGCGTCAGGACCTCGAGGGCGAGAAGAAGAGCATCGAGTGGGGCAGCCAGATCCGCTCGTACTTCATTCACCCGTACCAGATGGTCAACGACCACCGGACCGAGCTGAAGCTCTCGGCGGTGCACAACGTGCTCGACGGCGACCTCGACGCCTTGATGGAGGCCTTCCTGCTCAAGCAGGGCGGTGACGACAGGAGCGCGGACGCCCGGTGAACGAGCGCGGGACGACGCGGCTGCACCTGCTGATCGCGTGGCGACACCTTCGCGTCGGGGACACGCCCCCGACCTGGGTGCTGCCGCTGACGATCCTCGCGGTGTACCTCGTTTGCGTCGGCCTCGGCTTCTCGATCTACGCGGGGCAGGTCGGGGCGGCGTCGATCGAGGAGCTCGGCGCGATGGGCCTCGGCATCGACGCGCTCGCCAACCAGACTGCGGGCAGCGTGACGCCGCGGCAGGCCTACTACGGCATGCTCGGCATGTGCACGCTGTTCGTCGGCGGGATGCTGCTGCTCGGCGCGTTGCTGTCCCGGGTGTTCACGCTGCTAGCGACCGTGATCTCGTTCTCCGTCATGCTCGGCTGCATGGCGCTGGTCGTGGTGCTCAGCCTCATGACCGGTCTCGAGCACGAGCTGCGGGATAAGATCCTCGGCCAGCGCGCGCACATCCTCGTGCAGCGCGCGGACAAGCGCCCGTTCGCCGACTACCTCCAGCTGTCCAAGGACATCGGCGCGGTCGAGGGGGTGCTCGGCGCGAGCCCGTACCTCGAGGGCGAGATCATGGTGCGCTCCGGCGTCAACCGGCAGGGCGGGATCCTGACGGGCATCATCCCCGAGCTGAACAAGGAGGTCTCGGAGCTGCACAAGATCGTCGTCGAGGGCGACTTCGACTACTTGGCGCACCCCGAGGACATCCCCGAGCCGCAGTTCAACTTCGACCTGATCTCGCGCGGGCCGGGCACGAAGCGCGGCGACAAGAAGCTCAAGAAGAAGAAGACCGGGAAGACCGGGACAAATGGCCTGAAGGGCACCTTGAAGAAGAAGAAGCCGCCCTCGGGGCTCGAACTCAGCCCGACCAAGGCGGTTCGCCCGATCCTCGATCTCGACCTGTTCCCGGAGTCAGACGAGCCCGACGGCGATGACGGCTGGGAGGACCCCGCGGTCGAGATCCCGAAGCTGCGCGCCGCCGGTGACCTGCCGCCGGCGCCCGGCTTCGAAACACCCGCAGTCGATGACGGCGCGCCGCCGGGGGCCCGGGACGCGAGCGAGGACGAGGACGGCGGCTGGGAAGACCCGGCGGTCGAGCTCGAGGACGGGAAGCCGGCGAACGAGGAGCCGAAGCTCGACATCCCGCCGCCCTTCCAGCTGCCCGATGACCCCTTCGGCGAGGACGACGATTGGGAGGACCCCGAGGTCGAGATCCCGAAGCTGCGCGCCGCCGGGGAGATCCCGGCGAAGCCAGGGGACGACGAAGACCCGGCCGAGGGCGCGCCGAAACCCGAGGGCCCGGAGGACCCCACGGTCGTGCCGCCCGAGGATGAGCCGGTCTCCACCGGCGGAGCCAAGGGCGACGGGATCATCGTCGGCAGCCAGAAAGCCCGCGAGCTGATGGTCCACGTCGGCGAGGACGTCCAGCTGATCACGCCGATCGGCCGACTGACGCCGGCGGGCCGGATCCCCGGCGTCATGTCCGCCCGGATCGCCGGGGTGTTCGACGCCGACCACTACGAGTACGACCGCTGGCTCGTCTATGCCCCGCTGCGTCTCACCCAGGCGTTCCTGCGCGCGGGCGATCGCGTCTCCGGGATCGAGATCAAGGTCGAGGACGTGGAGCAGGTCAAGGCCTACGCACGCCAGGTACAGGCGGTGGTCGACCAACACGGGCGCGAGGACCTCGAGGTCCTCGACTGGCAGCAGATCAACAGCAGCCTGTTCTCGGCCATGGCGCTGGAGAAGATCGCGGTGTTCATCGCGCTGCTCTGCGTCATCCTCGTGGCCTCCTTCGGCATCCTCGGCTCCAACCTCATGAGCGTGCTCGAGAAGGCCAAAGAGATCGCGATCCTCAAGACGATGGGCTTTCGTGACAAGGAGATCGAGAAGATCTTCATCACCGAGGGCCTGTGTCTGGGCTTCATCGGCAGCGTCGCCGGGATCGCGGTGGGGATCGCGGTGTGTTTGGCCCTCGATCGCTACGGGCTCCCGCTGGCCGACGGCATGCCCGGCTTTGAGGAGCTCCCGGTCGCGATCCGGCCGGTGGAGGTGGTGCTCGTCGGCGTCTCGGCCATGATCATCGTCTGGCTCTCGAGCCTCTACCCCGCGCGCGTCGCCGCGCGCATGCGGCCCGTGGACGCCATGCGCCAGAACGAGTCCTGAGCGAAAAGTCGCGCGTGGAGAAGCCGATCGAATTTTTGATCGCCTGGCGGCACCTGCAGTCCGGGTCTCCGCCGCGCTGGACCCGGTCGCTGCTGGTCATCGGGGCGCTCGCGGCGTTGCTCGGCGGCGGTCTGGTCGGCCTTGATCTCGGCGGCGTCCTCGGCGGGGGCGGGGTGCCGAGTCCGCCTGACTCCTCGGGCGCGCCGACGCAGGTCGGCGTGTTCGGGATCATCGGGCTCGTGGCCGCGCTGGCGGGCGCTGGCGGGGTCGGCTTCGCGCTGCTGGCCCGGTATCTCAACCTGCTCTCCTGCCTGATCACCGTCTCCGTCGGCGTCGGCTGCACGGCGCTGGTGGTCGTCCTCAGCCTCATGGGGGGGCTCGGCGATGAGCTCCAGGACAAGATCCTGGGGCAGGAGGGGCACATGCGCGTCGCCGATCGCGATGCGCGGAGCTTCGCGGACTACGAGCCCTTGGTCGAAGCGCTGCGGGCGCTCCCCGAGGTCGCGGGCGCGAGCCCGGTGCTGCACGGCGAGGTCATGGTCCGCAGCGACTTCAACCGTCTCGGCATCAAGCTCGTCGGGATCGAGCCGGGCCTGCACGCGGCGACCACAGAGCTCGACGAGCGGATCGAGCAAGGGACCTACGCCGCGCTGACGCACCCCGAGACCGTGCCGGTCTACCGCCCGCTCGTTATCGACTCGCCACGCCCGCTCCCGAGCGACCCAGAGCCTGTCTCGGCGCGTGAAGCCGACGCTGATGCCGATGTCCCCTCCGACGAGAAGGAGCCGCCAAAGCCGACGCTCGAGGATGACAGCTTTGGTGCCGATGAGGACGATGGCGGCGACTGGGAAGATCCCTCGGTCGAGATCCCGAAACTTCGCGCGGAGGGGGCGCTCGAGCCCGTCGAGGCTCCAGCCGAGCCAACGCCCGCAGCGACGCCGGAGGCTGAAGACGGGTGGGGCGACGAAGCAGATGACGGTTGGGAGGATCCCAGCGTGGAGATCCCGCGGCTGCGCGAGGCCGGGGAGCTGCCAGCGGCGCTTCCTCCGATGCCGTGGGCGGGAGACGGAGGTGCAGCTCAACCTCCGACGCGACCGCAGCCTGGGAAGAAGTCATCTTCGTCGATCAAGCGCTCGAAGGCCGAGCCGCCGCTCGATCCCCTGCTCATCGGGCGCGAGCTCGCCGCGGAGCTCGGGGTGCGAATCGGCATGCGTGTCCAGCTGATCACCCCGGTCGCCCGGATCACGCCCGCCGGCGCCATCCCCGGGGTCATGGCCGCGCGGGTTGGTGGCGAGTTCTACGCCCGGCAGTACGAGTACGACAGCCGCTACGCCTACGCGCCGCTCGAGCGCGTCCAGGCGTTGGTCCGGGCGCCGGGTCGCGTCTCGCATATCGAGATTCGCCTCACTGACCCGGAGGCGCTCGACGCGGGCTCGGCCGCGGTGCGCGCGGTGCTCGCGGAGCATGGGCGAGACGCGCTCGTGGTCGAGGACTGGCGCTCAATCCACCGCAACCTGTTCTCGGCCATGTTCATCGAGAAGGCGGCCGTGGCCATCGCCTTGCTGTTCGTGATCCTGGTCGCGGCGTTCGGGATCCTCGCCACGAGCTTGATGGCGGTGCTCGAGCGGGCCTCCGAGATCGCCATCCTCAAGGCCATGGGAATCTCCGACGCGCGGGTCGCTCGAGCGTTTGTTCTCGAGGGTCTGATCGTCGGCGTGATGGGCAGTATCGGCGGTGTTCTCACGGGTCTCGCGGTATGCGCCGTCGGCAGTCGCGTCGGGCTGCCGGTCGACGAAGATATCTACTACATCCAGCAGCTCCCGCTGGAGGTCGACCCCGTGGAGGTCGTCTTGGTGGGGCTCTCGGCGATCCTCATCGTCTGGCTCTCGAGCGTGTACCCGGCTCGCGCCGCCGCCCGGATGCGTCCGGTGGATGCGCTTCGCCTGACGGACTAACCGCCCGTCGGCGTTGACACCATCGGGGCCGCATCATAGGGTTGCGCGGCTTTTGGGACCCCTGATGAGCGAAGCGACAGGCGATACGCGGCCCGTGCTCGTGCGTGTAAATCACGTCTACAAGGAGTTCACGCATGGTGCGCGGGTCCTCCACGTCCTGCGCGATGTCAACCTCACGCTTCATCGGGGCGAGATGGTCGGGATCATCGGGGCGTCAGGCGCTGGCAAGTCGACGTTTCTGCACTGCCTCGGCACCCTCGATCTCCCGACCCGTGGCGAGATCCTGTTCGGGGACACGGACATCACCAAGCTGTCGCCGCCACAGCTGGCGAGTTTCCGGAATAAGTCGATCGGCTTCGTGTTCCAGTTTCATCACTTGCTCTCGGAATTCACGGCCCTCGAGAACACCATGATGCCGGCCCTGATCGCGCGGATACCGACGCGAACCGCCCGTGAACAGGCGGAGGAGATCCTGACTGCAGTCGGGCTCAAAGATCGCCTTCAGCACCGACCCGGCGAGCTCTCGGGCGGCGAGCAGCAGCGCGTGGCGATAGCGCGCGCGCTCGTGATGCGCCCGCAGCTGCTGCTCGCGGACGAGCCGACCGGCAACCTCGACACGCGCACCAGCGACGAGGTGCACGAGCTGCTGTTCCGGCTCAATCGCGAGCACGACCTAACCCTGCTCGTAGTGACCCACAATATGGAGCTGGCCAACCGGATGCCGCGGCGCATCCGGATGGAAGACGGCCAGCTTGTTGACGACCAGAGCGAACTCAACCCGAAATCTCCGTGAGTTCAACTGGTTCAACGCTGTTCGCACCGGTGGCGCAGCGGGCCACGGGCGGCCTTCGACGCGCGATCCTGCTCATCTGTTGCGTATTCGCGCTCATGGGCGTGTTCACGTCCGCGCCGTCCGAAGCCCGCGCGACGCCCCTGCCGACGCGCGCGATGGAGTCGATGTTCGACCTCCTCGCGCTCGCCGATGTCCCGCGTGACCTCTACGGCCAGCCGATCGCCGACATCCGCTTCGAGGGCAACCGGCGGGTCGAGTCCGAGGCCATGCTGCTCGAGCTCGACAGCTCCGTCGGCGAGCTCGTCACCATGCGCAAGCTCGGCAACGACCTCCGCCGCCTGTGGGGGCTCGGCAAGTTCTCCGACGTCTCGGTCAAGGGCGAGATGGCCGCGGCCGGCGTGGTCCTGACCTACGTCGTCAAAGAGCGCCCGACGATCCGCAAGATCGTCGTCGAGGGTAACGACAAGAAGAAGCTCGACGACATCAACGAGGCGCTCGATCTCGAGAAGAACTCGATCCTCGACCTCGGCGACGTCAAGGCCAACGTCGAGAAGATCCGCGAGCTGTACATCCAGGACGGCTTCTTCCTGGTCGACATCGAGTACGCGATGCGACCGGTCGAGGACTCGCCGGGGCAGATCGACGTCTACTTCATCATCCGTGAGGGCTCCGAGGTCATCGTCCGCAAGATCACCTTCGTCGGCAACCAGGCGTTCCCCGACGAAGAGCTCGCCAAGTACATGCAGACGCGCGTGGGCGGCTACTTCAGCCTGATCTCCAAGCGCGCGGGCGGCGTGTTCAACCGCGAGGCGTTCGCGGCCGACGCCCAGATGCTCAAGGGCTTCTACAACAATCACGGCTACTTGGACTTCACCGTCAAAGAGCCGGAGATGAGCCTGAGCGCCGACCGGCGCTTCGTGTACCTGACGATCCCGGTCGAGGAGGGCCCGCAGTACCGCATCGGTCGCTTGCGCGCCAAGGAGGTGCTGCGGCGGGGCGAGGAGCCGCTGTTCACCGAGGAGGTCCTCGCGGAGTCGATCGACCCGATCCTCCAGCCCGACGACGTCGCGGCCATGGGGGACATCCAGAAGATCATCCAGGACATCGAGCGGCGCTACAAAGACAACGGCTACGCCAACGTCAACGTCATCCCCGATGTCCGCCAGGACAAAGAGAACCTGCTCGTCTACATGACCCTCGAGGTCGGCAAGGGCGACCTGGTCTACATCGAGCGGATCAACATCTTCGGCAACGACAAGACCGCCGACAAGGTCATCCGCCGCGAGCTGACCCTCAACGAGGGCGACCTGTACTCCGAGACCGGCAAGGAAGTCTCGGAGTTCAACGTCCTGCGCCTCGGCTACTTCGCCGACGTCACGATCTCGACCTCACAGGGCTCGGCGCCCGACAAGCTGGTCCTCAACGTCGAGGTCACCGAGCGCCTCACCGGCACCTTCCAGGTCGGCGCGGGCTTCTCGACCATCGAGAGCTTCGTGCTCCAGGCCCAGGTCCAGTACGACAACTTCCTCGGGCGCGGCTCGACGGTCACGCTCGTCGCCCAGCTCTCGGCGCTGCGGCGCCTGTTCAACCTGGCCTACTACACGCGCTACTTCCTCGACTCGCGCTGGAACTTCTCGATCAACATCTTCAACTCGCGCGACGTGTTCCCGGGCTTCGACCGCGGCCGCACGGGCTTCCAGTTCCAGTGGGGCTACCCGATCCCGCGCCTGCCGAACCTCATCCTGTTCGCCGGCTACGCGTTTGAGTACGTCACCATCGGCTTCGGCACGGCGGGCAACTTCGGCGGCATCTTCTCGCCCGGGTCGCTGACGACGATCCCCGAGCAGGCGCTGATCTCGAACCTCTACTCCGACGGCATCACCTCGAAGATCATCACGCGGGCCCGCTACGACACGACCGACAACTTCCTGTTCCCGACCCGCGGCATGCGGCACGAGGTCCGCGCTGAGTTCGCGAGCAAGTACTTCGGCTCGCAGAACCAGTACAACCGCTATCACTCGATCTTCCGGTTCTACTTCCCGATCATCCGCTCGAAGCAGGCCTTCCGCGCGTGGATGGTGTTCAAGACCCAGCTGCAGGTCGGCTACATCCACGGCCCGACCGCCTCGGGCGTGCCCATCTTCGAGCGCTACTTCCCGGGCGGCATCTTCGGCCACGGCATGATCCGCGGCTACCAGCTGCGCAGCCTGGGCCCGCGGATCCTGGTCCAGAGCTCGCCGGATCCGACCTCACCGCTGATCGCGTACTCGATCGGCGGCAACCTGCTCACCTCCCTGAACCTCGAGCTCGAGTTCATGATGGTCCCGCCCGCCAACATCAAGGGTGTGCTGTTCATGGACATCGGCAACGCGTTCAATACCGAGCCGCTGTACTGCCGCGAGCCGAACCCCGACCAGCTGCCGAAGTCCGATCCGTGCGTCGGCTGGAACGTCGGGGATCTGCGCTACTCGATGGGCTTCGGCTTCCGCTGGCAGTCGCCGATCGGCCCGCTGCGCTTCGAGTGGGGCTTCCCGCTGGATCGCCAGCAGGCGACCGAGTACATCCAGCGCGCCGAGGACCCGGTGGTGTTCGAGTTCAACGTTGGCAACTCGTTCTAGAGCCTGGTCAGAGACCCGAGATTTCGAAGGAATCGCGGGGGCAGGGTGAGGGTTCTCCGCCTGAATGAGGCGGTATTCGAAGGCTCCAGCGTCGCGGTTACCCAGCGCGGGTCGGGCGGCGCTGGCCTGTGCGCCAAAGCACCTCCACGTGCCCACGCGCCGGTCTCCCTGGAACAAATAACGCCGCTTCTGTGAATCGAGACGTGGTTCTCGCGTCTGTCCGCTAGGTTGCCGCCGCTCGCGGCGAAAGCTAAGGTGTCGCCCCATCATGCGCCGTATCGCTCGATTCCTGCTCTCCGCCGCGCTGCTGGCCCCGATCGCGCTGTCCGTCACGGACGCCCAGGCCGCGGATCATTCCATCGACAAGGTCGCGGTTGTGGAGGTCCAGCGCTTGCTGCTGGAGACCACCCAGGGCAGCAAGGCCAAGAAGCAGCTCGAGACGAAATTCACCAAGGGCCAGGCCAAGCTCGACAAGAAGAACAAGGACCTTCAGAAGCAGGTCGAGGACCTGCAGGCGAAGGCCGCGATGCTCTCGCAGCCTGAGCTGATGCGCCGGCAAGAGGCGCTCGGCATCAAGTATCAAGAGGTCCAGCAGCTCTACATGGAGCTCCAGCAGGACATCTCGAACTCCGAGGCGATGCTGATCGAGAAGATCTACAAGAACGCCTCCGAGATCGTGACGCAGATAGCGAAGGACGACGGCATCCAGGTCGTCCTCGTCAAGTCGCCGATGAGCATCCTCTACGCCAATCCCAAGATCGACATCACCAACCGGGTGATCATCGCCTACGACAAAAAGTTTAAGTAGTGATGAACCGCTCTCGCTCCCCGCTCCCAATGACGGCTCCCATGACGCACATGTCCAATAGGTTCAGTCCCACGCGCAGGCTCGGGCGTTGGCTCGGCGCGATGCTCACCGCAGGCACGATCGCCTGCGCGGGCATGGTGCTCGCGCCGCCCTCGATCGCCGAGGCTGCGGTCCCCCAGGTCCGCAAGATCGCGACCGTCGACATGCAGCGCGTGCTCAACGAGACCAAGCACGGCAAGAAGGAGCGCAAGAAGCTCGAGGCCTCCTCGAAGGCCAAGCAGCAGAAGCTCGATCAGAAGCGCCGCACGCTCGAGGCGGACCAGGCCAAGCTCGCCAAGCTGAAGGGGCAGGAGCTGGCCAAGGCGCAGGAGAAGCTACAGCAGCAGGCGCTCGAGCTGCAGCAGATCTACATGACGATGCAGCAGGAGCTGGCGGAGTCCGAGGGCCGCGTGCTCGAGGACATCTACAAAAAGAGCCAGGGCATCATCAACAAGCTCGCCACGGAGAAGGGCCTAGACCTGGTGATCGTCGCGGACCCGAGCGTGCTCATCTACCAAAAGAAGGGCATCGACATCACCGCCGACCTGGTCAAGCGCTACAACGTGGCGCACCCTTGACCGAGTCGATCGAGCGCAAGCGCTCGAGCCTGCTCGACCCCGAGCCCCGCCGGCCGCGCCGCGGGGCTCGTGGCGTTTTCGCCGGGGCGCCCGCGCTTGCAATCGTCGACGTGATGTCGTCTATGCTGGGCGCCACGCGTCATGACCAACGAGACTGTCGAGACCACTGAGGCCATGAAGACCATCGAGACGGTTCAGATCCAGGAGATCCTGCCGCACCGCTACCCGTTCCTGTTCCTCGATCGGGTCCTCGAGGTGGTGCCCAACGAGCGCATCGTCGCCCGCAAGTGCGTCTCGATCAGCGACCCGATCCTGCAGGGGCACTTCCCGGGCAACCCGCTCCTGCCCGGCGTGGTCCAGGTCGAGGCGATGGCCCAAGCCGCGGTCGTGCTGGCGAACCTGTCGGGCAAGTTTGATCCGAAGCTCCACAACTGCCTCTTCATCGGCATCCAGGAGGCGAAGTTCCGCGCGCCGGTGGTGCCCGGCGATGTCCTGGACATCACCGTCGAGGCCAAGCGCCTTGGTAAGATCGGGAGGTTCGAGGGCTGGATCCGCTGCGGCGAGACCCTCAAGGCCTCCGCGAAGTTCACCGCCATCGTCGAGCCGAAACCACAGGCGGCTTCCTCCGAGTCGAAGGCGTGAAGGTGGCCTCGAGCGAGCACGGCGCACGGGATCTTTCCGCGGACCGACCGCGACAACTCCGCGCAGGGGTGCTCGTGGCGGTTCTCGCGCTGCTGCCGTCACTGCCTGTGCTCTCCGCGGGCTGCGCAACCCGTGACTCGCGCGCGCTGCGGAGGGCCAGCCGCCAAACCGGCAAGGCGATCCGCAAGGCCGACGCCGAGTCGGTCCGCGAGAGCGTCGTGATCGGCGCGCGAGACCGGGTGGACTACGCGGCGATCCTCTCGGACGCGAGCGCGCGTTCGCGCTGGTCAGGGGCGCTCGCCAAGCCGGTTGAAGCGCGCGCAGAAGCCACGGTCATGCTGACGCCGGAGCACCCTGTACGGGCCGTTGAGGACGATAAGAAGGGCTGGAGCTTCGCCGAGGACCCGACGGTCCTGTACAGCCAAAACACCCCTCGAGAGGCGCTGCGCAGCTTTGTGCGGGCGAGTCGCGTGGCGCGCTGGGACGTGCTGCTCAACCTCGCGCCGGAGCGTTATCGCATCGACCTGTCCGAAGACGAACTTCGCGCCGCCTGGACCGAGGGTGAGTATTCGAAGGATCTCCAGGCTCGGCGGGATCGCCTCGCCGGACATCTCGCTGACCCGATCGTCTCGGATTCGCACATGGCGACGCTCCGGCTTGACGATGGCGAGTTCGCGCTCCTCGAGCGCGAGGGACACCGCTGGGTCGTCGTGGACTTCTGAGTTCACGGTTCGTGACAAGGTTCTGCTCGTTTCCCGCGCTGCGCGTCGACCGAGACGAGCCCGCGACGACGCGCCAAGCCGCGCGCGATCGCGGTGGAGAACAGACCTACCGATAGCGAAGGCTCGCACCTTCGGCGCGGGCGTCAGTTCGCGCCGCGCGAAACACCAGCCTTGCCAGCCCTGGCTTCGCGATTAGGCTGATCGTGTAACCACGCGATCGTCTCGAAATGGCTTTAGGTCGAAAAAGAACGCACTCCAGGCGGTTTCACGCGGATGTTCGTACACGCGCGTCGGCGCCCCGAGCGGCCGTCGAAACGCTTGTCGACCTGGGCTCGTTGGTGGATCCTGTTGGTGAGGGTCACGCCAGCGCGCGATCGGAAACTGAAGGCGGTAGGTACTCTATGCGACGTCACTGGATCATCAAGAATCGAGAGTCGAAGAAGGGCGCGCGGCGCCCCGAGATGCGACCGGTGCTAGAGCTGCCGCTCATCGCTCCTGAGGAGAAGCGTCCCGTCATCGAGGAGGAACCCGCGAGCGAGCGAGGCGTCGCTGTGATCGACTTCTACATCTGAATCACCGGCAACGACCGACGCGCTGAGTAAAAGAGAGGGATGGCTGTCAAGAGCCATTCCTCTCTTGTTTGGTTGTGCTGCATCACAAGTTGTTCATTGGGTCAGGTTCAGGCGGAGAAATGGCTTTGGAACAATCTGTATTCTGGGACACGTTCAAGTCTTGCGGGAAAGGCGCCAGCGATCGGCTTTCCGTTCCACCCGGTGGTTGGTAGCCTCAGCCCGTGGCGAACGACGATCAGGGCGTGGATTCGACGCTGGTCGCGGATGATGTCGAAGAGCTCCGGCACGTGGGCTTTCGACTGCTCGTCCTGACCGGAGAACTCCGTGGGCGTGAGTTTGAGGTAGTGCAAGACACGGTTCGCCTCGGGAAGTCGCGGCAGTGCAACATCGTCCTCCCGGATGAGTCGGTCAGCCGTGTGCACTCCGAGATCCGGCGCGAGGGCGACGCCTACCGGTGCAACGACCTGCGGTCGACCAACGGCACGTTCATCGGCGGGGCGCGCATCTCCGACGCGTTCCTCAAGCCCGGCGACGTGCTCGCGCTCGGCAAGGTTCAGCTCCGGTTTATGCCGCGGGACTCACGAGTCGAGCTGCTGCCGAGCACCAGCGAGAGCTTCGGGCCGGTGCACGGGCGCAGCCTCGCGATGCGAAAGATCTTCGGCGTGCTCGAGCGGGTGTCGGCCGCCGACGCGACGATTCTCCTCGAGGGCGAGACCGGGACCGGCAAGGACCTGATCGCCCGGGCCATCCACGAGTCCTCGCCGCGCAAGGAGCAGCCCTTCGTGATCGTCGACTGCGGCGGCGTCGCGGCCTCGCAGATCGAGAGCGAGCTGTTTGGCCACGAGCCCGGCGGCTTCGCCGGCGCGACCCAGCGGCGCAAGGGCGCGTTCGAACTCGCGCATCGCGGCACCCTGTTCCTCGACGACGTGGCCGAGCTGCCTGTCGATCTCCAACCCAAGCTGCTGCGCGCGCTGGAGAACCGCAAGATCCGGCGCGTCGGCGGCTACGATGAGGTCGAGGTCGACGTCCGCATCATCGCGGCGACGCACCGAAGCCTGCGCGAACAGGTCGCCAGCGACGAATTCCGCGAGGACCTGTACTTCAACCTCGCGGTCGTCTCGGTGCAGGTCCCGCCCCTGCGGGATCGGCGTGAGGACATCCCGATGCTCATCGACCTGTTCTCGCGTCGGCTGCCGCCGGGGATGTGGAAGGAGCCTGGGCCCGAGGCGATGGCCCGCCTCGTCGGCTACGACTGGCCGGGCAACGTCCGCGAGCTCCGCAACGTCGTCGAGCGCAGCGCATACCTCTCGCCCGACGGCGTGATCGATCTGATCAAGCCTGGCAGTCGCCCGCGGACGCACCGCGACGAGGCGCTGGCCTTCGACCCCACGCTGACCTTTCGCGAGCAGAAAGAGCGGGCGGTCGAGCTGTTTGAGGAGGCCTACCTCGCCTGGCTGCTGCAGCGCTCCGAGGGCAACATCTCGCGGGCCGCACGCGAGGCGGACATGGACCGCAAGTACCTGCACAAGCTGCTGCGCCGCTACGGCATCGACGCCAAGCAGTACGCGCCGGGCGCTGCGAACCGCTCGCGCGATTGATCGCCGCGCTTCGCTCGCGTGGCGAGGGACCGCTTCGACGTCGGAGCGGTCCTCCGTTCGTTGGTTCGTGCGCGGATGACTCCGACGCGCTCCCGCGCCCTTCGAGCGCCGTCGATCGGCACGCAAACGGACGACGGCGCCGATCGATCTACGGGGAAGTGACGGTTCTTCGCGTCGGAGTTCGCGTCAATAGCGCAAGACGTGCGTCGTGATACGAGGCGCTTGCAAACAGGGCTGGTAGCTGGTTTGAAATTCATTGAGGCTCGCGTACGAATCGCCTGTCCCATCGGATGCCCGAAGATGACGAACAATCGTCCGGGATGTCGTCAGTCCGCTGGCGGCACGCGCTCGGATCACTCTCGCTGTCGCGCGCGCGCGTGATGGCGATCGTGAACGTTACGCCGGACAGCTTCTTCGACGGCGGGCAGTTCCTCGGTGAGCACGACGCGGCGGCCGACGTGCCGGCGGTCCGCTCGCGGTGTCGCGCGTTCGTTCGTGAAGGCGCGGCGATCCTCGATGTCGGCGGCGAGTCGACGCGGCCAGGCGCGCGCCCGGTTGAGCCGGCGGCCGAGCGGGCGCGGGTCGAGCCGGTGATCCGCGCGCTCGCCTCGGACCCCGAGCTCGACGGCGCGGTGGTCAGCGTCGACACGCGCAGGGCCTCGGTGGCCCGCGCCGCGCTCGCGGCCGGCGCGGCGATCATCAACGATGTCTCCGGCCTCGCCGACCCGGCGATGGCGACGGTCGCCGCCGAGGCCGGCGCCGGCCTCGTCATCGGGCATCTTCGAGGTGTCCCCGAGACCATGCAGGCGCGGATCAGCTTCGCCGCGCTCGTCCGCGAGGTCGGGGACGAGCTGTCGGCCGCGGTCGCGCGCGCGCTCCGTGAAGGTGTCTCGAAGGACAGGATTATGATCGACCCGGGGATCGGCTTCGGCAAGACGGCGGCGCAGAGCGCCGCGCTCGTCGTCGCCGCGCGGGCGCTGCGGGAGCGCGTGGGGTGCCCGGTGCTGATCGGCGCGAGCCGGAAGTCGTTCTTAGGCGCGATCACCCGGCGCGCGGCCTCCGAGCGCCTGAGCGGGAGCCTGGCGGCGGCGCTGCTCGCCGTCCAGCACGGCGCGAGCGTGGTCCGGGTGCACGACGTCGCGGCGACCGTGGACGCGCTGCGCGTCGCGTCGGCGCTGGGCGCCGCGCACGCTGAGTTCGTCGCGCCGGCCCCCGAGGGGCTTCGCGGCGCGCCCCAGAGAGGAGCGGCGCGGTGAAGCCCAGCGAGTTTATCGCCGCGCTGGCGTGGAACGACGCCCTCGACTTCGGGCTGCTCCTGGTCATCTTCTACGGCACGCTGCGGCTGCTGCACGGCACGCGCGCGATCCCGGTGCTGCTCGCGGTCGCGTTCTTCGGCGCCGTCGCGGCCACGGCCCAGCAGCTCGACCTGGTGGCCGTCGCCGCGCTGATCAAGTTCTTCCTCGAGTACGTGATCATCATCTTGATCGTCGTGTTCCACCAGGAGATCCGGCGGCTGCTGCTGCGCGTGGGGCAGCGGCTCGCGCCGCGCGGGCGCAGGCAGGCCGCGCTCTCGGCGGTCGGCGAGCTCGTGCTGGCGACCGAGCGGCTCAAGCGGGCGAAGATCGGCGCGCTGTTCATCCTGCGCGGGGAGCTCGACGTGCTCGACACGGTCAGCGATCGCGGTCGAGAGATCGGCGCCGATCTGCACGCGGACACCCTCGTCGCGCTGATGATCCCGCACCCGATCAACCTGGCGCACGACGGCGCGGTGCTGATCCAGGACTTCCGGATCACGCGGGCCGGCGTGATCTGCCCGCTGACGCACCGCGAGGACCTCGACCCGCAGTTCGGGACGCGGCACCGTGGCGCGATCGGGATGACGGAAGAGACAGACTCACTCGTGGTCGTCGTCAGCGAGGAGCGCGGCGAGATCCGGGTCGCCGCCCGCGGCGAGCTCTCCGAGTCGCTCAACGCCTCGGAGCTCGAGCAGCGGATCGGCGCGTGGATCGAGCGCCAGTCCGAGGAGCGCCCGCCCGCGGACGCGAGCGTGAGCGCGAGCGAGCGCACGTCGAGCGACCAGAGCCGCTCGGGCGCGCGGCGGGTCGAGCCCGAGCTGCGCTCGCAGCAGCCGCAGCCGGCGGAGGAGGTCGCCTAGGGTGACGCGCTTTCGTCCGCTGCGGTGGCTCGCGGGGCTGCTGTTTGACCACTGGGGCACCAAGGCGACCGCGCTGCTGCTCGCGTCGGTGTTCTTCATCATCATGCGCGAGGACGTGACGCGGCAGTTCGCGATCCCGCTGCACGTGATCGACGACCCCGAGCGCGTGCTGATGACGAAGCTGCCGGAGACCGTGACGGTCGAGGTGCACGGCTCGTGGAGCCGGATCAACAGGCTGAGCGCGAACGACCTCGGGACGCTCGAGCTGGACATGAAGAAGGTCAAGGAGGGCGCGCTGCACATCGACGAGTCGAAGCTCGTGATGCCCGGCGGCGTGATCCTGCGATCGCTGATCTACGACGGCGTCGATGTCCGCTTTGATCCGATGATCGAGCGCGAGTTCCCGGTCAAGCCGGTGATCCCCGTGACCGTGCACGCCGACTACGAGTACGTCGGGCTGACGACGAGCCCAGCGCGCATTACGCTGCGCGGGCCGAAGTCGGTGATCCAGGAGATCAGCTCGCTGGCGACCGAGCCCGAGGAGTTCAAGAACATCACGCACAACGTGGAGATCGTGAAGAGCGTGCTGCGGCCGCGCGAGAAGGTCGAGTTCGCGGGCATGGAGAAGGGCGAGCGCCCGGAGGTGACCATCAAGATCATGGTCCAGCCCAAGCCTGGCGAGCGCGAGGTCATGGTCCCGCTGGGCGCGGTCCCGGAGCTCGTGCCGAAGACCATGACGCTGCCGAAGTCGTTCCCGGTGGCGATCCGTGGGCCGCGGCCGGACCTGCGCAAGGTCGACGGGCTCAAGGAGCCGGTGACGGCGACGATCAAGATCGAGCCGCCGCGACCCGGCGAGGAGGGGTCGATCCGGGGGACCTTGATCGTCGACTTCGCCCTGGGCGCGGGTGTCCCCGAGGACATCGCCGGGAGCCTCTCGCTGTACCCGGCGCGCCGGCGCTTCCCGATCACCGACGGGGAGGAGCCGATCCCGAGCAAGGCCGGGGCCGCCGCGAAGGGCAGGCCGCCGGCGGACGGCGCGAACGGGGTCCGGACGCCGAAGCCACGCTGAGCCCGGCGACGAGCGCTGCCAGGATCGCGCTGGCGGTCGACTCGACGCTCGTATTACAACTGCGTCCATGGCCAATGTGCGCGTTGTGGTCACGGAGCCGGAGCCGAGGTGCGAGGCCGTCGCGAAGTCGAGGCGAACGCGGCGGTTGTTCGGCACGGACGGGATCCGGGGGCCGGCCAACGTCGCGCCGATGACCCCCGACACCGCGATGCGGCTCGGGATGGCGGTCGCGGCTCACTTCGGTCGCCACGGGCGCGTCATCGTCGGCAAGGACACGCGGCTCTCGGGCTACATGTTCGAGAACGCGATCGCGGCGGGCGTGTGCGCGATGGGGGCGGACGTGATGTTGATCGGGCCGATGCCGACGCCGGCGATCGCGTACATCGCCCAGTCGATGCGCGCGGACGCGGGCATCGTCATCTCGGCGAGCCACAACCCGTTCTCCGACAACGGGATCAAGCTGTTCGCGTTTGACGGCTTCAAGCTGCCGGACGAGGTCGAGGCCGAGGTCGAGCGCCTGATGGAGCCCGGGGCGCTGGACCGCCGGGTCGCGACCGGTCGCGAGATCGGGCGGGCGATCCGGATCGACGACGCCGCGGGCCGCTACATCACGCACACGAAGTACGCGTTCCCGGATCACCTCAAGCTGGACGGGATCCGGATCGTCGTCGACTGCGCGCACGGAGCCGCCTACAAGGTCGCGCCGACGGTGCTGCGCGAGCTGGGCGCGGAGGTGATCGCGATCGGCGTGCAGCCCAACGGGACCAACATCAACGAGAAGTGCGGGGCGGTGCACCCCCAGGAGATGTGCGCCCACGTGCAGCGCTACCGCGCCGACGTCGGCATCGCGCTCGACGGCGACGCCGATCGGGTGGTGTTCAGCGACAGCCGCGGCGAGCTCATCGACGGCGACGCGATCCTGGCGATCTGCGGGCACGCGATGAAGCGCGCGGGGACGCTTAAGGGCGACACCGTCGTGGCGACGGTGATGTCGAACCTGGGGCTGCAGCGATCGCTGGAGAAGGCGGGGGCGCGCCTCTTGCGGACGCCGGTCGGCGATCGATATGTCGTCGAGGCCATGCGCGAGGGCGGCTACATCCTCGGCGGCGAGCAGTCGGGGCACATGGTGTTTCTGGATCACGCGACGACCGGGGACGGCACGGTCGCGGCGCTGCAGGTGCTCTCGATCATGCAGCAGACCGGCCGCTCGCTGCGCGACCTGGCGACCGTGATGACGAAGCTGCCGCAGGTCACTCGCTCGCTGCGGGTCGCGCGGAAGGTGCCGCTGGCCGAGCTGCCGCAGGTGATGAAGGTGGTGCGGGACGTCGAGTCAAAATTGGGCGAGGACGGGCGCGCGCTGATCCGCTACTCGGGCACCGAGTCGAAGCTGCGGGTGATGCTCGAGGGACCCGACGAGGCCGAACTCGACGAGCTCGCGGGGCGGATCCTCGAGACGGCGGCCGCGTCGCTCGCCAGCGCGGAGGGCGAGTAGATGGCCACGCGGCGCAGCGCGACCACGCGCGACGCGGCCGCGCTGTGGTCGGCCGCGCGCTCGCTGGCGAGCGATCGCTACTCGATCGAGGTGCTCGAGATGCCCTCGCCGGTGCTGATGGAGCGCGCGGCGCTGTGCGTTGCGACGGAGGTCGTCTCGCTGATCGAGGCCTGGCCCGCGCCGATCCGCGGCGTCTTCGTGGTCTGCGGTCCGGGCAACAACGGCGGCGACGGCGTGGCGGTCGCGCGGATCCTCGCCGCCCGCGGGCTCGGCCTGCGCGTGGCGGGACGAGTGGTGACGACGCGCCACAACGCGTCCGTGGCGGCGCAGCTGCGGCGAGCGTCCACGCAGGGCGTGATCGTGACGACCGCCGGCGCCGACGCGGATGGCAGCGCGGGCCTCGGCGCGCCGCTCGACGCGGAGTGGTTGATCGTCGACGGCCTGCTCGGGACCGGATCCAAGGGGGCGCCGCGCGGCGCGGTCGCGGACGCGGTCGAGTGGATCAACCGCTGCGCGGGGCCGCGGGTCGCGATCGATCTGCCGACCGGCGTGGATCCCGATCGCGGTCGCGTCGCCGGCCTCGCGGCGCGCGTCGATCGTACGGTGTCGTTTCAGCGCAGTAAGCCCGGCCTGCACATCACGCCAGGTCGCGCGTTCGCGGGCGAGGTCGTGATCGCCGACATCGGCCTGGTCGATCGCGGGCCGCAGGCCGAGCAATTTCCCCTCGGGGTGCGGGCGGCCGCGCTGATCGACCCCGGCGCGGTCGCGGCGGTGGTGCGCGGGCTCAAGCCGGGTCGACACAAGGGCGAGCGCGGGCACGTGGCGATCGTCGGCGGGAGCGCGGGGACGCCGGGCGCGGCGGTGCTCGCGGGCGCGGCGGCGCTGCGCGCCGGGGCGGGCCTCGTGACGGTGGTCTCGCGCGAGCCGGAGGTGCAGTCGCAGCTGCTGGCGACGCGCCCCGAGCTGATGGTGCGCGCGCCCGAGGGCGAAGTGATGCACGCGGGGGCGGGGGCGCTGGTCGTCGGGCCAGGTCTCACGCAGCGCGCACCAAGCGTGTTCGCGCGGCTGTTTCGTGGCGACACGCGACCGGCGATCTGGGACGCTTCGGCGCTGGATGATGTCCCCGCGCAGACCGACTCTGATTTGGCCGGACCGCGGATCATGACGCCGCACCCCGGGGAGGCGGCGCGGCTGTTGACGCGCCTCACGGCGCAGGAGTGGAGCGCGAAGGACGTGCAGGCCGACCGGTTCGCGGCGGTCGTCGAGATCGCGCGGCGCACGGGCGCGGTCGTGGTGCTGAAGGGCGAGGGCACCCTGGTGTCGGACGGGCAGCGCGTCGCGATCTGCGTCAGCGGCGGACCCGGCCTGGCGACCGCCGGCTCCGGCGATTGCCTGGCGGGGATCATCGGCGCGCTCCTCGCGCGTGGGGCGCGTGCGTGGGAGGCCGCGTGCGCCGGCGTGCATCTTCACGGCCTCGCGGGCGAGCGCGCGATCGTGGCCAAGCCGGGCCCCGTGGCCCTCGATATCGCGGACGCGGCGGGCGAGGTCGTGGCGGAACTTGGCCCGGGGGCTGTTGTCCCTTCGAAGGTCGCCAGCTCCGGAGTGGACCGGGCGCGCGACGTTGGGAGCGACCATGCACGATGGCCACGAGTCCGGCACGGGTAGGCAGCAGCGACAACTTCCGCGCGGGAGACCGCGCGGGGGACCGCAAAAGTGTGGCAAGTTGGGGCCCGTGACGAGCGAGAACGGATCTGCCCACAGCAACCGATCGCGGGGGCGCTGGCTCCAGCTCTCCTGCGCGCTGCTCGGCCTCGCGCTGGTGGGCGGCGGCTGCGACGGCGGCGACACGCCCCACACGCCCGCGCCGCTGCAGGCGGTCCCGAAGGTCCAGGACGGTCCGAGCGTCGAGGACGCCAAGGCCGCGGTGGATCCGGCGACCCTGGCGAAGCGCGTGGGCGAGGCCAACCAGCGGATCTCGGCGCTCGATCGCAAGGACGGCGCCGCGCTCCAGGCCGCGCTGACGGAGCTGTCGCCGGGCCTGCGCGAGGTGGTCGAGAAAGCGGAGGACGCGAGCGTGCGCGCGGGCGCGAGCCTGCTGCTCGGCAACCTCCACGAGTGGAACGGGGACATGCGCGCCGCGATCTCGTTCTACAGCCAGGCGAAGGATCTGATCCCCGAGGATCCCGAGGTTCACCAGCTGTTGGCGATCGCGCTGGCGAGCGATCGGCAGTACAGCCGGGCCGCGACCACGCAGAAGTTCTACGTCGACAAGACGCCCTACGACCTCGAGGGGCACCTGCTGCACGGGCAGCTGTGGGTCCAGGCCGCGAACAACGACAAGGCGATCGAGGCCTACGCGGCCTACGAGGTCGCGCGTCAGGTGCTGCTCGACTGCCTGTCGGCGCGCGTGTCCGAGGACGGCGACTACACGAAGCCGGTCGAGGAGCGGCGGATCTGCGCGCTCGCGCTGGCGCCCGCGCTCGACAACGGCACTGCGGTCGCGCTGGCCTCGGTGCTGCAGGCCGACCCCGATCTGTCGGTGCGTCAGGCGGTGATCGAGACCATGGGCACGCAGCGCCTGGCGTCCTACAAAGAGCCGTTGCAGGCGCTCTTGGAGGTCGAGAAAGACGCGGACACCCTCGAGGTCCTCAAGTGGGCGATCGCGGAGATCGAGCGCGCGCCGGTGGAGACCAGCCAGGAGCCCGTGCCGAAGGATCTGGCCGAGAAGGTCGTGAAGGCGGCAGCTGAGGGCGACGCCGAGAAGCCGCGCGGGAGCGTGGCCGAGGGCGCGAAGATCAAGGACGCGAAGGCGCCGGCCGCTCCGGCTGGCGGCGACGCGAAGGCGGCGGACGCGAAGGCGGCGGACGCGAAGACGCCGGCCAAGTAGGCGGGCGAGGGCGCGAGCAGGGCGCGAGCGCGAAGACGAGGAGCCACGCAGGACTCGATGATCAACCGGCGACCGCCAGCCTCGCTCGAGGTCGCAGCGCTCTCCCATCGATACCTCGGCGCGCCCGTCTACGCGCTCGACGACGTGTCGTTCTCGGTGAAGCCGGGCGAGCGCGTCGGGCTGCTCGGCCCCAACGGAGCCGGTAAGAGCACGCTGATGCGGGTGTTCTGCGGGTTCTTGCCGGTGCAGACGCGCGGCGAGCGACCGCCGGGGGAGACGCGGGTCGAGGTCGCGGGCATCGACGTCGCGCGTCGCTCGCTGGCGGTGCGCGAGCGAGTCGGCTACTTGCCCGAGCAGGTGCCGCTGTACCACGAGCTGCGCGTGCGCGAGCACCTGGCGTTTCGCGCGACCGTCAAGCGGATCCGCCGGCGCGCGCGGGCGGAGGAGATCCGCCGCGTCGCCTCGCTCACCGGCCTCGACGGCATGCTCGAGACGCCGGTCGCCCAGCTCAGCCGCGGCTACCGCCAGCGCGTCGGGATCGCGGACGCGCTGCTCGGGGCGCCGCCGCTGGTGGTGCTCGACGAGCCGACGGTCGGCCTCGACCCCAACCAGGTGCTCGAGATCCGCGCGATGCTGAAGGCGCTCGGCGGCAGCCAGACGCTGATCTTCTCGTCGCACATCCTCGCCGAGGTCGAGGCGCTCTGCGATCGCGTCGTGATCCTCTCGAAGGGCCGGGTGGTCGCGGACGAGACGGTCGCCAACGCGCTCAACCAGCACACGGTGATCGTCGAGTGGGAGGGGGCGCGCGGGCGCGTCGAGGCGGTGGTGCGGCAGGCGCTGGCGGCGGCGGCGGCGACCTGCAGCGCGGGCGCCGTCGAGGGCGGCGAGACCCCTGAGCCGGTGATCCACGAGCGCGCGGGGGGGCGGGTGCACGGCGAGCTGGCCTGCGCGGGCGCGGAGGCGGCCGACGCGGTCTCGGCCGCGATCGGGCGCGCGAGCCTGCGCGAGAACGTCGCGGTGCTCCGCCTCGAGCGCGGACGCCGGCGGCTCGAGGAGCGCTTCGCCCGGGTCACCGGCGCGGCCGGGGAGGAGGCGCCGTGACGGGAACCTGGCTCTCAGACCAGGCCGCTGAGGCGCGCGCGTGGCTCGTCGGGACCGCCGCGATCGCGCACCGCGAGCTGCTCTCGCTGTTCGTGACGCCGCTGGCCTACCTCGTCGGCACGCTGTTTCTGCTCAACCAGGGGTGGAACTTCTCGCTGCTGCTGCGCTTCCTCAACGACCCGCTGGCCGCGCCCGGCCCGGTGATGCAGTTCTACTTCGGCGGCAGCTTCTTCATCTTCTGGCTGCCGGTGATCTTCCTGTGCTCGGCGGTCAGCATGCGGCTAGTGGCGGAGGAGCGGAAGCAGGGCACGCTCGAGGCGCTGCTGACCGCGCCGCTGTCGCCCTCGTCGATCATCCTCGGCAAATTCGCCGGCGCGCTGCTCTTCTACGTGGCGTTGTGGCTGCCGACGGGGGTGTTCTACGCGCTGCTGAGCGGCGCCGCGGTGACGCCGGAGGTCGGGCCGATCGCCTCGGGCTACCTCGGCGTGCTGCTGGTCGGCGCGACGTTCTTGGCGATCGGGCTGCTGGCGAGCGCGCTGGTCCGCAACCAGCTCGCGGCCGCGCTGGCGACCGCGGTGACCTGCACGATCACGCTGCTCGCCGGCTTGCTCGTGGACCAGGTCGAGTCGGCCGCGGTCGCGCAGGCGCTGCAGTGGACGAGCCTGCTCGTGATGATGCAGGAGCTCGCGCAGGGCATCGTCGACTACCACTGGGTCTACCTGCACCTGGCCAGCGTCGTCGTGCTGCTGTCGGCGGCGGTCGTCGTGCTCAACCCGCGCCGCCGCCTCGAGCACATGCTCCAGCTCGCGCTGCTCTCGATCCTCGCGGTCCACCTGGCGGTGTTCGCCTCGCGGCACTCTCGCCGCGCCGACTGGACCGAGGGACATGTCTATACGCTCAGCGACCGCGCGCGCGATGTCCTGGGCGGGCTCAAGGGGCCCATCGACGTCACCGTGATCGTGCCCTCGACCATCGGCGGCGGGCGCCCGAACCCGCTCGCCGGCGAGCTGCGCGAGGTCCTGACGCGGATGCGCGGGGCGGCCGGCGACGGGGCGCTGCGGGTGCGCTTCCTCGACCCGGACCGCGACCGTCAGCAGTCCGAGGCGATGATCGCCGACTTCGGCCTGGGCGGGCGCGAGCTCGCCGACGGCGTCGTCATGATCCGCGCGGGGCAGGGGGTCAAGCTGCGCAAGGCCCATCTGCTGCCCCAGGACCTCGTGACCTACGCGACGACCCCCGACGTGCAGGTCAACGGCCCGCGCGTCAAAGAATTCCGCGGCGAGGAGGCGCTGCTGACCCGCTTCCTCACCGTCAGCGATCCGACGCGCACGGTGGTCTGCTACACGCAGGGGCACGGCGAGCCGGCCTTCGACAGCCTCGAGCCCTACAACGGCTACGCCCACCTGCGTGACCTGCTGCGCGAGGCCAACCTCGAGGTCCGCCCGGCCGAGCTCGATGGCGCCGACGCGGGGGAAGCCGGCGCCGAGGGCCTGGCGGAGTGCGACGTGCTGCTGGTCGCCGGCCCTGCGGGCGCCGTGCCGGAGCGTCAGGCCAAGGTGATCACGCGCTACGCCGAGGCGGGCGGGGACATCCTGATGCTCACGGGCGCGGTGATCATGCGCGGGCGCGACGAGCTCGCGCCCCACGGCCTCGAGGCGCTCGCGGCGAGCTACGGGATCCGCTTCGGCGCGCGCGTCGTCCTCGACCCGCACCCGATGCCGGGCGCGACGCCGCTGCTGGCCTTCACGCTGCAGGAGGGCTGGGGCGATCACCCGATCGCGCAGAGCTTGATCGGCCACCCGATCTCGCTGCTCGAGGCCCGCGAGCTCGACCTCGGCGACCCGGCCGTGTCGCTCTTGCAGACCAGCGAGGCGAGCTGGGCCGAGGCCGACATCGCGGGCTTCGCCCAGGGCGTCCCGCCGGACCTCGACGCGCAGCTCGATCGCGCCGGGCCGATCGCGGTCGCGGCGGCCTCCGAGCGCGGTGACTCGCGGATGGTCGTGATCGCGTCGCAGGACTTCGCGCTCAACGCCCTCTTGCGGGAGGATGTGGTCTACGACCGCGGGCGCGACCTGATCCTCAACGCGGTCGGCTGGTTGAGCCAGCGTGAGAGCCTGCTCGGGATCCGCTCGCGCCAGCGCGAGCACGTCAAGCTGCTGCTGCTGCCGGAGCAGCTCGATCGCATGAACCTGGTCTGCCTCGTCGGTCTCCCTGGCTTCGCGTTCATGCTCGGGATCATGGTGCTGTGGAGGAGGCGACGGTGAGCGAGTCGCCACCACAACCGCCCGCGCAGCGGGGCCGGGGAGCGGGGCCCGCGTGGACCCGGCGGCTGCGCCCGTCGACCGCGACCGTCGCGCTCATGCTCGCGGCGGGCGTGAGCGTGGCGCTCGTGCACCGGGACCCGTGGCGCGGCGAGCGACCGTCGGTGCCGCTGGTGTCGAACCAGTCAGCCGCCCGACGCGTGTTCCCGAACCTCGGCGAGCAGGAGCTCGAGAGCGCGCGCATCGAGCTCAACCTCGCCGCGCCCGCGGGCGCGAGCGTCCGCCTGGTCCCGCGCGGCGACGGTCGTCACCAGCTCTACCGCGACGAGACGCTGCTCGGCTGGGCCGACCCGGTGGCGGTCGAGAGCCTGTGGAGCTCGCTGCGCATGGCGACGACGCTGCGCGCGGTCGATGACGACTCGGCGATCGGCGAGGCGAAGGGCTCGATCGTCGTGGTCGTCGGCGACGAGACGCTCACGCTCGAGCTGGCCGGTGAGACACCCGATGGATCCGGCTACTACGGGCGCCTGCTCTACGAGCAGGCGGAGCCGTGGGTGGTCGAGGCCGAGGTCGCGGCGCTGATCACCCAGCCCCCCGAGACCTGGCTGGCGCGACGGCTGCTGCTCGCGGAGCCGGCCGAGGTCACGCGGGTCGCGTTCGCGGAGCGGCCCGGGGAGGGCCCTGAGCGCGCGCGCGCGTATCAGCTAGCGCGCGGGCAGGACGGGCTCTGGCGGGCGCAGGAGACCGCGGACGGCGGCGCCGCGCTGCTCGCGACCGGCGCGGTCGAGGGCCGCCTCGATCGCCTGTTCGCGGCCCCGGTCGAGACCCTCGTGCCGCGGGAGCAGGTCGCGGCCAACACGTTGGAGCCGTGGTTCGAGATCACGACGGCGCGCGGCGAGACGCAGAAGATCGCGCTGGGCGGCGCGTGCCCCAAGGGGGCGGCGGGACGCGTCGTCGACCGCGGCCCCGGGATGCTGGGCTGCATCCCGGGCGAGCTCGTGGAGCGCTGGCCGCCGCGGGCGGGCGCCAGCGGCTTGCTCGAGAGTCAGCTGATCCCCTGGGCCTACGGGCGCGTGCTCGCGGTCGACATGCGGAGGCCGCGATCACAGCGGCTCAGCCGTCGCGGCAGCGCGTGGGTGCTCGACGACGCCTCGGCCGCCCAGCCGCAGCTGCGCGAGCTCGCCGAGCCCGAGGTGTTTCGCTGGTTCTCGGAGGTCAGCGCGATCGAGGTCGGTCCCGGGGGGCGAGAGTTCACGCCCGATGTCGACTTGGTGGTCGAGTCCGACACGACCCAGAACCTGCGGATCCGCTGCGGACGCGCGCCTGTGCCGACGCCTGTGCCGACGCCGACGCCGACGCCGACGCCGAGCCGAGGGGAGGGCGAACTCCCCGGGCCCGCGCAAGACGGGCCGATGATGTGTCAGCGCGACGACGGTCCGCTCTTGGTGGTGCGGAGCCAGCGGCTCCCGTCGCTCGCGTTCACGGCCGAGACCTTCGCCGATCGTCAGCTGACCCGCTTCGGCGCCGAGTCGGTCCGCGCGGTCGAGCTGCTGCCGGGTCCCGCGCTCGCGCAGGCGGGCGCGCGACAGAGTGTCCGAAAGGACATGGGGGTGTGGCGGCTCGACACCCCGGAGCACCCGGACGGCAGCGACGCGCTCGACGAGCTCCGCCTCGAGGAGCTGCTGGCGACCGTCAGCGCGCTGCGAGCCGACGCCTGGGCGGAGCCCGCCGAGCGCGCCCTCGAGCGCACGATCCGGATCGAGCGGACGGCAGCGCGGGACGGCGGCGCGATCGCGATCGAGCTGCGCGAGGGCTGCGTCGTCACGGTGTCGGGGCGCGCCCGCGCGGCCCAGCTCGACCCGGGCAGCTGCACGGTGCTGCGCGGCGACCTGCTCTACAACGACCCGCTGCGCGACTGGATCGGCCGCGCGCGCACCATCGAGTGGACCGATCTCGAGGCGCCTGACGAGCCGCCGATCCGGGGTCGGCGAGCGCCGGTCGGCGACGACGCCTGGGAGCTCGAGCGCGGCGACGCGGAGCACTTCGAGCGCCAGCTCGAGGCGTGGTCGAGCTGGCGCGCTGCGGGCGTGCGCGGCGGCGCCCCGTCCCGCGCGCTGCGCTGGAGGGTGCGCTTTCAGCTCGTCAACGGCCTGACGGTGACCGCCGAGATCGGCGCCGAGAACTCGTGGGCGCGGGTGTCCGGCGTCGACTGGTACTACGTCCCCGAGTCGCAGCCCTGAGCTCGCGCATGGGCGCCCTGGCGCGCGGCAGCGATGTGGGGACGACTCGCGCGCGCGTAGACGCCCGCGCGCTGAGTGGCTCGACGCGCGCTGAGCGGACCGAGCGCAGATTCTTGCCCGGCGCCTGAAGAAAAAACCGCCGCGGTCACCACTCTTAGTGTGCAGGTCGAGCGCGACGCCCCGTCGCTCGAGCCCGGTGAATCATGCTTACGCACCTACGGAACAAACTCAGCGCCCTCCTGTTTGATGAGCTGCTCTGCCGGCGCTACCCGGCGCGCCTCGCCACGACGGCCGCCGAGCGCGAGGCGATCTATCGCCTGCGCTATCGCGTCTACGCGCAGGAGCAGCGCAACCTCGACCACCCCGAGCTCGACGCCGAGCGTCAGCGCGTCTGCAGCGAGATCGACGAGGACCCGGCCACGCGGATCTACTACCTCGGCGACCCCGAGCGACCGCTCGGGACCGTGCGCATTCGCGTATGGTCTCCGGGTCAGGTGCCAGCCGAGGTCGTCCGGTTCCACTCCCTCGACCGCCTCCCGGGGGTCGAGCGCTTGACCGTCGGCGACATCAAGATGGTGATGATCGACCCCCGCCTGCGCGGCACACACGCGGCCGGCGCCATGCTCGTAAACGCGCTCGTCGACACCATGCGCGCGCGGCCCGTCGACGCGTGGTTCGCCGTCTCCGCGCCCGGGCTGCTGCGCCGCTATCACATGCTCGGCTTCGACGCCCACGGCGGCCGCTTGATCAGCGGCTCACGCGGGCTGGAGGTCTCGATCGTCGGCTTGCCGGGTGACCTCGTCGAGCTCGAGCGTCGCGGGAGCCCGATCGCGCGGGCGCTGCGGCGCGCGGGCGTCCCGCAGGGGGAGCCGTGGATCGCGGCGACCCGAGCCCACATGGCCGCCGATCGGACGGTCGCGCACGACTCGGCCGCGGTGCTGGAGGCGCTCGAGCGACTCGCTGCGCGGCCCGGATCCGTCGTCGAGGGGATCTCGAGACCGGTGCTCCAACAGCTCGCGCGTGAGGGCGCGATCCTCGAGCTCGACGAGGGCGACAAGCTGCTCCACGAGGGCTTCGTAGCCAAAGAGCTCTACGTCGTCGTCGACGGCCGCGTGCGCTTCACGAGAGGGGGAGAGCTGCTCAGCGAGCGCGGCGCCGGCTGCTGCGCCGGGGAGGCTGGGGCGCTCGAGACCCGCGGCCGCCACGGCAGCAGCTGCGTAGCGAGCACTCCCGCGCGTGTCATCGCGCTGCGTCCGAGCTGGATGCGGGCGCTCACGAAGCGCTTGCGCCATGAGCACGGAGTCGAGCTCGAGCGAATCCTCGATCGCCTGCGGGCCGCGCAGGCGGAGCACGGGCGTCATGCTCCTCTCGCCATCCGCCGCGTCGCGTGACGGCTCGCCAGCCCAGGTGAGCCCGCTCAGGGGTTGTACGGCTTCGAAACGCGAAAGCACCCCGGCGAGCTTCGCCGAGGTGCCTGGTTCGTGTCGGTCGCAGGCTTAGCCGCGCTTCTTCGCGGCGTCCTTGTTGACCTTCTCGATCAACTTCTTCTGCTGCTCCTCTTGGAGCGCGAGGGTGCGCGGGTGCCAGGCGGCGCCGGGCGGGGCGACCCAGAGCTCGGCGCCCGACTCCTCGTCGACGACCTTGTAGAAGCGGAAGTCGAGGAGACCGCGGGCGTCGGCGAAGCCGGTGTCTGAGAAGCGCTTGAAGACGCCCTTGAAGGTGTAGCGCTTGCCCTTCTCAAACTGCACGTCGGGGGCGTCTTTCCACTGCTCGGCCTCCCACTCGGGGATCGAGAACTGGTAGCCGACGACCATCATCGCCCGCTTCTTGCCCTTCTCCTCTTCCTTGTCGGCGATCCAGATGTGCGGCTGCTTCGCCGGCGGACAGCTCTCGCCCTCCGGGCACTCCGGCGGCTCGTAGATGTCCTGGACGTAGCCCTTGACGGTGATCTCGGTGCCCTTGTCTCCAGCCTTGACGTTCTCCTCGAGGGACTTGCGCAGGCCGTAGATGGAGTAGGCGCCATCTTCCCACTTGTCGGCGACCTTGCCCTCGTCGAAGTCCGGCGACGGAGGCAGCTCGACCTTGATGGCCGCGTCCTCGGCGCTGGCCTCGTCTTCGCTCGGCTTGTCCGCCTCTGACTTTTTACCGCTGTCGCATCCACCGAGCGTCAGAGGAAGAAACAGCACGGCGGGGAGAAGTGGGATCAACAGAGCGCGCTTCATCATCGAGGCAACTTCCTCCGTCCTCCAGACGAGGAGCAAAGAGCTTGCGAGTCTGTATCATGCGCGCATACGGCTTTTCAAGCGTTCCCAAAACGCGCCAGGCCAGGTACTTCACGGTGATGAGCGGCTTCGCCAGACCTCGGAACCGCACGTCGCGACGCCGCGTGCGGCTCGCGGACTGGGCGAGGTCATCGCGCGTCGCCGCGGCCATCGCGTTCGCACAGGCCGCGTGCTCGAGTCAGGCCCCGGGCGAGACGAGCGACGGTGCCGAGCGCTCCGGAGACGCGGCGGCGGTGCAGGGGCTGCTCGACGACGGCCCCAGGGAGCGGGTCGTCGTGGCCGTACGAAGCCTCCCGGCCGCGTTTGACCCGTTCTCACCGCTCGACCCCTGGTCGCGCCGCATCGCCGACGACCTGCTGTTCGAAGGCTTGACGCGGCGCAGCTCGAGCGGCGCGCCGTGGCACACGCTCGCGCTGGCCGAGGAGTGTCATACGGATCTTCAGTCGAAGAGCACCGTCGTGCACTGCCGACTACGGACGGGGCGGATGTTCCACGACGGCGCACCCGTGACGCCCGAAGACGCGCTCTACAGCATCGCGCGGTGGACGCGGTCCAACGCCCACGCGTTGCGTGCGCGAAATGGCCTGTCCTCGCTGCGTGAGGTTACGCTGGTCGAGCGGATCCCCGCGCCTGCGGGCGCGAAAACGAGCCCTGAAGCCGATTCGACGGGAGCGGAGGACGGGGCGTCGGCCGACGCCGCGCGTGAGCAGCTCGAGGGGCCGTGGTTGCGGCTTCGCTTTGATCGCGCCGAGCCGCTCGCGCTCGAGCGAATCGCCGCGATCAAGATCGTCCCCAAGGCCTCGTACGCCGGTCACGTCAGCGAATTCGCGCGCGCGCCCGTGGGCAGCGGCCCGATGAAGCTCGCCTTCCTCGGCGACGGCCGACTCGTGCTCGAGGCCGCCCAGGCGCCCAGCGATCCGCGGCGGCCGGATCGCGTCGTGTTCCGCGCGATCGCCGATGGCGCCCAGGCGCTCACGCTCGCGCGTCGCGGGGAGGTGCACATCGTCGCCTCGCTCGCGCCGCTGCACGTCCCGGATGAGCTGGCCAAGCCGGGCATGGCCGCGCGCTTTCACGCCCTCGTGCTGAGCCCGTCCCGCTACGACCTGGTCATCTACAACACGCGGCGCGGCGCGACCGCCGATGGAGAGTTACGCGCGGCCCTCGACGGGGTGCTCCCGCGCGAGACGGTGGCCAGCGAGCTGTACCGTCGCCCGGCGCTCGAGACCGGGGCGCCCGTCGATCTGCTGACGCCGATCGAGCTCGATCTAGCGGCGCTCGCCGGCGGCGATCTCGAGGCCGCGCGGCTGGTCCCGCCGTGGACCGTGGAGCGACCGTCCGTCGCGGCGCTCGAGCAGCGCGCGGCCGCCCGACGCGAGGCCGCGAACGCGGCGCTCGACGCCGTGGGCTGGCCGCTCGATCGCGGCCTGCGGCGACGCGGCTCGAACGGGCTGCGCATCCCCTTGATGTGGGACGGCGCGAAAGGGCACGGCGCCGCGATCACCAGCGCGGTCCGGAGCGCGTGGCGTGAGGTCGGCGTGCAGGCGCCCAACGTGACCGCGAGCTGGGGCTACCTGCGACAGAAGCCGATCCGCGAGGGCAGCTTTGACGCGGTCCTCGCCCGCCTGGCGACGGCCAGCGACGCCGACCTCTACCCGTACTTCCACAGCCACGGTCGACTCAACTTCGCCGGCGTCCGCGACGACGCGCTCGACCAGGCGCTCACGGACTACCGCGACGCGACGACGCCGGCCCAGCGAGACGCGGCCCGACAGACCATCGCCGAGCGGATCGAGGCGCTGCGCGTCGTCTCGGTCCTGTACGCGCCGCTGGAGGTCATGCTGCTGACCCGCGCGCTCGAGCCCCCCGCGTTCATCGACGATCTCCCGCGTCTCGACCGTCTCCGCTTCCGCGGCTGACGTCACGAACGCGCGGAGAATTTGGGAACGTGTAGGCGAACCTGATACCCCCGAGGTCAGTCAGGAGATCGCCATGCCCACGTTGATGTTGATCGTGCAACTCGTACTGCCGGGAATCGCGGACCGCGACATCGCATCAGAGCTCGCGCTCGAAGCCCGCGAGCCCGCCGTCAGCGAGGTCCAGCCCGAAGTCGCCGGCACCCTCCGCTACCGCGGGATCGAGGCGATGTTCGCCAAGTTCCAGCGCGAGCACACCGCCTAGCCGGTTCGAAGCAGCGAAGCTCGGACACGCCCGAGCGACATGTCCGAAAGGTCATGAACGCTCGGCCCGTCGGATCCCGAGCGCGCCGCGTCGAAGCTCAAGGGACGCGCGCGAGCCAGGGAGGGGCCGCCTGAGGACGGCGAGCGCGGAGACAATCGTCCGCTTGTCCCGCCCAGACGCTCGCCGCCCCCCTGGCGTTAAGCAGCGGCCCGCTGCCTGTATGCCGTGAACGCCCGAGACCAAGGCTCTTGGCGTATCCCAAGAAGAGCGGTACGGCGCGCCGCGTCGAAGCTCAAGGGACGCGCGCGAGCCAGGGAGGGGCCGCCTGAGGACGGCGAGCGCGGAGACGACCGTCCGCTTGTCCCGCCCAGACGCTCGCCGCCCGGAAGGTGGAAGGTCCCCTGGCGTTAAGCAGCGGCCCGGTGCCCGCGTAGCGGATGCGCCCCAGGAGGGCAATTCATACGCGGATCTGTTGTACGGAACTCAGGTCTAAAACCGGTAGGCCAGTCCAAGCGAGCCGGCCAGGAAGGTCTGAAAGGTCGAGACCGGCGCGAACCTCTGCGCCTCGCTCACGCCCTCGAAGATCGCCCCGCGGGCGACGACCCGCGCGCGGTCCGTGACGACCCCGTAGGAGCGAAACGAGAACACCAGCGCCACCCGCTGCAGCAGGATCTCGACCTCGATCCCCAACCGGATCAGCCCCGAGCCGTAGTGCTGGATCCCCTCGCGCCCCGGGCCGTGCTCATACTGGATCCGGTTGTAGATCCCGCCCCAGCCCGCGCCGATGGCGAGCTGCCCGAACTCGCCGCGCGCGGCGAACAGCGCCACGCCGAGCTCGCCGAGCACGAGGTCCTGCGAGGTCGTCTCGTTGTTGTCCTCTGACAGGAAGCGCAGCGAGCCCGAGCGCGCGTTGAAGTCGAGCGCGAGCACCGGCGTCACGCGGTAGCGGGCCAACAAGCCGGCGCCCCCGAGCGTCGTCGTATTGCCCAGGTAGCGCGAGTCAAAGCGGACGACGGTCGGCCGGATCGGCGGCGTCTGGATCGCCACGCCCTCGAGCCCCAGCAAGAATTTTCGCGGACGAGGGCGCGGGCGCGGCTTCGGAGGATCGGGCTCCTCCCGCGCGACCTTCAATTCGGCTTCTGGGCTGGCGGCCTGGTCCGCGCCCACTGCGGCCTTGGGCTCGGCGGCCCAGATCGCGCGCGGCGTGAGCACGAGCGGCACGCACAGCGCCGCCACCGCGGTCCAGCGTCGCCGCAGAGGCGCCGCGGAGTCCCCGCGCGCGCGCGCTTGCTCGGAGCCGACGGCCACCGCGGCGAGAATAGAACCGCGCGCCCCCTTGCGGTAGCCCCACGGCGCGCGCTACGTCCCCTTCGTGTCGCTCAGGAGCATGACAGGATTCGGGGCGGCGTCGCGTCCCCTCGGCGCGGCCTTTGGAGCCGGGGGATCGCGGCCGACGCAGACGCTCTCGGTCGAGCTCCGCTCGGTCAACCTCCGCTTCCTCGAGATCAAGGTTCGCCAGCCCTTCGGGACCCCCTGCGAGGAGCGGATCCGCAAGCAGATCAAGCGGCGCCGCAGCGAGCTCGGGCGCGGGCGCGTCGATGTCCTTGTGCACATCCAGCGCGTGAGCCCGAGCGACGACGAAGCGGCGCTCGGGATCGACGAGCCGCGGCTCCGGCAGACCCTCGCCGCGAGCCGTCGCGCGGCCGAGTTAGCGCATGAACTAGGTGTTGAGGTCCGTGCGCCTAGCACCCTTGAACTATTGAAGTATTCGCAGTTTCAGTCGCAGTCCCACCGCGGCGGAGACGGCGACCGCGCGACCGCGATCCCGGACGTTTTGGAGCCCTGTCTCAACGAGGCCCTCGACGCGCTCTGCCAGATGCGCGCGCGGGAGGGCGCGGCCCTGGCGGAGGAGATCCTGGAGCACGCCCGCCAGCTCGAGCAGCGCGTCGCGGCGATCGAGGTCTCGCTGACGGGCGAGGCCGAGCGGCTGCAGGGCCGGCTCCGCGAGCGCGTGCACGCCCTGCTCGCGCGGGTCGACGCCGAGAAGCCGACCGAGGATCGGATCGCGCAAGAGGTCGCGATCCTGGTCCAAAAAGGCGACGTGACCGAGGAGTTCGCGCGGATCGCCAGCCATCTCGCCCAGCTGCGCGGGGTCGTCGGCGCCGAGCACAAGGCGGGGCAGGGCAAAACGCTCGATTTTCTGTGCCAAGAGCTGTTTCGCGAGGTCACGACCATCGGCAGCAAGATCACGAGCCACCGCGGCAGCGGCCTGATGATCGAGGCCAAGAGCTGTGTCGAGCGGCTCCGCGAGCAGGTTCAAAATGTTGAGTAGTGGACAGTCGGCGGACGCCGTGGGATGCCGGTTTCACGCGCCGGCGACGGATTGCTGGCGTCCGCGAGCCCACGCGGCTCAATCCACGGCCCAAGGAACGGCCCAACAAGCGGGCCGCGCAGGGAAGCGAACACCATGACGAACGTCGCTGGTCATCGAGGCCTGCTGCTGGTCGTGTCCTCGCCGTCGGGCGCGGGCAAGACCACGCTCTGTAACCGCCTGCGCGCCGCGTTCCCGCGGCTCGGCTTCAGCGTCTCCTACACGACGCGAAAGCCGCGCAAGGGCGAGATCGACGGGGTGCACTACCACTTCGTCGACAAGGCGACCTTCGCCGAGATGGCCGCCGCCGACGAATTCGCCGAGTACGCCTGCGTACACGGCAACAACTACGGGACCTCCGCGAAGCTCGTCAACGCCGCGTTGTCCGCCGGGCGCGACCTCCTGTTCGATATCGATTTCCAGGGCGGGCGACATCTCAAGCGCAAATTCGCGGACGACATCATCCTCGTCTTCATCTTGCCGCCCTCGCTCGTCGAGCTCGAGCGGCGGCTGCGAAGTCGCGCCACCGATGTGGAGGAGGTCATCGCGCGGCGGCTTCGCGTGGCGCGCGAGGAGCTGCGACACTACGATGAGTACGACTACGTCATCGTGAACGACAACCTCGATCGAGCGTTTGACGCGCTCCGCGCCGTCTATGTCTCCGCGCTGCACCGCCGCGCGCGCCAGCGAGTCGCGGCCCAAGCCGTGCTCTCGGGACAACAAGTCCTGCTGATCGGGACCATGGGGGAGGGCTACCGCGTCGCGCCGGCGGCCTCCTTCAGCGTCGAGCCGAGGGACGGTGGCCAGGAGGAGCGATGAGCCCCGGGCTTGAGGCCGCCAGCAGCGCGGCCGCCACCACAACTTCGACGACGAGCGTGGACAGCTCGTCGGCCGCGACGAGCGTCACGAGCGGTCGCGCGGACGACTCGAGCCGACCGCACCGCGATCTGCAGTCGCTGTTCGACGAGGTGCTCGCCGAGCTGCACAACCAGACACGTCCCGAGCCGCCCGACGTGGGTCTGGTCGACCGCGCGTTCAACCTCGCCACCAAGGCCCACGCCGGCCAGGTGCGCCGCAGCGGCGAGCCGTACCTGATCCACCCGGTCCGGGTCGCGCGGACCATCGCGCGCCTCGGCCTCGGCGCGTGCAGCGTGGCCGCCGGGCTGCTGCACGACTCTGTCGAGGACTCCGAGCTGACGGTCCCCGACGTCGCCGAGCTCGTCGGCCCCGATGTCGCGATCATCGTCGACGGCGTCACCAAGATGGGCAAGGTCCCGTACCTCTCCCGTCAGGAGCAGCAGGCCGAGAGCTTCCGCAAGATGCTGCTGGCGATGAGTCAGGACATCCGCGTCCTGCTCGTCAAGCTCGCCGACCGGCTCGACAACATGCAGACCCTCGAGCACATGCCGCTGCGCAAGCGCGTGCGGATCAGCCGCGAGACCATGGAGATCTACGCGCCGCTGGCCCATCAGCTCGGCCTGCAAGAGCTCCGCTCCGAGCTCGAGAACCTCAGCTTCAACTACCTCGAGCCGGCCGAGTACGAGAACGTCACCGGCAAGGTCGAGTCCCTGCTCGCGGCCGCGCCTCGCTTCATCCAAAACGGCGTCGAGGAGTTCGTCAAAGCCTTCGCGGTCGGGGAAGAGCACGGCGCGCGCGGGATGTTCCGCGATGACGACGTGCGCTGGGAGGCCGAGCGCTTTGGCGAGATCACCATCAAGCCGCGCGTCCGTACCACCTACGAGATGTACCGGGCCCAAAACGCCCGCGACAAGTCGATCGACCACGCCTCGGACATCGTCCAGTACGAGATCATCGTCTCCGACCGCACCGCCTGCTACGTCGCGCTCGGCGTCGTGCACAGCCTGTTCAAGCCGGTCCCCGGCTCGTTCCGCGACCACATCGCGCTCCCGCGCCCCAACCACTACCAGGCCCTGCACACCACCGTCGTCAACCGCAGCGGCGTGCGCCGCAGGGTTCACATCCGTTCGCGGGCGATGGACGCGGTGGCGTCACGGGGGATCGTCGCCGAGTGGGAGCGCGACTCGACCGCGGTCGCCGAGCAGAGTCAAAACGGCGCCTGGCGGCGACCGATGTGGCTCAAGGAGGTCCTCGACTGGCAAGAGGAGGTCTCGGATCCGCACGAGTTCATCGCCGCGGTCAAGGCCGACCTGTTCGCCGACGAGGTCTACGTGTTCACGCCCCAGGGCGACATTCGCACGTTTCGCAAGGGCGCCACGCCCATCGACTTCGCCTTCGCGATCCACACCGACGTTGGCTCGCGGGCGTCCGGCGCGCGCGTCAACGGTCAGCTGGTCCCGCTGCGGTACCAACTCCGGCAGGGCGACACCGTCGAGATCATCACGAGCCCCAAGGCGCGCCCGCGCCGCGAGTGGCTGAAGATGTGTCGCAGCGCCCGGGCTCGCGCGCGCATCAAGCACTTCCTCCGCGCCGAGGAGCGCACGCGGCTGCGCTCGATCGGCCGCAGCCTCATCGAGCAGGCGCTCGGCCTGCAGGGTCGCGCGCTCAGCGAGCTGGAGGAGCAGGGCGTGGTCGCCGAGAAAGCCGACACGTTCCATCTCGGCCGCGACCTCAAGGGTGTAGACGGCCTCTACGAGGCGGCGGGCGCCGGTCTGCTCACGGTCGAGAAGATCATGGACGTGCTGCTGCCGCGTGAGCGCAGCGAGCCGGAGCCCCGCGCGTCGCGCTCAGAGGCCAACCTGTTCACGCGGATGCTCCGCTCGCTCTCGGGTCGCAAAGATCGAAACGCGGCCCCGCAGGACGCGACGGCCGCCGGGCGAGGGCTCGACGCCACCGAGCACGAGGGCGCGCCCGAGACCCCGATTCAGATCACCCGCAGCTCGATCGACAGCCTCGGATCCGGCGGCCCGATGATCCAGCTGGCCAGCTGCTGTAACCCGGTCCCCGGCGATCCCTTGTTCGGCTTCTTCGTGCCCAACAAGGGCATCATCGCCCACGTAGAGACCTGTCCTGACGCGCTGGAGCTGATCGGCGAGCGCCGCGTCTACCTCGCGTGGGAACCGGGGCTCGAGCTCTCGCGCGCGGTGACCGTCGAGGTCCGGACCACCAACACCGTCGGGCTGCTCGCCGAGATGAGCCGCGTGTTCTCCCACCACGGCGTCAACATCAAGCAGGCCAACTGCCGCACCTACGACTCCGGGCAGCGGGCGATCAACACCTTCCACGCCACCGTCGGCGCGCTCGAGCAGCTCCACTCGCTGATGCAGGCGCTCCAGGAGATCGACGGCGTGCTCGCGGTTCGCCGCGTCTTCGGTCGCAGCGCGGGCTACGGGTACGGGCGTTCTTGAGCCTCAAAACGGTGATCCGCGCGGTTCTCGACGGCCGGTTGACAAGCGCTCAGGGGCCCGCTATCCCTCCCGCTCCCGACGCACCACACGCGAGCGACCGATGGCATCCTTCACGAAGATCACCAAGAAGAAGCGCGCCCGCCGGCGCAAGAACATGGGCCACGCCCGCAAGATGAAGCAGGGGCGCCGCAGCACCGTCTCCTACGACGAGCTGTTCGCCGACTGCGGCGAGCCCGGCAAGCCCGCGCCGAAGAAGCCCGACAACAAGTAGTTTGGGACAGGTTACGTCCCACCGTGCACCGCGCGTTGATCCTCGCTGATCGACGACGCGGTGCGTGCAATTTCGAAACTCACCGCGGCGCGATATTGCGCGGCGTGTGCGTAAAGCGCTCGCTAGACCCTCTACGGGCGCAGACGGTGTCGATGGATCGAGGCGCGCCCGCGTCGATCACCGCGGCGTGAACGGGTCCCGCGCGGGCTCGTCAGCGGACGGATCGAAGCGCGCCGTGGGACGTTTACGCGACCAGGCCTCGGCTTGATCAAGCACAGCGCTGTGCGTAGTCTCGGAACGCGCTTGTATTATTGGAGACCCGATGACCGAAGCGACGACGGCTGCCCGCGACCTATCCCCTGGAACGGTTCTGGACGGCATGTACACGACCGGGCTGGTGGTCCGCAGGCGCCAGGGCGCGACCACCTACCAGGCCATCGGTCCGAGCGAGGAGCCGCTCGCGGTCACCGTCTACGACGCGGGCTGCTTCGCAAACGCGGACACGCGTGATGACTCGCTGCAGGCGATTCGCACCCTCGAGTCCGTCGACTCGCCGGCGGTCTTAGAGGTCGTCGACTCTGGCCGGCTCGACGACGGCGGGATCTACGAGGTCCACGAGCGCTTCGACGGGGCGCCGCTGAGCGAGTCATCCACGCTCAACAACACGGACGCGCAGGCGATCCTCGGCGCGGTGATCGACGGGCTCATCGCTGGGAGCGGAGAGGGCGTGATTCACCGCAACCTCGGCCCCGAGGTCGTGTTTCGCGGCGCGGACGGAGCGATCAAGCTCGGCGGCTTCGCCGTCGGCGAGCCCCGTGAGCGGGGTACAGGCGCGCTCTCCACGATCGCGCCGGAGCAGATTCAGGGCGATCGAGCGCCCGACGAGGCGACGCTCGTCTACAACGTCGCGGCGCTCGCGATCCGACTCGTCGCTGGACGGTCGCTGTTTCTCGGCTCCGAGGCTGCGCAGCTGCGTCAGCACGAGCAGGGCGAGGTCCCCGCGTCTCTGCCCGCGGTGCTGCGCAGCGCCCTCGCAAAACAACCGGAGCAGCGTGGCGCCACGCTCGAGCAGCTCCGAGGGCAGCTCGCCGAGCTCGCGCGCGGTCCCCACGAGCTGCCCGAGGCGCCGCCAGAGGCGGATTCGCCCACAGTCGAAGATCGCCTCGAGGTCACGCTCACGCCGGTCGAACAATCTGCGCCTGCGGACGGAAATTCTGCATCCGAGAAGCCCGTGGCGGCTCAACTTGCGAAAACGCCCGAATCCGCGTCAAGTGCGGCTGCGGACGCCCCGCCGGCGGCGGAGAAAACCGCGCCGGCGCCAAAGGAATCGTCCCCCGACGGCTCGAAGCCGAGTACAGTCGGACCCACGAACACGGCCAAGGCGGCGGCGTCCACCGCGGCTCCCGATCGAGTTCAACAGGGAACAGACGTGGCGAAGAAGTCGGACAAACCCAGCGCGCCCAAGAAGCCCGCAGCCAGGGCCCCGCAGCTCGCTCCTCCTCCGACGCTCGGCGAGGCCAAGCCGGCTACACCGCCGAGCATCGGAGGTGCCCCAAAGGTCACTCCACCGACGGCGCCGAAACTCGGCGCGCCGAGCATCAGCGTCCCCTCGATCTCGCCGCCGGCAGTGACCGCGCCGAAGATCGGGGCGCCGAATATCACCGCGCCGTCCCTGAGCCCGCCGACGCTCGGGGCTCCGAAGCCGCCGAGCGCGACCAAGAAGCGGGACAACGACGCGCCCAAGCCTCGCACGCGCGGGTGGACCATGTTCATGGAGGCGACGGACGAGGACGACGAGGCCGCGGTGATCGCCGCGACGCCGACGCCCACGCCGACGCCGACGCCGACGCCAACGCCGACACCGACACCGACGAAGAGCCCAAGTCCGGCGCCGTCCGTGCCGCCGGTCGCGGGGGGGGGCACCAAGCCGAGCACGCGTGGGTGGACCATGATCATGGACGACGCCGACGAGGCGGAGGTCGCGGCCGCGACCCCCGGCGGCGTCACCCCGCCTGCCGCTGTGGCGGCGAACCCGAACATCACCACCCGCGGGTGGACGATGCTCGACGAGCTCAACGAGGACGACTCCTCACCGCACAGCGCCCCGATGGCCCCGGCGAAGCCGGCCGCCAAGCCGCGCCCTCCAGGCAAGCCCAGCTCCCGCGGGTGGACCATGTTCATGGAGGCCGAGCTCGAGGCCTCGCGCAGCAACGAGGCCGTCGCGGAGGACGACCTCGTCGACCACGATCCCGACTTCTACGAGGGACCGGTCTACACGGACACCGGCACCGTCGTCTCGATGGCGCCGACCGCTGACAACCCCAACGTCGGCGGCGGCCCGCCGATCTCGCGGATGCCCGCCGAGGCCGAGCCGCTGACCTCCTTCGCGTCGCGCTTGCACGGCGACTCACAGCCCGAGCCCGCGCCGGCGCTCGAGCCCGAGCCCGATCCAGAGCCCGAGTTCCCGACCTTCGCCCAAGGCAGCGGCTTCGGGGGCGGGCTGACGCCGCCGCCCACGAACTTCGACCAGCGCGAGCCGGCGCTCGAGGCGAAGGCGCAGGAGAACGAGTCAGCCGTCTCCGGGCCTGGCCGCGCCGCGCCGGTCAGCGTCGAGAAGCCGTCGAACACGACCCACACGCTGCTGATCGTGCTGCTGCTGCTGGTCGTGATCCTGGCGATCTACCTGGCGATCAACCCGCAGCCCTAGCGCGACGCGAAGGCGCGACGCGAACGCGCGACGCTGGTTAGCAGCGTCGCGCGTCGTCGTGTTGAGCTCGTCGAGTGATCCCGTCTCGGCGCGGGCCCGCCTGCCGTCGCGCCCGCGCTACTCGACGTCCATCATCTCGGAGGCGTCGAAGACCATGGTGCGGTCCTCCTGCGCCGGGCCGTCGTCGTGGCCGTGGTGACCGGCGTGGTCGCGGGTTTCGGACAGCGCGCTCGGCCGCCGTCCTGCCTTCCAGTCCTCGATGGTCCTGCAGAGGATGTCGTAGTCGATCATTGCGTCACCTGTTTGTGGGGTCAGGTTGAATCCTAGCCCGCGAGCCCGCGGCGTCGCAACGGGTGAGCTCGCGCGCCGCTGATGGAACCGCTCGTTGCATGTCCAAATGAGCATGTCCCATGAGACGGGCGAAGTCTCCCGCGCGCGTGCGCCTCCGCCCGCGCGGCGCGGCCCGTCGCGAGCGCCGCGCCGCGCCCCTGCACCGCCCTCGATCGACGCCAGGGCGCGCCTCGCCCGGCGCGCTGACTCACGCGCCGGACGTCGCGAATCGTCCCGATATGGCTCAAGAGCCCTCTCGCGGCTGATTGCGAGGCTCCCCGCGACGTGTTATCTCGCTCGCGGCTGCTCCGCGTACCGGCAGCCGGGGCGGCGCGTGGCGCATATCCGTACATGTCTCTTAGCGCTTGTCGATCGAGCGCGCGCCGGAGGGCGCCCGCTCGCGGGTCAGCGCGCGCGCGCGCGACATCACGCGCCGCGTGGTAACGTCCAGGCCCGTCGCCGCGTTGACGGGGGTGAAGCCATGCGCACGATCTCATCTCGGACGCGCGCCCGCGAGCGCGCGGCGCTCCTCGGTCTGCTCACGATCACGCTCGCCAGCCCGGCGCTCGCCTGCGGCGGCGAGGTCCCGGCGCCTCGAGCCGCCGCGCCGTCGCCCGCGCCGCTCGTCGACGCGGTCGTCGAGGAGGAGAGCGAGCACTACAGCTTCACGCTCGAGAGCCCCAAGGTGGCGCGCGTCGGCCAAGAGGCGATCGCGCGGCTCGGCGTGACGACCCTCGACCCGTGGCACATGAACCTCGAGTTCCCCGCGGTCTTGACCGTCGACGAGCTCGCGGGCGTCGGCATCGCCCAGACCAAGCAGAGCAAGCAGGACGCGGTGCACTTCGCCGAGGACGGCGCCGCCTTCGAGATCCGCTTCACGCCCGACGCGACGGGCCGACGCGAGGTCGAGGGCACGCTGCGCTTCGCCGTCTGCCAGTCCGACGCCTGCGTCCCCTCGCAGGAGAAGTTCGCCTTCGTCGTCGAGGTCCAGGACGCCGCGAAGGGCTGACGCGGCGTCAGAGCCCGCGCGCCTCGCAGCGCTCGATGAGCGCGCGCGTGACCGCCTCGGGCGCCTGGGTCCCGTCGACGCGTACGCACTCGCCGAGGGTCCCACGCCCGTCGTCTGGGTTCTGCTGGGCCCACGAGATCAGCGCGTCGTAATTGGCCGCGACCCGTCGCTGCAGCGCGGGGACATCAAAGCGCTCCTCGACGGCGCCGGTGAGGCCGCGGCGGCGCTGGACCCGGGCGAACGCGACCTCGGCCGGGACGTCGAGAAATAGGCACAGATCGGGGGCCGCGGCGTGCCGGTTGATGGCGCGGACCCACTCGAGCTCGCAGTCGAGGCTCTGGTAGGCGAGTGAGGAGAGGACGTAGCGGTCGGAGAGGACGATCGTGCCGGACTCGACCGCCGGGCGGATCCGCCGGACCATGTGGTCGATTCGGTCGGCCGCGAACAGCAGCGCGAGCGCGCGGGGATCGAGCGGTTGGCCGTCGAGCTGGGCCGAGGTCGCGAGTGACTCGCGGATCAGCGGCCCGATGAACATGTCGCCCGTGGGCTCGCGGGTCTCGACCACCTGATGTCCGCGAGCGCGCAGCGCCGTAGCGAGCGCGCGGGTCTGCAGGGTGGTGCCGCTGCCGTCGATCCCTTCGATGGCGATAAAGCGTCCGCGAGTTCCGGCCATGGGGCGGCGACTGTAGCCCGCCGCGCGCGTGTGCGTGATTGCGCGTTCACACGCCGTTTACGAATCAAACGCCGCGCGACCGCGTTCAACCATGACGTGAGCCTGCAGGAGCCACGAACGGACACAAGTCAGGCGCCGCGCGCTCCCCGTGCCGCCGCGGGCGCTGGCTCGTCGGCCGGGGCGATCCCCTCGGTATGTCTGTGGGTTCATGCCAGCCCGTTCCTCGCCCAGGGCGGCGGGCCGTGGCACACTACGAGCCGGCCTGTCGACGACGAGCGCTCCGTCGGCGTGGCCACGCTAAGGAGAGAGCTGTGAACCATCCGCAATCGCCGTCTCCTCACGGCCCCCCTCAAGGTCCGGCGGCAACCCCGGGCGGAACCGTGATTCAGGGCTCCGGCCCCGGTGTTGTGCAGGTCCAGCCTGGCGCGTTCCACGGGCATGGGCCACAGGCGCAGCCGCACCCCGCGCAGCCGCACCCCGGACACGCCCAGCACGCCGCGCCTCGTTACGTCGCCGCCCAGCCCCCGGGCGTCGCCGTGAGCCTGCCGGGGACCCAGCAGCACCCCGGCCATCCCCAGGCCTACGCGCAGCAGGCTCATCCGCATCCGCATCCACACCCGCATCCGCAACCACACGCGCAACCACACGCGCAGCCCTACGCGCAGCCGCAGCCGCAGGCGCACGCCGCCCCAGGGCGCGGCGATGAGCTGCAGAAGAACGTCGGCAACACCGTGTACCAATTCACCGGATCCGCGGCGCCGTCCGTCGATCGCGGGCGCAAGGGGACCTTCGTCGGCGACCTCAACAGCGTCCCCGTCATCGACGACGCCCAGGAGGCGCGGACCCGGTCGAGCAACCTGCAGCGCAGCAGCATGCCGATGTGGGTCGTCGGCGTGCTCGGCGTCCTCATCATCGGCGGCGGCGTCGCGATCTTCGCGTCGGGCGGCGGCGCCGCTGAGCAGGAGACCGAAGACCCGGTGAACGAAGCCGCAGACGTCGCGGACCCAGCAGCGGAGGCCGCTGCAGACGCGAAGGCGGCGGCGGACGCGAAGGCAGCCGCGGACGCGAAGGCGGCCGAGGACGCGAAGGCGACCGAGGACGCGAAGGCGGCGGACGCGAAGGCCGAAGAGACGCCGGCGGAGAAGAGCGAAGAGAAGGCTGAAGAGAAGGCCGAAGAGAAGGCTGAAGAGAAAACCGAAGAGAAGGCCGAAGAGAAGACGCCGACGAAGAAGACGCCGACGAAGAAGTCGACGAAGAAGTCGACGAAGAAGCCCGCGAAGAAGAAAGTCACGAAGCTCGAGCCGAAGAAGCCGCCGAAGCTCGAGCCGAAGAAGCCGCCGCGTCAGAACCTCGACAACCTGCCGAAGCCCCCCTGATACGGGATCGATTCGGCCAGCGACGGCGGCGCTCAGGCTCTCGGGCTCGAGCGCCGCGCTCGCTCGAGGGGGCTAGCGTTGTCGCGCCCGGCGAGCGCCGAGCCGTCCGAGGCCGAGCAGGAGCAGACACAGGCCGCCGAGGCCCGACGCGAGCCACGTCGCGCGCGCGCGGTCGAGCCCGAGGCCGGCGCGTGGCGTCTCCTCCAGCGCGGTGATCCGACGCTGGACCGCCGGGTTGTCCGGGGAGACCGCCGCAGCGGTAGCGAGCAGCATGCGCTTCCCTGCGCTCGGGAGCGCGGGCGTCTCGGCCTCGGCGAGCAGCGCCTCCCGCTGCAGCGCCTGGCTGCGGACGGGGTCGACGGCTCGCGTGAGCACCGAGAGCTTGCGGAGCGTCCGCGCGGCCTTCACCCAGTCGCCCTCGGCCTTCGCGGCGGCCGCAGCCGCCTCGTAGACCGGCGCGATCGCGTCGACGCGCTCCGGGACCTCCGTGGCGAAGGCCGGGTTCGCGGCCAGCAGTCGATCGATCTGCTCCACCGTGTCGGTCAGCGCCTCGCTCTCGAGCGCCGCGCGCAGCTGCGTTTGCTCGCGGGCGCTGCGGCGGCTGTCGAGCAGCGCGATGTACTCCCGGGCCATGCGCTCCGGCTGTCGCTCACAGTCTGGGTCGATCGCGCCGCGCTCATCCAGCAGCTCACACTCGGGCGGGAGCAGCTCGGCCGCGTCCTCGCCGAGACGCGCGCGCAGGGCGAGGCGGGCGGCGTCGCGATACGAGCGCTCCGCCTTCGCGCGGGTGGTCTGTCCCCCCAGCAGCCGAAGGGTCTTGCGGCGGGTCTTTGGCGCGGGACCTGTGACAAAGGCCAGCAGCGCGCCGCGGGCCGAGGCGCGCACCCGCGGCAGCTCGGCGTCGATAAACTCGAGCAGCGGCGCCGCCGCCTGGGACGGGCGCCGCTCGCCGTAGGCCGCGAGCAGATCGCTGAGCTGGGCGGGGTCCTCGCGGACCGCCCCGATCGCGCGGTGAGGTAGCAGCCGGTCCATGCGATCGAGCTGGAACTCGGCGTACTCCGACTGCCGTACCTCCACGCTGTCGTCAAAGGCGGCGCGCTGCTTCTCGCTCAGGCCCTCCGGCGTCGGCGGCCGGATCGAGCGGCGCACGAGCGACGGCACCGCCGGATCGCCGATCCGACGGATCGCGCGCCCGACCTCATCGCGGAACGTGCCCTTGTGGACATACGCGGCGGCGAGCAGCGCGTCGACGACGACCGGCGCGCGGGCCGGCGCGCGGCCGATCTCGGACGCGGCCTGCAAGAGCGCCGCCTCGAGCACGCAGTCGCGGTAGATGTCGTGGAAGATCGGCTGGACCCGCGCCTGATCGAGCGCCAGCAGGTCTTCGAACCAGTCCTCGGACAGCTTGATCTTGTGCCCGTGCGCGCGCTTCCACGCGCGCGCGAAGTGACCGTAGCGGTTGGGCACGTCGCCGCCGATGAGCGACAGCAGCACGCGGTAGTCCTGCTTGCGGTGGGTCCGCTCAGCGAGCATCAGCTCGCGCAGCTGCGGCCACAGGTGGGCCGGCGTTCGGGCGAGCGCGCGCGCCGGCAGCTCGAGGTTCTCCAGCGGCGTCGTCCGCAGCTGCGTGACGCGATCGTGCAGATCCTCCAGCGTACGCGGGGGCGAGATCAGCGTCGCCACGTCCACGTCCTCCGCGCCGTCCCGCGCGCGCGCGGTGTGCAGCGCCGCGCGTACGCCGTCACGCCGGCTCGTCTCCCACAGCAGCGACGCTCGGTCGCGCAGCTCCGCGAGCGAGCGCTCCAGCGCCGCCGCGTCCCCGTCATCGCCGACCCGCGTCTCGACGTCGACCTCCGCCGAGCCGCTACAGGCGGCGGTCAAGAGGGCGGCCAGAGCGAGGGAGCGACGAGCAAAACGCGGCACGACTCGAGTCGTACCGCGCGACGTGCACCGGGCAAGAAATCGGCGAACTCGGGCCGAGCTCGGCTTCAGTTAAGGCGCTCGGCCGGGACCGGGGCGCCGACCTCGGGGATGAACCGGAGGAAGCGGAGCCCGACGCCCGAGAGCGCGCGCAAGCCGCCATCGTCGCCCGCGTACTGAAAGTAGTAGTGATTCTGGATGCGCGCGATCGCGCAGATCGCGGCCTCGTCGCCGGGGAACTGAAAGCGGACGATCGCCTTGCTGCGCAGGGGCAGGGGGTCGGGCATCTCGACGAACATGCCCGTCGTCGAGATGTTGCGGGCCACGTACCACTGGTCGCCGACGTCCTCGGTCGAGATCAGCACGCGGAACACCTTGTCGATTCGGGCAGCGGAGCGACGCTCGACGATCGCGGTCATGCGCGGATTTTTGCAAGGTGGGAAGATGAGGTCAAATATCCTACATGTAGGAGTTGTCGAATTTGCCTCCGCCCACGGTTTCGCCAATAACCCCCGCTCGAGACTGAGCGGAGCAGCGATGGAACCTGGCGTTGAGCACGAAAAAAGCGCGAATGGCGCGAGTCGCGACACGAGCGCGCCGCCGACCCCCGTTGACGGTGCCGACGTCGAGACCGCGCCGCCCGCAGTGATCGGCCCGGATTTTCGCGCGGGCTTCGTCGCCCTCTGCGGACGACCCAACGTCGGCAAGTCGACGCTGCTCAACGCGCTGCTCGGCACCGACCTCGCGGTCGCGTCCAAGCTCCCGCAGACCACCCGCGAGCGCATGCTCGGCGTGTGGACCACCGACAGCTTCCAGGCGGTCCTCGTCGACACGCCCGGGATCCACCGCGCACGCTCGGCGCTCAACAGCTACATGGTCGACGAGGCGCTCCGCGGCGCGCGGGATGTCGACCTCATCCTGATGCTCGCCGAGATCCCGATCGTCACGGACGAGGAGACCGCGAGCAAGTGGAAGCCGGGGCCGGGCGCGCTCGCGGTGCTCGACGCGTTGAGCAAAACCGGTCGACCGATCGGCCTCGTGTTGACCAAGCTCGACCGCCTACCGAGCGCGGACCTGCTGCTCCCGATCATTCACGCCTGGGTCGAGCGCGCGCCCTTCGCCTTCGTGGTCCCGACGAGCGCGCGCGAGCGAGTCGGCCTCGAGCGGCTGTCGTCGGAGCTGCTTAAGTTCCTGCCCCAGAGCCCGCCGCTCTACGACGACGATCAGCTCAGCGATCGCGCGATGCGCTGGCACGCGGGCGAGCGCGTGCGCGCGGCGATCTTCGCCACCCTGTCGCAAGAGCTGCCCTACAGCTGCGCCGTCACCATCGAGTCATTTAAAGAGCGACCCGACAAAGACGTCATCAAGGCGGCGATCCACGTCGAGCGCGAGAGTCAGAAGCCGATCTTGATCGGGCGCAAGGGCAAGACCGTGAAGACCATCTCGACCCGCGCCAGGGCCGACATCGCGCGCTTCACCGGGCGACCCTGCGATCTGTTCGTGACCATCAAGGTCACGCGGAACTGGACCAAGAAGCCCGAGCTGCTCGAGAAGCTCGGCTATCACGAGCCCGTTGGAGGCGAGTCATGAGCGCGGAGGATGAGCGCGAGACGGAGCCCGTCGACAACGACGCGGGCGAGGGCGCGGCGCGAGTCGACGGCTATGACGGCCTCGACGGCTTCGACGAGGAGCTCGACGACGAGGAGCTCGCGGCGCTGCTCGAGGAGGAGGAGCAGGCCAACCGCAGCCACGGGCTCGTGGCGATCGTCGGGCGCCCCAACGTCGGCAAGTCGACGCTGTTCAACCGCCTCGTCGGCGCGCGCAAGGCCATCGTCGAGGATCGGCCCGGCGTCACCCGCGACCGGCTCTACGGCGTGAGCACCTGGGAGGGCCGCAGCTACATGGTCGTCGATACAGGTGGCCTCGATCCCTCGCTCGACGACGGCCTGCCGAAGCACATCCGCGCCCAGGCCGACGTCGCGATCGAGGAGGCCGACCTGATCCTGTTCGTCGTCGACGCCAGCGCCGACCCGACCACGATCGACTTCGAGATCGCCGAGATCCTGCGGCGCTCCGATCGCGACACGATCGTCGTCGCCAACAAGGTCGACAACCCCGCGCGCGAGCTGACGGCGCAGGCCTTCCACGAGCTCGGCCTCGGCGACGTCATCGCCGTCTCGGCGGCCCACGGGCGAAACAGCCACGAGCTCTGTGACACGGTGATCGAGCGCCTGCCGCCCGTGCCCAAGCGCGACACGCTGGTGCAGCCCAGCGGCACGCGCATCGCCTTTATGGGTCGCCCCAACGCCGGCAAGTCGACCCTGGTCAACGCGCTGTTTAAGGACGCCCGCGTGATCGTTGACCCGACCGCCGGCACGACCCGCGATCCGATCGAGCTGCCCTTCGAACACAACGGCGAGGAGCTGGTCCTCATCGACACCGCCGGCCTGCGGCGGCGCAAACAGATCGCGCGCGCGATGGAGAAGCTCGCCGCGATCAAGGCGATCCGCGTCATGGAGCGCACGCAGATCGTCGTCTTGGTGATCGACGCCACCGCCGGGGTCACCGATCAGGATCAGCGGCTCGCGCGGATGGCCTTCACGCGCGGCAAGGGCGTCGTCGTCCTGCTGCACAAGTGGGACCTGCTCGTGAAGGACAAGGGCGCTGCGGTCGCGCGCATGCGCGACACCGAGGAGCGGCTCGGCTTCCTCGAGCGCCCGCACATCCTCAAGACCTCGGTGCTCGGGGACGCCGACGCCCGCGGCCTGGGCAAGGGCAAGCCCGTCGGGATAAAGGATGCGCTCGACGCCTGTCTCAAGACCGCGAGCGCGCTGCGCCGTCGACTCCCGACCGCCGCGCTCAACGAGGAGCTGGCCACGGCGGTCGCCGAGCACCCGCCGCCGATGCTCAGCGGCAAGCCGGTGCGCTTGCTCTACGCGACCCAGGCCGAGCGCGAGCCGCCGCTGATCGTGATCTCCGCGAACCGCGGCCGATCGCTCCAGCCGTCCTACGAGCGCTACCTGCTGCGGCGGATCCGACGGCGCTGGGGCCTGCGAGGGATCCCTGTGCGGATTGTCGTGCGCGCCCGTGGCAAGGGGAATCGCGCGCGCGCGAAGTCGCCCACGAAGCCCGGGCAGAAACGCAAGCGATCGAGCCCGCGCCGATAACCCAGATGGCTCAAAACCCGCGATAATTGGGTCAAGACTCGAATTCTCCCGAGGTTGACCGGGGCCGTGTTCGGCGGGCGCGCGCTCGCGCGGGCCCGTCGCGCCTAGGGGGAGAGTCCAAAGTCCGCCAACTCTGTTGGCAAAAAATCGCGAATTCGCCAACGTGCGTGCCATTACACCCCGTTCAAGGGCCCTTTACACGCTCGAATTCCTTTGCGATTGTGTTGGCCCCGAGCTTGCTTGGTAAGGGGATGAGGGTTCGGACCGTCCCCTGGAGGATCCCAGACATGCGTGCTTCCATTTTGTCTCGAGTCGCCATCCTGGCAGGTTTCGCGGTTGCCTTGCCGCACCTGTTCGCCTGCCTCGCGCACCCGGTCAAGCCGGTGCAGTACGACCAGAGCGCTGCCATTGAGGAAGGCATCGCTATCGCCATCAACAAGGACGTCGACATCCTCTTCGTCATCGATAACTCCGGTTCGATGGGCGCGGAGCAGCAGCGACTGTCCGGCAACTTCGGCGCGTTCATCGACGTGCTCGAGGCTGACGACGTGAAGGCGAACTACCGCATGGCGGTCACCACGACCGACTACGGTAACCCGCGCTGCACCCCGGCGAATTTCCCGCGCCCGGCCAATCAGGGTCGCTTCGCGCTCTCCAGCTGTCGCAGCCGCATCGGTGACGGCGGTCAGAACGCGGGCAACGACTTCTACTTCGTGCCCGAGATGATCGACGCGACCACCGCGTGCACGGACTTCTGTGACCAGGGTGTTCACGACGCGCTCCAGGGCGAGTGGCGTCCGACCACCATCGAGCAGGACTCCTCCGAGGAGGCCCGCTTCTGGATCGAGAACATCGAGGGGCAGAGCAACCTCCCCGCAGGCGTCGAGGCGGCTGCCTCGGGCCTCGGGATCTCGGCCGCAAACGCGGCGTTCCGCTGCATCGGTCCGCAGGGCATCAACGGCTGCGGCTTCGAGTCGCAGCTCGAGTCGATGTACTGGGCGCTGGCCCGCGCCGAGGAGCCGGGCGAGGTCAACTACGGCTTCCTGCGTGACGCCGCGATCCTCTCGATCGTCCACGTCACGGACGAGGCGGACTGCTCGTTCAACCCGGCGCAGCAGAACATCTTCCTCGACCTCAACGACACCTGGTCCTGGGAGGAAGGCGCGTCCTCGCCGACCAGCGCCGTGTGCTGGAACGCCGGCGTCGAGTGCCAGGGCGCCGCGCCCGGCCCGTACACCTCGTGTGATGTCGTCGACAAGGACATCACCGGCAAGCTCATCCCCGACGAGAACGCCGACGCCACCGCCGAGAACGACGCGGTCCTCATCCCGATCGAGAAGTACGTCAAGCAGCTCAACGACATTGAGATCGAGAAGAAGATGATCGACCAGAACCAGGAGGTTCTGGTGTCCATCATCGGCGGCGTGCCCTCGGGCTACGACACGCAGATGGCCGAGATCCAGTACATGGACAACACCGACGACGTCGGTGAGCAGGTGAAGTTCGGCATCGGGCCGGGCTGTGTCTCGGCGGGCGACGGCGGCAGCGCCATCCCGCCGGTGCGTATGCGTGACTTCGCCGAGCAGTTCACCATTGACGGTGAGCGCAACATGTTCTCGATCTGCGACGCGGACTACTCGAACGCGCTCAACGCGATCGCCAACCGAATCCGCGACCAGATCAAGCCGGCGTGCTTCAAGTCCTGCGTCGCGGACCTCAACCCGGAGACGCCGGAGCTCGACCCGAACTGCACGCTCGTCGAGGAGAACACCGCGACCGGCGATCAGACCGACATCCCCGAGTGCGGCTTCGATCAGGACACCGCCGAGATCGTGCCGCCGCCCGGCGCGACCGCTTGCTTCCTCTACCTGTTCGACAAGAACGGCACCGAGACGCCGAGCGAGGCCGACAACATGTCGCCGGAGTGTGTCGACGACGGTTGGAACCTCGAGTTCGCGCTCGTCCGCACCGCGGCCGCGAAGGCGGGCTCCACGGTCAAGGCGACCTGCGAGCTGTCTGACCTGGTCGAGCGCGACTGCCCCGGACTTCTCTAAGTTCGACACGAGCTTCGCGTCAGGAACTCACGCGACAGGGCTCCCGCCGTTGGTGGGGGCCCTGCCTGCTTTTCGTTCGTGGGTTTCGGACTTTCGAACTACCGCGCTGTGCGGGCTTCGGGCCGCTGCTTAACGCCAGGGAACCCTCCGTCTTCCGGGCGGTGAGCGCCTGACCACGTGAAGCGAATGGGCGCCGACGCGCTCACCGTCCTCAGACGGCCCCTCCCTGGCTCGCGCGCGGCCCTTGAGCTCCGGCGAGACAGGCTTGCGCCGCGCGAACGGCCTGTCACGAACGTCGTAGACAGAGGGACGAGAGCACGAGCGAAGGACGAGCGAAGGACGAGCGAAGGACGGGCGAAGGACGATCGGCTCAGATCCAGCCGTAGAGGATCGCGGCGAGGGAGACGAGCCAGAGCACGAAGGTGCCCATGAAGATCGGGTCGCGCAGCATCTCCTCGGTCGGGCTCTCGGCGTCGGGGCGGGTGACCGCGAGCTGGATGAAGCGCGGGATGGCGATCAACGGGAGGACCGTCGTGAAGGGCAGCTTGACGGCGGCGTCCGGGCTGAACATCTGCGCGACGTGGCCGGACATCGTGTACGCGATGTAGACGCCGACGCTGGCGGCGCCCAAGAGGTAGAGCAGCGCGGTGACGAGCTTCGCGTTGTAGCGCGCGAGCACGGCGCGCTGCTTCTTGGCCTGCTCGGCGCCGGCCGAGAGCTCGTGGGCGCGCTTGCCGAAGCCGAGGAACATGGCCAAAAGGCCAGTGCATGACAGGAGCCAGATCGAGGGGTCGACGCGCAGCGCGAAGGCGCCGGCGAGCACGCGCAGGATGAAGCCGAGCGCGATGGAGAGCACGTCGAGGTAGGGGACGTGCTTGACCTTAAAGCTGTAGGCGAGGTTATTGACGAAGTAGCCGCCCAGGATCGCGGCGTAGAGCGGCTCGAGGAAGTAGCCGAGCGCGAGCGCGACCGGGACCGCGCCGATCACGAAGTTGCGCGCGAGGGTCTCTGAGAGCTGACCGGAGGGCAGCGGGCGCTTGCACTTCTTCGGGTGCGCGCGGTCCTTCTCGATGTCGACGAGGTCGTTGAGGACGTAGACGCTGCCCGACACCAGGCAGAACAGCCCGACCGCGCCGGCGGTGATCAGCAAGCTCGTGGGATCCGTGAGCTTCTGGCCGAACATCAGCGGCACGGCCACGAACAGGTTCTTGATCCACTGCTTGGGTCGGAGCGTCTTAATCAGAGGGAACATCATCAAAGCCGCGCTCAGGCGTAGGTCAGTTCGGGTACAGGGAGGCGAGGCGCGCTAGGAGGGCGGCCCAATATGGCACGGGCCCGAGGCATCTTCCACGGACCGCCTGGGCGGGCGCGTCGAGTGCGCCACCTGACTCGAGTCGCGGATCGGAGTCTTCGGTGAGGGGCGTGGTATTGCTCGACAGCAGGCGCTGACAGGCGCTGGTGAAGGTCGCGCGGCCGGCTGCGCGCGGATGAAGAACGACGGTTGCCGACGCGTACACGAGCGCGAGGGCGAGGCGCTCGAGGACCAGGAGCGAGAGGGAGCGCGGGGGAGCAGGGACGTGTCCGAGACGCTTCGATCATCTGGGAAGGTCGGCCTGGCCGTCGCGCTCTCGCGGGTGCTCGGGCTGTTTCGCGTCTCGATCCTGTCGCGGCTCATCGGCGCTGGCGCGCTCGCGGACGCGTTCTCCGTCGCGTTCCGGATCCCCAATCTGCTGCGCGACCTGCTCGCGGAGGGGGCGCTGTCCAGCGCGTTCGTGCCGACCTTCACGGCCGCGCTGAAGCGCGAGGGCGACGACGCGGCGCGGCAGCTCGCCAACCTCGCGCTCGGCGGCCTGCTGGTCTTGACGGGGATCCTGACGGCGCTCGGGATCGTGTTCGCGGAGCAGGTCGTCCGCGTGATCACCTCGGGCTGGTCCGATGACAAGGTCGCGCTCACGGCCCAGCTGACGCGCGTCATGATGCCGATCCTCGCGCTCGTCAGCCTGGGCGCGGTCTGGATGGGCATCCTCAACGCCCAGCGGCGCTTCATCGTGCCCGCAGTCGCGCCGGCGCTGTTCAACGTCGTCAGCATCATCGTCGGCGTCGCGCTGCTCTTGTCCGGCGTGGAGGGCGAGCGCGCGCTGCTGGTGTGGAGCGTCGGGACGCTGTGCGCGGGCGTGGTGCAGGCGGGCAGTCAGCTGCCGGCGCTGTGGCGGATGGGCTACCGCCCGTGGCCGCGGCTCGCGGGCTTTCGCGCGCACCCGGGCGTGCGTCGCATCCTCCGCTTGATGCTGCCCGCGGTCGTCGGCGTCGCCGCAGTGCAGCTCAACGTCTTCGTCAACACGCGCTTCGCCGCGAGCCTGGGGGACGGCCCCGTCGCCCAGCTCGAGTACGCGTTTCGGATCTTCTTTCTGCCGATCGGGATGTTCGGCGTCGCGCTGGCCACCGTCACGACCACGATCGTCTCCGAGGAGGCCGCGCGCGGCGATCGTGACGGCTTGATCGCGCGCGCGCGCGAGTCCGTCGACGCGGTCTGGCTGCTCACCGCGGCCAGCGCGGTCGGCCTCGCGGTGCTCGCGGAGCCCGTCGTCTCGCTGCTCTACGAGGGCGGGCGCTTCACGCCCGAGGACACGCGCGCGGTCGCGTTCGTGCTCCAGGCCTACATGCTCGGCCTCGTCCCGTACAGCATGGTGAAGGTGGTCGCGCCGGCCTTCTACAGCGTCGATCGCCCGCGCGTCCCGCTGCTCGCGTCGGCGAGCGCGGTCGCGATCAACATCACCTTTAACGCGCTGACCTATCGCACGCTCGGCGCGCCAGGTCTGGCTCTTGGGACATCTATCGCCGCGCTCGTCAACGTCGTGATCCTGCGGCTCTCGTTCCGGCGGGTGATCGGCGCGATGACGGCGGCGCGCCGGCGCGGGCGGCTCGCGTGGCTCGTGCTGGCGAGCGCGCTGCTCGGTGTCAGTGTGTGGGGCGCGCGGGAACTCTGCGAGCTCGGGATCGAGCGGCTCAGGGGCGGCCTCTCGGCCCCTGGGGCGTTTTGGGTCACGCTCGACGCGGGCGCGCTGCTGCTCGAGATCACGGTCGGCTTCGTGGTCTACACGGCGCTCCTGCGCGCGGTCGACTTCCCGGGCGCGGCGCAGCTGTGGCGGCTGCCCGGCGCGCTCGCGCGGCGGCTGCGGCGGCGCGCGTAGGCGATCTATTCATATGTAGGATGAGACATGTCTTTCGGGCGATGTCGCGCCTCGAGTTCGCGTGACTCCTCGCGGGGGCGCGCGGTACCATCTGCAAAGGTTGCTGACTGGCTCCGGGGTGTTTGACATGAATCGTTCTCTGATTGCGTTCCCAGTATCGTTTTTTCTCGCCTTCGCGGTCGGCTGTGGTGATGACAGCTCGACGTCGGAGACCTCCGACTCCACCAACGCCACCACGATCACGACCACATCGCCCGCGACTGCGGGGACCATGGGTGAGTCCGCGACCCAAGGGACCGCGACCGGCGGCGGCGAGACGGTGGGGATGACCGGCTCGACGACGGCGGGGCCCGGTGACGGCGACGGCGACGGCGACGGCGACGGCGACGGCGACGGCGACGGCGACGGTGACGGCGACGGCGACGGTGACGGTGACGGCGACGGCGACGGCGACGGCGACGATCCGACCGGCTTCGTGATCGAGCCGTGCGAGGAGTACGAGCCGATGACCGCCGTGCCGATCCCGACGCACATGGTGCTCGTGCTCGACAAGTCGGGCTCGATGTTCATCAACTCGTGGGATCACGACAACATGCCGGGGACGCCCGAGATCACGCGCTGGAACAGCCTGCACAACGTCGTCGATCAGATCCTGACGAACTACCAGGACAAGATCGAGTTCGGCGTGCAGCTGTACCCCTTCATCAACGCGCAGAACACCTACGGCGAGCCCGCGTGTCAGACCGCGAACGCGCCTGAGGTCGTGACCGGCCCGAACAACGGGAACCTGATCCTCAACGCGATCCCGGGCGCGATGGTCACCAACAGCTTCGGCGGCACGCCGGCGCAGCGCGGCGTCGAGTCGGCGATCAACCACCTGCTCACGCTGCCGGCGGACGATAACCGCACGATCATGTTCATCTCGGACGGCGCCGCGAACTGCACGGCCGGCGCCAACATCCCGGGGCTGTTCGAGAGCTACGACGACTCGCTGCACACGACGGTCGCGGACGCCTTCAACAACGACGGCATCACGACCTACGTGGTCGGCATCGACATCCAGAACGCCTCGACCGGCGGGGCGCAAGACGGCAACCCCGACAACGTCAACCCCTTCCAGAAGCTCAACGAGCTCGCGGATCAGGGCGGCGTGCCGAACGCGGGGCAGACCAAGTTCTACGACAGCCAGAACCAGATCGAGCTGGAGGCCGCGCTCGACAACATCGCGCAGGAGGCGATCAGCTGCACGGTCCCGCTGCCCGAGCCGCCGCCCGAGGAGGACAACGTCGTCATCAAGGTCGACGGCGCGGAGATCCCCTTCCTCGGCCTCGGCATCACCGAGTGCCCGATGGACGAGACCGGCTGGTACTGGTCGATCGAGTTCTCGGAGCTGACGCTCTGCGGCATGGCCTGCGGCGACCTCCAGGTCTCGGGCGAGCTCGAGGCGGAGTTCTTCTGCACGATCGGCTGAGCTGAGCGAGCGCGACGCTCGGCGCGCTCGCGCGCCGAGCCGGCGGGGCGGCGGGCTCGCGCGAACGCGCGCGGGTCCGCTGTATGTCTTTTTGGTACTTGAAGGTGGGACATGTACTAGTGGTCATGTCTGTGCCGGCCCGAGAATGTGACACCTGGGGCCTCGATCGCGTTTTCTGACAGCGTTTATAGGCCCGCGCGCGCGGCGGTCGGATAAAATGAGCATGCAATGCAGCGTGTAGCGTCGATCACTGGTCTAGCACTGTTGGCAGCAACCCTCGTCGCGTGCGGCGACAGCGGGGTCGGGTCGACGAACGACACGACCGGCGCGTCCGTCGCGACGCTCGGCACCACCGCGGGGACGGCGGGGACCGGCGCGACGACGGGCGGGATGACGGACCCGACGATGACCGGCGCCTCCGAGTCTGGCATGGGCACGAGCACGAGCGCGGGCCCCACGAGCTCGACGACGACCGACGACATGACCTCGGGCACGACGCAGGGGGTCAGCGACACCGACGATCCCCCGCCGGTGTGCGCGCCCGAGGACTGCGAGCTCGGGCAGTACTGCGACATGGACTCGGGCGAGTGCACGCCGGGCTGCGACGACGACGAGGACTGCCAGGGCGAGACGGTCTGTGACCTCGACGCCAACGTCTGCACGGGCTGCGTCTCGGACGGCGACTGCGCGCTCGGGACCGTGTGCCTCGGCGGGACCTGCGAGCCGGGCTGCAACGACCAGCAGCCGTGCCAGGACGGCTTCACCTGCTGCGCCGAGACCTGCGTCGACGCGCTCAACGATCCGCTGAACTGCGGCGCCTGCGACAACGCCTGCCCCGATCCGGGCAACACCGACCCGACCTGCACGGACGGCATGTGCGGCTTTGACTGCGCGGACGGCTTTGACAACTGCGACGGCGATCCGGGCAACGGCTGCGAGAACCAAGGCTCGTGCCTGTGCTCGCCCGGCGAGACCCAGGACTGCTACACGGGCCTGCCGCAGACCGAGGGCGTGGGCGAGTGCCAGTCGGGCACGCAGACCTGCAACCAAGACGGGACCGGCTGGGGCCCGTGCGAGGGCGAGGTGCTGCCGCTCGCGGAGGACATCTGCGGCAACAACGCGGACGACAACTGCGACGGCACGGTCGACGAGGATCCCGACAGCGACAACGACGGCTACACGGTCTGCGGCGGTGACTGCTGCGACGCGGTGGGCCCGAACTGTCAGAACCCTGACCTCGTGAACCCCGGCGCGTTTGAGGTCGACGGCAACGACGTCGACGACGACTGCGACGGGACCAAGGACAACCCGGTGCCGGTCTGCGACAACGGCATCGCCTCGAACACGCAGAGCGCCGACGACTACGCCCGCGCCATCGACCTGTGCCAGTTCACGACCGAGAACGCCATGGGCCAGGACAAGATCTGGGGCGTCATCTCGAGCGGCGGCGGCCTCCTGCAGCCCTCCGGCAACAACGGCGAGTCGAACAACGGACACTCCGTCCGCAACGGCTTCGGCGCCAACATCACCAACTCCAAGGGCCAGCGCCTCGCGGTGCTGTCCTCCGGGCACGCGGCCGACAACATCAACGACAACAACCCCAACTTCGCGCCCTTCGAGAGCGGCGTGAACACCGGGCCTGACCAGACCGCGCCGCCGGACTGGCTCGCGGCCAACGGCGGCAGCTTCCCGAACGCGCCGGGCTGCCCGATCTCGGGGAACACCAACGCCAACGACGGGCAGATGCTGCGGCTGCGCGTGCGCGTGCCGACCAACGCGAACTCGTTCACGGTCAAGTTCTTCTTCTTCTCGGCCGAGTACCCCGAGTACGTGTGCACGAGCTTCAACGACTTCTTCGTCACGCTGGTGGACTCCACCGACAACGAGAACCCCAACGACAAGAACATCGCGATCTACGCCGAGGGGAATAACCAGTGGCCGGTCGGCGTGAACCTGGTCTCGGCCGCGCCGAACCTGTTCGCGGTCTGCGACAACGGCAACATCGGCTGCGCCGGCGGTCCGAACGTGCCCTACAACGGCTGCAACCAGGGCGAGAACCTGCTCACGGGGACAGGCTTCGACATCACCGCTTCGGCTTGTAGCGGCAACAACGATGTCGGCGGCGGCACCGGCTGGCTGATCATGAGCGGCAACGTGACGCCCGGCGAGACCATGGAGATCCGCTTCGCGATCTGGGACACGGGCGACTCGGTGTGGGACTCGCTGGTGCTGCTCGACCACTGGGAGTGGTCGGTGCAGGCCTCGGAGCCCGGTATTCAGCCCGGTTGATCGACCGCGCGCGGAGGCGCGCGAGACCGTGACTGCGGCGGGTCGCTCGATATCGAGCGGCCCGCTCGTCGTTTGCGGTCGCGGCGTGATTGCGCCGCGCGGCGCCGCGGTCGTAGCATAGGCACACAATGACTCGTGTAGGTACAACGGCTGGTCTGTGTGTTTGTGTTCTCGCGGTCGCGTGCGGCGACAGCGGCGACCCGACGACGACGGACGCGCAGCCGACCCTCACGACGACGCCGACCACGCTGCAGCCGACCGCGAGCGCGTCTGGGACCGACGCGACCTCCGGCGCCATGACCGACCCGACGATGACGGGCGCGACCGACTCGGGCGTGGGCACCACCAACGGCCCCGGCGGCAGCTCGACCTCGCTCGATCCCACGACCGGCGCGCCGACCGAGACTGACTCTGACACCACCGATCCGTCGACCTGCGCGCCGGAGGACTGTGAGGTCGGCGAGTTCTGCAACATGGAGTCGGGCGCGTGTGAGCCGGGCTGCGACGCGGAGGAGGACTGTCAGGGCGAGACCGTCTGCGACCTCGACGCCAACGTCTGCACGGGCTGCGTCTCGGACGGCGACTGCTCGCTCGGGACCGTGTGTGACGCCGGCGCGTGCGTGCCGGGCTGCAACGATCAGCAGCCGTGTCAGGACGGGCTCTCGTGCTGCGCGGGGACCTGCGTCGACGCGCTCACCGATCCGCTGAACTGCGGCGGCTGCGACGACGCCTGCCCGGATCCGGGGAACACGATCCCGACCTGCGCGGACGGGATGTGCGGCTTCGACTGCGCGGACAACTTCGACAACTGCGACGGCGACCCGGGCAACGGCTGCGAGAACCAGGGCGCGTGCCTGTGTACGCCCGGGGAGACCCAGGACTGCTACACGGGCCTGCCGCAGACCCAGGGCGTGGGCGAGTGCAAGGCGGGCACGCAGACCTGCAACCAAGACGGGACCGGCTGGGGCGCGTGCGAGGGCGAGGTGCTGCCGCTCGCGGAGGACATCTGCAACAACAACGCGGACGACAATTGCGACGGCGCGGTCGACGAGGACCCCGACGGAGACAACGACGGCTACACGGTCTGCGGCGGCGATTGCTGCGACGCGGTGGGCCCGAACTGTCAAAACCCCGACCTGGTGAACCCGGGCGCGTTCGAGGTCGACGGCAACGACGTCGACGACGACTGCGACGGGACCAAGGACAACCCGCTGCCGCTGTGTGATCAGGGCATCGCGTCGAACACCGGCAACCCGCTGGACTACGCGAAGGCCATCGACCTGTGTCAGTTCACGACCGAGAACGCCCAGGGCCAGGACAAGATCTGGGGCGTCATCTCGGGCGGGCTGCACCTCGCGAGCGGGGCCGGGGCGCCCAACGCGAATTCACGCTCGGTGCGGCCGGGCTTCGGCAGCAACATCTCGCCCTCGCTGGGGCAGCGGATCGCGGTCATGTCGACGGGGCACGCGGCCGACAGCAACGACAGCAACCCGAGCTTCGCGCAGTACCAGGACGGGCAGACGATGGGCACGACCTCGACCTTCCCGGCCGACTGGTACTCGCTCAACGGCAACCAGCTGCCCAACGCGCCAGGTTGCCCGAACGTCGCGGGCAACCAGGCCAACGACCCGGTGCTGCTGAAGCTGCGGATCCGCGTGCCGACCAACGCGAACTCGTTCTCGGCCAAGATGTTCTTCTTCTCGGCCGAGTACCCGGAGTACGTCTGCACGGCCTTCAACGATTTCTTCGTGACGCTGGTCGACTCCAGCGACAACGAGAACCCGAGCGACAAGAACATCGCGATCTACACGCAGGGCAACAACAACTACCCGGTCGGCGTGAACATCCTGAAGGCCGCCAACGGCCTGTTCACGCAGTGCTCGAACGGTCAGATTACGCAGTGCGGGGTGCCGGCGAATTACAACGGCTGTCAGGGCACCTCGCTGCTCAACGGCACCGGCTTCGACATCACGGGCTCGACGCTGTTCTCGTGCAGCTACAGCGGCCGCCACGGGGGCGGGACCGGCTGGCTGACGATGAGCGGCAACGTCACGCCGGGCGAGACGATGGAGGTTCGCTTCGCGATCTGGGACTCGTCGGACGGCCTGTTCGACTCGACGGTGCTGCTCGATCACTGGGAGTGGTCGGTGCAGGCCTCGGAGCCAGGCATCGAGCCGGGCTGAGCGCGGGCGCGCTCAGGCGCTCGTGGGGCGCCGGCGCGCGGCGCCGCGGTATTGCCGTGGAGACAGGCCGGCGTGGCGCCGGAAGGCGCGCGAGAAGCTGGCGTGATCGGTGAAGCCGCTGGCGCGGGCGACCTCGGCGATCGGGTCGCGGGTCGTCCGCAGCAGGCGGGCGGCTCGGCACATCCGCAGGCTGCGGAGGTAGGCGCCGGGGGTCATGCCGACGACGCGCGAGAACTGGCGCAGGAAGTGGTACTTCGACAGCCCGGCGATGGTCGCGAGCTCGTCGAGCGAGGTGCCGCGCGCGCTCGAGCGCGGATCGAGCTCGTGCTCGCGGAGGTACTCGACGACGCGGGCGATCGGGCGCTGCGCGACGCGGTTGGTCGAGCGCAGCCGCGGGTCGTGGAGGTTGGAGAAGCGGGTGAGCGCGTGGGCGATGACGCTCGTGATCGCGGCGTCGCGCTCGAGCGCGTGATCGGTGCCGGCGCCCGCGGCCTCGGGCTCGTCGCCGTCGCGTGCCTGCGCGCTGAGGAGCGCGCGGACGCGGCGGGTCAGCGCGGGCGCGCAGGCGACCTTGATGGAGGTGAACTCGGGGTCGCGGTCTTCGCCGGTGCGCTCTTTGGCGATCGCGCGCACCAGGTCACGCTCGACGTAGAGGCTGATGTACTCGATGTCTTCGCTGCCGCGGGTGTTGCCGGTGTGGACCTGGTGGGGGTTGATCAGGACCAGCTCGCCGGCGTCGAATTCGTAGAGCTTGCCGGCGACGTGGCAGGCCTCGTGCCCGCTGAGCTGCACGCAGATCACGTACTCGTCGTGGAAGTGCGGGACCAGCGGGACCGCGCTCTGTGCACCGCGGGCGTGGAACAGGCGAAAGCCGCGGGGGCCGCTGGGCGGCGAACGACGCTCGCTCCTCGGACGCCCGTCGACGCGCTCGCTGGTGGTGGAGCTGCGCGAGGGAGGTCGTGTGGAGTCGACGCGGACGGGCCCGTGGGCGGCCGTCCGTGAGCGTTCACCGGTGGCCACCACATCAGCCTAGCGGGGCGGACCCCCACGGTCGAGGGGGCGCTTGTGAGTCGAGACATGCGCGCGCGCTCGGGACTCCGGTGGGCGGCGCGTGTATGCTCCGCGCGTGTCTGGCCCAGCGCCACTACCACAGCGCGAGACCCGAGCGCAGGCGCTCGCCGAGCTCGAGGCACGGCAGCGCGCTGAGCTGCCCGCCCCAGGCGGGGGCCGCCTGCTGGAGCGTGAGACCTCGCGTGTGCGTGTGCCGGAGGGCGGGATCCTGCCGGCCTCCGAGGCGTGGCTCGAGCGGCTCTACGCCGGCGAACTCGTCCCGCGGGAGAAGAAGCCGCTGGTCGTCGACACCCGTCGCTCCTGGGGTCCGCTGATGGTCTCGGTGGACGAGCGCCCGCTGGTCGTGCTCGACGCGTGCTCACAGATCGCGACGTTGACGCACGGCTTCGCCCACCCCGGGATGCTCGCGGCCGTCGACGGCGGTCGCTTCGACGGCTGCCTGTGGAGCAACCCCGACACCCGCGTTCGCAGGGTCAAGGAGCTCGAGGACTTCGTCGACGCGCTCAAGCGGCGCGCGCCGCCCGGGCTCGAGCACGTCAGCGTGGTCGGGGCAGGGGGCGCCGAGGCCAATGAGAAGGCGCTGCGGATCGCCCGGCTGCACGCGCCGCCCGCGAGCGAAGGCCCGCGCACGCGCGTGCTCGCGTTTCGCGGGGCGTTCCACGGGCGGACCTGGGTCTCGCTCGGGTCGACCTGGAACCCCAAAAAACGCGGCCCCTTCGAACTCGAGGGCTACGAGGCCGTGTTCTGTGAGCCGACCCTCGAGGCCGCGACCGCGGCGCTCAGCGGGCCGCAGGCGCACGAGCTGTACGCGATCATCGTCGAGCCGATGATGTCAGAGGGCGGCGAGCGCTATCTCGCGCGCGAGTTCTTCGTCGGTCTGCTCACGCTCGCGCGGCGCCACGGGCTGCCGCTGATCGTCGATGAGGTCCAGACGGGCTTCGGCACCGGCGGGCCGTTTCTGTGGTGGCAGCGGCTCGGGCTCGGCGAGGATGAGGAGACGACCCCCGACCTGATCACGCTGGCGAAGAAGGCCAACGTCGGCGTGGTTCTGTCGCGCTGGCCCGACCCCGAGCGAGCGCACACACAGGCGCCGGTGGTCTCGGTGGTGCGTGGGCACATTCAGCTCGAGACCGCCGATGAGCCGGCTGAGGCGTTGACCGCCGCCGGCCTGGCCGCGCGCGTCGAGGCCCTGGCGGCGGCGTTCCCGAGCCAGGTCGAGAACGCGCGGGTCGCCGGGACGACCTTCGCCTTCGAGCTGCCGGACGAGGACGCGCGCGCGGCCTTCTTGGCGCAGCGGCTGCACCGCGGGCTGATGCTCTACGGCGGCGGCGCGCGGACGCTGCGGTTTCGCCTGAACGCGCGCTGGGACGCGCGCCTGCTCGACGACCTGTTCGAACGCATCGCGGGCGTCCTGCGCGACCTGGCCCAAGCGCCCGCCGCCGCGCCGCAGTGGCGCGCCGAGGGCTACGAGGAGGTCTGCCCCGAGGAGCCCGAGGCCGCCGCGCTTCGCTATCAGCTGCGCCCGATCGAGGAGGGGGACTGGCGCCAGGTTATGGCGCTGGAGCGCGAGGCCTACGAGACCGAGCGCCAGGGCAGCGAGCAGTTTTTGCGGCGGATCCGCGACGGCGGCTTCGGCCTGGTCGCGGTCGAGCTGCCGCCCGAGCCGGCGCCAGCGACGGAGGGCGAGCCGGCGGAGGTGTCCGAGGGGGCAGGGGGGGCGGTGCTCGGCTTCTGCCTCGGCGGTCCGCTCGAGAACTACCGCGACGTCGCCGGCCCCGATCGGGATCCCGCGCTCAAGCGGCGGCCCGGCGAGGTGTTCTACTCGGCCGACGTGACGGTCGCTGAGCGGGCCCGCGGCTGCGGGCTCGGGCGCGAGCTCAAGCGCGCGCAGATCGAGTGGGCGCGCGCGCAGGGCTTCCGGATCGTCTCGGGGCGCAACCGCGTCGGCGACGCGATGGTGGCGCTCAACCGATCGTTCGGCGCGTTCCCGGTCGTGACCTTCGACGGCCTCTACAAAGACGGAGACGGCGGCCTGCTCGCGGCCGAGTACTATCACATCCCGCTCGACGTGCCCTTCCAGCTGCTGCCGCCGCTCGAGGAGGATGTCTCTCCAGCCAGCTCGGTGGTCGGCGCGCTCGTCTCGGACGAAGAGGTCGATCTCGCCAGCGGCCTGCAGCAGCCCTTCGGCGAGGCGCCCGCGTTCATGGCGAGCCGCGAGCTTATCGGGCCGCTGACCAGCCGAATCAACCTCAGCAACTACACGACGCCCGACGTGGTGCAGTACGCCGAGCACCTGCGCCTGATGCTCCCGCGGGGTACGCGGCACATGTACTTCACGACATCTCGCGACGAGGCCGTCGACAAGGGCCTGCGCTGCCTCCGGCTCTCGCGCCCCGCCGCCCAGATCGCGCTGAGCCTCGAGGGCGGCTACGTCGGCCACGTCACCGCGGCCGCGCGGGGGCTCTCGGATCCGCGCGGTTTCGGCTCGGAGTTCTCGCTGCTGCGCTGGCCGCGGCTCCCACACCCGGCCGCGTCGACCAGCGCCCGGGGCGTCGAGGCGACGGTCGCGGCGCTCGACGCGATCGTGCAGGAGCACGGCGCGGCGTCGATCCTCGGCCTCGTGGTCGAGCTGGTCGGCGAGCGCTCGGGGCTCCGTCTCGACGGCGACTGCTCCGCGCTGCTGGCGGCCGCGTGCCGTCGACACGACATCCCGCTCGTGCTCGTCGAGACCGCCAGCGGCGGCTACCGCAACGGGCTCGGGGCGTGGGCCGTCGACGCCATGCCGCCGGGCGTCGTCCCCGACATGGTGCTCTGGTACCCCGGGGGCCAGCTCGGGCACGTCTTCGTCGGCGACCGGTATTGGGTCGACGAGCCGCTCACGCTGATCTCGACCTGGGACGGCGACGAGGTCTCGGTGATCCGCGCGCACGAGCACCTCCGCGCGGCCGGCAAGCTCGAGACGCTCGCCGAGGCCAGTGAGTCCCTGGGCGCGCTGCTCGAGATGCTCGTGCCCGCGCACTTCGCCGGCACCGTGGTCGGCGGCCTCGGGCTCTACCGCACGCTGACCTTTGAGGACGCCGCCGACGCCGAGGCCGTGCGGGCCGCCTGCCGCAAGCGCGGCCTGGTCCTCGGGACCGGTCTCCCTGGTACGCTGGTGGTCGCGCCGCCGCTGTCGATCGACGGCGCGACGATTCAGGGGCTCCGACGGCGACTCAACGGGGCCCTGGCGGCCGCGGCCGGCCGCGAGCGCGCGAGCTGAGGCGCGCGGGACAATTGCGACGCGAGAGCGAGGGCGGATGGGCGAGAGTCACGACGGGGCCGACACGACGCTGTTCGAGCGCCAGCGCGAGCACCTGTTCTTCACCTGGTCGGCGCAGCGCGACGTCCAGCCCCTGACGATCGTCGAGGCCGCCGGCCCGCGGTTTCGCACCCTCGAGGACGGGTGGCTGTGGGACCTCGAGAGCCAGGTCTACAACGTCAACGTCGGGCACCGGCACGCGCACCTCCAGGCCCGGATGACCGCACAGATCCAGGAGCTGCCGGCGGCGGCGCCCAACGCCGCGCTGCCGATCCGCGCCGAGCTCGGCGAGCTGCTGCGACGGCACACGGGGCTGCACCGGGCGTTCCTGACGACCGGCGGCTCCGAGGCGACCGAGAACGCGATCAAGATCGCGCGCCTGGTGACCGGGCGCAGCAAGATCGTGACGCGGCGCAGCTCCTACCACGGCGCGACCTTGGCGGTGCTCGGTGTCGCCGGCGACGCGCGCAAGGAGCCCTACGCGCGCCACCTCGCGCCGGCGTTTCACATCGACGACCCATACCCGTGGACGCCCGAGACGCCGTCGAGCTGGGTCCGCAGCCTCGAGGCGCTGATCGAGCGCGAGGGCCCCGAGACCATCGCGGCCGTGCTGCTCGAGGGCTTCACGGGGACCAACGGCATGCAGCTCCCGCCGCAAGACTTCTGGCCGCGCGCGCGCGCGCTGTGTGACGCCCACGGGATCCTGCTGATCGACGACGAGATCTTCAGCGGCTTCGGGCGCACCGGTCGCTGGTTCGCGCACGAGCATTTTCTCGGGGGCCACACGCCCGACATGATGATCGTCGGCAAGGGCCTGACCTCCGGCTACGCGCCGCTGGCCGGCGTCGTCGTCGCCGAGCACGTCGCCGCGCACTTCGACACCAACAAGCTGTGGTGCGGGCTCACGACCTACGCGCACCCGGTCTCGTGCGCGGCCGCGGTCGGCTCGATCGAGGTCTTGGAGCGCGAGCAGCTCATCGCGAACGCGCGCGACCGCGGCGAGACGCTGCGCGCGAGGCTCACGGCGATGCGCGAGGCTGGCCTCATCACGTCGGCCCGCGGCCTCGGCCTGATGTGGCTCGTCGAGCTCGATCGCCCGGCCGCGCCGCTGCACGCCAAATTCCGCGCCCAGGGGGCCTACGTGCCGTTTCGTGGCCACAACCTGTTTCTGTGCCCGCCGCTGTGCGTGACCGACTCCGACATCAACACGATCGTGGACCTGCTCGCGGCTGTGCTCGCGGACGCGACCTAGCCCCCGTACCTCTGTATCCGTGCACTGTCACGCGATCGGGCGGCGCAGTATCGAGCCGCGAAGACGGTGAATGCCGCCCGCACGAGGCGATATAGTGCGAGGAGCGAAGCGCGACTGCAGCCGGAGCACGCGATGACCCTGTCCCCAGACGAACTCAACGAGCAGCAGCTCACCGCGATGTCGCCGGACGAGTTTGACACGCTCCCCTTCGGCGTCATCAAGCTCGACACGGAGGGCCGCGTCGTGCTGTTTAACGCGGTCGAGCAGCGCCTCGCCAAGCGCTCCGTGGACGCGACCCTCGGCAAGGACTTCTTCGCCGACATCGCGCCCTGCGCGGACGTCCGCGACTTTCGCGGCCGGCTGCGAGCGCTGCACGAGGCCGGCAAGAGAACCGAGACCTTCGACTTCGTGTTCCGCTTCCCGTGGGGCGCGCGCGAGGTCAGGATCCGCCTCTGGATCGGCCGCGACGGCTCCGACTGGATCTTCGTCACGCCGCTCCAGTCGACCATCGCGTAGCCCCGCGGGTGAAGCGGCGCAGGCGATCGTCGCGCGCGACCGCGCGGGCTGTTAGCATCCTCGAGAATGACGGAGAGGACCTCGAGGGATGGACATCCCGTTCGCCACGGTCCGTACCCGGAGCTGACCTGGACCGCGGTCTTAGTCGGCTACGGCCTCGGCACCATCATCTGCATCTCGATCGGCTACGCGGCCTTGATCCTCGGGTTCTCCATCGAGGGCTCGGAGCTCGCGGCGATCCTCGGCTGGGGGGTGCTGCGCGGGATCCTACGGCGCAGCAGCATCGTCGAGAACAACATCAACCAGACCATCGCCTCCTCGGTCAACGGCGCCTCGGCGGGCATGATGTTCTCGGTCCCCGCGCTGTTTTTGCTCGAGGGCAGCTACCCGGGCGCGTCGGCCTTTAACCCGCTGCTGATGGTGCTCGCCTGCATCACGGGCGGGATCCTCGGGCTGGCCTTCGTCATCCCGCTGCGCAAGCAGATGATCGACTTCAACCGCCTCGCCTACCCGGGCGGGATCGCGGTCGCGGCCGTGCTGCGCTCCTCCGGCGCGGGCGCGCGCAAGGCCAAGCTGCTGCTCGGCGGCGCGGCCATCTCGGGCCTCGCGCACCTCGGCGTGCTCAACCTCGAGTGGCTGCTCGGCGACGCGCTCGGCTGGCGGGGCGCGCTCGCCTACTTCAGCGGCGAGGACCTCCTGTTCGGCGACGCGATCGGCACGCCGAGCTACCTCAACCTCACCTTCTATCTCTCGCTGCTGACTGTTGGGACAGGATTTCTCTCGGGCCGCGGCGGGCTGTGGTTCGGCGCCGGCGGCTTCATCTGCTACTGGCTGCTCGCGCCGCTCATGGCGCTGGGCCTCGCCGAGCCCGACGTCACCGCGATCCTGGCCCAGGGGCCAGAGCCCCTGCGGATCGGGCTGTTCCGCCCGCTCGGCATCGGCATCCTCATCGGCGCCGCGGTCGGGGGGATCATCGCCGCGTTCCCGCTGATCCGCAGCGCGGTCCGCTCGATGCAGGACGCCTCCAAGCAGCGCGTCTCGGCGGGCGCGGGCGCGGGCGACAGCGACGAGCTGCCGATCAAGCTGCTCTACGCCGGCATCGGCGGCGGCTCGATCGCGCTGATCCTGATCGCGCTGTTCTCCGTCCCCGAGATGACGATCCTCCACGCCGTCGGCATGTCCGTGCTCGGCATCCTCTGGATCTGGGCCGCGGGGGTCATCGTCGCCGAGTGCCTGGGCCGGACCAACTGGTCGCCGCTCTCGGGCATGACGCTGATCGCGGTGACGATCCTGATCCTCATCGCCAGCGGGCTCGGCGACACCCCGATGATCATCAGCTCCGTGATCGTCGGCGCCGCGATCTGCGTGGCGATCGCCCAGGCCGGCGACATGATGCTCGACCTCAAGTCGGGCTACCTGGTCGGCGCCTCGCCGCGCAGCCAGCAGATCGGGCAGGTGCTGGCGACTTGGCTCGGGCCGATCCTCGTCATGGGCCTGATCTTCGTGCTGCACGACGCCTACGGGCTCGGCAGCAAGCGCCTGCCGGCGCCGCAGGCCTCGGCGCTCGCCGAGGTCATCAACAGCATCGTCGGCGGCAACGTCCCGGCCTTCCGCTACGCCGCCGGGGCCGGCCTCGGCGGGATCATGGCGTTCTCGGGCCTGGGCGGTATCGGCGTGCTCATCGGCCTGGGCTTCTACATGCCCTTCAACATCGTCATGACCTACACGGTCGGCTGCCTGCTGCGCATGTGGGCCGACAAGGCGCGCGGGCGTGCGTTCGTCGAGGACGTGGGCATCCCGGTCGCGGCCGGGCTGATCGTCGGCGAGGCGTTGGTCGGCGTGGGTACGGCGATGATCGCGGTCATCCAGGGAGCGGCGGGGGGCTGAAGCGATGCGAACTGCAGGACATATCCTCCTCTGGGTCGGGATCCTCCTGACCTCCTTCGTCTCGGTCCGCGAGGCCGCGCAGATCGACTGGTTCCTCTACGGCGTGTGCGCGGCCGTCGGCCTCGGCGGCGTCGTCCTGCTGCGCATGACCGCAGGGGCGGGCGCGAGCGAGGCCGACAAGCTGCGCGCCGGCCTCGACACCATGCGCGCGAGCCTGGCGGCGCTGCGCGATCGCCTGCGCGACGACTTCCACGACAAGCGCAGGACGCTCGACGTCTACGACATCAAAGACCGCATCGACGAGCAGCTCGCGCCCGCGCTGGCGAGCTTCGCGGATGTCCGCGAGGCCATGATCCCGAGCTTCGGCATGCAGGGCTACGCCGACGTGATGACGCGCTTCGCCAGCGCCGAGCGCATGATCAACCGGGCCTGGTCGGCCTCGGCCGACGGCTACATCGACGAGGTGTGGAAGTGCCTGGAGCGCGCGAGCGCGCTGCTGGACGAGGCCAGCGAGCGGTTTAAGACGCTGGAGATCAGGTCGTCGAGCGGGACCTGAGCTCGGCGCGCGGAGCCTTCGAGCGCTCGCGTCCCACGGCGCGCGCTCGACTTCGACCGAGGCCCTCGAACTGTGCCGCGATTGCGGCTTGTAGGCCCCTGCGAGACGTTGTAGTCACGATTAACGCGCCCGCGGGGGCCGGGGCTGATCGGCCCTCGCCGCGGCGATCCATAGGGTAGGCGCGTTCACAGCCCGGATTCGAGCAGACGTATGCAAAAACCCGAGGACATCAAGATCACGTACACGACCAAGGCCGATCCCGCGGTCCTCGACGCGTTTCACGGCGCCTACGACGCCGCGCTCGCGGCGATCCGCGCGGAGTTCGGGCGCGAGTACCCGCTGATGATCGGCGGCGAGGAGCTCCGCTCGGACGCCGCGCCGATCGTCGATGTCTCGCCGATCGACACCTCGGTCGTGATCGGCAGGTTCCAGGCGGCCACGGCGGCCCACGTCGACCAGGCGGTCAAGGCCGCCAAGGCCGCCCAGCGCACCTGGGGGCGCGTGCCCTGGCTCGAGCGCTGCACGATCCTGCGCCGCGCCGCCCAGCTGATCCGCCAGCACAAGTTCGAGCTCGCGGCGCTCATGAGCCTCGAGGTCGGCAAGAGCCGCATGGAGGCGATGGGCGACGCCGAGGAGTCGGCCGACCTGATCGACTACTACTGCCAGCAGCAGGAGGACGCCGAGGGCTTCATCAAGCGGATGAACAAGATCACGCCGGTCGAGACCAACACCTCGGTGCTGCGGCCCTACGGCGTGTTCGCCTGCATCGCGCCCTTCAACTTCCCGCTCGCGCTGTCCTGCGGCATGTCCTCGGCCGCGCTGATCGCCGGCAACACCGTGGTCTACAAGCCCGCCGAGGACGCGGGCCTGACCGGCTGGAAGCTCTATCAGCTGTACATCCAGGCGGGCGTGCCCGCGGGCGCCTTCAACTTCCTCACCGGCGTCGGCGAGGACATGGGCGACGCGCTGTGGCAGCACCCGCAGGTCGACGGGGTGGTCTTCACCGGCTCCAAGCAGGTCGGCATGCGGATCTTCCGGGGCTTCTCGTCGCGCTGGGTGAAGCCGGTGCTGATGGAGCTGGGCGGCAAGAACCCCGCGGTCGTCATGGACACCGCCGATCTCGACGCGGCCGCCGAGGGCGTCGCGAAGTCGGCCTGGGGCCTGCAAAACCAAAAGTGCAGCGCCTGCTCGCGCGTCTACGTGCACAAGGACGTGGCGGCGGCCTTCACCGAGAAGCTGCTGGCCAAGACGCGGCAGCTCTCGATGGGCGACCCGAGCGAGCGCGATGTCAACTACGGGCCCGTGATCAGCGAGCAGGCCGTGCGCAAGTACGAGGCCGCGGTCGCGCGCGCGCGCGAGGAGGGCGAGGTCTTGACCGGCGGCGCGCGGCTCTCGGGCGGCGTGTTCGATAAGGGGCACTTCCTGGCGCCGACCGTGGTCAAGGCGCCGCTCGGCAGCTCGCTGTTCACCGAGGAGTTCTTCGCGCCGTTTCTGGCGATCGGCGAGATCGAGTCTTTGGACCAAGCGCTCGCCGAGGCCAACAAGGTCGAGTACGGGCTGACCGCGGGCATCTTCTCGGGCAAGCCCGAGGAGCTCGAGCGCTACTTCGATGAGGTCGAGGCCGGGGTCGTCTACGCCAACAAGCGCACGGGCGCGACCACCGGCGCGTGGCCGGGCGCGCAGCCGTTCTGCGGCTGGAAGGGCTCGGGCGGCAGCGGCAAGGGCGGCTGCGGGCCGTACTACGTCGCCCAGTTCATGCGCGAGCAGACGCGGACGCTGATCGTCGAGGAGTGAGCCGCGAGTAGCGAGTTTATAGAGCGTGTATCGAGCGCCGGCGCGCGCCGGCCTGAAGGGGAGCAGAGATGAGCGAAGCAGAGCGTGACTATCCGAGGATCGTGACCCCACCGCCAGGTCCCAAGGGCCAGGCGATCGTCGCGCGCGATAAGGACTACACGTCGACCTCGTACATCAAGGCCTACCCGCTCGTGGTCTCGCACGGGCGCGGCGCGATGGTCGAGGACGTCGACGGCAACCGCTTCATCGACTTCATGGCCGCGATCGCGGTGGCCTCGACCGGCTACAGCCACCCCGAGGTCGTCAAGGTCGTGCAGGAGGCGGCGGGGCGGTTCTTCTCGATGTGCGCGACCGACTGGTACTACGGCAGCCTCTCCGCGCTCGCCGAGCGCCTCGCCACGATCGCGCCCGGCGACTCGAAGAAGCGGGTGTTCTTCACCAACTCGGGCACCGAGGCGATCGAGGGCGCGATCAAGCTGGTCCGCAGCTCGACCAAGCGCAGCGAGCTCATCGCCTTCGACGGCGCCTTCCACGGCCGCACCTACGGCGCCATGAGCCTGACCTCGAGCAAGGTCAAGCAGCGCCGCGACTTCGGGCCGATGCTGCCCGGCGTGCACCACGTGCCGTACCCGAACCCGTACCGTCACCGCGGCCCGGGCGACGTCGGCGACTGGGTGATCGGGCGGCTCGAGCACCTGTTCTCGCGGCGGGTCGCGGCCGAGAACGTCGCGGGCATCTTCATCGAGCCGATGCTCGGTGAGGGCGGCTACGTCATCCCGCCCAAGGGCTTTCTGGGCAAGCTGCGCGCGCTGTGTGACGCCCACGGCATCCTGCTGGTCTGCGACGAGGTGCAGTCGGGCGTCGGCCGTACCGGCAAGATGTGGGCCTGCGAGCACGCGGGCGTCGAGCCCGACGTGATCTGCACGGCCAAGGGCATCGCCTCGGGCATGCCGCTGGGGGCGATCATCGCCAAAGAGTCGGTGATGAAGTGGGACCGCGGCTCGCACGGCTCGACCTACGGCGGCAACCCGCTGGCCTGCGCGGCCGCCCTCAAGACCCTCGAGCTCGTCGAGGGCCAGTACATGGCCAACGCGGTCGCCATGGGCGCGCGCTTCATGACGCGCCTGCGCGCGCTGCAGCGGCGCTTCCCGCAGATCGGCGACATCCGCGGCGAGGGCCTGTTCATCGGCGTCGAGTTCGTCAAGGACCGCGAGGGCAAGAAGCCGGCGGCGGAGCTGGTCGAGCGCATCGTCCACGCGGCCTTCGCCAAGGGCCTGCTGCTGCTGTCCTGCGGCAAGAGCACGATTCGTTTGGCGCCGCCGCTGTGCATCGACGCGGTGGACGTCGACCGCGGGCTCGACATCTTCGAGCAGGTGCTCGCCGAGGTCACGGCGTCGGCGGCGTCGTAGCTGACTTGGGCGCTGGCTTGGGCTTGGGCTTCGGGACGCCTTCGGGCGTCAGCTGGCCGAGCTCCTCGATCTCGCGTCGAAGGGCCCGGGTCTCGACGAGGTTGGGGTGCTCGGGGTCGAGCGACTCGCTCAGCGCGAGCTCGGCCTCGCGGATCAGCACATAGGCCTCGGCGAAGCGCCCGGTCTCGGCGAGGTTGGCCGAGAGCGAGAACTTGATGGCGAAGGAGTCGAGCGCGGTCGCCTCCTCGCGCGCCTCGACGCTCGCGAGCGCGCCGCGCAGCACTCGCTCCGCCTCCTCGTGCCGCCCCTGGCTCGTCAGCACGGCGCCGAGCGTGTCATAGGCCGCGATGGTCCGCGGGTGATCGGCGCCGCGCGTTCGGGTCGAGAGCGCGATCACGCGTCGCAGGTTTCGCTCGGCCTCGAGCAGGCTCGGATCCTTGGCGAGCGCCGCCACGATCTTGTCGAGGGCCGCTTCGGCGGCGGCCGGATCCTCGTAGGACGACTCGTCGAATTGCTCGAGCGGCGTGATGCCGACGTGCGCCAGCGACTCGCTCAGGTTGGTGAGGGAACTCAGCGTCTTGGGGTGCTCGGGGCCGAGCGCGCGCTCGCGCAGCTCGTGACAGCGTCGGTGCAGCCGCACGGCGGCTTTAAAGTTCCCGGCGTAGGTCTGCGCGGCGCCCATGTTGTTGAGCGCGTCCATCACGAGCGGGTGCCCCTCGCCGAAGATCTGGCGCCGGCTGTCGTGCACTCGCTGCATCAGGACGATCGCCGCCGCGGGGTCGCTGGCCTCGACGAGCTGGATCGTGTGGGTCGAGACCGCGTCGATGGTCCGCGGGTGGTCGGCGCCGTAGAGCCGCTCGTGCAGCGTGATCGAGCGCCGCGACTGCGCTTGGGCCGCCGCGTAGTCGCGCTTGCGCGTCAGGACCTTGGCGTAGGCCTCCTCGAGCGCGGCGGTCAGCGGGCCTGACTCGGACTCGGGCTCGAGGTCGCGGAGCAGGAGGCGCGCGGTCTTGCCGAGCATCAGCGCCTCCGCGTGGCGGTCGGCCTCGTCGCTGAGCGTGGTCATCAGCGCGATCGCGGCCCGGGCGGCGCCGACGTCGTCGCCGGCCGCGCCCGCGAGCATCATCGCCTCGTCGAGGCGCGCGATGGCCTGCTCTGGAGAACCTGTACTCTCGAGCATCCGCCCGTGGACGCGGATGATGTCGGCGCGCAGCGCCTCGCCGCCGTCCTCGGGGAAGTCATCGAGCAGCGCCTCGACGCGCGCGAGCGCGGTCTTGCTGTCGCCCGCCGACGACAGCGCGACGACCTGGTGGAGGCGAGCGCGCAGCGCCTGCTGGCGCGCGAGCTCCTGCGGCGGCGGCGGGTCGGCCTGTCGCTCGAGGAAGCTGCGGTCGCCGCAGTCGGTGGCCGGGGGCAGCGACGCGACCGCCGTCACGGCCCGCGTCACGCCGGCGTCGCCGCTGCGCGTGAGCGCGTCGAGCAGCGTCTCGAGCTGGGTGGCGCGCTCCTCGAGGCACGCGTCAGCGCGGCGCGCGAGCTCGCTCGAGAGGCCGTCCGAGAGACCGTCGTCGACCGTCGCCGCGCGACAGGTCGCGGCGCGGGTCGAGCGCCAGTCGTCTACGTATCGGTCGAGCCACGGCTGAACGCGCGAGAAGGTCTCGCGCGCGTAGGACAGCGAGGAGCGCGCGAGGTGCTCGCGCAGCGTCGCGCGGCGTCCGTCCTCGCCGCCGGGCCAGACCTCCGTGATCGCCGCGGCCGCGGCGTCGCAGGCCGCGACCGCGCGGCTTCGCTCGAGGCGCTGCGCGCCCAGGGCGCCGAGCGCGACGAGGCCGATGAGACCTGACCCGATGAACACCCGACGCCGACGCACGCGCGCGCGCCCGCGATCGATCGCCGCGAGCAGCGCTGGCACCGACGGCCAGCGCGCCTCGGGGTTGGACGAGAGCCCGCGCTCGAGCACGCGGCGCAGCCACGCCGGGACGCGGCGAGCGCTAGGCGTGCTGCGCATACGCCCGAGCGAGACGGCCTCTTTTAGGACCGAGAACGTCTCGCCGGCGAACGGCCGCTCGCCGTACAGCGTCTCCCAGAGGATCACGCAGAGCGCGAATTGATCGGTCCGCTCGTCCGTCGTCGCGCCGAGGAATTGCTCGGCGGCCATGTACGCGGGCGTGCCCATCACCGTGCCCGCCGACGTGAGCTCCACGTCGAGCTGCGTGGTGGTCGAGGTCGTGAGCGAGTCGGCGGCGGTCTGCTCCTCCTCGCGCGTCACCTCGGCGCCGGCGCGCGCGAGGCCGAAGTCCATGACGCGCACGCGGCCGTCCTTGCCGATCATGACGTTGTCCGGCTTGAGGTCGCGGTGGATGATGCCGGCCGCGTGCGCCGCCGCGACCCCGCGCGCGGCCTCGAGCACGCGATCGATCCGCTCGCGCCAGGGGAGCGCCGCGCCCTCGCCCGCGAGCCAGTCGCCGAAGGTCTGACCGTCGATGTACTCCATCGCCACCCAGACCGCGCCGCGCTGATCGCCGACGTCGAAGACCGCGACGATGTTGGGGTGCGCGAGGCGGGCGAGGGACTGGGCCTCGCGCAGCAGCCTGGCCGTGTGCGCGCGGTCGTGCAGCAGCTTGATCGCGACCTTGCGATCGAGCTCCGGATCGTAGGCGGCGTAGACCGAGCCCATACCGCCCGCGCCGAGCTCCGAGAGCACGACGAAGCGACCGATCGACTCGCCGCGCTCGAGGCCGCCGCGACCGCGGCTGAGAGGCGGTGACGATCGGCTGCTGCGCGTGACCGCGCTCGCCAGGGCGCGCGTGCGCGTTTGCTGATCGGCGGTCTCGATGATCGTGTCGTCGTCGCCGAGCGCGGGAGCGTTCGCGCCGCCGCGGCGCTCGGACAGCGTGGCCCCGAGCGCCGACCCGGGCCCGGCGCCGGGGGCGACGGTCGCGGCGAGCGAGGCGTCGAAGGCCGGGGGCGACGGCGTGTTCTCGGGCCCCGGGGGGTGCGCGAGCGATCCGGGCAGAGACGCCGCAGTTGCCTCGAGGGACATATCAACCGAGCTCGCGCGCTGCGGCGGCGCGCGCGTCTCGTCGAGCGGCTCTCGCGTGGATACGCGCCGCGCGGCTTTCGAACTCCCGGTCACCCCTCGTGGGGCGCCCGGCGGCGGAGAACCTTACGCGACCGTCGCCCCCGGCTCAGCCCGCGCGGCGCAGCGGGATCGTCTTGTTCGACGGCGCCGAGGCCGCCGGCCAGTCGAGGATGACCGCGCCGCGCCGGCGGCGACGATCGACGATCCGGTGGGCCTCCACGACCTCGGTCATCGGCAGGCGGTGACCGATCACCGGGGCGAGCTCGCCGGCCTCGACGAGCGCCGCGAGGTTCTCCATCGTCTTCGAGTTCTCCTCCGAGATCCCGAACAGCACGGTCGGGCCGCGCATCCACGGCGTGACGATCGACTGCCAGATCTCGCGCGGACCTGCCTCGATGAACACGTGCCGGCCGCCCGCGCGCAGCAGGTGTCGGTAGTCGCGGAACCGCGACTTGCCCACGGGGTCGATGATCACGTCCCAGGTCAGGCCGGCGTCGCGCGGGTCGGCCTCGGTGTAGTCGATCAGCTCGTCGGCGCCGAGCGATCGGACCAGGTCGAACTTGCCCCCGCTGCAGATCGCGGTGACGTGGGCGCCGAGCTGCTTGGCGATCTGGACGGCGTAGACCCCGACGCCGCCGGACGCGCCGACGATGAGCACGCGCTCACCCGGCTGGATCTTCGCCATGTCGCGCAGGAAGGTCACCGAGGTGATCGCGCCGAAGGGTAGGGCGGCGGCCTCCGCGTGGCTGAGATTGGCGGGCTTCTTGGCCAGCGCGGCGCTCTCCGGGACGATGATGCGCTCGGCGTTGACGCCGCCGCCGTGGGCGCCGAACACCTCATCGCCGGGCTGAAAGCGGTTGACCAACGAGCCGACCGCGACGACGCGGCCCGAGAACTCCCGGCCGGTCAGCCGGTTGCGCGGGCGAAACAGGCCGGCGACGAGGCGGCCGAGCAGGCGCATGCCCAGGGGGAAGGCGGCCGCGCGGAATCGCCAGTCCGCCGTGGTCACGGAGGTCGCGTGGACCTCGATCAGCAGCTCCTGCGAACCCAGCTGAACCGCGCTAGGCGCGCTCTGGGTCTCGATGGTGAGGACTTCGGCGGGGCCGTACTGGTCGATGACGATGGCTTTCATGGTGATGTCCCTTTCGACACCTCCACCGTACCCATGCGTGGGTGACTAGAAAATTGCCGAAATCCGAGGATGCTATATGCGCTTGTGCATGGATTGGCGAACGGTCCGGTTCGATTGGAATCGCGCGCGCGCGTTCTTGGTGACGGCGGAGGAGGGCTCGTTCTCGGCGGCCGCGCGCGCGCTCGGGATGGCGCAGCCGACCTTGGGGCGGCAGGTCGACGGCCTCGAGCAGGAGCTCGGCGTGCTGCTCTTCGACCGCGTCGGCAAGCGCCTCGTGCTGACCGAGGCGGGCATGGATCTGCTCGAGCACGTGCGCGGCATGGGCGACGCGGCCCGCCGGATGTCGCTCGCGGCCTCTGGGCAGTCCCAGGCGATCGAGGGCAACGTGACGATCTCGGTGGGCGACGTGACGGCGGCGTACCTGCTGCCGCCGATCCTCGAGAAGCTGCGAGGTGAGCATCCGGGCATCCACCTCGAGATCGTGGCGACCAACTCGGCCAGCGATCTCCGCCGCCGCGAGGCCGACATCGCGATTCGCAACTTCCGGCCGCAGCAGCCAGAGCTGGTCGCGCGCAAGGTCCGTGAGATGGACGGGACGCTGTACGCGGCGACGCGCTACCTCGAGCGGATCGGGCGGCCGCGCACGAAGGAGCAGCTGCGCGCGGCGGACTTCATCGGCTTTGACCGCGGCGACGCGATGATCAAGGGGCTGCGCGCGATGGGCCTCGAGGTCGACAAGCGCAGCCTCGTGCTGGTGTCGGAGAACCAGATCGTGCAGTGGGAGCTGGTGAAGCAGGGCCTGGGTGTGGGGGTGATGTCGTCGGTGATCGGCGACGCCGAGCCGGGGGTCGAGCCGGCGCTGCCGTCGATGCCGAAGATGACCTTCCCCGTGTGGCTGGTGTCGCACCGCGAGCTGCACACGAGCCGGCGGGTCCGGATCGTGTTCGAGCTGCTGGCGCGCGAGCTCGCGGCGATCTAGCCCCACCGCTCAGGGCTCGCGGGACCGCGCTCTCCCACGCGGGCGACGGGGCGCGATCGCGTCTCGCGGTGGCCTCCGCGTCAGCGCGGCGCTCGAGCGCGACGCCCGGGCGGCGGCGCGGCGCTCGTTATCGTGTCCGGCGGCGCCCCGCGGCGACGAGCCGCTTGTTCCCGACATGTCTAATGAGACACAGTATAGCCGTGAAGAACCTGAACGAGCGGACACAAGCCCTCATCGCTGGAGTCGGCGCGCTGGCGCTCGGGCTCGCCGCGTCGTGCACCGCCACCGGCGGCGGCGGCGGTGGCGGCGACAAGTGCGGCCCGTCGATCGAGGCCGAGATGCTGGAGCGGTGCGCGCGCTCCGATCGCGGGAGGACGCTATTCCCGGTGCCCAAGGTGACCTGGGCGGCGCGGGCCTCACAGCCTCCGGCCGACATCCTGCTGCTCGAGCTCACCTCCGAGCAGGTCACCTTTGACCGCGGCGACCCCATCCCGCTGACCAAGTTCGACTACTTCCTCGAGGAGCTCGACAAGACCTGGGCGCTCGCCGAGTCGAGCGGAGACCCCAAGACCTGGGCGCTCGTCATCGCCAGCGACGCGCCGCGCGGCGTGGTCGCGAAGGTCTTTCAAGCGCTCGATGACGTCGGCCGCACCCGCGGCTTCGTGATGCTCGACGACGGCGAGCTCGTGACCTTCATCGAGGAGCCGAGCGAGTACGACGCGATGCAGCAAGAGGTCTACGAGCAGGTGAGCGCCACGCCCGCCAAGGAGCGCACCAAGAAGCTCCGCGAGGAGATCCAGAAGCGCGCGCCCACGTGCTTCTCGGTCAACGATCTCGTCCTCGAGGTCGCCGGCGCGCCGCTGCACGTGCTGTGCCGCGTCACCGCGCGGGACGTGGCGAAGCGCCTCGTCGCGTGCGGGTGCCCGGCCAGCAGCGGCGCGATCGCGTCGCTGCTCGCGGAGGGCTTCAACTCGAAGCTGCCGAGCGTCGTCGTCCCCGTGACGCTCGACAAGACGGCGCAGGCGCAGGCGGGCGCGACCTGGGCCGAGATCGTCGACGGCCTCGAGAAGACCGAGCTCGACACGCTGTGGGTCGACGCCGCGCCCCCCGCTCCCGTCGCGCCCGCGCCCGCGCCGTGACGCGTAGGGGGCCTGTCCGTAGAACCATGTTTCCCTCAGCGAGGGGAGGATCCGAGCGGCGCGAGCTCAGTCGTGCAGGCGGGCGATCTGCTCGTGCAGCGCGGGCGTGGACGGCTCGCCGAGCAGGGCGCCCAAGTACATGGCGAGCGCGCTGGCGGGGAGGGCGTAGAGGATCGCGGAGAGCGTGGGGACGGCGCCCGAGAAGAACAGCGCGAGGTAGACGAGCGCGCCGGTCGTGAGCGCCAGGACGCCGCCGAGGGTGTTGGCGCGGCGCCACCACAGCCCAGCGATCAGCGGCACGAACAGCGAGGCGCTGAGGACCCCGATCGCGGCCGAGTAGAGCTCGGTGAGCAGGGCGGGGGGGTTGAAGGCGAGCGCGGTCGCGAGCGCGCCGACGAGCCAGACGACCGCGACGTTGATCCGCCCGAGCGTCTTCGGGGAGAGCGGGCGCTTGGCGGCGACCTCGATCATGTCGTGGGCGACCGCGGAGCTGCACGCGAGCAGGAGCGCGTCGGTCGTGGACATCACCGCCGCGATCACGGCCGCCACCGCGATCCCGCGCAGCAGCGGCGGGAAGTGGGCCTTGACCACCTCGTGGAACACCAGGTCGGCGTCGCTGAGGTTGGGGAAGCTGGCTTTTCCGACAGGGACGATGATCAGCGTAGCGATCAGGATCAGCGCGACGTAGCCGATCATCGCCATGTTGAGCGAGAGCTGGGCGCCGCGCGCGTCCTTGGCCGCGTACACGCGCATCACGACGTGCGGGACCACCGGGATCGCGGCCGCCCAGATCACGAAGGCGCCGAGGCTCGAGGACAGGCCCGCGCCGCCAGCCTCGCCGAGGGGGGGCGCGCGCTCCATCGCCGTAGCGAAGATCGCCGACGCGCCGCCGAACTCCGCCATCAGCACGAACGCGGCGATGATGATGACCGCGAGCATGATCGCGCCCTGCACCACGTCGGTCCAGGTGACCGCGAGCATGCCCCCGAAGGACACGTAGGCGACGAAGACCACGGCCGAGAGGATCAGCGCGGTGTTGTAGGGGATCCCGAGCAGCGCCTCGGCGGTCAGGCCGGCGGCCTTCATCTGCGCGACGATGTAGACCGTGAAGCTGAGCACGATTAGCAGCGGCACGCCGAAGCGCACGACCGGCGAGGGGAAGCGCGCGCTGAGGAAGTCGGTGATCGTGAACTTGCCGAAGCGCCGCAGGTGCGGGGCCACGAGGATCGCCGCCAGCGGGAAGCCGACGACCGCGCCGGCGAAGAACGCGAGCGTGGTCGGGATGCCCTTGCTGTAGGCCAGGCCCATGACGCCGATGATCGAGCCGCCGCTGGCGAGCGCGGCCATCAGCGCGATCGCGTTGACCCACGGCCCGACGCTGCGGCCCGCGACCCAGTACTCGTCGTTGGAGCCGAGCACGCGGCGCGAGGCCAACACCCCGATCAGCACGCAGGCGATCAGGTAGGCGATGACGACGCCGTGCTCGAGCATCATCGGCGCGCGCCTCCTTTTTCGGCGTCGTCACCCGCGGCCGAGCGCGCGAGCAAGAGGCGCGCGAGCGCGATGATCGGCGAGAGCAGCATCAAGGCCGCGAGCAGCCAGCCGCGCAGCGCCATGCCCCAGACCTGTACGCTCTGCCATGTCGGAAGGAACACGACGACCGCGGCGAGCAGGACCACGAGGATGTACACGAGGTCGCCGCGCGCCATGGGGTAGAAGCCGCGCGGGGCAGGGGCTGACTCTGGGCTGCGCTTCGCGGTCACGGGCGGTGCAGAATCCAGGGTACCATCGAGGCGATGACGCGATGGCTCAAGACGCTGGCGCTACCGCTGCTGCTCGTCGCCTGACTTCTTGATTCACGACAGCGCCAAGGTCTCCGTGGTCCTGCACACGACGTTCTCGAACGGTCCCGATCTCGAGGACCCGTACGACCTGTACGGGATCGAGGTCGACCCGCAGCAGCTTAACGCCACGATCGAGACGTGCGCGGAGCTGTCAGAGGACGCGTGTCCGCCTTGCCTCTACGCGATGATGATCGGCGAGGGGATCCCGCTCGAGACCATCACCTGCGACGACGCGCCGTAGCAGGCCTCAAAACGCGCGCAGCGAGTGCCCCGTCGAGCGCAGGATCGGCACGCGCACGGTGGTCCCCGGCGCGCCCGCGTCCAGGGGGAGCAGCACGTTCTGAAACCGCGGCGTGCGCCCGACCATACAGTCCTTGCGGCGCGAGAGACCGCTGATGAGGACCTCTTCCGTGCGCCCGACCCGAGCCGCGTGCGACGCCCGGGTGTGCTGCTCCTGCAGGTCGATGACCTCGCGCAGGCGTCGACCCTTGACCGCGTCGGGCACGTCGTCCTCGAGCTTCTTGGAGGCGTAGGTGATCCCGCGGTCGCTGTAGCGGAACATAAACGCCGAGTCGAAGCGCACCTCGTCGAGCAGCGACAGCGTCTCGCGGTGATCGTCTTCGGTCTCGCCGCAGAAGCCGACCATGATGTCGGTGCTGAGCGCGAGCTCGGGCATCGCCGCGCGCAGCTTGCGGACCAGCGTCACGAACTCCGCGCGCGTGTAGCCGCGCCGCATCACGCGGAGCATCCGGTCCGAGCCTGACTGCGCGGGCAGGTGAACCTGGGGACAGACGACCTCGAGCTCCGCCATGGTCGCGATCAGCTCGTCGGAGAAGTCGACGGGGTAGGGGCTCGTGAAGCGGATCCGCTGGATGCCCTCGACCGTCGCCACGGCGCGCAGCAGCGCCGCGAAGCTCACGTCCTCGTAGCGGTATGAATTGACCGTCTGCCCGAGCAGCATGACCTCGCGGTAGCCCTGCTCGGCGAGCCGCCGGGTCTGCCGGAGGATGTCGCGCGGGGCCACGCCGCGCTCGCGTCCGCGCGTGAACGGGACCACGCAGAAGGTGCAGAACTTGTCGCAGCCGCGCTGGATCGTCACCTGACCGCTGACGCCGTTGTCGTCGCGGTCGGCCGCGCTGCCGAGCGTGTCGATGCCCGCGTAGGTCTCGGTCTTGTCGAGCTCGACGTCGATAACGCGCTCGCCGGTCCGCGCCTTGTCGACGAGCCGCGCGATTCCGCGGTAGCTGTCGGGGCCGACCACGAGGCTGATGTGCGGCGCCTTCTCGGTGACGCGCTCGCGCAGGTGCTCCGCCATGCAGCCCGTGATCCCGAAGATCAGCTCGGGGTTCTCCCGCCGGTGCCGCAGCAGCTGCGACGTGCGCCCGTAGACGCGCTCCTCGGCCTTCTCGCGCACTGCGCAGGTGTTGAGCAGGATGACATCGGCCTCGCCGGGATCGCGGACACGCGCGTAGCCATGCTCACGCAGGCGGCCCAAGATCAGCGCCGAGTCGGCCTCGTTCATCTGGCAGCCGAGGGTCTCCAGATAAACCTTGGGCGCGTTGGGAGGCGCCTGCTCCTCGACGTCGCGCACAGGGTCCTCGGAGGACCCGGCTCCAGATCCAGATCTGGGTCCAGTTCGGAGCTGCACGAGACGCGACGACGTGGACGACATGGGCGAGGAATCGTACGTCAAAACGCGCTGTTGTCACGGAGCCTGGTGCTTGGGAACCACAGCGTCCGCGTCGCGCGACAGCCGGCCGAAGGGACGGTTTGCCGGAACACCCCGATTTCGCGTTTTTTTAGTTTTTTGACTAGGCGCGTCGGGCGCGTTTTGAGCTGCGCCGTTGTGAATATGCAGCCTTTACCGGAGCGGAGATTCCCGCATAGAATCCCGCGCGACTTCGATACTTTCGTACCGAAGTCGGCTTTGCGCCCGCGGCATCCCCGGGGCCGGGCAGAGGAGAATTCATGCGTCTACTTCCCCTGATTCTCAGCGTGACGTGCCTCGCCACCGTGGCGTCGTGCACCCAGCCGCCAAAGCCGACGCTGGCCGAGGACACCAAAGACATCAAGCCGGCGGACCAGAAGGCGAGCGCGGTCAACAAGAAGGGCGCCAAGCACCTCGGAGATCTGCCGGATCCCGTGGCGCGCGTGGGCGACAAAGACATCACGCTCGCCGACTTCCGCACCATCTACGACCTCAAGGTCCAGAAGTACAAGGACCGCGACCGCGAGATCCCGGCCTCCGCCGATCGCCGCTACCGCAAGTCGATCACCGACCGCCTGATCTACCAAGAGGTCCTGCGCCAGGAGGCGGCGGCCGAGGGCGTGACCCACGACGAGAAGAAGCTCGCCGAGCGTGAGGCCCAGCAAAAGCGCGGCATCAAGGACTGGGTCAAGCACCTCAAGCGCCGCGGCGAGACCGAGCAGAGCCTGCGCAACATGTACGTCGCGGAGCTGGTCGAGCGCGCGCTGCTCGAGAAGTCCGGTGCGCTCATCGTCTCCGACGCCGAGGTCGACGAGGAGTACGAGAAGGTCAAGCCGAACTACAAGTCCGACAAAGAGCGCGTCCGGGCGGCCCACATCCTGATCCCGGTCGGCCCCGAGCGGAAGCACCCGCGCCCGGGTGAGCAGGTCCCGGAGCCGACCGAGGAGGAGAAAGCCCAGTGGAAGGCCGAGGCCATGAAGAAGGCCGAGGAGGTCCACAAGCTCGCCACCGCCCCTGACGCGGACTTCGCCGCCCTCGCCCAGGAGCACTCCGTCGGCCCCAGCGCCTCCAAGGGCGGTGACCTCGGCGTGTTCACCAAGGACCGCATGGTCGAGCCGTTCAGCGTGGCGGCCTTCGGGCTCGAGGTCGGTCAGATCTCGAAGCCCATCGAGACCAAGTTCGGCATCCACGTCATCAAGCTGCTCGGCCGGTACCCCCCGGGTGACCTGCCCAAGGAGGCCCTCGCCGACCAGCTCAAGCAGCGTCTCCAGCAGCGCAAGCTCCACCAGGGGCGGCGTGACATGAAGGATCGCCTGCTCGAGAAGTACAAGGTCAAAAACCACATGCAGGACGCGCTCGGGCCCGATCCTCGCTCCAAGCGCAAGCGGCCGCCGCGACGCAGCCACCCCCCGGGCGCGAAGAAGCCGGGCAAGGCGCCGGGCAAGGCCGTGGGTAAAGCGGGCGCGCCGGGCGGCGCGACGAAGCCCGCGGACGTGAAGGCGCCGGCGAAGGCCCCCGCGCCCGCGAAGGCCCCCGCGCCCGCGACCCCGCCTGCCGGCTAGGTCCACTCAAAAACACGCAAAGAACCCCGGCTCGCCAGCGGCGTCCGGGGTTCTTCGTTTACCGGTCGCTACCGGCTCAGAACGTCCCGCCGATGTGTGCTCCGACGATCATCTGGTGAACCGACGCCTGGTTCGTGGCCTGACGACCGAAGCACTTCTTGGTCGCGCCGCCGTCATATCGGTAGCAGACCTCCCCGTGGAGGTTCCAGATGAAGTCGATCTTCGCGCCGATGAACAGCTGTCGCGTGAGGTAGATGTCGATCACCGGCGCGGTCTTCAGCGCGAAGCCCTGCGAGAAGACCTTGCGGATCCCCGGGATCAGCTCGCTGTTCTCGTCTTTGACCTGGAGGCGACCGTCGACGACGTCAAAGCTCTGGCGCGACCACCCGGGCGCGAGCTCGAGGCCGAGGTCGAAGCGCCACAGCGGCAAGATCCCGCGGAGCACGCCGAACACGCTGCTCTGGTAGGCGCGCTTGTAGATCGCGAACATGTCCGCGTCGATCGGCTCGCTGCTTCGATAGTTGGGTCGAAAGAAGCCGACGTTGTAGGCCGCGCCGAACAAGAACGCGCGGTGCGGGCGGTAGCCGATCGTGAAGCCGGCGCCCCACGAAGGATCTGTACTTCCGAACACGTTCGTATCCTCGACCACATCGGGCGACGCGCTGCAGCTCGCGACACCGGGCACGCACAGCGAGCCGCCGAACGTCAGCTCGGCCTGCCCGCCCTCGCGCTTGACCTTCGGCTGCGCGGCGGCGGCCGAATTCTCCGCAGGCGCCGCGTAGGCCAGCGTCGCGCACAGCGTCGCGGCGACGAGCCGCCACGCGCGAGCGCGGGGGCGACGGCGCGAGCGGAGCGAGCAGGGCACAGTTCGACGCATACAGGATCCGACCTCGGTGAGCCCTCGATATGTATCTCCTCAACGGACCCAGGGGAATTCCCGGCGAAATTGGCGTGAGTTGACACAACGCTCCCCGCCGCGTCGTCGTTTGGTCGTCGCAGACGCAGCCCGGATAATCCCGGCATGGAACAGCCGGACAGCGACGCGCCGCTCGTCGGCGTGATCATGGGGAGCACGTCGGACTGGGACACCATGCGTCACGTGAGCCTGCGCCTGCGTGAGTTCGGGGTGCCGCACGAGTGCAAGGTCATCTCGGCACACCGCACGCCGCTGCGGGTCGGCGAGTACGCGCGCGCCGCCGCCGAGCGTGGCCTCGAGGTCATCATCGCCGGCGCGGGCGGAGCCGCGCACCTGCCGGGCATGACCGCCGCGGAGACCGTGCTCCCGGTGCTCGGCGTGCCGGTGCAGAGCCGCGCGCTCCAGGGCCTCGACTCGCTCCTCTCCATCGTTCAGATGCCCCGCGGCGTCCCGGTCGGGACCCTGGCGATCGGTCGCTCTGGGGCCGTCAACGCCGCGCTCATGGCCGTCAGCATCCTCGCGCTCAAGCGGCCCGCGCTGCGGGAGCGACTGCTCGACTTCCGCGCCCGGCAGACCGCCGCGGTCATGGCCTCCGAGCTGCCGCCGGCGGGTGACGACGATGTCTGAGCGCGCGCGCGTCATCGAGCCCGGCGCGACCCTCGGCGTCCTCGGGAGCGGGCAGCTCGGCCGCATGTTCGCGATCGCGGCCCGTCAGCTCGGCTACCGCGTGCACACCTACTCGCCGCGGCGAGACACCCCGACCGGTCAGGTCGCCGACGAGGAGCACGTCGGCCCCTACGGAGAGCTCGACGCCGTGCGTCGCTTCGCCGCCGGCGTCGACGTCGTCACCTTCGAGTTCGAGAACGTCCCCGCCGCGACCGCGGCGGCCGCAGCCGAGCACGCGCCGGTTCGCCCCGACGGATCCGTGCTCCACATCTGTCAGCACCGCCAGCGCGAGAAGACCTTCCTCCGGGACCGCGGCCTCCCGGTCACGCCCTTTCGCGTGGTTCGCTCCCGCGCCGAGCTGACGCCCGCCGTCGACGCGCTCGGCACCCCCTGCGTGCTCAAGACCGCCGGCTTCGGCTACGACGGCAAGGGCCAGGTGCGCATCGACGACGCGAGCCCAGCCGCCCTCGACGACGCGTGGCGCCGGCTCTCCACCGAGGAGGCCGTGCTCGAGGCCTGGGTCCACTACGAGCGCGAGATCTCGGTCGTCGCCGCCCGCGGTCTCGACGGTGAATTCCTCGCCTACGCGCCCTTCGAAAACCACCACGAGCGGCACATCCTCGACCTCTCGCTCTCGCCCGCGTCGATCCCCGCCGACGTCGCGCGCTCGGCCGACGCGCTCGCGCGTCGCGTCCTGCAGGAGCTCGACGTCGTCGGCGTGCTCTGCGTCGAGATGTTCCTGCTCCCCGACGGCGCGCTGCTCATCAACGAGCTCGCGCCGCGACCCCACAACTCCGGACACCTCACGGTCGACGCGCACGTCACCTCGCAGTTCGAGCAGCAGGTCCGGACGATCTGCGGTCTGCCGCTTGGGTCCGTCGCGCAGCCGCGCCCCGCCGCCATGGTCAACCTGCTCGGGGAGGCCTGGCGGCCCAACAAGCCGCGCTGGTCGCGAGCGCTCGCGCTGCCCGACGTACACCTCCATCTCTACGGCAAGCGCGAGGTCCGGGGCGGGCGCAAGATGGGGCACATCACCGCGCTCGCGGAGACGCTGGACGAGGCGCGCGCGCGCGCGCTCGCGGCTCGCCGCGCGCTCGCGCGTGACGACTGACTGAGCGGGCGAAGCTGCTACGATCCCCCAGTGCACGAGCCCGGGGATGATCGAGCGCCCGCGTCAAGAGATGACCAAATGGACACGTCCAACACGCGCGACTCGTTAAGCGCCGAGCCCGTCGCGTCGGCGGAGGTCACGCCCGCGCGACCCGACGCGAGCGCGGACGAGCCGCCCGTCGTCGCGCGGCTGGTGATCGAGCTCCGCTCCGACGGGACGCGCACCGTCGCGCGCGGCGCCATGGACGACGTCGTCAGCGGTCAGCGAGTCGCGATCGAGGCGCGCGGCGGCTCCCCGGCCGAACTCACCGTCTCCCTCGCCGGCTCGATCTTCAAGTCCTTGGCGACGATTCCGAAGATGACCTTTCGAGCAGCTCGTACGCGAGGCGCCCTCCGGGACGCCGAGAGCCGGCCACAGGGCACGCTGCGCGACCGCGTCCAGGCGCGCTTGCGTCGAGCCGCGCGCCGCCTCGGGCTGCCGTAGCTCCGCAGTCACCCGCCGCCGCGGCTGCTACGATCGCGCGATGCTGCCTCGCCGCGCCATCGCCATCACCGCGCTCACGCTCACCGCCATCGCGGCCCCGACCGCGCACGCGCATCTCCGGCTGCTCGATCCGCTCCCCCGACACCCCGACGCGCTCAAGCTCGGACCGTGCGGTCAGGCGGACGATATGCGCGGCGATGTCATCACGACATACGCGCCGGGCGAGACCATCACGATCCGATGGGAGGAGTACGTCGATCACCCGGGCTGGTATCGCGTCAGCTTCGATGAGGACGGCTTCGACAGCTTCGTCGATCCAGAGACGCCGGATGACTTCGACAACAAGTAACCGCAGATTGCGTAAGTTGTTGAAAACTAAAAAAAATCTAAAGGCGCGCTAGCGCGGTTCCGTCGTGGTTCCAGTGCCCATGACTACCTCCCCAGGGCCTCGATCGCGTCGTCGAGGGTACTCGGGGCCAGGTGCATATAGACCTGCGTCGTAGCGAGATTGGCGTGCCCGGCGAGCTTCTGGATCTTGACCGCCGAGACGCCTCGCATGGCGAGATGCGAGCAGAACGTGTGCCTCAGAGTATGCGGGCCCTTGCTGGCGAGCCCGGCGCGGCACATGGCCTTTCGAACACGGCGGGCCAGTACCGAGTGCGTGAAGGGCTCAGTGTTCTTGCTACACCAGAGCACGCGTTCACTCCGGCGCTTCATGGTCTCGAGCGCACCACGGAGCTGCTTGGTCATCGGCACCCAACGATCCCGGCCCCCCTTCGGCGGCCCGAGATGGCCACGCACGACGTTCTCGCAGACGTGGATCCGGTTGCGATCGAAGAACAGGTGTCGCCAGCGCAACGCCTGAATCTCACCGGACCTCAACCCCGCGTCGCCGCCCAGCAGGAGCGCGACCACGCTGTGCTCATCCAGCACCATCCTCGTGGACTCGACCAAGCGGCCGTAGTCGTCGAATGAGAGGTACTCGGGCGTCCTCTTCGTCTCCTTGACCTTCGAGACCTTTGGGACGGACTCGAGCAACCCCCACTCGCTCGCCTGACCGAGCAGCGCGCGAAGCTTCGCCAGCACGAGGTTCATCGTGCTGGCCGCGAGCGGCCGCTGCTTGAGCTTCTGGATCTCGCGCGGCCCGATCTTGTCGATTCGAGTCTCACCGAGTGCTGGGAGCAAATGGTGCGTGAGCACCGAGTCCCAGTTGTAGAGTGTCGAGGGGCGCCAGCGGTTGGCGATCAAATAGTCGCGCCGAAATTGTTCGACGAACTCCCGAAGGGTGGGGGAGAGGGCGGTGTTGTTCTTGGGTTGTTGGTTCTCCTTTCCGTGACGCAGCAGGTGCGCCTCGCGTGCCTTCGCCCACCGCAGCGCAGCCGCCTTCGTGCTGCCCTGCGCCATCCTCCGCTCGCGGAGAACATCTCCGCTCGGGAGGGTGACGTGGATGTCGGCCTGCCAGTGCATCTTGCCGTTCGTGGACTTCCGTTTCCGTACCTTGACTGTCATCGCTTGACCTTTCTTGGCGGTGACAGCACACGGCTTCGTCGTGGCTACTCTAGGCGGGAGCAATCCAGCATTCAAGGGTCAAAATGTAAATGCAAAAAAAGCAAAAAAATATGCAAAAATTGTCTTGTGAGGCGCGGCTGAGTCACCTACGTTCTCGACATGGCAAAGGCCACGATCCCCTACTTCCTGAGCTACGCCCACCGGGACGGCTCGCTTGTTGACACGCTCCACGAGGACTTGAAGGTCCATCTAGCGATCTCGAAAACCTACGATTTTCGAGGCTGGCGAGACACCGGGATTCTCGCCGGCGAGGTGTGGGATGACGAGATCCAGGCAGCGATTCTCGAGTGCGAGATGGCGATCTTGCTGGTCTCACCGGTGTTCCTGTCGCGGCCCTACATCGTCGAGAAGGAGATCCCGCAGCTCCTCGACGCGGGCAAGGTCGTCATCCCCGTGCAGCTTCGGCGGGTCGACATCGGGCGCCAGGAGCTGCGAGGGCTCGAGAAGCTGTGGATGTTCGGGCTCCCCGTGACCGGCGGCGGGGCGCGCACCTACAGCGAGTGCCGAACGTCGCTACAGCGTGAGCAGTTTGCGCTCGCGCTCTACAAGGCCATCGAGGATCGTCTGAGTAAGCGCTAGGGGGTCGAGCATGGCGAAGAAGAAAGCCACGCGGGCAACGAAGAAGAAGCCGGCCACGCGGGCCGCGAAGAAGAAGCCAGCTACGCGGGCGAAGAAGAAGACGGCCGCGAAGAAGAAGCCGACCGCGAAGAAGAAGACTGTCGCGAAGAAGAAGACGGCCGCGAAGAAAGCGACGGCGAAGACCGTCCCGTGGTCACGTCGTGAGGTCGAGGAGGTACGCGACCAACTCGGTGACGTGAGCGTGAACGACCTCAAGCGTCTCGACGCATTTCTCGGGTTGTTCGACTCGAACACCGAGCTGTCTGCCGAGCGGTCGCGCTGCGTCACGGCGGTGTTCCCGGATGATGACGCCACGAGCGGAGACAAGAGTTTTCGCGCGTTCACGTCGCGTTTCAAAAAGACCGCTGCATCGCTCGGTCTTGAGTTCAGGTCGCGGAAGCAACGGGGCGAGCGGACCGTCACGCTCGTCGGACCCGACCGCGCGGCCGAGCGGATCACTCGGTTCTCTCGCGAAGTTAGCCAGCCGCCGGACGGGGGCCTCGATAACCCCGCGATTCCCTCGGACACCCACTTGGACGACCGGCGTCGGACGACGGTCTCGTTGACGATCGTGCACGCGCCGGCGGACGCGGCGTTGTGGCACGGGCTCTACGACGAACAGCTCGCGGTTCAGCTCAAAGCGTCACGAAAATTCGCGTTCGATCCCTGGGATCAGCGCAAGATATTGACCGGCGAGCAGACCGCGAAGGAGCTCGAGAGCGCGCTGCAGCGGGCTGATATGATCGTCGTGCTCCTGAGCCCGCAGCTTCTCGCAACGCCATCGCTCACCCGCGTGCTGTCGTCGGCGCTCGCGGCGGAGCGCCCCTGCGCGCTCGTCGAGCTTCGCAAGGTTGATGCCGAGCGCCAAGAGCTGCATGGCGCTGACAAACGTCAGCGTTTCACGCTCGGCGGGAAAGCCTGGAGCCAGTGCCGGAGCCGGGCTGACAAGGAAGCGTTTGTGGGGGGGCTCTACCGCGAACTCGAGGCACAAGCGGAGCGCTGGTTCTCGGGCGCCGTGGCGCGCCGGCGCCACTTCGAACACGGTGTCCGTAAACTCGCGCAGCTCGAAATCACGTGTGTTGAGGACAGCCACGCCCGCGAGGCCCGGCTCGACGCCACAAGCGTAGACGCGACGCCACGCAGCTCGACGCCCCAGAGCGCGCTGGAGATGTTGTGCACTTGGGCATGTAACCCCGACGCATCGCCCTATGCGTGTGTGCTCGGTGAGTTTGGCATGGGCAAGACGGTAACGCTCATGCGTCTCACGCACGAGTTGCTCGATCGGCGCGAGGCGGGCGATACCTCAGCGCCAATTCCGATCTTCATCGACTTGCGGACGACGGTTGAGGCCATGGAGCGGGGCGACGGATCGATCGCCGTTCCCGAGCTCGAGCCCCTGCTCGCCGAGCTACTGCGGCGCGCGTGGAAGCATGACGGACCGCCTCCGACCGCGCGGCGGGTGATCGAGTTGGTGCGCAGCGAGGGCGCGTTGATCATCTTTGACGGCCTTGACGAGAAGCTCGTTCACCTCTCGACACCGCAGGGGCACACGCTGATCCGGACGCTCTGGAGCATTCTCCCGCCACGCTCCCGCGGGAGGGAGGACAAGAAGCGCGGCAAGGTCGCGTTCTCGTGTCGCTCTCACTTCTTCCCCACGCTTCGGGCACAGAACACGGCCTTCACCGGAGGCGGACGCGACGATGTGCGCGCGAGCGACTACATGGCCCTGGTCATGCTCCCCTTCTCGCGCGAGCAGGTCGAGTCGTACCTGACAAAACAGCTCGGGGTCGCGCGCGTCGAGTCGGCGTTCGCGCTGATCGCCTCGGTGCACAACCTCTCGGATCTGGCTCCGAGACCATATTTTCTCTCGCTGATACAGAGGCACATTCAGCAGCTTGAAGAGCTGCGCGCGCGCGGTGAGCCGGTGCGAGGTGTGACGCTCTACGATCTGTTGCTCGCCGAGTCGCTGGAGCGCGATGAGGGGAAGCACGTGCTCGACCACGACGACAAGCAGCGGTTGATGGAGGACGTCGCGGCCGCGCTGTGGTCCTCGGGCGCGCGCGAGTGGCCGTGGAGTCAGCTGCATCCATGGATCAAGCAGCGGATTCAGACCGACAAGACCATGCAGCACTACTTCATGGGGCGTCAGCGCACCGGGGAGGCCATGGAGCTGCTGGCCGAGGATTTTCGTACAGCGACGATGGTCTTGCGGCCTGACAGCAGCGCCGAGAACTTTCGTTTCGCCCACACCTCGTTACAGGAGTACTTCCTGGCGCGGTATCTGTATCGTGCGCTGGCCGAGGGGCAGCCCGAGCGTTGGGCGATGCCGCTCCCGAGCGACGAGACGCTTGATTTCTTGGGGCAGCTGTTGACGGTGCGTACGGGCACCGAGCGCGACAGGTGGCAGCGGACGCTCGAGGGCCTACTTGAAAACCACGCTCCCCGAGCCACCCGAGCCGCGTTTCGCTACTGGATAATCGCCGTCGAGCGTGACCACCCAACGCCGTTGCCCGAACGCGTTGTGCTCGCCGGCGAGGACCTGGACGAGTGGACAATCGCGGGTCGCCGGGGCCGTCCGCTGATGTTGCGGAACGCCGATCTTCGGGATGTCAAACTCGCTCGAGCGCGGCTTCGTGACGTCGATCTCACCGGCGCAGACCTCTCGGGGGTGCACGCGCTCTCGACCGAGTTCCTGCGGGTGAACGCGACGCGGGTGCAGCTCACTCGTGGGGAGTTCACCGCGTCCGTGTGGCGCGACAGTCAGCTTGTTGACGTGAGCGTTGACCATTCGTCGTGGTGGGACGCCGCTCTGATCGGTAGCTCGACTTCTGGCGAGGGCCTTGACGCGCAATCCGTTGTCGATACACACCATCCCTCCCCCCCTGCGATCTCGCCTGCGCATTTTCTGGGCCACTCGTCTTTAGTGGAGGCGTGTGGGTTCAGCCCGAACGGGGCGCGTATCGTCTCCGCCTCGTTCGACGGCACCGTGCGGGTGTGGGACGCGGCGTCGGGCCGTGCGCTCCTCACCCTTGAGGGCCATACGGACTGGGTGAGGAGGTGCGGGTTCAGCCCGGACGGGGCGTGCATCGTCTCCGCCTCCGACGATGGTACCGTACGAGTCTGGGACGCGGCGTCAGGCCGCGCGCAACTTACCCTTAAAGGCCACGCGGGACGGGTGAGGGGGTGCGGGTTCAGCCCAGACGGGGCACGCATTGTCTCCGCCTCCGACGACGGCACCGTGCGGGTGTGGGACGCGGCGTCGGGTCGTCCGCAGCTCACTCTCGAGGGCCACACTGGTTGGGTGACGGGGTGCGGATTCAGCCCGGACGGGGCACGCATCGTCTCCGCCTCCGACGATGGCACCGTGCGGTTGTGGGACGTGGCGTCGGGCCGTACGCTCCTCACACTCGAGGGTCATACAGGAGCGGTGACGGGGTGCGGGTTCAGCCCGGACGGGGCGCGCATCGTCTCCGCCTCCGACGATGGTACCGTGCGGCTGTGGGACGCGGCGTCGGGCCGTGCGCTCCTCATCCTCAAGGGCCACACGGCTTGGGTGAGGGGGTGCGGGTTCAGCCCGGACGGGGCGCGCATCGTCTCCGCCTCCGACGACCGCACCGTGCGGGTGTGGGACGCGGCGTCGGGCCGTGTGCTCCTCACCCTCGAGGGCCATGTGGACTGGGTAAGGGGGTGCGGGTTCAGCCCGGACGGGACGCGCATCGCCTCCGCCTCCGACGACCGCACCGTACGGGTTTGGGACGCGACGTCGGGGCGTGCGCTCCTCACACTCGAGGGCCACCAAGGAGAGGTGAGGGGGTGCGGGTTCAGCCCGGACGGGGCGCGCATCGTCTCCACCTCCAACGACCGCACCGTGCGGGTGTGGGACGCGGCGTCGGGGCGTGCGCTCCTCACACTCGAGGGCCACGCGAATTGGGTGAGGGGGGGCGAGTTCAGCCCGGACGGGGCGCGCATCGCTTCCGCCTCCGACGATGGCACCGTACGAGTCTGGGATTCACAAACAGGCGAACAGCTACGGATCCACTGGTGCGGACCGGAGCGAACGGGCGCCACAATCGACGTGCGCACGAATCAGTTTCTCTGGGCCTCACCGGGCGCGTGGCGTCATCTGGCATGGCGCGCCTGGGATCCTGAGCGCAACAGCTATCGACTCTATCCCGCGGAGATCGTTGGCCGGCTACCGGACTGAGTGCAGCGCTGTGTTCACCCCCGCCGTCTGGAGGGGAGGTACGCTTGCCGCCGCCGAATTCACTCGCTACCGTCGCCCTCGGAGCAACGGAATGCCCCGGCGCACGGTCCTACTCGCCGCGCTCACGATGAGCGCCTGCTCGGCCAACTCAACCGAGAGCGAAGCCGCGACGTCGGGAATCACAACGATCGTCGACGCGAGCGGAGACGCGGAGTCAACCGGGCTCTCGGTGAACACCGTGACCTCCGCGACTCCGTCGCCCACCACCAGCACGAATTCGTCGACCAGCGTCGCAACGGCGACGACCGACGACGTGTTCACCACCGGGACCCCGCCAGACTTCGACACCGGCGGCGTTGGCTGCGGCGGAAAAATCGATCTCCTGTTCGTTATCGATCGTGGCGCGACGATGTGGAACCAGCAGCCGGCGCTCGCCGCCAGCCTTCCCAAGTTCTTGCAGACGATCGAGGCGATGTTCGACGACTTCGACCTCCACATCATGGTCGTTCACGCGGATCCGCTGCCGTGGGGGATGCAGGAGTGCGATGAGATCTGCGCGGACAATGAAGGCCAGGGATGCGCGCCCGACGGACCAGCAGATTATCCGTGCTGGGCCTTCACTGACGACGAGATAGGCGAGTGCGACAGTACCTTCGGCGCCGGTGTGACCTTCCCAGCGGGGTTTGGCGCGTCGAACGAGCGTTGCGAGCTGACAGGGGGGGGCCGCTACATCACCGACCAGGACAGTGACCTCGCTTCAGCATTCACCTGCATCACGAGCGTAGGCACGGTCAATACTTTCAAGGCGGTCGCCGGATACGCGCTTCAATATATTTTCGCGGCCGAGCAACTCGAACCAGGAGGCTGCAACGCCGGGTTCGTTCGTGACGACGCGTTGCTCGTGATCGTGGCGATCACAGACTCCGACGGCTGGGGCACGCCCGGAACGCCCGAGGAGTGGACGGCGCCTGTCTTCGCCGCGAAGGGCGGTGACGAGAACGCGGTCGTCTACCTGGGTCTCACGCCTGATCAGGCTTGGGCCGACGAGCCGCTCTGCGGTGGTCCGTACGATGGCTTTCCTCCCCATGACGAGCTGTTCACGCTCTTCCCGAACGCGGTGCGCGCGAGCGTCTGCGAAGCCGACTTCTCGCCGTTCTTCGACGAAGCGGCGGCGTTGGTAGAGACGGTCTGCGAGACATTTATCCCGCAGTAACGAGCGGTCTCACGGGTTTCGTTTTCCGGCGACCACCCGGTGGCCACCGTCAATAGCGAGGGTCCCGGTGAAGTAGACATAGCCGTACTGGTCGATTGCGAGCGCGCTCGCCGACGTGTCGCCGCCCGCGAAGTTCTGATAGCTGGCCGTCCAGACGTTGTTCCCGTCAGGGTCCAACGACATCAGCTCGATCACGTCAGGACCGCCCATCTTCGTCCCGACTACCACGAGTCGATCATTGGGATCGCGCGCGATGCCGGTCAGCATTTTTCCACCAGCGCCGCCGTCGTCAAACGTCCAGAGAGTCGAGAAGGAATTCTGGTCGTTATCCCTCTTCAAGAGGCGAGCCTCGGGTACGTAGGGTCCGGCGAACTCCCGCCAACCGGCGACAGCGAGATCGCTACCGAGTCCCGTGACCCCAAGGATCGAACTCGTGGATTCGTCGCTAGCGCGGTCAGTCCAGCGTAGCGAGAGCGTCGACTCCGAGTACTCGAGAACCGTCATACGTTGGCGAGGACCGTAATCTTCGACCGCGAGAGTTGCGCTTCCTCCTACGAACACGCGGCCAGCGGAATCCGTGACGACCGAGCTCGCGTAGTCGTTCGGAATCAGGGTCTCGTCTGAGTCCCACGTCGCCCAGGTCGGCATCGCGTTCGCGGGCAGGTGCCACACAAACACATCGGTGTGTTCGCCCTCGATCGTCAGGTTGCCGGCGACGTAGATACCACCGTCCGCCGTGACCGCGACCGTCGTGGCCTCCGAGTTGTCGAGCCAGACCTGCGGGTCATCCCAGGCAGGCGTCCCGTCCGCGTTGAGCATGTGGACCCACGCGCGGCTGATCGAGTTTTTGGTGATCGACCCGGTGACCGCGATGTGACCGTCCGCGGTGATCTCGAGATCGCTGACCACGACGTTCTCGGACGTCTTGTACGTCCACTCGACATCTCCGCTATCACCCGAGTAGCGCCGCACAAACGAGTAGCCCATGCCGGCGTTGAGATCGCGGCCCGCGACGATGACCCCGTCGTCGACGGCAGCAGCCGCGAGCCCAAGCTTGAAGTAGGGCTCATCGTCATCCTGCCCCTCATTGACCCAGATCGGGCTCCCCGCGGGCGGTAGATCGGCCTCGACCACGGTGGTCGCTTCATCCCAGCGCCCCTCGTCGTCCACGACGATGGCGTGCAGATCGTGCGTGCCCTCGAAGTCGGCCTCAGACGTGATGGCGAAGGTCCACGGTTCACCGGGTGCGAGGTCGACGAGATGCTCAGTCGCGCCGTTGTATTCATCGAACAGCATGACCTCGACGACATCGGGCGTGTGCTCGATGTTGATCGTCACCGGGCCGGCCTCGGGGACCTCGGCGGGCGACGCATTGAAGCTCAAGATCTGTGGGCCGTCGGGGGCCGCGTCCTCGCCGGGAAGGTCGTCGTCGGCAGCCGCTGCGCTCGTGACCGTGTTGAAGGGTCCAAGCCCGCTCGTGGAACCAGCGTTGTCGACGTCTTCCGAGTTCGTTGAGCTGCTCTCGGATGCCTCCAAGTAGTATTGCTCGGCCGCGGCCAGGTCGAAGTTACACGCGGCGAGACACAGGAGCCCAGCAAGAATGGTTGTTCGAGGCATGCGTACTTCCAGTCCTTAGAAGCGAGCCGTGAGTGAAAGACCGTGGAACGCGCGCGAGAAAGTCGGGGTCACGTTGATGTCGCGTGAGCGCTTGCGGTGGCCGGCGATGAGCAAGGCGGCGCCGGTGAGCAACGTGGCGGCTCCCAGCGTTCCTGTCGCGATCGCCAATGGCTTTAGGTAGGCGTCGGAGTCCCCCAGGCGCTCAACCTCGTCGTTGCGGGCAGGCGTCTTCTCCGCACCCAGGTTGACCGCGTCTCCGTGGTCGATGATCGAGTCGTATTTTTGATCCCAAACGATGAGCGTGGCGGTCATCCCGGCGAGGGACGCTGCGCCGATCGAAACGAGCGTCGCGCCGGCGATCGTGAGCCCGCGCCCTCGGGGGGTGCTTTGACGATCCGCGATCGTCGTTGGAGTCACAGACAACAGCGTAGGCCGAGGAGGATCCGATGGTGGCTCACTCGAGATCGGTGGAGGCACGTCTTCCGCTGTCGGCCGCGGTTGCTCCACGAGATCCGAGGGCGCGAAACAGCTCGCGCGCCATGACGGCCCCTCGAGCGATTCGAGGCGTTCTTCGATCACCGGCTTCAGCGCGAGGACGTCGCCGCGACCGTGCTCGACGAGACTCGCGTAGGCGCGGCACAGAGACTCCACGCTGCCGGTCTCGTCGACGGCGATGTCTGCGTAGCCGAGCGCGGCCTGCAGCGCGTCTTGTCGCAGCTGGTCTTCCGTCTCATCCTTGTCAGCGACTTCGAGGCACAGCTCAGCCGCGCGTTCGTACTCGTGCGCCTGCGCGGCCCTATCCGCCGCCACGAGTATGTCTGCGGGCTCCCCAGGTGGGGAGAGCATCAGCGCGAGGGTGAGTTGCGGAAGCATCACGGCTTATCTCGATGCACGGTGTACTTCGTCGTGAACGTAGACTCGCCGAAGTTTAGCTCATGCGAGGCGCGCTCGATGCACCGCCGGCTCGGATCGCTGAGTTGCGCGTTCGGCTTGAGCGTAGCTACGCCCGCTCGGACACGGACCGTGAACGTCACCTCAGCAGGTTCGAACCGCAGACACCCCAGCAGAGTCGGCCGAACTCGCCGCATCTCGTCGTCGAAATTCGCGGGCCGGCGGGCCCGTGCGTGGCGCGGTTGACTCGCTGGGGCCGAGGCCGTCTTCGGCTCAACCGGATCGGGGTCGATGCTCGGTTCCTCGTCGATCAGATCCGGCGCGGATGCGGGAGTCTCCTGTGAGTCCCCGTCTACATCCGGTGCCGGGATCAACTTGGTTGGTGGCTGGATCAACTCAACCGAGGCAGTGGGAGCGGATGCCGTTACGTTGTCGAGAGGTCTTGCTGGCGACTCGGGCGGGGCGAGGGCAGGGAGCAGGCCCAGGAGTACGGCAGAGATCGAGAGTCCGCCCACGAGCGCTCCGAGTGAGAACACGGGGGTTGGACGCTGCCACCACGGGGGAGGAGAGGGCAGAACGTCGGGCGCCGGTTTGGCATCGTCTAGCTTTGCGATCCCGCTCTCGGACTCAAGGTCGAGGAGCGCGTCCTCGAGTTCCTCTCGCAGCTCGTCGACGGTCTGATAGCGCTCGTCGGGCTCGACCTCGAGCGCGGTGAAAACGACGCGCTCGAGAGAGCGCGGCAGATTCACGAGCGAGGCGGGTGTCGAGTAGCTCTTGTCGCTCGGGCGAAACGGGATTGACCCGCTGAGCATCCGGTACAGCACGACACCCAGCGAGAAGATGTCCGAGCGTGGTTCGGGGTGCTCGTGGCCCAGCTCGGGCGCGATGTAGCCAGGCGTCCCCAGGACGAAGGGGGTCGGGGTCCTGATCCGCTGCGACGGCGGCGTGATATAGCGGCCGTCGCGGGCGTAGTAGTCGTCGGTGAGGCGAGCGATCCCGAGGTCGATCAGCTTCACGCGGTCGTCGGCGAGGAGCAGCACGTTCCCTGGCTTCAGATCGCGGTGAACGATTCCCTGCTCGTGAAGCGCGCCGAGGGCAACGCAGAGCTGTATCGAGACCCGAACCGCTCGTAGCGGGTCAATACGGCGTGAATGATCAAGCAGATCATGAAGTGACTCACCATCGAGATACTCCATGGCCATGTAGGGGCGCCCATCATCGGCGAGCCCGTAGTCGTACGCCGTGACGACGCTCTCGTGGTCGACTTGATGAAGAGCCTTGAACTCGCGCGCGAACCGGCGCGTGACGTCAGCGTCGCCGACGAACCCGGCACGCAGGATCTTGACGGCGCGGAATGAACCCCCAGGACGGAAATGCGCGCGGTAGACCTCGGCCATCCCGCCGCGGCCGATGATGGAGAGCAGCTCGTACCGTCCCTCCAGGACCCTGCCGATTAACTTTGGGCCGGAGCCAGGGCGGAGGCGCGTCGACATACGCTCGAGTGTCGCGAAGGTGAGCTGCGAGGGCCAGTCCCCGCTTGTACGAGAAGCGTTCCGGCCAGCCGGCTCTCGTTAAAATCGGTTCGATCAACCCGAGAACACTGAGTTTTTTGCTGCGCATTCGGTTCGCTCGTGCCGTCCGGCGACACGAGCAAGTATGTGCCGGCGATGTTCGGCCAGTCTCAACCGTCACATTGACCAATTGGTATGACGTATCAGACGGGTTGGTAGGGCCCAGAAATAGGGCGTATTCGTCACGCCGCGCGGATTCGAACGACCTCTATCCCAGGCTCGTCATCCGTGCTCCTGTGGTCGTCGGATACGGCGCGAGGAGATGGACCCAGCGCTCTGGGAATACAACACCTTGCATGGCGAAGTACGAACAGACCATTTGCAGCGGCTTGTGTGAGCCGTCGCGTCGCGCCCGATGGTAGCGACACGCACAGATCATCGCGGCCATCCCAACCTGTGTGAACTCCCGAATTGCGCGGGCCAAGTGCTGTGTTGCCGCGGCTTCGCGTTGCTGCAGCGCAGCGACCGAAGCATCGAAAAACTCGGCCATCGCGGTTGTCCAGCCGAGCCTCTCATCCCGAAGCTTACGCGTGTTCGCGGACACGAGCGTGAGCAGCGGATGAGCGTCCACGCGCGATCTTGCGAGCGCGGTCGCTAGCGCTACGCGCGACTGAAGCACCGTCGCGTTCGCGCGGTAGGCCTGAATTGAGAACAGGTCGCCGCGCTCGAAGCTGGGCCAGATCTGCAAGAGGTGAGACCACGCTCTCTCGGGCGCGCCGCGTAGCAACATCAGCGCGCAGCGCTGCTCCTCGAGCGCGAGGCGGGGGCCCGCGAAGCCGGTACTCGGGAGGCGCTGAAAGCCCTCCTGCACGAGTTGCTCGGCTGAGCCGAGATCACCGCGGGCGCTCGCGCACAGCGACGCGAAGCGAGCGTAAACCAAGCGCCCGAACAGCTCATCCGAGCCCGTCACCCGCAGCGACATGCGCTGGCACAGGCGCTCGATCTCGCGGAATTCGCCCTGCGATTCGAGCACGCTCAACGAGAAGAAGCTCGTGAAGCTGCGCTCCCACACAGAGCCTGGGCAGCGGTCCTCAAAATCCTCGAGGCAGTCTTCGAAGAGATCGAGCGCGACGACCCAGCGACCGCGCTGCGTGGCGTGAACCCCCAGCGCGAGCGAAGCGATCGCGCGTGAGTACGGCGTCCGCGCTTCTCGGGCGACGTGCTCACAGTGCGGGACCAGCCGCTCGGCGAGCACGCTGCCGCGCATCGAGTAGACGATCAACAGCGCCGCGATGAAACGATCGATTCGACTCACCTCGCCGCACTCGAGCGCCTGGCACAGACCCTCAGCGATGAATAGGCCACCCAGACTCGGCTCCGCGAGCAGCGTCCCCTTGCCGGCGACCCAGAAGAGATCGAGTAATTCGCGCTCGCCGCTGCGCAGCTCGACATTGCTGCGCTCAGCGAAGCCGAGTCCGCGCCGATGCAAGAAGCTCGTGCGCTTGATGAACATCCGTGACGCCTCCGTGCGGACGTCGCGGCTGTTGAAGTTGTACTGGCCGAAGAGCGACGAGAGTAGCTGCCCTCCCTGCTCGTACGCGCCGCTCGTCAGCAGCTGCTCGGCTGCGCTGCGACGCAGCATCGGGCGCTTTTTGGGCGGCGCGAGCTCGAGGGCCTCGAGGTAGGCTGCTCCCGCCTCGGCGGTGTGACCCGCGGCCTCGAGCGCATCCGCGTGCATTCGTTTGAGCATCCAGGACGAACGCGCGATGCCGGCGGCCCGTCCGTACAACGTGGCCGCGCGCTCGAACGCGAGGGTACGTATCGACAGATGCGCGGCGTCCGAGAGGTGCTCGACGGCCGCGTCCGCATCTCCAGCCTCGAGCAGATGATAGGCGAGCCACTCGGGGTCGTTGATCTCGAGATAGCGCAGCGTCTCGGCCATGCGCGCGTGGAGTCGCGTGCGCGTCGCGTCGTTCAGCAAGCTGAGGACCGCGTCAGCGACGCTGCTATTGAAAATCTCCAGCGCGGTGAGCCCCTCGGAGAGTTCTCGCAGCTTCACGAGTCGACTGCTGATCAGCACATCGATGATAGCGCGCGTCTCTGCGCGGAGTTCGGCCGCGAACTCGATCACGTGCGGTGACAGCGGTCGTTGGGTCGTAGCGAGTAACTCGATGGTCGCCCGCGCGCCGTCGGGCAGCGTGCGAAGTCTGGCCTTCACCAATGCCTTCATCGAGACGCCGGGGAGCCTCTCCCCCGGCGCTGGCGCCGTCGGGGGAAGCTCGTTCGCGCGCTGACAGAGCGCCTCGATCAGCGTGGGGTTCCCGGCCGACTCTCGGGCGATCCGCTGCGCGTACCAACGTCGGCGTTGCGCGACCGGCTCGCGCAGCGCCTGGGTCGCCATCGTCACCGCGGCGGCGGTGTCGAGCGGTCCGACCTCGATCTCGTAACAATCGATCCCCTCGTGCTCGAGCCGGGCTGCGAACGCGCGTCCTCCGGGCGCGAATGAGTGCTCGACATGGCCTTGCTCGATCGCTACGAGCACCAGCATCGAGGGCGCGTCCGGTGGTTGCAGCAGCATCTCGAGCATGCGGACGCTGTCGCGGTCCCACCACTGAGTGTCGTCGAAGAACAGCACCAGCGGCTCGCCGAGCGCGAGGCGATACAGAAGGCGCCGGAACGCCTGCGTCGCCCGCAGGAAGCGCTCGCGCTCGCCGACTTCGAGGGCGCGCCCAGGGGCCCGCAGGCGCTTCGGGATCACGCGCAGCAGTGCGGGGAACAGCTCGCCCAGCGTCTCGAGCCCGTCGTCGATGTAGCCGCGAAGATCGTCGTCCGGGAGCATTCGCAGGTAGCGACTCAGCGCGTCGACGATGTTGTCGAGCCCGCGGTACGGGAGCGACTCGTGACGGTAGCACGGGCCGCGTAGCACCGTCGCCGACGCCGTCTCGCGCACGGTGGCGATAAACCGCTCCGCGAGGTAGGTCTTGCCGCTGCCCGATGGTCCGTGCAGGCTGGCGAACACCGGACCGTGTCGCTTTCGCAGCTGATCGACGCAGTGACGCAGCGCCGCGAACTGAGAGGCGCGGCCGAGCGGCTCTGGGGGCGCGCCCGTCGGCTTCGCGGCCACCGGCGTCGGTCGCATCAACGTGGCGCGACGTGTCGACTCGCACCACGCGAGCAGCTCGGAGGGCGGGGGGCGATCGCGCGGGTTTTGGCGCTGCAGGCCGTCGATCAGCGCGACGAGCTCGAGCGGTAGGTCATTGCGAAACACACGAATCGAGGGCGGATCGCGCTCCAGCTTGTCGAGCAGGACAGCGAGCACCTGCCCCTCAAACGGTCGGCGCCCTGTGAGCGTCTCGAACAGGATCGTGCCGACGGCGTACCAGTCGCTCTCGGGTGTCGCACGCTGCCCTGCAGCCTGCTCGGGCGCCATGTACTGCGGCGTCCCTTGGATCCCGGTCGTGCTCGTCACGATCGTGCCGTTGTCGCGCACCGTCTCGCGCGTGATCCCGAAGTCGAGGATGACGACGCGCCCGTCGTCGGCGATCAACACGTTCGACGGCTTGAGGTCGCGATGTACGCGTTTTGCGGTATGCAGCGCGTGTACGCCGACCGTGAGCTGGCGTGTGGCGAGCTGCAGCTCTCGCAGGACTCGCGGGCCGAAGGGCTGGCTTGGCACCCAACCCGCGCGATGCCAGAATGCCTCGCAGAATTCGTTGCCGCCGACGAGCTCCATAGCGAAGAACCACACCCGCTCGGCGTGGACGAGCTCGTAGAGCGAGACGAGGTTGCGGTGACGAATGCCCTGCATACGCCGGAACTCACGCTTGAGCCGGTAGATGCCCTGGACATCGAGATCGAAGAGCATCTTCAGCGCGACGCGGCGCGAGTGCCGTAGATCCTGCGCCTCGTAGATGACGCCCATACCGCCCTCTCCGAGGACCTGCACGATCTCGTAGTTCCCGAGCCGCTGCCCGGGTCGAATCAGCCCCCGACGTTCGCGCGCGTGCAGGCTCGCGGCGCCCCGGGTCGGCGCGCGTGAGCGCGAGGAGCGGCCTGGCTGAATAAGCAGATCTCCGGTCACCAAGCTGATTGTGTCGCGCTCCCGCGGCAGCGTGTCGATCGAGTCTCCGACGACCCGCTCATCGTTATCGGATTGATGGGTCATCTCGTTTGCGTTGCTCCGTCCTGGCGAGTTACTTCGCGTAGAGCTTTTCAATCCGCGCGAGGTGTCGATCAAACTCTGCGCGCGCGCGCGTGATGCGGCTCTTCGCGGTCGAGACCGGGATGTCGTAGATCGCCGCGATCTCGCGTCCCGAGAGATCGTCGAACATCTTCAGCTCGAGTAGCGTCTGCTGCTCGAGGGGGAGCATGTGCAGCGCCATCTGGACGCGCTCGAGTCGCTCACGCAGTCGTAGCCGCAGGCTCAGCGATGGTTCGAGCTCCAAAATGGTGTCGACCTTCGGGTCAAAGCTGTTATGCGACTTTTGTCGCCGGCGGTAGTACTCGAGGGTCTTATTGCGCGCGACGCCGAGGAGGTACGCGTGAAACGAGCTCGTGAGGACGATCGATCGCCGTGCGCGCGTGCTAGCGACGCCTTCTAGACCAGCCGCGAAGGCGTCACGCGCCTCGACGATCACGGTCCACGTCTGCTGCAGTAGCTCGTCGACGTCCACCTGTCGAACCTTGCTCGTAAAGAAGCGTGTGAGCCCGGCGTGGTACTTCGCGTAGAGCCGCTCTAGGCCCCGGGGGTCGCCCGCGCACCACGACGCGAGCAGCTCACGATCCGGCGCGTCGTCACGGCTGTGATCGTCCACGGACATCAGCGGCGCGAATATACGGGGGATGCCGGGAAAAGCGAACCGAGCGCTGGCTGCGAGAACGCACAGACGCCCCCCGAAAAAAATCTCGTCCGATCAACGTCCGTCCGACATTACCTGGGTGGAGCAACGCCGAACGTTCGCGGCGCTCTCGCTATGACGCACGGTCGGCGAGGGGGCGCGTCGTAGTCGGTATGGCCTTGACGACAGGGTGTACCCACATGAGTGACTGGACACGTAGAATCCTCGCGGCGCAGGTCTCTATCCTCGCGCTCGCGCTCGCGCTCGCGCTCGCCGGCTGTAGCCCGGGCCCGGATGAGGGAACGACCGAGGAGGTTGATCCCTCGCAGGGAGACCCCGAGCCAGATTTCGAGCCCATCGCCAACAGCGTGTTCTTGAACGTGCGTGACGGTGACGGCCAGCCGATCGCCGGCGCCTCGGTCAAGCTTCACTCTTTGCCCGACGACGTGGTCAGGCTGGCGTGGAGCACGACGAGCGACCACGAGGGCTACCTGCTGCTCGAGGGCTTGCCCGAAGGGCGCCTAAACGCCGAGATCAGCGCGCCGGGTTACACCTCGAGTAACGTCGTTCTCGAGCTGAGGCCTGGCGCTCACGTGGGCGTCCCTGTGTACCTGCACGCGCTCGGGGAGCCGATGCCCTTTGTCGCGCAGGAAGGGGCGTCGGTCGAGCGCGGAGGCGTCCGCGTCGAGATTCCTGGCGGCGCGCTCGTCGATAGCAGCGGTCAGCCGGTAACCGGGCTCGTCGAGGCCACCATCGTTCCCTTTGACCCCTCGACGCAGGAGCTTCGCGCGGCGCCGGGCCCGTTGGAAGGGATCGACCGCGCGGGCGAGAGGGTGTCGCTACAGACCTTCTTTATGGCCGAGATCAGCGTTTGGCAGAACGGGAGTCGTCTGCAGCTCGCGCCGGGCGCGAACGCGGTGCTCGAGATGGAGCTGCCCCGTGAGCTCGTCGACGCCGAGTCGGTTCCAGAGACGATCGCTTCATGGTGGTTTGATCACGAACTCGGGATGTGGGTCCAGACCGAGGCCGGTGACGGTGTCGGCCTCGTCACGCCGAACGGCGAGGGCGGCTACCGCTGGACCGTCAGCATCGACCACTTCTCGCATCACAACTGCGACCTCCCGTGGTACGGCAAGGCTTGCTACAGCGTCACGATTAAGGACTCGACCGGCAACGTCGTACCCGACGTCGAGGTCGAGGCTGAGGGCATCAAGTGTAAGTATTGGTCCAGCACGCTTTTCACCGACGAGGACGGCCACGTCTGTGTTGAGGTCAAGCAGGGGGTCGGCGGTAAGATAACGATCGGCGACCAGCTCGAGATCCCCTTGGACGGCAATCACCCGACCTCGTCGTGCGACGGGCAGGGCGCGGCGTGCAAGGAGTTGGTCGTCGAGCTGCCCGACGGGATGATCTGTACTCCGGGCGCGTATCGGGCGTGTGACGAGCTTTACCCTGGCCCGGCGGGGACCGAGAACGTTGGCGTCTGCCAGGGCGCGCGTTCGTACTGCAACCTCACTGGCACCGGTTGGCTGCCCTGCGGCGACGCGCGAACGCCCGGTGTGGAGGTTTGCGGCAACGGCGTCGACGAGGACTGCGACGGCCTCGTCGACGAAGAGGGCGCGCAGTGTATCTGCTCCCCTGGACAGGTTGCCTCGTGCTACTCCGGACCCGCGCAGACCCTCGGCGTCGGCACCTGTGAGCCGGGTCATCGCGTGTGTAACGCTGAAGGGACGGGCTTCGGTCCTTGTCTCGACGAGCGCGTGCCGGCCGCTGAGGTCTGCGACAACACCTGCGTCGACGCCGACTGCAACGGCTCGGGGTTTTGCTCTGGCCACGCGTTCTGGGCTGAGTCGGCGCAGCTGTGGGCCGGCGGATCCTCTCCGCGGATCACCAGCGCGTCGACCTACGGCGAGCTGTTTGTCACGGGCTGGCAGACCAGCGAGTTCTTGCTCGGCGGTGTCCCCGTCAGCGCGAGCGCGGCCGGCCCCTTCGTACTCCGGATGTCACCCGGCGCGCCGGATGAACTTGGCTGCGGGTACAAAAGCGGCGAGGTCATGGCGACGCTCTCCGGAGATGCGCTCGACCAAGGCCTCGTGGGCGTCGAGCCCGTGGAGCTCGTCGCGGGGATGACTGGCGTGTACATGGGCGGTCACGCCGCGAACGGGGCCATCGTCGTCGCGCGCCTCGACCCCAAGACACTGACGGTGACCGCGGTGCGTACGTTCGCGAGCAACGGCGAGGCGCGGGTCACCGGTCTCGACGTGAGCCCGCAGGGGGACGTGGTCCTTGGGGGGACGTTCAACGGCATGCTCAAGCTCGGGGACGGCCAAACGAACCTCACGAGCGCGGGCGATGATCTTTTCATCGCCCGGCTGGACCCACAGACGCTCGTGCCGGTGCGCGGGATCAAGCGCGGCGGGGCCGGGGATCAAGCGCTCCACGACCTCGAGTTCCTGTACACGGATCCGCAGGATCTCACGCGTCCGACGGGGGTCGCGATCACGGGCGTGTTCGTCGATCAGCTCTCGCTGGGCGGCGCGGAGTTTGTGCTCGAGGCCGAGACGCCGCAGACCCAACACACCTTCGTCGCTGCCTACACGATCGAGGGCAATGACTTCGTGACGCAGTGGGCCCGGGACTTCAAGAACGAGGGCGCTGCGCTCGAACACCAACTGGCCGTGGACAGCGGCGCCAACGTCTACCTCGTCGGCGACTACGAGCAGCTCGGTCCATTCGACCCGGCAGGGGACGGCGTGGGTATCGGCGAGCCTGGCACCCACAGCGTGTTCGCGCTGCGCCTCGATCAATCGGGCGCGTTGGTGTGGGCTCGCTCGTTCGGTGATGTCGAGCCGACGGCCCTGGACGTCGACGTCGATCTTGGCCATGGCGGCGTGCTCGTGTCAGGCGACTACGACGGCAGCCTCCGGTTCGAGAGCGACGCGGGGCCGGTGCTGCAAGAGTCGGAGCTGCGCGACATCTTCCTCATCCGGCTGCGCGCCGGTGACGGTATCGCGGACTGGAGCGAGCGCTTTGGGGACGTCGACGGTGGCGCCCCCCAGCTGTTTCGAGCCCTCAGCGCCGCCGATGACGGCTCAGCGCTGCTGGTCGGCGAGTTCTGGTCGAGCGTCGATCTCGGATCCGCCCAGCTCGAGACTGAGAGCGGTGGATTGAGCTTCCTCGCCCGCCTCTCTGGCTGAGCCCACTGATTGTGACGAGGTGATTACCATGACGCGTTCAAAGACTTCGCTTCAACTGTCTGCCCTCGGCTTGTTTGCGCTCTTGGTGGCGTGCGTCGATTCGAACGGAAATTCCAGCGTGGCTGGAGAGAGTGAGGACGGGGCGACGGGCGACTCCGCCGGGTCGGCGAGTGACTCCGCCGCGGGCGAAGCCGAGTCCGCGCCCGCGGCCGCCAGCGCCGTGATCTGGGCGCGCGATGAGTACGGCGAGCCGATCGAGAACGTCCGCATCACGCTGCACGGCGACGCGACGCCGGTCGGCCGCTCGCCCGTGCCGACCTACGTGACAGATCGGCTCGGGCGGGCGCGCCTCGAGCGGCTTGCGCCCGGCGAGTTGATCGCCGAGCTGCGCGCTCCCGGCTACACACCCACGACCGTTCGTCTCGACCTGCACGCCGGCGCGCGGCCGATCGTGCACGCGCGTCTGCTGCGTCTCGAGGGCCATGTGCACGGCTTTCACACGGAGCTCGGCGCGGTCATCGACGACGGCCCAGTCCATCTCGAGATTCCGCCCTACGCGTTGGTCTACGAGGAGACCGGCGAGCCTGTCGCCGGTTTCGTGCGCGCCACGGTGGTCCCCTTCGACCCGGCGCGCTACAGCCCTGAGGACGTTCCGGGGCGGCTGCGCGGTACGGCGAGGGACGGCGACGACGCGCTACTTACCTCGTTGATGATGGCCGAGGTCAGCCTGTGGGAGGGTACGCGGCCGCTGCAGCTCGTCGAGGGCGCGCAGGCGCGGCTCTCGATGACGCTCCCCGAGAGCGTGCTCATCGGCAAAGATATTCCAGAAGCAGGCCCCGGCGCGATCCCGTTCTGGTGGCTCGACCAGGAGCGAGGGCGCTGGATCGAGGTCCCCCACGAGGTCGAGCTCGAGGCCGCAGGCGACGGGCGCTTGACCTGGAGCGTCGCGCTCGATCACTTCACCTGGTTCAACCTCGACATCCCCAAGGAGGAGATCAAGTGCGTGAGCGGGGTGCTCGTCGACGAAGACGACGATACGCCGCTCGCCAACGTCATCGTCTACGTGATCATCAACGGTGTGCCCTGGGACTGGTTCGAGACCGATGGCGACGGCGAGTTCTGCGTCGACCTGCCCCAAGGAGTAACCTTCGATCTCGACGTGCAGAACTCCCCCGACGTGTTCGAAAACCTCGTCGCCGACGGCCCCGCGGGCACCTGCGACGGTTTCGGCGAGGGCTGTAAGGACCTCGGCAAGCTCGAGGCGGAGCTGTTCGGCTGCGCCCTCGGCGAGGAACTCAGCTGTGACTACGAGCAGCCCAACCCAGAAGACTTCGAGGACGGCCACCCGTGCCTCAACGGCGTCCAGGTGTGTGACGAGAACGGGGATTGGGGCGAATGCGAGCTGGGCTTCGACTACGAGTGCGGAAATCTCGATCTCGACTGCGATCACGAGGAAGACATCGAAGATCCGCTCTGCGAGCTCGATGACTGCGAAGGCCTGCTCGAGGAGGAGGTGGAGTGCTACACAGGGCAGCCTGGGACCTACCATCCCGAACTCGGGGGAGATCAGATGTACTGCAAGCCGGGGCTCTTCAAGTGCGTCAACGACAAGATCAAGTGTGAGGGCGGGGAGTCTCAGCCCGACCTCAATAATTGCGTCAACGAGATGGCCGAGGATCCTCCCGTTGACTACAACTGCAACGGCGTCATCGACGAGCCGGAGGATTGTCAGGGCAACGGGATGTGGATGCACAAGCTCCACGCGACCGACAAGCTGACCGTGAGCTCGATCGACTTCGACGGCGGCGGCGGGCTGTTCGTCGTGGGAACGTTTGAGGGCGAGCTGTACTTCGCCCACGAGTTCCAAGCGGAGAGCGTGGATGACGCGCCCAACGACTTTCACGAGGAGTTGTTCGTGCTCAAGCTCAATGTCGCCGGTGAGCTGATCTGGTCGCGCACTTTCCCAGGCTCGTTTGAGTGGGCGCGCCCGCACACGACCGTGGACGAGCTGGGGAACCTTTACATCGCCGCGATGACCGGCGATGAGATGCTGCAGAACGCCGTCGTCTACGGTCTCGACGGCTTCAGCGGCGACGTGCTCAAGGAGCAGGTCCTGGGCTCCCCGGGCACGGTGGACGGCGACATAGCGATCGTGTCCGTCGACCCCGGCGTGCTGCTCGTGGCCGGTACGCTCGGTACTGACTCCGCGGTCACGATCGTCGATAGCCCTGCGCCACAAGGCGACGACTTGTTCTTCGTCGAGGTACACAGCGAGTACAGCATGGTCATCGATGGTCCCCACGTCGTGAACGCGTCGGGGACGCAGATCGTTGCGGGCCTCGATCGGGTCGGCGACTCGGTGCTCGTGACCGGCTATTTCGATAAGCCGTTTACGCTGAACGGGCAGGCCGTCGCGGGCGGCGATCAGAATCGCCCGGACAACCTGTTTATCGGCGCGTACGAGGGCGGCGCGCTGACGGAGCCGATCGTGCTCCGAGCCGGCGGGATGGCCTTTGTGCCGCCGACCGTTTCGCTCTCCGCCAACCCCAACAACGCGGAGTTTCTCGTGGGCGGGCATTTTCAAGGCAGTTTGAAGCACCAAGGTCAGCAGGTATCGCCGGGAGGATCGTTCGCGCTGATGTTCAACAGCGCTGGCGCGATCACGTGGACAGCGAAGGATGTCGGCTTCTCGCCGACCTTCTTGCCGGGTGCCGGGATCAACACCTTCGGAGACCTCGTGTTCGTCGGCGCTGGACCGTCGAGCGCTTGTGAGACAGTCAACGGGAGCGGAGGGTTTTATGTCCACCGGCGCGACCTGCAGTCCTGTGACTGGGAGCGGCGCTTCGGGCCGCAGCCGGATTTTCTCAACAGGATGGAGGACCTGGCGATCGACGCGGCGGGCCGTATCTACGTGGTCGGCAACACTTCGGGGACGATCGACATCGGTGGACCGATTGAGCCGGTCGTCGGTGGGGCCCTCGAGAAGACCGCGTTTGTCGCCGGTTTCCTGCCCTGACCCGGATTGTCAGGGCGTAGGAGTCAAGGATGATTCTACAACGCTCCAAGCGATGGTCTTGTGTTTCCCGTTCAACCTGCGTTGCGTCGGTGTTGCTCTTCGTCCCCTGTGAAGAGTGTTCATTGGACTGCACGACGGCGCCGCCTGTTTGCGTGGACCCGACGACCGACAGCGAAGGGCCCGCGGAGTCCACGGATGAAACCTACGACCCCGGTGTGTCGACCACTGGCGCACCGGGGTCGACAGGCACGACTGTGGCCACCACGGACGCGACGAGCACCACGTATCCCGAGACCGACACGGGCGACGACTACGATCTGCCCTGTGAGCCAGAACCGATCGAGATCGAGTGCTGCGATACCGAGGAAGCTGTCCCCGGCTGTGACGTGATGATCACGTGCACAGGCGCCGCGAGCGAACCGTGGCCCAAACGCTTTGGGGACAGGCGTGAGCAGTACGCCTTCAGCGTGGCCCTAGACCCTGACGACGCGATCGTGATCGCTGGACGCGCGCGCGGGCGACTGATCGCGCCAACGCCGGAGATTAAAGACGCCCAGCGGCAGTACGTCGCGCGTATCGACCGAGAGGAGGGCTGCGGGGAGACCTGGGTTCACGCCTTCGAGTCGATCGAGGAGCTGACCGCGGATCCCAACTACACGGTTCGCGCGACCGTAGCTGACGACGGCATGATCTACGCGGCCCTGGCGATCGCGGGAGGAGAGATCAAGGAGGGCGCGGGCGAGCTCGACGCGGGGCTCTTAGTGGTCAAGCTCGATCCGGAAGGTACGCTGCAAGAGCAGCACAGGCTGTTCGAGACCGAGGGAGACCGGCTCGAGATCACGGCGATCGGTTCGGACGGTGCAGGCGTGTTTATCGCCGGCTCGCACTGGGGGACGCTTCACTACGACGAGGCGAACGTGTCCGTCGCGCCAGGTGAAGATCAACAGGCCTTCTTGGTCCGCGTGAACGCCGATTCGCTCGCCTATGAAGCCTCGATGGGCGTCGTCTCCGGTGAGACGAGCAGCCGGGTCCGTGCGCTGCATGTCGAGAGTGGGGTGGTGGTCGCGGCTGGGAGCTTCGAGCGCGAGGGGGAGCTGGCGAGTCAGCTCGATATCGGCTGTGCGTTGGCGTTAGGCGGTGACGGACAAGAGGGCTTCGTGGCGCGCTTTGAGACGGTCGAGCAGGGGCTTCTGTGTCAAAACTGGGAACTCCTCAACGTCGACCTCGGGGAGGTCGAGGCGAACGCGATCACGCGGGATCACGACAGCGGAGAGATCACGGTCGTGGGTAGTTTTCACGGCGCGCTCGACTACCAACAGGAGATACAGAGCATGTCGATGGAGAAGGACGACTGCTTTGTCCTGACCACCCACGACGACCTCTCGCTCGTGTCACTCGGCGCCTTGAACAGCCAAGAGGACGTGAAGTGCTACGGCGCGGCGTACGACAAGAGCGGGAACCTCCTGATCGGCGGCCGCGGTGATGGCTCGATCGTGTCGCCCCACGAGATCACACTCACGTCGGACGACAGCTTCATCGTTAAATGGGACGCGGGCGGTGAGCCGCTCTGGGACTCGGTGCTGGAGTCTGTGGGGCCTGACACCGAGACCGACTCGGTGTCATTGTGGGGGCTGGCCGTCGACAGCTCAAATCACACCGTCGCTGTCGGCAGCGTATACGGCGAGGTTTCGATGTACGGCGTGTCGCTCGCGCCGAGCCCGGACGAGCCGCGGCCTCCGGAGGATTTCGACGATAACGAAGACGTATTCGTCGTCGTCGCGGATCCCTGACGGTCGATGGCTCAGAAGCGCAGGCCGACGTGCAGCGTCGCGCCGCCCTCTAGGCGCGGTGCGGCGGCGAGGTTGAGGCGACCCGCATAGGTTTTTCGGTTTTTGTTTCGCGCGAACAGCACGCCGCTGACGATCGCCATGGTCGCGCTCACCCCTGCGGTGACGAGCAGCACGTTGGCCGCGACGCCGCGGACCTCGTGTTCGCCGCACAGGGTGTTGAGCGTCGCGTTCGCGGCGCGGTTCGTCTGCCCACACATGTCTCTCTGATCATGTTTAGTCTCGAGCATGCTGTAGTACGACCAGATCTCTGTGTAGAGCGCGGCGCTCTGCACTCGCGTACCGTGGAGGCTGAGACCGGCGGCGAGCGTCGCGGCCGCGAGCCCGGCGCTCGTGCCGAGCACGATCAGCTCCCATTTTGGCGGAGTCGGATGGATCTCTTCTTCGGGAGGTTGTGGGGGAGCCGTTTCGCTATCTCGAATCTCTTGGGCGAGCTCCGTGGTTCCTTCGAAAATTTTCTGGTTCTCTTGTTCGTCGAGCAGGGGGTTCTTCTCGCCCTCCTGGAATTGATCAACGAGAGCGAGGATGGACGTCTCCGCCTTGAGGATGAGCGCTGGCTCGGCGCCTTGCACCGCGGCGCGTCCCCAGGCTTGGAAAGCGTAGCCAGCCAGATCCAGAGGCTCGTCGCCACCACAAGGTCCGGCCGCCGCGAGTGCTCCATACTGCTGCGCGGCCGCTTCGTAACGCCCCTGTTCGAACAGGTCGTGGGCCGCGTTGACCTTGGGCTCGCAGACTTCAGCGGTGGGGGCGGCGCGTGCGTGCGAGGGGGCGAGTGACTGCGCGATCATCAACGACGTGATGACGAAGTAGTGACGGTACGCGCGCGTACAACAAAAAGATCGCACGCTTGACTGTATAACACGCCGGGGGTCGCCTGCTCCCGCGGGACGAGCGACAATGTACACCCACCGTGTAAGTTTGCTCGCTCGCGCGAGCGCTTCGACGTCGCCTACACTCGGGGCAGTGTCGACGCGCGATGAACTCGTAGGCGCCGTGCTCGCGCAACGGTACAAGGTCATCGCGCCGATCGGTCGCGGGGGCATGGGGACCGTCTACAGCGGACGTCATCGCGCGACCGGACGGGCGCTCGCGATCAAGGTCCTGCACCCGCGCTACGACGACGATCGAAGCGTCTCGGAGCGCTTCGAACGCGAGGCGCGGGCCGCCTCGATCATTGAGCACGAGAATATCGTCAATTTCATTGACATCGGGCGGACCGACGCGGGTCGCCTGTTCCTTGTGATGGAGCTGCTCAAGGGCGAGGATCTGCGCAAGACCTTGGTCCGTGAGCGACGGCTCCCATGGGCGCGCGTGAAGACGATCGCGGTCCAGATCGCGCGCGCGTTGGGGGCCTCGCACGAGAAGGGCGTGGTCCACCGCGATCTCAAGCCCGAGAACTGTTTTCGTGTGTCACGCGGGGACAACCCCGATTTTATCAAGATCCTCGACTTCGGCATCGCCAAGATCAGCGCGCCGGAGATCGTCGGTGGTCGCGGGGAGACGACCGCCGGTACGGTGCTTGGGACATCAAGATATATGGCGCCCGAGCAGCGATTGGGCATCGGCGTGGACCCCCGCGTCGATATCTACGCGCTCGGCGTGATCGTCTATCAGCTGTTGACCGGGCGGCTGCCGATCGACGGCCCAGACGAGTCGCGCTTTGTCGCAAGCTTGGTGTCGGATGAGCCGCTGCCGATTCGTCAGCTCGCGCCCGAGGTGGTGATTCCAGACGCGCTTGAGGCGGTCGTGCAGCGCGCGCTGGCCAAGCGGCCCGAGGAGCGTTTCCAGAGTATGGTCGCGCTCGAGGAGGCGCTCGTCGCGTGCCCGGTTGTTGAAACGCCGCGTTCATTCGCGTCAACTCTGAAGGTCGCGCAGGAGGCACGCGTAGAACCATCGAGTGACACGGTCGCCTTCGCTTCGACCGTGATGATGCCGCCGCGCGTAGCACCGACGCCGACACCTTTGGCTACGCCGCAGGTCGTGGCGGAGGGCGGAGTGGCGGCCGAGGCGTCGCTGCAGCGCGCGCTGGCGGCGAGTCGGCGTCCGGGGTGTTTGCTTGTCTTTCTCGGATTGCTGGTGGCGTTGGCGGTGCTCGGAGTGCTTCTCGCAGACATCTACGAAACGGAGAGGGATACCGATCCACGCGTGATCGTAGCGAAAACGCGCGACCTCGAAGGGTCGACAACGGGCGAAGACGCGGTCGGGGAGGCTTCCTTGACGGGCGCGAACTCGACAGGCGCGAACTCGACGGGCGCGTCGCCGGAGATCGATGCATTGACGGCCGCCGACGAGCCCGATCCGCCGCTGCCACCGGATCCCACTCCGGTCGCGTCAAGCAAGCGATTAAAGCCTCGAATTTTCGATTGGAAGAGCTCGGTTCGGGACAATTGCGGCGATAAGTCCGCGGTAACGCGACTCGAGATCATATTCCACAAGAGCCGACAAGAAGTAAAAAAACACGCGCCGATATTTCCTCGTGACTACAACTGCGTTGTTGATCACCTTAAAATGTTGAGGAATCAGGGGAAGCGTTTGCCGCGTTCTGGTACCTATAAAGTCGGCTGATCACGGGGAACTTATCGCCCTCGTCTGTCGTGGAGTTGCGTCGCGTTCGTTCGCTGGTGAATGAGCCGCTATTTTCATCGTTCGCACTTCGCTTGATTATATCGAGCCATGCTCGACATGCTGCTGCGAGTGGATAGAGGATACGAACGCTTGTTATGTTGATGGCCGAGCTTGAGCACCCCTCCGGCTTCCGATACAGGTCAGAGGTAATGGGGGGGCGCAATAAGAGCGCCCCCGCGCAGCGCCTGCTGACGCTCGGTATTCCGACCAATCGACGTCCACGACCACCAGGATACCGCTGGCACCGGAGGAAGCGTCGACAGCACCTCAACCATCCGCGCCGGGCTCGTTCGGCTCGACGCCCCCAGCGTCGGCGCGACGAACGAGAGCCCCAACCTACGGTACGATTTCACGCATCGCGCGATGAAGCCATCCCCGTACTTGTTCGAGGGGTCATACGCCTGCGGCAGCGCGCCATCGAGCCGGCGCAGCGCGTTCCAGGGGAGCGGCGCGAAATCGGCGCGCCCGTGCGACGACAGCAGCAGCGGCTTCTTCGAGCCATTTCGGATCAGGCCGACCAGCGAGTGCGCGAGCAGGTCCATGCGCATCTGCCCGTGATCGCGCGTGCTCCACGACTTCGCCTCGATGTCGAGGCAGTAGCCGGCGACGACCGGCGACGCGAGGATCTCGAGCACGTGCTTGGCGAATGGCTCGACCCCATCAGGGATCGGCCAGCCCCACGCCCACAGCTCGATCCGGTAGGGGGCGTCGGGCGGGTTGATCGTGCGGTCGACCTTCTCGATCGCGGCGCGCTCACGCGTGATCCAATTGTCCTTGTCCGGTTTCTGGATCGCGCTCTCGACCAGCACCCACTCGATCCCCAGCTGGCGCAGCACGACCGCTGGGTTCTCGTAGAGCGCGCGTTCAATGAACACGCCCTTGCGGACGCGACTCGCCGAGCGTTGCCGACGAGCACGGGAGGCGATCACCGCCGCTGTCGCACCCGCGAGGGCCACGCCTGCCCCAATCTTGAGGACCCGGTCTACCTTCATGAATCCGACCTCCTCGGCTCGACGGGCTGACCTCTGTACAGCCGCCGAGCTGTGAGTACGAGCGAAATCACGCCGAAGGCGAACGCCCCGACCATGGCGCCGGTGAGCGTGTCCGAAGCGACCTTCTTAACGCCCGCGACCCCCTGTTCGATGCGGTGTGTAAGATCAGTCATGTTGCTACCTAACTCGCCTGCGCGTCCTTCTCGCAGGGGGCGCCGAGCAAGCACGGCACGCAGCACGGCGGTTCGTTGGCCGCGTCCGCGTACAGCAGCGCCCGCAACGGATCGGCGCTGACTCGCGCGCCGCGGCGCACGATCGCCCTGCGATCAAGCGCGCGATAGGACTCGGAACTCGAACCGAGTCCGCACCACGTGCCCACGCAGGCCTGGGGTCCGTCGACATCCTCGACCTCGGTATCGAAGTCGGCGTTGGCCTTCTTCTCCTCGAGGCTCACGAGCGCGAGGATGTCGAGCCACAGGTTGATCCACGGAACGTGTGTCGGGTTGTCGGGGTCGAGTCGCCCGGGCGGGAGCGAGTACTCCGTGTGTAGCGCGACGTCGGCCCAGAACAGCAGAAGCCCGCCCAACTCGGGCTGGAATGCGTGGAGTGGGGGCGGGAGCGAGGTCTCGAGCGCGGCCGACCAGACGAGCTCGCGTACGGTCGCGGCGACCTGCTCGATCTTCGCATCGGAGATGTCGGGCGGCGACAGGTTCTCGGCGATGACCGCTCCGCCCCACGGGTCGTAGGCGCCCTGGTCCTCGCCGCCGCCGTCTTGGTCGCCGCTCGACCCGCCATCGCCGGAGTCGCTCGAGGTCCCGGAGCCCTCGCCCGTGCCGACCCCGCCGCCGCTGCCGCCACCGACGCCTTCGCCGGTGCCTCCGCTCCCGCCACCCTCGCCGTTCTTCG
>JAUIKS010000014.1 GCA_030430565.1 Polyangia bacterium
CGAGGCGTCGCCCTCGGCCGAGGCGCCGTCGCCTCCGCCAAACGAGAGGGAGCCCTCCGCGGAGGCGCCGCCGTCGGCTTCGGCGGGACCTTCGGCGAGCTCGTTGCTCGACGCGTGGGCCGTGCCGCTCACGAGCAGCGCGAAGAGTGAGACGGAGCAGGCGAGAGTTCGTGTGAGATCTTTCATGAATCAACGTCCAGGAGCCCGATACAGGGGCCGCCGTCGACCACTATGCAGCGCGCGTGCCAGGCCAGAACACGCGCTCTGTTGGCTCGAGCGCGGGGCGACGTGTCCGCGTCGCCCCACATCGCCGCGGCGCGCGGGGCGAAATGCCCGGGTGCACGCGCGGCGCGTCTCCAGTAACAGCGGCGGCTGTCCTGGCGAACAGCAGAGGTCAGATATCGCTGACGTATGAGCCTCGGCGGATCCCACGAGCAGTCTCTCGTCGGGTGCGTTGACAACGGTTGGGGATCCGCCGGGGCGCCTCCACCAACTCGTCCGTATCAATTAGCGAGACCAGCAGGTCGCGTCCGCGCGGCCTGCTGGTCTCTCTCTCCTCGCGCGCTCGCGTTCGCGCGCGCTGGCGTGCTGTTCAGAACTTGGCGACGACGTGCTTGTCGAGGATCACCGCGCCGGTCGGCGCGGGGCCGTCGAGCTTGGGCTCGAGCGTGACGGTCACGCGGAATTCTTTCTGCGGCGTGGCGGCGTGCAGCTCTCCGTGGCGCTTGCGCTCGCTGTACTCGAGCACCCCGAGCTTGATCGGCTGCTGGCCCTCGACGTGGGCCCACGCGACGTAGCCGGCCATCTTCTTGTCGATCCGCTGCGGCGGCGCGAGGTAGTCGATCACGATCGTCAGCTCGCCGTTGCCGGTCTTGTTCTCGCTGAGCTTGATGAACGCCTCGGCGGCGTAGGCCGGCGCGGTCGTGTCAGCGCGGACCTTGGTGGTGCCGCAGGCGCTCGCGCCGGCGGTGATCGTGAAGAGGGTCGTGAGGGTCAGGAGCAGGCGGGTATTGATGTTCATAGGAACTCCGAGATCGTGGCCCCTCAATGCAACGGGCGTGCCGGTCGAGAAACCGCGTCGTCGCGTGTCGCTGTAGCACACACCGGCCCACCACGCCCCGGGGCCGGGGACGATCGCCACGTCACCGCGGCGTCGCGCTGAGCGTGGGTGCATCACCACGCCGCAGGGGTGGCGGAACTCCACGAGCGCGGTGTTTCGCGTCGCGCGTCGCACCACATCCTGCGACAGCGACTTGCATATCCCTTGGATCGCGTCGTGCAGAGCGAGCCGGTGGAGTTTTTTTGCAGCTCTCTCGACACGGATCGAACGATGCACAAGTACATCACGGAAATTATCGGAACCTTCTTCCTCGTCTTAACGGTCGGTCTCACCGGCAACCCGCTCGCGATCGGCTGCGCGCTGATGGTGATGGTCTACATGGGCGGACACATCTCCGGCGCCCACTACAACCCGGCGGTCACCCTCGCGGTGTTCCTGCGCGGGCGCCTGCCCGCGAGCGAGGTCGCGCCCTACATGGCCGCCCAGCTCATCGGCGCGGTCTCGGCCGGGCTGTTCTTCTACGTCTGCAAGAGCACCACCTTCGCGGCCGCGCCCGCTGCCGACGCCGGCCTCGGCGCCGCGCTGCTCGTCGAGGTCATCTTCACCTTCGCGCTCGCGCTGGTCGTGCTCAACACGGCCACGAGCCGCGAGACCGAGGGCAACTCGTACTTCGGCCTGGCGATCGGCTTCACGGTCGTGGTCGCCGCGTTCGCGGGCGGCGGGATCTCGGGCGGCGCGTTTAACCCCGCGGTCGGCGTCGGACCGATGATCATCGACGGCGTGCTCGGGGCCGGTCCTCTCGGTCATATTTGGCTGTACATCGTCGGGCCGCTCGCCGGCGGCGCGCTCGCGGCCTACACCTTCCGCGTTCAGCACCCCGACGGCGACTGAGTCGTCGGCGCGCGACGACGCGGGGCCGCGGGGCCTCGCGTCTTCGCGCCGCGCGGGGACTACGGCTCGGGTCGAAGGCGGTGCGCGCGGACGCTCGCGACGCCCTTGAGCGTGAGCTGCTCGTCGCTCATTCGCAGCTCGATGGCCAAGCTCGCGCGCGTCGTCGCGTCGAGCACGAGCTCGCCCGCGCGCGCGGCCCCTTGGAGGCGCGACGCGAGGTTGACCGGGTGCCCGAACACGCTCAAGGCGCGCCGCGAGCGGGTCCCGACCGCGCCGACCACCACCGGCCCGGTCGCGACGCCGACGCCGATCTCGAGGCAGGTGACGCCCGCGCTCGCGCGCCGACGGTTAAAGGCGGCCGCGTCGCGGAGCAGGTCGAGCGCCGACATCGTGGCGCGGGTGGGGCTGTCGTCGTCGAGCTCGTCGAGGCCGAACACGCCCATGACCGAGTCGCCGATCACCTTGTCGACGGCGCCGCCGTGGCGCTGGACCGCGCGGATCATGAGCCCGACGTAGGCGTTGAGCGTCCCGAAGATCTCGTCGGGAGGGCGTCCCTGGCTGAACGAGCTGAATCCGCGCAGGTCCGCGAACAGGATCGAGAGCACGCGCCGCGACGCGACGTCGTGCACGCTCGTGCCGTTGGCGACGACGAAGCGCGCGAGATCCCCCCCGAGGTAGCGGTTGATGATCTTCGCGCTGCGCCCGAGCTCCAGCTCTTTGTCGTAGCCGTCCTGCTGCGCGCGCCGACGATCCGCCGCGTCCTCGCTCACGTCGAGCAGCAGCACCCAGGTCCGCCCGCGCGCGCGGAAGAGGTGGACGTCGACCGAGACCTGCTCGCTCAGCGTCAGCGACGGCAGCACCAGCGGATCCCCGTCGTCGTGGGGCAGCAGCGCGTCCAGGGTGTCGAGCAGCTGCTCCACCAGCACGTCCTCCGGCAGCGCGCACGCGCCCGCGAGGCGACGCAGTCTGCCGCCGCGTAAGATGTCCGCCCGGTCATCTGAGACGCAGAGGTACGCCGCGTTCTTCTCGCGCAGCACGAGGCCGAGCGCGTAGTCGCGCACGGGCGTCGGGTACAGCCGCTCCACCGCAGCGCGAGTGTAGCAACCAACGCGCCGCATAACCGCGCGTCGACGAATCACGACACAAGCCCGAAAGAACACGTAGGATGGTCGTGTAGAGACAGGCGAGAGGCACCATGAGCACATCCTCAAAAGCCAGGCAGGGAAAGAAGCGCGCCGCCCCGAAGGCGTCCGAGCACGACACGCTGAGCGAGGCGGAGCTCGCCGCCGCCGCCGCGAGCGCCACCGGCGATGAGCCTGGCGAGCAGGAGGTGCAGCTCGGGAAGATCCGCGACATCTTGTTCGGCGAGCACTCGCGCGACCAGAGCCGGCGGACCGGCGCGGTCGAGCGGCGCCTGCTCGACTCGGAGCGCAGGATCGACGAGCGCATCGATCGACTCGAGCGCTTCTCCAAGAGCACGACGGACGCGCTCGCGGAGCGCATCAAGGCCCACCGCAGCGCCGGCGCGTCGGCCGACGGGGCGCTGCGCAAGGAGCTCTTCGAGCTCGCGGAGTCGTTCGCGGCCCGCGCACAGATGATCGAGGAGAAGCTCGACAACGCGATCGCCGAGACCCGGCAGCAGACCTCCACCCAGCTGGAGCTCATGCGCGCCGAGCTGCGCCAGTATCACCGTGAGTCCACGCGGGCCGTCGAGGCCGCGCGCGTCGACCTGCGCCGGCGCAGCGTCGATCGCCTCGCGCTGGCGGAGCTGTTCTCGGAGCTGTCCTCGCGGCTGCAGATCGACGGCGGCGGCGGCGAGTGATCTCGAGCTCGCGCGCGCGGTGCCTGGGCGTGTAAAACTCAACCCGGATGGGGGCGGGACCCGGAGAGCAGCAGCAGCAGCGGTCGGAGGACGGTCTCGAGCAGCTGCGTGATCTCTTGCTGCTGCCCGACCGCAGCAAGATCGAGCTGCTGCGTCAGCGCGTCGAGGAGCTCGAGCACGCGGGCGTCGACGAGCTCAGCGAGGCGCTCCCCGAGGCGGTGCGCCGCCGGGTCAACCGTGACGACAAGCTCAGCGAGGCGCTCACCGTGCCCGTCGAGGACGCGCTGCAGCGCTCGGTCAAGCGTGACCCGCAGCCGCTGATCGACGCGGTGACGCCGGTGATCGGGCCGGCGATCCGCAAGGCCGTGAGCGCGGCGATCCGCGGCATGACCCGCACGCTCAATCAAGTCCTCGAGGACAGCCTCTCCCCGCGCGGCCTCGCGTGGCGCGTCGAGGCCTGGCGCACCGGTCGCTCGTTCGCCGAGGTCGCGCTGCTCCACAGCCTCATCTACCGCGTCGAGCAGGTGTTCTTGATCCACCGCGAGACCGGCCTGCTGCTCGCGCACGTCGTCGCGCCCGAGATCCAGGCCCAAGACGCCGACATGGTCTCGGCGATGCTCACGGCGATCCGCGACTTCGTGCACGACTCGTTCGCGGTCGGCGAGGAGGAGGGCGTCGAGGCGCTGCAGGTCGGCGACCTCAACGTCTGGGTCGAGCACAGCGCCGAGCTCGTGCTCGCGGGCGTCATCCGCGGGAACGCGCCGTCGACCGTGCGCGAGCTGATGGAGGACGCGCTCGCCCGCGTCCGCGCCGACCTCCGCGAGGAGATCCGGCAGTTCGAGGGCGACAGCGAGGCCTTCGCCAGCTGCGAGCCGCTGCTCGAGTCCTGCCTGACGAGTCATCACGTCCCGCGGCGCGGGCGTCCGTACTGGGCGATCGGTCTGGTGCTCGCGCTCGTGGCCGCCGCGCTCGTCTACGTCTTCACCCGCCCGCCGCCGCCGCCTCCGCCGGCGCCGGTCGAGACCGACATCGCCGCGTTTCATTCGTACCGCGCGCGGCTCGAGGCCGAGCCGGGGATCGTCGTCGTCGAGGTCGTCGAGGACGCCGAGGGCGAGGGCTACACCATCACCGGGCTACATGACCCGATCGCCCGCGACCCTGTGGCGCTGCTGGCCGAGAGCGAGCTGGAGCCGTCGCGGGTGCGCGCGCGCTGGGAGCCCTACGTCGCGCTGCACCCCGACTTCGTGCGGGCGCGCGCGACCCGGGCGCTCGCGCCGCCCGAGGGCGTCACGCTCCGCTACGAGGATGGCCAGCTCGCGCTCGCGGGCGCGGCGACCCGCGAGTGGATCGAGCGCGCGCAGCAGGTCGGGGTCGCGCTCGCCGGCGTCGAGGCGCTCGACCTCTCCGGCCTGACCGACACGACCGCGCGCGCCTGGGACGAGTCGATCGTATGGATCGAGGAGGTCGAGCTCGAGTTCGAATCGGACATCGCCAAGCTCTCGCCCAAGGGGCTCGCGCGTCTCGGCGAGGCCAAGCCGCGGATCGTCGCGCTCGACCAGCTCGCGCGCGCGCTCGACCGCAGCCTCGTCCTCGAGATCATCGGCAACGCCGACGACTCCGGGACCCCGCAGCGCAACGAGGAGCTGCGGACCCAGCGGGCGCAGTTCGTGATGAAGGAACTCTCTGGCCTCGCGTACACGTCGGTGATGCTCTCGCCGCGCCCGGCGACCGACGACGACGGCGGCGCGAAGACGCGGACGGTGCGCTTCCGCGTGCTGCTCGCCGAGGTCCCGTAGGTAGAGCGCGACTAGCTGTGCTTCAGAAGAAGATCTGCATGCTCGGGAGCTTCGCGGTCGGCAAGACGAGCCTGGTCGCGCGCTTCGTGCACTCGATGTTCTCCGAGCGCTACCACACCACGGTCGGCGTGAAGGTGGACAAGAAGCTCGTCACGCTCGGCGGGCGGACGATCAAGCTGATGCTCTGGGACATCCACGGCGAGGACGACCACCAGCGGATCAAGCGAGTGTACCTGCGCGGCGCGGCCGGCTACGCGCTCATCGCCGACGGCACCCGGCCGGCGACGCTCGACGCGCTCGAGTCGGTCCACGAGCGCGCGCAGGCGCAGCTCGGCCTGCGGCCCTTCGTCGTCGCGCTCAACAAGTCCGACCTACAGGGGGACTGGGGGCTGCGCGAGCCCGACATCGCCAGCTGGCGCGCGCGCCCGGGGTGCGCGGGGGTGCTGCGCTGCTCCGCGAAGACCGGCGCGGAGGTCGAGCGCATGCTCCACACGCTCGCGGCCGCGCTGCTCCCGGAGGCGCGGTGACCATCGCGCCCGACGACTCGGCGCTCGAGACCGAGGACCTCGCCAACGGCATTGTGACGTGACGCGACACGGCGAGCGGGCGCAGGCGATCCCGCGTTCGTGGACCTCGACCTCGCACTGACGCCGCCGGTCCCGTCATCAGCCTCGCGCGCGTCATGGGGTACAGTGTCGACGCCGGCACGCACGCCGCCCCCACTCACGCAGAGCCAAGCAGAGCCCTGATGCGCACGATCTGGAACCATCTCGCCAACTCTCGAATTCGCCTCACCGCCGTCGGCGGCCTCGCGCTGCTGCTCGCGGCCTGCAGCGCCCCCAGCAAAGACCCCAAGCAGGCGAAGCCCACCCCGTCGGTCGAGCAGGAGCCCGCGCTGAAGACCGAGGCGAGCGACAATCCTCTGCTGGCCGAGTGGACAGGTCCATACGGAGGCGTGCCCGCCTTCGACAAGATGGAGCTGGCGTCGCTCGAGCCGGCGATCACGAGGGCGATCGAGCTGCACCTCGCCGAGCTCGAGACGATCGCGAACGACGCCGCCGCGCCGAGCTTCGACAACACGATCGTCGCCATGGAGCGCAGCGGCGCGGTCATGGAGCGCGTCGGGACCTACCGCGGGATCTGGTCGGCGAACCTCTCGAGCCCCGAGTTCCGCGACATCGACTCCCGGCTCGCGCCGATGCTCTCGGAGTACCGGACCACGATCATCCAGAACGAGAGGCTGTTCGCGCGCGTCAAGGCGGTCTACGAGGGCGAGGAGCTGAAGTCGCGGAGCCCGGCCGAGCAGCGCCTCGTCAAGCTGATCTACGACCGCTTCGCCCGTCAGGGCGCGACGCTCGAGGGGGCGCAGAAGCAGCGCTACGCCGCGATCCAGAAGCGCCTCGCCGAGCTGCACACGAAGTTCGGCAACAACGTGCTCGCCGACGAGGAGAAGTACGTCGTCTACCTCAACAAAGATCAGCTCGGCGGCCTCCCAGCGTCGTACAAGGCCGCGGCCGCGGCCGCCGCGAAGGAGCGCGGGCAGGAGGGCAAGTGGGCGGTCACGAACACGCGCTCGTCCATGGACCCGTTCTTGACCTACTCGGACGAGCGCGCGCTTCGAGAGCAGGTCTGGCGCAACTACTACAGCCGCGGCGACAACGGCGACGCGAACGACAACAACGCGATCATCGCCGAGATCCTCACGCTCCGCGACGAGCGGGTCAAGCTGCTCGGCCACCCCAACTACGCGACCTGGCGGCTCGAGGACCGGATGGCGAAGACGCCGGCGCGCGCGAGCGAGTTGATGGAGGCGGTCTGGCCGAAGGCGGTCGCGCGCGTCAAGGAGGAGGTCGCCGATATGCAGGCGGTCGCCGACCGCGAGCTCGGTAAGCGCGCGATCAAGATCGAGCCGTGGGACTACCGCTACTACGCCGACAAGGTGCGCAAAGAGAAGTACGCGCTCGACTCCGACGAGGTGAAGCAGTACCTGCAGCTCGACAAGCTGCGCGAGGCGATGTTCATGGTCGCCGGCGAGCTGTTCAACTTTACCTTCACGCCTGTCCCCGAGGGCACGGTGCCCGTCTTCCACCCGGACGTGAAGGTCTGGGAGGTCGCCGACAAGACGACCGGCGCGCACGTCGGGCTGTGGTACCTCGACCCCTTCGCGCGCCAGGGCAAGCGCTCGGGCGCGTGGGCGACCAGCTACCGCGGGCACACGACCGTCGACGGCGCGCAGACGGTGCTGTGCTCGAACAACTCCAACTTCATCAAGGGCGCGCCCGGGGAGCCGGTGCTGATCTCGTGGGACGACGCGAGCACCTACTTCCACGAGTTCGGGCACGCCCTCCACGCGCTCGCGTCCAACGTCAAGTACAACACGCTGAACGGGGGCGTGCGCGACTACACCGAGTTCCAGTCGCAGCTGCTCGAGCGCTGGCTCGCGACCGACAAGGTGATCGAGACGTACCTCGTGCACCACGAGACCGGCGCGCCCATGCCTGAAGAGCTCGTCGCTAAGATCAAGCGCGCGGCGACCTTCAACCAGGGCTTCGCGACCACGGAGTACCTGGCCTCGGCGATCATGGACATGAAGTTCCACACCGTCGACCCGGCCGGCCTCGACCCGGACGCCTTCGAGCGCGAGAGCCTGAAGGAGCTCGGGATGCCGAGCGAGCTGGTGATGCGCCACCGCTCGCCGCACTTCGGGCACGTGTTCTCGGGCGAGGGCTACGCGACCGGCTACTACGGCTACCTGTGGGCGGACGTGCTCACGGCGGACGCGGCCGAGGCCTTCGCGGCGGCGCCGGGCGGCTTCTACGACAAGGAGCTGGCGAAGAAGCTCGTCGAGCACCTGTTCGCGCCCCGCAACGCCGTCGACCCCGCGGACGCGTACCGGGCCTTCCGCGGCCGCGACGCGACGATCGACGCGCTCCTGCGCGACCGCGGATTCGCGCCGCCGAAGGCCGGTTAGCCTGACCACGACGCGCGTGCGCTCGCTCGCGGCGCGTCGCTTCGCAGCGGGCGGGCGGGCGGTTATCGTCGCGTCGTGAAGTCGAGAACGCTGGCCCAGTCACCCCGCGCGAGCGCGGCGAGAGAGCTCGTCCTGAGCCTGCAGCGGCGCTTGGTAAACGCGCTCGAGGGCGTGAGCCGCACGCACGGAGACGCGCGCCGCTTCGCGCCGGTCGAGTGGCTCCGCGACGAGGGTCGACATGGCGGAGGAGTCCGCTACGTCGCCGCGGACACCGAGCTCCTCAATCGCGCCTCGGTGAACTTCTCGCAGGTTCACTACGACGACCTGCCCGACAAGCGCCTGGGCTCCGCGACCGCGCTCTCCTCGATCATCCACCCGCGTAGCCCCCACGCGCCGTCGGTTCACATGCACATCTCGTGGACCGAGCTTCGCGACGGCTCCGGCTACTGGCGGGTGATGGCCGATCTCAACCCGTCGATCGAGGAGCCGGGGGCGACCGCGCGCTTCTCCGAGACGCTCGCCGAGGCCGCGGGAGGGCTCTACGAGCACGCGCGCGCCCAGGGCGAGCGCTACTTCTACATCCCCGCGCTCGGGCGTCACCGCGGCGTCTCTCACTTCTACCTCGAGGGCCACGCGACCGAGGACCCCGCGGCCGACGCGGCCTTGGCTCGACGCGTCGGCGAGTCGGTGATCGACTGCTACGCCTCGCTGCTGGCCGACGCGCTCCAGCGCGAGCTCGAGGTAACGGCCCAGTCGCGCGCGCGCCAGCTGGCGTATCACACGGTGTACCTGTTTCAGGTCCTGACCCTCGATCGCGGCACGACCTCGGGGCTCTTGGTGCACGATCAGAACGACGTCGGGATCCTGGGCTCGTTGCCGTCACACGTCGATCGCGGGCTCTTGCGGTCGTGGCGCGAGCGCATGCCGGCGCCGCAGGGCGAGCTGCTCGACGGGATCGTCGCGGCGCTCGAGGACGCGACCCCGAGCCCCGTCACCGAGCCTGTTAAGCGCGCGCTCGCCAGGGTGCTGCGCGCCCACTACCGGGCGCATCCCGAGGCGCTCGCGCTCCAGGCTTCGGGCGATATCATCCCCCCGACGGTCGCAAATCACCGCTGAGCGCGCTTGTTTGTTCAAGGCGTGACGGCGCACAATCGCTCGTCAGCGCGGGCGCAATCTGTCCGTGTAGCGAATTGCCGCGGCGGCGCTCCCCCGACACTTCCGCGCCTTCGGTATATACACTCGAGGCGCGAGCCGAGACGATGACGGAGTCGAAGGTCGATATCCACGCGCTGCTCTCGGTCGCGCTCAACGAGCCGCCTCCTGACGCGCTCGCGGAGCGAGTCGCGGCCAGGGTGGCCGCGCTCACGACGGTGGTTGAATTCGCGAAGCTGATCGGCCTCGCGCCGATCAGCGGGCTCTTGCGGGAGCCAGAGGACGCCGAAGATGAGGATAACAGCGATGCTTGAGACGAGCGCGTGGGCGCCCGCCCAGGACATCCAGCCGCTCGAGGCGGGCGCGAGCCTGGTCGAGCGTTACGTGCTCCCGCCCGCGCAGCAGGTCTGGTCGCAGGTCGTCGCGTACGCGCCGACGGTGCTGTCCGCCGCGTTCGTGCTGCTCGCGCTGTGGATCGTCGCCCGGATCGTCCGGGCGATCGTCGCGCGCGTGCTCGGGATGACCCGGCTGGACGCGGCGATCGCCGAGACGTGGATGCAGCGAGCGCTCTCGAGCTTCGGCGAGGGCTTTACGCCCTCGGCCGCGCTCGCGGCGATCGCCTACTACTCGATCCTCCTGCTCGCCTGGGCGGCGGCGGCGGACATCGTGGGCCTCACCGCGGTCAAGGTCGCGCTCTCCTCGGTGCTCGACTACGTCCCGCGGCTGGCCTCGGCGCTGCTCGTGCTTGCGGCCGGCGGCTACGCGGCGAGCGCGGCCCGACGCGCGGTCCACTCGGTGATGAAGCAGCTCAAGAGCCCGTACGGCGGGATCGTTGAGTTCCTGACCGAAGGGACATTGCTCGTCATCGTCGTCTCGGTCGCGGTCGACATGCTCGGCGTCGACCTCTCGTTCGTGACCGCCAACCTCGCGCTGCTGGTCGGCGCGATCGTGGTCACGATCTGCTTCTTGCTCGCGTGGTCCATGCGGCGCCCGGCCGAGGAGATCATCGCCAACTACTACCTCCGTCGGCTGGTCAGCGTCGGCGATCACCTCGAGCTCGCGGGCGCCGCGGGGCGCGTCGAGAAGTTCGCGCCGCTCGGCGTCGTCGTCAGCGAGGCGGACGGGACCCAGCGCTTCATCCCCGCCCACCACGTGCTCGAGGGGCTGCGCAAGAGCGCGGGCGCGGGCGACCCCGCGGCGGGCTGACGGGCGGAGAGCGGAGGAGAGTCGGTGTCAGCGGCGGGTGCCAAGGCGAGTGCCAACGACGCGGTCACGGTCGCGGACGCCGACGCGGCTTCGGCGATCTCGACCCAGAGTGACGCCGAGCTGGTCCGCGCCTTCCAGACGCGGCAGGACGGCAACTCGTTCAGCGAGCTCGTGCGGCGGCACCAGATCCCGACCTACCGGCTGCTGGTCGGCTACCTCGGCGACGCCGACGAGGCTGAGCCGCTGTGCGAGCGCGTGTTCGTCGAGGCCAGCCAGCGGATCGACGAGCTCGCGGATCCAGCCGCCTTCGACGCGTGGTTGTTTCGCCTCGCGAGCGAGGGGGCGCGCAAGGCCGAGGCCGAGGCGGCGCAGAGCGGCCGCGCCTATCATCCGCCGCCGCCGCTCACCGCGGCTCCGCACACGCACCTCAAGCACGAGATCCGCGAGGTCCTGCGCACGCTCCCAGGTGATCAGCGGCTCGCGCTCGTGCTCTCGGAGCTGCACCAGAGCACGCCCGAGCGCGTCGCCGTGCTGCTGCGCCTCGAGCTCGGCGAGGCCGAGGCGCTGATCGAGCGCGCGCGCGTGACCTTCATGGACGCGCTCGCGCGGCGAGAGGCAGCCGCGCCGCAGGCCGCTGCGGACGCGGCCGCGTTGACCCGCGTGACCATGAGCGGCGCCGGTCACGACGATGAGGACGAGGACGTGATCCCGAAGGGGAGCCTCGTCGCCGGTCGCTACCGCGTGCGCCGCCTGCTCGGCGTAGGCGGCTTCGGGGCGGTCTACGACGCCGTCGACGAGCGCAAGCGGCGGGCGGTCGCGCTCAAGGTGCTGCTGGCCTCGGTCGCCGCGCGCTCGGTGATGCGCAAGCGGTTCAAGCGCGAGGCCGCGCTCATCCGGAGGGTCCAGCACGAGAACTTCGTGCGCGTGTACGACTACGGCCACGCGCGCGAGGGCTACTCGTACATGTCGATGGAGCTGATCGAGGGCGAGAGCCTGGCGCAGCTCATGGACCGCGAGATCCTCGAGCCCGAGCGCGCGCTGCGGATCATTCGCCACACCCTGCGCGCGCTGGCCCACGCGCACAAGCTGGGCGTCATCCACCGCGACATCAAGCCGGGCAACCTGATGATCACGCGACGCGACGACGACGACAGCTTCGTGCGCGTGCTCGACCTCGGGATCGCCAAGCTCGTCGACCGCGAGGACGCGCGCTCGACCGCCAAGCTCTCGCGCACCGGGCAGATCCTCGGGACGCCGGCGTACATGTCTCCAGAGCAAGCCTCCGGCGAGGCGATCGACGCGCGCTCCGACCTCTACTCCGTCGCGGTCATGCTCTTCGAGATGCTGACCGCGCGCGCGCCCTTCGAGGCCGCGAGCGACGTCGCGATGCTCGCGATGCAGGTCGCCAAGCCGGCGCCCATGCTCGCCGATCTCGCCCCGGGGCGACCGTGGACCGACGAGATCGAGGCGGTGATGCGCCAGGCGCTCGCGAAGGAGCCCGGCGGCCGCTTCGCGTCGGCCGACCAATTCCTCGCCGCGCTCGACGGGATCACGCTGATGACGCCCGGGGCCGCGATCACCCACGTCCCGACGTCGCCGCAGATGCCGGTCTCGAAGACCTCGATCGGAGAGACGCTCAACGCGGTCCCGCCCGTCACCGCGCCGTCGACCGCAGGCGACGGGGGCGGCCTCCGGCGCGTGCTCGTGATCGTCGCCGCGGTCGCGCTGCTGGTAGCGACCGCGATCGGGATCGCGGTCGCCTTCGGCGGCTGAGCTCCGACGCGTTAGGACCCGCTCACGCCATCGTGTAGCGCTTCGTCGCCTCGGGGTCGGCCTTGATCGCCGCGACGGTCCGCTCGATCCCCTCGGCGATCGAGATCGCCGGCGCGTAGTCGAGGTCGCGCGCCGCCTTCTCGATGCTGAAGTAGTGGTGCGTGCACAGGTAGCGGATCGCGAAGCGCGACATGCCGTCCTCGGCGTGCAGCGTGCCGCCCTTCAGCGTGTCCCAGGCCTCCGCGAGCGCGGCGACGCTGTAGGCCAGCGCGTAGGGGACGCGACCCCGGATCGGCGGGAGCTCTAGGCCGGCGAGCACGCGCTTGACGAAGTCCCAAAACCCCATCGGCTCGCCGTTGGTGATGAAGTAGGCCTGCCCCGCGATCGGGCTGTCGGGCGTGAGCCGGTCTCCGGCGGCGAGCAGCGCGTCGACGAGGTTGTCGATGTACGTGAAGTCCGAGAGGTGCTTGCCGGAGCCGACCTGAAACTTGAGCTTGCCCGCGCGCGCGCGCTCGAGGATCGTCGGCAGCAGGCGCACGTCGCCCGGGCCGAAGATCACGTGCGGGCGCAGCGAGACGGTCGCCAGCTCGGCGTCGCTGGCCGCGAGGACGAGCTTCTCGGCCGCGATCTTGCTGTCGGCGTAGGGCGCCTGTGAGATATGGCTGTAGGGCAAGGTCTCATCGCCGCCCTCGATGTCGCGGCCCTCGTAGACCACGCTCGCGGAGCTGACGTAGACCAGGCGCCGAACCCCGTGCGCGCGGCAGGCCGCGAGCACGTGCTCGGTGCCCCCCAGGTTGACATCCCAGACGTCGCGCACGCGATTTTGCTTGGTGTGCACCAGCGACGCGTTGTGAAACACGAGGTCGTGGCCCGCGACGGCGGCCGCGACCGCGTCGGCGTCGCGCAGGTCGAGCTGCAGGAGCCGCGCGTCGTCACGCCAGCGCATGTCGGGCGTCGCGCGGACGTCCGCGGCGGTGACCTCGTCGCCGCGGTCGGCGAGCGCGTTCACGAGGTGGCGCCCGACGAAGCCGAGGCCGCCGGTCACGAGGGAGCGCGTTTTCGCGGTCATACTCTGTTGTTCTCCGTGTCCGCGCCACGCGGGCGCCGGTCTAGCGCGCGTTTATCATGCTGGGTACACGGCAACTGTGCTCACCCGCACAGCGGGCCGCTGGGCTTGCGTGTAGTTGTCACGCAGGCCCCGTCACCGCTCCTCGGGGTCCCCACGCCATGACCACTCTGCTCGTGATCATCACCGCAGTCCTCATGTCCAACGGGCTGCTGCTGGCCTACCTCCACTGGGCCTTCCACGCGCCTCGCTTCGCGCAGCATCGGTTCCGCGCCCAGCCCGTCACGATGCGGATCGACGAGCGCGACCGGCTGCGCAACGCGCTCTTGAACGGGATCATCCCCGTCTCGATCTTCTACGCCTACGTGATCCTCGGGTTCTCGCGCGTCATCGTCGAGGGCCCCGTCTCGTGGCTGACGATCCTCTGGCAGGTCGCGTTGGTCCTGACCGTCTACGACCTCGGCTACTACTGGATGCACCGCTACGCGCACACGCAGAAGTGGATGATGAAGATCCACGCCGTGCACCACAAGGCGCGCTACCCCTCGGCCCGCGACAGCCTGTGGATCCACCACTACGAGAACGTCGCCGGCGTCTCGCTGCTGCTCGTGACGCTCACCCTGCTGGGCCCGATCCACGTCTACTCGTTCGCGCTGATGTTCTGGATCTACACTGCGTCGAACATCCTGATTCACTCGGGCGTCGCGTTCCCGCGCTACCCGCTCAAGCTCTTCAACGGCCTCGCCGAGCAGCACTACGGGCACCACATGGTCAACATGAACCGCAACTTCGCGACCATCACGAAGTTCTGGGATCGCGTGTTCGGCACGGACCTGTAGGCGCTCGCCTCGGCGAGCTCAGCGGCGCATGTACTTGCGCCTAAACCTCGCGTCGAGGTCCTCGCCGGCCTCGCGCCAGCGCGCCTCGTCGTCGGCGATGCGCGCGGCGTAGTCGTCCCCGCGCTTCAGCTCCGACGCGAAGCCGCGCTCGAGCTGCGCGAGCGAGACTCGGCGATGGCCGACCAGCGTCAGCGTCGCGCGGGCCCGGTACCACATCGCCGCCCACGGGTCCTCCACGCCGTACGAGGCCTTAAGGTAAGCCCGCGCCGCCAGGCGCTTGGCGTCGCGCTTGACCTGGTGATCCCAGATCAGCACGTCGCCCAGCGCCTCGAGCAAGATCGGGCTCGTGTGCTTCCCGAAGCGCATCATCCCCAGCACGCCCTTCAGCGTCTCCTCGCGCGTGTGCCCCTTCGACTCCGCGTAGGCGGCGAAGCCTCGGGTGCCGAACAGCGGGCTCGTCATCCACGGCATCTGCGGATCCAGGGTCCTCGACTCGTGCGCCTTCGGATCGCGGATGATCTGCAGCGCCGGGCGGAGGTCGCGGATGTCGAGCGGCAGCCCCGTCGGCCGCGTACTCCGGATCTCGAGCACGTACTCGACCAAGCGCTGCTGGATCACCTCGCGCCCGAAGTGCGCGTCGGGGTTGATCTCGATCGCGCGGCGGATGTGCACCAGGCCCTCCTCGAGCCGCCCCGCGTGGATCATGAAGGTCCCCAGGTTGGCGCGCGTCTCGTAGCGATCCGGCGCGCGCGCGAGCTCGCGCTCTAGCAGCTCGATCGCCTCGTCGTGTCGCTCGAGCTTGTCGAGCGCGACCGCGAGATCATCGGTCCACGCCCGGCGCGTATCCTCGTCAGGCGCGCCTTCGCCGGCCGCAGCGAGCCGCGCGCGGCGATCGTCGACGCGCCAGCGGTAGTACCCCTCGGAGTGGCGAAGGAAGCGCCCCGAGAGCAGCTCGGTCGCCTCCGGGAAGCGCCGCGTCTCCATCGCCAGGGTGTCGTTATCCCAGTAACACGCCGAGGCCGGCGCCGGAGAGAGCTGCCCGATCAAGCATGTCACGAAGGCCGCGAGAGCGAGCGCGCGTCGCCGCGCTCGCGGCTGTGTACGGATCGTCGCCATGGACACGCGCATCATAGCAGCGCGCCGGGTGGTACCATCAAGGCGAGCGCTCGGTGGACACCGCCCACGAATTCAAGGCCCTGCGGCCGCGCGAGGACGACGACGAGCGGCGCATGCAGGCGATGATCGAGGCGCGCCTGTTCGGCCGCTCCCGCGACGCGCGCGATCGCATCGGGCGCTTCACGATCGTCGAGCGCCTAGGGCAGGGCGGGATGGGGACGGTGTACGCCGCCTACTCGGCGGCGGGTAGGTAAGCGCGGAAGTTTATTGATGGTTTTTGAGGCAGGTCGCGGAGGTGTCCGTGCTGTGCCTCCGGTCCCGGCGTTTTCATTCATCATCGCTCGAACGGAATTCGGCCTCGAGCTCCTCGATGCTCGGGAGACGACCCTGAAGCTTGTCAGGCAGGGACTCGACGAGCCGGGTCTCCCAAGTCGCCACGCCGATCGGCTTGCTGAGGTCTCGTAGCGCGTATTCGACGACCACGTCGCGCTTCTCTTTACACAGCAGAATCCCGATGGTTGGCTGGTCCGCCGCGTGACGCATCGTGTCATCGACCGCAGAGAGATAGAAATTGAGCTTGCCCGCGTGCTCCGGAGAGAACGGCCCGATCTTTAGCTCGACGACCACGAAGCAGCGAAGCTGCAGGTGATAAAATAGGAGGTCGAGGTAGTAATCCTGCCCGCCGATCTCGAGATGAACTTGACGACCGACGAACGCGAAGCCGACGCCGAGCTCGAGCAGGAAATCGCGGATGTGCTCGACGAGACCAGCCTCTAGCTCGCGCTCCTGAGCGTCAGCGTGCAGTGAAAGAAAGTCAAAACAGTAGGGATCTTTCGTGAGTTGCTGCGCGAGGTCAGACTGGCCGTGGCAACGTGGTGTCGAAATTTGTGATCGCTTGACCATGGCGTTCGTGCAGTCGGCGCTCGATCTGGACGACGAGGACATTGCGAGACCAGCCATTGAGAGCGGTCTGCTCGACATAAAATCGACGATGGGAGGGGTCTTTGACCTTGTCCAGGATCCGGATGTTGTGGCCCCACGGGATTTGTGCAACGGCCTGTTGCACAAACTCTTCGTCAGGCCAGGCTTTGGCGAAGGAGCGCATGTACTTCAGGTTGCGCGTCGAGAAGCCCTTCACGTCTGGAAACGCGCGCGAGAGGTCTCGACTGAGCTGCTCAATGACCTTCGCGCCCCAGCCCTGAGCCGCTTGGTGCGCGAGGATGTCACGACCGATTCGCCTTAGAGCGTGACCAACTCGCGGTTTACCGACAGAGACGCGCGAAGCTGAGCCGTCTTGACGCGGCGCTTGAGGTCGTCAACAAGCGCGCGGTACTCCGGGGAAGGCGTCGGGCTGATCCATAGTCGTGGGTAGCGAGCCCGTAGCGTGCTCGGCCGAGCGAAGATAGCAAAAACGCGCACGTGCTCGGGTCGTTGAACCGGCCTCTTCTATCCAGGAGGCCCGTTTACGGACCGCGGGGCCCCGCGTTGTGCGGGGCCCCGTGATACGGTCGATGGGCAGGTCGACTCTGCTTGTCGGCTTGGTGACCTGCTCACCGTCCACGGCATCCGCCGTGGGCGGTCACTTCGGTTCGGGCTCGCGGTCGTCGTTGCACGTCTCGAGATCGATCTCGCGCTCGTCGATATCGGTCATCGGCCGGCTGGTCAAAAAGACATGCACGGCGTCGTCGCCGTCGGGCAGCAGCCAGTTGCGCCCGTTGGCGATCCAGTCGTTGGCGACGCCGTCCAGGTCGACCCAGCGATCGAGCAGCCACATCATGTATGGCGCGATGTGTTCTTCGAGCTCGCGCCGCGTGTAGGTGCCGAAGTCCGGGTAGGTGCCGTCGTACTCGTCGAGCGCGGTGGCGATCTTGGCGGGGTCGCCGTCGAAGTAGTGCGCGAGCGCTCGACGGGCGCGACCTGTGGCGTCCTTGTCGCCACCGAGGGTGGTCAGGTTGTCGTCATCATCGTGATCGTCGGTCATCTGCTTGCTCCTTGGCCGTCGCGCTGTTCACGCGTCTCAACCGGTTGTGTTCACAGACGATACCGTTAATCGTTCACATGTGAACGTTCATGCGAGAACCGTTTTGATTTCACGGGGTTGCGTGAACGATGATGCCCGCGTGCCGCATCCGCACAAGCACGACTTGGATGAAATCGCGCTCGCGGAGCGTCTAGCGATCGGCGACACGCAGAAGCAATGCGCGGACGATCTTGGCGTGGGGCACCCCGTGATCGCGCGGCGGGTTCGCCGCTGGCGCCAGGAACTTGGCGAGCAGGTTAAAAATGAACCGGCCAAGGTGCTCTACTGGCGCGACACGGCTTCAGTGCCACGAGTCGCCCGACGTTGGCTTTTCCTAAAGACTAAGGCGCTGCGCTGGGAACCACTCGACATCGAAGAACCCAGCACGTAGATCAGGCCGGCTATGCACGATGATCATTTTCTTTTTTCGTGGCTACATATCTCCGACCTTCACTTCGGTCATGGTGGTGCGGGATGGCGTGCTGACCAGAAGATTATGAATAATGAGCTTCTCAAAGACGTTCAAAGCCGTCAGTTCGGACCCGAGAGACCAGATGCCATATTTATTACCGGCGATATTGCGTTCAGCGGTCTAGAGGAAGAGTACGAACTGGCGACTCATTGGATCGACGAACTGTGCGCTACTCTGCACCTTCCAAAGCACCGAGTCTTCATGGTTCCAGGGAACCATGATGTGGACATGCGCAACGATAAGAATCGAAATACTCAACGAATGATCGCAAGCCTCCACGGAGGCGACTCGATAGACAACTCCCTAGTCGACACCGACGACAAGAGTCTTATCACTCGCCGGATTGAGAACTATATTCGTTTTGCACAGAAGTACGGCCCACAAGACGATCTTTTCTGGAGCAGCAGCCTACAAGCCAGATTAGGCCTTGAGGTCCGCGTAGCAGGATTAAACACATCCCTGTTGTGCACAAGGGGCGGTGACCGGGAAAAGCTGCAAGTTGGCACACGACAACTCGGTGCCACTATCGCTGTAAAGTCAGGAGTAGGAGTTAACGAAATATTAATTGCACTGACGCACCACCCGTTGAACTGGCTGGCCAAGCGAGATCGAGACTTATGCGCTCCCATGTTTCAACGATTCGTCGACATACACCTCTTCGGGCACACTCATGAAGCCGAAAACGTTGTTACCACTTGCCGCGGCTCATCGCTTCTCTCGATTAATGCCGGTGCTGCACACATGGCTGAGGGAAGCTCCCGTCACAGGTACAATATTGCCGCAGTGCGATTCCTAGAAAAAGAAGGCGCTCTAAGTCTACGGGTGTGGCCGCGGGTGTGGAGCACCAAAGGGTTTCGGTTTATTGTAGACAATGAAAACATTGACGATGATCATCTTATACATGCCGACTGCCCAATCGCGACGAAGCTTCGGCCCGCGAGGATATGGCTGGACCGCAAGAAGGCCGCATGTGGTGAAACTATCCGCGTTCAAGTTTCGAGCCTGCCGAGGGACTCCGAGTTTGATGTAATGCTTCTCGGGTCCATGACGGGGTTTGGTGTTTGCAAGCTCAAAACGGATCGGGGTGGCGAGGGGTACTGCGACTTTCAAGTGCCCTATATGAATGCTTCAGGGAAATTCATTAAGCCCGGAGTGTTTACAGTTGCCGCATTCTGTGGCGGCGGCAGGATCGAAGCAAGGCTAGAGATTGAAGCCGGACCCAACGAAAATATTGTTGTTCGAAAACACGCTACTCAATCGCAGTCAGATACAAATTTTGCCGCGCGATACAACCTTTGCGTACGATGGGGGTTCTTGGATATTTTATATGCGGCGATTCTATTCCGAGACGCTCCCAGTGTTAGTTTTAACGGTATTTCTTCGGTGTTTTTGCAGTCTCATGGCGATCGGTCGTGTTCGATAATGCTCGCAGCTGAGAGTTCGCGCTCTCCCGAACATCCTTGGTTGCCTGTGCGTCGGACAATGCCCCCGCTACGTACAGTGCGTGGAACAATTAGCTTCCGACTCAATCGACCGTTGGAGCGAGAGCAGCTTAAAGCTGTGGCAGAAGGACACTCTTGGAAGGTTCAATTTATGTTCTTGTTTGCTGTGGAACTGCATCTCAGTCACCAACTTCGTGCAGTGACACAACTGTCGGCTGACGAGATCCGAGTCATCCTGGGTCAGCCAAATGTGACTCGATAGAGTGACTTGTTGGGACTTGGTGAACTTGTCGTGTTCCCCCTATGTGCCACGGACCGCGCACGATCCAGCGCCCCCGTGCCTCCTCCCGCGTACTCGCCCAACCATGAAAAACCCCGGTCTCGCGGCCGGGAGTGACGGAAACAGCGTACTGCCGGGTGTGGCCGCGGGGCCGGGGTGATGGTGTGGGTCGTACGCCGCCTACGACCCGCAGCTCGATCGGACCGTCGCGCTTAAGGTCATTCGTGCGGACCTGTCTGAAGGGTCTAGCGGGGGAGAGCTGACGCGCGAGCGCGCGCAGGCGCGGCTGCAGCAGGAGGCCCGCGCGGCGGCGCAGCTCACCCACCCCAACGTCGTCTCGGTGTTTGAGGTCGGCGAGCACGAGGGGCAGGTCTACCTGGCGATGGAGCGCGTGCGCGGCGTGACGCTTGAGGTTTGGATGGCCGAAGAGACACGCGGTGTCGGGCGCGTCTTGGCGGTGTTTATCCAGGCGGCGCGCGGGCTCGCGGCGGCGCACGCGATCGGCTTGGTGCACCGCGACTTTAAGCCGGCGAACGTGCTCGTGAGCGAGGAGGGCGGCGAGCTGCGGGCGCAGGTCACGGACTTCGGGCTCGCGCGCCCGGCGGAGCGGCGCGCGACGACGGGCAGCTGGGAGCTCGACGCGCGGGGCGACGAGACGCGGCTGGTCGGCGGAACGCCGGGCTACATGGCGCCCGAGCAGCGCGAGGGGCAGGCGGTCGACGCCCGCGCCGATCAGTTCAGCTACTGCGTCTCGCTCTACGAGGCGCTGTACGGCGAGCGGCCGTTCCGCGACGGGGGCGGCGCCGCGTACCTGGAGCAGGTCCGCGCGGGGATCGGCGAGCGGGCGCGTCGCGGCGCGGTCCCGGGCTGGATCGCGCGGATCCTCGCGCGCGGGCTCGCGGCCGCGCCGGAGGAGCGCTTCCCGTCGATGGACGCGCTCGCGCGGGCGCTGCAGCGTGATCCCGTGAGGAGGAGGCGGGCGCGGCTGCGCACCGCGGCGCTCGTCGTGATGGTCGGGGGGACAGGTTGGTTCTGGCTCCAGCGCTTTACCGCCGCGCGGCCCTCCCCCTGCGCCGACGCGGGCGCGGGCCTGCGCGAGGTCTGGGGCGATGAGGCGCGCGCGGAGGTCGAGCGGGCGTTTATGGCGACCGGGGCCGCCTACGCGGGGGACGTCTGGGCGCGGGTGCGTAACGAGCTCGACGCCTACGCGGCGCGCTGGTCGGCGGCCCGGGTCGACGCGTGCGAGGACACGCACCTGCGGCGGGTCCAGTCGGCGGCGTCGCTCGATCTGCGCAACGAGTGCCTCGCGCGGCGACGCGTCGAGCTCGACGCGCTGGTCGGCTCGTTCGCGGAGGCGAGCGTCGGCCTGGTCGAGCGCGCGCCGGAGGTGACGGCGCGCCTGGGCTCTGTCGCGGCCTGCGCGGACGCGGCCCGGCTGCGGCGACGCGTGCCCGGCCCCGAGGAGCCGGCGCGGCGGCGGGAGGCGACGGCGATCCGGGAGGAGGTCACGCGCCTGCTGGTGCTCGAGCGCGCGGGCGTGCTCGACGAGAACCCGGGGCGGGCGCAGGCCTTGGTCGAGCGCGCGGAGGCGCTGGCGGACGCGCCGGTCTCGGCCGAGGCCCTGCTGGCGCAGGGGGTCGTGCAGCGCCGCGTCGGCGCGCTCGAGGAGGCCGCGTCGACGCTCGAGCGGGGGCTGCTCGCGGGGCTCGCGGGTCGGCACGAGCGGATGGTTGCGCGCGTCGCGATCGAGTTGCTGTGGACGGACGGCTTGGTGCGTCGGCGGCGAGCCGACGCGGAGCGCTGGTCCGGGATCGCCGAGGCGGCGCTGCGCGCCAGCGGTGATGATCCTGAGCTTCGGGCCATGTTGCTCAATCACCGCGGCGCGCTGGCGACTCACCACGGCGAGTACGCGCGCGCGGAGGCGCTGCACCGCGAGGCGCTCGCGCTGCGTGAGCGCGCGCTCGGCTCCTCGCACGTCGACATCAGCCTGAGCCTGCACAACATCGGCAACACGCTGTTTCGTCAGGGGCGTCACGCCGAGGCGCGGGCGCTGTTTGAGCGCTCGCTCGCGCTCAACCGCGAGGTCTTCGGCTCGAGTCACCCCCGGGTCGCCAAGGCGCTCAACAACCTCGCGGCCGTCGACAACGTGACCGATCGCTTCGTGGACGCGGAGCGAGAGCTCCGCGAGGCGCTCGAGATCAAGGAGCGGGCGTTCGGCCCGGACCACGTCGAGCTGGTCTCGACCCTGGATAACCTCGCGACCGCGCTCCACGAGCAGGGGCGCGCGGTTGAGGGGCGCGCGCAGCTGCTGCGGGCGCTCGCGTTGGTGGAGCGGGCGAGCGGGGTCGAGCGCGCGCGGCTCGAGCCGCTGCTGTACAACCTGGCGCTCTTCGAGCTCGAGCTCGACGCGCCCGCGGACGCGGTCGCGCACGCCGAGCGCTCGCTCGAGCTCGCCGAGCGACGGCTGGATCCGGAGCATCACGGCTTGGTCGGCGGGCTCGATGTCCTCGGGCGCGCGCTGATCGAGTCCGGCGAGCTTGGGCGCGCGATACAGACGCTGGAGCGCGGCGTGGCGATCGCGGCCGTCGGCGAGGGCGCCAGCGACGAGCCGATCCTGCGGGTCTACGAGCGCGCGAGCGTCCGCTCGGCCTTGGCCGACGCGCTCGCGCGCGGCGGGGACGAGGCGCGCGCGCTCGCGACGGCGCGCGCGGCCGAGGCCGGCTATCGGGCGGCCGCGGCGGACGGCTTCTACTTCGCGCCCGAGGAGCTCGCGGCGCTCGAGCGGCTGATCGCGCGCCTGCGCCCGTGAATCAAGATGTCCTTTGGGACACGTCGACGCGCAGCGGGCCGGTGAGCTGCGGGACGTTGCGCGCGAGGTGGTCGACGAAGGCGCGGGTCGCCGCGCTCTTGCTGCGCGCGATCGGGTACAGCGCCCAGAAGCTCGCGGGGCCGGGCAGCGCGCCGGGCAGCACCTCGACGAGCGCGCCCGACTGCAGCTGCCGCCAGCAGGTCATCTCGACCATCGGCGCGATCCCGAAGCCGTCGAGCGCGGCCATCCGCGCGGTCTCCTGCCGGTTGCAGCGCACGCGGTTGCGGAACTTCACGGGCACGGGGCCGTCGGGCCCGATCAGCGCCTTGAAGGCGTTGGGGACCCAGCTGTCCATGGCGATGCAGTCGTGCTCGGCGAGCTGCTCGGGCCGGGTCGGCGCGCCGCGCCGCTCGAGGTAGTCGGGGCTGGCGACGAGCACGAAGCGCGAGTCGATCAGCTTGCGCGCGCGCAGCTGGGTCGAGTCGGGCGGGCTGCCGCCGCGCAGCGCGACGTCGATGCCCTCGCGGATGATGTCGACGTACTCGAGGGTGTGGATCAGCTCGAGCTCGACCTCGGGGTGATCGCGGATGAAGCCCGCGATCATCGCCCAGATCACGCCGCCGTCGTCGGGCGGCGCGGTGACGCGAAGCAGCCCGGACGGGGTGTCGAGGTAGGCGTGCACGGCCCGGCGCGCGTCCTCGAGCTCGTGCGCGACCCGGGCGGTGCGCTCGTAGTAGACGCGACCGGCGTCCGTCAGCCCGACGCTGCGGGTGGTCCGGTGCAGCAGCTTGAAGCCGAGCTCGTCCTCGAGGCGCGCGAGCCTGCGGCTGACGGCGGAGGCTGGGAGCGCGAGGGCGCGGCCAGCTGCCGTGAAGCTGCCGCGACGAACGATCTCGGTGAAGACCACGACGTCGTTGAGGTTGAGTCTCATTATTGCTTTTTTGATAATAATAAACTTCAAAATCGGCATCTAGTCCTATTTGGATAATAATCATACACCTTCTTCCGTGATGAACACGACCCGCACCGCTCTCCGACTCCTCGCCGCGCTCCCCCTGTTCACCGCCGCTGGCGCGCTCGCGCTGACCCTTGGCGCCTGCGCCTCGACGCCGCCGCCCGAGGCCGCCCAGCCGATCGCGCTCGACGCCCCGGCGGTGGTGCTCGACGGCGAGCGCTACCTCGAGTACCGGGTCGGCGTGCGGATCGACGCGCCGCCGGCGGCCGTGTGGGCGCTGCTCACCGACGCCGAGGCCTACCCCAGCTGGAACTCGACCGTGATCGGGATCGACGGGCAGATCGCCGAGGGTGAGCGCATCGAGCTCAAGGCGACGGTCGACCCCAAGCGCACGTTTGGGCTCACGGTCAGCGACGTGGCGCCCGAGCGCGGCATGGTCTGGTCCGACGGCGGGCGGGCGTTTCGCGGCGTCCGGACCTTCACGCTCACGCGCCGCGAGGACGGCTCGACCGACTTCACCATGGCCGAGGTCCTGACGGGCTCGATGATGGGGATGATCGAGGGCAAGCTGCCGGACTTCCGCCCGTCCTTCGACGCGTTCGCGGCCGACCTCAAGCAGGCGGCCGAGCGCGGCGCGTGAAGCTAGACGAGGAGCTTGCGCCCGGTGCTCTCGACGTCCTCGGCGGTCGTCTTCTGCTTGCGCGCCGGGACCCGCTTGCCGCGCTGCACGGCCGGCCGCGCCGCGATCTCCTCGAGCCAGCGCTGCAGCCCCGGCAGCCCGTCGACGCTGATGTCCGACCACGCGTGGGTCGTCGCCCACGCCCAGTTGGCGATGTCCGCGATCGAGTAGTCACCCGCCAAGAATTGCTGCTCGCGCAGCTGGCCGTCGAGGACCTCGAGCAGGCGCCGCGACTCTCGCTGATAGCGCGCGATCGCGTAGGGGATCTTCTCGGGCGCGTAGCGGTGGAACACGTTGGCCTGCCCCATCATGGGGCCGACGCCGCCCATCTGGAACATCAGCCACTGGAGCACGCGCGAGCGCCCGCGCGGGTCGGCGGGCATCAGCTTACCTGTCTTCTCTGCCAGGTAGATGAGGATCGCGCCGGACTCGAAGACGACGAAGTCGTCGGCGCCCTTGTCGACGATCACGGGGATCCGCCCGTTGGGGTTCAGCTCGAGGAACCACGGCTGCTTCTGCTCGCCGGCGCTGAGGCTGACGGGGTGGACGTCGTAGTCGAGGCCGAGCTCCTCGAGCGCGATCGAGACCTTGTGGCCGTTGGGGGTCGAGGCGGTGTAGAGCGCGATGGTCACGATCAGTGCCTAGCACATGCGTGGCGGCGCGGCGCGCTACAGTGCGCGCGTGCGAACGACCGCCGCGGACTCACCGCCAACGCCCCGCGCCCGGGTGCTCTTGCTCGACGTCCTCGACACGCTGGTCCACGACCCGTTCTACGACGAGGTGCTCGAGTTCTTCGGGATGTCGCTGGATGAGCTCTTCGCCGTCAAGGACAAGCAGGCGTGGTTCGCGTTCGAGCGCGGCGAGCTGCGGGAGCAGGACATGCGCGCGCGCTACTTCGCCGACGGTCGCGCGCTCGATCTCGAGGGCTTGCGCGCCTGCATGCGCGCGCACTACCGCCTGCTGCCGGGGGTGGAGGAGCTGCTGACGGAGCTGCGCGCGGCCGGCGTCCCGATGCACGCGCTCTCCAATTACCCGGTGTGGTTCGAGCTGATCGAGGCGCGCCTCGGGCTGTCGCGCTTCTTGAGCTGGAGCTTTGTGTCGTGTCGGACAGGTGTGCGCAAGCCCGACGCGGGGGCCTTCCTCGGCGCCGCGCGGGCCCTGGGCGTGGCGCCGTCGCGCTGCCTGTTCGTCGACGATCGCGAGAAGAACTGCGCCGGCGCGCGGGCGGTCGGGATGTCGGCGCACCGCTTCGAGGGCAGCGAGGGGCTGCGCGCTGAGCTGGTCCGACGCGGGCTGCTCGGCGCCTGAGCTCGCGCGCGTGCCTTTCTTCAAAATTGCGAAGAGGGCCCGACGGCGCGGCCGCGGACCCTCTCGCGCGTTGTTTGGCTGTACCGGCTACTGCGGGATGATCGTGCGCACGCCCGCGCCCCACCACGAATTATTGCTGTCGGTCAGCAGCTCGACGTCGCCGTTCTCCGGGTCGATCTTGATGACCTCGCCGCCGGAGTTGAAGCCGAAGATCGCGCCCTGCCAGCCGGCGAGGCCGAACAGCGAGCTGTAGCCGACGGTGGTCGTGAGGTCGCTGAGCACGCTGCCGTCCATCGGATCGGTGTCGGTGATGACATCGCCGTTGTTGACGCCGCTCTTGTTGGTCGCGCAGTAGGTGCCGACGTTCTCGATCGAGAAGCAGTCGCCGCTCGAGGAGTAGCCGGGGCCGTAGCCGCCGATGTTGACGAAGTTGGCCTGGTTGCCCTGGAGCTGCACCTGGTACCAGGTCCCGCCGCCGGCGATCGCGACCAGCGTGTCGTCGTCCTGGTCGATGACGCCGGGCGGGATCATCGTCAGGCCGTTGGCCGACTGCGGGATGTCGGCGAGGTAGTAGCACTGAGCGCTCTGCGGGTCGCAGACGAACAGATCGTTGAAGGTGATCGCGTAGAGGACGCCGAAGCGATCGAGCGCGATGTCCGTGACCGAGCCGGGGCTCTGGTTGAACTGGAACTGGCCGATCTCCGCGATCGTGTAGGGCTCCTCCGCCTCCATCGTGAACAGCCTGCTCGAGGTGTGCGCGTAGACCTTGAAGGGATCGCCGACGCCGGGGAGGTCGGCGTCGTCCGGGAACGGGTCGTCGTCGTCCGGGATCCCGTCGCCGTCGCTGTCATCACAGCCCGGGAACTCCGGGTCCACCATGCAGCACTCGTCGCCGCCGGGCTCGAGCGCGCACGGGTGGCAGCTGGGATCGTCGGGCTGCTCCGCACAGCACTCGTCGCTGCCCGGCATCTCGTCGCAGATATCGCCGTCGCCGTCGCCGTCACCGTCGCCGTCACCGTCACCGTCGCCGTCGCCGTCGCCGTCGCCGTCACCGTCGCCGTCGCCGTCGCCGTCGCCGTCACCGTCGCCGTCGCCGTCGCCGTCGCCGTCACCATCACCATCACCGTCGCCGTCACCGTCGCCGTCGCCGTCACCGTCGCCGTCACCTACACCGTCGCTGGTGCCGGTCTCCGACGCGCCCGGGTCGGTCTCGGTCGCGGCCTCCGTGGTGTTCGGCCCCGCCGTCGTCTCGCCTTCGCTCTCGCCGTCCGTCTCGCTGCCGGAGTCGGACGTCGAGCTCGGGTCAGTGCCCGAGTCGCCACAACCCGCGAGCGCCAGCGAAGCGACGCATGTAACAGTCAGCAACAAAGGACGGAAAGTAAGTAAGCAATCGAGTTTCATGAGAGCGTGTGATTCCTCCGAAAGCAGCGTAGAGGAGTCGGTCGGAATCGTCCATGCGCTCACTCGCGTCTCGCGCAGCGGCGACGGCGATTCGCTCCTGCGCGCAGTGGCGGCGGCTGGGCCGGCGTGGCGAACGTGTGCGCACATCCTGTGCACACTCGAGGATCACACCGCACGTCCCTCTGTACGGCGTTCCGGCGCGCGGCGCGGCCTCGCCGAGGCGCGGTGAAGCGCGCCGGCGCGCATCGATGGCCGACCCCTGACACAGACACCCGGGCATCTGGACGCCCGTAGCTGGCTGTGGAGATGTGTCCGTGGCGAATCAGGGCTCCAGGAGGCACCCGCTGCGCGGTCTCGGCCGGATCTGGGGCGTATCGCCCCCAAAGCCCATATCACCTAGTGCGCGGGGGCTGGCACGTGACTTGCTTTACCAAGGGGTGCGGCGACACACGTCGCCACCGAGGGAATGACCATGACCGCAATCGCCCGCACCTTCTCCTCGACCTCCATCGATCGCACCCAGTCCCAGACTCGCGCGCGAACACCGCTCGAGGCGCTCATGCTTCGATACATCAATGGAGACGATGATCAGGCGTTCGTCGCGTTGTACCGCCGCGTCATGCCCAGCGTCCGTCGTGTTATCGCCCGTCGAGTGAGCGGCGCGGCCGTTGTCGACGATCTTGTGCAGGTCGCGTTCATGAAGGCGCACGTCGCACGCGAGCGCTTTGAGCCAGATCGTGTGCGCACGGACGGGACGGTGGTCGCCTGGTACTGCGCGATCGCCCGCCACGTCGCGCTCGACTACATCCGCAAGGAGTCGCGGCGGCGCCAGCGCGAGGTCCTGGCCCAGACCCAGGAGCACATGGCCGCCATGCAGATGCCGGATCCGGAGCCGACCGTCGAGACCAAGACGATCGAGCGCGAGCAGAAGGTCGGGATTGTCCGGCAGGTTCGCGAGGCCGTGGCCCGCTTGCCCGACAACCAGCGTCAGGTGGTCGAGCTGCACAAGTTCCACGGCCTGACCACCGCCGAGACGGCCCGACGTCTGCAGATCCGCGGCGGCGCGGTCCGTGTCCGTGCGCACCGCGCCTACAAGGCCCTGGCCCGCTACCTCGCGCCCGAGCGACAGGCCTTCGCCGCCTGAGCGCGTGCGGGCGGCGGCTCGTGACGCGCTGTGCGATTCGGGCTAGACCCGACGCGTGCTCAACTACTTGCACATACGAGGGCTCGCGCTGCTGGACGACGTGGCGCTCGAGTTCGAACCCGGGATGAACGTGCTCACCGGCGAGACCGGGGCCGGAAAGTCGATCATCGTCGACGCGCTCACCTTGCTCCGCGGCGCGCGTGGTCGCGGGAACCTCGTGCGCAGCGGCGCTGACGCGGCCCGGGTTGAGGCCCAGTTCCTGCTCGGTGAGCCCGCCCTCAAGCGCTCCGCCCCCGTGCTCGACGAGCTCGGCGTGGCCCTCGAGCCCGAGGAGGGCTTGGTGATGACGCGGGTCGTCGGCCGCAGCGGCCGCGGACGCTCGGCGATCCACGCGAGCTTGGCCACGCTCGGCGTGCTCGAGCGGCTCGGCGAGCAGCTCATCGACATCTGCAGCCAGCACGAACACCACTCGTTGACCCACGTCTCCCGACACCTCGAGCTGCTCGACGCCTACGCCGGTCTCGAGGCCGAGGTCATCGCCTACGGCGAGGTGTGGGGGCGGTGGCGCGAGAGCGTGCGCGCCCTGGACGAGCTGCGCGAGCGCGCGTCGCAGGGGGCCGCCCGCGCCGACTACCTCCGCTTCCAGCTCGAGGAGATCGACCGCGTGGGCCCCGAGCCCGGGGAGTACGAGCGGCTGCGGGCCCGCCTCAGCCTGCTGCGTGACGCCCATCGCTGGGCGAGCTTCGCCCACCAAGCCCAGACGGTGCTCTACGAGGCCGACGACGCGATCGCGGGGCGGCTGGCCGTGTTGCTCGACGAGGCCGGGCGCGGCGCGGACACCTCCTCGGTGCTGGCCGAGATGCACGAGCAGCTCACGGCCGCGCAGGTCGCCTGCGAGGAGGCCGCCTCCGCCGCGTCGCGCTTCGCCGGCGAGGTCGAGATCGATCCCGGCGAGCTCGACCTCGCCGAGGAGCGCCTGCACGAGCTCGAGTCGCTGCGTCGCAAGCACGGCGGCACCGACGAGGAGCTGCTCGCCCACGCCGACGCCATGCGCCGTGAGCTCGAGGAGCTCGAGCACGCCGACGACCACGTCGCGGCGCTCGAGCAGCGCGAGCGCGAGCTGCGAGAGGCCAGCGCGCGCCTGGCCGACGCCCTGCACGAGCGGCGCGCGGGCGCCAGCCTCGAGCTCGCCGCCGCGGTCGAGCTCGAGCTCAAGGCGCTGCACATCCCCGGCGCGCGCCTCGAGGTCCAGCTCGAGGCGCAGGAGGGCGGGGCCGGCCTGGGCGCCCGCGGGCGCGATCGCGTCGAGTTCCTGTTCTCGGCCAACCCCGGCGAGCCGGTCTCCGCGCTCACGAAGGTCGCCTCGGGCGGAGAGCTCTCGCGCGTGCTCCTGGCCATGAAGGGCGTGCTCGCGACGGGCGACCACGTGACGACCTACGTGTTCGACGAGGTCGACTCTGGGGTCGGCGGCGCCGTCGCCGAGGCCATCGGGCGACGGCTTTACCGCGCGGCCTGTGAGCGTCAGGTGCTCTGCATCACCCATCTCCCGCAGATCGCCGCCTTCGCCGACGCCCACTTCAGGGTTGAGAAACACACCGCCGGCGGGCGCACGCGAACCTGCGTGACGCGTCTCGACGACGCCGCGCGCGTCGAGGAGCTGGCGCGCATGCTCGGCGGCGCGCGGGTCACCGCGAGCGCCCGCGAACACGCGGCGCAGCTGCTGGCCGAGGCCAGGAAGCTGCGGCGTCAGGAGCAGCGGGGCGCCAAGAAGCCGGCGGCGAAGAAGCCCAGGCGCAAGAAGACGACGCGAAAGCGGGCGGACAAGTCGCGCGGCCGCGCGCGCGCCTGAGCGCCCGCGAGCTCGGTGCATATACGCGTCGCCCGGGGCCGCGCCGCGGGGCGCCCGGCTCGCCGCTCGCCTGACGCCCGCGATCGCGCCAGGCTGTAGATGGCCTTTCCAACATGCACGATAGCGCCGGTGATAACCTCGGCAGCAGGTGCGCTCTCACTCCAGCGACGGCGCCGCGACGGTCGTCGACGGCTCGGGGCCGCTCGGCGACAGCGCGGGCTCGTCCCCGCGCGCGCTGCCGAAGAGCGTACGCGTCGGGCGCTACACGATCCTGACGAAGCTCGGCGCGGGCGGGATGGGCGTGGTCTACAGCGCCTACGACGACACGCTCGATCGCAAGGTCGCCATCAAGCTGCTCCGCGCCGACCGCGATCCCGAGCGCGATCGCATGCGCCGAGAGGCGCAGGCGCTCGCGCGGCTCTCCGACCCCCACGTCGTCCAGATCTACGAGGTCGGGGAGCACTTCGGCGCGATGTTCGTGGCCATGGAGTACATCGCCGGACAGAACCTGCGCCAGTGGCTTCGGGCGCAGGCGCGTCCGTGGCCCGAGGTCGTGCGGATGTTCCGTCAAGCCGGCGCTGGGCTGCTCGCGGCGCACGGCGTCGGCCTCGTGCATCGCGACTTTAAACCAGACAACGTGATGGTCGGGGATGACGGGCGCGCGCGCGTGCTCGACTTCGGGCTCGCGCGTTCGCTCGACGCCGTGGAGGCGGACGCGACGGCCCAGGCCGCGGCCCTGGAGGAAGACTCGCTCGAGAGCACCCTGGAGAACCGCGCCCTGAGCACCGCGCTGACCTCTCCGGGCACGCTGCTCGGGACGCCGCCGTACATGTCGCCAGAGCAGATCTTGGGGACCTCGGTCACCGCGCTGAGCGACCAATTCAGCTTCTGCGTCGCGTTGTACGAGGCGCTGTATCGCCAGCGCCCGTTTCAGGGGCGGACCCGTCACGCGCTCGAGCGGGCCATCGCCCACGGGCCGCTCCCAGACCCGCCCGCCGGCGCGGACGTGCCGAGCTGGCTGCGCCGCGTCGTCGCCCGCGGCCTTTCGAAGCGGCCCGGCGAGCGCTGGCCGTCGATGGCCGAGCTGCTCGAGGCGCTCGCGCAGGATCCCGCGCGCGCGCGTCGACGACGGCTCGGCGCGGTGGCGGTCGCGCTCGGCCTGATCGCGGCGGGTGCATCCGTCGCGCTCTACAGCGGGGGCGACTCGCCCTGCGCCGGCGCGGACGCGACGCTCGCGGAGGTGTGGAGCGACGCGTCACGCGACGCGGTCGTCGCCTCGCTCGCGGCGACAGGGACGGAGTACAGCGATCGCGCGGCGCGGCAGGTCGCCGAGCGGCTCGACGAATACGTCGACGAGTGGGCGAGGCTGCGCGCCGAGGGCTGCCAGGCCCATCTCGACGGGCAGCGCTCGGACACGCTGTGGGATCGTCAGGTCTCTTGCTTCGCGCGGCGTCGCGTCGACCTCGCCGCGCTGATCGAGGTGCTCCAAGACGCCGACGAGCAGGTGGCTCGCCGGGCGATCACGGCGGCCCGCGGGCTCCCAGCGCTCTCGCGCTGCGCGGACCTCGGGCGGCTCACCGCCGAGATCCCGCCGCCTCCCGAGGGGCAGCTCGCGGAGGTTGAGCGCGTGCGAGATCAGATCAGCAAGATCCGCGCGCTCGACAAGACAGGGCGCTACGAGCAGGCGCGTACGCTCGCGCGCGAGGCGGCCCTGCGCGCCGAGGAGCTCGGCTACACCCGGCTGCGCGCAGAGACGCTGTTTCAGCGCGGCGGGATCGAGGAGCGGCTCTCAAACTACGACGACGCGGAGCGAACGCTCCAGGACGCGTACCTCCTCGCCGAGGAGGCGCGCGACGACGGGCTCGCCGTCGACGCCGCGGCGCTGCTCGTGTTCGTCACCGGGTACGGCAACAACTCGATCGAGGCCGGCCTGCTGTGGGGTCGACACGCGCGCGCCAAGCTGGCGCGCATCGGCGGCGAGGACGACGACACGCGCGTCGTGCTGCTCAGCCACGAGGGCACGCTGCTCAGCGAGCGCGGACGCTACGCGGAGGCCGAGGCCAAGTTCCTCGAGGCGCTCCCGATCCTCGCGCGCAAGGGCGAGGTCGAGGAGATCTCGGTGCTCGCCAACCTCGCGATCGCGCAGAGCCGGCAGCGACGTCACGAGGAGGCGCTCGAGAACTTCCGCCGGCTCCACGAGATCGTGCGCGAGAATTTTGGGCCCTATCACCCCGAGTCGATCATGGCGTCGCTGAACCTCGCGCACGCGCTGAACATCAACGGGGACAACGACGAGGCGCGCCGGCTGCTCGAGGGGGCCCTCGAGCGCGCGCCGGTGAGCCTCGGCCCGGAGCACGCGACGATCGCGAATATGTGGAGCGCGCTCGCCAAGATCCAGCACGAGGAGCGCGAGCTCAGCGCGGCGCTTAAGTCGGTCGAGCACGCGCTCACGATCGGCGTCGCGGCGGTCGGGCCCGACAACCGCCGCGTCGCCAGCTACCTGGTCCGCAAGGGCGAGATCCTCGAGTCGCGCGGCGAGCTCGACGCGTCGGCGGGCGCCTACGAGGGCGCGCTCACGATTTTTCAGCGGCTCTACCCGGACGGGCACCCGCTCCTCGGCGAGACGCACCGGCTGATCGCCGAGCTCGCGCTCGAGCGCGGGGAGCCAGAGACGGCGCGCCGGAGCGCCGAGGAGGCGCTACGCATGATGCGAGCGGCGCGCGTGGATGAAGAAGACGTCGCCAAGTGCCAACACGCGCTCGCGTCGGCGCTCTGGGCTGAGGGCCGCGAGCTCGCGCGGGCGGACGAGCTGTCCGCCGCGGCCGCGCGGACCCTGTGCGCGGCGCCGGACCGCGCGGGCTGCGAGGCGGTTCAGCGCGCGCGCTCGAAGCACGGGCTCCCTGCGGCGCGCGCGGCCGGGTAGCCCCGCGAGCGCCGCTCGCCGTCTGTTGCTCGGCGCGGCTCGGCTGTGGCACCCTGAACCGCGATGACCGCGGAAGAACGCTCGCTGCACGCGGCTGTCACCGCGCACATGCTCCTCGAGACATGGGCGATCGGGGCCGCGCTCGTCGGCTCGGCGCTCGCGCTGCTCGGCCCCAGCCTCGAGGGCGACGCGCTCGCGCGCCTCGGCCTCGGCCTCGTCGTCGCGCTCGAGGGCTGCTGGCTGCATCGCCTCTACACCAGCGGGCACGAGGCCGTGCACCTCAAGCTCGCGCCCGCGCGCCGCTGGCTCAACGACCTCATCGGCCAGCTGCTGCTGCTGCCGCTCGCGGTGCCGATGCCCGTCTACCGCAAGATCCACGCCTTTCATCACGGGCGGAACCGTCGCGACTACGAGTCCGCCGCGATCGACACCTTCGTCACCGCGCGACCCGACAGCCCGCTGCGGCGCGCGTGGTTTCACGCGCTGTGGTACCTCGGCGTGTTCGCCGGCGGCTTCTTCATCCACGGCGTGGTCTCGATCCTGCTGTTCGTCTGCCTGCCGCTTCGGCTCGCGCGTCGCGTCTCGCCGGCCTTCAAGGGCTGGCGCCGGCGTGATCAGCTCGTCTCGCTGGGCTGCGTCGCGCTCGGCGTCGGGCTCCACGTCGCGATCGCGCGGCGCTGCGGCGGCGCCGTCTACATGGCCGTGCTGGGCGCGCCGACGCTGGTGTTCGCCTGGGTCTACTCGCTGCTCGTCTACATCTATCACTACCGCACCAGCTACGGGCCCAAGGTCCGCTACAACGTGCGCTCGCTGCGTCGCCACTGGCTGCTCTCGTGGTGGCTGCTCAACTTCAACGAGCACGTCACCCACCACGGCGACCCGAGCCTGCCGTGGTACCGCCTCGCCGCGGAGCGCCGCGAGCTCCCCGACAGCCACGCCGGCAACCAGGACGTCTGGACCGTCGGCGCGGCGATCCGCAACCTCCTGCGCGGCCCCGTGATCGTCGCGCCGGGAGCCCAGCCCGAGGTGCCGCGATGAGCCACGACAGCGACCCGCTCCCGCGCCGTGAGCTCGCGCGCGACCGCTTCCGCCTGCGCGTCGCCAGCGAGGCCGCGGATCTAGAAGCTGTCCTCGAGGTCAAGCGCGCGCTCGCGATGCCGACGCGTCCCGGCGAGACCGCGACCGGCGGCTTCATCCTCGGGGCCGAGCGCGAGGCCTACCGCCAGCTGATCACCGGCGGCTGCGTCGAGCTGCTCGAGCTCGAGGGCCGCGTGGTCGGCTACGCCGTCACCCTGCCGGATCCGATCCTGCGCGCCTCCGACATCTGGCGTCGGCGCGAGTCGATCGCCTGGGCCCCGGGCTTCGACCCCCAGCCCCTCGAGCCCGAGCCGATCGCCTATTTTGATCAGCTCGCCGTCCTGCCCGGGATTCACGTGCGAGCCTACGGCGCGGTGCTCGGGCTGCGCGCGCTCGCCCGGCTGTTCAGCGCTGGGCACCGCCACGTGCTCACCACGACGCTGCGCGCGCCCGTCCGCAACGCGGCCGCGCACGCCTACCTGCGCCGCGTCGGCGCCTGCCTGGTGGGACAGATCGAGGAGCGCTACGAGGGCGTCGGCGAGGTCGTCTCGGACATCTATCACCTCGAGCGCGCGCGCTTCTCAGAGCGCCTCGCCCGCTACCGCGCCGCCCCGCCGCGGGTCGCGGGCCTGGCCGCGCGCGCCGTCGCGGGCACCTCCTTCGCGTGAGCGCCTCCTAGCTAGCTAGGGCGAGCGCCCGCGGAGCAGGTAGTCCGCGTCGCGGTAGTTGCAGAGGTAGAGGTCCAGCGCGCCGTCGCCGTCGAGGTCGGCGAGCTCGGCGTCGAGCCCCCCGGAGATCATCCAGTCGGGCAACACGGTGTTGAGGTCGCGCTCGAAGCGGCCCGCGCCGTCGTTGAGCAGCACGCGGTAGCCGTAGCCGTCCCAGTTGCCCGTGATCACGTCGAGGTCGCCGTCGCCGTCGAGATCCGCGAGCTCGCCCTCGAGCGCGAACAGCTCGTCGGCCGGCAGGCGCGCGGCGGTCTCGTCGCTGAAGACGCCGCGGCCGTCGTTGATCAACAGACGGTTCTGCGGGTCCTTGCCCTCGCGGAACGCGACGTTGGCGAACAGCAGATCGAGATCGCCGTCGCCGTCGACATCGCCGAGCGCGGCCTCTCGGGTCTCCTCGCGCCCAGGATCCAGCGGCAGGCGCGGGTCGGTCTCGTCCGTAAAGACGCCGCGGCCGTCGTTGATCAGCAGGCGGTTGTCATCCTCGTTGCCGACCACGAGGTCGAGGTCGCCGTCGCCGTCGAGATCGCCGAGCTCGAGGTCCTGCGTCGTGTCGGCTCGAGTCGGCAGTCGAGCTGCGGTGGCCACCGAGAACGCGCCGCGCCCGTTATTGATCAGCGCCTCGTTCTGCCCCGCGTTCCCGATGACGAGGTCGGGGTCACCGTCGCCGTCGAGATCGCCGACCGCGATCGCGTTCGAAACGCCGCGAACGCCCGCGAGCCGATCGCTCGCCGCGACGAACACGCCGCGCCCGTCGTTGAGGTAGAGCTGATTCTCGAGGTCATCCTCGCTGACGAACACGAGGTCGAGATCGCCGTCGGCGTCGAGATCGGCGAGGCCGATGTCCTCGGAGTCATGTGACTGTCCGTCGAGTCGCGTCGCCGACTCATCGGCGAAGCGCCCGCGGCCGTCGTTGATCAGCACGAGGTTGGGCGCGCGCTCCACCGCGACCACGAGATCGAGGTCGCCGTCGCCGTCGAGATCGCCCGCGCGCGCGTCCATGCTCGCGTGGGCCGTCGCGCAGCCCGGGAGCGCGACGCTCGAGACATCGGTGAAGCGGCTCGCGGCGCGCCCTTTCACGTCGGCGCCCGGGCTCGCGGTGCGACAGCGCTCCATCACCGGATCATGGAGGTACATGTCAGTGATGCGGCTGTTCGCGTCCCAGCGGAGCTTGAGGCGCCAGCGCCCGCGCGCCGCCGCGAGCTCGTACACCTCCAGCTCCCCCTCGCGCCCCGCAGGGGACGCGCGCTCCAGCGGCCCCAGCGAGCCGACGATGATCCGGCACCAGTCGGCGGCCTGCTGGGCGGTGATGGCCGCTTGAACGCGCGGCGCGAAGCGTTGGTACAGCTCCGCGCACCCCGGCTCGTTGATCGCCGCGACGACGGCGTCGACCCGCGGCGCCCCGCGCTTCGCGGTCTCGGGCTGCTGCGGATCCGCGTCGGCGGTCGTCCTCGAGGCGCACGCGCTCGCAATCACGCACACGAGCGCGACGGCGGCGCGACCCCGCTCCCACCGCGCTCGAGCAGCTCGACATCTCGCGTCTCCTGGAGTGATCACGCGAGGATCAACTACGAGGGTCACCCCGTGATTCCCGCCCGCTGACACCTCGTCGCCTCAGCCGCGCCCGAGCCGACGCGCGACCCATCGGCCCGCGCGCGTCAGCTCCTCGTGGCGCCACAGGCAGAAGTAGAAGCTCATGCTGATCGGCGAGAACGGCCCGACCTCGAACAGCAGCCAGATCCCGAGGTGCAGGCACATGCCGACGACGAAGAACGGGATCCGCAGATCGACGCGGTTGAACAGCGCGCGCGCGCGGCCCGGGCGGTCACGGGTCGCGCGGAAGTAGAACACGAGCAGCAGCAGCGGCGAGAGCACCTCGAAGCACCACGCGACCAAGGTGCCGAGCTGCGTCAGCGGGTACACCCAGGCGACCCACGCGGTCTCGAAGCGGCGGAACACCGCGTCCTGCAGCGCCCAGTACAGCGCCGAGTAGCCGCCCGTGGGCATCCAGGTCGCGCCCAGCTTGTGCAGCCCGGTCGCGCCGTACATCACCACCATCTGCAGCACGGCGAGGTAGCGGGGGAAGGCCGGCACCGGCGTCTCGCTCGTCCACCGGCCCGTGCGGAGTCGACAGTCGAGCGAGAGCGTGCGGTTGCAGTCGGCGAGGAACAGCAGCCACAGCGCGTTGATCGTCAGCTGGTCGAAGCCGCCGGAGGCCGGGCCCATCAGCGAGGTCAGGCTCAGCAGGAGCTGGGCCGCGATCAGCTTTGGCAGGCGACCCCCGAGCCCCAGCGTCACGAGCGCGCCGGTGACGGCCGTCATCCACACGAAGCCGTGGGCCGCCGCCGGCGTCGCGCCGCCGAACAGGCTTAAGAGCCAGTTTGGACGCAGCGGCAGCAGCCCGCCGTAGCGCGCGTCGACCCAGATCAGGTCGATGATGTCGGCGTGCAGCACGAGCGCGACGTTGAGCAGCAGGCTGAGGCCGACGCCGATCCGAAACAGCGCGAGCGCGGTGCCGGGCTCGCGCGTCGCCATCTGCCGCGCCCAGCGGCGCCACAGCCCTGGTCGCTTTGGGCTCACCGGTCTCCCTCCGGCAGCGGCGGCAGCGGCGGCAGCGGCGGGAACGGCGAGGGCGTGACTCGCAGCGGCCCCGCGGGGTATCGGCGCGTGTGTTGATAGCGGCCCTCCGCGCGCTCGCCGGCGCGGACGCGCTCGGGCGGCAGCGAGCGGTAGCGGTAGAGCCGGACGCGGATCTCCTCGGCCTCCGGGAAGTCGTGGGCGGCCGCGCGGGCGAGCGCCTGGGCGAGCGCGTTGTAGTGACGCTTCTTGAAGCCGCGCGCGAACCGGCCGACGTACTTGCGCAGCCGATCGTGATCCAGCTGGCTTCGGCGCCAGGTGTGCTCGCGCGAGCGCGAGCGGTAGATCGGCCGCCACCGCTCGTCCTCGCCCGCGCCGGGCAGGCGAAGGTCGACGTGCAGCTCGCCCGGGTGTCGCTGCGGGCTCGCGAACATCTGCCACGACTGATACAGCCCGAAGGTCCGCGCGTAGGGGAGGAAGGGTCGGGCCAGCTCGTCGCGGACGCGGCCGTAGCCCTTCGCCAGCGCCCACAGCGAGGCCTCGAACTCCTTCGGCGTGAGCGCGACGCCCACGCGGTTGAGGCCGGCGGTCCAGGCCGCGAAGTCGGCCTGGGTGTTCTTGCTCCGCCACGCGGACTTGTTGGTCAGGCTCCCACCCGAGGGGAACGCGAGCGCGACGATCGCCAGCACGTGGAAGGCGATCAGGGCGGCGCGCGCGTGGTCCCAGCGCGTCAGCGGGCGCGCGTCGGAGCCGGTCGCTCCGTCGCCGTCGGCTCTGATCGTCGGAGCCGTCGCCGCGGTCGGCTCGCCGGCGCTGTCGCTGTCCTGGTTCGTCACGGGGCGTCGACCGCGGGATCCTAGCAGACGCCCCGTGGTGTCGTGTCCGAACATCGAGTACCCTCCGGCCGCTCTCCGCCCGAAGGTCATCCTCGTTTCGAATTTCGTCTCGACTCTCGTTTCGGATCTTCGTCTCGACCCCTCGAACCTCGGCCCGGGAGCGAGAAGGCAGCGAGCCGTGGAGATATTCAAGGAATTCACGTTTGAGGCCGCCCATCGGCTCCCCAACGTCCCCGAGGGGCACAAGTGTGCGCGTCTACACGGGCACTCCTACCGCGTCGCGCTGCACGTGCGCGGCCCGGTCGGGGCCGAGAGCGGCTGGGTCCAGGACTTCGCCGATCTCAAGCGAGCCTGGAGGCCGATGCACGAGCTGCTCGACCACCGCTACCTCAACGAGATCGAGGGCCTCGAGAACCCGACGAGCGAGGTGCTCGCGCGCTGGATCTGGGCGCGCGTGCGTCCGCAGCTCCCCGGGCTCTGTCAGATCGTCGTCCGCGAGACCTGCACCTCCGGCTGCATCTACCGCGGCGACGAGGGCTGAGCGGCCCCGAGCGTTGACCGCCTTCGTATCGTCGTGACTTGAAGGACAGGTTTCCGTCAGCGAGCCGCGCGAGCGCGCTGTCCTGGCCGGTTGTGTGGGCCGTTCCCGACGCTCGCGGTGCGTGAGCAGCGGGACATGTACTGGGGTTCAGCTCTCGGATAGCCGCGCGCGCTCGAGCGCGACCAGGCGCTCGAGCAGCTCGAGCTGCGGCTCGCAGTCGAACTCGGGGCCGTGGAACCAGCGCTGCTCGAGCAGGTTGAACAGCGCCGAGATCATCAGCTCGCCCAGCCCGTGGCTGGGCACGCCGAGCAGGCTCGCGACGACCTCCGCGTAGGTGTCGTGGGCCTCGCGCAGCAGCGGCTCCAAGCTCGCGCGCTCCTCCGGGTGCAGGCGCCAGAAGTCGGTCAGCACCAGGAAGTCGCGCATGATCTCGCGCTCGTGCGCGAGGAAGAAGGCGTACAGCTCGCGCAGCTCCAGCAGCCCGTGGCGAAGGTCCGCGTGTCGACTCGCGCCGGAGTCTTCGTCGCTGGCGAGGGTGCGTGAACCTTCGCCGCGGGCTGCGAGGCGCTCGCCCTGCAGCGAGCGGCTGGTCGCGCGCACCGCCTCGACGTGGCCTTCGAACACCACGCGCACCGCGGCTTGAAACAGCCGCTGCTTCGACGGGAAGTAGTGATAGAGCGTCCCGGAGGAGACGCCGAGGCCGCGGGCCAGCGCGCGCATCGAGAGCGAGCCGTAGCCGCGCTCGCCGAACAGCCGCGTCGCGGCCGTAGCGAGCTGACGGCGATAGGCCTCCTGGTCGACGATCTTCGGCACTCAGCGCAGCTCTAGCACGCCGTCGTCGACGGGCCCGCCGACGACCGTGCGGTCGAGGATGTAGTTCTGCGGGAAGCGCCACGGCCCGCGCGAGCCCTGCTGCGGGATCTCGCCGCGGGCGCGCTGCACGTAGCCCGAGTTGAGGTTGAGCAGCGGCTCCGCGCGCACGCCCGGGGGCGGGGCGCCGGGGCGACACTGCTCGTAGCCGCCGGCGCGCATGTGCTCGAGCAGCCGGCAGACGTAGTCGCAGGTCAGCTCGCAGCGGATCGTCCACGACAGGTTCGTGTAGCCGAGCGTCATCGCGAAGTTCGGCACGCCGTCGAGCATCGCGCCCTTGTACATCATGCGCTCGCCCGCCGACACGCGCGCGCCGTCGACCTCGAGCGCGGCGCCGCCGAAGACCTGCAGCTGGATGCCCGTCGCGGTCACGAGCACGTCCGCGTCGAGCCGCGCGCCCGAGCGCAGCTGCACCCCGCGCTCGTCGATCGCGGCGACGTGATCCGTCACGACGCGCGCGCGGCCGTCGGCGAGCGCGGTGAACAGATCGCCGTCGGTGATCACGCAGATCCGCTGGTCCCACGGCGCGTACGTGGGGGTGAAGTGCGGGTCGAGCAGGTCGCGCGTCGACCTGTGCAGGCCGGCCCACACCCGCGTGAGCAAGAATCGGCGGATCGGCCCCGGGAACCTCCGCGCCGCCTCGTACAGCAGCATGATGAGCGCGATCCCGCGGACCCGCGCGACCTGGGACGCCCAGCGCTGCGGCAGCACGCGCTCGAGCCAGCGCACCACGGGGTCCACGCGTGGCCGCTCGTACAGGTAGGTCGGCGAGCGCTGCAGCATCACGACCTCGCGCGCGCGCTCGGCCAGGGCGGGGACCAGGCTCATCGCCGTCGCGCCGCTGCCGATCACGACGACGCGGCGACCCTCCAGCGCGAGCTCCTCGGGCCAGCGCTGCGGGTGCACCACCGGCCCGGCGAAGCGCCCGAGGCCGGGCAGCGCCGGCGTGTAGCCGGCGTCGTAGCGGTAGTAGCCGGTGCACCCCCACAGAAACCGGCACGCGTAGCGCTCGCGCCCGTCCTCGGTCTCGACCTCGATCGTCCAGCGCCGCGTCTGGCTCGACCAGCTCGCCCGTCGCACGCGTCGACCAAAGCGCGTGTCCGCGTGCAGCCCGTCGGCGGCCGCGGTCTCCTCGAGGTACTCGCGGATCCGCGGGCCGTCGACGATCGTCTCGCTGTCCGCCCACGGGCGGAACGAGAAGCCCAGGGTGTGCATGTCCGAGTCGGAGCGAATGCCGGGGTAGCGGAACAGATCCCAGGTCCCGCCCAGCCGCGCGCGCGCCTCGAGGATGCAGAAGCGCAGCGACGGGCAGCGGGTCCGCAGGTAGTGACCCGCGCAGATCCCCGAGATGCCCGCGCCGACGATCACGACGTCCCAGAATTCGATCGGCTCGGGGGCCGACGTTGCGGTGTTCGCCATGGTTTTATTTATAACGATTGTTCGATATAAAAAGCCATGGCGTCGAGCACATCACCTAAAAGCGCGTTCGCGGGCCAATTGGCCGTGGTTACCGGTGGTGCGTCGGGGATTGGTCGCGCGCTCTCCGCCGCGCTTCGCGCCGAAGGCGCGCGCGTCGTCCTGCTCGACGTCGACGAGCCGCGGCTCCGCGCCGCCGCCGACGCCCTCGCCTGTCGCGGCGAGCTGCTCGACGTCCGCGACGCCGCCGCGGTCGAGGCCGCGGTCGCGGCGATCGAGGCGCGCGACGGGCCGATCGACCTGTTCATCAACAACGCCGGCCTGTGCCAGACCGGCGAGGCGCACAGGTTCACGCGCGGCGACTGGAGCCGTCTCCTCGACGTCAACATCCGCGGCGTCGTGAACGGCGTCCAGGCCGTCTACCCGCGGATGGTCGCGCGCGGGCGCGGATGCATCCTCAACATCGGCTCGATCGCCGGGCTGTTCCCGACGGCGGGTCAGGTCTCCTACGTCACCAGTAAATTCGCGGTCGTCGGCCTCTCACAGGCGCTGCGCGCCGAGGGGGCGGACTACGGGGTCAAGGTCTCGGTCGCCTGCCCGGGGATCATCGACACGCCCATGCGCCGCGGGCTCTCTGCAGTCGGCGTCGACGACGACTCGCTGCGCGCGCTGATCCCTGCGGGTCTGCAGGTCGAGCGCTGCGCTCGAGCCATCCTCCGCGGCCTCGCTCGCGACCAGGCGCTCATCCTCGTCGGCTACGAGGCCCACGTCCTCTCGCGGCTGCAGCGCGTCAGCCCGGCGCTCGGCGGCTGGCTCAACGCGCGCGCGATCCGTTGGCTGCGTGGTCGGCTCGGCGTCGCGCGTCCTACGGGATATGTCCCTTCGAGCTAGTTTTAGGCTCGCTGCCAAGCTGTCAGATCGACCAGATCAGCTCGGCGCGTGCCTTGACCTTCGCCCGGTTGGCGATGAACTCCGGGCGCTCACGCAGCGGGTCCAGCAGCGGGCAGTAGTCGTACCAGTCGATGTCGACCAGGACCTTGTCCGCGGCCCGCGAGATGTAGTGGATCGCGTCGTCGAGGCGGCCCTGGAAGGCCATGACCTCGGCGGTGATCTGCAGGATGATGGTCTCGAGCCGCGGGTTGAGGTCGCCCTCGCCCTCGTCGATGAAGCTGAGCATGTCTGGCGAGATGTTCTCGTTGGAGAGCCCGCGCGCGAGGAACACCAGCGCGCGGTGATCTGGCGCGTCTCGCCGGGTCTCGATCTCCGCGGCGCAGCGCGCGATCTCGGCCTCGTCGCGGCGCCAGCCCGCGAGTCGGATCTCCGCCAAGATCGGCGCGGTCGAGCCGGTCGTCGCGTTCAGCTTGCGCTTAAACTCCTGCATCGCGCGTTGGTACCCGTCCCAGTCGGCGCGGAGCGCGAGGTATCGACAGATATCGAAGTAGCCGGCGAGCAGCGTCGGGTCGAGGTCCTGCGCGAGGCGGATGTGCTCGATGCCCTGCTTCGCGCGCCCGGCCTCGCACTGCAGCCGCCCGAGGTAGTCGTGGGCCTCGGCGAAGGTCGGCGCGATCTTGAGCGCGCGTGAGAGCGCGCGCGCGGCCGTGCGGTAGTCACCGATCTGGACCGCGTACTTGGCCGACGCGTAGTGGCTCTCGGCGAGCTCCGGCGCCTCCGTCAGCGCGCGCTGGACCGCCTCGCGGGCGCGCGTCTCCCACTCCGCGCCGCGGGCGTCGGGCGCGAACCACCGAAACAGGCACGCGATCGCGTAGGCGGCGATCGCCGGCTTAAAGCCCGGCGCGAGGTCGAGGCAGCGCTCGAGCAGGATGACCGGGTTCTCGTCGTCCGCGACGCGCCGGAGCTGCCGCATGTGCTTGCGCGCGCGCAGGTACAGCTCGATCGCCTCGGCCGGCGCCTCGCCGCGGTGGGCGATGGTCGAGAGCTCGACGCGCAGCGCCTCGGCGATCCGCCGGCCCATCTTGTCCTGCAGCTCGAACACGTCCTCGAGCGTCCCGTCGAAGCGCTCGCTCCACAGCTGAAAGCCGCTCTGCACGTCCTCGAGGCGCGCCGAGATGCGCACCCGCTTGCCCGCGAGCTGCACGGTGCCGTCGACGATCACGTCGACGCCGAGGTCCTGCCCGATGCTCCGCGGGTCGCGGTCACGCCCGCCGGTGTCGGCGTACTTGGCGGTCGCGCCGCTGCCGGAGACCTTGAGGCCACGTGTCCGAGAGAGCAGGTCGATCAGCTCGTCGCTCAGCGCCTCGGCGACGAAGCGCTCGCGCTCGGGCCCGCGGTAGCGGAACGGCAGGACCGCGAGCGCGCGCTCGCCCGTGCCCGAGACCGACCAGCGCGGCGTCGTCGTGGTGCTCGTGGTCGTCGTCATCGGCGCGTTGATCGTCAGCGCCGCGAGCGCCTGCGCGTTCGTGGTGCTCTGCTCCGCGTTGACGAAGGGCACCAGCAGCTGCGCGGTCGCGGTCGCGGTCTCGGGCCGGTTCTCGCGCTCGCGCGCGATCATCTGGAGCACGAGCTCCGGCAGGCCGTCGGGCAGCGCGGCCGCGAACTCGCGGGGGTGACGGGGATCTTGGGTCAGGCGCGCCAGCGCCATCGCGATCGTGTTCTCGCCGGTGAAGGGCAGCTTGCCCGTCAGCATCTCGTACAGGATCAAGCCGCCGGCGTAGAGGTCCGCGCGGTGATCGACCGGCGTGCCCGCGACTTGCTCTGGGGACATGTAGGCCGGCGTGCCCATGAGCTTGCCGGTGCGCAGCGTCGCCTCGGCCTCGGCCGCGCGCGCGATCCCGAAGTCGGTGATCACGACCCGCCCGCCGCGCTCGATCAGGATGTTCGCCGGCTTGAGGTCGCGATGGATGATGCCCGCCTCGTGCGCGGCCGAGAGCCCGGCGAAGATCTCGACCGCCAGCGCCGTCGCGCAGCCGGAGGTGAGCTGGCGCTTGCGGTGCAGGACCTGCTGCAGGCTCTCGCCGCGGATGTACTCCATGGTCAAGAACCGCAGGCCCTCGTGCTCGCCGAGGTCGTAGGTCCGCGCGACGTTGCGGTGCGTCACGCGGCGGGCCAGCCGGACCTCTCGCCGGAAGCGCTCGACGACCTCGGAGCCGTGGGTCGATCTGCCGAGCAGCAGCTTGAGCGCGATCGTCTCGTCGACCTCGCGGTCGTGGGCGCGGTAGACGGCCCCCATCCCGCCCTCGCCGATGTGCTTCTCGATCTCGTAGCGACCGGCGAAGACCTGGCCTCGCTCGAGTCGCTCACCGTGCTTGGGCGCCGACAGGGTCTTGTCGTGCTCGACGTCGGCCTCAACCTCAACCATGTTCAACATGGATCTTAACCCTCATCGCGCGGGCAAACACGCGTTTCGTGGCCGGCGCGGCCGTGTTGTCGCGCTCGTCGAGATGCGCGCCGACCCCCTTGTGCGTCGCCGGTGCGCACAGGTAGCGTAGGGGGTGCAGAATCGCGCGGCGCAACCATGAACAACACACGAACGCTCGTCATCCTCGCTCCGCTCATCCTCGCAGGCGCCGGCGGCGTTCTGACAACCGCGTGTGGCGATGACGCGGGCGCGAGCGCGACCACCGACGCCGAGACGACCGGAGGCGCGACCGAGGCCGCGACCGAGGCCGCGACCGGCGCGACCGAGGGTATGTCCGGCACTGACACCGCAGGCACCACCACCGGCGCCGAGCTCGAGGAGGGGCCCGTGCGCTTCATCGCCTTCGGCGACGGCGGCGAGGGCAACGAGGACCAGTACCGCGTCGCCGAGGCGGTCGAGATGATCTGCGCCGACCGGGGGTGCGACTTCGCGCTGTACCTCGGCGACAACTTCTACGACGACGGCGTGTTCGCGGTCGACGACGAGCAGTTCACCGACAAGTTCGAGCTGCCCTACGCCGATCTCGACTTTCGCTTCTACATCGTCCTCGGCAACCACGACTACGGCGCGGTCGTCCCGGACTGGACGCGCAGCGACTTCCAGATCGAGTACACCGACTTCAGCGAGAAGTGGTACCTGCCCTTCGAGTGGTACACCTGGCAGATCGAGCACGTGCAGTTCTTCGTGTTCGACACCCACCGGCAGATGCTCGGCGAGAGCACCGTCGAGCAGCGCGCCTGGGCCGAGGAGGAGCTCGGCAAGAGCACCGCGACCTGGAAGATCGGGCTCTCGCACCACCCTTACGTCTCGAACGGCTCCCACGGCAACGCGGGGCACTACGAGGGGCTCACCTCGACGCTGCTGCGCGGCCAGAACGTCAAGGACTTCATCGACGAGCTCGTCTGCGGCCAGCTCGACCTGTACTTCTCAGGGCACGACCACACCCGGCAGTGGCTCGAGCCTGTCTGCGGGACCACCTTCATCGTCAGCGGCGCCGCGGCCAAGACCACCGACCTCGAGCGCCGAGACGAGAACCCGACCTTCTTCGAAGACGCGAGCGAGGAGGGCTTTATGTGGGTCGAGATCGTGGGGGACCAGATGACCGGCGTCTTCTACGACAAGGACGGCAACATCGACTTCGAGAAGACCATCACGCGGGCCGAGGCCGCCGGCGGTTAGCGAGCCAGTCGCGAGCGCGCCCGCGCTCATCGAGCCCGGGCGCGCGGTTCGCCTCGTCGTTGAAAAAAACGCGCCGAAACTAGAACAGCTTCCCGAGGCCGCCGGGGAGCTTGCTCTTGATCGAGTCCGGCACCTTGTCGCCGAGGCCCGAGGAGGCGAGCCACTGCGGGACCTGGGACGCGTTCTCCTGCAGGAACGCCATGACCTTCTTCGCGGTCTCCTCGTCGAGTCCGACCTTCTTGATAAGTCCGTTGATGAGCTCATTCATCGTGTACCTCGTGTCGTGTCGTGTCGTGTGATCCGGCTCGGCGAGCGCCTCGCAACGGCGGGCGCGTGCCCAAGGCGCGCCGGCGACCCCCTGGGCGCCCGCAGCCTGACACGCTCGCGTGCGCCCGACAACAGCGACGGATTGATAACCGCGCGATCGCGGCGCGCTCGTGGCGTCGTGACCCTGCGCCACGTGGCGCAGGGCCACGGTGACGAGTGATCGCGCGCCCGCGCGCCCGTGTATTATTAAAACATGCACCGCAAGGTCTGGCTGATCCTCTCGACGCTGCTCGCGTGGCCGCTGCCCGCCGTCGCCTACGCGCGCGTCGACGCGGAGGAGCGCGACGCCGGCCTCGACGCGAGCGCGGAGGCGCAGCGCGTGCTCGCGGGCCCCGCGGACGGGCGCGACGCGACGGTTCACGTCTGCCTCAGCGACGACTCCATCGAGGGGGAGCTGCTGGGCCCCCAAGAGCCCGCGCCGACGCCGTGCTTGAAGATGGCGGAGCCGCAGCCGATGCCGTGCCTCGACATGGAGGAGCCCGAGCCGCTGCCGTGCCTCAACATGGTGGAGCCCGAGTCGATGCCGTGCCTCGACATGCTGCCCGAGCCCGAGCCCGAGCCCGAGCCCGAGCCCGACGCGAAGCCCTGCCTCAACATCATCGAGCCGCGCTCCGGTCGCTGCGACGTCGGCGACGCGGGCGATGGCGGCGGGCTCCCGCTGCTGCTCGGCGGCGCGCTGCTGCTCTCGGCCGCCGGTCGCAGGCGACGCGCCGACGCGGTGATCGATCGTCTGGAGCGCGCCGGCGCCCTGCCGAAGGACGTGCTCGAGCGCCTGCGCAAGCGCGGCGAGTGAGCTCCGCGCCTGCTATGGCGCCTCGGTGACCACGACGCGCTGGTCCGGCTCGACGTCGTACAGGACCTGCTCACTGCCGCTCGCCGGCCAGTACACGCGGAGCTCCGAGATCGGCCCCTCGTGCGCGCCGAGCCCGAAGTGCGCCGTCAGCTCGCCGTGACCCATGTAGCTCGCCGAGCCGATCTCGCGCAGCTGCGAGGGTCCGTCCGGCGTCGCGCGGACCGTGACACGGGCCCCGCGCCCGTCGCGGTTGCTGACCGTCCCGACCGCCTCCACCGTCAGCCACGCGCGCTGCGTCGTCTGCTCGTTGCGGTACAGGATCGGCGCGGCCGCGAAGTTGATGACCACGATGTCGAGGTCCCCGTCTTGATCGTGATCGAGCGTGATCAAGCCGCGGCCCTGACCCTCGTCGAAGATGCCGACGCGGCCGGTCACCTCGATCATCGCGCCGTCGCCCTGGTTCTCCCAAAAGTACATCGGGTCAAACAGGTTGTTCGACGCGTTCCAGCCGTTCGTCATCACGACGTCGAGGTCGCCGTCGAGGTCGTGGTCGAGGAACGCGGCGCCCCAGCCCCAGTCGCCCTCGCGGATCCCGGCGAAGTCGGTCGCCTCCGTGAACAGCCGATCGCCGTCGTAGCGGTACAGGTGATTGCCGGTCTTCCCGACCGTGCCGGAGATCGACGTCACGAACCAGTCGAGATCCATGTCGTTGTCGAAGTCGCCGACCGCCGCGCCCATCCCGTTGTCGTCGGTCCCGACCGCGGCCGCGACCGTGCCGTCGGTGAACGTGCCGTCGCCGTTGTTCCAGAACAGCCGGCTCGCGCCGAAGTCCGCCGCGATCAGCAGCTCGGGGTAGTCGTCGCCGTCGAGGTCCGAGAACATCGGCGTCAGCGCGAGCGTCCCGCCGATCGGGAACTCGATGTCGAGCGTCTCCCACACGTCGTCGATGTTGACGCCCGCCGCGTCGGTGACATCTTCGAAGCTCCCCGGCGCGTCGGCGCCGAGGTTGCGCAGCAGCCGGCTGTGCGACGGCGTGTCGCCGAGCGCGAAGTGGGTCCGGTACTCGCCGACGTAGACGTCGAGGTAGCCGTCGAGGTCGAAGTCGCCGAAGCTCGGCGTGGTCCCCGTGTGCACGTCGTCGCTCGCGAGCGCCGCGTCGCGGGCGACGCCCTCCTCGCTGAACTCGCCGAGGCCGTTGTTGATAAACAGGTAGTGCCGCTCGCCGCCGACGGTCGTCACGTAGAGGTCGAGGTCGCCGTCATTGTCGATGTCGCCCCAGGCCGCGCCGGCCGAGTGCACGTCCACGTCGAGGCGGGCCTCTTCGCCGCGCTCTTCGAAGCCGCCGTCGCCGAGGTTGCGGTAGAGCAGGTTCGGCCCGTGGATGCGCGGGAAGAACAGGTCGACGAGGCCGTCGCCGTCGTAGTCCCCCGCCGCGACGCCGCCGGTCTGCCACTCGACGGTGCAGAAGTGGCCGACTTTGTCGACCGCGGGCGCGTCGACGAGGCAGTCGGGCGCCTCGTTCCACTCGCCCTGGACGTGATCAATGCCTGCCTCGAGGGTCACGTCGAGGAAGTAGGCGCCCCCGGGCGGCGGCGGCTCAAAGCCGGTCTCGCTGGTCTCGTCGGCGCCGGTCGTGTAGGCGCTGGTCGTCTCGCCGACGCTGTCGTCGGTCGCGTCGGTGGTGCTGGCGCTCGGGTCAGTCGAGCCGCCTGTGGCGTCGTCGGACGACGAGCTCGCGTCGTTGTCCGTGCCTGGGGTCCCCGAGCTCGAGCTCGGAGCGCCGCCCTCGCCTGAGCAGGCGAGCAGGCTGGCGGCGAGCCACCAGACCCGCGCGCCAGCTCGGGCGCGCGGGCTGGAGGAACGCCGCGCGGCCGCGGTCACCCCCGGCTGGGGGCGACGGGGCCGCGCGCGCGTGGGGCGGTGTGCCCTTACGGGCACTGACCTCCGCACTCCGCGACCTGGCCGACGCAGATGCCGTCCCAGGAGGTGTTGCAGCAGAACGGGTCCTGAGCGCAGACGCAGTCTTGGACCGCCTGCACGTCGCAGCTGCCGGGGTCGCCCGCCTCGCAGCAGTTGCCGGAGTCGCACTGCGCGGTGTCGAAGGCGCACATCCCGTCGCAGGCGAGGGTGCCGCCCAAGAACGCGTCGGGGTCAACGTCGGCGCAGGTCTGGCCGCCGAGGTCGGCGCCGTCGCAGACCTCATCGCCGTCGATGACGTCGTTGCCGCACGTGCTGCACATCGAGGTGTCGAGCGCGTCGCAGGTGTCGTTGCAGGCGAGCGTGCCGTCCGCGAAGCCCTGCGAGACGCAGTCCTCGCCGCCGAGGTCAGCGCCGTCGCAGACCTCATCGCCGTCGATGACGTCGTCGCCGCAGTTGTTGCACATCGTGGTGTCGACCGCGTCGCAGGTGTCATTGCAGGCGAGCGTGCCGCCGAGGAAGCCCTCGGAGACGCAGTCGAGGCCGCCGAGGTCGGCGCCGTCGCAGAGCTCGTCGCCGTCGACGACGTCGTCGCCGCAGTTGTTGCACATGTCGGTGTTGAAGCCGTCGCAGGTGTTGTTGCAGGCGAGCGCGCCGCCGAGGAAGCCCTCGCTCGCGCAGTCGGCGTCGCCGAGGTCGTCACCGTCGCAGAGCTCGTCGCCGTTGATGACGCCGTCGCCGCAGCCGACGCACAGCGCGGTGTCGAAGGTGCACATGTCCGTGCAGGCGAGCTCTCCGTCGATGAAGCCCTGCGAGACGCAGTCCTCCGCGTTCAGGTTGTCGCCGTCGCACTCCTCGTTCTCCTGGACGAGGCCGTCGCCGCAGCTGGGCGGCGCGCACAGGGAGGTGCACTCGTCGTTCTCGTCGTCGTTGCCGTCATCGCAGGCCTCGTCGCCGTTCTGCTCGGCGTCGCCGCAGTATGGCCCGAGCGCCATACAGTCCGGCATGCAGCCGTCGTAGCCGCCGTCGTTGACGCCGTCGTCGCAGACCTCGTCGCCCGTCACGACGCCGTCGCCGCAGACATCGCCGTCGCCGTCGCCGTCGCCGTCGCCGTCGCCGTCGCCGTCGCCGTCGCCGTCGCCGTCGCCGTCACCATCACCGTCGCCGTCGCCGTCGCCGTCGCCGTCACCGTCGCCGTCGCCGTCGCCGTCGCCGTCGCCGTCGCCGTCGCCGTCGCCGTCACCGTCGCCGTCGCCGTCGCCGTCGCCGTCGCCGTCGCCGTCGCCGTCGCCGGGACCCGCGGTGGTCATGGACGACGTGGTGTTGTCGTCATCGTCGTCGTCATCGTCGTCATCACCCTCCGACGTGGCGTCGGTGATGGTCGCGGTGGTCGTGGTCACGTCGTCACCACAGGCGGTCGCGCCGACCGCGATGGTGCCCGCGGTGAGCGCCAGCAGCAGGGTTCTCGAGATCTTACGAAGCAGCATTCAAAATCGCCTTTCACGTTGCGCGCGTCGCTCTCGTGTACACTGACGGCAGCGAGACCCCTCGAGGCTCGCATGCGCCCCCCCTGACGCGCGTTCGCGGATGGTATCACCGCCGACGCGAGCTCGCGGGCGGAGCAAGATCACGGCGTGTTCATATGCGCTCGCGCGGGCGGATTTTTGGATTGTGCTTATTAGAATATGTCTAAAAAGACATTTTGAAATCACGCTCAGCGATCGGCGCGAACGACGAGCTTCGCCGCGCGGAGGTCGACGGCGCGCGACGAGGTGCCGAGCTCGACGCGGTACTCGCCCGGCGCGAGGCGCCAGACGCCGCGCGCGTCGTCATAGGTTGCGAGCCGGCGCGCGGGGACGCGGAGCGTCAGCGCTCGAGACTCGCCGGCGTCGAGCTCGACCCGGCGGAACAGCGCGAGCGCGCGGGGGCGCGGCGCGGCGTTTTTTATGACCCTAGAGACATAAACCTGAACGAGCTCCGTCCCCGCGCGTGACCCAATATTACAGAGCTCCGCGGTGAGTTCGATTACGGGGTCTCGCGTCGAGATCTCGCGCTCGGTGAGCGTCGGCGGCCCGCAGCGGAAGCGGGTATAGGAGAGCCCGAAGCCGAGCGCGAAGGCCGGCTCTTCGCCGCGCGCGTCGTGCAGCCGCTGACCGTGAAGCGCACCGTAGCGGATCCGACGCGCGCGGCGATCGAAGCGCGGGAGCGCGTCGGGGGTCTTGGGGAACACGCAGGGCAGCTTGCCGCTCGGGCTCGCCCGGCCGAGCAGGAGGTCCGCGAGCGCGTGACCGCCCTCCATGCCCGGGTACCACGCCATGAGCATCGCCGGGACCTCGCGGCGCCACGCCTCGGTGACCAGCGCGCTGCCGGCGATCAGGACCACGACGGTCCGCGGGTTCTCGGCCGCGAGCGCGCGCACGAGCTGCTCGTCCCGGGGGCGCAGGCGCAGCGTTCTTCGATCGCCGCCGGTCCACAGCAGGTTCTCGCCCTCGTCGCGGTGGCTCAGGCCGACGACGATGACGACCGCGTCAGCGCCGCGCGCGAGGAGGCGCGCCGCCTCGAGGTCGCGCCCGTCGTCATGGACGAGCTCGAAGTCGCCAGCGGCGGCGGCGGCCTCGAGGCCGTCGCGCGGCGTCACCACGTACGGCGGGCGGACCTTGCTGCTGCCGATGTCGCCGGTGTTCGACGACCGCGCGAGCCGCCCGATGAGCGCGACGCGGCGCAGCCGGGCGGGGTCGAGCGGGAGCAGCGGCTCGGTCTCGCCGCGCGGGGGCTCGTTCTTGAGGAGGACCATCGCGCTTGTTGCGACCTCGCGGGCGAGCGCGCGGTGCTCGGGTCCGGCGACGACGCGCGCGGGCGGCCGCGCCGGCTCGCGCGTCCGCTCGATCCAGCGCTGCGCCCAGACCATGCGCTCGATCGCGTCGTCGATCCTGTCCTCGGGAACACGTCCACGCTCGACCGCGCGACGCAGCGCGGCGCCGCAGCGCAGCGTGAGCGGCATCTCGAGGTCGAGCCCGCCGAGCACGGCCTCGGGCCCGTCGCGCACGCCGAGCAGGAAGTCCGAGAGCACGAAGCCGCGAAAGCCCCACTCTCGCTTCAGGATGTCGGTGAGCAGGTGCTTGTGGTGACCGCACCACTGCCCGTTGACCTTGTTGTACGCGCTCATGATCGCGACCGCGCCGGCCTCGACGCAGCGGCGAAAGTGCGGGAGGTAGAGCTCGCGCAGCGCTCGCTCGCTGATCTGCACGTCGACGCGGAAGCGCGCGTCCTCGATGCTGTTGCAGGCGAAGTGCTTGACGCAGGCCATGACGTGGCGCTGCACGCCGCGGACCATCGCCGCGCCGAGCTCGCCGACGTGCACGGGGTCCTCGCCGTAGGTCTCCTGCGCGCGGCCCCAGGCCGGGTGCCGGAGCAGGTTGACGCAGACGCCGGCGAACAGGTTGGCGCCCTGGGCCCGGGCCTCGGCGCCCATCGCCGCGCCGACGCGCTCCTCGAGCGCTGGGTCCCAGGTCGCGCCGCGGGCGATGGCGACGGGGAAGCAGGTCGAGTGGTTGAGCACGACCCCGCGCGGGCCGTCGGTGAAGCGGATCCCCTCGATGTCGAGCTCCGGGCGCGCGCCGGCGGTGTAGGGCCGCGTGTTGTAGGCGGTCGCGAGTTCGAAGAGCGCCCGCGCCGACACGGGCTCGCCCGACATCATCCGGATCTTGTCGGGCAGCGGCAGCGAGCGGAGCGCGTCGCGGAGCTCCGCGGGCAGGGCCCAAGAGCTCGCGCTGGGGGTCGAGTCTGCGGCGCGCGACATACCCGACTGTATGCGCGCGCGGGCGACGCGGTCGCGGAAATCGGCCGGGAGTAATAAAGCGCCGCCGCGAGGGACGTCGCGGCGGCGCAGGTGGTGGTGATGGGTTGGTCGATTGGAGCGTTCGTTAGATGATCGCGCGACGCTCGAGGCGCTCGCGCAGGGTCCGGAGCGCCTTGCCCTGGATCTGGCGGATACGCTCGCGGCTCAGCGAGTACTGCTCGCCGATCTCGCGCAGCGTCATCGGCTTCTCGCCGCCGAGCCCCATACGCTTGCGCAGGACGTCGGCCTCGATGGTCGGCAGCGCGTCGACGCCCTCGCGCAGCGAGTCGAGCAGCTCGCCCTCAGCCATGAAGTCGTCGGGGAGCGGCGTCGAGGGGTCCTGGATGCTGTCGAGGATGCTGTAGTCGCCGTCGTTGCCCGGCGTCACGTCGAGGCTGATGGGCTGCTCGAGCAGGAAGTGGTTGAGCTGCGCGAGCCGGCTGCGCTTGACCTTGAGCTCGGCGGCGAGCTCGGCCTGCGTCGGCGGGCGACCGTGTCGGGTCTCGAAGGCGCGCGTCGCCTTGCGGACCTTGGTCTGCAGCTCGAGCATGTGCACCGGGATCCGGACCGTGCGTGACTTGTCCGCGATCGCGCGGCTGACCGAGTGACGGATCCACCAGGCGGCGTAGGTCGAGAAGCGCACGCCCTTGCGCGCGTCGAAGCGGTCGACCGCCTTCATCAGGCCGATGTTGCCCTCCTGGATGAGGTCCTGCAGCGGCAGGCGCCCGCGCCCGATGCGTCGCACGAGCGTGATGACGAGCCGGAGGTTGGCCTTGACGAAGCGGTTCTTCGCGGACCAGAGCAGCTGCGAGTGACGGCGGGCCGTCATCACGTAGAGCTCGAAGGGCTTGCTGCCCTGCGGCGGGCGGCGGATGTCGAGGCTCAGCGCCGGCGCGGTCCCGTCCAGTAGCGAGTTGAGGTCGGCGAGCACCCGGTCGGAGGCCTGCCCGTCGAGGTCGACGCGCGCGAGCATCTTGGAGATCTCGGCGCGCGCGGTCTCGAAGGCGACGCGGTGTCGGGTGAGGTTGCGGTCGCGCAGCGCTCGCGCGGCGCGAGCGGTGTGGGCGAGCTGCTCGGCGACCTCGGGCGGGAGCGTGAGCACCTCGGCGGCGAGCTGGGCGATGGCCTTGACGAAGGGCGGGTACGCGAGCAGGGCGGCCCAGTAGTCGGCGCGCAGGGACTCGATCTTCACCGCGGCCGCGTGCTCTTCACGGGGCGACATGAGCGGCACCGAGGCCATGTCCCGCATGTAGGGCGCGAGGATGTTCGAGGAGCCGTCCGATGACGCGAGAGCCGACTTCGCAAGTGCCATGTCAATGACTGTATAAGGTTGTTGGCTGTTTGCAAGGGGTTTAATAAATATTCGTTCAAGGTTTTATAAAACTCCCGATAAACGTTGATTTCAGCCGCCTCAAGCCATGTTTGGGTTGGTTGAATGATGCTGGCCGGGCGCGCGAGGCTTGTTTTTGCGCGCTGGGCGCGCGAGATCGCGCCGGCTTGGCCGGAGAATCGCGCGGTCGCGCGCCCGAGATCCCTCGTCCGTGTCGAGGCGTGACACAAGGCGGCTCGCGTTCGGGCCGTGGATCGAAAAACCCACGGTCTACGGCGGGAGGGCAGGTGCGGGGCGTCCGCACCTTGTTGTCCATGGTGTGTGTAAGGTTTGGCCGCGCCGGCTATTGCGGGGGCTCAAAGCCTTTGCACGCCAGGTCGATGTTGTTGTTGAGCGCGTCGCCGACCGCGTTCGGGACGCTCTGGGGACCGTCGCAGAGGTTCGCGGTGTATCCGTTCGTGCCGGACTGGATGTCCGCGAACTCCCACAAGCGGTCGGCGTGGAACACCTGGCAGTCGGCGCCGCCGCAGCAGGTGCCGGGCTGGCCGCAGAAGTTGGTGCCGCCGTTGATGCTGGGATCACCGGCGACGACGATGGCCGCGACGCCGTTCTCGTCACCACCCTTGATCGCGGTCAGGTTGAGCTGAATGGTCGAGATCGGCAGCCCCGACTGCTGACAGCCGAGCCCGCAGCTGTTCCCGCCGAGCTGATCGTACCAGCCGTAGTCATCGACGTCGGTGATCAGCACCAGCACCAGCAGCGCGTCCTCGCGGACGAAGCCGGTGTTGTCGCCCTGAAGCAGGTTCATCGCGGTGGTGAGCACGTGCTCGCAGCCGACCGGCGCGCCGCCGAAGCCGAGCAGCTTGCTGACCGCGCTGTTGAACGCCATGGCGAGCTCGTCAGGCTCTAGCGCGGTGGAGTCGAACCACGGGTCGGCGCCGTTCCAGTCGCCGCCGACGACCCAGCCGCTGTCATTGTCGTCGGTGACGCCGACGCGGTAGTCGATGTCGCCGCAGTTGATGTCCTCGAGCTGCTCGATGACTTGGTTGAACGCCTGGAAGGCGGCGAGCGAGTTGAGCTCCTCCGTCATCGAGCCGGACGAGTCGAGCGCGAACAGCAGGTCGATCTTCTTGCAGCCCTCGGGCACGCAGTCGGGGTTGCCGGTCGTCGTCGGTTGATCCCCGACGTCGTAGATCGTCCCCGTGGTCGGCGTGCTCGTCGCGGGCGTGCTCGTCGAGGGCGTGCCGGTGGTGCTGGTCGTGGTGCCCGTCGCGGTCCCGGTGCCCGCGGTGGTCGTGCCGGTGGAGCCGCCGCCCGCGGTCGTCCCGGTCGCGCCGCTCCCCGCGTCGACGCAGACGTCGCTCAAGCAGCTGAGCTCGCCGTCGCAGGCGCCGCCGTCGGTGCACGGGCAGCCCTCCGAGCCGACGGGGCAGTCGGCGTTCGTGCTGCTCTGGACCGAGTCGTCGCCGCAGCCGAGCGGGGCGGCGGCGCTGAGCAGCGCCGCGACGGACAGGCAGGAGGACCAAGCGAGGAGCGAGTGCAAGCGAGCGCGCGCGGCCGACATGGTCCTACGTTAACAGCTCACGCGCGCGGGCGTAAACGGGATTCAGCTCCTGGAGTCCGTCGCGCCGTGGCTGACGAGCGCGAGGCCGCAGAGCCGGTACACCAGCCGCGCGCCGACGTTGCCGTCCCAGTCGTCGCGGCCGTCGGGCGCGGGCGCGACCTCGACGACGTCGAAGCCGACGAGCTCGCGCCCGCGCCGGGCGACGGTCATGAGCAGCGTCATCGCCTCGCGCCAGCTCAGGCCGCCGGGGACCGGCGTTCCGGTGTTGGGGCAGAGCGCGGGGTCAAGCCCGTCGATGTCGAAGGAGACGTAGACGCGGGGCGGCAGCGCGTCGACGATCTCCTCGCACAGCGAGCGCCAGGTCTCGCCGGCGTGCAGCCGACGTCGCAGCGCGTGCTCGTAGAAGCCGTGGACGCGCGGGTCTCGACGGACGCGCTCGGCCTCCTCGGCGCACAGATCCCGCACGCCGACCTGGACCAGGCGGGCGACGCCCGGCGCGGCGCGCAGCACGTTGTCCATGACGCTCGCGTGCGACTGCGCGAAGCCCTCGTAGCGGCGGCGGAGGTCGGCGTGCGCGTCGATGTGCAGCACCCCGAGCCCGGGCGAGCGCTCGGCGAGCGCCCGGATCGCGCCGAGCGGGACGCTGTGATCGCCGCCCACGACGCCGACCAGCTTGCCCGCGGCGAGCAGCGAGGACGTCTGTTCGTAGAGCCATGTCTCGAGGCGCGCGCTGAGGACGTCGACGCGCTCGGCGAGCTCGGCGAGCTCGCGGGCCTCCTGCGTGTCGAGCCGCGCCGGCACGCCGCCCGCCGCGATCACCGGCTTGGCGCGGGCGCAGGCCTCGTCGTTGAGCGCCTGCAGCTCGGGCGTGAGCGAGCGCATGTGTATTCCGTAGCGCCAGGGCTCGGCGAGCCCGAGCGCGGCCAGCTCGGCGTCGAACAGATCGACCTGCTCGCTCGCGCGTCGGATCGCCGCGGGTCCCTCGGCGGTCCCGCGACGGTAGCTCGTCGTCGGCTCCCAGGGGACCGGCACGAGCACGACGCTCGACTCCGTCTCGGTGAAGGGGAGGCCGAACACGCCGAGCTCGGCATCGCCGGCGCCGTCCGGGTCGAGCGTGCGCGCGCGCGCCGGTTGAGCGGGGCGCGGGCGGTACAATTCATCCTGCACTGCGCGGGCACTTAACCCAGCCGCGCGCGTCGAGCAAGCTCCGCGGGCTGTTGACACGACGATCGAGCGTCGCGTGGGCGCGGGCTGGTAGCTTCGACGCGTGCGTACCCGTCGGCTCCGCGTCCTCGTCGCGCTCCTCCTCGTCACGCTCGCGGCGGTGACGCTCCGGCGCCTGAGCTTTGATCCCGCGCCGTGGCAGGAGGACTACCGGCTGCTGCGCGAGCACCTCACTGCGACCTACGCCAACCTCGAGTGGGCGGTCGACGGGCGCGGGCTCGATCTCGCCGCGCTCGACGCAGCGACGCGCGATCGGCTCGCGCGCTGCAGGAGCAACATCGAGTGCGCGTGGGCGCTCGCGGACTTCTTGGCCGCGTTTGACGACGGCCATCTGCGTCTCGACCTCGGCGGGATGCCCGTCGCGCTGGCGGCCGTGCTGCCCCGGCGCGGGTCGGGGCAGCCCGCGCGCGAGAATTCAAAGATGTCTGAAGGGTCATCCGAACCGCCGCCCTGGCCGGCGGAGACGACCGCCGCCGAGGCCTGCGATCGCCTCGGGATGCACGATGACCGCGACGGCTTCGAGCTGGCGACCGCGAGCCTCCCGAGCTGGCAGGAGGCGCGGCGCGACCCGTTCCCCGCGGGGCGCTTCTCGCTGCCCGACGGTCGCGTCGTCGGGCTCGTGCGGATCCCGATCTTCGATCAGCGCCGCTATCGCGCGGCCTGCGAGGAGGCGTGGACGAGGCGCGAGGCCGCCGCCTGTGATCAGGGGTGTCAGCGCGCGTTTCGCTGGCGCGGGTCGGCGAACCATCTGCTCGACGAGCTGCGCGCGACGATCGAGGCGCTCGCCGGGGTCGACGTGATGGTGGTCGACCTCACGGGGAACGGCGGCGGGACTGATTGGGTCGACGCGGCCGCGCGCATGTTCACCGCGAGCCCGCTCGTGTGTCCGCGGCTCGGGGCGATTCGGCATGAGCACTGGCGCGGACGACCCGCGCGCGCGCTCGAGGCGATCGAGCGCGCGCTCGCGGCCGAGCTCGCGGCGCCGGATCGCGCGCTGCTGACCGACGCGCGCGCGCGCCTGCAGCTGTGGAGAGATGAACTCGAGGGCAGCTGCGACCTGACGCCGCTGTGGCGCGGCGAGGCGCCCGGATGCAGCCGACTCACGCGCGCGCCCGTCACCGCCTGCGGACCGCTGGAGCGCGTGCCGCCAGACGCCTTGACCGGCGTGGACGAGGACGCGCGCGACGTGGTGTTCGAAGGCCTGAGCTTTCGCTACGCGGAGGGCGTGTGGCGCGGCCCGCTGTTCGTGCTGGTCGATCGTCGCACGGGCTCGGCCTCTGAGCACTTCGCGGCGATGCTGCAGGACGGCGACGCCGCGACGATCATCGGCGAGGCCACGGCCGGGTCCGGCTGCGGCTACACCGGCGGCGGGACGCCCATCACGCTCCCGCACAGCGGCTTCACGGTGCGCGTGCCGGACTGCACGCGCTGGCGAGCCGACGGCGTCAACGAGCTCGAGGGCGTCACGCCGGACCGCGCGATCGACTGGTCTGGGCTGGGCGCGAAGGCGCGGGCTGATGCGGTCGTCGACGCGCTGCAGTCACGGTGACCGAAGCCGTCGCTGCTAGGACGTCGACGTCGCGCTCGCGGTCGTCGCTCTGAACATCAGGTTTTCGCGCGGTTGGAGCGGCGCGGCCGCGATCGGGGTGACAGCGCCGACGCGGACGTCCGCTTCAGAACACGGTCGAGCGCGCGCGCGCAGCAGCGTCCGCGCAGCGGCTGTGCAGACGATGTGCAGCGCGCGTTGAGAATGAACAAAGAGACAGTCGATGCCCATTCGCGCGCGCGGCCGCGCGCTTGCGTCCGCGCACGCCGTGATTAGAATGGAACACCAATGGCCGAATCTGGGCGGTCCGCCTTTTCGTTCCTGCACGGCGTCGTCAAGCTCGTGGCGCTCGTGGTCGGCTTCTCGATCACGGTCCTCGGGCTCGTGGCGCTGCAGGGCCTGTTTTTTGAGAACCTGTGGGCGCGCCTCGCGATCGCGGCCGTGCTCGTCGTCGTCGTGCCGCTGACGATCGCCGATCGGTTATTGCCGAAGGAGCAGTCCGAGGAGACCGTGGCGCGTTCGAAGGGCCTGGTCTCCGACGTGGTCGCGCTCGCGTGGATGCTGGGCGCGCTCGCGGTCGCCGGGCTCGGGCCGTCGCTGCTCTCGAGCCCCTTGACCGCGGAGTCCGATCGCTTCGCCGCGCGCGGGAACGCTCAGCTCGCGCGCTTCAGCGGGTGGTTGGCGAGTCGCGGCTCGGCCGCCGAGCCGAGTGAGCCCGCGGCCGATCCCGACGCGAAGAAAGCGGGTGAGGGCGAGGAGACGAAGGCGGGGGACGAGACGAAGGCGGACGCCGAGGCCGAGAAGGGCGACGCGAAGGCGGCGGACACCAAGGCCGCCGCAGACAAGAAGGCCGACGCCGCGAAGGCGCCCGCGCCCGCGCCCGCCGGTGATCGCGAGACCCAGACCCCCGCCGAGCTGTTCACCGCCTACGCCCCCTCGGTCGTGACGATCAAGGTCTCGGGCCTCCGCGGGACCGGAGCCGGCACGGGCTTCTTCGTCGACGACAAGGGCACGATCGCGACCAACCATCACGTGATCGACGGCGGCGACTCGGTCAAGATCAAGTTCTACGACGGCTCGACCAATTCGAAGGTCGAGCTGATCGCCGAGAACACGGACATCGATCTCGCGCTGCTGCACGTCGAGATGGACGACGCGTCGACGCCCGTCACGCTCGGCGACTCCGACGGCGTCACCGTCGGCGAGCAGGTGGTCGTGATCGGCAACCCGCTCGGTCTCGAGCACACGTTGACGGATGGCCTGGTCTCGTCACGTCGCCTGTACAAGGGCAAGAAGTTCATCCAGATGTCCGCGCCGGTGTCTCCGGGCAACTCCGGCGGGCCCGTGTTCAACCAGTACGGCGACGTGGTCGGCGTGACGGTCGCCAAGGTCATGATGGGCCTGGGCGAGAATTTGAACCTGGCGATCCCGGTCAACGAGCTCAAGGACATGCTCGCGGCCGAGCACGACGCGCCGCGGAAGTTTGGCGCCTCGTCATGGTGAGCGGGCGCTCGCCGGGATAACGCGTCACGTGGTACTTCACGTGGGGCCCCTCGAACTCACGGAGCCGAAAGCGGCGAATCGCAGGTAGGCGGATCGATATGCGCAGAGTTGTCACGTTCTTGCTCCTCGTCGGCATGCTGGGGGGCCTCGGCGTCCTGATGTACTCGCGCCCGGCGCCGCCCGAGCTGGCCGCGGGCGGGGATGAGGCCGGCTCCGCGAGCGCGGGGACAGACACCGACGCCGCGCGCGACGGCGCGGAGACCGACGCGGAGACGGCGGGCGAGAGCGAGGGCGACGCGAAGGGCGAGGGCGAGAAAGCCGAGCCGGAGAAGCCGAAGGTCCAGGTCGTGCGCGTGGCCGGGCTCGGCTGGGAGCTGCTCGCGCCGGGCGTGCTCGCGAACGACGGCCTCGACCCGGGCGAGGCGAGCACCTTCAAGAAGTCCAACATCGAGGCGCACTTCGTCTCGGTCGCCGACACCGACGCGATCCAGAAGCGGCTCGCGCGGGGCGGCGGCGACGAGAAAGGGGCTGACATCGCGCTCTTGCCCTTGCCCGACTTCGTCGCCTCCTACGAGCGACTGCGCGGCCTAGAGCCGCAGGTGTTCTTCGTGATCGGCTGGTCCGACGGGCGTGACGCGGTGTCGACCGAGCGCAAGGGCGGGCTCGGCAAGCTGCCCGCCAAGGGCGCGATCACGCTGCAGGGGCGCTCGGGCAGCTCGGCGAGCCTGCTCGGGCTGTTCGCGCTCGAGATGGCGGGCGTCGAGGCCGAGCGCATCGAGCTCGTCGAGCCGAAGAAAGACGAGAAGCCGCTGTTCACGGCGATCGAGCGCTCGCTGCGGTCGAAGAAGCGCGAGGCCACGGACGCGCGCGACCTGCTGTTCACGACCGCGGACGCGACCGGGCTTGTGCCGATCGTCGCGATCGCGCCGGGCGGGTACATCGGCCGCAACGGCGAGCTGCTGGAGGACTGGGCGAAGCTGTGGCTCGCCGGAACCGAGCAGCTGCGCGCCGACGTCCCCGGCGCCTCGCGCCGCCTGGCGAAGGAGAAGGGCGCGCCCGAGCCGGTCGATCTGCTCGACGGCCTCGGCTGGATCAGCCACGCCGGGCTGCGCGACAACGCGCACCTCGCCGGCCTCGCCGGGCGCGGCGCGGTCACGGTCGACGAGCTGTTCCATCGGACATGGGCGCTGTGGCGCGGCGCCGGGATCCTGTCGACGCCGGCGCCCGAGCGCGTGCCGATGACCAACGAGATCATCGCCGGCGTCGCGCTCGGCAGCGACGCCGGGCTCAGCGAGGCGCGCGCCGAGGGCAAGCGGCGCGACAAGCTGCGGACCTTGCTGGTGCACGAGGTCGCGGGCAAGGAGCTCGACGAGCACGCCTTGGTTGATGAGCTCGGCTTCATCGCGGGCGTTTTCGAGCGCGCCGAGATCGAGCTGAAGGTGCGCAAGAAGGCGGGCGACCCGGCGGCGCTGATCCTCGCCGCGAGCAAGCGCTTTGACCTCGAGGAGGGTCGGCTCAAGCAGGGCAAGTCGCCGCGCAAGGGCCCGGTCGCGACGATCGAGATCCGCGTGCCGCGGTAGCAGCCGCGTAGACTCTCGGCGGGGGCTGCTAGCTCAGAAGCCCGCGTTCGGGTTCTTGAGGTAGGCCTCCTCGTCGGGCGTGTTCAGGCGCCCGAGCGCCGCGTTGCGGTGGGGGAAGCGGCCGAAGCGCGTGATGACCTCTTTGTGCAGGTAGGCGAAGCGGAGGTTCTCGCCCAGGCCGAGGCCCGCGAGCAGATCGACGCCGCGCTCCTGATCCACGAGGCTCTCGCTGTGCATCAGCGGCATGATCATGAACAGGCGCCGCGGCGGCTCGAGGAACTGATCGAGGCCGCGCTGAAGCGCGCGCTTGGTGTGCCAGCGCGCGAGGCCGTCGGCCGCGAACGCCCGCGCTTGCCCGCGGAACATGTTGCGCGCGAATTGGTCGAGCACGATGATGAGCGCGAGCACGCCCGCTGGCGTGTCTTGCCAGGCGCTGCGCTCGCCGGCGCAGATGGCCTCGTAGGTCGGCAAGAAGCGCTCGCGCAGCTCGGCGTCGAAGGCGGGATCCTTCGTCCAGTGCAGGGGCTTTACGCGCTCGGAGAACCACAGCTCGAGGACATCGTCGACGGTCGGCTCAGACATACCGCGCCATCGAACCACGGTCGGCCCGGCGTCGCAAGCGACGCGCGCGCGCATGCGGTACATTCACGCGCGTGACGGCCCTGGCTGTCCAAGACCGGCTGACGCTCGAGCGCTTCCTCGAGCGTTACCCCTGGCCCGACGCCGATCGTCAGCTCGCGACGCCGATCGAGTGGTTTTGGGAGTTCGAAGTCGAGGCGCCCCTCGACGCGCTCTGGGCCATGCTCGTCGACACCTCCCGCTTCAACCGCGCGATGGGCCTGGCGCGCATGAGCTTTGAGGAGCGCGACGGCGTGCTCTACGGCTCGGCCACCAACGGCGGCTTTCGCCAGGAGTGGGTCGAGGTCCCGTGGATGTGGATCAACGGGCGCGAGGTCATCGCCGAGCGACGCTACACCCGCGGCTTCGCCCACGTGGTCCGGGCGATCTACGTGGTTCAGGAGCTCGCCGAGGGGCGGCTGCGCCTCTACGTGTACTTCGGCTGGATCCCGCGCGGCTGGCTCGGGCGCTTCATGCTCTGGATCGGCGAGGGCGTGCTCCGCAGCGGCTACGCGCGCGTGCTGCAGGAGATGGCGCGAGACGCCCGCGACGCGACCTACACCGCCTTCGTGCCGCCGGCGCATCAGCTCGCGCCGGAGGGGAAGGCGCGGCTCGAGGAGGTGCGCGAGGAGCTGCGCTCGCGGGGGCTTATAGAGGAGGCCATCACGCGGCTCATCGAGCACGTGCAGACGGCAGACGAGATCGACCTGTACCGCATCCAGATCCGTCGGCTCGCGCGCGAGTGGGGGCTCGAGGAGCGCGCGCTGCTGCAGGTCAGCCTGCACGCGACGCGCGTCGGCCTGCTCGACATGACCTGGGACGTCGTGTGCCCGCACTGCCGCGGCGTCCGCTCGGAGCTCGAGTCAGCCTCGAAGCTGCCCAATGATTCCTATTGCGACGTCTGCGAGATCGACTTCGGCGTCGGCGACGTGAACTCGATCGAGATCACCTTCCACGTCAACTCGGCGATCCGCGACATCCCCAAGATCGAGTTCTGCAGCGCCGAGCCGGCCAAGAAGACGCACATCAAGCTCCAGCTCGCGCTCGCGCCGGGCGAGACGCGGGAGGTCGCGCCGCGGCTGGAGCCGGGGAGCTACCGCATGCGCCTGCAGTCCGAGAAGGACGCGCGGACGCTGGTGGTCGAGGAGGGCGCGCCGCGGGCGATCGCGTGGCGCAGCGACGACGCGACGGCGCGGCGGCGCAGCGCCGCGAACCCGCAGCTGACGCTGATCAACGACGAGGCCGAGGCGCGGACCTTCGTGATCGAGGAGATGCGCTGGCCAGACCACGCGCTGCGCCCCGCCGATCTGTTCGTGTGCCGCGAGTTCCACGACCTGTTCTCCGAGGAGTACGTCTCGGACGGCGTGCAGCTCGCCGTCGGTCAGCAGACGATCGTGTTCACCGACATGGTGGGCTCGACGCGCTTCTACACCCAGCGCGGCGACCCCGAGGCCTTCGTCGAGGTCCGCCGTCACTTCGAAGTGATCGAGGAGCTTATCGACCACGAGCGCGGCGTGCTCGTCAAGACCATCGGCGACGCGACGATGCTGGTGTTCACGCAGCCGCTCGCGGCGGTGCGGGCCTGCGGCGCGATCCAGCGACACTTTCATCGCGCCCGAAAAGACACGCCGATCCGCGTGCGGATCTCGTTGCACGTCGGGACCTGCATCGCGGTCAAGCTCAACAGCAACATCGACTTCTTCGGCTCGAGCGTGAACCTGGCCTCGAAGCTGCAAGCCTGCGCCGAGGCCGGTCAGGTCGCGATGTCGCGTGAGGTCTACGAGTCTCCGGGGGTCGCCGAGCAGCTCGCGCTGCAGGGCGAGGAGATCACGGAGTTCGTGTTCACCGTCAAGGCGCTGCCCGAGCCCATCGACGTCGTCCGCTGGGACGTGTGGAGCGACGAGGACGACGACGCGAGCGCGATGTCGGCGGTGTCGCTGCGGCGCAAGGGGTGAGGCGATGCCGTACAATCTCGGCCGTGCGCGCCGCTCTCCGCCTCCTCCGTCAGCGCGCCGCGTCGGTCATGCTCGCGTGCGCGGTGCTGACCGCCTGCGGCGACGCGGGCGAAGACGCGCCGGCGGGTGTGGAGCCCGCGTCGATCGAGGCCGAGGGGGACGCCCCGCAGCTGCCGGGTCAGCGCGCGCCTGAAGGGCCAGGCGGGCCCGGCGATGACGAGCTCGCGCAGGCCCTCGACGAGCTCGACGACGCGCTCGACGGGGCGGGGGCGCAGGCCGACGAGGTCGACGAGGCGGACGAGGCGGACGAGGCAGACGCCCTCGCGGAGGAGGACGCCGAGGAGCTCGTCTCCGAGGACGGCTGGCGTCCGCGCGAGATCAAGCCGGGCGACCGCCTCGCCGTGATCCTGCGCGAGGAGGGGCTCGACCGCGCCGAGGTCCAGGCGCTGGTCACCGCGCTCTCGCCCCAGCTCGACCCGACGCGCATCCAGCCGGGGCAGCGCTACCGCACGCGGACGATCGACGGCGCGCTGCAGGGCTTCGAATACTCGCTGGGGCGCGAGCGCTCGCTTCGCGCGACGCGGGGCGAGGACGGCGCGTGGGAGGCCGAGGAGCTGACGCGCGAGACCGAGACCGTGATCCGCGAGGTGGCCGGCCGCGTCGAGCGTTCGCTCTCGGCGGCCGTCACCGCGAGCGGCGAGCGCTCCTCGCTGGTCCCGCTGCTCGTCGACCTGTTCGCCTACGACATCAACTTCTACACGGACACTCGTAAAGGCGACACCTTCAAGGTCATCGTCGAGCGCGTCGAGCTCGACGGTGAATTCCTCCGCTATGGCCGCGTGCTCGCGGCCGAGTACGTCGGCCTCGGCGGGGCGCACCGGATGTTCTACTGGAAGGCGCCGGGGACGGGCGCCGAGGGCTACTTCGACGAGGACGGCCGCGGCGTGGCCAAGACCTTCCTCAAGTCGCCGCTCAAGTTCACGCGGATCTCCTCCCAGTTCAACCCGAAGCGCATGCACCCCGTGCTGCACCGCGTGAAGGGCCACATGGGCACCGACTACGCCGCGCCGGAGGGCGCGCCGGTGTGGGCCGCGGCCGACGGCACCATCACCTTCCGCGGCCGTCGCGGGGGCGCCGGCAACATGGTGATCATGCGCCACGAGGGCGGGCTGACGACGCTCTACATGCACCTCAGCAAGTTCGCGCGCGGGCAGAAGGTCGGGCAGCGCGTCAAGCAGAAGACCGTGATCGGCTACGTGGGCTCGACGGGCCTGGCGACCGGTCCGCACCTGCACTTCGGCGTGCGCAAGGGCGGTCGCTACGTCGACCCGCGCTCGATCGACAACCACCGCGCCTCGGGCGTGGGCGCGAAGCACCGCGGGCGCTACAAGCAGCGGATCGCGCCGCTTCGGCGGCAGCTCGAGGCGCTCGCGATCCCGCCCGCGGCGACGGAGTCGGTGTCGGACAAGGTGTCTAAATAGACATGTGAATCGCCGCGCGCGGTGAATCGGCGCCCCCTCGGCGCCGTTGAATTAACCGTGAAGACGAACTCGACGCGCGCGACCCCTCGCCGCGGGCTGCTGCTCGGGGCCGCCGGCCTGCTCACGCTTCTGCTGCCCGCGCTCGCCGACGCGGCCTCCTTCGCCGACTACAAGCTCGGCGAGTTCTACCCGGTCGCGTCGGTCGACGAGCCGGCGGTTCAGGCGGTCTCGCCTGCGGTCGTGCGGATGTCCGGCGCGACCGGCTTCATCATCGACACGCGCGGCTACGTGCTCACCAACCATCACGTCTACGAGTCGTTCGGGCGCGGCGGCGAGGCGTACCGCCAGTGGACCGAGCGCGGCGCCGCCGAGACGCTGACGCTGCGCCTGGTCGCCCGCGACAAGGCCCGCGACGTCGCGCTTTACCTGATCACCAACGGCGATGGCCCGCACCCCTACATTCAGACCCGCGAGGCGCCCGCGCGACCGGGCGAGGAGGTCTTCGTCCTCGGGCACCCCGACGGCGATCCCCAGCGCGCCTCCTTCGGTCGCGTGCTCGCCGACGGCCTGCAGATCAGCGGTCGCCCCTCGATCGAGTACAGCGCGCAGACCTGGTGGGGCTCCTCCGGCTCGCCGGTGCTCGACAAGCGCGGGCGCGCCGTCGCGATTCACTGGGGGTGGGACTCCGAGGGGGTCTCCAACGGCCGCCTGACGGGGGTCCCGATCGCCGAGGTCATGGCGCTGCCGGCCTTCGCCGAGGCGCTCGAGGGCGACGCGGGGCCCTCGAGGCCGGCGACGCCGAGCCGGCCCGCGATCGACTGCCGTGATCCGAAGCGCTGGTCGCTCGAGAGCACGCGCGTGCGCGCGTCGGTGCGCAAGAACGCCGACGGTCGCTGGCTCGACCAGGTCGAGGTGCGTGCGCGCCCCCGCGCGGCCGCGTGCGCGGGCCTGCTCCGCAGCGTCACCTTCCACCTGCACCCGAGCTTCGCGAACCCCGTGGTGCGTCGACCCGGGGGGGAGGCGCTGACGCTCTACACCTGGGGCTCGTTCGACGCGACCGCCGAGCTGCGCTTTCAGGACGGCAGCAGCGCGCGCTTCGTCGATCGCGTCTCCTGGCGGTAGGGTCAGCTGAGCTCGAGCGTCGCGAAGTCCAGCAGCGCCGGGCCGCGCCACTGGATCCCGCTCACGCGCCAGGAGTGCACGAGAACCGACGGCCCGTACATCAGCGGCAAGAACGGGCGCTTCTCGTCGATCATATCGCTGATCGCCCGCAGCGTGCGCTCGTCCCGGGTGTCGCGGAACTCCGCGACCACGCGGTCGACCTCTTCGTCGTTGAAGTGCCCCATGTTCCCGGCCTGCGCGTCAGGGCGCTCGCGCTGCAAGAGCCGGCGCGAGTCGAGCAGCGACTCGCAGTAGTCCACGATGTCGTGGCTGTCGGCGATCCAGCCGCTCAGCAGCATGTCGTAGTCGCCCTTGCTCGTCTTGTCGAAGAAGTCCAGCCCGTCGCGGGTCTCGATCAGGCGCGGCGTCAGCCCGACCGCGCGGAGCTGCTCCATCAACATCTCGACGGTCTTCTTCGGGCGGGGCAGGTAGTCGCGCGGCGCCCAGACCAGCTGGACCGTGAAGCTCGTGTTGGGCTCGACCCCGGCGGCGCGCAGCTCCTGGCGCGCGCGCCTCGGGTCGAACTCGTGCCGATCCCGCACGCGGCCCAGCTTCGGCGGTAGAAAGCCCTTCGCCACGTACGCGAGCGGGTTCGTGTAGCAGGTGGCCGCGAGCGCCTCGCGGTCGACCGCCATCGCGAGCGCGCGACGGATCTGCGGGTCCCGGGTCTTGCCGCGGCTGCAGTTGAAGAACAGCAGCGCCGTCGCCTCTCCGGCCTGGAACACCTTGCGGACGCCGCGGACGCGCTCCACCGAGTCGCGCGGCAGCACCGTCGAGATGTCGATCTCCCCCGCCGAGAGCGCCTCCTCGAGCGCGGTCGCGCGGCCGCTCTTGTCCGGCGGCATCACGCGCACGTGGACCTCCGGGATGTTCGCGCGCGGTCGGCAGTGCGGGTTGCGAACCAGGCGGATGAGCCGCTCGGAGCTCTCGGCGAGCGCGTACGGGCCGGTCCCGAGCCACGCGCCGTCGCGCTGGATCATCACGGAGTAGCCGAGGCCGCACAGCAGCATGTCGAGCTTCAGGTTCGCGCGCTTGCAGTCAAACACGATCGTGTCGCGCTCGGTCCGGATGCGCGCGACGTGCCGGACCGGCGTGTCGTGCAGCGCGCGCGCGAGCTCGGCGGTCCGCACCCTCGAGCCGTCGGAGAGCTTGAGCCCGGGTCGCAGCGTGGCGACGTAGCGGACGCCCTCGGGCTGCGGCACGCGTTCGAAGGAGTCGAAGAGCACCGCGCGCGGCGGCTCGCCGGGCTTGCTCGGCGCCCGAAACGGCGAGTCGTAGATCTGGCTGAAGATCAACCCGGTCGTGACGTCGGGCGTGAGTCGTTGCTCGAGGCCGCGGGCGGGCGACAGGACGCCGACCTTCAGCACTTCGTCCTGGGTCTCGCTCACCGCCGGGCATCATAGCGGACGCGGCGCGCGGCATCGAATTCCACCTAGGAGTCCTAAAAGACATGTTTAAAATTTCGTCGCGCTCGCGCCGGCGGGCGGGCGATTGGGCGCGCGGGGGGCGATTGGGCGCGACGCGCTCGGCAGGGCCCGCGCGCGCGCGGACCCGCGGGCTCGAGCGGCTCGGCGCGCGGCTACGCGGGCCTCGCGTCGGACAGCGCCTGGAGGTAGCGGGCGATCATCGCGTCATCGATCGCCGGGCAGCGCACGCCGAGCGCGTCGAGCTCGGCGCGCGTGCGATCGCTCGGCCACGGCCCCATGCGCAGCGCGAAGCCGCCGGCGGGGAAGTACGCGCGCAGGGGCAGCAGCGCGTTGGCACCGGGCCCGCGCGCGCGGCCGTCCGCGAGCAACGCCGCGCGAAACTCCGAGTAGGACGCGGGGCGAGTGTCGACGCCCGCGCGCCGCAGCGCGGCGCCGAGCTGGCGGTAGCTGAGCGAGCGCTCGATGTTCACGAGGTGGTAGGCGCGCCCGCTCGCGGGCCCGCGCCGCGTCAGCGCGACGATCGCCTGGGCGACGAAGTCGACCGGCGTCATGTCGAGGACCGCGTCATGCTCGAGGTGACGCCCGAGCTGCGCGCAGCCGAGCAGGTAGCGGCTGAGGAGGTCGCGCGGGTTGCCGACGCCGCGGGCGCTGTGACCGGCGATCATCCCGGGGCGGTAGATCGACACGGGTAGGCCGCGAGCGCCGGCTCGCGCGACGTGGCGCTCGGCGATCCACTTGCTCAGCGCGTAGCCCGAGGACGCGAGCGCGCGCTCGCGTGACAGCGTCGTCTCCTCGTCGCCCGTGTTGGGGGCCGCGCTGATCGTCGAGACGAGGTGGAGCTCGGCGAGTCGCTCGCTCGCCGCGAGGCGCACGAGCTCGAGGGTCCCCAGCACGTTGGCGGCGCGCAGCTGACCGTAGCGCTGGATCCAGCTGACGACGGCGGCGGCGTGCAGGATCGTGTCGACCGAGGAGGCGAGCGCGCGCCAGCGCGGCTCGTCGAGGCCGAGCGAGGGCGCCGCGAGGTCGCCGGGCAGCACCCGAACGCGGCGTGACCACGCGTCCGTCCACTCCGCGCCGCCGCTCGATACGTACGCGCGAAGGCGACGCGTCCCCTCCTCGACGCTCGGCGCGCGGACGAGACAGGTGACCTCCGCCGAGCTCTCGAGCATGAGGGTCTCGAGCAGCGCGCGCCCGAGGAAGCCGGTCGCGCCGGTGAGCAGCACGTGGCCGAGCGCGCTCGCGGTCGTTGACCGAGGCGGGAGCGACGTGAAGGGCAGCGGGCGCTCGAGGTCCGCGACCGCCCGCGCCCGCGCGTCGTCCTCGCCCGCGCCCTCCGAGAGCCGGCGCGCGAGGTCCTCGAGCGACGTGGCGGCGAACCACGTCGAGAGCGGGACCTCGCGCCCGAGCTGCTCGCCGAGCGCCGAGACCAGGTCGGCCCCGGCCAGCGAGTCGAGGGCGAGCTCGCCCTCGAGGTCCTGCGCGAGCGCGGGCGCGGCCGCGCCGAGGACCGCGCGCGCGACTCGCTCGACCACCGCGGCGAGCTCGCGATTTCCTTTGGGTATGTCCTTATCGACATGTACACTTGAACTCTCGGCGACGAGCGCCTCGAGCGCGGCCCCGTACCGCCGCTCGATCGCGCGGCGATCGGGCTTGTGACTCGACGTCAGCAGCCCTGACTCGGCGGTCATCGGCGCGGCGGTGAGCAGGACCGCCGCCGGCCACTCGTGCCTGGGAAGACGTCGCGCGCGGGCCTCGTCCCGCAGCGCCCGCAAGACCCGCGCGCGCGCCGCGGCGCTCTCGCACAAGTCTTTTGGAGCAGGAGGACAAGCGCCGCCCATCAGCGCCCGCAGTGTCGAGACGCGCGGGACCACCACCGCGACCACGGCGGCCGCGAGCGGGCTCGCGTACACGAACAGCTGATCGACCAGCGGACAGCGGGAGAGCGCCGCCTCGATCTGCTCGGGCGCGACGAACTCTCCCTGGGCGAGCTTCACGATGTGGCCGCGGCGCCCGAGCAGCTCGAGCGTGCCGTCCTCGTTCAGCTGCCCGATGTCGCCGGTGTGGAAGTAGCCGTCCTCGTCGACGTCTCGCGGGCGCGCCGCCCCGTCGGCGAGGTAGCCCGCGCTCATGTACGGGGTGAGCACGCAGACCTCGCCGCGCGAGGGGTGGTCGTCGACGCGATAGCCGAGCTCGGGGACGTCGATGAGCTTGACGACGACGCCCGGCTGGATCACGCCGTCGACCGCGATCGTGCCGACCTCGGTGAGGCCGTAGCCCTCCATCATCCAGCAGTCCGCGAACAGCCTGCGCATGAACTCGAGCAGCGCCGGGCTCGACTTGGCGCTGCCGACGGAGACCGCCTGCAGGCGCGGGCCGAACAGCGCACGCAGCGAGCGCAGCAGCTCGCGCTCGCGCGCGTCGGGGTCCTCGGCCAGCGCCTCGTGAAAGCGCGTCCGGAGCAGGTCGAAGACCCGCGGGACGCCGCCGAAGACGGTCGGCTGCAGGCGCGAGACGTCGTCGAACAGCCGCGCCGGGTCGCCGCTGGCGAAGCCGACCTGTCCGCCGTTGCGCATCACCACCGGCGTCGTCATCCGCTCGCTCAGATGGCTGAAGGGCTGGTACGAGAGGTGGATCGCTGGCTGCGTCATGCCGTAGCCGTCGACCATCGCGTTGAACTGATCGTAGCTGCGCGCGCTGCCTTTTGGGCGCCCGGTGCTGCCGCTCGTGTAGAGCACCGTGTAGAGCTCGTCGCCGCGGCGCGCGGGGGCTGGCCGCGCCGCCCGAGTCGCGCCCGCGCGCTCTAGCTGCGCGATCGTGTGAATTTGCAGGCCGGGCGCCGCGAGCGAGGGCGCCGACGCGTGTTCGTCGTGCAGCGGCGTCATCTCGACGAGCAGGCGCAGGCTCGGGCAGCGCTCCGCGAGCGCGGCGAAGCGAGGGGCGAGCGTCGGGCTGCAGACGATCGCCTGCAGCCCGCAGTCGTTGATGATGTGCGCCCACAGCTCCTCTCGCCCCTGCCTGGCGAGGGGCACGACGACGTAGCCGCGCTGGACGCAGGCGAGGTCAGTGATGACCCACTCTGCGCGGCCGCGCGCGCAGATGCCCACGAGCACGCGCGCGTCGCCGCCCGCCTCGACCTCGCGCTCGAGCGTCGCCGCGAGGCCGCGGGCGAGCTGACCCGCGCGCGCCCAGACCTCGCGGTAGCTGAGCCAGCGGTCGTAGCCGCCGAGCGCTCGCCCGTCGCCGACCCGCTCGCGGCGCGAGAACAGCGGGCGCTCGGCGAACAGCGTGAAGGTCCGGCGCAGCGTGTCCAGCAGCGAGCCGGCGGAGAGCTCCGCCGCGAGGATCTCGGCGGCCGTCACCCGCAAGACGACCTCCTCCCCCGGGGGCGCCACGGCCTCGACCCGCACGAGCCGCCCGACGACGCCGACCTCGATCGTGCGCGCGCCTTCGAAGGCCTCGATCGTCGTCGACCAGGGCGCGGCGGGCTCGCCCGCCCTCGTCATGCTCGAGAACACTCGCAGGCGCAGCGCGCCGGTCTTGGGTCGACCGAGGTGCAGCTTGACGCGATCGATGAAGCGCGCCGCGCCGGTGTCGAGCTCCCACCACGGCCGCGCCTCGGGGCGCGTCGACGGCATCCAGAGAAACAGCGCCGCGAGGGCGTGCGAGCTCGCGGCGCTCGACTGCCGGGTCGAGCGACCGAAGGCGACGTCGTGCACCGGCACCGGAGGACCCGCGCCCGCGGGGACGGCCCGCGCGACGCGGTGACGACTGAACGCGCGCAGGCGGATGAGCGCGCGGCCGCGCGTGCGCAGGCCAGCGACAGGTTGCTCAAAGGACAGCTCGACGAGCTCGCCCGCCGGCGCGCCGACGAAGCTCAGCTCGGCGACCCAGCCCTCGCGCCACGGCGGCCCGCGCTCCCGCGGCGCGAGCCGCAGCCAGACCTCCTCGAGCGGCGCCGCGTCGCGCTCGCGCTCGCGCTCGTCAAAAACGGGCAGCGCGCCGGTCCACTCGGCGGCGTCCTCGTCGACGCGCGTCAGCTCCAAGGCGCGCGCACCCTCGAAGTCGGCCGCGCGCGCGACCTGCACGCCGTCGCTGAGGACGAGCGTGATCAGCCAGGCCTCCGGGGAGGTGACGCCTTCGACCGTCATGCCGACCGATCGTAAAGCCCTGACCGAAGGGACATGATGCTCATGAAGGCCTCGCGGGTCGCCGCGTCAGCGCAGCGGGGCGTTGCGCTCGAGCTTCGCCCTGCACCCCGGCTCGAGCGTGCCGCTCGCGGTGTCGGTGTTCTTGATGCTGCCCTCGGCGTCCTGCATGAGGCAGCGCTGCTCCGGGCAGTGGTCGAGGCCGAAGGTGTGCCCGATCTCGTGCAGCGCCGTGATCCGCACCCGGCGGATCACGTGCGCGCGGTCCTTCGCCTTTCGCTTCAGGCGCTTGCTCGAGAGCACCGCGACGCGCCCCGGCATGCGCCCGAGGCCGAAGATCCCCCAGTCCTCGTGCGGCTCGTTGGTCGTCGAGATGTCGACCTCGGTCAGCCCCAGGAGCTTGGTGTCGGGCTCGCGCGCGGGCGGCAGCTCCTCGAGGAAGTCGAGCAGCTTCTCCGCGCGGTAGCGCTTGCGCGGCGGGTAGTAGGCCTCCTTCGGCAGCTGCTGGATGTCGTAGCGCGCGACCTCGACCCCGAATTCAGCCGCGAGGCTGGTCTCGATGTCCGCGATCAGGTCCTCGGGGAAGCTCTTCAAGGGGACGAGCACGACGGTGCCCCGGGTCCTCGCGGCCTCGTCCCCCGCGGGCGCGGGCGTAGGTTCAGGGATGTCTCTTGGCGCCGGTTTGTCCGCGCGGGCCGCCGGCCTCGCGCTCGCGGCGGGCGCGGTCTCGGCGGGCGCGGGCGCGGGCTCGACCGGGCGCTCGCACGCGGCCGCAGAGACGAGGGAGAGGAGCAGGCCCGCCGCGAGGCGGGGGAGCGGCTTCAGGCGCGCGGACGTCACGACACGTCGACGCGCGCGCGCGGCCCGATATTTCCGATGGGGGGTCACGGGGTGATCTTCGCTCGCTGCCCCTCGCTCGTCAGCTTGATGAGCTCTTCATCGACGAGCGCCTCGGCCTCCGTGACCGCGTCGTCCGCTCGCTCGAGCTCGTCGCGCAGCGCGTTGAGGCGATCCTCCGCGGCCAGCAGGCGCGTGACGATCGGGCTCTTGCCGCCGCGCTCGCCGTCCCCCATCGCCTTGAGGTGCTCGCGGTAGCGCTCAATGTCCTGCTGGACCGTCTCGAGCTTCGAGCGCACCCCGTCGCGCGCGTCCTCGGCCGCCTTCACGGCCCGCGAGAGCTCGGCGGCCTTGCTCAGCGTCGCGCTTCGATCGCTCGGCACGTTCTTCGCCGCCGCGAGCTCGCGCAGCTTCTTCTCACCAATCGCCGAGCGCGAGGTCACCGTCTTGAGCGCCTCGGTGATCACCAGCGTGCGCGGCTTGTTGTCGTTCGCCGCGAGCCGGAAGATCGCCAGGGGTTGGTCCGCCGCGCTGTCGTAGTCGAGGCCGTCGGCGCCCTCGACCTTCGAGTTGCGGCTGATGTCGAGCGCGAGGTGGACCTCGCGCGCGCGCCCGCTGCGGTTGGTGAAGGTCACGCTGAACCTGCGCGTGCGCAGGTAGTGCTCCTCGAGCTCGCTCGAGTGGGCCTTGTAGACCACGGCCTTGGCGTGCTCGACGTTTAGGTCCAGCAGCTCGCTCTCGAGCTCGGTGTCGGGGTCGTCGCCGATCTCCATGAACAGCCGCTCGCCCGGCTTGAGGCGCTCGATCGTCGACTCGCCCATAAAGCCGCCGCCGCCGAAGATGCTCACCGGGCCAGGTGGGAGCGTCTTCGCCGTGTTGTTGACCAGCCGGATCCCGTGGCGGGCCTCGTGGTTCATGCTGGCGAAGCGGACGATCGGCGTCGCCTCGATCGACTCGCTGAGGAAGGGCACCATCGCCGAGCGGTGCGGCCCCAGGCTCAGCGGGCGCCGCGCGGTGTAGACGAAGACCGTCTCCGCCTCCTTCGCGGTCGCGCCCGCGAGCTCCGCGAGGTCGCCGAGCTTGAGCAGGTCGCTGCCCGTCGTCCGCGAGCTGACCTGCGCCTTCGCTTGCCTGACCCTCGGGACACGTTTTCCGCGCCCGCCGAAGCCCGCGCCGCTGCCGCGGCCGTAGCCGCTGCCGGTGCCGCTGAGCCCGGCCCAGGTGTCGGCGAAGTCGCCCCACTGCGCGTCGGGGGTCGTCACCAGCAGCTGCGGGATCGACGAGAGCTCGCGCTCTGGCGTCTCGAGCCCGCGCCGGTCGTAGCGCGGCGCGGCCAGGGGGAACATGAACGAGTCAGGGCGCCCGTTGACCAGCTCGAGCGCGACCTCGCGCCAGCCCTCGTCGGTGTCGTTGTGGACCAGCGCCCAGCCCTGCAGCGTCGACGCGCCTGACTCATCGAACACCAAGCGAAAGCTCGTGCGCCAGATCGGCGCCTCGGCGAGGTAGCCCAGGCGCACCGGGCCCTGCGTGCTCGCGTCCAGGGTCAGCGTCGTCGAGGTCTGGTAGCCCGTGGTCTCCTGGGCCTCGAGCGCGGCCTCGAAGCGGCGCCGCTGCGCCGCGTCGATGGGCCGCAGCGTCTCGATCTCCGTGGCCGCGACGCGCGTGAACTCGCCGGCCTCGGTGTAGATCGTCACGAACAGCTGCGGGCTCGGCTTGACCGCGGCGGCGGCCGCCTCGTCGCCGTCCTCGTCGCGCGCGCGTCGCCGCGAAGATGTCGCTTCGGGCACGTAGCCGACCTGCCCCGGCGCGACCTCCACGACCTCGACCAGCCGGCCGCGGATCCTCGCGCCGTCGCGTCGCACCTCCACCGAGGCGCCCTTGAGCGTCTCGAGCAGCGCGCCGTAGCTGAGGTCCGCGTCGTCGTCGGGCGGCAAGCCGGCGCGCGCGCGCGCGACCGCGGGGCTGAGCCGGCTGTTGAACGAGATGTCCTCCACCGAGCCGTCGCGGCTGAGCACGACGAGGCTCTTGATCGCGTCGTCGAGGTGCGCCGAGGGCACCGGCAGCGCCGCGCCGCCCCCACTCAGCTCCCCGGCGCGCTCGAAGTAGCCGACGCCCGACTCGTAGAGCCGGACCTTCGCCAGCGGCAGCACGGGCGCGTCCTGCTTCTGCGATCGCTGCGAGCTCGCGGCGCCCGAGTGCGCGCAGCCGACGAGCGCGGGCGCGGGCGCGAGCGCCAGCAGCAGCGCCCCCAGCAGCGACGCGCGTCGACCTGTGAGCGCGGCGGCCCGTGAGCGCGGAGAGGTCGGGCGGGGGCTCGTCGGTGAACGTCGCATCATCCCCAGAGACAGCCGCGAGCGAAGAAGGTTCCCGTGACAGCGCGGGCTGCGGCGTGAGTGCATGACCTCGGGTGTACAGCAAAGCGGCGGCGGCTTCAGCCGTCGCGCGCGTCACGGCGCGTCCACGCGCGCTCGCTGGCGCGCGCGTCTGCCCTGGCATCCCTCGCCACGCTCGTCCGCGCGGGTCAGTCACAGGGGCTCGAGTGGAGAGGTCTCCATGTGGTCCGGCTGCGCGCTCAGGCGTGCCGAGGCTCGTGTACGGCCGAATCCGGCGTCCAGCGCACGACCGAGCGCCGCGTGGCAACGCGTCGCGCCCGGAGTACACTGCGCGCCGAAATGCACGGCACCGTCTGTCTGATCACCGGCGCGAATTCTGGAGTCGGCCTCGAGACCGCGCGTAATCTAGCGAGCCGCGGCGCGACCGTCGTCATGTGCGCGCGCGACCGCGGCCGCGGTGAGGCGGCGCTTCGCGACGTGCAGCAGAGCACCGGCAGCGACTCGCTCGAGCTGCTCGACCTCGACCTCGCCTCCCTCGACTCCGTGCGGGCCGCGGCCGCGAGCTTCCTCGAGCGACATGACCGACTCGACCTGCTGATCAACAACGCCGGCCTCATCCTCAGCGAGCGGCAGACCACCCAGGATGGCTTCGAGTCGACCTTCGGCATCAACCACCTCGGGCACTTCTCGCTGACCACGCTGCTGCTCGACGCGCTCGCGCGCAGCGCCCCCGCGCGGGTGATCAACCTGGCCTCCGAGGCGCACCGGATGAGCCGCGGGCTCGACCTCGACGACCTGATGTACGAGCGCAGGTCCTACAACGGCTGGCGCGCCTACGGCGACAGCAAGCTCGCCAACATCCTGTTCACCGTAGAGCTCGCCCGGCGCCTCGAGGGCACCGGCGTCGTCGCCCACGCCGTGCACCCCGGCGTCGTCGGCACCGGCTTCGGGCGCGACGGCGATGTCAGCGGCATCATGGGTCGCCTGATCAAGCTCGCCGGGCGGTTCATGCTGACGCCCGCCCAGGGCGCCCGCACCTCGCTGCACGTCGCGACCAGCGACGCCGCCGGCGCGTGCACGGGGAAGTACTGGGCGAAGTCCAAGCAGAAGCGCCCGACCTCCTACGGCCGCGACGAGGCGGCCGCGCGCGCGCTCTGGGAGCGCAGCGAGGCGCTGATCGCCAGCGCGACGAGCTAGCGGACGAGCGGGATCGTCAGCTACATCGATCTGCTGGTCGCGCTGCACCCCCGTCGCAAGCACTTCCGCGCATACGGGCGCGTTGACGGCCCTCAGCGCTCGGTCCGAGTCGGCGACTTCTGGCGCACCCTCGGCGACCAGGTGCTCGCGCTCGTCGACCACACACACGGCGCCGATCTTGTGGCGGAGCAACGCGTCGGCCGCGTTGGCGATCTCGGCGGTGGGGACCACGACGGGCGCCGTGTTCATGACCTGATGGACGAGCTTCTCGAGCAGCTCGATCGTGTAGCCCAGCGGCGTGTCCTCATCGGTCGGCGGCGACTCGACGCAAACCAACCTAGACCCGGCTATAGTAGGCAAACAATACCGTTCACGAAACGAATCCACTCTCTCTCTCTCACTGATAGCGACCCGGCGGTACAACATTCGGGCAACGATACGACTTTAGGCGTCACCCGGCTCATGAAGAACTGGTCGCGGATCGCCAATGGTTGCGTCTCGGACTAGCGTTGACTATTCCATCGGAACGGTTGGTTTCGAGGCCACGACGTTATCGGACAGCAACGGCAAGATTTTGTAGTTCTCGACCCGAATCTGAGCCAGCTTATAATCGACATCTTCTTTCATATATAGTGCTATGTTGTTTGACAGCGTTCGGAGATCGCTGGTCCTGAACACGGCGAAGGCCTCGTACTCACCAAACAACGACCCAAAATCCAACAATTCATCACCCCCGCCAGCCAACAGCAACGAGTGCTCTCGGCTGATCTTCTTCCTGCGCTCTACCTCGAGCAGCGTAATCAGCGGGGGTGCCTGCTGGCACTCTGGGATCGAGTCATATCGTATATTGAACAACGCCAAAACGCAACTCCCTTGCGGCTTCTTCACAATTTCGTATCGACGATGAATAAAGTATGTGCGAGACGTCTCGATTTTCGTTTTCCCCAGAATACGTTGCATCATGTTGTAGTGGGTCTCCATATCCGTCGTTTTCGTACGAATCACGATCCCCTCGCTACCTACGAGTGGGCGAGCGTATAGTAGGTTCGTATCTCGACTAACGCCGATATCTTTCATCTTTTCCAAGGCTCGCTCAATTCCAGTGATTGTTGTGGTCGAAGAGACACCAGACGAGCCCGTGCGCGCGATGATCAAGGCGTGGATCGAGTACACGCGATAAAAGATGCGTCTGCTCTCGAGTTCGCCATTGAGCGGCGCGACTAGTAGCACTCGGAGCTTTCGCTTAACCTCCTGCTCCCTGGCGTTGCGAAAATGCTGCTCGATAGGCTCTGAGAGCCAAGCGTCGATCTCGCTATTCTCTTCAACACTGAGCTTCGAAAACAATGTGTAAACATCCTCGGTGCAAATCACGTTTCCGTAACGACACAGATCGAGGAGGCGCTTCGGGTCGAACAGCTTCTTAGAGAAGGATACACTGAAGCAATTGTCGTCTTCCTGATCCTCACTCACCCGTGTAACAATAACGCGTTCTTCATTATAGAGCTTCTCCTCTGTGTCGAGCTTCGCGTTGTTTATCCAATGCTGACGGCATGCCTTGAGCGCGAGAGATCCTTTACGTGCTGTCTCCGAGTCATTCTTTGTGATGTACAGAAAGTACCGGTGGCCGCCGAGCGTAATTGCGAGCGACGGCGCTCCCGCTTCCGCGTAGAGTAGGTTGGCGAATTTTGAGACTGAGTCATAGTGGAGCATGTTCTTCGACTCAAACACAACCGCGATGCCGCGACGCATGCCCGCCTCCGGAGGCCCGCCGAAGAGCCGTCGCCGAATTTCCTCGTTCGACTGGAATGCCGACCTTTCACCCATTTCTTTCACTTTAATAAGCGTCCCCTCTAGCGCGTCAATTTTGTCACGCAGTTCCTTCCGCTTCGTTCGAAGCAACTCATAGAAACTCGGCGCTCTCAGCAACCCATGCCTACGGAGCGCGGCAACGACCTCCGAAACGACTTCATCGAGATTTTTGTTGCTGTTCCAACTCACGGCGGTCGCAATCTCGTCGTTAAACTGGCGGACAAACCGCTGAAGTTCGCCCATAGAGAAGTGGGCTTTGAGAAATACGACAAGTGGTTGAGTGTTCATCTTCGGGCTTCCGGAATCTTGATTACTCGCGCATAATATATTGTTTCACCAGACGCGGAAAGACGCCGCCGGCCGAGCAGGAAATAACTCACTACGAACAGCGTTACGCCGAAAGCGACCTGCGCGACGGATCTGGCGCCATATCCAAGCCGGAGTAACGGCGTGACGTCAGCGGCACATGTACGCGACGCCCTCGCCGCTACAGGTGATCGAGCCCTGCACGCCGGCGTCGTCGTTGAGTTGGTCGTCGACGTGATGCTCACAGGAGTCCATCGTCCTGACCTCCCACCCTGTCTCGTGGGTGTACGCCCAGGTGCAGAGCGCGCTGCAGCCGAGCTCCTCTACCTTGATCTCGTTGCCCTTCGCGATCTCGATGAGCTGCTCGCCAGACAACGCCGTGTCGATCTCAAAGTCCTCCGACGCCGGCCTCTCGCAGTCGTCTCCGCAGCCGACGAGCGCGACACCGAGCAGCAGGAGCGCGAGCGAGCGCAGCATCATTACCCGTGTGTAGCGGTCGGGTGATGGTCGCGCAAGCCGAGGCGTGTATCGTGCAGCGGCCATGACAGATCGTCCCGACCCGCTCGCCGAGTGGCGCGCGCTCGAGCGCTTGAGCGCTGACGAGGCGCGACCGGAGGCCGTCGCCAAGCGGCGCGCGAAGGGCTACCGCACCGCCCGCGAGAACCTCGCCGCGCTCGTGGACGAGGGCTCGTTCGTCGAGTATGGCCGCGCGGTCGTGGCCGCGCAGCGAGGCCGCCGCGCGCTCGAAGAGCTCCGCGCGAGCACCCCCGCCGACGGCGTCGTGACCGGTCTCGCCACGATCAACGCGCGGGCCTTCGGCGCCGCGGCGGCCGGCGCGGTCGTCGTCGTCAATGACTACACCGTGCTGGCCGGCACGCAGGGCTTCTTTCATCACGTGAAGATCGATCGCGCGCTCGCGGTCGCGCGCGCGCGCCGGCTGCCGGTGGTCATGTTCGTGGAAGGCGGGGGCGGTCGACCCGGCGACGTCGACGTGAAGGTCGCCAACTCCGGCCTGACGGTCCCGACCTTCGCGACCTGGGCGGGGCTCAGCGGCGTGGTCCCGCGGATCGCGGTCGCCAACGGCTACTGCTTCGCGGGCAACGCCGCGCTCCTCGGCTGCGCCGACATCACGATCGCGACGCGCAGCTCGTGGATCGGGATGGCGGGGCCGGCGATGATCGAGGGCGGCGGCCTCGGCTCCTATCACCCGAAGGAGATCGGCCCCGCCGCGCAGCTAGCGAGCAACGGCGTGCTCGACTTGGTGGTCGCCGATGAGCTCGAGGCGAGCGCGGCGGCGCGGCAGCTGCTCGGCTATTTCCAAGGCCGGCTCGAGACCTGGTCGCAGGCCGAGCAGGCGCCGCTGCGTGACGCGCTGCCGACGGATCGACGGTTCAGCTACCGCGCGCGCCCGATCATCGCGCGCGTCGTCGACGAGGGCTCGTTTCGCGAGCTCCGGCGGGACTACGGCGGCAGCGTGATCACGGGCCTCGCGCGGCTCGAGGGTCGCCCCGTCGGCGTGCTCGCTAACGACACGCGCGTGCTCGGCGGGGCGCTCGACGCGGCCGCCTCGGAGAAGGCCGCGCGCTTCCTCCAGCTGCTCGACAGCTTCGGCATCCCGCTGCTGTCCCTGTGCGACACGCCGGGCTTTATGGTCGGGCCGAAGAGCGAGGCGGAGGCGGCCGTTCGCCGGATGAGCCGGCTGTTCATCGCCGGGGCGCGCTTTCGTCCGCGCTTCGTGTGCGTGTTCCTGCGCAAGGGCTACGGGCTCGGCGCGATGGCGATGGCCGGCGGGAGCCTCCATCGCCCAGACCTCACCGTCGCGTGGCCGCAGGGGGAGTTCGGCGCGATGGGCCTCGAGGGCGCGGTCCGGCTCGGGTATCAGCGAGAGCTCGCCGCGGCGGGCGGCGCCGAGGCGCGAGAGCAGCTGTTTCGGCGCTTGGTCGGCGAGCTCTACGAGCGCGGGAAGGCGGCCGAGGTCGCGTCGTACATGGAGCTCGACGCCGTAATCGATCCCGCCGAGACGCGCGACGTAGCGGCGTCCGTGCTCAGCCGCGGCGCCCCCCAGGGGCGCGGGGGCGTGGACGCGGCGCGGCGTCTCGTGGACTCGTGGTGAGCGTCGCGCTCGACGCCCGCGATCGTCCTTATCTTAAAGACATGTACACTGAGTCCGGTGAAGCGTGAGCGCGCGCGTCAGGGCCCTCGAGCGGCTCGAGCGGGCGGGCGCGCTGCCAGAGGACATCGTCGCGCGGCTGCGACGGCGTTGAGATCGCGTTGAGGTAATGTGCCGCTCATTGTGTCGTAGCTGCTCCAAGGCACACTCGCGCTCGCCCTGCTCTCGGAGCCCGCGACCCCGATGGGCCCTCGGTACGCCGACGTGTCGCCTGTGCTCGAGCGGTCAGGTGCGTGGAGAACGAATGTACATCGCGCTTGCTCCTATACAGTCTCGGCGTCGAGAGTAGGGACGCGTGGTTCGGGTGGGTACGGTCAACGTCGCCGCCGTAGCGGCGCTCATGAAGATTTCTAGACAGCCCGCGAGATGCGAAGAAACGTGTGTATCTTCATGCGAAATCGGTTATCCCGCGCCCATGATGGAGCGAATCAACCTGTCCTTGCGCGCGTCGATGACCGCGATGCATCACGACCAGAAGACCTGGACTCTCTCCTCCGCGCGGCGCTCCGCGCTGTCGACCCTCGCGCTCGCGGCCATCGTCGTATGTGCCTGCGGAGACAGCTCGAGCGAGTCGGACGGCGCGACCGACACCGCAGCCGAGGCGACCGACGCCGGCACCTCCGGCGGCTCCAACAACCCCGACAGCAACAGCGGCGGCAGCAGCGACGGCGGCACGGACAGCGGCGACTCGGGCGAGAGCGACTCGGGCGAGACCAGCGACACGGGCGTCGAGCCCGACGAGCCGCACGCGCAGGGGACCATCGTGCTCGGCGAGAGCCACCCCGCCGGCGGCGGCTCCTCGACCCCCTTCGTCTCCGCGAGCTTCATCCCCGACAGCGAGTCGGGGGGCGCGGGCGCGGGCTGTTTTGAGACGATCCAGGGCTGCCAGATCGCGCTGGCGCCCGACTGCGGCGACGGCTGCAACGACGACGAGTACTGCACCTTCAACGACAGCTGCGGCTCGACCTGCACGCGCATCTGCGACGCGAGCTGCGGCGAGGACGAGGTCTGCTACTTCCCCGCGCCCGACAGCCCCGGCTGCAAGAAGATCGAGTCCTTCGACGCCGGCGCGCTGACCTTCCTCAACACGCCGATCCCGATCAACCTGTTCCCGCCCTACAGCTACAGCGGCGACAGCGGCTCGCCCTTCGCGCCTAACGGCGCCGCCTCGGTGCAGGCCTCCGGGGCGTCCGACGCCGGCTTCGAGGCCTTCGACGTCGCGTTCACCGGCACCGACTTCGTCCAGACCTCGCCGGCGCTCGACAAGCTCGGGCTCGACAAGGTGTTCGGCGACGGCCCGCTCCCGGTGAAGTGGCAGGCCGGCGCGGGCGACATCCTGATCACGGTTAACGTCACCGGCGACGACTTCTCCGCGGGCTTGCTGACCTGCGAGGCCGACGACGCGAGCGGCGCCTTCGACGTCCCGCGCGAGGCGATCCTCGCGTCGATCGACGGCGCCGGGGTCTCCAGCATGTCGGTCTCGGTGCAGCGCCGGCGGACCGACCGGACCAAGGGGCTCAAGACCAAGGGGACGCTGACGGGGGTCGAGGTCCAGCCCGAGGGCTGGGTCGACGTCGTCACGATGTCGAACGAGAGCCACACCTTCATGGGCTGCGGGGCCGGCGAGTCGTTCTGCGGCGACAGCTGCATCGACACCAACTGGGACGACGCCAACTGCGGCGGCTGCGGGAACGCGTGCCCCGGCGACGACACCTGCAACGAGGGCGCGTGCAACGGCGTCGACTCGTGCAACGCCTGCGCCGAGGACTCCGTGGACGGCGACTGCAAGGCCGTCAACGAGGCCTGCGCCGCCGACCCAGAGTGCGCCGCGCTCGACGCCTGCATCGAGCCGTGCCAGACGTCGGACTGCGTGCAGGAGTGCGCGAACATGCACTCGGAGGGGATCGACCTCTACAACGAGACGGTCTTCTGTATCTGCGAGGACGCCTGCGTGAACGAGTGCGCGGGCCTCTGCAGCTAGCGCGCGAGGGCGCGTGAGCACGTGAGCGCGTGAGCGGTCCCGCCCGGGGCCGCTCACGCGGCTTTTTGTACGGCTCGATCGTCGCGTGAATGTTCCTCCCGCGCCTGCGTCTAGGCGCAGGTCCCGGCTCCACCTCGGCGCCGGGGTCCGCGAGAGGTCGTCATGGTTCTCTGATCACCCCCGGAAGCAACGTTGTGCTCGTCACGCGCCGCCGCGCGGTGACGTGACGAGCGCGCATTGTGACTGCAGCGCCGCGTGTGGCGTCATCGGCGGGAGCGCCGGGGCGCCGCGCGACGACGACTCGTGGGCTCGCGCTAGGGCTCGCGCGTCGCGTCGCGCGCTCGCGCCGGTATCGGCGCGTCACGCCCGCGCTGTCGCGCCGAGGAGTGACTTGAGATGGAACGCCGCGACGAGCGGTGGGCCTATCAGTTCTTCCCGACGCCGCGGCCGCTCGCGCGACGACTCGTCGCGCGCGCGCAGGTGCGGCGTTCGGACGTGGTCTTAGAGCCATCAGCAGGAGATGGTCGGCTGCTCGTGGAGATCGAGCGGTACAAGCCGGCCGAGGTCGACTGCTGCGAGCTGATGCCCGCCAACATCACGCGCTTGGAGGCGCTCGGCTACACGCCCGTGGCCGACGACTTCATGCGCTTTCACCACTACGCTCACTACACACGCATCATCGCCAACCCGCCCTTCGCGGGGGACCGCGACATTCGCCACGTCACGCGGATGTACGAGCTCGTCCGCGCCGGCGGGCGCGTCGTCTCGCTGATGAGCGCGCGCTGCCTCGAGAGCGGCTTGGAGCGGCACCTCCGCTTCCGTCGCTGGCTGCGCGAGCGCGACGCGAAGGTCGATCGCTTGCCGAGCGACGCCTTCGCGTCGCTCGGCATCGATGTCCGCGCGGTGATGGTCGAGCTCAACAAGTAGCCGAGTTTGCGAGATGTCTGAACAAGCAGATATAGATATAGAAGGAGACCGCGATGAAGCGTTGAATAGCCGCGGGCGGGCGCGCGTCGAGCCGACGCGCGCTCGCTACGCTCGAGCGCGAGACGAGCGAGGCACGATCATGAGCACCCGACCCAGACTCGACGCGCGCGCGCGGGCGGAATTCGAGGAGCGGGGCTACGTCGTGATCCCAAGCGCGCTCTCGCGGGCCCAGTGCGAGCGCACGATCGACGAGCTGTGGGAGCAGATCGAGCGCAGCTCCGATGTCCGGCGCGCGCGCCCGCAGACCTGGGGGCCGCTGAACAAGCAGGGCTTCGTCGACATCTTCTCGAGCCCGGCGATGTGGGTGAACCGGCAGTCCGAGGCGATCTACGAGGCGCTCGCGGATCTCTACGGGACGCGCGCGCTGTGGATGATCGTCGACCGCGCCGGCCTGAAGCGACCTGGCGTGCTGCTCGACGCCCACGGGCGCCCGCGCTCGATGGCCGCGCGCTGGCAGCGGAAGGCCGACATCCACACCGACCTCAACCTCTGGCATCCGCCGGGCGCCCTGAACCTGCAGGGGCTGGTCGCGTTGACCGACACGAGCGCGGATCAGGGCGGCTTCGGCTGCATCCCCGGCTTTCATCATCGCTACCGCGACTGGGCCGCGCGCAACCTCGCCGCCCGTCGCCCGCCCGAGCAGGTCTTCGTGCGCTTCCCGGATCGCGCGCTGATCGAGCGCGAGCTGGTGACGGTCGAGATGCGGGCGGGGGACTACCTGGTCTGGAACGCGCTGCTGCCCCACGGCAACACGCCCAACCGCACCTCGCGCTGGCGCTGCTGCCAGTACATCTGCCACGTCCCGGTGCGGGACGAGTTCTTCACCCGTCACCGCCAGACGGTCGAGAGCTGGCGCAGCGGCACGCCGCCGGCCACGCTCGCGGGCGGGAAGCGGCGTCGCCCGCAGACGTCGAGCCGCGAGGCGGAGCTGCACACGCCGGCGCCGCTGAGCGCGCTCGGACGCCGGCTGCTCGGCCTCTCGCCGTGGTCGTAGTAGCGCTCAGGCGGGCCCGGCGGCGTCGCTCGATGTCGTCGGCCGCACGCGCACCGAGATGTCGTAGAAGACCGCGCCGCCGCCCATGTCGGTCTCGTCCTGCGGCGTGAGCTCGTTGATGCCCTTTTGGTCAGGCGTGTCGCTCGTCCACCAGATCCCGGGCGCGAGCACGGTCCCGCGGATGACGTCCTCGGAGACCCGCGCGGGCAGCTCGACGCGGCCGACGCGGGACTCGAGGATCACCGACGCGCCGTCGTCGATGTCGCGGGCGCGCGCGTCCTCGGGGTGGATGAACACGCAGGGGGCGCGCTCCCGTCGCCGCAGGCGCTCGACGTTGACGAAGCTGCTGTTGAGGAAGGAGTGGGCGGGCGGCGAGATGCAGCACAGCGCGTCGTCCGTCGCTGACGCGCGCTCGGTGTAGGCCGGCGGCGTGTAGTTCGGGACCGGGTCGTAGCCGTCGTCCGCCATCGTCTGGCTGAAGAATTCACACTTCCCGCTCGGCGTCGGGAAGCCGCCCTCGGCGAAGGGCAGGTAGGGATCCGGCACGTCCAGGCGCGCGAAGCCCTCGGCGAGCAGCCGCGCCCACGTGATCGAGCGGAAGCTCGGGTGGGTCTGCGCGGCGACGAAGCGCTCGAGGATCTGCTCGTCGGGCTCTTCGAAGCAGGGCTCGCGTCGGCCGAGCGCGCGGGCGAGGCGGCGGAAGATCTCGGAGTTGGCGAGGCTCTCGCCGACGGGCGGGATCGCCGGGCGGTTGAGCGCGAAGAACAGATGACCGTAGGACTTGTGCGCGTCCCAGTGCTCGAGCTGCGTGGTCGCGGGCAGCACGTAGTCGGCGGCCTTGGCCGTGTCGGTCATGAAGTGCTCGAGCGCGACCGTCAGCAGGTCCGGGCGCGCGAGCCCGCGGCGGACCGCGGCGAGGTCGGGCGCGACCGCGGCGGGGTTGCAGTTGTAGACGATCAGCGCCTTCACGGGCGGCCCCGCGTCCGCCGCCGTCGGCGCGGGGTCGACCGGGCGCGGCCGAAACAGCGCGCGCGCGCGGATATGTGGCTCGAGGGACAGGGCGTCACCGAGCCGGATCATGTTGAAGGTGCGCGGCGCGGGGTCCGGGCGCAGGTCCGGGCGCTCGAGGCCGCGCTTGTCGAGGTGAAAGCTGCCGCTGCTGCTGAGCTGCAGGCCGCCGCCGCGCTCGCGCCAGCTGCCGATCAGCGCCGGCAGGCAGGTGATCGCGCGGACCGCCATCCCGCCGCCGCGGTGACGCTGCAGGCCGTAGTTCAGACGGATCGCCGCCGGCCGCGTGGTCGCGTAGGCGCGCGCGAGACGTACGATCCGCGCCCGCGGCACGCCGGTCTCCGCCTCGGCGCGCGCGGGCGTCCACGCGGCGACCCGCTCGCGCAGCGCGTCGAAGCCGAGCGTGTGGCGGGCGACGTAGTCGCGGTCGTGCAGCCCCTCGCCGATGATCACGTGCATCAGCGCGAGCGCGAGCGCGGCGTCGGTGCCGGGGCGGATCGGGATCCACTCGTCGGCGGCGCGCGCGGTCCGGGTGTTCGCGGGGTCGATCACGAGCGCGCGGGCGCCCTGCTTGCGCGCCGCGAGGATCTGCGGCCACAGGTGCATGTTGCTCGTCAGCGTGTTGCTGCCCCAGATCAGGATCAGGCGCGCGCGCGCGAAGTCCATCGGGTCCATCGCGATCGGGCGACCGGTGGTGTAGCGATGGCCCCAGGAGCCAGCCTCGGCGCAGATCGTCCGCGCGAGCTGGCTGGTCCCGAGCGCGTTCCACAGCCGCGCGGCGACCCCCTCGCCCTGCAGGAGCCCCAGCGTCCCGCCGTAGGAGTAGGGGAGAATGGCCTCGGGGCCATATTGTGGATCGTCGAGGATCCCGCGCAGGCGCGCGCTGATCTCGGCGAGCGCGGTCTCCCACGAGATCGGCGAGTACGCGCCGTCGGGCCCGCGGCGCAGCGGCGCGCGCAGACGGTCGGGGTGATAGGTGCGCTCGAGGTAGCGGTCGACCTTCCCGCACAGCCGCCCGGCCGTGAACGGGTGCCCCGGGTGGCCCCAGAGGTCGAGCGCGCGGCCCTTCTCGACCGCGACCTCCCAGGCGCAGGTGTCGGGGCAGTCATGGGGGCAGGCGCCCGTGATCACGCGGACCCCGGGCTTCGTGCGATACTCGTCTCGGCGTGTCATCGCGGCAGGGCGAGGGTAGCAGACCCGCGCTCGTCTCCGCGCTACAATCACGCCGCCCCTCGCGGTCGCGCGCCGCTCGTCATCATCTCCGCGCGCGCCGGGTCTATTCAACCTGTCCCGAGAATTGCCTTAAAGCTGGTCACTGATGTCGTATTCGAAGCGTCCCTGGATCGTGCTGCTCTCGTGTCTCCTCGCGGCCTCGGCTCCGGGCCTCGGCCTCGGCTGCAGCGGCGACGACGGCGTGGGCTCGGACACGACGGTGGGCTCGTCGGGCCCGGGGAGCTCGAGCTCGAACTCGGACCCGAGCGCGGGGAGCGAGACCGGGGGGTCGAGCCTCGAGCCGCTCGTGTGGGAGCACAGCTTCGAGGCCGGCGAGGAGATCGGGTCCTTCTTCGGGATCTGGGGGACCGCCCCCGACGACATGATCGCCGTCGGCGGGCAGTTCGACGCGGGCGTGATCTACCGCTACGACGGCGAGAGCTGGGCGCCTGACGCCGTCGAGTTCCCGGTCCCGCGCCTCAACTGGGTGCACGGCGTCGACGGCCACGTCGTCATCGTCGGTCACTTCGGCTTCGCGCTGCACCTCGACGAGGGGGTGTGGGTCCGCGACGTCACGCCGACCGATCAGGCGCTGTGGGGCGTGTGGGGGGCCGCCGCCGATGATCTGTGGGCCGTCGGCGGGGCCGGCGGCAACGACCTGCCGCCTGTGATCCTGCACTACGACGGCGAGCAGTGGAGCGAGTTCCCGGTCCCGACGCTCGAGAGCGAGGGCGGCGCGCTGTTCAAGGTCTGGGGCACGGCCGCCGACGACGTGTACGCGGTGGGCGATCGCGGCTCGATCGTGCGCTTCGACGGCGCGGTCTGGACCGAGGAGCTCAGCACCACGGGGTCGTCGATCATCGGCGTCTGGGGGCACGCGGAGCACGACATCGTGTTCGCGGGGGGCCGCCAGCTCGGCGTGGTCGGTCGGCGTCGCGCCGACGGCTGGGAGACCCGGCGCTACGAGCCGCAGCCCGGCTTCGACGGCGTGTTCGTCGACGCCGACGGGATCGCGACGGTGGTCGGGATCCAGGGCTTCGCCGCGCGCTTCGAGCCAGGATCGCTCAGCTACACGCAGGACGAGACGCCGACCAAGCTCGAGCTGCACAGCGTCTACGGCCTGCCCGACGGGACGACCTTCGCGGTCGGCGGCTTCTTCACCTCGTCGCCTTACCACGGCGTGATCCTCCGGCGCCCCCCGCCGGGCTCGTAGTCACGCCGCCGCGCTCGGCCTCGGCGCGACAATATGTCCGAACGCACATGGTGCGGGCGCCTCGGCCGAGGCGCCCGCGCTGAGCGCACGCTCGCGGCGAGGTCCTCGTTCGCGGAACGTGACCGCTCAGACATGTTGAGCCGCGCGGCCCGGAGCGCGCGGATATGTCACTAATGACATGTCTTAATGGTCACTAGTGAACAGGTCGGCCGGTCTCGACGCGCTGGGCCGGCGCGGGGCGGGCCCCCGCGCCGGCGCGAGGGGGTAATTCGCGGCGATCACGGGGGGTCGCGCGACGCGCGTGTTTTCGCGCGGCCGAGCCGCGTGATAGAGTTCCGCCATGTCTTACGCGTCACGGCGCCTGGCGGTGAAAACTGGCTTTATTTCGGGGCTTTGCGTGTTTTCAGCGGTCGCGCTCGGAGCCTGCGGCGACTCGTCGCCGATGGAGACCGACAGCGACTCGAACACGTCCACCTCTGACTCTGGCGAGACCACGAACCCCGCGTCGAGCACAGGCTCGACGTCGGAGCCGACGACGGCGGGGCCGACCGGCACCGACGGGGAGACCGGCACGGAGACGACGAGTCAGCCGATGACCTCGAGCACGAGCTCGAGCTCGACGTCCGAGACCACGGATCCGGTCGAGACGACGATCGTCCCGCCTGAGTGCGAGGACGGCGAGATCGGCTGTCAGGGCAACGCCGAGCTGCAGTGTGAGGACGGCGAGTGGGGCGAGCCGCTCCCCTGCGAGATGGGCTGCAACGAGGGCGAGGGCTGCATCCCCTGCGAGGAGGGGCAGGTCATCTGTGACGGCGACGCCGAGCAGGTCTGCGAGGGCGGCGTGTTCTCTGATCCGGTCGTCTGCGATAACGTGTGCGTCGACGAGGTCGGCTGCGCGCTGTGTGACCCCGGCGCGAAGAAGTGCGAGGACGGCGACTCCTACGTGTGCAGCGAGGACGGCGCGCAGTGGGAGCTGCTCGAGATCTGCGACCCGGTGCAGGGGGTGTTCTGCAACGAGGACGTCGGCGTCTGCGACGGCGTCTGCGCGGTCGAGAACCTGCAGCTCGACTACATCGGCTGCGAGTACTACGCGGTCGTGACGCAGCACTTCGAGGCCGCGATCCCGATTACCAACCCCTTCCACGTCTCGATCTCCAACACCACCGACCAGGTCGCGAACGTCAAGATCAACGGCGGCGAGCTCAACAACGACGTCGACGTCGAGGTCGCGGCGAACTCGGTCGAGGTGGTCCCGCTCCCCTGGGTCGAGGCGCTCTACGAGGGCACCGGGCCGACCGTGCTGGCGGAGGGCGGCGGCTACTGGATCCGCTCCGACCAGCCGGTGACGGTGGTGCAGTACAGCCCGCTCGAGGCCGACGACACCAACGACGCCTCGCTGCTGCTGCCGACGAACGCCTGGGACAAGGACGTGATGGTCGCCGCGTTCCCGGCCTGGGTCGACCCGGACTTCCCGCAGGTGCAGCTCCCCGGCTTCTACGCGGTCGTGGCGAGCCGCGACGGCACGACCGTGACGCTCAACCCCTCGGCGACCGGCGGCAACGTGCAGGCGGGCGCGGGCGTCAATTCCAACGGCACGGGCGAGGTCATGCTCAACCGCGGTGATGTCCTCCAGGTCGTCTCGAAGAAGGACGAGGGCGACGTGACCGGGACCATCGTCTCCGCCGATCAGCCGATCGCGATCGTCTCGGGGCACACCTGCACCGAGGTGCCGCAGGACGTCAACACCTGCGACCACCTCGAGGAGTCGATGCCGCCGATCATCGCGCTCTCGAAGGAGTACGTGATCGTCCCGCCGGTGCAGGTGCCGAACAACAACCTCGACAAGGCCCAGGTGATCCGCGTCGTCGCGACCGAGGACGACACCGAGCTGGTCTTTGAGCCCGATCAGGGGGTCAACACGACGCTCGCCAACGCCGGCGACTTCGTCGAGATCCCGATGACGACGAACAAGTTCGTCGTCTCGTCGGAGAAGCGGATCCTGGTCACGCAGTACATGGTCAGCGCGGGCGCGGGCTTCGGCCAGAGCGACCCCTCGATGGTGCTCGCGGTCGGCGTCGATCAGTGGCGCGCCGACACCCTGTTCCACGCGCCGGTGACGTGGCAGGCGAACTTCGCGGACATCATCGCGCCGCTGGCCGCGAGCGTCTCCGTCGACGGCGTGAACGTCCCCGACAACGCCTTCGAGGTCATCCCCGACACCGACTACAAGGTCGCGCACGTCAACCTCGACAACGGCGGCGACGGCAACCACACCGTCCAGGCGGACGAGCCAGTGAGCGTCTCGGTCTACGGCGTGCAGAGCTTCGGCAGCTACTGGGCGGTCGGTGGCCTCGACCTCCAGCACTTCTAGGACCGGGCCGCGCGACGCGGTCCCAAAAAGCGAGAAGCCGCCCGGCGCCCGGGCGGCTTCTCTCGTTGGGTGTGCGGACTATCTGCGCTCGTCGTCGCGCTTCTCGGCTTCGCCCTGGGGGGGCTCGGGGCGACGCCACTGCGGGAACCGGTCCTCGAGCGACGAGCGGTTGAGCGTGCGCAGCAGCGGGTCGATCACGCGGTCGCCTGCTCGCTGCGCGGGCGCTCGCTTGTCAGCTGCGCGCGACATGGGCCGCTAGTTCTCGCGGATCGGCAGCTTCGGCGGGGGCGGCATCGTCGGCTCGCAGGGCTCCGTGTCGCTGCAGAGGTCGCCAGGGCCGGCGTTGGCGATGAGGCTGCTGGGATCGCAGGCGCTCGAGAACAGGCCCGCGGAGAGCAGGAGCGCGGCGGTGAGGATGAGGGTGCGGGGGCGTCGGGTGTTGTGCATGGGACAGTGCTTTCTTGACCCTCACGCGCGCGCGGCGAGCGAGGGGGTGGGGGGCTCGAGGGGGATCCACATGTCTTGAGCGACAGGCGGACTGATGCGCTACCGATCGCGCGCGTCGGAGACTCCGGGGCGCGCCGCGTGGTGTCGCGGTCAGCGGGACTCGCTTCTTATGACACCAGCGCTCGGCGAAAGGTTTTACGGTCGATTCGCAATTTGGTGACGAGCGCGGGGCCTACACGGGCGCATACCCGCGATGAGCCGCGCCCTCGCATTGCCGCGACAAGCCGTAAAACTACTGTCGACAATGCCAGTCGCGGGATGAATGTTCGCTATTCGGCGGGGCGCGTCGGTGACTCGCGCGCGGGCGGGGCGAGGGCCTAAACCGAGAACAGACCCCGACGCGCCGCGGCCTGTTTCGGGGTTTGTGCGCGGCGGCAGAAATGGCGTCGGCTCGACGGGCGCGAGCGAGACGGCGAGATCTCGCGTCCGCGACGACGCGGGCGCCGAGTGCAAAACGTCCGCGCGCTCGATCGACGGTAGCGGCTGGAATGCGCGCGGGGGGGGCCGCGTAGGCGGGGTATGCGAGGTAGGGTATTGGAGAATTGGCGCGCGACCGGGCGACGTATCGCGCTCGGCGCGGTGTGGCTCGCGCCGCTGGGCTTGGCCGTCGGGCTTGAGCTCACAGACCGGGAGGCGCCGCGCGTCTGCGCGACGCCGACGCCGGAGGTCGTGGTCGTTGAGGTCTCGGGCGCGCGCTCCGAGCTTGAGGCGCCTCGGGTCGTGTCCGCGCCGGCGCCCGCCGTCGCGCCGGCGCGCGACGACCTGGTGACGCCGGACCCCTTGATGTTCGTCCTCGACGGTCGGGTTGTGATCGACCCCGACGCCGACCCCGAGTGGGGCGCGGCGCGTGTTCGCGCCGACCAGCGCACCGGCTGGGGCGCGCGCACGGTTCGGCGCGCGGTCGACAAGCGCCGCGCGCCGAAGGACCTGCTCGCGCTCTCGGGCGAGGCGGTCACGCTCTACGGTCCGCGCGGAGCCGTCTGCGAGGCGGAGCTCGGCGCGCTGTCGGTCGCGGCGCGCTTCAGCGGTGACCTCAACCTGGTCTATGAGGAAGAGGCACGGATGGAGCGGGGCGTCGCCTACGATCAGCAGCGCGGCGCCGACGCCCGGCTCGATCGGCGCGTCAACGAGCACATCTACGACGAAGGCCCGTGGTCGCTCGAGGCCGCGGTCACGCGCGCGGGGGCGCGCGAGTGCGAAGGCGCGATCTGGGCGCGGCTCTCGTCGGACCCCGAGCCGGTCGTGTTCGCGCTCGCCTCCTCGGAGGAGCGCGGGTCGCCCCTCGAGCGAGCCGAGCTCACGCGGGCCTGGGCGGCGTTCGAGCAGCTCCCCGAGTTCGCCGCGATCCAGCGCGAGTTCATCGCCTTCGCGCGTGAGCAGGGCGCTACGCTCGAATCGGCGCGCGCGTCGTGGACGAGCCACGTCGAGCTCAGCCGCAGCGCGCAGCTGTGGCGTGACCCGTCGGGGACGCGCGCCTACGTGTCGGTGCTGCTCGGGGAGCCCGGCGTGCCGAGCTGCGGCGACTTCGACGGGACGCTCGCGGCGCTGCTGCAGCTCGAGCTCTCCAGCCACGAGCCCGCGCTCGCGCCGGTCGTCGTCGGTCGCGATCTGGGCGCGCGGCCGATCGCGGTGTTCGATCGAGATCACGACGGCGTGCCGGAGCTCGTCACCAACTCGGGCCTCGCGGTCCAGCGCGAGCTGCTCGAGCGCGAGGGCGAGGGCGACGAGGCGGAGTACGACGTGGTCACCGACATCGAGGTGTCCTTCTACGGCTGCCCGTGCTGAGCGACGGGCGCGGGCGCGCGCGCGTCGTCTCGGCTCGCGGCCTCCGCGTGGCGCGCGGACATGCGGCGCCGGGGTGCTTGCGGTAGGCTCACGGCCACGGCCAGCATCGACCGCGCAGGAGACCACCCACGCGGTAACTCGACCGACGCGTCGGTGCGTTGAAGCGTGATCAGGAGCCCGCGAGGTAGGGGACTTGAAGCCGAAGACGCCAGCACGAAGTCGATCGCCCTACATCGTCAGCCGCTGGTACGACTGGGCGTTCTTCTTGTTGCCGCCCACGATCGCGCTGGCGATCGGGATCTTTATCTCCGGTCGCCCGGTCGCGACCGAGGACTTCACGTTCTGGGACCAGGAGGTGACGCGCTCCGATCTCTTCATCGGGATCTTCATCCACGCGCATCTCTTCGCGGTGTTCTTCCGCAGCCACGGAAACCCCAACATCCGCAAGCTGCATCGCTTCCGCTTCTTCGCGGTGCCGGCCCTGCTGCTCGCGGGCATGATGCTGTCGTCGTGGGTGCTGGTCACCGCCTCCGTGCTCGCGACCTTCTGGGACGTGTACCACTCGGGCCTGCAGACCTTCGGCTTCTCGCGGATCTACGACAGCAAGCTCGGGAACGACGCGCAGGTCGGGCGCAAGCTCGACTGGTGGCTCAACCATCTCCTCTACGCCGGCCCCATCGTCGCCGGCGCGGTGATGATGGACCACTTCGAAGATTTTAGTGAGTTCGAGCTCGTCGGCTCGGCCTTCTTCACGCAGGTCCCCGCGTTCATGGAGGGCAACCACCGCTACTTCACGTGGGCGGTGCTCAGCTCGGGCTTCTCGTTCCTCGTCTACTACGTCCTCGCCTACTGGCGGCTCGCGCGGAAGGGCTACCAGGTCTCGTTCCACAAGGTGTTCTTGCTCGTCACGACCGGGCTGTGCTCGATCTACTCGTGGGGCTTTAACAGCTGGGGCGAGGCCTTCTTCATCATGAACCTGTTCCACGCGATGCAGTACTTCGCGATCGTGTGGGCCTTCGAGGGCAAGCACATGGTGAAGATGTTCCGCCTCGGCTTCGTGCCCGGGCGCTGGGGGAAGGCGCTCACGCTCGTCGTGTTCCTGGGGCTCTCGGGCGCCTACGGCTACTTCGTGCAGGCGCTCGACACCAGCATCACGGTCCTGTGGGGCCTGACGCTCGTCGTCTCGTTGATGCACTTCTGGTACGACGGCTTCATCTGGTCGGTGAAGAAGAAGCAGGTTTAGCCGTCGAGGCGCGCGCGGCCCTCGGCGGGCGGCGCGTGACCTGACCGCGCGGACTGCTCAGACACGCCTCGTCACCGCGGGCTGCTAGGCCGCGATGGCCTTGTAGATCGCGTCGAGCAGCGGGCCTGGCTTCACGGGCTTGGTGACGTAGTCGTTCATCCCCGCCGCGAGGTGGCGCTCACGCTCACCCTGCAGCGCGAGCGCGGTCACGGCGACGATCGGGGTCGAGGCGATGCGCGCGTCGGCGAGCGAGCGAATGCGCCGGGTCGCCTCGATACCGTCCATCACGGGCATCGAGCTGTCCATCAGCACGATGTCGTAGGTGTCAGACTGGATCGCCTCGACCGCCTCGCGCCCGTTGTCGACGGCCTTTACGTTGTGGCCGTATCGACGCAGCAGCATGATCAAAAGCCGCTGGTTGATCGGGTTGTCCTCGGCGATCAGGATCTTCAGAGGCGTGCCCGTCGGAGGCATCCGTATGCGTGCGGAGGACGATTCCACGTTGGTACGCAAGTATATCCCGCATGCCCGCGACGCCCCAGCGCGAAACTTCGGCTCGGCGTCGTGGACTCAACCGACGAAGCAGCGTGCGCAGGAATGACCGACGCAAAGCTTTCGTAACCGCGTTTGTGTGTCAGCTCGCATGTGGCGCGGGGGGCGCGAGATCACGCCGCGCTCACGCGCTCGTGATGTGCACCGGGGTCGCGCTCAGGGCCGCGTTGCCCGAGACGGGATCGACCGCGAGCTCATCGGTCAGGTCGTTGACGCTGACGCCCGCGTGCGCCGTCGCGACCGAGAGCTCGACGCCAGCGCGCCCGTGACCCCAGCCGTGCGGCAAGCTGACGACGCCGGGCATCACGTCGCGCGTCAGCTCGAGCGGCGCCACGAGCTCGCCGACGCGCGAGCGCACGGTGACGCGCTGACCGTCTGAGAGCCCGCGCCGCGCCGCGTCGTCGGGGTGCATCAGCAGGGTGCAGCGCGGCTTACCCTTGACCAGCCGCGCGCTGTTGTGGAGCCACGAGTTGTTGCTGCGCAGGTGCCGTCGCCCGATCAGCAGCAGCGGCTCGCCGGGCGCGGGCGAGGCCGGCGCGGGCGGCACCTCGAGCAGCGCGCGCAGTCGCGGGAGATCTTCAATACATGGCTCTGGGGTCAGCTCGACCCGGCCGCTCTCGGTCCGCAGCGCCGCCGGCAGGGACGGGAGCAGCGGGCCGAGGTCGAGGCCGTGGACCTCGCGCTCGAGCCGACGCAGCGTCAGCCCCTCGCCGCGGCGCGCGAGGCCGTCTCCGTAGGGGCCTGTCCGTAGCGCCATGTCGAGCAAGCCGCGCGGACCGAGGCGCCCGAGCACCTGGCGCCGGGCGCGGGCGCCGAGCCCGCGCAGCGGCCCACGGGCGCGCTCGAGCCGGGTCTGCAGCTCCAGCAGGATCTGCCAGTCGTGGCGCGCGTCGGGCCCTGGGTCGAAGACAGGGCGCGAGTAGCGGGCGTAGTTGCGGATCGCCAGCGCGTTAAACACCACGTCGTAGTGGTCGCGCTCGAGCGGGGTGGTCGGCGGCAGGATGATGTGCGCGTGCCTCGTGGTCTCGTTGATGTAGAGGTCGATCGAGACCATGAACTCGAGGCGCTCGAGCGCGCGCTCGAGCTGCCGGCCGTTCGGGGTCGAGAGCGCCGGGTTGCCGGCGATCGTCACCAGGCTGCGGAGCTGGCCGTCGCCCTCGGTCAAGATCTCCTCGGCGAGCGTCGCGACCGGCAGCTCGCCGCCGAACTCCGGGAGCCCGCGGACGCGGCTGCGCCAGCGCCCGCGCCGCCCTCGCCCGGTGAACGCGCGGACGTCGAGCGCCGGCGTCGTCATCAGCGCGCCGCCGCGGCGGTCGAGGTTGCCCGTGATCGCGTTGAGCACCCCGATCAGCCAGTGGCAGACGGTCCCGAAGGCCTGCGTCGAGACGCCCATGCGGCCGTAGCAGACCGCGGCGGGCGCGGTCGCGAACTCGCGCGCGAGCTGGCGCAGCGCGGCCGGCTCCACGCCGACGCGCGGGCCGACGCGCTCCGGCGTGAAGCCCTCGAGCAGCGCCGGGAGCCGCTCGAGGCCGGCGAGCGCGGGCGCGAGCCTGCCGGGCCGCGCGAGGCCCTCGCGGAGCACCTCGCGGACCAGCGCCGCGAGCAGCAGCGCGTCGGTACCAGGCCTTATGAACAGGTGCTCATCGGCCGCGCGCGCGGTCTCGCTGCGGCGAGGGTCGACGACGACGACCTTGCCGCCGCGCGCCCGGATCGCCGCCATCCTGCGCTTAAAGTCAGGCGCCGTCATCAGGCTGCCGTTGGACACCAGCGGGTTCCCGCCGAGGATCAGCAGGAAGCGCGTGCGGTCGATGTCCGGGATCGGGATCAGCAGCTGGTGGCCGTACATCAGCGACGCGACGAGCTGGTGCGGCAGCTGATCGACCGAGGTCGCGGAGAACCGGTTCTTGGTCCGGAGCGCGCGCAGGAAGGGCGGCCCGTACAGCAGCGCGCCGTGGTTGTGCACCACCGGGTTCCCGAGGTAGACGCCCACCGCGTCGTCGCCGTGCGCGCGCTGGACCGCGCGCAGCCGCCTCGCGGTCTCGTCGAGCGCGGCCCGCCACGTCAGCGGCTCCCACCCGCTCGCGGTGCGGCGCATCGGGCTCCGCAGGCGATCGGGATCCTCGTGCAGGTCCTTCAGCGCCAGCGCCTTGGGACAGATATGACCGCGGCTCAGCGGATCGCGCTTGTCGCCGCGGATCGTGACGACGCGCCCCCGCGAGGTCTCGATCTCGAGCCCGCAGATCGCCTCGCACAGGGTGCAGGCGTGGTGGTGTACTTCGCCCATCGTGTGCTCCGTTGTCTCGCGCTACGGTAGCCCGGGAGCGCGGCGCGGTCACTGCTCGGTCCGCGACCTGGTCAATTCGTCGAGATGCGCGTCTTCACTCCACGTCGCCCGCGCGGCGGAGGCTTGCGCCGCGCGAACGTCGATGCGTATGCTCGCTGCGTGTGTAGATCGTGGGTTGAGTTGGGGAGGGGTCTGCGTCTGCTCGCCGCGCTCGGGGTGATCGTCACGGCGGCGTGCGGCGACGACGTCGGCGACACCGAGGACACGGACGAGACAGTCGGTGAGACCGACGACGCGACGGACGGCGAGAGCGAGGGCACGAGCGGCGAGACGAGCGAGGCGACGGGCGGTGAGTCCGACGCCGCGAGCGACTCGGACCCGAGCGCCGGCGAGACGGCGGCCGAGGACGACGTGCCGGATAACAGCTACTGCGGGCCGGTGGCAGACTGGGACGCGGGCTGGTCCGCGCTCGAGACGGAGGTGCTCGAGCTGGTCAACGCCGAGCGCGCCAAGGGGGCGACCTGCGGCGGTCAGCCGATGCCCGCGACCACGGCGCTCACGGGCGACCCCGCGCTGCGCTGCGCCGCGCGCGTGCACAGCAAGGACATGGTCGACAACGACTACTTCGACCACACCAACCTCGACGGCGAGGGCCCCGGCCCGCGGATCGAGAAGGCCGGGTACAGCTGGGCGACCTACGGGGAGAACATCGCGGGCGGGAGCGCGACCGCGGCGGCCGTCGTTCAGCAGTGGATGGACAGCCCCGGGCACTGCATGAACATCATGAACGCGGACTTCGAAGAGCTCGGGGTCGGCTACTACCCCGGCGGTCAGTGGGGTCACACCTGGACGCAGGTCTTCGCTCGGACGTTCTAGGCCAGACGCTCTCGCCGGCGTATACGCCCTTCTTGACGTTCACAGCATGCAGGCATCGGGTCGCTGCTTACCGTCAGGGGGACCCTCCGGCTTGCGGGCGGCGAGCGACGGTCGGCTCGCGCGCACCCCATTGAGCTTCGGGGACAGGTACCGGGTCGCGGCCTCTTGCGTCGGCGAGACGTCCGCGCGCTCGAGCTGGCGCGCGCGAACAATTTTTGCGCCGCGCCTGTGTCGGCTCGCGGGCCCTGGCGGCCTATAGTCGCCTCGCATGCGAACACACACCCCGGAGCGCGACGTAAAGATGGTCCAGGCGAACGGGCTCGAGTTCGCCTACTTCGAAGAGGGGGAGGGGCCGCTGGTGCTGCTGCTCCACGGCTTCCCCGACACCGCGCACACCTGGGATGACGTCCGCCCCGCGCTCGCGGCTGCGGGCTTTCGCGCGGTCTCGCCCTTCAACCGCGGCTACGCGCCGACGCAGCGCCCCGGCGCTGACGAGTACGACTCCGACACGCTGGGGCGCGACGCGCTCGCGCTGATCGAGGCGCTCGGCGGCGGCGAGCCGGCCTATCTCGTGGGACATGACTGGGGGGCCAGCGCGGCCTACAGCGCCGCGGGCCTGGGCGGGCCGGCGGCGATCAAGAAGCTGGTCACCGTCGGGATCCCGCACCCCGCCGCGATCAAGCCCACGCTGGGGCTGCTGTGGGGCGCGCGGCACTTCGTGACGCTGCGCCTGCCCGGCGCGGCCCGCCGCTTCGCGCGGGGCGACTTCGCCGAGGTCGAGCGCCTGTACCGGCGCTGGTCGCCGACCTGGGACTTCCCGCGCGCCGAGCTGGAGGCGGTGAAGAACGCCTACGCGGCCCCGGGCTGCCTCGACGCCGCGCTCGGCTACTACCGCTGCCTGACTCCAAAACCACCTCCGGGCCAGCGCGCGAAGATCGAGGTGCCGACGCTGGCCTTCGGCGGGCGCGACGACGGCGTAGCGACCGAGGCGATGTTTCACGGCGCGAAGCGCCGCTTCATGGGGGAGTACCGCGTGATCATGACCTCGGGCGGGCACTTCCTGCACCGCGAGGCGCCCGAGGAGTTCATCGGGCCGCTGATCGACTACCTGCGCGAGTGAGCCGCGCGCGGGGTTTCGAAACCGAGACGGCGCCGCGCTCCCGCGCGACGCCGTCTGTGTTTGTGTGCCTGAAGGGTCAGGTCACACTCGCCGCCGCTAGTAGCGGTAGCTGTCGGCCTTGTAGGGGCCTTCCTTCTTGACGCCGATGTACGCGGCCTGCTCGTCCGAGAGCTCCGTCAGCGTCGCGCCGAGGCGCGTCAGCTGCAGGCGCGCGACCTTCTCGTCGAGGTGCTTGGGCAGCACGTAGACCTTGCCGACCTCGTAGCGGTCTTGGTGCCGGAACAGCTCGATCTGCGCGAGGGTCTGGTTGGCGAAGGACGAGCTCATCACGTACGAGGGGTGCCCGGTCGCGCAGCCCAGGTTGATCAGGCGACCGCCGGCCAGGAGGATGATGCGGTGGCCGTCGGGGAAGATGATGTGGTCGACCTGCGGCTTGATGTTCTCCCACTCGTACTTCTCGACGCTGGCGACGTCGATCTCGTTGTCGAAGTGACCGATGTTGCAGACGATCGCGTTGTGCTTCATCGCCGCCATGTGATCGTGGTTGATCACGTCTTTGTTGCCGGTCGCGGTCACGAAGATGTCGCCGTGGGGCGCGGCCTGCTCCATCGTCACGACCTTGAAGCCCTCCATCGCGGCCTGCAGCGCGCAGATCGGGTCGATCTCGGTGACCCAGACCTGCGCCGAGAGGGCCGCGAGCGCCTGCGCGCTGCCCTTGCCGACGTCGCCGTAGCCGGCGACGACCGCGATCTTGCCCGCGACCATGACGTCGGTCGCGCGCTTGATGCCGTCGACGAGCGACTCGCGGCAGCCGTAGAGGTTGTCGAACTTGCTCTTGGTGACCGAGTCGTTGACGTTGATGGCGCGGAACGCCAGGTCACCGCGCTCGGCCATCTGGTTGAGGCGCAGCACGCCCGTCGTGGTCTCCTCGGTGACGCCGATGATGCTCGCCTTGGCGCGCTTGTAGAGCCCGGGGTCCTTGGCGAGTTGCTTTCGGATCGCGGCGTAGAGCGACTTCTCCTCGGCGCTGCCGGGGTTGTCGAGCACCGTGATGTCCTCGGCCGCGCGGGCGCCCAGGAGGACGAGCAGGGTCGCGTCGCCACCGTCGTCGAGGATCATGTTGGGCGCGCCGTTGGGGTTCTCGGCGGTCACCGGCCAGTCGATGATCCGGTGCGTGTACTCCCAGTACTCGTCGAGGGTCTCGCCCTTGTGCGCGAACACGGGGATGCCCTGGGCCGCGATCGCGGCGGCGGCGTGATCCTGGGTCGAGAAGATGTTGCAGGAGGCCCAGCGGACCTCGGCGCCCAGCGCGACCAGCGTCTCGATGAGCACGGCGGTCTGGATGGTCATGTGCAGCGAGCCGGCGACGCGGGCGCCCTTGAGCGGCTGCTCGCCCTTGTGCTCGGCGCGGATGGCCATGAGGCCAGGCATCTCGGTCTCCGCGATCTTGATCTCCTTCTTGCCCCAGTCGGCGAGGGAGAGGTCGGCGACCTTAAAATCTTCAGTCTTCTGGGTGTTCTTGATGGCGGTGTCCACAGCACATTCCTTCGGGAATGGCCCGCCGCGCTCGGTGCGTCGCGAACCGCGGTGGGCCGGTTCACGAGCGCCGTTGCGAGCCCGCGCTTCGCGGGTCGTCTCGAGCCTGGCGGACTCTCTCTCTTGAAGAAGAGGAGGGCCGTCGCAACGCTCCTCGAGACGCGGGCATTATAGCAGCCGGACCCGCGCGCGTCTCGAGCCGCGCGCGCGCGTTGAATCACAAGCCGCGTGACAGCCGTGTGAACGGGCGACCGGCCGCGGGTCCGGTGGGCGCGCTCGAGAGTCTCTACGCGACGACGCACACGCCGGCGCGGCGGGGATCTCCCGCGCCGAACAGCGCGCCGCTCGGGGTGCGAACGACCGTGTGCACCCCCCCGAAGAACATGTTGCGCGTGGGCCAGGCGCGGTAATCGGGGAACGCGCGGGCGAGCGTCGCGGCGGCCTCGCGCGAGACGAGCGCCTCGAAGTCGAGGTGCTTTCCTTCTTGATGCAGCCGCGGCGCCTCGACGGCCGCGCGCGCGTCCATGCCGAAGTCGACCATGTTGATCAGCACCTGCAGGATCGCGGTGCGGATCCGGTTGGAGCCGCCGCTGCCGACGATCGCCATGTCGCCGCCGGGCAGGTGCAGCGCCGCGGGCGCCATCATCGAGGACATGCGTCGGTTGTTCGGCCACGCGCCGAGGCCGTGGGGGTTGAGGTCCTCCTCGCCGAGCATGTTGTTCAGCATGATGCCTGTCCCCGGGATCATGTGACCGCAGCCCTCGCCGTTGGAGACGGTGGCCGCGGCCGCGTTGCCGTGACGGTCGATCACGCTGATGTGCGTGGTCCCGCGCTGGCTGAGCTTGGTGTCGGCCAGCGACTTGACGAAGCGCTCGAGCCAGATGTCCTCGAGCATCGGCGGGGTCGCGCCGACGCCCACCGAGGCCTCGGCGGCCACGCGCGCTTGGTTGGTCGCCTGCTGCGCGCGCGCGAGCAGCAGCGCGTGCGCCGGGCTGCCGAAGCCGAGCGCGCGGAGGTCATCGTCGCCGGGGTGCAGGCGCGAGAGCAGCTCTAGGGTGTGGGCGATCAGCAGCCCGCCGAGCGCCGGCGGCGGGTTCACCTCGAGCAGCGCGCCGCGGTAGCGGTGCCGCAGCGGGGCGCGGATGATCGCCTGGTAGCCCGCGAGGTCGTCGCGCGTGAGGTGCCCGCCGCCCTGCGCACACATGCGCGCGATCGCGGCCGCGATCTCGCCCTCGTAAAACAGCGCGTCGCCCTCGCGCGCCAGGACCTCGAGGGTGTCGGCGAGCTCGGGGTTGGCGATGCGATCGCCGGCGCCCTTGAGCACGGCCTCGCCGCCCTCGCCGGGCTTCGCGAACAGCGCGCAGGCCTCGGGGGTGATCTTGTAGATCGGGCCGACGACCGAGAGCAGGTACTCCTCGTAGTCGCGCAGCAGCAGGCCCTCGCGCGCGGCCGCAGCGGCGGGCTCGACCAGCCGGCGCATCGGCACGCTGCCGTGCTCGCGGTGCGCCGAGAACAGCCCGCGCACGAAGCCCGGCACCGCCGCCGAGCCGAGGCCGATGTGAAAGCTCTGGGTGGCGACGCCGAAGTCCGCGACGATCGGGTAGAAGTCGAGGCCCGACATGCGCTTGCGTCGGGGCGTGTGGACGAAGAAGTCGTGCACCCGCGTCTCGCCCGCGGCGGTGCGCGCGAGGATGAAGCCGCCGCCGCCCGGGGACGAGAGCACCGGCTCGGCGACGCTCGCGGCCCACAGCGCCGCGATGATCGCGTCGATCGCGTTCCCGCCCGCGCGCATCACCTCGGCGGCGGCCTCAGCCGTGATCCTGTGTCCGGCGGCCGCGATCCCGCGCGACGCGGGTCCAGAGGTTGGCGCAGTTGCGATCTCCACAGACGAGCCCTGGAGAGCCCCTATACACCGGCGCCTTCGGGGCCGAAAGACCCGCAACCTCACCTCCTGAGCGATCACGCGGCCTAGACGTCGCGCCGTGGCGCGTTATCCTCCGGCGCGATGCCGTCCGCAAGCGCGATTCACCCCGCCAGCCCTGAAGCCCGTTCCAAAGTCGTCCTCGGGGTCGTCGGCGGATCGGGGCTGTACGACATGGACGCGCTCGAGCAGGTCGAGACCGCCGAGCTGACGACGCCCTTCGGCGCGCCCTCAGCCGCCTACACCCGCGGCCTGCTCCCGCGCGCCAGCGGTGAGCCCGTGCGGGTGGTGTTCCTGCCGCGCCACGGCCACGGCCACACCGTGCTCCCCCACGAGATCAACTACCGGGCCAACATCCACGGCTTTAAGCAGCTCGGCGTCACGCACCTGATCAGCGTCTCGGCGGTCGGCTCGCTGCAGGGGCCGATCGTGCCCGGTCACTTGGTGTTCCCCGATCAGTTCATCGACCGGACCAAGGGGCGCGCGGCGTCCTTCTTCGGCGAGGGGATCGCCGCGCACGTGCAGTTCGGCGACCCGGTCGACAGCCCGCTGCGGGCGCGGCTCGTCGAGGCGGCCCGTGGCGCCGGCGCGACCGTGCACGACGGCGGGACCTACGTGGTCATGGAGGGCCCGGTCTTCAGCACGCGCGCGGAGTCCAACCTGTACCGCAGCTGGGGCGCGAGCGTGATCGGCATGACGGCGCTGCCGGAGGCCAAGCTCGCGCGCGAGGCCGAGATCGCCTACGCGCTCATGGCCCTGTCGACCGACTATGACTGCTGGCACGAGAGCGAGGACGAGGTCTCGGTCGACGCGGTGATCGCCGTCGTCCGCAAGAACGCCGCGCTCGCGCGCGAGGTGATCGTCAAGGTCGCCGCCGGCCTGCCGCAGACGACCGCCGAGCTGCCCTACCCGCGGGCGCTGGAGCACGCGATCATGACGGACCCGAGCAGGATCACGCCGGCGATGCGCGAGCGCATCAACCTGATCGCCGGGCACCTGCTTTAAAGGCCACGTGATCGGCCTCGCCCCAACAACGCACGATACGCCAAGAGAGCCCATGAACACCAAGCGCCCTGAACTGCTCGTCGTCGGAAGCGTCGCGATCGACTGGATCATCACCCCCAAGGCCGTGCGCGAGGAGAGCGTCGGCGGCTCGGCGACCTACTTCGCGATGGCGGCCTCGTTCTTCGCGCCGATCCGTCTCGTCGGCGTCGTCGGCGAGGACTTCCCCGCGTCGACGGTCCAGGACCTCAAGAGCTCGGGCGTGGACCTCGAGGGCCTCGAGACCATCACCGGCGGCAAGACCTTCCGCTGGAAGGGTCGCTACCACGACAACATGAACGATCGGACGACGCTCGAGACCCATCTCAACGTCTTTGAGCACTTCCAGCCCAAGCTCCCCGAGCGTTACCGCAGCAGCGAGTACCTGTTCCTCGGCAACATCCAGCCGACCCTGCAGCGCGGCGTCTACGAGCAGATGCAGCGCCCGCGCCTGATCGGCATGGACACGATGAACCTCTGGATCGACATCGCGCGCGACGAGCTCGTCAACGTGCTCGGCAACGTCGACGTGCTCACGATCAACGACGAAGAGGCGCGCCAGCTCTCGGGCGAGGACAACCTCGTCAAGGCCGCGCGCGCGATCCTCGAGCTCGGCCCGCGCAACCTCGTGATCAAGCGCGGCGAGTACGGCGCGCTGCTGTTCGACAGCGACGGCGACATCTTCGCCGCGCCGGCGCTGCCGCTGGAGGAGGTCGTGGACCCGACAGGCGCGGGCGACAGCTTCGCGGGCGGCTTCATGGGCTACCTCGCCGGGCAGGGCGTCGAGCCCTCGGGCTCGGTGCTGCGGACGGCGATGATCTGCGGCTCGGTGATGGCGAGCTTCTGCGTCGAGGGTTTCTCCTACGACCGGCTGCGCGAGATCGCGATCGACGACGTGCAGGAGCGCTTCGACCGCTTCGCCAAGCTGACCGACTTCACCCGCGCGAGCCTGGCCTGAGCGACATCCGCGCGACGAAAAGCCCTCGTCGGTGCCCGCGGGCGCTCGCGCTCAGTCTTCGCGCGAGTCTTCGCGCGAGTCTTCGCGCGAGTCCTCGCGCGCGCCCTCGAGCGCCGCCTCGACGGCGAAGGCCGCGCGCCAGAGCGCGAGGCCGACCCCGAGCACGGCGAGGCCGCGAGCGGCCCACAGAAGCCAAGGGGCGCCGAGGTACCACACGCCGAGCTGGAGCGTGCCGATCACGACGAGCGCGTTGACCAGCAGGACCGCGGCGGCCGCGAGCGAGCGTCGCGGCTGCTTCACGACCTCGATGAACGCGCCGACCAGCGGCCGCGGATCGACGGCGGAGCGCCCGCGCAGCACTACGCCCGCGCGCGCGCGGTCCAGGGCCAGGGTGCACCACGTCCAGCCGATCCAGAACACCAGCGCGCGCGCCCAGAAGTTCGAAATCCCGAGGGGGTCAAAGACCAGGTTGAGGATCACGAGGCCCCGGGGCAGCAGCGTGTAGACGGCGACGAGCGTGAGCCCTGGCAGGTGCTGCAGGGCGGCGCCGACGCTCTCGCCGGGCGCGCAGCGTCGGGCCAGCCGCGTGAACACGGCGCCGGCCACGAGCAGCCACAGCAGCAGGCCGAGGATCGCCGCGAGCAGCACAGAGGCGGCGATCACGGCGCCGACGGCCTCGTGGCGCGCGATCAAGAGCGTGAACTCGACGATCAGCGACTCGGGTCCAGAGCGCAGCGCGAACGGCCCGAGGCTCGCGCTGATCGCCGCGCGGATCGGGCGCGCGAACACCAGCGCGAGCGCGAGCTTGAGACCCGCGATCGCCAGCCACAGCCACGGTGCGTCGAGGACCCGGCGAAGCGCGCTCACAGCCCGAGGCCTCCCAGCAGCGCGAGCTCGGCGAGCTCGACGGCGTCGCCGATCGGTCGCGTGAGCCCGTCCTCTCGCTCCAGCTCGGCGGCGTAGCGCGTGTTGTTCTGCGTGTAGCTCTCGAGCTCGAGGCGGCGATCGGGATCGACGGTCGCCCGCGCGACGCGGCGTCCGGGCCAGGTGAAGATCCGGTACGCCGCGCGACCGTCCCACCAGCGCCGCACCACCTCGCCGTCTTGGAACTCGACCTCGAGCTCGACCGGGAGCACGAAGCCGCCCTTGCGGCGGATCATGACGACGGCCTCGACCTGGTCGTCGGGGAGCTCCGAGACCTTCGCGCGCTCGTCCTCGGGCGCCTCGCCCCCGACCAGCGCGCCGTGCTCGTCGCGGTGCCAGCCCGCGCTCGAGACGGCGTGCCGGTTCTTCACGCGCGCGACCTCAAAGTCGACGCGACGCACGGTGTGCAGCGCCTGATCGAAGTAGTCGTCGAGGTCGAGCTCGACCGGCTCATCGTCCGGGGCCGAGAGCCGCACGCGCGCGCCGAGCTGCTCGCGCAGCGTGCTCTGCAGGTCCTCGCCGGTCGGGTGCCGGAAGCGCCAGCGATCGGCGTAGCCGCGCAGCGCGGCGTCGAAGCGCGCGCCGCCGATCATGTTGCGCAGCGTGAACATCAGCGCCGCGGTCTTGCGGTACACGGTCGAGCCGTAGGACTCGCTGAGCTTGGGGAAGTCCTCGGCTGGGCTGTCGACGGGGACGAGCTCCATCTCGGCGAGCATGCTCATGCTCCCGAGGTCGCGCGTCGTCACCTGCTGATTCCCGAAGCGGGCGACGAGCGGCTCCTCGGTGCGCTTCCAGTCCATAAAGGTGAGCGAGTTGGAGAAGCTGTTCATGCCCTCGTCCAGCCAGGGCTGACGCTGCTCGTTCGAGGCCAGCAGCCCCTGAAAGTACTGGTGACCGAACTCGTGGATGCTGGTGAAGACCCCGCTGAATTGCTCTTCGAAGCCCACCAGCGCGTGCCATGGCTGACGCGTGATGATGTCGGAGGTCGTGTAGAAGGTCGGGTACTCCATCCCCCCCGCGCCCTTGGCGTCGCTGGGCGGGTGGACGATCGTGATCGTCGACCACGGGTACGGGCCGAAGCGCGCGTCCATGCTCTCGAAGGCCGCGATCTGGGCGGCGAGGTGCCACTCCGCGTCCTGGGCGTGCTCGGGCTGCAGCAGCTGACGGATCCGGATCCCGCGCCACTGCCCGTGATGCTCGACGAAGTCGGGGTCGGCGACCCACGCGAAGTCGTGGACCATCTCGGCGTCGTAGCGCAGGTGCTTGCGGCCGTCCTCGACGCGCTCCTCGACGCGCACGCCGGTCGCGCCGACGATCATGTTCTCAGGGACATCTAGACGGACGGTGTAATTTCCGAAGTCCGCGTAGAACTCGCTGTTGAGCGTGAACACGTGGTTCTTCCAGCCAGAGCCCTCGAGCACCGCGACCTTCGGGAACCACTGGCCGAGCATGTGGAAGTCGCCCGCGTAGCCGGTCCGCGCGAACACTCGCGGCAGCTGGGTGATGAAGTCGAGCTCGATCGTCAGCTCGCCGTTCGGCGCGAGCGGCTCGTCGAGCGTCACCGAGGAGACGGTCGGGTCCTCGGCGCCCTCGGCCCAGCGCAGCTCGACGGGCGGACGAGCCGAGAGCTCCGCCGCGCCCTCTTCAAGGCGCGCTGCGGCGTCGTCGAGCCGCCGGACCGCGAGGATGTCGATGTAGCCCCAGCCCGCGCTCTCGTCCTCGTGCGCCAGGCTCTCACCGCGGTGACCGCCGCGAGCCTCCTGCATCCACGCGGTGTCGTCGGCTCGGAACGCGTTCATGTAGGTATGCAGCTGCAGGTCGTCGACCGTCCGGCTAGACCGGTTCCTCCACGTGAGGCGCACGGTGCCCGTGACCCGGTGGAGCTCGGCGTCGAGCCGCGCGTCGATCAGGTAGTCGGCGACCCGCGCGTCGCCGGGCACGTGCCCGCGGAGCTCGGCGGGTCGCAGCGCCTCACTCGGCTCGGGCACCGGCGCGTACTCGGGGACGGACGGTGACGCGTCACAGCCGAGACTCACGGCGCTGGCTCCCGCGCTCATGATCAGCGAGAGCAGGACGGCGAGTGACCGCCCGCGGCGCCTCTCCGCGGTGGCGTGACCGACGACTCCCACGAACATGGGACTGCATGCGTAGCACCCCGGTTTCGTCGCGTGCAACGGCGGGGAGAGCGGCTTGGGGGACATGGTCACAAAAACCATGACAATTGCGCTCACTCACGCGTGCTCGCGCCGTACAATCTCCGCGCGGTGCCCCTATGTGGTGTGAAGACCCCGGTCAGGATGTCACGGCCAAGCTCGCGGGAGCGCTCTCCGAGCCCCGGCTGATCGAGCGCGGACGCGCGCTCGGTCGCGCGCTCCGTGGCGGCGAGGTGCTGCTGCTCGACGGGCCCATGGGGGCGGGCAAGACGACCTTCACGCGGGCCCTCGCCGAGGGGCTCGCGGTCGACGACCCCCGTCAGGTGCGGAGCCCGACCTTCGCCCTCTGCGTCGAGCACCCGGGACCGATTCCCCTCGTTCACATCGATCTGTTTCGCCTCGAGCCCGGAGCTCAGCAGGCCGCTGGGTACGCCGCGTTTGAGGCCCTTGGGCTCGATTTTGAAGATGATTGGTTGTACGCGCCCGATCGTGTGCTGGTCGTCGAGTGGGCGGAGCGCTGGCGGAGCCCGCCGCCCGATCACGTCGCCATCCGGCTCGCGCATGTCGCCGGCGACCCGAGCGTGCGTCGACTCGAGGTCGCGCGACCTTCCGCCGAGGCGGAGCGCGCCGGGGCGGCGTTGATCCGCTGGGCCGAGTCGGTGCGCGACGACCCAGCGGCCGATCGTTGACGATACAACGCTCGCGTCGTTGCGGTCTCGAAGGCGGTGAGTCGACGCCTCGAGGTGACGCCGAGAGCCCCCGAGGGCGCGGCGTCTCGTGGCCTGCAGACAGCGGCGAGAATCAAGAGGCGCGACAGGGGCGACGACACTTTTTTCGATTTTTGCGGCTCCTAGGGCTTTGCAGGGGCGTAGAACGGGTCTATGGTGCGTCGCGGTGTGTCGGACACACGCTCCGGCCCACGAAACCGCATACACCCCTCTCATTCGACAGAACGAAAGAACACCGCAATGGCAGGCAACAAAGGGAACAACGAGATTCTTGTCGTGGGCAGCAAGGTCCGAGAAGTGATCCGCCAGGCTGGTATGCGCAGCGATGGTGAGCTGGTCTCGGCCGTGTCCGAGAAGGTCCACGAGCTGCTCCAGCGGGCCATCCACCGTTGCAAGAACAACAACCGCAGCACGGTTCGTCCCCACGACGTGTAGCGACGCCGGGCTCGGCCCCGGATAACAATCCAAACCATCGGTTCGCGCCCCGGCGCGGCGCCGTTGAGCTTCAGACGTAACGAGTCGCGGCTCTCTTTGAGACGGGAGCGCAGCGTCCGAATTCTATCCCGCGCCTGACCTCAACGACCAAGCGTCAAGCGTAAGAACCTCGAGTGACCCCGTATCCGAGCTTCGGTGCGGGGTGCTCGACGTCTCGGGGGGGTACAGTTCGAAGCATGAGCGTTCGTCTGCTGCTGCGTCGCGTGATGATCACGCTCGCGCTCGTGTTCTCGGCCTTGGTCATCATCTTGATCGTCCGCGCCGCGAGCGTCCGGCCCCGACCCTTCGACGTCGAGCCCGCGCCCGAGCTCCCCGTCGATGCCGAGCGCGTCGGTCGCGTCCTCGGCGACGCCATCCAGCTCCAGACGATCACGCGGACGGACGAGCCACCGCCGCGGGAGGCGCTGCTCGAGCTCCACGATCATCTCGAGCGCAGCTTCCCGCGGGCCCACGCGACCCTCGAGCGCGAGCGCGTGGCCGAGTACAGCCTGCTCTACAAGTGGCAGGGCAGCGATCCCGCGGCGCGGCCGATCGGGATGCTCGCGCACCTCGATGTCGTGCCGGTCGACCCGCGGGAGGTCGAGCAGTGGGAGCACCCGCCGTTCGCCGGCGCGATCGAGGGCGGCTTCGTGTGGGGGCGCGGCGCGGTCGACAACAAGAACTCGGTCGTCGCGATGCTGCAGGCGGTCGAGCAGCTGCTCGCCGACGGCTTTCAGCCGCGACGCACGATCTACCTGGCCTTTGGGCACGATGAGGAGACCGACGGGACCGGCGCGCAGGCGATCGCCGCGCGCCTGAAGTCCCGCGACGTCTCGCTCGAGTTCACGCTCGACGAGGGCATGCTGATCCTCGTGGACCAGCTGCCCGTCGCGCGCCCCGTCGCGCTCGTCGGGCTCGCCGAGAAGGGCTACCTCTCCGTCGTGCTGCAGGCCGAGGGCGAGGGCGGCCACAGCTCGAGCCCGGCGCGCGAGAGCTCGATCACGGCGCTGAAGGACGCGATGCAGCGCGTCCAGGACAACCCGTTCCCGCCCGACCTGCGGCCGCCCACGGGCCTGATGTTCGACGCGCTCGCGCCCGAGATGGGCTTCGGCCTGCGCCTGGTGTTTGCCAACCGCTGGCTGTTTGATCCCCTGGTCCTCGGCATGCTCTCGTCGAAGCCCGCGAGCAACGCGATGATCCGGACGACGACCGCGTTCACGATGCTCGACGCGGGCGTCAAGGACAACGTCATCCCGAGCTCCGCGCGCGCCGTCGTCAATCACCGGATCCTCCCGGGCGAGACCAGCGAGGACGTGCTCGCCCACCTTCGTCGCGTCATCGACGACCCGCGCGTCATGGTCGAGCCGCTGGCCGACGGCCGCGACCCGTCGCGCGTCAGCGACGTCGACGGCCCGGGCTTCGTCGCGATCCGGCGCGCGCTCGCGCAGACCTACCCCGAGGTCGTCACCGTGCCCGGGCTCGTGATCGGCGGGACCGACTCCCGCTACTACGACGAGGTCGCCGACAACAGCTACCGCTTCAGCCCGCTGCGCTTCACGCCGGAGGACAACCATCGCTTCCACGGCCGCAACGAGCGCCTGTCGCTCGACGATCTCGCCGGCTGCGTGCGGTTCTACGCGCGCTTCATCCGCGCGGCCGACGTGCCGAGCTAGATTATGGCCTTTCAGACAGCATCAACAGCGGCGATACTCGTGGGCGCGTGAGCGGACAGACGAGAGCGAGCGGGCTGCGGTGGGCGCTGCGCGGCGTCATCGGCCTGACGCTGCGCGTGTTCTTCCGCCGGATCGAGCGCGTCGGCGTCGATCGTGTGCCGGGCGCGGGCCCGGTGATGTTCGTGCTCAACCATCCCAACGCGCTCGTCGACCCCGGGATCGCGATGATCTCGCTCCCCAGGCCGGTCTCCTTCCTCGCCAAGTCGACGCTGTTCACGATCCCGGTGGTCGGCGCGCTGGTCCGCGGCTTCGACTCGATCCCGGTCGCGCGTCGCCAGGACACGAAGGGCGGGGTGGTGGACAACTCGCGGACGTTCAGCGTCGCCCGCAGCGTGCTCGAGCGCGGCGGCTCCATCGCGATCTTCCCCGAGGGGGTGTCGCACTCCGCGACGAAGCTCAAGCCGCTGCGCACCGGCGCGGCTCGGATCGCGCTGGGCGCCGGGCTGACGGACCTGCTGATCATCCCGGTCGGCCTCGACTACGCCGACAAGCAGGTGTTTCGCAGCGCGGCGCTCCTGTACTTCGGCGAGGCGATCCGGGTCCCCGTGATCAGCCCGGCCGACTTCGAAGACGGCGAGCCGCCGCGAGAGGCCGTGAAGCGGCTCACCGCGCGCCTCGAGCGAGCGCTCGCCGAGGTCACCGTACAGGCTGAGCACGCCGAGGGCCTCGCGCTGGTCGAGCGCGCTGAGCGGATCCTGTCATCGGTCAGCCGCGCGTCGCAGCGCGCGGACGAGTCGCCGGGCCGACCCCCGGCGGGCGAGCGCTTCGAACTCCGTCGCCGCATCGTCGCCGGCTACAGCGCGCTCAAAGAGCGACACCGCGAGCGCGTTGACCGGCTGGTGCGTCGACTCGAGGAGCACGAGGACGCGCTGCGCAGCGTCGGTCTCGCGGACTTCGGCGCGGGGCTCGACGCCAGCCTCGACGTAGGCCTCGACGCCGGGCTCGACGCGTCGCGCCCGGGACGGCTCAACATGCTGCGCGCGCAGGTCCTGGGCCTCGCCGCGCTCGTCCCCTTCGCGCTCGTCGGCGCGGCCCTTCACTACCCCACCTATCGCCTGATCGGCACGATCGCGGTTCGCTTCGCGCGGGACGAGGACGACATGGTGGCGACGATCAAGCTGCTCGCCTCGATGCTGCTGTTCCCGGTGACGTGGATCGCGACCGGGCTCATCGTCGGGCTCCTCGTGACGGCGAGCGCGGGCGCGGTCGCGGGGCTCCTCGCCCCCCTGCTGGGCTACGCGGCGCTGCTGTGCTTTGAGGCGGTCGAGCGGCTCGTCGGGCTCATGCGGGTGCGGCTCTTGTCCTGGCGGCGACGCGATCGGGTCGAGGCGCTGCGGCGCGAACGACGTTGGATCCACGACGAGTTGGTCGCGCTTGAAGGGCTCCTCGACGACCCCTGATCCGGACCTCGTTGATCGTTGCAGCGGCAACAGTGTTCACCGGCCTGCGGTTCTCCCGGGTTGAGCGGATTCGACCCGCTATCGAGCGCGGGCGAGTTCTCGTATGATGGCCGGCGATGGTTGATCGAATCCTCAAGAGATTGCTTGTACATGCGAGCTTCGCGATCCCCTTGGTAGCGGCCTGCGGTGACTCTGGGCCGGTCACGTCGGGGGCGGCGACCGACTCCGACACCGACACCGACACCGACACGGACACCGACGGAGACGACGACGACGACGACGACGATAACGGCGCCACGACGACGGGCGATCCCACCGGGGGCGAGACCGACGGGTTGTCGACGGGCGGCGGCGGCGTCTGCGTTCCCGGGATGAGCATCGGCTGCGCGTGTCCCAACGGTGGTGACGGCGCGCAGGTCTGTGAGGACGACGGCGCGGGCTATGGGCCGTGCATGTGCGTCGGTGACGGCGACGGCGACGGCGACGGAGACGGTGACGGAGACGGCGACGGAGATGGCGACGGAGATGGTGACGGCGACGGCGACGGAGACGGCGACGGCGACGCGTGCAACCCCGACGACCCGCCCGTGAAGATCACGCTCGACGGCGACGCGGCCGAGGTCTTCGGCGGCTGGGAGCACTCGATGAGCATGGTCGGCGAGGGCGCGATCGCGGTCTGGGAGGGCAACCCCGATAACCTCGACAACGGCGTGGTCTGGTCCCCCGAGGTGCCCTGCGACGACACCTACTGGATCTGGGTCCGCTACTTCGACCAGGGGCAGAACGACTCCTACTTCATCAAGCTCGACGGCGGGCCCGACGAGGATGCGATCTTCGAAGGCGACTGCGAAGGCGGCGGTAACAACCAAGGCACCTACGGCTGGAACGACATCAACTGGCGCGCCGATGATGCGCCGCCCTGCGAGTACGTCGAGGACCCCTGGCCGCAGGACTGGGCCGCGGGCACCCACGAGGTCGCGCTGAGCTTCCGCGAGTCCGCTGCGGTCGCGCGCATCATCGTGACGAACGACCCGGACTTCGTCCCGGGCCCCGACGACTGATCGCGCGCTGGCGCGAGGAACCAACGAGGAGGGCCCCAGCGCGCGGGGCCCTCTTTTTTACTCGCTCTTATGCCTGTCCGGTCATGCTCTCTCGGACATGTCCACCAGGAGGCGTTACTCGCCGGTCTTGATCGACGCGAGCTCGTAGACCTTGTTGGTCTTGTCGTCCTCGGCCATCGGCATGGTCTCGATGACCTTGGCGTAGACGCCCGGCTTGTCGACGATCATCCAGACCGTGAGCTGCTTGCCGAAGAAGTCCTTGAGGTCCGCGACCACGCAGTCGAACTCGCCCGCGGGCACCGTGATGCTCTCGCGGCTCTTGAGCTCGTGCGTCGGCTTCTCGACCGAGAACATCGGGCTGAACTGCGACCACTCGAGCGTGGCGACCTGGCCGGCGCCCTTGTCCTTGCTCGGCTTCTCGACGGTGTTGCAGACGACGCCGACCTCTTTGTCGTTCGCCTTGGGGATCTTGCAGAGGAGCTGGTCCTTGAGCTCCTTGCCCTTCGCGTCGGTCCCCGAGAGGTCGTAGGTGAACTCCATGCCCATCTCGAAGGAGCCCGAGACGCGCTCCCAGGTCCAGGGCAGCTCGACCTTGCCGGGCGCGAGGGTCTTCGGCGCTTTCTTGTCGGCCTTCGCGTCGGCCTTCGCGTCGGCCTTCGCGTCGGCCTTCACGTCCGCCTTCGTCTCGGCCTTCTTGTCTTCTTTCTTGTCGCCGCCGTCGCACGCCGTCGCGCCGGCGACGGCGAAGAGCGCACAGAGGGCCAAGCATCGCGTGTAGGACTGCATCCCGCGGACGATACCGAACCGCGCTGGCGCGATGTGCGCGATGTGCTCGCCTCGGCCCTGTGCACATACATCAGCCGCGTCACGCGAGCGGACGCGCGCGTGAACGCTCGCGCCCGCGCGACCTCGCGCGCGAGTCAGGCCCCGAGCAGCAGCGTCCGCAGGTGATCGGGGATCGGCACGGCGCGGCGCTCCGCCATGTCGGTGTAGACCCAGATGATCTCGGCGCGGTTGCAGGGCTCGCGCTCGCCGACGCGGACGATCGTGAGCGCGAAGGTGACCGAGCTGCGCCCGATCCGCGTGACGCGGCATGTGACATCGAACAGCTCGTCGAGTCGCAGCGCCGCGTCGAACTCGAGGGTCGCGCGCTTGACGACGAAGTCGCGCCCCGGCTCGGGCGGCAGCGCCGGGTCCTCGAGCCCGCGGGCGCGCAGGTACTCGACCAGCGTGACGTCGTAGTAGGTCAGATAGTGCGCGTTGTAGACGACCGTCTGGGCGTCGACCTCGGAGTAGCGGACGCGGACGCGGTGGGAGAACGGGGGCGGGTCGCTTGTCGGCTCGCTTGGCATTGTGCGCGGCATCAGGGGTCGGCGGCGGCGTGATATGAGTGCTCGATGGCGTTGTACCTCAGCGGCTCGAGCGCGCGCAGGCGCACTGCGCGAGTCGGGCGCGCGCTCGGCCTGATGTTGATCACGCTGGTCTGCTCGCTCGCGCTCCCGGTCAGGGCCTGGGCTGGGACCTGGGCGGCGGCCGCCGCAGGCGACCCGATCGGCGTTAAGCGGACCGTGCTCGACAACGGGCTGACGGTGCTCATCAGCGAGAACCACGAGCGCCCGAGCGTGTTCGGGGCGGTCGTTGTGCGCGCGGGCGGCAAGAACGACCCCGCCGACGCCACCGGCATCGCGCACTACCTCGAGCACATGCTGTTCAAGGGCACGCAGACGCTGGGCACGGTCGACTACGCCGGCGAGGCGCCTTACATCGAGCGGATCGAGGCGCTCTACGAGCAGCTCCGCGTCACCGCGGACGAGGGCGAGCGCGCGGCGCTGCGGGGGAAGATCGAGCAGGCCTCGCAGGAGGCGGGCCGCTACGCGATCCCGAACGAGCTCGATCACCTCCTGCAGGAGCTGGGCTCGACCGGCGTCAACGCGTTCACGAGCCCGGACATCACCGTCTATCACAACACCTTCCCGTCGAGCCGCACGGCCAAGTGGCTCGCGGTCTACGGGCACCGGTTCCAGAACCCCGTGTTTCGCCTGTTCCAGTCCGAGCTCGAGGCGGTCTACGAGGAGAAGAACCGCTCGATGGACGGCTTCGACCCGATCGCGGAGGAGTTCCTCAAGCACTTCTTCCGCGAGCACCCCTACGGGCGGCAGATGGTCATCGGGACCGTCGAGCACTTAAAAAACCCCTCGCTCAAGGCCATGCGCAGCTTCTACGAGCGCTACTACGTGCCCAACAACATGGCGCTGGTGCTCTCGGGGGATGTCGTCGCCGAGGAGGTGCTGCCGCAGATCGAGGCGCACTTCGGCAGCTGGCGCGCGCGCCCGCTCGAGCCCTTCCCGGTCCACCGCGAGGAGCCCTTTGACGGGCGCGTGCAGGTCGACGTGCGCATGACCCCGGTGCGCGTCGCCGGCCTCGGCTTTCGCCTGCCCAGCGAGAACGACCCCGACCACGCGGCGGTGCTCGTCTGCAACGAGCTGCTCACGAACCCGCAGCAGGCCGGCCTGCTCGATCAGCTCGCGCAGGACGGCGACCTGCTGCTGACGCAGGCCGTGCCGATCCCGCTCAACGACTACGGCGTCGGCCTCGTCGCGTTCGTGCCCAAGATCCTGCTGCAGTCGTTTCGCGGCGCCGAGCGCAAGGTGCTCGCGCAGTTCGACGTGCTCCGCGAGGGTCGCTTCAGCGACGCACAGTTCGCGGCGGCCCGGCGCGCGGTGATCAACCGCTACCGTCGGATGTGGGAGAGCAACCAAGCGCGCGCGCTGGCGATGGTCTACGCGTTCGGGCGCGCGCAGCCGTGGCCCGACTTCGTCGCGTTCTTGCAGCGGCTCGAGCGGCTGACCCGCGAGGACGTGAGCGCGGCGGCGCGGCGCTACTACGGCGACGACTACATGATCATGCGCTCGCGCGTCGGCTTCCCCAAGCCGACGCGGCTCGAGAAGCCCGGCTTCAAGCCCGTCACGCCGGCGACCGGCGCGAGCTCGGCCTTCTCCAAGCAGCTCGAGGCGGTCCCGACGCAGCGCGCCGCGGCCCGCACGATCGACTTCGCGGGGGACCTCGACACCGCGCTCGTGACCCGCGGCGTGCACGTGCAGGCCAACCAAAACCCGTTCAACGACCTGGCCTCCTTAGAGCTGCGCTTCGGCGTCGGTCAGCACGCGATGCGCGAGCTCGAGGTGCTCGCCGCCTACCTCGGCAAGATCGGGACGCGCGACAAGGACGCGCGCGCGTTCAAGCAGGCGCTGTGGGAGCTGGCGACCGAGCTGAGCTTCGGGGTCACGCGCGAGCGCTTCATCGTCCGCCTCGACGGGCCCGAGGAGGCGCTCGCGCCGGCGCTGCGCCTGCTGAGCGAGCTGCTCCATAAGCCAGCCCGGGATCGCGGCGCGCTGCGCCGGGTGAAGCGCGAGACCTGGGGGCTGAACCTGGTCGCGAAGCGACAGCCAGCGGTCATCGCCGACGCGCTGCGCGAGTACGTGACCTTCGGCGAGCAGTCGCGCTACCTGCAGGCCTACAGCCCCCGGGAGATCGGGCTGCTCTCGCCGGCGAGGCTGGCGCGCGCGCTCGAGGACGTGCAGGGCTACGCCGTGACGGCGCGCTACGTCGGCGCCCGCTCGGCGCCCGAGGTCGCCGCGCTGCTGCGGGCGAACATGCGCTTCGCCGACTATCACAGGCCCGCGGTGCCGCCGGTGGTCCGGCCGCGGATCATGGACAACGTCGGCAAGGTGTTCTTCGTCAAGCGGCGCAAGAGCGTGCAGAGCCAGATCGTCATGACGGTCGAGGGCGAGGTCCTGGGCCCGGCCGCGCGGCCGCGCGCGCACGCCTTCAACGAGTACTTCGGCGGCAGCATGGCCGGCCTCGTGTTTCAGGAGATCCGCGAGCTGCGCTCGCTCGCCTACTCCGCGCGCGGCGGCTACGTCGACCACCCGATCGCCGGCAACCCCGGCCTGCTCCTGGTGCAGGTCGGGACCCAGGGCGACAAGACGATCGAGGCCGCGCGCGAGATGCTCCGGCTGATCACCGAGATGCCCGCGCGCGCCGAGCGGATCCGCGGGATCCGCGAGGCGCTCGTCCAGAGTCAGCTGTCCGCGCAGCCAGGCTTCCGCGAGCTGCAAGAGACCATCCACGACTGGCGCTTGCTGGGCTACCGCCAGGACCCGCGGCCGAGCTGGGCCCGGACCTACCGCGAGCTGCGGTTCGACGACGTGCTCTCGTTCTACCGCGACTACGTCGCCGACCGGCCGGTCACGGTCATGGTCGTCGGCGACCCCCGACGCGTCCCGACCCAGGCGCTTCGGCGCTTCGGCGAGGTCGAGCGCGTCTCGACCCGTAGGTTGTTCTCCCACTGATCTACTGTCTCGCGGGACAGCTTCGGGCTACACTGCGCCTGTGGAGCGCGTGTTTTGGGCGGCGTGCGCGCTGCTGTGCGCGTCCTGCCTCGATGAGAACCCATCGTTTGATGGCGACGCGGGCTCGAGCTCGGCCGGCACCGCGGCGACCTCGAGCGTCACGTCGTCGTCGTCGTCGACCGCTGTCGTCACGGGCGGCGGGATGACCGGTACCGGGACCACGGCGGGCTCTACGGGCGCGCAGACGACGGGCGCCACCGCGTCGCAGATGACGGGCACCACCACGCTCGCCACGACCGCAGCGACGAGCTCCGCGACGACGACGACGGCGGCGACGACGGCGGCGACGACGGCGGCGACGACGGGGGCGACGACGGCGGCGATGACGGCGGCGACGACGGGGGCGACGACCTCGGGCATGTGTCTCGACATGCAGGTCTGCGACATCGCCGAGTGCGACTACGGGTGCAGCGACTGCGTCTGCGAGCTCGACTGCAGCGGCGCGGAGGCCTGCGACGTCAGCTGTGACGCGGGCGCCGACTGCGATGTCCAGTGCCAGGGCGCCGAGCAGTGCACCATCAGCTGCGTCGAGATGTCGGACTGCACGATCTCGTGCCAGAACGCCGAGAACTGCACCAACATCAACTGCCTCGGCGAGTCTGGGTGCCTGCTCGACTGCACGGACGCCGAGAATTGCGGCTTCAGTCAGTGCGAGGGGGACATCATCGACTGCCCGGGGGAGATCCTCGCGTGCAACCGGGAGTGCCCGTGAGCGTCACTCCATCGCCGAGACGCTGACGAGCGCGTCGGCGAGCCGCTTGCGCTTGTAGCCGGCGCGGGCGAGCGTCTCGCGGATCTCGTTGTTCCAGTACACCGTGATCGCGGCGTCGTAGCTGGCGCGGGTGCGGTGCCTTCTGACCAGCGCGCTCACCCGCGGGTGCCGGTGCCAGAAGTGCGCGAAGCCGCAGGTCTCGAGCCGCGTGAAGATCGCGGCCCAGGCGATGTCGGCGAGCGAGTAGGTGTCGCCCGCGAGCCACGAGCGACCCTCGAGCTCGTGCTCCATGAGCTGCAGCGTGATCGCGAGGTCGCGCACGAGCGTCGTGACGCGGCGCGGGTCGCGGTAGATCTCGGCGAAGGCCTCCATGTCGTCGAGCTTGGCGTGGTAGCGGGCGCGGAGATCGGGGTAGCGCTCGGCCATCCGGCCGGCGATCTCGATGCGCTCGTCGATGATCTGGTTGGCGACGCGCGCCTTGAGCCCCTCGAGCGTGCCGAAGCAGAGCTCTTGCAGCGGGAAGATGTCCTGCACCTCGAGCCACTTCTCCATCCGCGCGCGCTCCTCCGTGCGCTCGGGCGTCAGCGCCGGCCCCTCGAGCTCGTCGTCGATGTAGTGAAGGATCGTGAGCGCGTCGACGACGACCATGCCGTTGTGCACGAGCGTCGGGATCGTGCCGTGCGGGTTGATGCGGACGTAGGAGGGGGAGAGGTGCTCGGCGCGGAGCGTGTTGACGAGCTCGCTGCGCCAGCGCACGCGCTTCTCCGCGAGCGCGAGGCGGGCCTGCATGGAGCCTATGGAGGTGAGGTAGTGATAAAGGAAGACTGAGTCGTACATGGTTCGCCGCTCCGCCGCGACATGAGACGTGACCTCGAGGCAATGTCGCGGTGGCGACGTCGAGGCGCGAATCATGCGCTACGCGCTGGTTGGTGGGTCATATGAGCGGCACTTCACGGGCGGGCGCGTGCAGGTGCACGCGCGCGTCGTGTGGCGTGTGTGCTCGGGCGCCTCCCTGAGCGATATGAACCCTTAAGATCGTTGTGACACGCGCGGGGGTCCGACGCCACTTGAGCCGGGCCGGCGCGCGGGCTGATCGCGCCCGGCCGCCGCCCGATGGCGCGACGTCCCGCCCAGCTGGCGCTGAGCGGCGCGCTCGTCCATCTGGGGAAGGATCACGCTGCGTCGTTGAATATCTCTCCCGCGCGCGCGCGTGGGCTCGGCGAGGGGCGTCGCCCCGCAGCGTCGAGCGCCGCCGTTGTCGTCGCGGCCGACCGGTTCAGCGGCGGCGTTCATCGTCGCGCGCGAGCGGAGCCGCGTTCGGGGGCGGCCGGCCTCACGGTGCAAGATCGCGTGGCGCGGCTCGAGCCGACGCCGTGCGTGTACAGGCATCGACCCGTGGGTTGATACACTGACTGAGTGAACGACGACGACGCGCGCGAAGACCAGACCCTGCCGTTTCTCCTCGAGCCCGCAGCGGCGTACGACGACGAAGCGCCGATGTCGTTCTCGGACGATGGCGCCCGCGGTGCGGCGGCGCGTCAGGTGCCGATCGGCGCGCTCAAGCGCAACCTCGAGCGGCTCAGCGGCGGGCTGATGGCGACGCTCGAGGGCGTTCGCGCGGTCGGTCGCTTCGAGCTGACCGAGGTGACGCTCTCGGTCGAGGTCTCGGCCGAGGGCGGCGTCAGCATCCTGGGGACCGGCGCGAAGGCGGCCGGCAAGGGCGCGATCACGCTGACCTTCACGGCGCCCGCGCGGCGCTGAGGCGCGGTCGCCCGCCGGCTTGTGCCTGTCTGAACAGTCAGCCCCCGCGGCGCGTGGCGATGAAGCGATCGAGCTGGTCGCGCGCCTGCCCGCGGACCTTGTTCTTGACCATCGGCGTCCAGCCGAGCAGCAGCCCCGCGGGGCCGAGCGCCATGCGGGTCCACCTGTAGAGGTCGAAGGTGTCGGTGTGCTCGATGATCAGCCCGTCGGCGAAGCGGAAGCTCGCGTCGATCTTGTTGTGGACCTTTCGCCCCGTCGCCGAGAAGGTGTAGTGGGCCTCCCAGTGAGCGGCGCCCTGGGTGTCGTCGGCCGTGATGTTGGATGCCTCAACGACCAGGTCGGCGGCGCGGCTCGTGAGCATGCGCCACATGTCACCGGCCTCGGCGCCCTTCAGGTCCGTGAACACCGGGTCCGAGAAGCGCACGCGCTCGTGGTAGCAGGCGGCCATGGCCTCCCCGTCTTTGGCGGCGAAGGCGGTGTAGAAGCGCTGGATGAGCTCGGCGTTGGCGTGCACGGGGCGGTCTTCGCTCGAGCGGCGCTCAGTGTCCACCCACGACGTTGAATCGCGGGATGTTCTTGAGCGTGACGAGGATGTCGCGGTGCTTGGCCGTGGCCTCGAATTCATTGAGGATCTCGGCGGCGTCGTGGTCGATATAGTTCGCGGTCGAGCCGTCGATCTCGACCTCCACGCCGTCCGGGAGCTCGCTGAGCAGGTGGTCGAGGTTGGCCTTGTTGAGGAACGAGACGTTCTCGGCGAGCTCGATGCGGATGTGCCGGCGGCCGTTCTCGAGCGTCTCGTCGCGGTGGTGGATGTAGGCCGTGTTGCGCGAATTGGCGTAGAGGATGAAGAACACGCCGGCCACGAGGCCGATCGTCACGCCCTTGAGCAGGTCGGTGAAGATGATGGCGAAGAACGTGATCATGAAGGGGATCCAGACGTTCTTCTCGAGCCGCAGCATGCCGCGGTGCAGCTTGATCGGCGTCAGGCGATAGCCGATGACGAGCAGCACGGCGGCGAGCGAGGACAGCGGGATGCGGGCCAGCAGCGCGGGGATGAAGACGACCGCGAGCAGCAGCCACAGGCCGTGGAGGATCGCCGCGAGCCGCGTACGGCCGCCGGCGTGCACGTTGGCCGAGCCGCGGATGATGACCGCCGTGACCGGGATGCCGCCGAGCAAGCCCGCGACGAAGTTGCCGATGCCCTGGGCCTTGAGCTCGAGGTTCGGCGGCGAGGCCCGGCCGAGCGGATCGAGCTTGTCGATGGCCTCGACGCACAAGAGCGTCTCCAAGCTCGCGACCGCGGCGATCGTCGCCGCGTGCACCCAGACTTGGGTGTCGGCGAGCGCGCTGAGCACCGGCGAGTCGAGCTGGCTGGTCAGCTCGCTGATGTTGGAGAACACCGGCATCGGGACCAGCAGCTCGCCCGTGTTCGCGAGCTCGGGCGCGTAGAGGACGAAGAGCTCGTTGAGCGCGGTGCCGGCGATGACCGCGAGCAGCGGCGCCGGCATGAGCTTGAAGTCTTTGAGGCCAGGTACGCGCGGGACGAGCAGCAGGATGAACAGCGAGACCGCCGCGATGATCGCCGCGCCCGCGTGCATGGCCTCGAGCGCGTTCCCGAGCGCCGAGATGGTGTTGAGCCCGTCGGGCTGGAAGAACGCGAGGTCGCCCTCGTAGTCGCTGTCAAAGCCGACGGCGTGCGGGATCTGCTTGAGGATCAGGATCGCGCCGATCGCCGCGAGCATCCCGCGGATGACGGAGGACGGGAAGTAGTGGGCGAACACGCCGGCGCGCAGGAAGCCGAGGAGGACCTGGAGCGCGCCGGCGATGCAGACGGCGGTGAGGAAGCCGTCGTAGCCGAGGTCGTTGATCGCCGCGAGCACGAGCACGAGGAGGCCAGCGGCGGGTCCGCTCACCGAGAGCTCCGATCGGCTGATCAGCGAGACGACGACGCCGCCGACGATCCCGGAGATGAGCCCGGCGATCGGCGGGGCGCCCGAGGCGAGCGCGATCCCGAGACAGAGCGGGAGGGCGACGAGCGCGACGACCAGGCTCGCTGCGGCGTCCACGCCGATGTATTGCTTATCGATCATGCCGACTGAGATCCGTGGAATCGTTGGAAACTTCGCACCTCACCATGACGGCGCATAGTGCGTAAAAATTCCCGTCGGTGGCTAAGCTACCACCGCGAGCTGGGTCCGAATCAATAGCAGGCGACCCGTACGGCGTTTAGATGGGCGACATAATGTCGCGGGTCGTGGCGGGCCTTGAAACCCAGCGACCTCGTGCTAAGGCGCTGCGCTTCGCGCGGGTTCACGTCCCCGGGTCGGCGTCGCTCGGCGCCTCTTCGATCTGCCAGCGCTCAAACACGGCCGGGGCGCGGTCACACTCGGCGAGGAAGCGGCTGGGGCGGAGCCAGCGCGACGGCCCGTCGCCTGTCTCTTCGATCAGCGGGTAGCACATGTAGAGCTCGTCGGCGGCGCGCGTCGTAGCGACGTAGAACAGCCGCCGCTCCTCCTCGACGGAGGCCGGGTCGCGCAGCGACTGCTTCATCGGGAACCGGCCGTCGGCGAGCCAGAGCGCGAACACGATCGGCCACTCCAGGCCCTTCGCCTGGTGGATCGTCGAGAGCACGAGGTGGTCGTCGGGGTCGCCGGCGGCGACGACGTTCTCGGCGCTGAGCCCCTGCAGGAGCGAGAGCTCGCTGAGGAACTCGCGGGCGTCGGGGAAGCGCTCGGCGAAGCCCGCGAGCTGCTCGAGGTCGTCTTTGCGCACGCTCGCGTTGTTGAAGGTGCGCTCGGCGTAGTCGCTGTAGTGCGCCCCGACGATCGCGCGGATCATGACGCCGGGGTTCACCTGGGTCGGGTCCTCGAGCACCGCCCAGAGCCGGGCGAGGCGCTCGAGCGCCGGGCGGGCGCGGCCGCGGGCGAAGCCGGCTTGGTGCGCGAGGATCTGCCCGCTCGTCGCCCGCGCCGGCAGCGGGCTCGCGCCTGCCCGAAGGTGCTGGTTCGGATCCTCGGCGCCGGACAGCCGGCGCGCGAGGGTCTCGGCCGTCTGCACGCCGACGCCGGGCCACAGCCGCAGCAGCCGGACCCAGGCGAGCTCGTCGCGCGGGTTCTCGCGCGCGCGCAGGTAGGAGACGACGTCCTTGATGTGCGCCTGCTCGAAGAAGCGCAGGCCGCTGCGGACCGAGAACGGGATCTGGCGGCGCGTCAGCTCGACCTGCAGCTCGAGGCTGTGGCTGTGGTTGCGGTAGAGCACGGCCATGCGCGACAGCGGCATGTTGTACTCGTGGTGCAGCTCGAGCACGCGCTGCGCGACGAACTCGGCCTGCTGGTAGACGTCGCGCAGGGGGATCAGCGCCGGCGTCGGGCCTGACTGCTTGACCGCCTGCAGATCCTTGGGGTGCTGGTGCTTGTTGTGGCGGATGCTGCGGTTGGCGAGCTGGAGGATCTCGGGGGTCGAGCGGTAGTTGATCGTCAGCTTGAGGATCGTCGCGCCGGCGTTGCGGTGCGCGAAGTCGGCGATCAGCCGGATGTCGGCGCCGCGGAAGCTGTAGATCGACTGGGCGTCATCGCCGACGCAGGTCAGGCTGCGGTGCTCGAGCGCCATCGCGTCGACCAAGGCGCCCTGCATCGCGTTGATGTCCTGGTACTCGTCGACGAGCACGTGGTCGTAGCGCGCGCGCAGCGTGCGGGCGACCGAGGCGAGCTCGGGGTCCTCGAGCAGGCGCATCCACTGCGAGAGCAGGTCGTCGAAGTCGCAGAGGTTCATCTGCCGCTTGCGCTCGGCGTAGCGCTGGGCGACGTGATCGATCGCGACCGCCTGATCGAGCAGCTTGATCTTGTGCTCCTCGACCACGCGACGCATCGGCCGGCGCGTGCCGGTCGCCAGCGAGATCAGGCTCTGCAGCACCTTGGGCGCCGGGAACCTGCGGGCCGTGAGCTTGGCGAGGCCCTGCTCGGCGACCACCGCCGAGAGCAGCGTGCGCGCGTCCTCGGGGTCGAGGATGCCGAAGTCTGAGGAGCGGCCGACGGCCTCGCCGAACTCGCGCAGGATCCGGTTGCCGATGTGGTGGAAGGTGCCCGCGGAGCAGCGGCGCATGTCGATGCCGAGCAGCTCCTCGACGCGCGAGACCATCTCGCGCGCGGCCCGGTTGGTGAAGGTGCACAGCAGGATGCGCTCGGGCGGCACGCCGCCGGCGACGAGCCGCGCGACGCGGTAGGTGAGCGTGCGGGTCTTGCCGGTGCCGGCGCCCGCGAGCACGAGGATCGGCCCGGGCGCGGCCTCAACGACCGCGAGCTGCTGGGGGTTGAGATCGCGCGAGAGGTCGAAGCGGAGCTTCTTGGGGGCCGCGGTCTTGAGGACGTACTTCATACCGCCGTGGTGGTGGTGCTGTCGCGCGGATCTTCAGAGGTTCTCGCGGATGAACGCGTAGAGCTGCTGCTCCATGTGCACGCGGTCCTCGAGCTTGCGCGGCATGTGACGCTCGCCCGGGAACAGCAGCAGGTCGTAGGGCTTGCGCGCCGCGATCAGCCCGTTGATCAGCTGCGCGGTGTGGCGAAAGTGCACGTTCTCGTCGATCAGGCCGTGGACCAGCAGCAGCTTGCCGCGCATGTGCTCGAGGTGCTCCATCACGCTCGCGTCTCGGTAGCCGAGCTCGTTGGCGCTGGGCAGGCCCATGTAGCGCTCGGTGTAGTGGGTGTCGTAGGCGCGCCAGGTCGAGACCGGCGCGCCCGCGATCGCGATCTTGAAGGTCTCGGGCGCGCGCGCCAGCGACATCGCCGACATGTACCCGCCGTAGCTCCAGCCGTACATGCCCACGTGGTCCGGGTCGGTGAGCTTCTGGGCGACGAGCCAGTGCACGCCGTCGACCTGGTCGCGGACCTCGATGTTGCCCATGTCGTGCTTGAGCGCGCCTTCGAACTCGAGCCCGCGGCGGGCCGAGCCGCGGTTGTCGAGCTTGAACACCAAGATCCCGCGGGCGGCGAGGTACTGCGCGCGCATGTCGACGGTCATCGCCCAGCTGTTCTGCACGCGTTGGGCGTGCGGGCCGCCGTAGACGGAGATCATCGTCGGGTAGGGGCCGGGGCCGAAGACGTCGGGGTCGGGCTGGTAGATCGCGCCGTGCAGGGTCACGTCGTCGCGGCTCTGCAGGGTGACGAGCTGCGGCGGTGGGAGCGTGAGCGCGGCCACGCGCGGATCGGCCGGGACGGGCAGCTCGGCGATGACATCTGCCCCTTTCGACAGCGTTCGCAGGGTCACGGTCTCGGGCGCGGCGGTGCTCGAGTGCACGTCGATGAAGCGCTGGTACGCGTGGTCGATGACGACGCTGTGGCTGCCCGCCGCCTGGGTGATCTGGGTGACCGCGCCGCCGGCGAGCGGGACCGAGTAGAGGTGGCGCTGCGTCGGGTCATCTTTGTTGGCGACGAAGTAGACGAGCCCGCGCTTCTCGTCGATCGCCGCCACGGAGTCGACTTGCCATGGCCCCAGGGTCAGCTGGCGCAGCTCCTTCCCCTCGCCGCTGTAGACGTAGAGGTGGCGGAAGCCGCTGCGCTCGGAGGCCCACACGAAGCCGCCGGCCGCGTCGCCGATGACCTCGGGGCCCTCCTCGAGGGGCTTGAAGATGTGATGGAGGTTGATCCACACGTCGGACTGCTCGACGAGCAGGTCGCGGCCGGCCCCGGTGTTGGGGTCGAGCTTGATGAGGCGCAGCACGCTCTGCTCGCGGTTCTGGACCTGCGCGGTGAGCGAGCCGTCGGGCATCCAGTGGACACGCGCCAGGTACTCGTAGTCGCCCAGCTGCATCCAGACCGGCGCCCCGCCTGTCCGCGGGACCACCCCGAGGCGGACCGTGGCGTTGTCCTCGCCGGCGAAGGGGTAGCGGTGATCTTCGAAGTCGCGCGGCCCGCCGCCTTGGTGGACGATGCGGAACTCGGGGATGTGGGTCTCGTCGACCTCGGCGAAGGCGAGCATGCTGCCGTCGTAGGACCACCAGTAGCCGTGGTCGCGGTCCATCTCCTCCTGGGCGATGTACTCGGCGAGGCCGCGGGTCGTGCCGGGGGCGCGCACGCTCAAGATCGGCGCGCTCGGCTGCAGCGTCGTCTTCTCGCCCTTACCGGGGATCGCGGCGACCTGCAGCTCGCCGTCCTGAACGAAGGCGACGTGCGAGCCGTCGCGGGTCACGCGGGGATCGAGCGGCGCGGACTCTCCCGAGAAGGTCGCGCTCCAGCGCTCGTCTTTGTCGCGCAGGTGCAGCTCGCCAGCGAGCGGGTAGAGCAGGACATCGGCCTCTCGCGCCCAGCTGTAGCGCGTAATCCCGAGGCCGCGGACGCGCTGTCGCTCGCGCCGGAGCTTCTCCTCGTGCGAGAGGTTCTCCTCGGTGATGCCGTCGCCCACGAGCTTGACCAGCGGCCGCTCGCGCGCTTTCTCGTCGGCCACCGCCGGGTCGAAGAGGTACAGCTCGCGCGTCAGGCTGAGGTCGGGGCTGCGCAGGTAGGTGACGTGCGCGTCGTCGGGGGTGAACGCGAGCTTGGTCGGGTGGGTCGAGCCCGGGCGCGGGTAGGTCGCGACCTCCTCGAGGGTCAGGGCCGCGTTCGCGGTCTTGTCGTCGGGGTTGTGCGGAGAGTTGTGCATCGACGTACGCGCGACCTCGCTGTGAAGGGGATCTTGATCGCCGCCGGCTCGCGGCCCGGGATCGACGCGCTCGCCCGAGCAGGCCGCGCCCGCGATCGCCGTGGTGATCGTGATCACCATCATCGCGATCGTCGCGGCGCGAGAGCGCGGTTTCGCGGGCGCCCGGTCTGCGCGTCGCTGCAGTCGCCAACGGGTCGGGAGCAGGGCGCGCAGCTGAGACCGGTACGCGGGAGCGATCATGACGCGAGCATCATCGCAGTCGCCGCGAGCAGTGTCACGCGAGGATCCAGCGGCGCGCAGCTCGCTCCACGACGAACCGGCGGCGCGGGCCCGCGTCTTGCGAACGACCGCGAATTCGGCCATACCACGCGCTCGATGGCTACCCTCGCCGAGATCCTCACACAGTCCGAAACCCGTCCTCGCGTCGTCAAGGCGTGTGTTGAGCTGGTCGAGTCGGAGGTGGCGAGCAAGCGCGGGCTCTCGGGCGCCGCGGTCCGCACGGGCTTTCGCGTGGTCAAGGCGGTCAAGCCGACCATGGTCGCCGATGTCGTCGATCGCCTGCTGCCGGAGTTCGCCGGGGCGCTCGAGCCCTTCTACATCGAGAGCCGCGAGCGCGCGGAGGCCGACGGTCGTCCGGTCGGTGATGTCTTCGCCGCCGCGCTCACGCGCGAGAAGCGACGGGCCGCCGAGGCGCTCTTGGTCGTCACCGACCGACGCGCTGAGAAAGTCAGCGGCGGCGTCAAGAAGGCCTATCAGCGCCTGCGAGGGACCGCCCAGGGGCACGTCGAGGCGGCCGCGCCGAACCTCGGGCGCACGCTCGGCGCGTTCCTCTGACTGAACGATCTGGGCCGAAGACTGTTGGAGCTGCACATGACGAATCAACGACGCGCCCCCATCGCCACGATCTCGTTGCTCGCCGTGAGCTGCTGCCTCGCGCTCGCGTGCGACAAGCAGCAGCCCGAGAGCGCGCCGCCGGCTCGCCCGGTCGAGCCCGCGCCGGTGGCGGCCGAGGAAATCCCGCTCGACGCGACGGGGCCCGAGGAGACGCTCACCGAGCGGCTGCAGGCGATCCTCGCCGGGCCGCACCGGGTCGCCTCGCACCGCGCGCGCGACGAGTTCCGCCACCCGGTCGAGACGCTGTCTTTCTTCGGCGTGACGCCGCAGTCCACCGTCGTGGAGCTGTGGCCGGGGGGCGGCTGGTACACCGAGATCCTCGCGCCGCTGCTGCGCGAGGAGGGCCGGTTGATCCTCACCAACTTCGATCGGGCGGGACCCGATAAGTACTACGGCACGCGCCTGGCGAAGAGCCTCGACGAGAAGCTCGCCGAGGACCCGTCGATCTACGATCGGGTGACGCAGGTGACGGTCGCGCAGGACGTCACGCTCGGCGCCAAGGACAAGGTCGCGTCCATCACGATCAACGACTTCGAACTCGCGCCCGCCGGCAGCGTCGACGTGGTGCTGACCTTCCGCAACAGCCACGGCTGGTTCGAGCACGGCAACGAGCAGAAGATCTACGCGATGGCGTACAAGGCGCTTAAGCCAGGCGGCGTGTTCGGCGTCGTCCAGCACCGCGCGGCCGAGGGCGCGGATCCCAAGAAGACCGTCGAGGACGGCTACCTGCCCGAGGCCGAGGTGATCGCGGCGGCCGAGGCGGTCGGCTTCACGCTCGCGGCGCGCGCGGAGATCAACGCGAACGCGCGGGATACACGTGACTACCCCAAGGGCGTGTGGACGCTGCCGCCGCGGCTGGTCGAGGGGGACGAGGACAAGCAGCGCTACCTCCAGATCGGCGAGAGCGATCGGATGACGCTGAAGTTCAAAAAACCCGAGTAGCGCGGCCGCGAGCGCTCGCGCGGTTTTTGTATAATGTCCATATGGACATGTTTACAAAGACTGGTTGCTCGTGGACCGCGGCGCTCGCGCTCAGCGCCGCGCTCGCCTGCGGCGGGGACCCGGTCGAGGGCAGCGGCGCTGGATCCGTGGGCGAGGACACCACCGGTGAGGACGAGAGCTCGTCGTCGAGCGCGGCGACCGACGCCACGGGCGCGACGACCGAGAGCCCGAGCGGCTCGACGACCACGGCCACGACCGGCGACATGACCACGGTCGGCCCCGGGCCCGGGACGACGGACTCCACGACGGAGACCACGACGACGACGAGCGCCGACCCGGCGACGAGCGTCGAGCCGTCCACGACCTCGATCGATCCCTCGTCGACGGGCGCGCCGGACTGCGCGCCCGAGGACGAGCAGCAGTGGTTCCTCGACGAGGATGGCGACGGCTACGGCGTCGACGGCGAGACCGTGCTCGATTGTGAGCAGCCCGAGGGCTACGCCGATCAGGGCGGGGACTGTGACGACAGCGACCCCGCGCGCAGCCCGGGGCAGGCGGAGCTGTGCGACGGCCAGGACAACGACTGCGACCCGCTGGTCGACGAGCACTCGCCGGCGAACACCGAGTGCGACGGCTGCACGCTCGGGGCGTTCGGCGGCAGCCACTACTGGCTGTGTATGTCGCCGGAGACGTGGGACAAGAGCCGCGAGCTGTGCACGGCCTTCGGCGACGCCGCGGACCTCGCGATCATCAGCTCGCAGGGCGAGCAGGACTACATCGCGGGGCTGGTCACGGGCGCGGGCGACCACGTGTGGCTCGGCGCGACCGACCAGGTGGTGGAGGCCACGTGGTTGTGGATCGACGGGAGCGATGTCATGGGCGGCTTCGAGAGCTGGAGCGGGCCGAACCCCGACAACGCGATGAACGCCGACTGCATGGCCGCGCGCTCAAACGAGGGCGACTGGGACGACCGCAAGTGCGGCGACGCGAACCTGCGCCTGTGCGAGCTGCCAGGGTGAGCGCTGTGGTATCCCTGGTGCGTGATGATTCGGACTCGGCTCCTCTCCGCGCTCGCGTTGTTGATCCTGGCCTCGGCCTCGGCGTTGGGCGCGTGCAGCCCGGGGAGCGACGGCGTGAAGTCGACGCAGGCTGGCGCGGAGGCGGGCCTGCCGGACGGCGACCCGGCGCTCGCGCGTCGCTTGGTGCGTGACGAGGGCGCGCTGCTGCTCGACGTGCGCTCCGTCGGGGAGTTCGAAGGCGGTCACGTCGAGGGCGCCAAGAACATCACGCACACCGAGGTCCCCGCGCGCGTTGACGAGATCGTCGAGTGGCAGGGCGGCGACAAGGCCAAGCCGATCGTCGTCTACTGCCGCGCGGGTCGCCGCGCCGGCTTCGCCAAGAAAGCGCTGCTCGAGGCGGGCTTCACCAACGTCAGCAACCTCGGCGGCATGTCGGCTTGGTGCGAGGACTGCTGAACCATGGCGAAGCGCGCTCCCGACGTGATCAAGTTCTATCGCGAGGACCGGGCGTACGGTGAGTTCTCGAACTTCTCGCCGCACGCGGTCGAGCTCGACGGTGAGCGCTGGCCGACCACGGAGCACTACTTCCAGGCGATGAAGTTCACGCAGCCGGAGGCGCGCGCGCGGATCCGGGAGGCCGCGACGCCGGGCCTCGCCAAGCAGCTCGGCCGGCGCCCCGGGCTGCGACCCGACTGGGAGTCGGTCAAGGACGCGGTGATGCTCACGGCGCTGCGCGCCAAGTTCACGCAGCACCCCAAGCTCCGACGGCTGCTGCTGGGCACGAAGGACGCGCGCCTGGTCGAGCACACGCGACGGGACTTCTACTGGGGCGACGGCGGGAACGGCTCGGGCAAGAACCGACTCGGGCAGCTGCTGATGCGCGTGCGCGACGAGCTGCGCGACGCCGAGTCAGGCTGAGCGCGAGGCTCGGGCTGGTACCCTCACGGGCGATGCAGGCACACGAGTACGAGGCGCACGACGGCGTAGGCTTGGCGGAGCTCGTCGCGCGTGGGGAGCTCACCGCGTCCGAGCTGCTCGAGCTCGCGATCGAGCGCGCCGAGGCGATCAACCCGCGGCTCAACGCGATCGTGATCCCGATGTACGAGGAGGCGCGGGCGCGCGTGCGTGCGGGCCTGCCCGAGGGGCCGTTTCACGGCGTGCCGTTCTTGCTTAAGGATCTGCTGGCGAGCTACGCGGGCGTGCCCCTGCGCGGCGCGAGTCGGCTGTACCGCGACTATGTTCCGGACCACGACTCCGAGCTGGTGCGTCGGTTCAAGCGCGCCGGGCTGGCGATCTTCGGCAAGACCAACGCCTCGGAGTTCGGGATCCTCCCGGTGACCGAGCCCGAGCTCTACGGGCCGACGGACAACCCGTGGAGGCCGGGGTACACCGCGGGCGGCTCGAGCGGCGGCTCGGCGGCGGCCGTGGCCGCGGGGATCGTGCCGGTCGCGCACGGTGGAGACGGGGGCGGCTCGCTGCGGATCCCGGCGTCTTGCTGCGGCGTGGTCGGCTTTAAGCCGTCGCGCGGGCGCACGCCCTGCGGTCCGGATCACAGCGAGGTGATGCTCGGGTACGCGATCGAGCACGTCATCTCGCGCAGCGTTCGAGACGCGGCGGCGATGCTCGACGCGACGACCGGCCCGGAGGTGACGGCGCGCCACCACGCGTCGGCGTTCGAGGGGACGTTCCGCGCCGCGGTCGAGCGCGACCCCGGGCCGCTCCGGATCGCGTTCACGAGCGAGCCGCTGCTGCCCGGAGAGACCGCGCCCGAGTGCCGACGCGCGGTCGAGGCGGCGGCGCGCCTGTGCGAGTCGCTTGGGCACACCGTGGAGGAGCTCGGGCCGCGGGTCGACAGCCACCGGATCGCCAAGAGCTTCTTTCGCGTCTACACCGCGCGCACGGCCGGCGTGTTCGCGTTCTCGCGGGAGCTCTTCGGCCGGCCCGTGCGGCGCGAAGATGTCGAATTGACCACGTACCTGCTCGGGCTGCTCGGCGAGGCGACGCCGGCCGGCGCGCTGATGTACGCGATCGATCAGCTCAACGCGGAGTCCCGCGAGATCCTGCGCTTCTTCGAGGACTGGGACCTCTTGCTGACGCCGACGCTCGGCCTCCCGCCGGTCAAGCACCACGCGCTCGCGGCCGACGGCCTCGAGCGACGGCTGCACGAGCTCGTCGCGCGGCTGCGGCTGAAGCCGCTCTTGCGGCTCGAGAAGCTCGTCGATCTCGCGGTCGAGCGGGCGTATCGCTTCGCGCCCTTCACGATGGTGTTCAACGTCACCGGTCAGCCCTCGATCAGCCTGCCGCTGCACTGGAGCGATGACGGCCTGCCGATCGGCGTGATGTGCACCGGTCGCCTCGGCGAGGACGCCTGCGTGCTGCAGCTCGCGGCGCAGCTCGAGCGCGCGCGGCCGTGGGCGGCGCGGCGCCCGACGCTGTCACGGTAGCGACGACCGGGCGCTACGGCGTCGTGGCGCTCGCGCTGGGGCTAGATGCTCGCGGGTCGTGTACAAAGGGGGCGTAGACCTCGACATGCACACGCTCCGCCGCGCTCGCATCCGAACGTTCCTCCAAGCCGCGCTCGTCGCGTCGCTCGCCGCCGCGACTTGGTGGGCGCCGCAGCGCGCCGACGCGTTCTGCGGGTTCTACGTCTCTGGCGCGGACGCGCGGCTCTACAACAACGCGACCAACGTGGTCTTGATGCGTGACGGCACCCGCACGGTGCTCTCCATGCAGAACAATTATCAAGGCCCGCCCGAGGACTTCGCGATGGTCGTGCCGGTGCCGGTGGTGCTGCAGGAGCGGGACGTGAAGGTGCTGCCGCGCGCGATCTTTGAGCGCGTGGACCAGCTCGCCGCGCCGCGCCTCGTCGAGTACTGGGAGCAGGACCCCTGCCGACCCAACCCGAGCTTCGGCAGCATCCGGCTCGCTGGCACGACGTCGATGACCGAGGTCGTCGACATGTCCCCGACCAGTCGCAACTTCGGCGTCACGATCGAGGCCGAGTTCGCGGTCGGCGAGTACGACATCGTGATCCTCAGCGCCAAGGACTCGATGGGCCTCGACCGCTGGCTGCGGGCCAATCGCTACACGATCCCGCCGGGCGCGGAGGAGGTGCTGCGGCCCTACGTGCACGGCGGGATGAAGTTCTTCGTCGCCAAGGTCAACGCCAAAAAAGTTCGCTTTGACGACCGCGGCCAGGCGATGCTCTCGCCGCTGCGCTTTCACTACGACTCGCGGCGCTTCAGCCTGCCCGTCCGCCTCGGGCTGATGAACTCCAACGGCGCGCAGGACCTGATCGTTCACATCCTCTCGCGGCAGGTCCGCTATCAGGTCGCGAACTACCGCAACGTCGCGATCCCGACGAACCTCGAGGTCAGCGACGCGGCCCGCGAGCGCTTCGGCGAGTTCTACGCGGCGCTCTTCGATCGCGTGCTCCTGCTCAACCCGGGCGCGGTCGTCACCGAGTACGCCTGGGCCGCCGGCAGCTGTGACCCGTGCCCCGAGCCGCCGCTCACGGTCGAGGAGCTGACGACGCTGGGCGCCGACGTGCTCCCCACCTACGAGCGCGCGCTGAGCGGCCTCGGCACGACCGATCAGCTCTGGAGCGCCCCCGGCGAGTTCGTGCTCACGCGGCTGCACGCGCGCTACAGCCGAGACAGCCTCGGCGAGGACCTGGTGTTTCAGGCGGCGGTCCCGATCACCGGCGGGCGCGAGGTGTACGGCGCCCCGGAGCAGCTCGAGCGCGGCGCGACCGAGGCGAGCGTGAACAACTTCCAGGCGCGCTACATCATCCGCCACCGCTGGGCCGGGCCGGTCGAGTGCGAGGATCCCCAGTACGGCGTGTGGGGCGGACCTCCCAACGGGCGCGGCGTGGAGGAGTCCGCCGTCTCGGCGCAGAACCTCGCCTTCGTCGCCCGCGACGCGCCGCTCGAGAATTTCGTCGCCGAGACGGTCCCGGGGCTCGAGGCGCCCAACGCCGGCGTCTTGCCCAAGAGCGACGTGACGCCGCCAGATCCGGCGGCGAGCGGACCCGGCTGCGCGAGCTGTCGCGTGACGACGTCGCCGGTCGCGGGCGGGCTCGCGACCGCGCTCTTCGGCGTGGTGCTGCTGCGCGCGCGACGACGGAGGCGACGGCGCGCGGACAGTGGGTCGGCTCACGGCGCGCGCGGGCGTCAAACGCCGCGCTCGCGCGTCTAAGGTGCCCATGGGGACAGCGCGGCGCGGGCGGTTTTTTTCGAAGGTGGGCTCGATCGCGTGCGGGCTCTTGTGGGCTGCGGTCGGTTGCGCGCCGCATCACGTCGAGGAGGAAGAGCGGCCGCGCGCGGTCTTGGACCTGCCGCCGGATCCTCCCCCCGATCTCCCGCCGGATCCTCCGCTAGACCTGCCCTCGGAGCCAGACGACCCGCTCGGGCTGTGCCTGCGCGTGGGCCCGACGACCTCGCTGGAGCACAAGCCGTACGTCGGGGCGGTCGGCGACCTCACCGGGGACGGGCAGCCGGATGTGCTGACGCTCGCGTACACCTCGGTGGGAGAGCTCGCGCTCGTGCTGCTCGAGGGGCGGCGCGACGGCGCCTTCGTCGAGCGCGCGCCGGTCGACTCGGGCGGCTCGGGTCTCGAGCTCGCGGACCTCGACGGCGACGGTGATCTCGACGCGCTGATCCTCGACGGCGCGCGGGCGCCCCGGTATCGGATCGGCTTCAACGACGGCGCGGGAGAGCTTCGCCTGGGGCCGTTCACGCGCATCCCGGGTCGCTTCGGCGGCGAGCTGCGGCACGCCTCGATCGTCGACCTCGACGGCGACGGCGATCTCGATGTCGTCGCGCCGCTGTGGGACAGCGTCCGCGTGCTCGAGAACCGCGGCGACGGCAGCTTTCGCGCCGGCGCGCGCGTGACGGTCGGGCGCGACCCGTTCTCGACGGCGGTCGCGGAGCTCGACGGCGACGGGCGGCTCGATCTGTTGGTCACGAGCGGCGCGGGCGTCGAGCGCAGGCGCGACGTGTACCACAGCGCCGGCGCGGCGCTGTGGCGCGTCCGCGGCGGCCCGAGGGGGTGGAGGGCCGGGGAGCCGCTCGCGCTCCCGGGGGCCGAGCGCGTCGTGATCGCGGACCTCGACGGCGACGGGGCGCTCGAGGGGATCGCGACCGCAGGCGACCGTCTGTTGATCACTCGCGGCCTCGCGGACGCGGCGCCGCGGCGGCTCTCGGTGACGAGCGACGGCCCGCTCTTGGTCGCCGAGGTCGCGACGGCGCCGGGCCTCGAGATCATCACCTCGAGCTACATGCTCAGCAGCCTCGGGATCACGAGCGCGGTCGCGGGGCTCCCCGAGCGGGAGTCTTTTCAGGCAGGTAACTTCGTCGTCGAGCTGTTCTCGGCGGAGGTCGACGGGGAGGGGCGCGCCCCCGACGTGCTGCTGCTCAACGCGGGTCCGCCCGGGGGCGCGTACGGGCAGCCGAACCCGGGCATCACCACACTCTTCGTCGACTGCCCCTGAGCAGACCGCGCGCGCGCCCGAGCGCTTGATGATGCAGACAGAAGTTTCTGCGCGAACCATCTGTCGGCGATCGGGCACGAATCTGTCTAAAGAGACAGGACACCACGCGCGAACGCGCGCCCAGCCGGGAGAACGCCTAGAGGCGCGCGAGGACACAGCGCGCTTGTGGCCGGCGCTACGCGGTGATACGAGGATCGGGTAGACAAGTGAGGGAGATGTAGACGATGCAGCGTCATGCGGAGAAGCTCGCTTCGCAGGCTCCCATCGACGGTCGCCTCGACGAGCCGTCGCTCGCGGTCGCGGACGTCGGCGAGCGTGAGCGCGACGTGGACGACGAAGACGAAGACGAAGACGGCGAGCTCTTCGCCGACGCCGAAGACGAAGACGAAGACGAAGACGAAGACGCGGAGGAGGGCGTAGCGATCGACCCTTGGTCGGTGCTGATCGTCGACGATGAGCCGGAGATGCACAGCATCTCGCGGCTCGCGTTGACGGGGCTGCGCGTGCACGGCCGACCGGTGCAGCTGCTGTCCGCGTACTCCGACGCCGAGGCCCGCGCGCTGCTCGAGCGCACGCCCGGGCTGGCGGTCGCGCTGCTCGACGTGGTCATGGAGACCGACGACGCGGGGCTCGGTCTCGCGCGCTGGATCCGCGAGGAGCACGGCGACAGGCTCGTGCGCCTGGTGCTTCGGACAGGGCAGCCCGGGCTCGCGCCCGAGCAGCGCGTGATGGCCGAGTACGACATCAACGACTATCGAGCGAAGACCGAGATGACCGCGCAGCGCCTGGTCACCACGGTTATCGGCGCGATTCGCTCGTACCGCGACCTGTGCACGATCGAGACGCAGAAGGTCGGCTTGGAGCGAATCATCAAGGCCACCGCGTCGCTGTTCGAGCGCCAGTCGATCGAGGCCTTTATCGCCGGGCTGCTGGTGCAGCTCACGGCGCTGTTGTCCCCGCAGCGCAGCGCGCTGTTCTTCCAGGGGCGCGGCGAGCTGTTTCGCCGGGAGGTCCAGAGCCCGGTCGTGCTGGCTGGCACCGGCCGCTTCGAGCGGGCGGTCGGTGACTACGTCGCCGAGGTGATCGACGAGAACATCTTCGTGGACCTGCAGGCGGCGCTCGAGCGCGGGGGCTCGATCTGCCGCGACAGCTACATCGTCTACGGCTTCTGCGCCAACGAGCGCGAGTGCGCGGCGCTGTTCATCGAGGGCGCCGGCGCGCTCACGGAGTGGGACCGCCGGACGCTGCAGCTGTTTTGCAGCAACGCCGCGGTGGCGCTCGAGAACCAGCGGCTGCACCACCACAAAGAGCGGACCCTGCAGGCGGTCTCGCGCTTCGTGCCGCTGCCGATCCTCGAGCTGCTCGGGCGCGGCGATGTCACGCGCGTGAGCGTGGGCGACCAGAACGAGCGCGAGATGACCGTGCTGTTCGCCGACCTCGAGTCCTTCACGGGGCTCGCGGAGTCGCTCGGCCCCGAGCGGACCTTCACCTTCCTCAACGACTTCTACGCCGGGCTCACGCCGATCATCGAGGCGCGCGGCGGGGTGGTCGACAAGTACCTGGGCGACGGCGTGATGGTGCTGTTCCCGCGCGGACCGAGGGCGGCGGTCGAGGCGGCGGTGGAGATGCTGCGCTGGACCCACGCGTTCAACAGCCGCGGGGACTGGCCGCGCGCCGCTCGGCTCGGGATCGGGGTCGCGCGCGGCAGCGTCGTCCTCGGCATGCTCGGCTCGCGAGAGCGGCTCGACTGGACCGTGGTCGCCGACTGCGTCAACGTCGCCGCGCGGCTCGAGCGGCTCACGCGGGAGCTCGACGTCGACCTGCTGATCAGCGAGTCGGTGCACGACGCGATCGCGCGCGAGCTCCCGGCGACGAGGCCGCTCGGGCGCGTGCGGGTGCGCGGGAAGGAGACGGCGATCGGCGTGCACGAGGTCTTCGTCGCCGACCCCGCGCCGCTGCGCGAGCGCAAGGCGGCGACCGTGTCCGCGCTGCGCTCGATCTGCGCCGCGCTCGAGTCGGGGGCGGGCGACGAGGCGCGCGCGCGCCTCGACGCGCTGCGCGAGCGCGCGCCCGAGGATCGGGCGCTGTGGACCCTCGAGGCCAGGTGGAGCGAGCTCGGCGCGCAGCTAGAGCCCGAGGGGTCGTCGGGCTCGTGAGCGCGCGTCGGGGTCTCGAGACCCAGGAGCTCGACGTGCTCCCGCTGCTCGCGGCGATGCTCGCCGAGCACCACGCCGAGATCGTCGAGGTCGGGGTCGACTGGGTGCGGGAGAATTCCGACGACCTGCGCGGTCGACGTCCGCGTCACGAGACCGTCGCGCTCGTCGAGCGCGAGTTCGAAGTCTACCGCGCGCTGATCTTGAGGGGCGACCGCGGCCCGCGGGACGCGTTCATCGAGCACGTGACCTCGCTGCGCGCGGCGATGAAGTTCAACATCTCGACGCTGGTCCGCGGCTTCCTGTGCTTCCGTCACGGGGTCATGCACGTGCTCGATCACCACGAGCGCGTCTCGATGCGCCAGCGCGTCGAGCTGCTCGAGCTGCTCGACGACGCCTACCTCGAGACGATCCTCGTGATGACGGATGTCTACACCGACAAGCTCAAGGGCGCGCTGCGCAGCGCCCAGCGCGAGCTGCTGCACAAGGAGAAGATGGCGGCGCTCGGCGGCCTCGTCGCCGGCGTGGCGCACGAGATCAACACGCCGGTCGGCGTGGCGATCACGGCCTCGTCGCTGCTCGCCGACCGGGTCGCCGCGATCCAGGAGAAGTTCGACGACAAGACGCTGCGGCGCCGCGACATGAAGCGCTTCCTCGCCGACGCGCGCGAGGCCTCGGCGCTGACCTCGACGAACCTGCAGCGCGCCGGCGAGCTGATCGTGAGCTTCAAGAAGGTCGCGGTCGACCAGTCCAACGCGAAGCGCCGGCGGTTTGAGCTGGGGGCGTACGTGCGCGACGTCTTGACGAGCTTGGGGCCGCTGTACAAGCGGAGCCCGCACGCGGTGCGCCTCGAGGTCGAGGGCGAGCTCGAGGTCAACACCCACGCCGGCGCGATCTCGCAGATCGTGACCAACCTGCTGAGCAACGCGATCGTCCACGCGTTCCCGGAGGGCTTCGCGGGCGAGGTGGTGCTGCGCGTGGGCGCGGGCGCGAGCGGCCGGGCGGTGATCGAGGCGGCGGACAACGGGCGCGGGATCTCGCCGGAGCTGCGGCGCCGCGTATTCGAGCCGTTCTTCACCACCAACCGCGGCAGCGGCGGCAGCGGGCTCGGGCTACACATCATCCACAACCTCGTGACCGAGCTGCTCGGCGGCGAGATCACGCTCGAGTCGACGCTCGGCGCGGGGACCACGGTGAGGATCTCGTTCCCGGTCCAGGCGCCGGGGTGAGCGGGGGCGGGGGCGGCGCTGTCGACGGCGCCGACGGCCGCCGAGCCGGCGAGCGCGGCCGGCGGGTCGTGGCGCCGCTGCACTATGTAATATGTCTTTTAAGACATGATTGATGATTGACCTCGCTCCGCATCGCGCCGAGCATGCGGGTATGCGTACGCTGGTTTGGGAGTGGGCGGGGCGCGGATCGCTGCTGATCGCGCTCGTGTTGGCAGGGGGCTGCGGAGACAGCGATCCAGGCGCGAGCGAGGTCTCGGCCGGGAGCGAGTCGGACGCGAGCACGAGCTCCGACGGCGGGACCGCGGGGCCGACGAGCGACGCGACGGGCGGGATGACGCTGACGGGCGGCTCGGACTCCGAGACCTCGGCCGGGCCCGAGCCGGCCTGCGGCGACGGCGTCGTGGACGCGGGCGAGGAGTGCGACGAGGGCGAGGGCAACGCCGACAGCGCGGCCTGCAAGAGCGACTGCACCAACAACGTCTGCGGCGACGGGGCGCTGGGTCCGGACGAGGTGTGTGACGACGGCGAGGGCAACGGCGCGGACGCGGCCTGCAAGGACGACTGCACCACCAACAGCTGCGGCGACGGAGCCCAGGGACCGGGCGAGGAGTGCGACGACGGCGAGAACAACGACGACGCGGGGACGTGCAAGAGCGACTGCACGCTCGCGACCTGCGGCGACGGGCTGGTGGGTCCGGGCGAGGGCTGCGACGACGGCAACCAGGTCGACGACGATGAGTGCACGAACGAGTGCAAGCTGGCGAGCTGCGGCGACGGGGTCGCCGCCGAGGGCGAGGCCTGCGACGACGGCAACGCCGACAACACCGACGAGTGCACCGACGCCTGCACCCTGGCGGCCTGCGGCGACGGCTTCGCGCAGGAGAGCAACGGCGAGGGCTGCGACGCCGGGGTCGAGAACGATGACAACGGCGACTGCACGAGCGCGTGCCAGGTCGCGAGCTGCGGCGACGGGCTGCTGCACAACGTCGGGCAGGGCGCGGAGGAGTGCGACGACGGCAACCAGGTCGACGACGACGCGTGCAGCAGCCTGTGCGTCGCGGCGACCTGCGAGGACGGGGCGCAAAACGACGCCGAGTCCGACATCGACTGCGGCGGAGAGGTCTGCGCGCCCTGTGAGCTGGGCCAGAGCTGCAAGGCCGACGACGACTGCGTGGGCGTCAACAAGTGTCAGGACGGGCTGTGCGAGCTCGCGGTCAGCTGCGCCGAGATCCTGCAGATCGAGCCGGACGCGAGCTCGGGGCAGTACACGATCGACGTCGACGGCCAGGGGCCCGAGGCGCCGATGACCGTGCAGTGCGACATGGAGACCGACGAGGGCGGGTGGACGCTGATCGGCTCGCAGATCAACGGGGACGGGCGCTCGTGGAACACCCTCGAGAGCATGACCGACGCGAACGGCTTCGGCGCGGTCGACACGTACCAGAGCGCGGACTACAAGAGCCCCGGCTGGGGGATCGTCCCGGGGCAGCACCTGATGGTGCGAACCGAGGAGTACGCGGTCGCGTGGACGATGGATCTGCTGGGCGGGGTCAGCTTCGGCGACTGGATCTCGTCGCTGTACAACATGCAGGCCTGCGCGACGGAGTTCGTCGGCGGCACGCCGCAGTTCGTCGAGAACCTCTCGGATCAGCAGCAGCTGATCTTTGACATCGTGGTCCGCCCGCTCGATTCGAACTGCTCGTGCTTCCCGGGCTGCAACGAGAACACGCTGATCGGCTTCGTGTTCCCGTCGTGCTGCTGGACCTACGGCCTGGGGAACACGCCGTCGGGCCAGGGGACGTGGTCGAGTCACGATCACTCGATGCCGAAGATCAGCAGCCTGACGCGGCAGGTCTGTAACGGCGCCTATCCCTGTAATCCGTCAGGGTCGCTCAACGCGGGCGCGACGTGCTACAACACGAGCTGCAAGACGAGCATGGCCTCGGTGTGGGTGCGGTAGCTCGGACGGTGCGAACGCTCGTTGGCGCGGACGGTTTCCGGGAGACGCGGGCGCGACCCACTTCGTGGGCCACGCCCATGCTCTTTGTGGCGCTGCTTGTGCTCGGACAGCGCGGCGCCGGTGTCGAGGCGTAGGTGTTCGAAGGGCCTCGTCGCGCGACGTGGCTAGTTGAAGTCGAAGAACGGGATGTAGATCCCGAGCATGCCGCCGACCGACCAGCTGAAGTGCTCGTCCTGGGTGAGGGAGAAGGGGGCGATGGTGACGTAGGGGGCGATGAACAGCGGGGTCTCGCGCAGCGCGGTCCAGAAGCCGAGCTTGAGGCCGAGGGAGACGGCTTGCTTGATGTCGGGGGTCTTGACGACGAGCTCGCCCTGCTCGCCGTTTGTCTCAAAGGTCAGGTATTGACCGAGTTCGAAGAAGCTCAGCTCGGCGTGCACGCCGCCCCAGGTGTCGCGGCGGCCGAGCTGGTGGTAGGAGTCGAGCGCGAAGCCGAGGCCGATGTAGAGCGGGCCGACGAAGCCCGCGTAGGCGCGGGTGCCCGTCGAGAAGCGGGCGCTCCCGCCGAGCCCGAGGCTGCCGCCGATCGAGACGACGACCGAGTCGTTGGGGCGGGCGCTGCGGCTGACGGTGCGCTTGATCAGCTCCTCGATGATCGCGGCGCGGGCGGCCGTGGTCTCCGCCCGGTCGGGGGCGCCGGGCTTCGCGCTCTCGAGGGTCGTCGCGTACTGCCCGATCGCGGTGAGCAGCGCGTAGAATTTTTGCAGGTTGCGCGCGAGCCGGCAGTCCGCGCTCCGGTCGCTCGGGCCGCAGGCTTGTCGGTTGTCGGCGTGGGTCGCCGGCGACGGACCCTCGGGCAGCGCGGGATCGCAGGAGCTGCTCGTGGGCGACGTCGTGAGCGCGTTGGCGGTCGCGGCTGGTTGGGCGATCGGCGTCGTCGCGCGCGCGGGGCGACGCAGCTGCGCGCGCGCCAGCATCAGCTCGCCGGCGGCCGCGGTCGCGGTGGTCCAGTCGCGGTCGAGCAGGCCGACGAGCAGGTGGCGCGCCGCCTCGAGGTCGCGCGCGCGCACGAGCGAGACGTCACCGGCGAGGCTCGCGTCGACGCGCGCGAGCTCGAAGAGCACGTTTACGCGGTCACGCAGCCCGCGGAACTTGAGCACCTCGGGGTTCGCGTTGAGCACGGTCGCGTACTCGCGCGCGAGCGAGGGCTGGAGCTGGCAGTCTGTCCGCAGCCGACGCTCCATGTCGCAGGCGCGGACGTCGATGTCGCTGGCGCTGTTCTCGGTGATGCAGTCGACGAGCGCGCGCGTGATCCGGGTCGCGGGGGTGAGCGTCGTGTCGTCACAGCTCGCCTGGTCCGCGGCGTAGTGCAGCACCTCGATCACGGGCCGCTCGCTCGCGGCCTCGAGGCCGCGCAGGCCGTCGGCGCGGACGGCCGTGCTCGCGCTCGTGGTGATCTCGAGGGTGCGGGCGATGAACTCGTGCTGGGGACCCCGCGGGCGCGGGAGCACGTCGGGGATGAAGAGGAACAGGTCCTCGATCGAGGCGTTCACGAGCGCGGTCGGGTTGGCGAGGATGTCCTGGATGTTCGTCCGCTCGAGGACGTCGCAGGTCCGTCGCAGCCGCCAGCGCTCGCTCTCGCGGCGGTTGGTCTGGCGCGGCGGCTCGCAGTTGGCGACCCGCGTGAGCTGCTTCTTCAGCAGCCGCCAGCCGGCTTGGCTCGCGCGGTCGACGACGACCTGCGCGGCGACTTGGAGCAGGTTCGCGGCGGCGCCCGAGGTCCGCCGGGTGTTGGCGAAGGACTCGACGCAGGCGTGGCGGTACACCCGGTCGAGCTCGTGCTGCGGCAGGCTCGAGGGGTCCGTGCCGGGCGGGCTGTAGCGGGCGACGTACTCGCGGCGGAGGTCGAGCCGGCGCGCGCGGGTGCTCGCGTCAGAGCGCTCGGCGAGCTCGAGCGCGCGACAGCTCTCGCGGGCGGCGGTCGCCTCGCCCGCGTACGCGATGCAGAGCGCGCGGGCGCTGATGTCCTCGGCGGGCGGGCGGTCGCAGGCGCGCTTGAGCGCGCGGTCGCGGGTCTGCGCGCAGATCTTGGAGAAGGCCTTGTGGACAGCTCCGCGTCGATCGGCGAGCTCCCGCGCGCGCTTTCCGACGCGCGGGTCGGCGGTGAAGTAGCGCTCGTAGAAGCTCTTCTGGCAGCGGAAGCCGTCGTCGTCTTCGTCGTCTTCTTCGTCGTCCGCGGCGTTACGGGTGTAGGGCCGCTCGAGGTCGAGCACGTCGTCGTCGGGCGCGCCGAGCGTGGCCAGCGAGAGGAGCGCCGCGCCGATCGTGGCGGTGAGTGAGCTCGTGATCAACGGTGACCTCCTGCGCGCTGCTGCGGGTACCCCCGGACGTCGCGGAACACGGCCCGGAGCGCCTCGATCACCGGCCTGACCGGCACGTGACAGCCCCGCAGCGGTCGCCCGCCGACCGGGCCGACGTGGATCCCGAGCAGCATCACGACACCCCGCTTCTTGACGTACAGCGGCGCGCCGGAGTCCCCGTCGACGCCGGCGCCCTCAGTCAGGATGTGCTTGATCGGCGAGCGCGGCTCGGCGAAGGCCGCGACCCTCGTGCGGTGCGCTCGGATCTCGACGGGCAGCGCCCGCGTGGCGTCGCGCTGCAGCAGGAACGCGCGCCGATCTTTGAGCTTGGCTACGGGGGAGCGGACTTTCTGCGTCCACCAGCGCTGGTTGTGCCCGGTGTCGATCGCGGCGCGGCCGGCCTCGTTGAGGCGCACGAGCGCCGCGTCGACCCACGGCCAGCAGCGGCGGAGGTTGAGGCGGAGCGTGCCGACGCGGCGGTTGTCGGCGAACAGCGCGTCGCCGCGCCCGAAGATGTGAGCGCAGGTCAGCGCGTGCGGCTCACCCTCGACCGTGAGGAGCGCGGTCAGCGTTCCGGCTTCGTCTGCGACGATCGAGACTCCAGGCGCTAAGGGCATCGTGCGGCTCGCGCGTGCGGCCCCGTGGACCGTAGGGAGCGACTGTATCGAAGCGCGCGAGGAGGCGTCAATGGACCGTCGGCGTACGCGGGTGTCGACGTGTCGCTTCGCGTTGTCCCGGCGACGACGCGACGACCCGAGCTGGTCGACGTGGTCGCTCGTCTCAGCGCGCGCGCGCGATCACGAGCGCGTGTTCGGGGGCGTTGATGCTCGCGTAGACGACTCGCCGCGCTATGCTCGAGCGGTGGACGATGAGCTGTCGAAAAGTCGCGCGCTACGCTTCTGCGGCGACTTCTCCTGCCTCTTCTCCTGCCTCTTCTCCTGCGGTCTCTTCTGCGGCCTGCTCGCGGCCTGTCAGGGCGGCGTGGGCGAGAGCGAGAGCGAGACGGAGGGCGCGGCCACGACCGGCCTGACCTCTGGGCAAGACGCGAGCGACACGAGCGCGGGCGAGCTGACGCCGCTGTGCGGAGGAATCGACGCCTCGCTGGTGATCGATCCGGGCGCGGACGTCTTCGACGCGGGCAGCCGCGCGGCGCTGCGCGACTACTTCGACGCGCTGGTCACCGAGACGGGGGCGCGGGTTCGAGTGCACGTGACCCCGGGGACAGAGACGCTGCAGCTCACGAGCTGCGCGGACAGCCCGATCCTGGTCTGGGGCGAGGGCGGCGCGGTCGACCCGGCGGCGCACGAGGTGATGGAGTGCCTGCTCGACGGCGTCGCCGGCTTCGTCGGCACCGACGGCTACAACCTGCTCGGCGGGCTGATGCAGCCGGTGCTGCAGCTCGAGGGCTGGCCGCCGGCGGATCGCGACGACATCACCGGCCTCGCGCTGCTGCTCTCGGCCGCTGATGATCACCCGGGCACCACGAATTATTACAACCGCCCGGGCATGGCGGCCGAGGCTTACACGCGGCTGGTCGGCGGGGGCGCGCGTCGGCGCGTGGAGGCCTTCACCTACGGCAGCGGCGCCGATCGGCTCCCGACCTTCACGGTCAGCCTCGGCGAGCGCGGGCAGTACTTCGATCACGGGGCGCAGCCCGGCGGGCTGCCGGCCGCGCTCGCCGAGTGGGCGCCGCGCTCGATCGCCGCCTGCGAGGCGCAGGACGAGCTGGCCCCGGTCCCCGCGGCGCCGGGCTGCCAGCGCCTCGACATCCTGTTCGTGATCGACGGCTCGGGCAGCATGCTCGAGGAGCAGGCGGCGCTGAAGGACGAGCAGGGGGGGAACTCGGTGTTCAGCGCGTTCGCGAGCTCGCTGGTCGAGAACCTCGCGGACGTCGAGGACTTCCACGTCGGCGTCGTCTCGGAGCGCGAGGGCATGACCGCGCTGCACACCCACGGCAACGCGCCGGACGGCGACGTGCTCGAGGACTGCCAGCTCCCGCCTGGGGTCCGCTGGTTAGAGGGCCCTTCGGACAGCTTGGTCGAGGACTTCGCCTGCCTCGCGGCGACCTCCACCAACACGAGCGAGGAGTACACGGCGGCCAACTCGGCGCTCGCGCTGCTCGACGAGGCGAACGCGGGCTTCGTGCGCGACGACTCCTTGGTCTTCGTCGTCATCCTCACCGACGAGGACACCTGGGAGCAGCAGCCGACGCGCATGCAGACCCGCGCGAACCTGCTCGAGGCGGTCGGCGGCGATCTCGATCGCCTGCTGGTCCTCGCGATCGTGCCGCACCCCGGGCTCTACGAGGCGCCGCAGCAGACCTGCGAGGGCGTCTATGGCGAGGGCGCGTCGGCCGGGCGCATCCACTCGATCGTTCGCTCGCTCGGCGACCGCGGGATCGTCGAGGACATCTGCGACGGCTCGATCGAGGAGGCCTTTAACTCGATCCTGCAGACGATCACGGTCGTCTGCGAAGGGGTGCCGTAGGGGTCGTGGGGCGTGACGAGGGGCGAGCGCTGGCGCTCGGGCTGATGATCGGCCTCGCGTCGGCAGCGGGCTGCGGCGACGCGGGCGGCGAGGGCTCCGACGCGAGCGCGTCGCCGATGACCGAGAGCGCGACCGAGGGCGCGACCACGAGCGCGAGCACGGGGGCGAGCGCGAGCGCCAGCGCGGGCGAGACGGAGAGCGGCGACAGCCCCGGCGCGTGCGGCTCGCAGCCGGAGGGCGCCGCCGCCGTCACCGTGAGCGAGATCGAGTACAGCAACGCCCGCGGCGACATCATCCGCGCGGTGCTGCAGGTGCCGGAGGGCGCCGAGGGGCGCCCGGCCGTGGTCGTGCTGCACGGCTCGGGCGGTCTGTTCCAAGCGCCAGATGAGGAGGAGCTCGAGATGGGCCTCGAGCACGGCGGCATGGAGCGCCAGTTTCGCGAGTGGTCCGAGCTCCTGGCGGCGGAGGGCTACGTGGCGCTGTTCCCCGCGAGCTTCTTCTCGCGCGGCTTCTTCGACTACAACGACGACGTCGACAACATCCCGCCGGGCTTCGACGAGGAGGAGCGCCTGCGGGCGCGGGTGCTCGACGCCCACGGCGCGCTCGAGTACCTGTGCGCGCGCCCGGAGGTCTGCTGCGAGGGGCTCGGCCTGCTCGGCTTCTCCAACGGCGGCTCGACCACGATCCTCTCGCTGCACGAGACCGTCGAGACCATCCCGGGGCTCGAGGTGCTGCCGCCGCTCGCGTCACGACCCGCGGCGTCCCTGGGCGTCGCCTACTACCCCGGCTGCGGTCTGCAGGCGCTGCTGACGCTGAGCGACGACCTCGAGGATGTCTCGGAGTTCTATTTTCCGCACGCGCCGCTCTACATTCAGCACGCCGAGCAGGACGGGCTGCTGGAGCACTGCCCCGCGCGTCAGCTGCAGGCCGGCGCCGTCGCCGACGCGCGCGGCGTGGCGAACCCGGTGGATCTCGAGGTGTACGAGGACGTCGATCACGGCTTCGACAGCACGCCCGACGACGCCGCGGAGGAGGCCGCGCGGGAGCTCGCGCGGGCGCGGGCGCTGGACCTCCTGCGCGCGGCGCTGTGGTAGGCGCCTGCGCTAGCCCGCAGCGCGCAGCTCGGACGCGTTGACGCGCCCGCGCAGCGCGTCGGCGCAGGGGAGCACCAGCTCGCGCAGCGCCTGGCGCCGCACCTCGACGCGCGCGCGCTCGTCGAGCACACCGTGGGCCGTCGCGGCGAGCTGCAGAGAATCATCCGCGAGCCCGACCTGGGCCTCGGCGGCGGCGCGCGTGGCGGTCTCGATCGCGCGGGAGAGCGTGGCGAGGAGCCGCGCGCGCGCGTCGGTGTCGGAAGACTCGAGGATCCACTGGAGCGCGCGCCAGCCGAGCGCGGCGTGGCGCAGCTCGTCGCGCGCGATCTGGCTCAGCGCCCGCCTCACCGTCGGATCCGTGGCCCGCTCCGCCGCGACCTGGGCCTCGGCGGCCGCGAGCGTCTCGCCGACGCAGGCCTCCTGGATCAGCGTCTCGACGATCGACGCAGGCGCGCTCGGGCACGCGCCCGCGCCGGCGATCGCGAGCGCGCCGGGGCCGAGCGCGCGGCCGCGGTAGCGCTGGCCGAGCGCGAAGCCGAGGCGCGCGTGCAGCAGCTCGTCGGCCATGGCGCGGCGGCTCTCGGCGAGCAAGCTCGGCGGCGCGCCGAGGCGCGCGAGCTGGAGGTTGAAGCGCGCGAAGGAGGCGATCGAGGCGTGCTCGAGCAGCGCGACCGCGGTCCAGCGCTCGGCGATCGCCCGCGCCAGCACGGGCGCTGGCGCGGGCGCGCCCGCGCTCGAGCCGAAGCTGTCCTCGAGGTCAAGCAGCCAGTCGCCGCGCGGGCGCGCGGGCGCGGTCCGGACCTCGCCGTCGATCAGCAGCGGGCGGCCGCAGTCGCCTTGACACCACTCCGGCGCCTTGCAGCTCCACGAGCCCTCCTGCGGCCAGCAGATGTGCTGGACGAGCTGCTGCGAGCCCTCGTAGCAGGGGTCCTCCGCGCAGTCCGAGTCCGACACGCAGCCGGCGCCCTCGTCGAGGCACTCGAGCGCCGCGACGACCTCGCCGCAGATGCCCATGTCGACCGCGAGCGCGCACAGCCCGTCGCCGCACGAGGCGGTCTCCTCGCAGCCGGCGGGGATGCAGGTCGCGTAATCCGAGACCACCCCGGCGCACGCGCAGACCTGGTTCTCGCCGCAGTCCGCGTCGGTCTCGCAGCCGTAGTGGCAGTAGCAGCCGACGAAGCCGCCGTCGAGGCACGCGCCGTGGTCCGCGTCGGCGCAGTCGCTGTCGGCGCTGCAGATCCCGTCGGCGTTCTGGCAGCTGCCGGTCGCCTGGGGCTCGAGGCAGGTCACGGGCTCGAGCCGGTGGATCGCGCCGTTCTCGCACAGCTCGAAGCCGCTGGGGGCGTCGCTGTCTTTTTGCAGGATCGGCGTCGGGTTCTCGCACGAGACCGGCGCGCCGCCGGTCTCGGTCACGCTCGTCGTCGAGCTCGTCATGCTCGAGCTCGTCATCGTCGCGGCGGTGGTGCCCGCGCTGGTCCCCGCGGTCGTTCCGCCACCGGTCTCGGTCGCGCTCGGGTCCGTCGCGGTCGACGGACCCGTCGACATCGCGCTCGAGTCCGAGGTCGAGGAGGAGGAGGTCGAGGACGCGTCGCTGTCGCCCGAGTCGCTGCCGCTGGTGCCGTCGGGGCCAGGGCCGCAGGCGCCGAGCTGGAGCCCGAGCGCGAGCAGCAGGGTTGATCTCATACCGTGCCAATGCGAAGCCATACGACGACTCTACCGAGCGAACCGGGCGCCGTCAGCCGTCCGCTCACGCCGAGGGCGAGGGCGGGCGCAGGGTGTATAACCGAGCGCGATGGCGCACGAGCTGCCCGACACGGACGCGGCGCCGGCGAGCTTCGGGTGGGGCTGGCGGGTCGCGCTCGGGGTCACGCTGCTGGTGTTCTCGTGGATGTACGCGCGGCATCCGGTCGGCCGGTTCACGCGCGGCGGGCTGATCCACGGCGACGGCGTGTACTACTACGCCTACGCGCGCTCGCTGGTGCACGACCGCGACGTCGACTTCGAGAACGACTACGCGCTGCTCGGCAACCCGCACGCGCGCCCGCGGACGAAGACGGGCTTGCCCGAGAACCGCTTCACGATCGGCCCCGCGCTGCTGTGGACCCCGAGCTTCCTGCTCGCCGAGGGGGTCGTGCGCGTCGGCGCGGCGGCGGGCTACGACACCGGGCCGCGCGACGGCAGCGGGCCGCTGCAGCAGCGCGTCACGCTGTACGCGAGCCTGCTGCTGGGCTTCGCCGCGATCGTGCTCTCGGCGCTGCTGGCCCGCCGCCTCGTCTCGGCCCGCGCGGCCGGCCTCGCCGCGCTCGGGATCCTGCTCGCGTCGCCGCTGCCCTGGTACATGATCTACCAGCCGAGCTGGCCGCACGCCGCGAGCGCGTTCGCGGTCGCGGCCTTCGTCTACGCCTGGCACCGGGGGTACAGGACTCGAGGGACAGGTGGGTGGGTCGCGCTCGGGTTGCTCGCCGGGCTCATGGCGCTCGTGCGCCCGCAGAGCGTCGTCTTCACGCTGCTGCCCGCCTACGAGCTGACCGCGGGGGTCGTCGCGGCGGCGGCCGGGGGACGAGCGGTGCGCGGCGCGTGCCGGGACGCGCTGCTGCGCGGGTTGATCTTCGGGCTGATCTTCGCGCTCGCGGCGGCGCTCGCCTTCAGCCCGCAGATGCTCGCCTGGTGGGCGCTGTTCGGCGCGCCGCTGACGATCCCGCAGGGGGCGGACTTCATGCGCTGGGGCGCGAGCCGTTGGGGCGCGACGCTGTTCTCGAGCCGCAACGGGCTGTTCGCCTGGACGCCGATCGTCTACGTCGCGGTGCTCGGCCTGCTCGCGGCGGCGCTGGGGCGCGCGCCGAGGCGACGCGGGCCCGTGCGCGAGTCGAGCACGCACATCCAGAGCCGCCGCGCGCGCGCCAACGGCTCGGGCGAGGCGCTCGAGATCACGACGACGACCACCACCGTCACGCGCGCCGCCTCGGCGCGCCCCTCGACGCGCCCGCGCGTCTCGAGGCGGGCGCTCGCCGGGCTGCTGCTCGCCGTGTTCGCGCTGCAGTGCTACATCAACGGCAGCGTCGACGACTGGTGGGGCGGCTGGGCCTACGGCGGCAGGCGCTTCCTCGACGGCGTGGTGCTCTTCGTCCTCGGCCTCGCGCTCGCGCTCGAGCGCGTCGGCGTCGCGCTGACGCGACGCGGCGCCGCGATCGGGGCGGCGATCCCTGGCGTCGCGCTCGCCGGCTTCGCGGTCTGCAACCTCGAGCGCATGGACGACTACCTGACCGGCGCGCTCGAGCGCGGCGAGAGCCAGGCGATGCAGACGGTCAACGAGCGCGCGCTCAGCCGCTGGGTCGAGCGCTGGTACGCGACCCTCGGGCACCCCGGCGCGGCGCCGGCGAGCTGGCTGTTCTCGCTGCGCGCGGGCGCGGACCCGGGTCGCTACGACTTGGTGTCGGGCTGGGAGCTGCTGAGCGACCGGCGACACCGCCGCGGCTGGGATCTGATGCGATTTCCAGATGACCGATGGACCATGTCGGGCTTCGGCCCGCAGGTCTCCGTCGGCGGGCAGGCGTGCAGCGTGGTCGCCGGCGCGCGCGCGACCGTGGCGATCCCGCTGCGGGCGCCGGAGGCGATCGAGCTGCAGGCGCTGGTGCGGCCGACCGGCCCGGGCGCGCGGGTCGAGCTCGAGCTCAACGGCGGCCGCGCGCTGCCGGGCGCGACGCTCGACGAAGGCTGGTCGCTGTACCGCGTCGCGGTGCCGGCGGCGGCGCTCCGCAGCGGCGTTAACTACGCGCGAATTCGTCAGGTGCTCCCGCAGCCGCGTCCGCTCGCCGAGATCGAGCTCGGGATCGGCAGGACCAACGCGCGCAGCCCCAGCGACCTGCGCGTCACGAGCGACGCGCTCGAGGGCGGCGAGGGGCTGCGCGTCGAGCTCGGCCTCGCGCGCTTCGAGACGCTCGCGCGCGGCGTCACGGCGCTCGAGATCGAGCGCGCGCCGGGGGGCGGCGGGCGCGTCCGCGCGCTCGGGACCTTCGACACCCAGGAGGACGGCGCGGCGGCGGAGCGCTTCGCGGCGGTGATCGATGAGCTGCCTGAAGGGACAGTCGTAGCGATCGGCTTCACCGAGAAGGCGCGGCGCCGCTGGAGCCCCGCGGCGAGCCGCGCGCTCGCGTCCCTGGGCGCGCGCGGCGACCTCGAGGCGGACCCGCGGCGGATGAGCTACGCGCTGATCGGCGTGAAGGGGGCGCGCCCGGGCGCCGCGATCGAGCGGCGCTCGCGGAGGCGCGCCGCGATCGCCCAGGTCGGTCGCGCGCCGCATGAGCGCGCGCCCGGGATCTGCTGGGCGTGGATGTCGGTGGCGCGGGCGGGCGTGGAACCGCTCCTTCCCGAAGTGCCAGGTCGCGCGCGACCGTGAAGGCGCGCTGGTACGCCCGCGACACCTGCGCTTTACGACTGGTGACCCGGCGGTGTAAGAGCAGAGCATGGTGTTCGTGCGCCCTCGCGTGTCGACCTTTATGAAAACCTCGTGGCGTCTCGTGGGCGCCGCGGCCCTCGCGTGCGGTCTATCGCTCGCGCCGAACCTCGCGAGCGCGGCGCAGCCGGACGCCGCGCCGGCCGATGCAGCGCCCGCGGACGCAGCGCCCGCGCCCGCGCCCGCGCCGGCTCCCGCGACACAGCAGCCCGCGACCGCCGAGACCGGGGTCGCGCCGGCGCTGGCGCCCGCCGGGGACGCCGGCCAGCCGGTGAACGATGACGGGATGACCGCGGCCGATCGAAAGAAGGCCGCGCAGCAGCGCAAGCAACAGAAGAAGCAGCCGAAGTTTCAGCGCAACGGCTTCGTCGCGGAGCTCGGCCTCGGTGCGAACCTCTGCATCTCAGGCGCCGCGAAGTGCAGCGAGGACGGCACGACCGGCGCGATGATCGGGCGCAACGCGCCGTCGCTGGCGACCGGCGTGACGCTCGGCGTGCGCTTCAAAGAGTTCTTCCTGATCGGCCTCGCCTACGACTTCCACATGCTGAGCCCGCGCTGGGGCTTCGGCGCCGCGCCGGCGAGCTCCGACGATCAGCTGTACCAGAACGCCCACCTGCACAACATCTTCGGCGTGGTCCGCCTGATCATCCCGGTCAAGCGCGTCGACATCGGCTTGGAGGCCGCGCCCGGCTACGCGTTTAACTTCTTCAACGCGGCGGGTGATGGGGTCACGCGGCAGCTCCCAGAGACCGCCGGCCTGACGACCTACACGCGCGAGTTCTCGCGCGGCTTCGCGCTGAAGCTCGCGCCGGTCTTCAGCGTGTTCGTCAGCAAGCACGCCTACCTCGGCGTCCGCGGCGACGTGCTGCTCGGGATCCACTCCGAGTCTTGCTACAAAGACGCGGCGTCGCTGCGGAACGTGTGCGTCAGCACCTCCTTCGTCGACCAGGAGCGGCGCGTGCCGATCCACAACCTCGGGATCAAGGCGCTCATCGGCGCTGTGTTCTAAGAGACAGGTTTTACGAGCGTCGCCCGAGGGGCTACTCCCGCCGCGCCTCGTCGATGTCGCTGCCGCGCAGGTCGGCGCCCTTGAGCGTGACGTCTCGCAGGCGCGCGCCCTCGAAGGACGAGGTGCGGAGGTCAGCGCGGGTCATGTCGACGGACTCGAGCGACGCGCGCTCGAGGTCGATGTAGCGCAGGTCGGCGCCCAGCAGCGAGACCGCTTGGAGGCGTGAGCCCGGCGCGTACACGCCCCGCAGGTCGCAGCGCGCGAGGTCGCAGCGCGTCAGCTCGACCTTCTCCATCTCGACCCCGCGCAGGCTCGCGCCCTCGAGCGCGCAGCCCTGCAGCACCGCGCTCGCGAGGTTCGCGTGCTTCATCGAGGCGCCGTTCAGCGCGCTCGCGTCGACGCGGGCGCGCTTGAGCTTGGCGTCGCGCAGGTCGGCGCCGCTGAGCCCGACTCCCGCGAGCGTCGCGCCGCGCAGGTCGACGCCGGGGGCGATGAGCCCGTCGAGCTTCAGCTGCGCGAGCGCCTGGCCCTTGAGCGCGAGGCCGGGGAACTCGCGCTCGCCCTGCCGGTAGCGCAGCGCGAGCGCGGCGAGCGAGCGCGCCGGCGTGATCGGGTCGCTCGTGATCCGGGAGCCGCCGGCGCGCTTGAGCTTGCCGCGGCCTCGCAGCTCGCGCAGCGCCTCGAGGCCGGCCTTCGTGGTCCGCAGCCGCAGCCACAGCCCGCTGTCTTTACCGCGCTCGTCTCGCTCGTGCCCCTTGTAGTCGAGGTTGGGGTCGCCGGCGCGCTCACGCAGCTCGGCGACGATCTTGCTCCGGCGGCCGCTGTCGTGCCCGGCGAGCGTGAACGCGAGCCAGAACTCAGCGACGCGCGCGCGCCGGCTCGGCGTCGGCTCGACACCCCACGCGCTCCGCAGCGCGGGGAGCGAGGCGGCGGCGGTCTCCGAGACCGCGTCCTCGAGCAGCGTGAAGAAGACCGCGTCGACGAGGCCGGCCGCGTCGAGGCGCCGCACGAGCTCCGCGTGCGCGGGCGAGGCCGACAGCTCCGCGAGCGCCCCGCGGCGCGTGTAGCTGGTGGCGAAGAAGCGCGCGAGCGCCTCGAGGGAGAACTCATCCGTGAGCAGCTGGGTCAGCGCTTCCACGCGCTCAGCCTGAGCGCGCGATATCGATGCAGCGGGCGATCCCGAACGTGCCATGCGCGAAAGTGTACCGCCCAGGCGCGGCGGCTCCGCGCGAACACGGCGACTCACGCTACGCGTAGAACATGACTCTCGGGCAATTTGCACAGAAACGTCGCCTCACCGCCCGCGAGATCCCGGGTCGAACGAGTTCTGGTCGTCTGTTCAGCTTTGCGCGAGGAGGCGCTGCACGTGCGCCGCCATCGCGGCCGCGCTCTCCTCCGACTCGATGATCGCGTCGACGCGGCGCCGCTGCTCGTCGGTCTCCTCCATGACCCGATTGACCCGCGGCGCGAGCAGCTGGGCCGTAGCCTGCGCGTAGGCGCGGACGCGCGCGGCCGCCATCGCGCGCAGGTCGACCCCGGCCGAGAAGAACTCGCCGTCGCCGGTCAGCACGAGCGCTCGCGTCGCGGGTGAGCGCGCGGCCTCCCGGACCGCCGCGGACAGCTCCTGCCTGAGCTCGAGGTCGAAGCTGTTGGCCTGGGGGCGGCTGATCGTCAGCAGCAGCACGCCCCCATCACGCGTCTCGAAGTGCAGGCTGCGCATGACTCGTGGTTCCTCCACGATCGCTCGCTGAGCCGCGCCGAGATGACGAACGGGGCGCGCTGAGTGGCGAGGTCGCTCGAGCGCGTCGGCGCCCCGGCGCGGGGCCCCAGTCGAGCATGGTTTCGCGGGGGGGCCGGTGCTCCCGCGGCCGCGCTCCGCGGCACAGCGCGCGAGACGAGCGTGATAAAATCGTCTTCGCGGCGAGCGCGTCGTAGGGGGAGATGCGATGGGCTGGCACCGAGTCACGTCGAAGCAGGAGCTGCGCGAGCGCGGCGTCGTCGTCTTCAAGCGCGGGCGCCATCAGCTCGCGGTGCTCGAGCGCGGCGGCCGGTGCTTCGCGATCGACAACCGCTGCCCCCACGAGGGCTACCCGCTGTCCCAGGGGACCGTCGACGGCGACTGCGTCCTGACCTGCAACTGGCACAACTGGAAGTTCGAGCTCGAGAGCGGGCGCAACATGCTGGGGGGCGACAACGTGCGCGTGTACCCCCTCGAGCTGCGCGCGGGCGAGCTCTGGGTTGACCTGAGTGATCCGCCGGCCGCGGAGACGCGCGCGCGCGTCATGGCCGGACTGCGCGGCGCCTTCGACGACCGCGACCAGGGCTGGATCGCCCGCGAGCTCGCGCGCCTCTGCGCCGCCGGCCTCGCGCCCGAGTCCGCGCTGCCCGCAGTGATCTCGTGGTGCGCGCCGCGGCTCGAGTGGGGCATGACCCACGCGATCCCCGGCACCGCCGACTGGCTCGCGCTCGCGGCGAGGCGAACGGGATGTCTCGAAGACCAGCTCATCTGCCTCAGCGAGGCGATCGACCACATGGCCTTCGACGCGCTCCGCCAGCCCGAGTTCCCGATCGCGGACGCGCTCGCCGGGGCCGACGACGCGCCGCTCGACGAGCCCGCCTTCCTCGCCGCCGTCGAGCGCGAGGACGTCGACGAGGCGGTCGCCCGCGTGCGCGCGGCCGTCTCGCGCCTGACCGCGCGGGCGCGGGCGCGCGGCGAGCCCTTCGACTACGAGGAGCTCGCGCGCCCGCTCTCGCGCGCGGCGCTGCAGCACTACCTCAGCTTCGGCCACTCGCTGATCTACACGGTCAAGCTTGGTGAGCTGATCGCCCGGCTCGGCCCGGCGATCGCCGACGATGTCCTCGTCGGTCATGTGCGCGGCATGATCTACGCGCGCCGCGAGGACCTGATCCCCGAGTTTCGACCGCTCGCGCAGGCGGTCCAGGACTACCCCGCGCCCGCGCCCGCGCCCGCGCTCGATCCGGGCCCCATCGACGACGCCGCGCTCGACGGGCTCGTGGGCCAGCCGCTGCGCCCGATCATCGCGTGGGTGCACGCCCGCGCCCGCGAGCACACGCCCGAGGCGCTGTACGACGCGCTGCTGCGGGCCGGGGCGCGCGCCATGCTGCGCTTCGACACGGCGCGCGGCGAGGCGAGCCAGGTCAAGGTCGCCGACAACGTGGGCTGGCTGGACTTCACCCACGCGCTGACCTTCGCCAGCGCGGTGCGGCAGCGCTGCAGCGTCGACCCGGAGCTGTGGCCGCGCGGGCTCCTGCAGATGGCGTGCTTCGTCGCCCGCAACCGCGCCCACCTGCAGCCGCCCGAGGCGCTCGCCGCCGCGCTCGAGCGCTGGCGGGTCGACGACCCCGACGCGCTGGTCGCGGCGATCCACGCGCAGCTGCTCGATCACGGCTCGGCGTTGCCAATCTATCCGGTGCATGTCCTCAAGACCTGCTTCGCCGTGGAGCTCGAGCTCGAGCACGTCAGCGCGACCACCCGGCCGGTGCTGCTCGCGGCGCTGCGCCGCTACGCCCGCTCGTCCGTCAAGCAGAAGCACGCCCGGCGCAACGTCCACCAGGCGATGGCGCTGGTCGGGGTGTCTTAAGAGTCGCGTGGGGGCGCGGCTGGAGCGCTGTTACACCGACTTTAGCGCTCGGATACACGTCGAGGGAGAGCAGCTCCGCTGCGTCCCGATCCCGCCAGAGGCGACGCTGCTGGACCTCATCGTGTACCGCGGGCGGCGCGACGAGATCGTCACCGTGCTCTACTCGCCGGCCGAGATCACCGTGCTGTACGAGAGCGTCGCGGTCTTTTGATCGCCCAGGCGAAGACCTCCGCCAAGAAGTCGACCGCGACCCGGCTCAGTTGTCGATGCCGGTCACGCCGCAGTCGCCCTTTTTACAGCGCACACGCGTCAGCGCGCCGACCGGCTCGCCGTCAACCGTGAAGTCGACGAGGTAGTAGTGCAGACCCTCCGCGTTGACCGTGGGCGCGGGCTGGTCGGACGCGCTCAGGCAGCGCGCGTCGTCGCCGAGGAAGCGATCCCGTTTATCCTGCCAGCGCTCCTCGATCTCGCTCGTCCGCGTCACGCGGCGGGCGTCGCCCACGACCAGCTTCAGCCCGCCGGCTTCGCGCCCGAGCTGCTCCGTGAGCGCCGCGCTGAGCTCGCGCGGGCCCGCGACGCACTCGTCGTGGGCGTCGAGCGCGAAGGGGAACGAGGACACCTGCACCACCGCCCAGAGGTCCTCGGACGCGAGCGCCCGCCAGAATTGCAGCGCGCTCGCGCGCGCCGGGTCTTCCGGGTAGCGGGGCGCGCAGCCGGCGAGCAGCAGCGCGGCGGCGAGGCTGCCGAGCACGAGTGAAGGGCGGCGGGATCGCGGGCTCACGCCCCCAACTGTACACCGCGCGACCCCGCCTGCACAGATCGCGTAGATGTCTTCAAGGCCATATTCTATGCAGGAGGTGAAGCTGTGAAGCATGGACTCTTTTATGTGTTGATCACGGGCGCGAGCGTGTGCGCGGCGGCCTGCGCCGGGGATGACGGCGCGAGCACGGGCGCGACGAGCGAGGCGAGCGCCGCGAGCGAGGCTGGGAGCGAGTCGGGCGCGACCGAGACCGGCGCGTCGGAGGGCACGTCGAACTCAGCGGGCACGACCGACGGCACGACGAACGGCACGACCGACGGCACGACGAACGGCACGACGAACGGCACGACGAACGGCACGACGAACGGCACGACGAACGGCACGACGAACGGCACGACGAACGGCACGACGGACACCACCGACGGGACCACCGGACCCGACGTGCCGCCCGACGGCCTGCCGCCCGCCGGCAACCCGAACGGCAGCTGCGAGGTCCCGGCCGAGGCGCAGCTCGCCGACAGCTCGAGCCCGACCACGGTGGTCGGCGACGGCACGCCCGAGAGCTGCACCTCCGCGGCGTTTGTGCAGGCGGTCGCGGACGGCGGCGTCATCACCTTCGACTGCGGCCCTGACCCGGTGACGATCACGCTTACCGAGACCGCCAAGATCTTCAACGACAAGGGCCCTGAGATCGTCATCGACGGCGGCGGCCTCGTCACGCTCGACGGCGACGGCCGGCGTATCCTGTACCAAAACACATGTGATCAGGCGCAGGTCTGGACGACCCCGATGTGCCAGAACCAAGATCACCCGCGGCTCACGGTGCAGAACCTGACCTTCATCAACGGCGACGCGACCGGCGAGGACCCCTACGGCGGCGGCGCGATCTTCGTGCGCGGCGGTCGCTTCAAGATCGTCAACTCGCGCTTCTTCAACAACCTCTGCGACGAGGTCGGGCCCGACGTCGGCGGCGCGGCCGTGCGCGTGCTCAGCCAGTACGAGGGCCTGCCGGTCTACGTGGTGAACAGCACCTTCGGCGGCGCGCCCGAGCTGGGCAACAGCTGCTCGAACGGCGCCGGCCTCAGCAGCATCGGCGTGTCGTACACGGTCATCAACAGCCTCTTCAGCCACAACACCGCGATCGGCAACGGCGCCAACCCGGCGCAGCCCGGTACGCCCGGCGGCGGCAGCGGCGGCGCGATCTACAACGACGGCAACACGTTTACGCTGAGGCTCTGCGGCACCGAGATCACCGACAACCACGCCAACGAGGGCGGCGGCGCGATCTTCTTCGTCAGCAATGACCTCACGGGGAACATGATCATCGAGGACTCGCTGCTGTGCTCCAACCCCAGCGACGGCTTCGAGACCCAGGGCTTCCCGGGGATCTTCGTGCTCGCGAGCGGGGACCCGGAGGTCATCAATTCGACGCTCGAAGAGACCTGCCCGTGAGCTCGCTATCCGTTCGGTCGTCGCAGTGAGCGGCGTGGGCGGCGTCGGTCCTGCGCTGTTAGCCTGCCGCCCATGACGCATACGCGCTGGCCTCTGTCGTGTCGCTTCACGCTCGGTCTGCCGCTCGCGCTCGTCGTGCTCGCGGGCGCGTGTGGTGGCGACGACGGGTCTTCGACCGGCGAGGCCGACGGCGAGCAGACGAGCGACGCGGGCGCGTCGACGAACACGGGGAGCACGAGCGCGACGTCGTCGCGCTCGAGCGACGCGAACAGCCGCGCTGGGGCTTAGCCTCCTCGATCTGGCCGAACACGCAGGCGCGGGCGAGGGCGCTCGGCCCGGCGAGCGAGCGACGGTGCGCGCCCTAGCGGTCGTCTCTCGACGCGCCGACGGCGAGCGGGTGCTCGAAGAGCAGCGGCAGCGCGAGCAGCAGGTTCGGCGCCTGCGGGAGCTCGAGCGCGTCGCCGATCTGGAGGAGCAGCGCTTCGAAGCGCGCCTCGGCCTCGCTGCGCCACACCTGCGGTCGCCTCGCGCCGAGGAAGCGCGGGTGGGCGGTGTCGCAGCGCGCCGGGTCCTCGACGCTGATGTACGCGCGGCAGGCCAGCGGCCGCTGGTCGTAGAGCGCGCAGCGCCCCGCGTCGTCCAGCGCCGGGCAGGGCAGGCCGCGCGCGCGCCACTGGAGCTGGAGCTCGAGGTAGACCTCGCGGGCGTCAGCGTCGCTGCGCGCGAGCTCGCGCTGCAGCAGCGCGTGAAACAGGCTCGACTGCTGCGCCGCCCGCCGCAGGCGGGCGTCGCCGTCGTCGCGCGCCCGCAGCGCGCGAGCCATCCGCAGGCCCTCGATCGGCAGGATCGTCGGCGCGGCGGTGCAGCACGAGGGGCAGCCGGAGCCGCAGCGCGGCGAGACACCTGCTTGATCAAGCAGGTAGCGGAGATAGCGGTCGAGCGCCGCGTAGGCTTGATCGAGCGCGCGCCACAGCGAGTCGCTCGCGGCCGCGGCATCGCCCGGGCTTGGGTCGTCCGCGTACTGACGCGCGAGCTCGCGGAGCGCCGCGACGGCCTGGTCGAGCAGCGCCCGGGACGTCGGCAGCGCGCGCGCGGCCTCGAGCGCGTCCTGACGCGCCGCCGCGCTCCGATCATCGGCGACTACGGGCAGCTGCTTCAACGTTCACCTTGGTTCGCGTCGGCGCCTCAGCGCGTCGCCCCGCAATCGTCGGTGATCGACGGCGATCCGTCCAGCGGTGGAATCAACGGGCTCGCGCGCGCGTCGTACCTCCGTGCGCACCTACGCCGGCGTCAGCGTCACCGACAACGGACCGCGGGAGCGGCGGGCGAGGGCGCGCGGCGTATCGCTCGTCGCGTGGCTCCTCCTCGCGCTAACGGGCTGCGACGACGCGCGCGAAGCCGAGCCGACGCAGCCGGCCGCGTCCGCGCCCGCGGGCCCCGAGGCGCCCCCGAGCGCGCCGGCGGTCGCGGACGCGGGGTCGAGCGCCGAGGCGACGCTCGAGAGTTCTACGGGACAGGTTGAGAACGTCGCCGGGGTCACGCCCGCGGAGGGCGTGACGGAGGCCGCGACGGAGACCGCGGCGCCCGTGCCGGAGCGGGTCGCGATGGTGCGCGGGCTGCCCGCGATCGCGCGCGCGCGGGCGCCTCGCGCGAGCGAGAAGGCCGCGTCCGCGCGCAACCGCGAGGGCCTCGAGCTGCACAAGGCCGGTGACTTCGCCGCCGCGCAGGAGACGTTCAAGGCCGCGGTCCTCGCCGATCCGGGTGACCTTAAGGCCCGCTATAACCTCGGCTGCGCGCTCGCGCGAGCGGGCGAGGTCGAGGCCGCGCTCGCGCTGCTCGAGCAGCTGCGCGACGCCGGCTGTCTCGAGTGCAAGGAGCGCGTGCTCGCCACGCGCGGCGACGAGGACTGGGCGGCCCTGCGCGCGCACGCGAGCTACGAGCCGATCGTCGCCGGCGTGCTCGAGGGGCTCACGACTGTTGAGGACGCGGCGACCTCGATGCGCGCGTGGATCGAGGACCCGGTCGAGCAGGCCGCGCCGGGGCTGATCTCGCCGCGGCTGCCGGTCTACGCGAAGATCCTGTGCACCGACTGCGACCCCGAGGACGCGGGCCCCGGCGGAGACGACATCAAAGACCGGCTGCGCGGCGCCGAGGCGGTGACGCGCTGGTATCGGGCTGTCCACCGGCAGGCGCGAGAGCACCGCGGCGTCGTCATCGGCGAGACGCTCCGCTGCCGCAAGGGCTGCTGTCAGTTCAAGCGCGAGGACGCGAAGCGCGACGAGGACGGCGAGGAGCAGCTGCGCGGCAACACGCTCTACGTCGAGCGGGTCTGCTTCAAGACGGTCGACGAGCGCGCGCTGTGGCTGACGCGGATGACCTTCCTCGACGGCGGCTAGGTCGCTCGGGCCGCGCTGAGATTTTTCGCCGGAGACCGAACTTTTGCGGGGCGCGAGGCCGCGGCGCGACTCTATCGAGGTAGCGCGGCGCGCTCTCTCGTGCAGGTCAGGGTAGCAGACATGTCTCTTGAGACTGGAGACACCGGGCGCGCGCGGGCTGACGCGGGCTGCACGACGCGCCGCGATTGCTCCGCGCGTCGCCTTTGCGTAGTCTGATCGCGTGGCGGGCTGGCGTCGAAACCTCGGGTTGAGCGCGCTCGTGTTGCTCGTCGGCTGCGCCCTCCGCCCCGCGCCGGACAGCATCACCGACACGGCGGGCAGCGCGAGCCCAGAGACAAGCGGTGACGCGCTCGAGAGCGAAGGGGGTGAAGCGCCCCCCTGCGACACCCTCGGGACCACGCCCGAGGACGCGGCCGCGGCCTGCGGGCTCGCGCAGGTTCAGTTCGCCGCCGGCGAGTTCGCCCTCGACGCCCGCGCGCAGTGTCAGCTCACCGCCGCCGCGCCCTGCCTCGCCGAGCTCGAGTCCATGCTCCTCGAGGCCCACGCGTCATCCGACGAGACGGGGACCGTGGAGCACGCGATCCTCTTGACCGACCGCCGCGGCCAGGGCGTCAAAGACTTCCTCGCGCAGCAGGGCCTGAGCGTGTACGCGATGCAGGTGATCTCGAAGGGCCCGCTCGAGGCCGAGGTGCCCGCGAACCCCGCTGATCAGCGGGTGCGGATCATCGTCGAGCGCCCGTGAGCGTCCGCGGCGTCGTGGAGGTCTCCATCGCGGGTCGCTTGATCCCCCGGTGAGAATTGGCGAGGGTCACTCCCCTCCATGGACTCCACGACGCGCACCCCCACCGCGATCCTGTGGCGAGTCGTCTCGCTGGGGCTCGTGCTCGCGGCCCACCTCGGCCTGCTGGCCTACTTCGTCGGCGTCGAGGTGTGGTTCATGGACCGCCCGATGACGGTCGTCGACTTCGACACGCACATCGCCCAGGCGTGGCGGGTGCTCGACGGCTTGGAGGGCTGGGGGCGCGCGTGGGTCTACGACGTGCAGCTGCTCGCGGGGCAGCCGGCCGGCGTGATCTTCGACGCCGACAACAAGGGCTGGGAGCTGTGGACCTACGCGCTGCACCGGCTGGGGCTCTCGCGGGCGGTCGCGTTCAACAGCTTCGTCCTGCTCGCGCACGTCGCCGTGGTCCCGACGCTCTACGCGGCGGCGCGGCTGTTTCGCCTCGAGCACCGGCCCGCGCTGATCGCCGCCGGCCTCGGCTCCGGGATCTGGTTCTTCGACTCCTTCGCGCACTGGTGCTGGATCGTCGGGATGGTCGCCTACGCGTTCGCCTCGTACCTCGTGGTCCTCGCGCTCGCGTTCTTCTACCGCTACACGGAGGAGTTCCGCCCGGCGCACGGCGTGGGCGCGGCCATAACCCTGGCGCTCGCGCATCTGGTCCACCCCTACAGCTTCTTCATCGCGGCGCTGCCGATGTTCGCGCTCTACGGGCGCGCGTTCCGGGCGATGCGGGCGCGACAGCACGCCTGGGTAGTGCTGGGGATCGCGGGCTTCGTCCTCCTGGTCAACGGCTGGTGGCTGCGCACCGCGTCTCGCTTCTGGCACTACATCCTCGACTCGGCGTACTTCGGCGAGTCGGGCGTCTCCTTCATCTTCGGCGACCTGCTGGCGCTGCTGCTCGACCCGAAGACGAGCGGGCTGATCGGCACCCGCACCTCGCTGCGCATCGCGGTCGCGGTCGCCTGCGTGCTCACGCTCCTCCGCTGGCGGCGCGAGCGAGACGCCCGGGTGCTGCCGCTCGCGACCGGGGTCGCGGCGATGTTCCTCCTCGGCTACTTCGGCAGCTACAGCCACGCGATCGCGCAGATCCAGCCCTACCGCCACGTGCTGCCGCTCGCGCTCCTGTGCGTGATCCCGGCGGCGGCGTGCCTCGACTACGCGGCGAGCTGGCTCCGCGACCGACCGTGGCGCGGGCGCCGGGAGCTGGTGCTCGTGCTCATCCCGCTCGCGCTCGCGCTCCAAGATGTCGCGCGGGACATCACCTACTACTTCGCGCCGCAGCTGCCGACGCCCGCGCCCATGTCCGACGGCGCCCCGACCCCGCTCGGCGCGGCCGGCTACGGGATCCACCCCGACTTTCGCTGGTCGGCCTTCAACGCCGATGTCCGCTCGGTCGAGGACTGGGTCCGGAAGCACGATGACGGCCAGAGCCGGTTCCTGGTCGAGTTCCCGCCCCTCGGGGACCGCCTCTCCTGGGCCACCGACGCCCAGATCCTCGGCGGCTTCACGCTGCGCAACCTCCAGCACTCGGACGCCAACCTGTTTCGTCGGCGTCGCCTGGGGATCGCCTCGGACGCCGAGCTGCGCGAGTACTTCGAGACCTACGCGGTCCGCTGGGTGATCATCTCGAGCATCGAGCCCTACTGGACCAACCGGCCCGAGGTGCTCGAGCTCGTGCACTCGGAGCACCTGCTCAAGTTCTACCGCACGCGCGTGGACGTCGACCTGGTCGCCGAGGGCGGCGGGGTCGTGACCGCGGAGACCAACCGCCTCACGGTCGAGGGGAGCGACCCCGCGGTCGACGTCGTGCTGCGCTACCACTGGCTCGAGACCCTCGTGTGCGCGCCCGACTGCACGATCGAGCGCGAGCCCGTGCCGCGCGACCGGGTGGGCTTCATCCGCGTGCCCGCGCCGCACCCCGCGGACTTCGTGATCGAGAACGGCTACTGAGGCGTTACTCGGACACGACGCTTTAAAGTCGCGACGCGTCACGGGGCCCACCGCGGGCCGCGAGCGCTCAGTCCCCGTGGCGGATCACGAAGCGCCGCGGCAGCGCGCCCTCGCCCTCGACGCGGATGAAGCCCGCGTCGTCCCCGGGGACCGGTGACCTTGAGAGCCGGCAGCGCGGCTCGCAGCGCAGCTCGCGTTGGTAGTGGTAGCGCAGCGTCAGCCCCTGCGTCCCCGGCTCGGGCGTCGCGTCGACGACCTCGATGAGGCCGAGCTCAGCGCGCGCGACCGCCCCGGCGCCGGCCTCGAAGTAGCTCTGCGGGCGCCGGACCTCGTGGACGAAGAAGCGCTGCGCCACGAGCTGCTTGGGCTGAAACAGCTCGCGGTTGCGCTCAAACGCCGGGTCGAGCGGGAGCACGTCGATCACGTAGCGGACGTTGTAGCGCGCGACGTACTCGGCGAGCGCCTCGGGCGAGTAGCGCCGCCAGTCGTGGGGCGTACGCATCATGTTGGCGGACTCGTGCGGGAGCCGGCGATCGGGGAAGCCGCCGATGATCGGCTTGTCTGTCTTCGCGGCCAGGTACTCCGCGAGCGGCCACCACTCGACGAGGACCCGCTCGTCGCCGGCGAGCGCGTCGACGTAGCGCGCGACCTCGTCGTAGGACGCCGGCGCCGGCAGGATCCGGTAGGTCGGCGGGCTGATCAGGATCTCCTCGTCGATCTCGGGCGCGTACTGGTGGAGCCCGAGGCGGGGGACGAGCTCGGGCACGAAGTACAGCAGCTGGCGCGTGACCCGGGGGAGCAGCAGCACCGCCGAGAGCAGCGCGAGCGCGCGGCCGCGGCGGGTGAGCCCGCGAAGCGCCGCGCGGGTGCAGGCGCGCGCGACCACGGGGCCCGCGAACACGCAGGCCATGAGCGCCCCGGGGACGACGAAGCGGTACGGCTCGGTCGCGTTGACGCCCGGCGCGAGCGCGCCGGCGTAGGCCAGGCCGAACAGCCAGGCGAGCGAGAGCCCGGCGAGCGCGGCCCGAGGGTCACGAGCTCGCCGGGCGCCGCTGATCCAGACGAGCGCGAGCAGCAGCGCGGCGAAGCGAAACAGGGTGCGCTGCGCGACCCGCCCGGTGTGGTGGGGGTCGACCGGGTACTCGATGAAGTCGGCCAGCAAAAAGCCGGGCGTCGCCTGCCCGTAGGCGGTGGACGGCGTGATCTCGTGGAGATGCCCGAGCGCCGGCAGCAGCCAGTAGGCGTTGACGAGCACGGCCAGCGCGGCGAGCCCCCAGATCCGCGCGTGCACGCCGACAGCCCGGCCGCGCCCGTGCTGGAGGTACAGCGCGAGCATGGGGACGACGAGGATCGCGAAGGCCCACACATGAATCAGCAGACAGATCGGCAGCAGCGCCGCGGACGCGAGCCACGGCGCCCAGCCGCCGCGCGTGAGCGCGCGGTGAAAGGTCGCGATCGTCAGCGCCGAGAGGGCCGCGCACACAGCGAAGGAGATCATGCCGCCCGACCATAGAAACCGCGCGGTCGAGTCGAGGTGCCACACCAGCGTAGCGAGCGTGAAGCTGCAGAACGCCGCGCGGCGGTCGAAGCCCAGCGTGCGCGCCGCGATCCAGATCATGAAGGGCGCGAGCGCGACGGCGACGACGGCGAACAGGTTGAACGCCATAGCGAGTGGGAGGCCCAGCCGGTGCAGGCCGTAGGCGAACAGAAAGTGGGCCTTGTTGTCGACGTCGAACACCAGCCCCGTCGGGTAGCCCGCGAGCAGGTTGGGGTCGTAGATCCAAAACCGCCCGTGCTCCGCGACCGCGGCGGCGAGCGTCGACGTCTGGTGAAAGTGCGTCAGGTAGTCGGGCGGACCCAGCACGCTTCCGTCGCCGAGGTGCTCGAACGGGAAGGCGTAGAGCAGCAGCGCGACGTGGAGCGTGAGCACCAGCGCGAGCGCGAGCACGCCGCGGGGACGAATCGCTGGCGCCGAGGTCTCGCGTTCAACCACCACCATGGCGCGCTAGTATCCGTTCACGATTGTGAAGTCGGGCGGGTGCGGAGCCGGGACGCGGATGAAGCCCACTGGGTCGTCTTGGATCGGCTCCCGCGTGATCGCGCAGTCGGGCTCGCAGACCAGCGTCTCGAGCCAGTGGTAGCGGAGCACCACGTCCTCGTCGGGGCGACTGCCGGTGACCGTCAAGATGTTCGTGTCGGCCTCGACGCGCCCGCCGCCCGCCGCGACCAGGTTCACCGGCTGCCGCGCGCGGTAGATCGTGTGCAGCCCGATGGTCCGGATGCGGTCGAGCTCGTCGCGCCGCCACTCGCTCCACAGCGGGCTGTCGCGGTGGACGATGACCCACTGCACCGCGTAGCGCTCGAGGTACGCGCGGAACTCCTCGCTGGGGACCGCACCGAGGCGATCGCGGCGAAACAGGTTCGCGTGTGAGTGCTGGAGGTTGCGCAGCGTGAAGCCGCCGAGCACCTGGGCGTCGGTCGACCACGCCAGGTGATCGCCGAGGTGCGGGAACTCGACCAAGAATCTCCCCTGCCCGTCGTCGTGCTCACGGACCCACCGCTCGATATCCCGGGTCTCGATCATCAGGCTCCGCCAGCGGTAGTCCGGGTGGAGCACGAAGCCCGTGGCCTGCAGCAGCGCGGGGTCGCCGTCGGGCAGGGGGGCCACGTCGGGGATCCACGCGCGCATGAAGTAGATCACGTCGCGCGCCTGGTTCTGGATCACCGGGAGCAGCAGGACCGCCGCGAGCGTGGCCCCGGGCGTGAGCCGGCGCGGGCCGGCGCGCTCTTGGCGACGCGCCCTGACCCAGTCGAGCAGCCCCGCCGCCGGGATCAGCGAGAGGAACATCAGCGGCAGCACGTGGCGGTAGGGCTGGATCTGCGCGATCGCGTGGCTGTAGCTGCCGAAGTAGCTGAGCGCGAACATCGCGATCGTCGCCACGGCGAAGGGCAGCAGCCGAGGATCGAGCGCGCGTCGCCAGACGAGCAGACCGCCGACGCCGGCGCCCATGACCAGCAGCCGCGCGCCGGTGCGCGTGCCGACGAAGCCCGAGGTCTTCGGGTCGAGCAGCAGCGCCGCGATGTCGGCGAGCAGGAACTCGACGCCCGACTGCCCGAAGTACGCCGAGTCGAGGATGTAGTGCCAAAACCGGATAGCGACGATCAGCCAGTAGCTGTTCGCGACGATCGCGAACAGCGCGATCGCCCAGACCGCGAGGTGCTGCCGGCGGGTGAGCCCGCGCGAGGCCGCGCCGTACAGCGCGACCATCGGGAACACCAAGATCACGAAGCTGTACGGGTGAATGAGGAGACAGGTCGCAAGGGACAGCGCGACGCCGACGCCCTCGCGCCAGCGCCACGTCCGGAGCAGACGGTAAAACAGCGCGAGCGGGATCAGCGACAGGTACGACGCGAAGCTGTACGAGACCATGCCGACGACCCAGCACCAGTGCGCGAAGGAGTCGAAGAACCACAGCGTCGAGCCGGCGGCCGCGGCCGCGAGCGCCGGCCAGCGCGTGACGCCGAACAGGCGCGCGGCTACGTAGACCGTCGGCGCGACGAGCGTGTGCGCGAGCAGGGCGAAGCTGTTGAACGCCAGCCCCTGCGGCAGCCCGAGCCGCCACAGCGCGTAGGTCCACAGCTCCCAGCCCTTGTTGTCGGCGTCGAAGATCACGCCGGCGGGCTGCCCCGCGAGCAGCTGGACGTCGTACACCCAGGGCTCCCCCCAGCCCGCGAGGCCCTCGAGCACCCGCCACGCCTGGGCGATGTGGGTGTCGAAGTCGAGCAGGTACATCGGCTCGCGGCCGAGGATGATGCCGGGCTCGATGAAGTAGAACAGCAGCCAGAGGTGCGCGCCCATCAGCAGCAGCGCCGCGAGCACGAACGCGACGCGCGAGCGCCAGCTCGAGGGACGTCGCGGGGTGCCGGGGGCGTCGCTCACGAGCGCGCATCATAGCGCGCGCGCGCGCGCGACCTCAACCTCCGCGACCTCTAAGGGCCCGCAGAACATGTTGATACACGCACGTCGGCGTCAACCTCGCGCGGTCGACTTGATGGGCGGGATCATCGGCAAGGACACCACCACGGTGCCGCCCACCGGCGGCAGCTCGAGGGGCGTGAGCCCGGCCTTGGTCGAGGTGAAGAAGCGCAGCGCGGGATCCTCCAGCGGGCGCTGCTTAAAGTCGAACTCGATCCGAGTGGGCTGACCGGGCTCCGCCTCGGCCTTGACCGTAGCGACGAACAGCCCCGCGTCGACCGCGTCCCCGGGTCGCAGCGCGCGGTCAGCCGGGCGAAAGCTGCGCTCGTCGCGGGTGCTGAAGATGTTTGAGCCCACCGACGAGAGAACGAACGCCGTCTCAGACGTGCGCTTGAGCGTGTAGGGGCGCCAGCCGAAGGTGAGCGTGTGCCAGCTCTGCGGGCGCGCGTCCGTGTAAATCCGGTTCATGCTCATGCCGTGGACGCCCAGCAGGAGGTTGGGGGTCGAGAGCACGACGACGTGCGCGTCGTCGGGCGTGGTCCGCAGCGCCGGGGTGCTCACGTGGGCGGCCATCCCCCGCTGCCCCCCGGCGAAGGCGTTGACGAACCAGCGCGTGCGCTGGGCGTCGAGCACCGTGTCGACGTAGGCGAGGCCCGCGGCGCCGATCAGCCCCAGCGTGGCGATCGCGACGGCGCTCTGCGAGCGCCACACCCGGCTGTCCTGCAGCGCGCGCGCCGAGCCGACCAGCAGGGTCGCGATCGCCGCCGCCGCGCCGAGGCTGGGGAACACGAGCAGGCGCGTCTGCGGGTTGGTCGAGCACAGCGGGATCGTCGCGAGCAGCGAGCCGAGCGCGGCCGCCCACATGACTCGAGCGTCATCTTTGGACAAGACGCGTCGGTTCAGCCACGCCAGCGCGAGCAGCGGTGGGAGACCCGCCGCGCACAGCAGCGCGTGCCGCCACGGCGACCTCGGCAGCGACTCGCCCCAGTCCCCGAGCCACGAGCGCAGCGCCGGCCATCGATCCAGTCGCGCTAGGATCCAGTCCGAGTCGCAGCCGATCGAGAGCCAGGTCTCGCCCAGCATCCGCGGGAGCTTGTGCCCGAGCTCCCGTATGAAGCGCGCGGGGTCGCTGAGCGGCGCGTTGTACTCCGCCAGCCCGCCCGGGCTGCCGTAGCGCGCGAACACGACGAGGAACACGAGCGCGACGCCGACCCCGGGCGCGCACGCCCACGCCCGCGCCCGCCACGGCGCCTCCGCGGCGCACAGGTGCCAGGCGATCAGGTAGCCGACGCCGCACATGGCGTACTCGCCCCCGCTGAACGCGAGTATCCAGGCGAGCGCTTCGAACACCGCGGCGCGGCGCGATGGCGTCTGTGACCGCGCGCGGCGGACGTTGATCGCCAGCGCGAGCAGGGCGAAGGCCATGCTGACGAAGGCGCAGCGGTTCGCGATCCACGACAGCGCGATCCCTACGCTGTCGTCGACGGCGAACAGCGCGACCGCGACGCCCGCGACCCAGGGCGACGTGAACTCGCGCAGCCACAGCGCGGCCGCGGCGATCACCAGCCACACCCACGCCAGCGAGTGCACGTGGTGCAGCCAGACCGCCCGCGGCGCGATCCAGTGATCGAGCGCGATCGTCACGCTCGAGAGCGGGCGCACCATCGCGAACTTCCAGTCGGAGATCGTCCACCACGGCAGCGTGCCGCGGCGGATATGCGCGGCGGTCTGCTGGGGGTCGCCCTCGGAGAACGCGTAGAGCCGGTGGGGCGCGATGTCGTCGCGCATCAGCCCCTCGAGCGTCGCGATCTGCCAGAAGTCGTCGGCGGCGTAGTCGAGCCCTAGGCACGTCGCGTACAGCCCGCTCACCGCGAGCGCGACGACCAGGGTCCACAGCCACAGCGCGTACGGGCGCAGCGCGCTCGTCGATCCCAGTTGCGCCCGCGCGGCGCGACGCTGTTCGCCGGTCACGCGCGGGACCATATCACCGCGCGAACGCGCTCACGATCCGCGTGGCCGCCACGAGACCCTGTGTATTTTCAACCGTCAGCCTACGGGCACTGTTTTCTCGGCCCGAGCAGCGCGCCGATGAACAGACCGATCTGCGGCGTCGGGGCGCGCTCGAGCTTGCCGACGTTCCAGCCGACGCGGGACATCAAGCCGAACACGCCGAGCGTGCAGCCCAGCGGCGGCCCCCCGAACACGTAGCCCACGCGGCCCTCGAGCTCGAGGATCGGCGAGAAGTCGAGGATCAGCGCGACGCCCCCGCCGACCGACCCAAACAGGTGGTGACGGCGATCGCCCACGTTCATCGCGGTGACGTGGTGGCGGTGGGTAAACATCCCGGCGAAGTAGCGATCGGCGAGGCCCCCCGACGCGGTGAGCTGGTAGCCCACCGCCCAGCGACGTCCGGGCCACGCGGCGTCTGCGGGTCGGCGGAGCACCGCGCCGAGGAACACCGGCAGCTCCGCCGAGGGCGCGAACGACAGCCCAAACGTGAGCGCGGGTAAGAGCCCGACTACGAAGCGGTCCCCCGCGCCCCGGTCGCGGGTTGACCACGGCGCCGGAGCAGGTGGCGCGGGCGTACTCGGCAGCGCGTACGCGGGCGGTTCGTCGGTGGTGGGTGTCGAGCCAGCGCGCTCGAGCGGCGCGAAGCCAGGGGCGGAGGTCGTGTCGGCGGCGGGCGCGTCGCGACTCGCTTCGATCCCTTCGGGCTGGAGCGCGAGCGCGACCGTGAGCAGCGAAGCGATCACCGCGATCCTCGTCGGCGTCGTCGCCCCGCGCACCACAGTACAGGCAGCAGGACCCACAACATCCCGCGCGACGTGGCGACGTGACAGGCCGCGATGTACACGCTGGTGTCCCGAACATCCTTGGGGCCCACGGCGATCGGCTCCCCGCGCGCGCCGTTCGCCGCGACGGGGACCAGCACCAGCGCGTCCGTCTCCTCCTCGACCTTGACCCCGAGCTGCGCGACCGAGGGGACGAGCGCGACGCCCTCCTCGAAGCGCACCATCACGAAGGCGTGACCCGTCGCGAGCTGGGCCTCGATCGCGCCGCCCTCGTCGAAGAACGCCGGGTCGAGGTCCTGAAATTCCACCTCGTAGTAGGGCGGCGGGCCGCAGCAGACGGTGTCGTCGGTGCGTCGCAGCCGGACCTCGACCAGGTCGAGCGCCGGAGGCGGCATCGCGGGCTCCTCGCTCGCGCGCGTACGCAGCAGATGGCCCCCGACCAGCAGCATATCCCTCAGCGGGCCGTCACACAGGAAGGTGTACTCCCGGTCGGCCAGCAGCGCGCGCTCGGGGACTACGCGCAGCAGCACGCCGAGGCGATCGTTGGGGCTCGGGAGCTCGGGCCCGTACTTGCGATACCGAAGGTCGTCGTGGGACGCGCTGATCTCGAGCGTCGCCGCGACCTCGTCGTCGTCGGTCGTCAGGGTGCACGTGGTCTCGGCGAGCGCGCTCGCCTCGACGGGCTCTCCCGGCGGGAAGCTGACCAGCCACGGCCGCGCGTCGACCGAGAGCGTAGGGATATGCTCGTTGTCGGCGAGCTCGGGGATATAAAACGGGTAGTCGAGCTCGTGCACGTTCCAGGGCGACTCCAAGCAGGAGATCGCCCACGCGGCCGTGTGCCCGACGAGCGTCACGCTGAGCGCGAGCGCGGCGACCACCACGGCCCGGCGGCTCACGGCGGGTCCTCGTAGGAGAGCACCATATCGATCTCGCTGCGCGCGGGCTCCCGATCACGCGTCGTGAGCGTCACCGTGAGCCGAACCGGCGCGCCGTCGAGGAGCGCCGTGCTGAGCTCGTCACCCATCATCAGGGCGACCAGCTCGCCCTCGAGACCGTCCTCGCGCTCCTCGAACCACTGCGGGTAGCGCTCGAGCGCGCTCACCTCGAGGACCGGTTCGCCCGCCGCGTCGAGCGTCGTGAGCGTCAGGTCCACCAGCGGCATGCTCGGATCATCCCAATCGCGCGCGCTCGCGGGCAGCTCGATGTCATCGGTGCGCAGCTTGAGGACAAGCCCGTACGGGTGGTCGAGGCACCCCAGGCTCCAGAAGTACCGCGGGTGCGCCTCGTCGCCGTCGGCGAGCGGGCGAAACCCCGTGTATCGACCCTGGGACTCGTCGTAGGTGGCGGCCTCGCCGAGCTCGAGGGAGGGCGGGGGCGCGAGCTCGAGCCCGTCCTCGAGGGGCGCGTCGGTCTCGGCGCCGTCGCCGACCGTTGTGTCAGCGCACGCCGTGACCCCGAGGAGCGCCCAGAGCAGCAACTCAGGTCGTCTGCGCGACCATCCTCGACGGGGCCAAGCTGTTCCAAGAAGCATCATTCGCGGTAACGCGACCGTAGCACGTCGGCGCTCATGGATCACGCGGATCCACGACCTCGAGCGTCAGCGTCGAGTGGTCGTGACGTTTGCTCTCCGGGATGGTGACCGTGACCCGGGGATGCACGAGCACATCACCGGGCGGCGGCGCCCAGCCCTGATACTCGAAGGTGAGCAGGACCCCGTCCTCGCAGGCTGGTTTGACCTCGACCGAGACGCTCAGCGGCGGATAGGGCGACTTGCGCTCCACGACCCGGTCGTGCGTCTCGACGCGCATGGTGACGTAGTCCGAGTCAGCCTGGGGCCCCATCCCGAGATGCGTCGGGCTCAGCGTGAGCTCCGCGACGTGTCTGTCATCGGTGTCGGCGCAGACGAAGGCCTCAAACGTGATGCTCGGGTTGTCCTCGTCGAGGCGCACGGCGGGCAGCTCTACGTTCTCCCCGTAGATCTCAGACTCGGTCTCGAAAAAGCAGCCCGCGAGCGCGAAGGTCGCGAGCGCCGCCGAGCCGCGGGCGAGGGAGCGTCGTCGAGGCATTGACGAGGTCGTCCCCGCGACGCCGACTTGGTTCACGCGCGGGGACGATTTTTCTCGGCGCGCCCTCACGCGCGCGCGGTCGCGGGGCCGAGTTGTACCTACGAGCGCACGCGCGTACCCGCGGCCTGATCCCGCCTCCCTGGCTGGTAGAGTCAGGCTCAGGCGGCGCGTCTCCAAAACAATCAGAAAAGGTCAGCCAGCTCCGCTGGCCGCGACGGCGCCCGAAATCGCGGCCGTGGCTCGTGGTAATCTGGCGGGCGAGTGGCGACCGATTTCGAACTGCTCGACCGCTGGCGCGGAGGGGACCGAAGGGCCGGGAACGCGCTGTTTCAGCGCTACTTCGACAGCATCAGCCGGTTCTTCGAAAACAAGCTCGCCGCCGACGTCGACGACTTGGTGCAGGGGACCTTCCTCGCGCTCGTTCGCCACTCCGATCAGTTCCGCGGGCAGGCGAGCTTTCGCACCTACCTGTTCACGATCGCGCGCCACGAATTCTACCGCTACCTGCGCGAGAAGAACCGCGCGCGCGGGAAGATCGACTTCACGATCACCTCGCTCGGGGAGCTGAAGACGACGCCGCCGTCGCGGCTGATCCGGAACGAGCGCAAGCAGCTGCTGCTCGACGCGCTGCGCAGCTTGCCGGTCGAGCAGCAGCTGCTGATCGAGCTCCACTACTGGGAGAACATCGAGCTCAAGCAGCTGGCGCTCGTGTTCGAAATCACGCCCTCGGCGGTGCGCTCGCGCCTGCTCCGCGCTCGCCGGGCGCTGCGCGAGCGCATGGCGAAGATCTCGAGCGAGGCGCGCGGCGCCGGTGAAGACGCCGCGAGCCTCGACACCTGGGCGCGCTCACTGCGTTCGGTGCTTCGCGCCGAGAGCGGGTGAGCGCGACGGCGTCAGCGTCGCGCGCTCGAGTCAGCGCGGGGGCTGCTAGCCGCCCGTGCCCGAGCGCGCGGGGACGACCGCGATGATGCGCAGCGGCCCGCCCGAGCCGCCGTCGATCTTCATCGGCAGCGCGATGACGAGCGAGCCGGTCTCGGGCAGGCGCTCGAGCGAGGCGACGTTTTCGAACGCGGGGATGTCCGCGGCCATCAGCACGCGGTGCGCGAGGAAGTCTTTGGAGGGGCCGTGGTCGATGCTCGCGGTGTCGATGCCGACGGCGGCGACCTTGCGCTCGACCAGCGCCTCCGCGGCCTCCTTCGCGAGCCCCGGGAAGTGCAGCCTCGACGCGTCGCCCGGGGTGTCGTCGCCGAGGTAGCGCTTTCGGTCAGGCCAGCGCGCGCCCCAGCCGGTGTAGAACAGCGCGATGGTCCCGGGCGCGATGTGCCCGTGCTCTGACTCGAAGACCTGGATGTCCTCGGACGAGATCAGCAGATCGGCGTCTTGGTTGGCGCGGTCCTCGATGTCGATGACGACCGCCGGCGCGACCAGGCGATCGAGCGGGATCGTGTCGGTCGTCGACTTACCCTCGGCGAAGTGGATCGGCGCGTCGAGGTGCGTGCCGCCGTGCTCCGGCGCCGAGAGCTGGTTCGCGGCGTAGAAGTAGCCGCCCTCGGTGGGGCCCTTGTGCAGCTGCTCCAGCGAGAAGCCCTGGGGCGAGGTCGGCCAGTACACCGTCTCGCTGTTGAAGGGGTAGGTGAGGTCGACGACCCGGGCGCCGGGCGGCAGCACGATCTCGTTCGCGGGCTCAGGCGGCGGCGTGGGCTTGGGCGCGGGCTTGGGCGAGGGCTTGGGCGGGGTCGGCTGCGTGTACCGCTCCACGCGCTCGATCGTCGGCTCGCACGCGAGCAGCGACAGCGCCGCGAGCAGCGGGCGCGGGTAGTTTCTAGGTGCGAGCTGCATCGAGGCGTACGCGGCGAGCAGGGCGCTCGAGGATAGCAGACGCGCGTGGGCGGCTGCTGTCTCGAGGGACTTCTGTCTCGAGGGACCTGTCGATGATCGAGGCGGGCGCGGGTCGGTATCGCGCTCAGCTCCAGCGCCCGATGAGCCTGACGTGATGATCGTCGACGCGCTCGCGCGTGATCGAGATCTCGCGCGCGCCCGCGTTCGTCAGCGCCGCGCGAATCCCCTCGATAAAGCCTGCGTAGGACAGATCGTCGTAGAGGCCAGGCGGCGACTCGTGCAGGAGGATCGCGAGGGTGTCCTCTACGCGCTCCATGGTCACCGGCGTGCCGCGGTGAAAATGCGCGAAGCGCTCGGGCGCGCGTCGGACCAGGCGCCTGGGGCCGAGCGTGCGCATGGCGAAGCGGTAGAGCGGGCCGCTGAACAGCGCGAGCTGGGCGTCGAAGACGAAGCGTTTGTATCGCGTGGGGTCGCCGAAGTAGCGATCGTAGATAGCGAGCTTGAGCGCGTTGTCGTGCACGGCCGGGATCCACGTCGAGACGGGCGGCAGGTCGCGGGCGAGCTCGGCGAGCGCGGCCGGCAGCGTGCCGTCCGGTAGGTCGTGAAGCGGGTGGTCGTCGATCGCGCTGCGCAGCAGCGAGGCCTTGTTCACGCAGCGCGGGTAGCTGGCGAGGCCGCGGGGGAGGCCCTCGAGATAGCGCGCCACCGTCGGGAACGCGTCTCGATCAAACTCAGCATCAGCGGGCGCCGTCACGACCGAGGATCGTATCGCGGCGGGCAGCAGCGCGCGCGCGCGTGCGCGCGGTCGCGGGCGGCTCCGAGCGCGGCGGCCTGATCAGCGCGCGAGCAAGGTCGACTCGAGCAGGATCGGCGCGCCCGGGCTCGGGTCCATCGTGCAGTCGAGGAAGCTCGAGTCAAAGCCGCTCCCGATCAGCAGCCGCCGCCCCCGGCGGACCGCCGCCGAGGAGCCCGAGAGCTCGCTGCCGTCGTCGAGGTAGACCTCCTCGAGCTCAAATTCCGCCGGGGCGCCGGCGCGCCTCGAGGGGCGCAGCCGCAGGACCTGTGAGGGCGAGCGCCGCCCGAGCGCGCGGGAGTACAGCAGGAAGCTGAGCAGCTTCGGGTGCGCGGCGATCCACAGCGTCCCGCTCGGCTCGACGCTGATGTTGTCGGCGCTGGTGTCGAGCTCGATCGTCGCCGCCCGCGTGAGCGCGCCCGTCTCGCGATCGCGGTCGAAGACGTGCAGCGCCCGGTCCGTCGAGGAGCTCACGTAGAGCGCGCGACCGTCCGGGCGCAGCGCGACGCCGTTGGCGTAGCGCAGGCCGTCGGCGGCGAGCCGGGCCCGCGCGCCGTCGAAGTAGACGACGCTCGCGAGCGCGCGCCGGCCGTAGTCCTCGAGCCGCCGCGCGCTCGCGCTCGCCGAGCCGTGGTCGTTGGTGACGTAGAAGCGCGAGTGATCGACGCCGACCACGTCGTTGGGGCTCACGAGCAGGGGGTCCCGGATCGTCTCGCGGTGCGTCAGCCTCGGCGTCGGACCGTCTCGCCAGTCAAACACCTCGATCGTGCGCTCAGCGGGTCGATCGGAGGGGCGAGCGCCGGGCGCTCGCGGGTGGTTGACGACGAACAGCGTGCCGCGGCCGTCGGCGGTCGTCACGAGGTCGAGGCCGTGCGGGTGAAAATTCTCAGGCGCGTTTTTGCTCAGCAGCAGGGGCGGCTCGATCGCCTCGAGTCGGTCCAATCGGTACATGTAGATACCACCAGGTGAGTCGTCACCCCCGGGGCGTCGACGGCGATCATCCGACGAGAGCAGCGCCGCGCGTCCGCTCGCGACCAGCACGAGGTCCTCGACCCCCACGGCCCCCTCGACGGGCGTGCAGTGGCCCGAGAAGTGGGGCTCGATGCTGCGGAACTGTCCAGAGCGCGCCATCAGCCACAGCATCCCGAGAAACCCCAGGGCGGCGGTCGCGATGACGAGCCCGCGAATGACGCGGCGCGGTCGCATTGCCGGCGGAGTCTCGCGTAGCCGCCGAGGCGAGGCCAGCGAGCGCGCCGGGTGATTGCTGTTGTTCTACAAGTTTTCCCCGACGGTCACCGGCGTGTTGCACACCCCGCGCGCGCGGGCAGAAACGTGACGAGGATGACACCGCCGGTGACTTGCACCGCGATCCGGGATACGCTCATGAGCGAGCGCCGGCCCAGGCGCCCGGAGGACATGCCCGTGATCCAGAGGACGGCAGTTAAGCCCTTGCTCGCGTCTCTCGCGTTCATCTTCGGACTCGGCCTCGCGGCCTGCATCGGCCCGACGCCCGTGAGCCTGTGCAACGACGCGCAGTTCAGCGTCAACGCGGCGTACACCGAGTGCGAGGTGCAGCTGTCGGAGGACTTCAACTGCGACGTGTACTCCGCCGAGGTCTGTGATCTCGAGGAGTACTTCAAGTGCCAGAGCGAGCGCGTGACCTGCCAAGACGGCGGCCTCGTGACGGCGGACTCGCCCTGCGCGGTCCCCGAGGGCTGCACGGTCCTCGGCTCCGACACCGGCGCGCCCGACACTGACACTGACACTGACACCGACACTGACACCGACGCGTGAGCGCGCGTCGAGTGCTCACGCGCCGAGCTGGTAGGCGACGAAGTAGAGCTGCGTGAGCAGCAGCGCGAGCGCGTAGGCCAGGCGAGCCGCGCGGCCCCTCGGCCCCGGCGCGCTCTGGCTCATCCCCATCGCGATCAGCAGCCACGCGAAGCCGGGCACCGGCGCGAGCGCGTAGGTCGTGGAGATGAACAGCAGCAGCGCGAGGTCTCGCGCCGGCGGGATCCACTCGCGCCTGCTTGAACGGTCATATCGTTCGGGCCGCAGGAACAAGCCGGCCACCGCGAGCTCCAGCAGCGCCGTCCACCACGCGAGCGCGAGCGCGACCCAGCGCAGCGCCGGCGCGTCGCGGAGCGTCACGGCGGCGAGCTCGTCGGGCAGCGCGTGACGGAGCGCCGCGTTGTGGGCCCGCAGCGAGGGGCCCGCGCCGAGCCAGTCGGCGAGCGGGGCGAAGCGCCCGTCATCGAGCAGCAGGTAGTGGAACGCGCGCCCGTCGAGGTAGTCGGGCGTGATCAGCTTCCACGCGGCCGCGAACGCGAAGCACAGCCCGATGAGCAGCCGCGCGCTGCGAGCCAGCGCGCGCTGCGGGCGATCGCTGGCGTAGGCGCAGGCGAGCGCCAGGCACCAGTACAGCAGCAGGAACTTGTGGTTGTCGGCCCAGAGCCACGAGCGCGCGACGCTCCAGCCCACGAGCGTCGCCAGCGTCAACCACGTGATCGGGCGCTCGCGGACGCGGCGGCTCAGCGCCGCCAGCAGCGCCGCGCCGATCATGAGCAGCTCGAGCGGGCGCGACTCGAGCGAGAGCGTGTGCAAGAGGATCAGCGCGAGCGTCAGCAAGGGCGGGAGCGACAGCAGCCGGAGATCCCGCTCGTCGCGCGCTGACGGCCGCCGCGCGCCGGGGGGTCTCATGGGCACCGCTCGGGCGCGGGCGTGTTCGCGTTCGTAGCTCGGAGCGCGGCGACGCCGGTCGTCACGCGCTCCGGGACGAGGAGCGGGTCGTCCTCGGACTCGAGGCGATAGCGCCAGATCTCGGCGCGCACCAGCCCAGGACACGGGGACTCACGCGCGAGCGCGCGCGCGGTCGCGCGCGAGAGCTGCACCGCGCGCGCGCGCGTCGGCAGCGAGCGAGCCGCGAGCGCGTAGGCCTCTGTCCCCTCGGGCAGCTGCAGCGGTGACGCGCGCCCGCTCGGCGTCACGAGCTCCAGCCGGACGAAGCGGGCCGCCGGCGAGTCTACGGTCGAGAACATCCCGAAGCCGCCGCCTTTCCATGGGGACAGGTCGTAGACGAGCGCGGTCACCATCTGCGCGCACGCGACCAGCGCGAGCGCGAGCGGGGCGACGCCCGCCAGCAGGCGCGCGCGCGAGGGCCAGCTCCGCTGCGTCCGCGACACGATGAAGCACGCTACACGCCGCCCGGCGCGGGCGTTTAAATGTCTTTAAGGTCATGTATTCGCGAGCGCGGGGGATCGTTCGTTGTTCATACAACGGACTAACGTCGTCCGAAGTCGCCGGCGTCGCGCACGGCGCTTGACGGGCGGCAGGGCCGCAAACTGTGCGCGAAATCGCCCGCGTGTGGGCGGAGTCGCCCAGTTCACGAATAAACGTTGTTCAGAGGTCGCGTGGGCGCTATGGTGTCGCTCGACCATGCGCAGCGCCGACGATCTGTTTGAGGAGTACTCCGAGAGCCATCGCAACCCGGTGAACAAGGCGATTCACTGGATCTGCGTCCCGCTCATCACCCTCAGCGTGCTCGGGCTGCTCACCGCAATCCCGTGGCCGTTCCCCGGCGAGCAGCTCGACTGGGCCGTCGTCGGGCTCGCGGTCGCGCTGCTGTACTACCTGCGGCTCTCGCTCTCGATCGCGCTCGGCATGGCCGGCGTGTTCGCGGTCCTCATCCTCGGCGTGCAGGCGCTCGAGGGCTGCGAGGCGGTCCCGCTGTGGGCGTCGAGCCTGGGGATCTTCGTCGGCGCGTGGATCGGGCAGTTCATCGGCCACGGCGTCGAGGGCAAGAAGCCCTCGTTCCTGCGGGACCTCGAGTTCTTGCTCGTCGGTCCAGCCTGGCTCTTGGCGCATGTGTATCGTCTGCTCGGGATCCCGTACTAGTCCTGGAGCGCTCCGTCCACCTCCCGGGCGGCGAGCGTCTGGGGAGGTGAAGCGGACGAACGCCGCGATCGAGCGCGTCTCTTCGGGCGGCTGGCGCGACCTGACGAAGCGGCTATCCTCGAAGGCATGGTGGACGTACAGCCGGATCCCGAGGGGCGGCGGGCGCTCGTAGAGCGCCTGCAGTCGGCCGCGTCGATCGTGGTGATCACCGGCGCCGGGATCAGCCTGGCGAGCGGGATCCCGACCTTCCGCGGCACGGACCCCGGCGCGGTCTGGGCGGACGGCGTGCTCGAGCGAGGCACGCGGGCCTACTTCATGAAGCACCCGGTCGAGCGCTGGCGCTTTTACCTGGAGCGCTTCGCGGCCTTCGCCGACGCGCGCCCGAACCCAGGGCACCACGCGCTCGCGCGGATCGAGGCGTGGCAGCGCGGGCGCGGGCGCGACTTCACCCTGATCACGCAGAACATCGACGGCCTGCACGCGGCCGCGGGCTCGCGCGAGGTCATCGAGATCCACGGCAGCGCCGCGCGTGCGCGCTGCGTCGAGCGCGGCTGTCGCTTCGGCGCGCCGCGGGGCTCGGTCGAGCTGCGCGCGATCGAAGATGTCCTCGAGGCCTTCCGCGAGGCGCCCAGCGTGAACACGCTGCCGACCTGCGAGCTGTGCGGCGCGCTGCTGCGCCCGCACATCCTGTGGTTCGACGAGTACTACACCGGGCACCGCGACTACCGCGTCGACGACGCGCTGCGCTCGGTCAAGCGCGCGGGCGTGCTCCTCTACGTCGGCACGTCCTTCGCGGTCGGGATCACCGAGATGACCCTCGAGATCGCGCTCGCGCGCGGGCGCGCGCTGTTCTCGGTCGACCCGGTGGGCGAGCCGCCGCGTCGTCAGATCACATGGCTTAAGGAGCAGTCCGAGCACGCGCTCCCAGCGGTCGCCGACGCGCTCGCGGGCGCGGGCTGAGCGAACATCCGAGTCGCGCGACGGGAATTCGAGCTAGGATGCGACGAGGTGGAGGCGCGCGGTGAGCTGACGGCGGGGATGATCTTCGCCGAGGACTTCGAGGTGCGCGGGCCGATCGCGCGGGGGGGCATGGGCGCCGTCTACCGGGCGCGGCAGCTCAGCACGGGTCGCGAGCGCGCGCTCAAGGTCATCGACGCGGCGCTGCTCACCGGCGATCGCAACCGAGAGCGCTTCCTGCAAGAGGCGAGGATCGGCGCGAGGATCGCGAGCGAGCACGTGGTCGAGGTGATCGCCGCGGGCGTCGAGGGCGAAGGCCGTCGCCCGTGGCTGGCGATGGAGCTGCTCGACGGCGAGGACCTCGCGGCCGCGCAGCGGCGGCACGGGCGGCTGAGCCCGGTCCACGTCCGTGAGATCGTGCAGCAGCTCGCGCACGGCCTCGACGCGGCGCACCGCGCCGGCGTGATCCACCGTGACCTCAAGCCCGAGAACATCTTCATCGCGCGCTCGCGTCGGCGCGGCGCGCCCTACACCGTCAAGATCCTCGACTTCGGGATCGCCAAGGTGCTGCGCGCCGACAGCGGGGTGACCACGGCCACCGCGGCCGTCGGCACGCCGCTGTGGATGGCGCCCGAGCAGCTCAACCAGGAGAAGCTGTCCGCACAGACAGATATCTGGGCGCTCGGGCTGATCGTGTTCTGGGCGCTGACCGGTCGCGCCTACTGGGACACCGCGAACCGCGAGGAGGTCCGGCTCGAGCCGCTGCTGACCGAGATCCTGTTCTCTGAGCTGGTCCCCGCGAGCGAGCGCGCGGCGGCGCTGGGCGCCGCGGAGCCGCTGCCGCCTGACTTTGACGACTGGTTCGCGCGCTGCGTCGCGCGCTCGCCCCACGACCGCTTCGCCGACGTCGAGGCCGTCGTCGCCGGGCTCGTTGAGGTCCTCGAGCCCGTCGCCGACGCGCTCGCGGGCCCGCTGCTGACGGCGCGCGCGGCGAGCAGCGGCGCCGACGACCCGACCCCCAGCGGCTTCGCGGTCACTGCGGCGGCGGGGCCAGAGACCGCGCGCTCACGCGGCGGGCTCACGGCGCCCGCGACCGCCCCGGAGACGACGCCGCAGGCCTTCGAAGACACGGCGCCCTCTGGCGTCGGTCACACGGTCCCGCGCGCGCGACCGCAGCCCGGCAGGGCGCCGCGGCGCGCGACCGAGGACGGTACCGCGCCGCTCGCCGATACGTTGCCGTCGGGCGCGACGCGACCCGTCGCCCCCGAGCCCCGCTCGAGGCTGGCGTCGGTGTACGGGCTCGTGGCGTTGGCGCTCGTCGTGGTCGCGGCGGTCGTGGCGTGGAGCGTGGGTCAGGGAGGCGAGCAGGCGCCGGCGCCCGCGTCGCTGGCGGTGGTCGAGCCCGCGCCGACGCCCGCGGCAGTCAAGCCGACGGTCGAGGTGGCGGTCGAGCCCCCGCCGACACCGCGCCCTCCTTCCGCCGACGCGCGCGCGCAGGAGGTCTTGCTGAGCCTTGACGACTTCCCCTGGGAGCCCGAGAAGCCGCTCGGTCCGCTGGGTGGTCCGCTCCCGTGGCAGACGGTCGTCTACACCTCGATGGAGGATCGCGCCGAGCAGCACGAGCGCGCCGCCATGACCCTCGAGGGATCCGACCCCGCGCGGGCGGCTGCCATGCGCGAGGAGGCCCAGCGGCTGCGCGACAAGGTCGAGCACGATCTCGAGGAGGAGCTCGCGCCGCTGCGCAAGAAGGCCGAGCACTACCCCGAGCGCTATCGAATCCCGATCGCGGTCGTCGAGGCCAAGCAGAAGTTCGCGCGGGAGCGGCGGGCCGCGCTGCAGGCGAGCCGCGTGGCCTCGCCGCGAATTCCGTGAGCGGGTCTGCTACCGTGCGGCGATGGGTCGTCGTCTCCGCCGCGCGCTGTTCTGGCTGCTGCTCGTCCTCTCGATACTGCTCGCGGCTGCGGTCTCCTTCGTCGCCATCTACATCGCGCCGACCGGCACGGGCTACGTGGCGAAGCTGATGTGCTCGGGCGTGTTCGTCGCCGGTCTCGAGCCCGAGCGCGTCAAGCGTGAGGACCTGCGCCCGCAGTGGTTCGTGTCCGCCTCGGTCGATCACGACGCGCGCACGGTGACCTCCACGCTCGCGGGCATGGGCGCGCGCACGGCTGTGCACCGCGAGGGCCTCGGCTGCACGCTGGCGATCGACAAGAGCGTCGAGGAGCTGCGCGCCGCCGCGCCGACGCCCGCGCCGCGGCCCCCGGCGAGCGAGCTGCCGTGGCCGAAGGGCGAGGGGGCCATCGGCGCGCTCCCGGCCGAGGTCGATCAGGACAAGTTAAACGCCGCGCTCGACTTCAGCTTCGGAGAGGTCGACCCCGAGCGCCCGCTGTGGACGCGCGGCGTCGCGGTCGCCCACCGCGGCGTGTTGATCGGCGAGCGCTACGCGACCGGCGTCACCAAGGACACGCCGCTGCTCGGCTGGTCGATGACCAAGAGCGTGACGGCGGCCTTCGTCGGCATCCTCGTCCACGACGGCGCGCTCGACGTCATGGCGCCGGCGCCGGTGCCCGACTGGCGGGGCGACGAGCGCTCGGCGATCACGCTGGACCAGCTGCTGCGCATGAGCAGCGGCCTCGAGTTCGCGGAGGTCTACGGGCCGCTCTCCGACGCGACCGCGATGCTGTTCGAGAGCGACGACACGGTCGCGCTGCCGATGGCGAAGCCGCTGGCGCACGCGCCCGACACGGTCTGGAGCTACTCGAGCGGGACCTCGAACATCATCTCGTGGATCGTCCGCCGCGCGGTCGAGCAGCGCGAGGGGAGCTGGGAGGCCTACGCCACGTTCCCGCGCCGACGTCTGTTCGAACCGCTCGGGATGCGCGGCGCCGTGATCGAGCCCGACGCGAGCGGGACCTTCGTCGGCTCCTCGTTCATGTACGCGACGGCGCGCGACTGGGCCCGCTTCGGGCAGCTGCACCTGCAAGACGGCGTCTGGGAGGGGCGTCGCCTGCTGCCGGAGGGCTGGGTCGAGTACGTGCGCGCGGCGACCAAGGGCGCGCCCAAGGGCGAGTACGGGGCGCACTGGTGGACCAACGCGGGCGCGCCTGCGGACGTCGCCGATCGCCGGTTCCCGAGCTTGCCGACCGACACCTTCCAGGCCAGCGGCTTCCAGGGCCAGGCGGTGGTCGTGATCCCGTCGCGCGAGCTGGTGGTGGTGCGCCTGGGGATGACCCACGATCGCAGCGTCTACGATCTCGACGGCTTCGTCGCGCGCGTGCTCGAGGCGCTGCCCGAGTAGCGCCTCGCTCGCCGCGGTCGCCGCCGGGACGCGATCCGGCGCGGTGGCCGACGCGCGTGAATGATGTTCTAAAAGACATGTTATCGAGCGCGCGCGCGACCCCGCGTCGGCGCGCGATGCTTGCGGCCCGAAACACGCGCGGGGCGCCTCGGTCCGTGATAACGCTTAAGCGCGTGATCGGCTCGGTCGTCTGTTTCACCCCTCGGCGGTTCGGCGCGCTGCTGTGCGCGGGGCTGCTCGGCTGCGTCTCGGGGAGCTCCCTCGCGCGCGCGCAGGACGTCCCGGTCGTCTCGGCGGTCCCGAGCGCGACGCTGGAGCCATCGCCGCCCGCCGACGCCGCGCTCGACGACGCCGCGCCCGGCGACGCGGCGCCTGCACCCGACGAGTCGACGCCGCCGCTGCAGCACCTCACGCTGACGCCGGGCGTCGACGTGGTCGCGGGGACGCACACCTCGGCGGCGAATTTTACGATCGCGCTCGACGGGCTCTACGAGCTCCCGAGTCAGCGCGTCCGCGGCTTCCAGGCGGGCTTCGTGACCGCCTCGGTGTTCGGCGCCCACGCCGAGCAGTGGGGCTGGCCGTACCAGGGCCTGCAGATCGACCTCGCCGCGCTCGGCCTCATCGGCCACCGCGCGCTCTCCATCGGCGGCGGCGTGCACGTCTACTACAACCGCTCGTGGAAGCAGCTGCGCGGCGGCGCGGCGACCGGGATCGACGACCTCTCGGTCATGGATCAGCGCGTCGGGCACGTGTTCATCCAGTCGCAGTTCGGCGGCGCCGACAAGCGCAAGAACACCCTGCGCCTGACCGTGCGCAACGACGTGTGGATGCCCGCGGCGCTGCTGTTCGGCGACGGCGGCGACTCGTTCCGGACCGGGGACGTGGAGCTCGCCTACCACCGCGTGCGCGGCGTCTACCTGTTCTCCTTCGCGACCGGCTTCAGCCTGCGCACCGGGCTCGTCGACCACGACTCGACGCACCCGACCGACCCGCGCTACGTCGACATGGCCGGGCAGCCCTGGGCGGGCTACTCGCAGGGGCTGATCTACGGGCGCTTTAACTTCGCGTTCCTGATCCCGCACAAAGACGGCGGCAGCGAGCTCGCGTTCGGATTCGGGCTCGGCTACGACTCGGACGAGGTGCGCGAGGGCATCCAGAACGGCTTCCACGACCTGATCGGCGACAAGCGGGTCCCGCCGGTGGAGGGCGCGGACGACAGCTTCATGATCGAGCTGTCGCTGGCCTACCGCTTCGCGTTCAACCTGGCGGCCCCGCCCGGTCAGCGCATGATGGGGACGCACGTGCCCTCGCCGGCGCGCACGCTGATCGCGGGTCAACGCCCGTAGGACTGTCGCGGGTTTCGAAGATTGACGGGGCGCCGTCATCGATCCTCGAGCCGGCGCGCTCACGGGAGCAGGCCCACGGCCGGTCTCTCGTAGCGGGCGCGGAGCTCATCGAGCCGCCGAGAGGCGTGGCGGTAGGCCGCGTCCGCGATCTCGGTGACTCGGTGAAAGTCATAGACGCCGAACTCTGGTCGCTCGAGCTGGAACACGAAGTCCGCCGTCGCGGTCGAGCGCTTGGCGTTGACCTCCATCACCCGATACATCCCGCGGATCCAGTCGCCCCAGCGCTGGCGGCTGCGCGCGCGCGCGGGCGCGGCGAGGACGCTCGAGCCGATCACGAAGCTGAGCCCGCGGGCGCGTAGGAGCGAGACGGGCACGAGGTTGACGATCCCGGCGTCGTAGATTCTCCGGCCTCCGTGGAGAAACGGCGGCGCCGCGCCCGGCAGGCTCGCCGACGCGCGCACGCCGTCGCCCAGGGTGCCGACGTCGAGCACAAATTCTTCGCCGCGATCGAGATCGAGGCCCGCGGGCAAGAACGGGAGCTCGAGCGACCCGAGCCGCTGGCGCCCGACGATCGACTCGACGAGGGTCGCGAAGGGGCGGGTCGTCCACGCCGCCGTCGCGAGCGCGAGCACGAGCTCGCGTCGACGGCGGAGGAGTTCGTCCAGCGCGCCGGATCCTCCTCCGGCGTACACCGCCGCGATGAGCGCTCCGCAGGAGGACCCAGCGAGCGCGTCAACCGGGATCCGGGCGTCCTCGAGCGCCCGAAGCACGCCGATGTTCGCGAAGCCGAGCGCGCCGCCGCCTCCGAGCGCGAGCCCTACGCTTCGACCGTCGAGCGCGCGAATCACTCGATTCACCGCGCGGCCATAGGGGTGAGCTGGGTCGACGAGGGCCCCGATCTCCCCGTGGGTCCAAAATTCTGCGGGGGAGAACGCGTCGGTCAACATGCGCACCGCGTTGGGCCCCGTCGCGGCGGCCTCGGTCGTCTCTGTCGTCGACTCCCCGACGCGGCGCACGACGACCCTCGATGAGCCGTCGAGCGAGGACGCGCGCGCGCTCGATCGACTGACGAAGATCTCGACATCGCGCTCGTTCAGCGCGCTCGACAGCTGCTCCGTACGCCCCGCGAGGATCCTCAGCGGTAGCGCCTCGCGGCGTGTCGAGCTCTCCGCCCGCGACGTGAGCGGCGCGCGAGCCGTCGTGGCGACGCGGACGCCCCACGACGGAGGGGTGTCGATGACGACGCCGCCGGGCCGGGTCGGTAGACCCAGACGCTTCGCGCTCTCCTCACCGTCGAGATCAACGAGCGACACGCGGTATCGTCGGCGCAGCGCGTACGCCAGCGCGTAGGCGAGGGTCGTGACGCCGAGACCCCGCGAGCCGTGTACGACCACGCGCGGCGCTCGTGCTTGACCTACCCGAAGCGACAGCCTCGGGCGCGACGCCCCGGCCGCGAGCAGCTCACGCGTCGCCGCGGCCGAGAACTCGAGCACGCGGCCGCTGCTGCTCACGACGTGGTCAGCGGCGGCGGCTCTCCCCTCGATCGCGTCCGCGAGGCCGACGACGAACCCGCGCCCACCCGCGGCGACCAGCACCGGCCCGGTCCCGTCGACAGCGGGCGTGAGCACGGCGACCCCAGCGCTGAGCGAGAGATAAACGCGCCTCGCCGGCTCGCCGCGACGCAGCAAGCGTTCGCCCGCGTAGGCGAGCCGCTCGACCCCGCGTTCGACGAGGCGCTTGATCGCGCCGCGCTCGGCCTCGAGCAGGCGCGTGATGGGAGCTCGTGCCAGCAGCTCGAGCGGCGATTCACCGGTCTTCGTCATCTGTCGCCCCGCGGGCGCGCCTACGTATTCTGAGCGGACTAGGGCATCGTGAACACGAGACAGTAGTAGAAGCGCGTCAGCTGCTCGTCGAAGGTGATGGAGGCGTCGTAGGGGATGTGCTCCCGCGGGACGTGGGGATCCGACGCGAATGAGGTCAACATCTTGAACATCGCGCGGTGGTAGGCGTTGCTCGGGCGATCGGGATCGAGCGCCTCGTCGACCACGACGATCGGCGTACCGGGTCGCGCGACGCGAGCCATCTCGGAGAGCGCCGCGCGAGGATCGTTAAAGCCCGCGATCCCGCCGACGTGAAACACGCGATCAAACACGCTGTCCGCGAACGGGAGCGTGTGCGCGTCCCCCAGCATCAGGCGAATGTGCGAGCCGTCGGTGCTGCGATAGTCCATGTGACGAATTCGTCGTTGCGCGTCGCGCAGCATCTCGAGGCTCAGATCAAGCCCCCACAGCTCCACCGGCACGCCGGGCGGGAGCCGACGGTATATCAACGGGAGGTTCGCGCCCGTGCCGATGCCGACCTCGAGGATTCGCAGCGGGCGCCCGCTCGGCGGCGGCGCGAGCGTCTCGAGCTCGAGACGCGGCATATAGCCGTCGCGGATCTGCCGCTCCGTCCCGCCGCCCCAGAGCGGCAAGAAGTAGCGCACGCCGAAGTCGTGCATCGCGTGGGTTCGATCGTAGAGCTTGCGCATCATCTCGTCGGACCCGGTGACTCGCGCCTCTCGGTAGAGCCGCGCGAGGCCCCCCTCGACGCACCACTGCGTCCGCGACGACTGGCACCTCAAGCGCCCACGCGTGAGCGCGCCGCCCCGGCGCTCGCCGCGAAACTCGAGCGCGCCGCGAGACTCTGGGCACGCCATGATCGCAAGATCTTCATCGACCAGCATCGTTTCACTCCCCCTCGCCTAGCGGCGCGTTGGAGGCTGACAGCTCGCCCGCCGCGGCCAGGTCCATCATGAGCTGATAGAGGCTGTGCATCTGCGCTCCGGTCAGGTCGATCGTCGCGCCGTTGAACCACGCGCCGGCGTCGCCGGCGAGCACCGAGACGAAGCGCGCCACCTCGTCGAGCGTCCCCATTCGCCCGGCGGCGAACATCCTGTCGTGGATTGGCTTCACGCGCTCCCACATCGGCGGGGGAAAGATGTGCGTGAGCGCGGCCGTCTCGACGGTGCCGTACTTGAGCGCGTTCACGCGGTGACCGAGCGGGCCCAGCTCGCGCGCCATGTACCGCACGTACATCTCGAGCGCGGCCTTCGACGCCGCGATCGCGGACAGGTTGGAGAGCGTCGACTCCGTCACCGCGTTCGTGAGCGCGAGCAGCCGCGAGCCTCGCGTGAGCGCTCGGCGCGAGACGAGCTCGCGGACCCAGTACACGAACGAGTGCGCCATACTGTCGAACGTCTTAAGAAACTGCTTTGGGTGCAGCAGCGGCTCACCGGCGACGAGGTGACCGATCGACGCGTTCGCGATCGAGTGGACGAAGATCTTCACCCGCTCGCGGCCAGCGGCTTCGAGCAGCTCGGAGACGCCCGCTCCGGGGCTCTCGGCCTTCCCAGCCTCCGCCACCCGGAAGTGCGCGATCCGGCCGGCCTCCTCGACGCTGGCCTTCACGCGCGCGGCCTCCTCCGGGTGGTTCCCGCGGTGGATCCCGAAGATGTTCAGCCCGGGGTCACGCGCGAGCGCCGTCGCGATCGCGGCCCCCGAGCCCGACGACACGCCGAGTATGAGCGCCCACTCTTCACGTTCACTCTCTTTGTCTACCATCATATCTACAGCTCTGACTCAAAGGACACAATCAACGCATCGCGCGGGCGTGATCCAGGAGCCGCTGGACGACCTGCTGGATATAGAGGCTCTGCTCGATCGTCGCGTCTCGGTCTGAAGGATCGATCGAGGGGTCGAGCGTAATCGGCGGGCCGATCAATTGAATTATCTTGGCCGGGAAGGGCGGCGAGAACGGGCAGATGCCCAGCGGCCCGACTCCGACCCAGAGCGGCTTGTTGTATGGGAGCCCGAGCTGCTTGCCGAGGCGATAGCCGTCGTTGACCCCGATATACGTGTCGTCGGTGCCTGCGGCGGCCACGGGGACGATCGGCAGCTTGAGCTTGAGCGCGAGCCGGATGAAGCCAGCGCGCCGACCCCAGTCGACGCGGTAGCGAACGCGCCAGGAGCGGTTGGCTTCCCGCGCGCCGCCCGGCGCGACGATGATGTGCTCGCCGCGCTGGACCGCGCGCTCCAGCTCGGGTGAGTCGCCGTAGAGCGCCCCGAGCCCGTCGAAGAACCACCGAAGTCGACCGTGTTGAAACGCCGCATGAACGACGCTGCGCGGGATCTTCCCGCGGCGTCGGTAGAGCACCTCATTAAGCGCGATCAGGTCGTGCGCGAAGCCGCGGCCGTGGTAGCCGACGATCAGCTTGGGAGCGGGGCCTTCGAGGTGCTCAAGCCCGTGGACCTCGTATCGGTGATAGCGTTGAATCAGCCGCCCCCACGCGAGCCACAGCCGGAGCGCGAGCTCTGGACTCGTTCGCGTCATCTCTCAACCCGGTAGATGAGGGCTCCGTAGGCCATCCCGCTGCCGACGCCCGCGAGCAGCACGTGGTCGCCCGCGCGCGCGCGTCCCGGCCGCAGTACACGGTGAAGCCCGACCGCGGTCGACGCCGCGCCGACGCTGCCGAGCTCCTCTACGAGCGGCGTCGTCTTCTCCGGCGGGATCTTCACCGCGCGTAGGACCTTGCGAAACATCGAGCCGTTCGGCTGGTGAATCACGTACCAGGCGATCTCGTCGCGGGTGAGCCCCGCGCGTCGCAGCACCTCCTCAACGCTCGTCGAGATGGCGCCCAAGGCCTCCTCCGTGATCGCGCGGTTTGAGTGGGCGAATTGAATCGTCTCTCGCGCTTCGCCCGCCTTGGTGTGCGCGAGCGTGACGCTCGTTCGATAGCTGCCCCGATTCCCGAACCACGAGCTGACGATGCCCGCGTCGCCGCGCGCGGGTCCAACGATCGCGGCGGCGGCCGCGTCGCCCAGCACCGCGAACGAGCGGCGGTTCGTCTCGTCGATGTGGCGCGAGAGGAGCTCAACCGCGACGACGGCGACGGGGCGGGAGCCGGTCGCTACGCATCGGCTCGCGACGTCGAGCCCCGATAAAAACCCCATGCACGCGTTGTTGAGGTCAAACCCGTCACAGACGCCATCCAGCCCCAGACCCTCGATTACACAATTGACAGTCGCTGGCACGAGCGCGTCGCCACCGGTCGAGTTCACGAAGATTATTCGACCGATCGCGGTCAGCGGAATCTCGGCGTCCCGCGCGGCAGCGCGCAGCGCGTCGCGGGCGAACGCGGCGTGATCCGCGTCTTGATCGGCCCACCGCCGCGTTCTGATCCCGGTCCGGGAGAATAGATCGTCTACGGCGCGGTCTTGAAACGCGCGTGTCTTGATCGCGGCGGTCGTGACGATATTGCTCGGAAGCGCGATTCCGGTGCCGAGTATTTTAACAGGGAGCAAGGAAAGAGCTCGCATATTTAAATTGTTCACATCTGCGCGGGCGCACGCGAAGTGCCATGATTCGCAATAACGTTAATCGCGGCGGGCACCCGCGCAAGCGATATTTTTATGTTTTTCTGTTCATCCGGAGTATGTAAGTGGCGTGATTCGATGCCGACCGGCCGGACCGCGGGTCGTGCGATCGGCTGGCGGGCTAGTCCGCGTCGAGCCGCGCGACGCTCTCGACATCGCTTTTTATTGTTAATAGTTTACGGAGGATGTTCGTAGAGAATACTGATATGGAAATCGAGGCGTGGTCCTCGCTCTCGCGCGAGTCGCCGCTCGAGCGCGTGAAGATCCCGGCGTCCGCGCCGCGTGGACATGAGGTCGAGATCACGGTGACGCACTGCGGCCTATGCCAAAGCGATCTCAGCCTGCTCGATCGAGCGTGGGGAGACGACGGCGGCCCGGTCACCCCCGGTCACGAGATCGTCGGCGTCGTGCGACGCTGTGGCGCCGACGTCGAGCGCGTCCGAGCAGGGCAGCGCGTCGGCGTCGGTTGGCAGTCCGGGGCGTGTCTACGCTGCGCGCTGTGCCTGCGGGGAGACGATAACCTCTGCCGTCAGCGCACGCGCACGTGCGTCGGTCGCCCCGGGGGCTTCGCCAGCCGCGTGACCGTCGACGCGCGCTTCGTGTTCGCGCTCCCCGACGCGATGCCCTCGTACGTCGCGGCGCCGCTCATGTGCGCGGGCGCGACCGTGTACGCGCCCCTCGCTCGACTCGCGCGAGCGGGGGCGACGCGCGTCGGGATCATCGGGCTCGGCGGACTCGGTCATCTCGCGGTTCAGTTCGCGCGCGCGCTCGGCTGCGAGGTGTCCGTGCTCTCGAGCACGCCCGGGAAGGCGGGAGACGCCGCCGCGCTCGGAGCCCATCACTTCATCAATTCGACGTCGCGGGAGCAGCTCAAGCGCGAGCGCGGTCGATACGATCTGCTCCTCTCGACCGTCGCGGCCACGCTGCCTTGGAGCGCGTTGCTTCGCGCGGTTCGCCCGGGCGGCGAGTTCTGCTTCGTCGGTGTTCCGGCGGAGCGAGTGTCGCTGCCGATCGGGCTGCTCGTCGATGGCCAGCGTCGCGTGTCGGGCAGCCTGATCGCGAGCCGCGCTGTGCTCCGAGAGATGTTGGAGGTCTCGAGCCGCCACGGGATCGCGCCGAGGGTTGAGCGAGTCCCCATGTCGTCCGCGAACGAGGCGGTCGCGCGGGTCCGCAGAAACCTCCAGCGGTACCGAGTCGTCCTCGAGCGACCGGCGTCGTGAACACGAATTCCTTGAGCGAGCGCTCGCCGGCGCGCACGCTGATCGCGGGTCAGCGACCCTCGATCTCGTACCGAATCAGCAGCTTTCTCGGGACGTCCGCGAGCGGCGTCCCGATTGGGTTTCGAAGCCGGCAGCGCTCCGCGAGTCGCTCCCGATTGCGGTCGGGCTGGTAGAGCTGAGTCTCGAGCGGGCGGAGTTCCTCGTCATCGGAGAACAGTTCGCGTCTGGGCCAGTAGTCCACGCGTCGGGCGTTCCACGGCTCGATCAGGATGAGGATCGCCTCGCCCGCGCGCTTCTCGAGATCGATGTGGCCGCCGATATCGTCGTACGCTACGGAGAGACGCCCTGGCCTCGGAGCGAGGCGAGCGCCGCGCGTTTCGGGAGAGAAATAAGCGCTGCGGCCTTCGTCGCCGATGATGACCCAGGTCGGCTCCCAACTCAGGTCGCAGGTTGGGTGACGCTGGTAGACGTACAGGAGGTCCTCGCCCGGCGGGGCGGGCCAGCGCCACGCGTTGATCGAGCCGCGGCGCTCGTTTCGGACAAACCACTCGGCGTCCCCGCCCATCGCCTCGGACCGGATCCTCGGCTCGTACTCCACGCGCCAGCGGTCGCGCTCCTCCTGGGTAAACGCGCAGGCGCTGCAGACCAGCAGCAGCCCGACGAGGACTCGACTTCCCACGCGATCGTCCTTGCTCGCGAATCCGCCGGATCTTGCGCGGCGCGGCCGCGCGCGCCCGTGCTACGTAGCCTCTTGTGCACGCGCTCCTGTCCCTCGTCGATCGCGGCCTCATCCCCGACTCGCTGATCCGCGCCGGGATCCGGCGCATCCTCGTGGACGTGCTCGAGGAGCAGCGCGCCCGCTTCGGGCCCGAGGGCGCGCCCAGCTTCGAGCGCGAGATGGCGCGCTGGCTCGCGGACATGCGCCGCGGGCCCGTGGCGATTCAGCCCGCGACTTCGAACGAGCAGCACTACGAGCTCCCGCCCGCGTTCTTTCGGGAGGTGCTCGGCCCCCAGCTCAAGTACTCCAGCGCCTACTACCCGGAGGGCGTCGAGACCCTGGAGGAGGCGGAGCTGGCGATGCTCGAGCTGACCTGCGCGCGCGCGGGCGTCGAGGACGGTCACGAGGTGCTCGAGCTCGGCTGCGGCTGGGGCTCGCTCTCGATGTACATGGCCGAGCAGCACCCGGGCGCGCGCGTGCTCGCGGTCTCCAACTCGCGGGCCCAGCGGCGGTTCATCGAGGAGCACGCGGGCGCGCGCGGGATCGAGAACCTCACGGTCATCACCCGCGACATGAACGACTTCGACGTGTCTCGAGAGACCGACTCGCGCCTCGCGGCCCGGCGCTTCGATCGCGTGGTCTCGGTCGAGATGTTCGAGCACATGCGCAACTGGGAGGCGCTGCTCGCCCGCGTCGCGCGCTGGCTCGCGCCCGGCGGGCGGCTGTTCACGCACGTGTTCGCGCACCGCCGCTACGCCTACCCCTACGAGGACCGTGACGCCTCGGACTGGATGGCGCGCCACTTCTTCACCGGCGGGATGATGCCCTCGCGTGACCTCATGGCGCGCGTGCCCTCGCCGCTCGTGACGGTGGAGGAGTGGCGCGTCAGCGGCGGCCACTACGCGCGCACGCTCGAGGCGTGGCTGCGCAACCTCGACGACCGCGCGCGCGCGCCGGCGATCGAGGAGGCGCTGCGCGCGGCCTACGGCGATGACTGGCGGCGCTGGCGACGGCGCTGGCGCGTCTTCATGATGGCCTGCGCCGAGCTGTTCAACCACGAGGGCGGGCGCGAGTGGTTCGTCTCGCACCGGCTGATGCGCGCGCGCTGACCTGGCCGAAGAGCCCTACAAAAACCGACCGCCCGGCCGCGGGGCGGTCGGGCGGTCTCGTCGTGCGACCCCGCGGGGACGCGGGTCGCGGCTACTGGATGATGATGCCGCAGTCGTTGACCTCGCTGGGGATGCAGCCCTCGCAGTCCCAGCGGAAGTTGTCGAGCAGGACGGCGGTCGCCAGCCAGGAGTCGCCCATGTCAGCGATGAAGAAGCTGATCTGGAAGGTCTCGAGCGGCGCGGCTGAGCCCTTGGCGAGGAACCAGCCGGTGGCCGCGTGCTCCTCGAAGCCGGTGCCGTTGAGCGCCGGGTCGTTGTTGGTGTGCGCGAACGCGTCGGCGTAGTGCAGCGAGGTGACCGTCAGCGGCGCGTCGTTGACGAACGCGAGGTTGCCGGTGAAGGTCTCGCTCGTCGACCAGGCGACGAACAGGTCGTTGAACGACGAGTCGACGTAGACCGGCCACTCACCCGTGAAGTAGGCGAAGTCGAAGACGTAGCCCTGGGTGCCCTCGGGGACCGTGAGCTCGAACTGCATCAGCAGCTTGTCGTTCGGGTCGTCCCAGCCCTGGTTAACCCACTGGTCGTAGAGGCTGTCGGAGCAGTCGTTGACGCCGTCGCAGTTCTCGAAGGGCGTGCCGCCGTTGCCGTTGTCCGAGCCCTGCAGGTGGGTCAGCGGCGGGGGCAGCGTGTCGGGCGAGTCCGGGTTGCCGTTGTTGCCGTTGTCCTCGTTCTGGTGCGCCTCGTAGTTGTAGAGGATGTGCCCCATGTTGTTGGGCGCCGGGACCGTCCAGGTGTCGAGCACGAGCAGCTGCTCGCCGAAGTTCGCGGGCGCGTCCTCGTAGTCGACCTGACCGGGGACCCACAGCTCGTTGCCGAACATCGTGCCGATGCCCCAGGCGTTCTGGTCGGGCGAGTCCATGTTCGCGTTGGCGACCTGGATCGAGTTGGTCTCGTCGCCAGGGCAGTTGAGACCGATGGCCTGGAACGGGGAAGGGTTATCGCCGAGCCCGTCACAGGTGATGTACTCCGCCGGCGCTTGGCAGTTGTCGCCGTCGCCGTCGCCGTCGCCGTCGCCGTCGCCGTCGCCGTCGCCGTCGCCGTCACCGTCACCGTCGCCGTCGCCGTCGCCGTCGCCGTCGCCGTCGCCGTCGCCGTCGCCGTCGCCGTCGCCGTCGCCGTCGCCGTCGCCGTCACCGTCGCCGTCACCGTCACCGGCGCCGTCGCCGTCGCCGTCGCCGTCGCCGTCGCCGTCGCCGTCGCCGTCGCCGTCGCCGTCGCCGTCGCCGTCGCCGTCACCGTCGCCGTCACCGTCACCGTCGCCGTCACCGTCGCCGTCACCGTCGCCGTCACCGTCGCCGGTCGTGGTCTCGCCTTGGGTCCCGCCGGAGGTCGGGCCCGCGGTGGTCGCGTCGTCGTCGTCGTCGTCGTCGTCGTCGTCGTCGTCGTCACCGTCTGTGACGCCGACGGTCGTCTCGGTGTCGCCGTCGTCACCACAGGCGGTGAGGCCGGTGAACGAGAGCAGCGTGAACGCGGTGGAAACAATCAAAAATTTACGTTGCATTGGTTTTAAAAACCCCCTTGGAGGTTCCGAGGATAGGCGCCGCGGCCCGGTGGAACAATCAATTTGCCGGGCCGAGACCGTGCGTAGACGAGGCCGTTGTCGGCGATGCGCAACGACGTTTATCGGACGCTTGAGCGGTGCACGTTTGGAGAGTGTGACAGCGGTGTCATAGCGCTCCCAAAATGAACGCGCGCCGAGGTGGCGCGCGTGAGTTGTCCCAAGTCGAGGGAGGCCGCGAAAAAATCGTCGACCGGCGATCAGTTTGCGCAGCGCTCGAGCACAGCCCCCGCCCCGAGCCCTCCGGCGGCGCAGATTCCCAGCAGCGCCCGCTGCTTGCCGGAGCGGTGCAGCTCGTTGGCGACGGTCGTGACCATGCGAGCGCCGGTCGCCCCGAAGGGGTGACCGAGCGCGACGGAGCCGCCGTGCAGGTTGAGCTTGTCGGGGTCGACATCCCCGACGGCTTTGTCGCGACCGAGGCGCGCGCGCGCGAAGGCGTCGCTGCCGAGCATCTTGAGGACGCTGAGCACCTGGGCGGCGAAGGCCTCGTGCATGTCGATGACGTCGATGTCGCCGAGCGACAGGCCGGCGCGGTCAAGCGCCTTGGGCATGGCGAGCGCGGGGCCCATCAACAGCTGATCGGCAGGGTCGACGCCGACGTAGGACCAGCTCTTGAGGTACGCGAGACCGGTGTAGCCGAGCGCCTTGGCCTTCTCCTCGCTCATCAGCAGCACGGCGGCGGCGCCGTCGGTCAGCGCGCTGGAGTTGCCCGCGGTTAAGGTGCCGTTCTTCGCGAACACGGGGCGCAGCTTGCCGAGCGCCTCGACGCTGGTGTCGGCGCGCACGATGGTGTCGCCGTGGACCCACTTGCCCTTGGGCGTCTGCACGGCCGCGATCTCGTCGCTGAAGCGACCCGAGGCGATCGCGGCGGCGGCTCGGTGGTGCGAGCGCGCGGCGAACTCGTCCTGCGCGGCGCGGGAGATGCCGTTGCGGGTCGCCATCTCCTCGGCTGCCTCGCCCATGACCTGCCCGGTGGTGCGCTCGGCGATCTTGGGCATCTTCGGGAGGATCTCGCTGATCGGCACGAGCTGGGCGAGGACGCCGAGCATGTCGGCGGGCGTGGCCTTGCCGAAGGCGAGCGGCGCCATGGCGTGCACGACCTTCTGCGGCAGCTTGATCTCGGCGTTGCTGGTCGAGTCAGAGCCGCCCGCGATCACCACGTCGGCGTCGCCGCGCTCGATCGCCGCGGCCGCGCAGGTGACGGCCTGGAGACCCGTGGCGCAGGCGCGCGTGACCGTGAAGCCCTCGACCGAGGCCGGGAGCCGCAGGTCGAGCGCGATCTCGCGGGCGACGTTGGGCGCGAGCCCGGGCAGGATGACGCCGCCCCAGACGATGCTGTCGAGCTCGCGCCGCGGCAGCTCGGTCTGCTTGAGCAGCGCGCCGACGGCCGCGTCGCCCAGCGCGATGGTGTCCATCTTCAGGAACTCTTTGAAGGCCTTGACGAACGGGGTCCGGACGCCGCTGACGATGACGGCGCGCCGGCCGGGGCGGGTGGAGGGCTGCTGATTCGTGCTCATGGTCTGTGCTCCGCTCAGGTCGGGAGTTGTTAAACCTGCTTGATAGTTCAGGTCGTTTGATTCAGGCGCCGATCAGCGCGCCGCCGCACACGCGGATGATGTTGCCGGTGAGGCCCTGGGCCTGCGGGGTCGAGAGGAAGGTCAGGACGTCGCCGATGTCGCGCGGCAGCCCGCCCTGGCCGAGCGCGCTGAGGCGGCGCCCGGCCTCGCGGATCATCACCGGGATCGCGGCCGTCAGGCGCGTCTCGATGAAGCCCGGCGCGACCGCGTTGACGGTGACGCCCCGGCCCTCGAGCTGCTCGGCGAGGTTGTGGACGAGCCCGATGATGCCCGCTTTGGAGGCCGCGTAGTTGGTCTGGCCCATGTTGCCGGCGATGCCGGCGACCGACGACAGGCAGATGACGCGGCCGCCGTCGCGCAGGAGCTCCCCCTCGATCAGGATCCGCGTGATGCGGGCGACCGCGCTGAGGTTGATGTCGATCGTCTGCTCCCACTTGTCGGCGGACATGCGCGCGAGCGTCTTGTCGCGGGTGACGCCGGCGTTGTGGATCACGATGTCGACGCCGCCGTGCTCCTGGTTGAGCTGACGCGCGATCGCGGCGGGCGAGTCGGGGTCGCTGACGTCAGCGAGCAGCACCGAGCCGCCGATCTCGCGGGCGACGCGGCTGACCAGGCCGTCGTCCTGCGGGCGGTCGAGGCAGACCACGTGCGCGCCCTCGTCGGCGAGCAGCTTGGCGGTCGCGGCCCCGATCCCGCGGGCGGCGCCCGTCAAGAGCACGACCTTGCCCTCGAGCGAGCGGACCCACGGGGGCGCGTCCGCGTCGCCGCTTCCTCCCGCGCTCGCGTCGGCGATCACGGCCGCGCGGGCGGTGATGTGGAGCGGCTGCCCCGTGAGGAAGGCCGCGCGGACGCTGAGCGCGAAGCGGAGCACGCCGGCGACGCGCGCCTCGGCGCCCTCGTCGACGTACAGCAGCTGCGCGGTCGAGCCGTGCTTGCCGATCTCCTTGGCGACGCTGCGCACGAAGCCCTCGAGGCCCGCGCGCGCGGCCGCGGCCTCGGGGGTCTGGGCGGCCTGCGGCGGGCGGCCGAGGACGACGACGCGACCGCAGCGCGTGACCCTGCGGATGATCGGGTGGAAGAACTCGTAGAGCGCGCGCAGCCCGTCGGGGGTGCTGATCCCGGTGGCGTCGAACACGAGCGCGTGCGGCTTGGGCCCGCGGTCTCGGGCCTTACCCTTGCCGCCGCCCTTCCCCTTGGGCGCGTGCTCGCTGCTGGTGTCGACCTCCAGCGAGCTTAGGTCGAGGTGCGCGGCCGGGCGCCCGTAGGCCTCACCGGTCTCGGCGAAGGCCGCGAGGAGCTCCCGGTCGCCGACGACGATCGGGTTGGCGCCGGCGGTCGTCAGGGTCGTCGCGATGATCGGCATGAGCGCTCCGCCAGCGCTCGCGCCGACGATCACGTCGCGATCCTGGAGCGGTCGCGCGGCCCAGGGACCCCGGGCGCGCTTGAGCTGCTGCGGCATCGGCAGCGGGAGGCCCAGGCTCTTGATGACCTTGCGGGCGGTCGGGTTCTTACCCAGATCAAGCAGGAAGTCGTTCATAGTGTCTCGAGGGTCAGGTGGTGTGGATGGGCGGCGCGGAGGAGGGCTCCTAGCGGCGCGTGAAGCCGCCGACGAGGTAGGCGGAGCCGCCCGGGGCGTCGCCGACGTAGAGGTGGTCATCGTCGACGTAGAGGCCGACCTTGGCGGGCAGGATCAGCGGCTTGGTGAACTGCACGTCGAAGGTCTTGAGCTCGCGGATCGAGCCGGCGAAGGCGGTGCGCTGGAGGCCCTCGACGGCGCGCGCCATGGTCGAGAAGCCGTGCAGGATCGTGCTGCGGAAGCCGAACATGCGCGCGTAGGGGCGGACCCAGTGGACCGGGTTGAAGTCGCCGGTCAGCATCGCGAAGGCGAGCCCGGCGTCGGCCGGGATGCGCCAGTAGGCGATCTCGCGGGCCCGCGCCGGCACGCGCTTCGGCTCTTTCTTCTTCTTCTTGGGCCCCTTGGGTTTGTCCTTGCCCTTGGAGCCGAGCGGGACGATCGCGTAAAGGTACGAGACCAGCGCGTCGGGGCAGTCGTCGGTGCCCGTGATGACGCGCTGCTTGAGGACCGCGCGGCGGCCGTTGTCGTCGATGTCCTCGAGGCGGACGCGGACGCGCAGCGGTTTTCCGGCGGGCAGCGGCTCGTTGATCTCCATGCGGCAGCCGCCGTTGAGCACGCGCGCGAGCGGGTAGGGGAGGCCCTTGAGCGTCTGCGCGGCGAGCGGGAAGCCCCACTGCGGGAACAGGTGCGCCGGGATGACCTTTCGGTAGGCCGAGGGATCGCCGCCGACGTGGCGCACGTAGTCACGCACCAGGTCCTTCGGCCGGGGCGGGATCGTGGTCGTGATCTCCGGGCCGGGCGTGACCGGCGTCGCGCCGGGCTTGCCCGAGAGCTTCTGGCGGAGCGCCGCGATCACCGTGCCGCCGAGCGAGGCGAGCACGGGGCCTTGGTGAATGATGTGCTTGGTCGGGAGCGCCATCGGTGCAGTCCTTATCGGTTCGTTACGACATGTCGTAGAGGCCAGAGATCAGGGGGCGCGCTCAGCCGGCGGCCTGCTCCTGATCGTCGCTGGCGCCGGCGAGCGTACGCAGCAGGCGCGCGCCGGTGGTCGTGATCTCGTCGTGCAGGAAGCGGACGCGCGGCTCGGCGCGCACGAGGTAGCGCTCGAGCACGTCGCGGCGCTCGGGGTGCTTGCGGGCCTGCTCGAGCAGCAGCTCGCAGACCAGCTCGTCGGTCAGCAGCTTGCAGAGGCGCTCGGCGTGCAGCATGGCGTAGGCGAAGTCGCGCTTGGGGTTCCAGTCCTTGAGGAAGGCCTGCGACCACTCGGTCATCGGCTTGCTCTGGACGGCGCGGAACTTGTCGGCGGCGGTCTTGGCGATGAGGTGCTGCTGCGTGCTCAGCGAGAGCTGCTGGATCTTGGCGACGCGGCGCTCGAGCGGGTCGCGGGCCGAGAGCGCGCGCCAGCGGGCCTGCGCGCTGCGGCGGACGAAGCCCTGCGGGTTCTTCATGATCCCGCCGAGCGTGTCCTTCATCGCCATGAGCGCCTGGATCTGGCTTGTGCCCTCGTAGATCGGCATGACCAGCGCGTCGCGCAGCAGCTTCTCGGCGCCGTACTCCTTCATGTAGCCGTTGCCGCCGTGGATCTGGATGTTGCGGCGGGCCATCTCGACGGCCTTCTCGGACGCGAAGTACTTGAGCAGCGGGGTCGCGCGCCGGGCGTGGCGCTTGTGGGACTTGAGCTCGCGGCGCAGCTTCTTGGCCTCGAGCTCGTCGCTGGGCTGCGCGATCGTCAGCATCAGCTCGATCTTCTGGGCCAGCTCCTCGTGCCAGGCGCCGTGCATGCAGAGTGCGCGGATCGCCTGGATGTCGGTCCGCATCTCGTCGAGGTAGTCGGCGATCATCTCGTGGCGATCGATGGTTTTGCCCATCGAGGGCCGCTCGGCGGCGTAGGCCTTCGCCATGCGGTAGGCGGACTCGCACAGGCCGAGCGACTCGAAGCCGACGCCGAGGCGCGCGCCGTTCATCAGCGTCAACATGTGCTTAAAGCCATCACCTCGCTTGCCGATCAGCTGCGCCGGGGTGCGCTCGAAGGTCAGCGACGCGGTGACCGAGCCGTGGTGACCCAGCTTCTCCTCCACGCGGTCGAGCGTCGCGAGGCGCGTGCGCGTGCCGTCCTCGTTGTCGACGTAGGCCGGGACCAGGAAGAAGGAGAGCCCGCCGAGGCCGGCGAAGGGGTCGTCTTGGTTCTCGGCCTTCTCGGTCCGCGCGATCACGAAGTGGTACTTGCCGTGCCCCGAGGTGATGAAGATCTTCTGCCCGGTGACGTACCAGCTGCCGTCCTCGTCCTGCTCGCCCACGGCGCGCAGCCGCGCCATGTCGCTGCCGGCGTCGGGCTCGGTGATGTCCATGCAGCCCCACGCGTCGCCGCGCCCGATCTCCTCGATGTAGTCTTGGAAGCGCGTCTTGGTGATCTCGAAGGTCTCGGGGTCCCACTCGGTGGTGCCCTCGCGCAGCGAGAACGCGAGCATCGCCATCGCCATGCCGCCGTGGAAGCCGTGGTGCGCCATCACCGAGACGTCGGCGCGGCCGAACAGCTCGGTGTTGATGAAGTAGAGCATCAGCGGGCTGTTCATGCCGCCGAGCTCGCGCGGCAGCGTCATCCAGTGCAGGTCGAGGTTCTTGATCTGCTCGAAGATCGCGGTCATCGCCGCGGGCTCGACGGCCTCGCCGTCCTTGAGGCCCACGCCGTGCTCGTCGATCTCGGCGGCCTTCGGCGCGATCTCCTCGGCGACGAACTTGCCGACCATGACCGAGGCGTCGCGGTAGAACTCGAGCGCCTCGCGGGCGTTCTTGTAGCCGTCCTGGGTCCGGTAGTCGTACTCCGTGAAGCGCACGATGGGCTCCCAGTCGATGCCCTTTTCGAAGTAGTACTGAAGGTCGTCGTTGTCCGTGAAGTAGTTGGCCATCGGGGGGCTCCTTGGGTCGGGCGGGCTGCGCTGCTGTCTCTTGTCTCCGCGCGACGCGGAGAGGGCTCAGGTGGTGGTCGTGCGCGACGCGGGCTTCGGCTCGCCCACGCCTCGGCTGCGCTCGGCCGCAGCCGAGCTGATGAACAGGCTGGACTTGGCGACGCGGCACAGCTCGAGGATGTGCCGGCGTCGCATCTCGTCGGCGCTGACGCCCCGCGGCGCGACGTCGCCGATGCACGCGTAGGTGGCGACGCTGCTGACGATCAGGTTGATCATCTGGCCGACGTAGGCCTCGGGGTCGACGTCGCGGTGGATGTGCCCCCGGGCCTGCCCCTTGCGAATGTGCTCGCAGACCACCTCGGCCCAGGGCCGCACGTGGCGCTGCACGAGCGCGCCGATCTCGTCGGGCCGGTCGAGCGCCTCGCGGACGAGCAGGCGCGCGCGGTCGGGGTCGGCGGTGAAGAAGCTGACGGTCTCGCGCAGCAGCGCGTCGTACTGATCCTCGCCCGAGGTCGCGGCCCGGAGCAGGCGCGGGACGACCTCGTTCCAGTGCGACAACATGTTCTCAAGGACACTTCGGCGAAGCGCCTCTTTGGACGGGAAGTGGTAGAGCAGCGACGGCTTGCGGATGCCGACCGCGCCCGAGATCTCCGACAGCGAGGTCCCGCCGAATCCGCGCGCCGCGAACAGGCGCGTGGCCTCGTGGAGGATGCGCGTCGGGACGTCTTCGGAGGGATTGGACTTAGCGGAAGGCAAATGTCTACCGTGCGTGCGTCAGTTGTCTACCACTCGGTAGACAACGCTGCAAGCCAGAAATTGCCATCAAACCGATGTTCCGCGTGAAGCGCGGAGAACGGCGTGGTGTAAATGCGCGATATCGCCCCTGTCGACGCGTTGGCGCCGAGCGCGTAGGCGCCGAGTCAGCGGTTGATCACGAACACGTCGGCGCGGCGCTCTGCCCGCGCAGAACTGGGTGCGGCCGCGTAGAAGCCTCTCAGCTCGGCGGCTCGGGCTTGCACACGCCCTCCTCCTGCTGCGCCTGCGTTCGGAACGTGTTGAGCAGCTCCCAGCTGCGCGGCTGATCCTGCGGGATCGTCCCGTCCTCCCGCACGTTCGTCACGTGGTACGCGTGCTGATTCCAGATCCGCCGCGCCGGGGCCCAGCGGTCGCGGGCCTCGCGGATCACCTGCACCGTCGGCGTATTGTTCTGATCGGACTCCGAGACCACCACGATCTCGGCGGAGCCGTCGTTGTCGACATCCGCGACCACCGGGTACTCGGTGGTCGTCCGGCTGCCGCGCGGCACGGTCAGCAGCGGCGCGCCCGCGCCGTCGTAGACGTACAGCTGGGTCTCGTCCCCGTACATCGCCTCGGCCACGCCGTCGCCGAGGAAGTCGAAGGCCGTGCCTGCGGCGGAGCCGGTGAGGTCCGCGACCACGGCCTGCCACTCGATCGAGAGGTCGTGGCGGTACACCGCGTAGGTCGTCGCCGAGGACATCGCGAACTCGGCGAGGCCGTCGCCGTCGACATCGTGCACCGCCGCCGGGCGGCGCCAGTTGTTGCTCGCCGGCGGATCGCCGGTCGGCGTCTGGTTGAGGTACTTGGGCGTCCCGTCGTGCTCGAGGATCGAGATCCCCGCCTGCCCGGTGATCAGGATCTCGGGCTCTGGATCATCGTCGAGGTTCGCGACGTGCGCGTGCCCGGGGCCGAGCTGATCGTTGACGAACAGCGGCGTACCGTCGTGGTGATAGGCCGAGCGCCCGATCACGACCTCGAGGTCACCGTCGTCATCGAGGTCGGCGGCGGTGGTCGTGTGATAAAAATTCAGCGGCTCGTTCGCCGACCACAGGTGATTGCCCTCGTGGTCGCCGACGCCGTTGCCGATGATGATCTCGACGTCGCCGTCGGCGTCGAGGTCCGCGAGCGCGATCGCGGGGCTCATGCCCGAGGCCCAGGGCGCGGCGACCTGCCACTTGATCGAGCCGTCGTGCTCCAGCGCCATCAGCTGCCCCGGCGCGGTCACGGCCACGATGTCGGGCAGGCCGTCGTCGTCGATGTCGCCGATCGCCGGCACCTGCGAGAACCGGAAGCCGCCGTCGTAGTCCCAGTGGACCGCGCCGGTCTCCCCGTCGAGCAGGAACATGCGCTCCGGGTTCCCGGTCAGGCCGACGTGCGCGAAGATCAGGATGTCGGGCGTGTCGCACAGGTCGATCGCGCCGTCGTCGTTGTCGTCGGTCAGGTTGGCGACCAGCGGCGTCGTCAGGCTGTTGGTGTGCTCCCCCTCGCCCCACCACTCCCACTGGAGCTCGGGCTCGAAGCTGTCGGGCGGCGTCTCGATGTCGCAGGGCGGCACCGCGTCGAGCTCGTCGGGCGGGACCGTGCACGAGGGCTCCTCGCCGGTGTCCTCGGGGACATCTTCAGCCGCGACGTCGAATTTGGCCCCGGTGGAGCCGTCGCTCGCGCCCGCGCTCGTGCCTGTGCCCGTCGCGCCCCCGCTCGAGCTGGAGCCGCTGGCGCCCCCGCTGCTCGTGTCGCCCGTCGCGGTCGCGCCGGCCGTGCTCGTCGCCGGCGCGCTGGTGTTGGTGGTGTTGGCCGTGTCGGCCGTGCCCGCGCTCCCGCCCTCGCTCTCGCTGGTCGCGTCGGAGTCTCCGCACCCGCTCGCCGGTGAGAGCGCGAGCGCGAGCGCGAGCGTAGCGGCCTGGGTCGGTCGAGCGCGAACATGCAGGTGCATGGTCGAAAGGTAACACCGCCCTCGCAGCCGGCGCCCGGCCCGTCAGGTGTATCGTGGTAGCGATGACGTCCCCCTGGGCACCGCGCCTCCTCGCCCCGCTCTCGCTCGGTTTAACGATCGCGTGCTCGCCCCCCGCGAGCGCGCCCAGCTCGGCGTCCGCCGCCAAGTCCAGCGTCCCCGCCGAGCCCCCCGTGACCGCGACGGCGCCCGCGGAGCGCCCTCCCGACGGGGCGTTCAGCGAGTGGACGAAGCAGTTCCTCACGCGGCACTTCGCCGCCCACCCAGACTCCGCGGTCGCGCTCGGGCTCCACGAGCACGACGGCGAGCTCCCGGACCACTCGAGCGCGGGCCTCGAGCGCCGGCTCGGCGCGATCGCGGGGGCGCTCGAGCGCCTCGACTCCTTCGACCGCGCCGCGCTCAGCCCGGCGCAGCGCGTCGAGCACGGCGTGATCAACCGCGCGCTCCGGGCCGAGCGCTTCCGGCTCACCGTGCAGCGTGAACCCCAGCGCAGCCCGATGTTCTACGCCGGCGCCCTCGATCTCACGCCGTACATCAGCCGCGCGTACAAGCCGGCCGAGGAGCGCGCGGCCGCGATCATCAAGGTCGCGCGCGGGGCGGGGCCCTACCTGCGCGCGGGCGCCAAGAACCTCGACCCGGCGCTCCCGCGGACCTTCCTCGACACCGGCCTCCTGCAGGTCCGCGGCCTGATCGAGTTCTGTCAAAAAGATGTCCTGGAGGCCATGAAGGCGAGCGGGCTGAGCGAGGCGCGGATGGGCGAGCTCGCGGCCGCGACCGCGGAGATGGTCGCGGCGCTGCGCGAGTTCGAGGGCGAGCTGCTCGCGCGGGAGGAGGGCGCGACCGACGACTACGCGCTGGGGGCCGAGACCTTCGTGGCGATGCTGCGCGAGACCGAGGGCCTCGAGCTCTCGCGTGAACGCCTCGAGGCGATCGCGACAGAGGACCTCGAGCGCAACCTCGCGACCCTGCGCGAGACGGCCAAGCAGATCGACCCGAGCCGCTCCGTCGGCGAGGTGATGGCCGAGGTCGCCGCGCGCAAGCCGGCGCCCGACGAGGTGCTCGCGGTCGCGGGCGAGCAGGTCGCGAGGATGCGCCAGGCGATCGTCGACCGCGAGCTCGTCACGATCCCGACCGAGAACGTCGCCGAGGTCCGCCCGAGCCCGCCCTTTATGCGCTGGAACTTCGCGTTCCTCGACGGCGCCGGGCCGTTCGAGCAGACCGCGCTGCCGAGCTTCTACTACATCAGCCCGCCCGATCCCGCGTGGCCGAAGCAGCAGCAGGCGGACTACATCCCCAGCTCCGCGGACCTCCTGTTCGTGACCGTGCACGAGGTGTGGCCGGGGCACTTCCTGCACTACCAGCACATCAAGACGCAGCCCTCGGACGTGCTCCGCAGCTTCTGGAGCTACACGGCCGGCGAGGGCTGGGCCCACTACGTCGAGCAGATGATGTGGGAGGCCGGGGTCTCGAGCGACCCGCGGGATCACGTCGGGCAGCTGCAGAACGCGCTGCTCCGCGACGCGCGCTTCGTCTCGGCGCTCGGGCTCCACACCGGCGCGCTCGAGCTCGACGGCGCGACCGCGCTGTTTCGTGAGCAGGCCTTTCAGGACGAGGCCAACGCGCGTCAGCAGGCGGTCCGCGGGACCTTCGACCCGATGTACCTCGCGTACACCCTCGGCAAGCTCGTGATCCTCAAGCTCCGCGCGGACGTCCGCGCGAAGTGGGCGGCGGAGGGCAAGCCGTTCACGCTCCGCGCCTTCCACGACGAGCTGCTCGCGCACGGCGCCGCGCCGCTCCCGGTGATCCGCGCGTCGATGCTCGGCGACGACGCTGGACCTGTTCTTTAAGACAAGTTTTGCGCGGAGGTCTGCACGGGGCGCTCCCGGCGTCTGCTACGATCTCCAGGATGCTAGCAGCTCGTCATCGAAGCCGGCTCCCCGTCATCGCCTTCGCGCTCGCGCTGGCGGGCGCGCTCGCGTGCTCACCCTCGGAGGAGGGCGGCAGCCGGCTCGACGCGGCCAAGAGCTCGATGCGCGGCGCGGCTGCGGCCTCGCCTGACCTCAAAGACCCCTTCGCGCGCGGCGGCGCGCAGCCGGCACCGGGCGTCGCGCGGGAGCGCGGCGTCGCGGCGGAGCTGAAAAACCCCTTCTCCGAGGGCGAGGTCCCGCCGGCGCAGCCCGTCGCCCCGCCGCCCGCGAGCCTCAAGGATCCCTTCGCGGGCGCGGGCGACCGCCCGCCCCCGTCGCGTGACCTGCAGGACCCCTTCGCCGCGGCGAAGCCCCCGTCGGCGCCCGCGTCCGCGCCGACGCTGAAGGACCCCTTCGGCGCGCCCGCGCCGGCGAGCAAGTCCGCGCCGGCGAGCCCGCCCGCGCCCGCGCCCGCGCCCGCGCCCGCGCAGCGGCCGGCGACCTTGAAGGACCCCTTCGCGAAGGGCTGAGGCGCGCGCCGTGGTATAGATGGCCGTAGATACAGGTCTTTGCGGGCGCGCGTATGGGGTACTGGGGGTTCGGTCCGTGGCAGAACGACACCGCGCTGGACTACCGCGCGGACCTGGCGAAGGCGACGACGCTGACGCCGCTGCGTGAGCGCATGCAGGGCTACCTGCGGCTCTCCGAGCGCTACGCCTGGGACATGCACGAGTTCGTCTACGCCTTCGCCGCCGCCGCGGCCGTCCGGACGCTGTGGGAGCGGGACTTCGGCGCGAGCCAGCCGCCGTATCTCGAGACGCTCCGGCGGCTCATCCGGCCCGCGCTCGGCGAGCAGCTGCGCGCGCTCGCCGAGCTCTACGAGCGCGTCGAGTCGCGCCTCGACGACCCGCAGGTGCTCCGGGCGCTCCAGGGCGCCGCCGAGGAGGCGCTCGCCGAGCTGAGCTCCTGGCGCGAGCTCATCGAGGAGACGCTCCCCGCCCGGGCGCTCGAGCGGCTCTACGCGCTCGACGGCCTCGAGGCGCTAGAGCGGCACCTGGAGTACGAGCTCGCGGCCCACCAGGCCGGGACGCTGATGCTGTCGCTGAGCCGACACGCGCTCGAGGCCGGCGCCGACGACGTCGACGCGCTCAACGAGCGCGAGCTCGCGAGCGCGGCGGCCTCCGTCTGCGACGAGCTCGAGGTCATGGCGGCGCGGCTCGAGGAGCCGCTCACGCTCGAGCTGCTCGCGGAGGCGCTCGCGGTCACCGGCCGCCTGCTCTCCTTCGCGCCGGTGTTCCGCGAGCGCGCGCCGACGCAGGCCGAGGAGCTGATCCGCGAGCTCGAGCCGCTGCACGCGCGGCTCGAGCGACACCACGGCGCGGCGCGGCGCGGCCAAGCCGTCGGGCCGCCCGCGCGCGTGTGACCTGACCATAAAGACATGTTGTGGTGTCCTGTATAACTGGCTCGAGCTCGCCGGGACCGCGTCCCGCGAGGCGATGAGGTGACACGTGACGAAGCGATCGAAGATCACGTCGGCCCGGCCGCGCCGCGCCGCGCTGCGCCCCCTGCTCCCGCTGCTGCCCGCGCTCTTGCTCGCGCCCGCCTGCGGCGATGACGTCGTCACGACGATCGGCGCTAGCGACAGCGACACAGTGGGCACCGAGACGGGCGGGGAGACCACGACCCCGGGCACGACCTCCGGCCTCACCACGCAGGGCCCGTCGCCCTCCGGCACCGAGACCGAGAGCGGCGGGGAGACGACGGAGGGCACGACCGTCGGGCCCGCGACCAGCACGGGCGGGGAGACCACAACCTCGGGCGGGGAGACGACCGCAGGGTCGAGCGAGAGCAGCACCGGCACGAGCGGCAGCACGGGCGACTCGGAGACGGGCGTGATGCCGGGCTGTCAGGGGCCGGACGAGGACGGCGACACCGTCCCCGACGAGTGCGACCTGTGCCCGGGCAGCGACGACCTGCTCGACGGCGACGGCGACATGGTGCCCGACGGCTGTGACCTCTGCCAGGACGGCGACGACGCGCTCGACGAGGACGGCGACGGCCAGCCCGACGCCTGTGACCCGTGCCCGGCGGACAACCCCGACGACACCGACGGCGACGGGGTGTGCGACAGCGACGACCTGTGCCCCGACGGCGACGACAACATCGACATCGACGACGACGGCATCCCCGACGCCTGTGACGACGACGTCATGAGCGAGCTCCCGGGGCCGCTGTACGACTTCGACACGGCCGACGACGGCGCGCTGGTGCTCTCGCGCTTCGCGGACGGGGAGGTGTTCGTGACCTGCTACAACGCCGACCTCTCGCTGCGCAAAGACGAATTCGTGGTCGGCGGCTACGACCTCGAGCCCGCGCCCGGGCCGGGACCGACGGTCAACATGGCCCGAGAGTCACAAAAGGTCATCGTCTCGTGGCACGACCCGGCGGGGGAGAACATCCCGCCGAGCATGGAGTACGCCTACCTCGACGCGAACTGCGATGTGCTCGTGGGCGAGACCGAGGCCTTCGGCGGCATTAACTACATGGAGTACCACTCGACCGCGATCGACGCCCAGGGCAACGCGGTGATCGCCGCCTCGCGCGAGGACACGCGGATCACCTTCATCGACAGCGACGGCGTGATCACGAGCCAGCAGGTCGCCTTCGACATCGGCAACACCGCCTACGGCACCCACGTGGCGATGAACCAGAGCACGGGCGAGGGGGTGGTCTCGGCCCAGCCCCACAGCGGCGGCACGCTCTACTACCGGCGGTTTAACGCCGATGGGACGTGGAAGGACAACAGCGCGGTCGCGGTCAGCGTGAACTACCACTATTGGTACGACGGGCACACCGTCGGCATGAACGACAGCGGCCAGTTCGTGCTGCTGTGGCGCTCGACGAGCTCGCTGGTCGACTTCCGGATCTTTGACAGCGACGGCGGCGTGCTCGCGAACGTGCAGCGCCCGACGCCGGACTTCGAGGGCGGCTCGGCCTGGGACTCGTTCCGCCGACGCCACAGCGAGATCCAGCTGCGCGGCGACAACTTCGTGCTCGGCGAGACCTACCGCAGCAAGCCGCTCGACCTCGAGATCATGCACTTCGAGTACACGCCCGACGGCTCGCTCGTGACCGAGGCGAGCACGGACATCAGCGTGCCGATGGTCCTGGCGATCCGCGTGACGCCCGGCGGCCGCACCTACCTGCACGACGGCCAGACGGTCTACGTCTTCAACGGCTACCCATAGCCGGCCGTCGCGGCGCTCGCTACAGCGACTTCACGAAGGAGGTCACGGCCGCGATCTCGTGATCGGTCAGCTTGCCCTTGAAGGCCTTCATCTTCGTGCCGGCGACGCCGTTGGTGATGATCCCCTTGATCTTCCCGTTGGGCGTCTTCTTCAGGGGCTGGATGTTCAGCTTCTCGCCCATCGAGGTCTTGGCGTTGCCGTCGGCGCCGTGGCACGACTTGCACTTCTTCATGTAGATGGGCTTGCCCTCCGAGGCGGGCGGCCCGGACGGCTTCTTCTTCGGCGCCGCCGCGGCCTCGACCGGGAACTTGAAGGTGTGCCAGTGCATCTGGAGCTTCTGCGCCGGGTTGAAGCGCGCGTCCTTGAGCGTCGACTCGAGGCAGTCGCCCAGGGGCGTGCCGTGGACCGGCGGCTTGGCGCGGGTGTGCTGCACCGAGCCGTCGGCCTCGACCACGACCGTGACGCGCGCCTCGATCGGCTCGCTCGCGTGCTTGTTGCACTTGCTCCCGGCCTTGACCTTCTTGAGGCTCGAGTGAAAGTCCGCGTCCGAGCGCTTCTCCGGGATGACCTTCGGGCCGCTCGGCTCCTTCTTCTTGTTGTTGTTGGAGCTAGAGCCGTTCGAGGAGCTCCCGCCGGAGTCTGCGGCCGGGGGATCGTCGGCGTCGGCGGCTTTCTCAGCGGCGGCTTTCTCAGCGGCGGCTTTCTCAGCGGCGGCTTTCTCGGCGGCGGCCTTCTCGGCGGCGGCTTTCTCGGCGGCGGCTTTCTCGGCGGCGGCCTGCTCGGCGGCGGCTTTCTCCTCGGCGGTCTTCGCGTTCTCGTTCTGCTCGGCCTTCGCCGCGATCTCGGCGAGCACGTCGTCCGGAGAGCCGGAGCACGCCCCGGCCGCGCCGATGAGCGTCACAACTGCGAACAGGCGCCCGGAGGTCACGTCGAGGAGCCGGCGCCAGGGATGGGGGCTGCGCGTAGAGGAAGGCACGAAGTGGGATTGTACGACGGATCGCGCCAACGCGTCCGCGGACGGCGCGAACATCGCCCGCGACCCCGCCCGGGGCAGAGTTCTCCGCGCTCAGATCGTGCGACGCGGGGGCGACAAGTGTCATCGGCGTTCGCGAGCGCGCGAGCGCGGACGTGTACGTACCGACCGCGCACGCCGTGCGTACGGCTCGATCGCGGGTCGGTAGCGCTCTCCGGTCGCGCGCCGTGGATCGGCGTCACGTGCCCAATCCGGAGCTCGATCTCGCCGCGGGGGCGCGCGGTCAGGGCGAGCGCGCTCTGTGTCTCGCGAATCATGTCGAGCTCTCCCCGCGTCGACGCGCGCGGACAACGACCGCCATGCCCATGAACAGAGACGCGATCCCCACCGTGCTACGGTGCGCCGTGACCTCCCGCGAGCTCCCCGCGTCGCCCCAGCAGGATGATCAACCGCTCGACGTCGAGCGTCTGCGCGAGGGCTTCCCGGCGCTGCAGGAGCGCTTTGACGGCGCGCCGGCGGTCTTCCTCGACGGGCCCGGCGGGACCCAGGCGCACGCCTCCGTGATCACGGCCATGACGGACTACTTCGTGCGTCGCAACTCCAACACGCACGGCTGCTTCGCGACGAGTGAGCGCACGGACGCGGTGATCGACGCGGCCCGCCGCGCCGGCGCCGACCTGCTGGGCTGCGATCCCGACGAGGTGGTGTTCGGGGCCAACATGACGAGCTTGACGATGGCGCTCAGCCGCTCGCTGGGCGCGAGCGCGCTGGGGCCCGGGGACGAGATCGTCGTGACCCGCCTCGATCACGACGCCAACGTCGCGCCCTGGCTGCTCGTCGCCGAGGACATCGGCGCGCGCGTGCGCTGGATCGAGCTCGATCCGCGCGACTGCACCCTCGATCTCGAGAGCGCCCGGCGAGCGATCACGCCGCGCACCAAGATCGTCGCGCTGGGCTACGCCAGCAACCTCTCCGGCACCGTCAACGACCTCGAGCTCCTGACGCGCTGGGCCCATGATGTCGGCGCGCTCGTCTACGTCGACGCCGTGCAGCTCGCGCCGCATCGCCTCATCGACGTGCGCGCGCTCGACTGCGACTTCCTCGTCTGCAGCGCCTACAAGTTCTTCGGCCCCCACGTCGGGATGCTCTACGGGCGCCGCGCGCTGCTCCAGCCCGAGCTGCGGTCGCGCGAGGGCGCCGCGCCGCGGCTGCGCGCGTACGCGGTGAGACCGGCGGACCAGCGCTGGGAGACCGGGACGCAGAACCACGAGGGCCTCGCGGGCGCGACCGCGGCGATCGATTACCTCGCCTCCCTCGGCGGCCACGGCGACGCGGCGCCGCGGCGGGCCCGGCTCGCGCGCGCCTTCCAGCGGATAGCCGCCCACGAGCGCCGCCTCGTCGACGCGCTGCTCGATGGCCTCGCGGACATCCCCGGCGCGCGCGTCTACGGCATCACCGAGCCGGCGGGTCGCGACCGGCGCGTCGCCACGGTCTCGCTGCGGATCGGCGCGCTCGCGCCGTCGACGATGGCGCGGGCGCTCGCCGAGCACAACATCTTCTGCTGGGACGGCGACTTCTTCGCCGTCGAGCCCACGCGCGCGCTCGGCTTCGCGGACGATGGCGGCTTTTTGCGGATCGGCGCGGTGCACTACAACACGGTCGCCGAGGTCGAGCGCTGCGTCGGGGTGATCGCCGCGCTGGCGCGCCGCGAGTCCGCGTGAGCGCGAGACGGTCGCGCGCGCTTGATCTCCCGCGGTCCATGCCGGCACGATGGGTTCGTGATCGTACGGACGCGACACCCGCGACTCGGCTCGCTCGTCGTCCTCGCCCTCGCGACGACCATGGGGTGCGCCGGTGATGACGGTCGCGAGAGCGCGAGCGTGGAGGACGGCGGCGCGTCAGACGACGACGCGGCGGTCTCCTTCGGACCCGTGGAGACCACGGGGACGGGAGACGGCGACGGCGACGGAGACGGCGACGGCGACGGAGACGGCGACGGAGACGGCGACGACGACGACGATGACGACATCGACCACTGCGGCGTCCTCGATGGCGTCTCGCCAGTCTACGCCGAACAGGTCGCGCGCTGGGTCGGGCAGGACGAGATCGCGCCGCCGCCGGCTGATGGCTTGGTGTTCACCGGCAGCTCGAGCATCCGTCGCTGGGAGCAGGTCGCGCGCGTCTACGCGGGCGACCTCCCGATCCAGCGAGGCATCGGCGGCGCTGAGCTCGGCGAGATCGCGCTGTCCATCGAGGCGCTCGCGCTCCGGCATCAGCCGCGCGGTCTCGTCGTCTACGCGGGCACCAACGATCTCGCCCACGGCGTGCCGGCGCCGGAGGTCTTCGACCGACTCCGCTGCCTGATGCAGCGCGCGCGGGCCTCCAACCCAACGCTGCCGGTGTTCTTTATCGCGGTCACGCCGACACCAGCCCGTTGGGACAGCTGGCCCACCGTCACAGAATTCAACGCACTCGCGGCCGGCCTCGCCGAGCGCGATCCTGACCTGCACTACGTCGACGTGGCGACGCCCTTCCTCGCCACCGGGCAGCCCCCCGACAGCGCCCTGTTCGTGGACGACCAGCTCCACCTCAGCCCCGCGGGCTACGAGCTGTGGGATCAGCAGATCCGCCCAGCGATTCGCGCCGCGCTCCCCGAGACCGTGGCGACCCCCGGCGCGGGCCTGTCGGGCGGCGCGGTGGTGCGGGTGGATCTGGGCCCGAGCAACCCCGAGGACGGCGAGCCCACGCCCAGCCCGGACTGGCAGGGCGGGCACTGGAACAACTGGCACCCAGTCGACGGCGACATCGAGATCGTCCCCGGCGAGCACCTCGACGGCCTCGTCGACAGCGCGGGCAGCCCGACGTCGCTCTCGCTCGTGATCGGCGGCTCGTTCCTGGCGAACGGTCGCGCCAACGGCGGCCTGCTCTGGCCCGAGGAGGCGCTGCTCGGCTCCTTCGCCACCGGCACCGCGACCGGCGACTTCTTCTACGCGGACGACGACGACAAGCCCGGCGCGCTGACGCTCCGCGGCCTCAGCCCGACGCAGTCGTACACCCTGCGCCTGTTCGCGGCGCGCGAGGAGCTCGAGGCCCGCGTGACCCGCTACACGGTCCACGGCGACGGGGCGCCGAGCGTCGCGTCTTTGCAGACCTCCGGCGCGGGCGCGGGCGCAGGGGCGACGCCGACCAACGACGACACGATCGTCGAGCTGAGCGGCCTCGCGCCGGACGCCTACGGTCAGCTGCATATCGACATGTCACGAGAGTCAGGAAGCTTCGCCTACCTCTCGGCCTTCGAAATCGCGGTCGAGTAACGCGCGCGGTCTCGATTCGCGGTAGGGTCTCCCGTGTCGACGGCACCAGAGGACGACGCGCGCGCGGGCGACGGTGAGCACGTCATCAGGCTCGGCTTCGCGGGTCTCCCAAATCGACAGCACGGCGACTGGGATCCACAGCTCCCGCTCCCGGACGAGCTCGACGTGATCGAGCTCCAGCTGCTCGAGGGCCCGATCCTCGACGACCACCAGCACATCACCGACTACTCGACGATCTCGCCCGAGGACGACGGCAGCGGGACGACCTGTCGCTATCAGTCGATCGCCGACGCGCTCACGCCGGGCGAGCTGGCGCGCTACCGCGGGCGCGTCACCGACTTTCTCGAGCGGCTCATCGGGAGAGACGAGTCCTGGATCCTGTTCTGCGCCGGGACGCCGATCAAGAGCGAGGACGTGAATCACACCGACTTCTTCGCCGGCGAGATTCATTCCGACCACGTGCACGGCAACGGCGCGTTCACGATCGTGAACGCGCGCTACCGGATGCGCTACTTCAGCGAGCTGTTCGGTCGCTGCGACGCGGTCGCCGGCCTGCTCGCCCCCAAAGAGAGCTTCGCGCGCGTGCTCGGTCGGTTGAGCCTCGACGCCGCGCTGCCCACCTCCAAGCGATATCAGTTCGCGAGCCCCTACTACCTGAAGGACACGCTCGTCTTGCAGCGCGTGCTCGAGCTCGGATCGCTGTGGTTCGAAGAGATCGACAACGGCACGCGGCTCCGCTTCGTCACGCGAGCCGATCAGCGGCGCGCGTGGGGCGACCGGATCTGTGCGCTGATCTGCGAGTACCTGGACGAGGAGGAGAGAGCGGGCGAAGCGGTCGAGGGTGACCGAGAGCCCGCCGGCTGAGCGCCGCTACTCCGGCGGCTCGGTCACCGGGCCGCCGATCTCCTCGCAGCCCCAGCGGACGTTGTCGAGGAACACCAAGCTGTCCCAGTTGACATCCTCGACGTCGAAGATCGCGAACACCAGCTCGATCGAGTCCCCCGGCACCACGTCGACCGAGGTCGTGAGCCACGGCGTGCCCGCGCTGTAGCGCATGCAGGTCCCGGTGAACTGCGGCAGGTCGCCGTCCTCGTCGAAGAACTCGAAGAACGCGGCGTTGAGCGAGAGCGCCTCGCCGTTGGGGTCAAACGAGATGTTGCCGGTCCAATTGCTCGCCTCGAGCCAGGCGACGAACATGTCGTTGTAGGGCTTGTCGAGCCAGATCGGGTACTCCTTGGTCAGGAAGGCGACGTCGAAGCTCAGCGAGCTCGCGCCCTCGGGGACCGTCGCCGTGAACCGGAGCTCCTGGTAGTCGTACTTGAAGCCGCTCTGGTCGAACTGGTCCTTGATCGTGTTGGAGCAGTCGCCGGTCCCGACGAGCCCGGGGTCTTGGAGGCAGTCGCCCGCGACCTCGGCCTCGGTGATCGGCGGCGGGAACTGGGTCGTGTCCATGCCGTCCGAGGGCAGCCACGAGTTGCAGTGGTAGGCCGCGTCGCCGGGGCCGTCGGGCGCTTCGAACAGCTCCGAGATCTTCCCGGTCGAGAGCACGGTGTAGCGCGCCCCCTCGGTCGGCTTGTAGGTGTCCGCCGCGCCGAAGGAGAGCAGGACCGTCATGCCCATGGGGTCGGCGTGCATGGTCGAGCCGGCGACCTGCAGGCCGCCCTCGCCAGGGCAGTTGAGGCCCATCGCCTGGAAGGGGTCGTCCCCGTCGTCGTCGCAGGGCGTGTGCGGGTCAAAGCCGCACTCGCTCCCCATCCCGGCGTCGGGCATCGCGCCGACGTCGTACTTGACATCATCCGTGCTCGGGCCCGCGCTGGTCAGCGCGCCGGTGGTCCCGACACTGGTGTCGGCGGCGCTCGAGCTCGCGCTCGCGCTCGTTGAGCCGTCGCTGCCCACGCTCGCCGACGGCGACGGCCCACCCGTCGCGGCCGCGCTGGTGATCCCGTCGCTCTCGCTCGCGCCGCCCGAGTCCCCGGCGCAGGCGCCCAGCGTGAGCGTGAGCGCGAGCGCGGTGCAGCTACAACGTACGCGAACTCTCAGGCATGCGCGGGAGGACATGCGCGGACGGTACCACGCGGATCCGCGCGGCGAGCACGACGCGAGCACGACGCGAGCATGACGCGTCGACCCGGTGGCTGCGCTCCTCGCCCGCGCTCCCCATGGGCGTGCAGGCCTGCGCGAGGCGCTCCCGAGCAGGGCCGTCCGAGCGTCATTACCCCGGGCGTGGGTCGTCCGCGCGTCGGGAGAACGCTTGGTGGTGCTCAGCGAGGCGGTGGCGAGCGCGTCGCTGGTTGAGACCGCGGCGCGCGAGGTCGTGTCGACGCTCGTCGTCAGCGAGGGCCCGCGAGGCCGCGGTCGAGCGCGCGGATCGACGCGCGCCGGCGAGGCCTCAGTAAATAGATGACTTTATAGACAGGTCGAAGCGCGCGCGATCTCAAGCCCACGCGCGCTCGACTCTACGCTTGTCCAAGCGGCGCCGGCTGGCTATGCAGGAGGCGATGCAGCTCCACGAGTTCGACGCGAAGCACAACACCCAGCTGGCGGCGACGCACGAGGCGGACCGACGCGAGCGCGGCGAGCAGGAGGCGGTCACGCGGACGGTGCAGCGCATGCACGCGGAGTTCATGGCGGGCTATGAAGAGTTCCGCGCGCTGCGGGAGCTGCTCGACCTCACCCGCCCGAGCGAGGGCCCCGAGGACGCCGACCCGCGCAAGATCCCGCGCGTCTTCGACCCGGCGCGGCTCGCCCGCTACGGCGACATGATGATCGCCGCGGGTCCGCTGCTGACGGGGACCGCGTGGCGCGACGGCGAGCTGCTCGATCGCTGCAAGGCGCTGATCAATGATCAGTACGCCAAGTTCACCGAGTGGCACACCTACTACTCGGCCAACGTCGAACGGATCCGCGAGGCGATGACGATCTGGGCGATTCATCATCCGCGCTCGTGACCCCCCGCGCGCGCGGGCCGAGGCGCGGGTGTACCCTGTTGTCGATGGCGACGCGAACGCGCGGCGAGCCGGGGTGCTGTCCGTTCTGCCTCAAGGGCCTCGAGCCGTGGTACCGCGGCGGTCGCCGAGCGGTGCACGGGCGCATGCGCGGCCCGGCGTGTCGACCGTGCGGCGCGTACCAACGGATGGACGAGGCCTCGGCGTGCTGTCCGCCGGCGCAGGTGTGGTTTAAGGCCGGCATCCGCATGTGCGCGGGCTGCGGCAACACCGGCGTCCGGGTGACGAAGGTCGAGCCGCCGCCGCAACCCGAGCCCGCGGGGCGACGCCGACGCGGGGTCCGCCGCCCGCGTCGTCGCGGTCCCAAGCCGGCGGACGAGTCGTGAGATGAGCTCGCTCGCCACGTTCTTCATCGCGTCCCTCGGCGTCACGCTCGGCGCCCAGCTCCCGGCGGCGCTCGCCAAGCTCGGCGTGATCGAGGGCCCGTTCGAAGCCTACATGCCGCTCGCCATGCTCGGCGCCTTCGGCCCGCTGCTCGCCGCGCTCTGGCTCTCGCGTCGGCGGGCCGGCGGGGGCGGCGTTCGTGAGCTGTTCCAAAAGAAAGGTCACGGGCGCGTCGCGAGCGTCTGGTACCTGATCGCGCTCGGCCTCCTGCCGGCGGTCTACTTGAGCGCGGCCGCGGCCGCGCGCCTCCGCGGCGTCGAGCTGCCGTGGTTCTTCCCGCCGGAGAACGTCCAGCACATCACCGGCGCGCTGATCATCCCGCTCGCCGAGGAGCCCGGGTGGCGGGGCTTCGCGCTCGTCCGGCTCGAGCGTCGCCTGTCGCCTGTCACCGCCGCGCTCGCGCTCGGCGTCCTCTGGGCGGCGTGGCACACCAACATGTTCATCGTGCAGGACATGGTGAGCCTGTTCCCGGTGCTCGCGCTCAACCTGGTTGCCGGCAGCGTGCTGTTCAGCTGGCTGTACCGCCGCAGCGAGGGGAGCCTGTGGTGCGCGGTCTTGGCCCACGCCGGCGCCCACCTCTGCAACCCCTATCACGCGCTCCCGGGCTCGCCGTCGACGCTCTACTGGTACACGGGCGCCACGTGCGTGTGGGCGGTCTTGGTCGTCGCGCTCGATCGACGCGCGTGGACCAGCCCGCCGTTTTGACGCGGCCGAGGCGGCGTCACTCCAGCGCGCGCAGCTCGTCGAGGACCGCGGTGGTGCAGATCGGGATCATCGGACGTCACCGTCGTTGTCGCGGTCGGGGCAGCCGTCCTCGTCTTCGAAGCCGTCGAGATCCTCGGGCGAGCAGCAGCAGCGATCGCGCGCGTCGTCGATGCCGTCGCCGTCTTCGTCCGGCGGCTCGCGCGGCGCCTCGACCCGCGCGGTCTTGATCGGCGTCGTCGTCGGCTCGCGTGACGACGACGCCGGGGCGCAGGCGGTCAACGCCGCGAGCAGCAGCGCCGAATATGTCCGAGCGGTCACGCCCCTAGTGTACGCGACGCTCGATTGAGGTGAGCCCCTCGCCTGCGCCGAGCTATTGCTCGAAGCAGTAGATCGGGTTCACCCACCCGCACGACCCGCCGTTGCAGATGTCGGTCCAGCCGTGATCGGTGCGGTTGAACAGGCCGTGGTGACCGGGGCCGACGCCGTCCCAGGTCCAGCCTTGGCAGGTGTCGCCGCCGTCCGCCTTCGTGCCGGCGGTCGTCGTGTTCGTCCACACGGACTCCTCGAGGACGAGGCACGGGCTCCCGAGCGGACCGGGGTTGCCGAACTCGTCGAGCTCGATCGCCGCGTCGAGGCTGCCGTCGGTGAGGTCGGCCCAGTTATCGGCGATCTTGACGCCGTCGACGCGCACGTAGCGGCCGCCCCAGTGGGTGAAGCGGGCGCTGGGGGAGGTCGTGAAGGTCGACAGCCACGCGAAGTAGGTGCCGGGCAGGCCGGCCTGCTCAGCGAGCTGCTGGCAGCTCGCGTCAGCGCCGTCGAGGCCGCCCATGTCGCCCGTGAACATCAGGCTGGTGACGAACGCGAGCTTGTCCTCGAACACGCACTGCGAGGAGCAGCCGTCGTCGTCGACTAGGTTGCCGTCGTCGCAGTCCTCGACGCCCTCGAACACCAGGCCGTCGCCGCAGACCGCCTTCGCGCAGGCGTTGGTGCAGCCGTCGTTGTTGAGGTTGTTGCCGTCGTCGCACTCCTCGACGCCGAGCTGGACTACGCCGTCGCCGCAGACCGCGACCGTGCAGGCGTTGAGGCACTCGTCGTGGTCGATGTCGTTGCCGTCGTCGCACTCCTCGACGCCCTCCTGCACGAAGCCGTCGCCGCAGACCGCGAGCTGGCAGGAGCTGGTGCAGTCGTCGGTGTCGATCGCGTTGGCGTCGTCGCACTCCTCGACGCCGACGTGCACGATCCCGTCGCCGCAGAAGGTCAGGGTGCACTCCGTGGTGCAGAAGTCGTTGTCGAGGCCGTTGGCGTCGTCGCACTCCTCGACGCCCTCGTGGACGTGGCCGTCGCCGCAGGTCGCCCACTGACAGAACTCGGTGCACTCGTCGCTGTTGAGCTGGTTGGCGTCGTCGCACTCCTCGCCCTGCTGGACGAAGCCGTCGCCGCAGCTGGCGAGGGTGCAGGCGTTGGTGCAGCCGTCGTTGTTGTCGTCGTTGCCGTCGTCGCAGCCCTCGACGCCGAGCTGGACTACGCCGTCGCCGCAGCTGGCGAGCTCGCAGCTGGTGAGGCAGCCGTCAGTGTCGTCGTCGTCGCCGTCGTCACAGGCCTCGACGCCCTCGTGCACGAAGCCGTCGCCGCACGACGGGAGCTCGCAGCTGTCGAGGCAGTCGTCGGTGTTGTCGTCGTCGCCGTCGTCGCAGGCCTCGACGTCCTGCTGGATGAAGCCGTCGCCGCAGACCGGGAGCGTGCAGACCGGCGTGCAGTCGTTGTTGTCCATCCCTTGGTGCTCGCACTCCTCGCCGGGCTGGATGAAGCCGTCGCCGCAGGCCGCGAGCTCGCAGTCGTTGGTGCAGTCGTCGGTGTTGTCGTCGTTGCCGTCGTCGCAGCCCTCGCCGTCGTCGACGACGCCGTCGCCGCAGAAGGACCCGCCGGTGCTGTCGTCGGTCTCGCTCGAACCGCTCGTGAGCGTGGGCTCAGTCCCGGACTCGGTCGTGCTGTCGGTGCCGGAGTCGGTCTCGCCCGAGCCCGTCTCGGTCGCGCTCGTGACGGTGGCGAAGGTCGCGTTGGTCGCGTCGGTCGAGCCGTCAGTGCCGTCGGAGGCCGTCGGGGGCGGCGGGTAGTGGGTGTCGCCCGGGGTGTCGTCCGTGTTGCAGGCGGGCAGGGTGAGCGCGGCGATCAGGCCGAGCGCGGCGGCGCGCGTGATGGAGGTGCTGTATAGGTAACGCATCATAATGAGTCGCCGCGGAACGACGCGGCGCCTGTATTTTTACATGTCTTTATAGACATGTCTTTTAAGCGGCTGAGCGCGCGGCCGCGGCGCGACGGCTGGGGGCGCGAGGCGGCGATCTCGTGGGCCGGGCGGCGCGGTCGGGGGCTGGAGGCGACGCGTGTCGTGACGTCCGTCGTGGCGTCGAGCGTCTCACTCGCGCTCGCGGAGCCAGTCCTTGACCTCGGCGAGCGAGTCCTCGGATCCGGCGCCCGCGGTCTTGTACTCGCGCTCCGCGAGCCGCGCGAGCGCGCGGGCGCGACTCCGCGCGTTCGGCTCGTGCGGCCCGCCGCGCTCGTCGCCCCACAGCGCGCGGGCGAGGGCGAAGTGAGACGCCCCGCGCACGCGGTCGTCGGTCGGGTTGTCGTCGCGGATCTTCACGGCGCGCTCGGCCAGCGCGCGCGCCTCGGCGTAGCGACCGCGGGTCAGCTCGAGCTTCGCGAGCGAGGTCAGCGGGAACGCGACCTTGGGGTGCGCTGGGCCGAGCGCGGCCTCGCGGACCGCGAGCGCGCGCCGCAGCGGCGGCTCGGCGTCGTCGTGGCGCTCTTGCGTCTGGTACAGGTTCCCCAGCCCGAGCAGCGAGTAGGTGATCTTCGGGTGCTCTGGGCCGAACACGCGCTCGCGGATCTCGAGCGCGCGCAGGAGGATCTCCTCGGCCTCCTCGAATTCCTCGAGCTCGACGAGCACGCTGGCGAGGTTGTTGAGCACCGTCGCGACGAGGCTGTGATCGGGGCCGCGGGTACGCTCGCGGATCGCCAACGCGCGCTCAAACATCGCCCGGGCGCGCGCGTGCTCGCCGTTGTGGTGGAGGTTGTTGGCGAGGCCGTTGAGCACGTGCGCCACGACGTCGTGGTCTTCGCCGTGGACCTGCTCCGCGATCTTCAGGGCGCGCTCGAGCCCGCGCTTGGCCGCCGCCTCCTCGCCCGCGCTGCTCTGGATGAGCGCGAGGTTGAGGAGGTAGCCGATGACGCGAGGGTGCTCGAGCCCCAGCTGCTCCTCGAGGATCGAGAGCCCGCGGGCGGTGTGTCGGGCGGCCTCGTTGTACTCGCCTTGGAGCCGCAGCACGCCGCCGAGGGCGTCGTGCGCGCTGCCAGTGCGCACGTGCGTGGGCCCGTGCAGCTCGCGACTGCGCGCGAGCAGCTCCTCGGCGAGGACGCGCGCCTGGGCGTAGTCGCCGGCGTGGCTCTCGAGATCAATACGAGCCTTGAGGTTGAGCAGCGCGCCGCGCGGGTCCCCGCCGCGGCGCTCGAGCAGCGCGTCGACGTTGCCCGCCCACAGGCGCGCCTCGTCGACTCGACCGACGTTCTTAGCGACGCCGATCAGCGCGTTGGCCGACGCGAGCGCGGCGTCGTCGTGCAGCGAGGCCTCGGCGGCCCACCAGGCCGCGTACAGCGAGCGCTCGGCGTCCTTGTACTCACCCGCGAGCGACTGCAGCCAGCCGAGCCGATACAGCGCCTCGGCGGTCAACGGCTTGTACTCGAGCGCGCGCGCGTCCTCGATGAGCGCCCCGGCGCGCTCGAGCGCGCGCTTGTAGTGACCCGTGTCCTGCTGCGCCTTGATCTCCGCGAGCGCGCGCCGGAGGTCCGCGATCGCTCGCGCGCGGTCGGGGGGCGGCGGCGCGACGTGCCCCCTCGAGAGCCCGTGCTCGTCGGAGCAGCGATCCAGCGGCGGCAGCTTGTCGAGCGCCATCATCGCGCGTTCGACCGTCGCGCGGTCGGCCTCGGCGAAGACGTCGAGCAGCGCGAGGAGGTCGAGGCGGCGCTCCTCGAGGCAGGCGGCGCGCCGCTCCTGCAGCTCAGGGGCGTGCGCGCGGCTCGTGCGGGTCGCCTCGCACGCGTTGACCCGCGCGCTCGTCCAGCCCTCCGCGTAGGCGTTGAGGCGAGGCTGTACTCTCGACCAGGTGTCCTCGGCGAAGCTCGCGTCGGTGGCGAGCATCACCGCCCCGATCTCAGCGGCGCGCGCGGGGTTCCACGCGTCGGCGAGCGCGGCGCGGTGCTGGTCACAGTCCCGCGCGCTCGGCCCCGCGAGCAGCTGCAGGCTGTAGCCGCCCGCCGCCGCGAGCGCGGCCGTCGACGCGACGACCGCCACGCGACGCCGCCGCGCTCGTGGGTCACGCGAGAGCTCGGCGATCAGCGTCGGCATGTCAGGCCAGCGGTCTGATGGCTCGACGGACAGCCCGCGCACGAGCACGCGGCGCACCCAGCTGGGGACCGCGACGCGCCGCGCGGGCTCGCGGATATTCCCGCGGAAGATCGACCAGCGCAGCTCCTGGATCCGCTTGCCCGGGAACGGTCGGACGCCGTAGAGCCCTTCGAACAGCGCGACGCAGAAGCTGAATTGGTCCGCCGGCGCCCCCGCGGTCGCGCGCACGAGCTGCTCCGGCGCCATATAGGCGGGCGTTCCGATGATCGTGTCGGCGTCGGTGAGGTGAAGGTCGAGCGCGCTGCCGCTGACGACGGCGCTCATGCTCGCGGCCCCGCGGCTGCCTCGGCTGCCCCGGCTGCCTCGGCTGCCCCGGCTGCCCCGGCTGCCTCGGCTGCCCCGGCTGCCCTTGCCGCCCTGGCTCTTGAGCTCGATCGAGGCGCTCGGCTCGCTCTCCTCGAGCGCCGCGAAGGCGTTGGTGATCGAGAGGCGCTCCCCGCTGGCGGCGGTCTCGTTGTCGCTGGCGCGCGCGAGCCCAAAGTCGAGCACGCGCACGCGGCCGTCGACGCTGACCATGACGTTGTCGGGCTTGAAGTCGCGGTGCACCAATCCAGCCTTGTGTGCCGAGGCCAGCCCCGCGCCGGCCTTCAGGTAGCAGTCGAGGATCTCGCGCCACGCCCTCGGCGGGTCGGCTTGCCCGAGCCACCGCCGGATCGTCCGGCCCTCGATGTACTCCATGACCACGTAGACGTGGCCCTCGTGCTCGTCGACCTCATAGATCTGGACGACGTTGGGGTGGGACAGGCGGGCGAGCGCCTGCGCCTCGCGCTTCATCCTCGCGCGCCCGATGGACTCATCAGGGCCGCCTTTCGACATGAGCTTGATGGCGACGCGGCGGTCGAGCTCTTCGTCGTAGGCCGAGAACTACCCCACAACTCAACCTGGTCTCGTGGCCACTTCCGGCAGTACGCTGTTTTCGTCACCTCCGGCCGCGAGACCAGGCTTTTTCGTGGTTTGCCGACTACGCGGAGAGCCGCGCCGGGACGCCAGATTCTGCGAAGTCCGTGGCACATAGCGGGCACATCGCGTGAACTCGCTTCCGCTTCACAGATCTGAGGGTCTGACGACTACCGGCGACCATTCGTCAGGGCGTAGATGAGGCTCCCGATGACGACGCCCGTCGCACTTCCGATAACCACTTGTGCGCCACGGTTTCCGTTGACGGCGTCCTTTGCAAGCCTGGTCGCAAACGCGGCAAGCTGCTGCATAGGATCCGACGCGTGAGGACCGGCGGAGCCTTGCCTATACGACGTGCGAGGATCGGCGGAGCGTCGACCGTACGACGCGTTCTCATTGTAGCTGGGGCGTCGTCGTCGACGAGCTTCTTTCGGTACCTCGAGCAACACGTCGCGCGCTTCGTTGATACGCCTCAGGCGGATCCCCGCGATCTCCTTACCCTGATGCTTGTCGGGATGAAGCACCGACGCCCACTCCCGATAGATGGTTCGTATCTGCTTGTCGGACGGGAGGTCCTCGAGGCCGAGCAGGGTCAAAGCTTCGTCGATCGTCACGGTTTCACCACCTGTAGGCTCGATTCTCCCGTGAAGCGCTCTTGCCGACAAGCTCTGCCCGAGGACGCGCTGTCTACTTCTTCGGAGTTCGATACGCGAAGTAGGCGATTGTTCCGGTAGCAGCGACGCCGAGACCGAACATGCCGAGTAGTGCCCCGGGCCCGTACCGCTTCTGACCGAGCTGCTGCATGTGCTCGTACTCGCGCTGCTTCAACGCCGCCTCTGCTTCCGCCCGCGCTCGTCTTTCAGCATCGTGCTGGTTCTGGAGCTGCTCGATACGCTCGCGCTCCGCATCACGCTTCTGCTCGGCTTGGCGCGCACGCTCGCGCTCCGCATCGCGCTGTTGCTCGGCTTGGCGCGCCCGCTCGCGTTCCGTCTCCTGTTGCTCCTCTGCGCGACGAGCACGCTCCTTGCCTTCGTTCACCTGCTCACGCCAGTCATGTGGTCTCGCTCCACCGTGCTGAAAATTTGAGTCTCCGCGCGCCCGGTCGCGCGTCGCCTCATCATTGCCGTTCACGACCCGAAAACGCGGTCCCGCCGAAGAGCGCCCCGCACCACCGGCGGCTCGTGCATGTCGTGTGCGCGTGCCCGCACGCGCGACGAGGCGCACCTCGTCGCTCAGCCCAAGGCCCACGACCACGTCATCGACGAGGTCGAGCTTCGGGTTCTTGTGCTTTCCCGTGAGCAAGCGACTGATCACGGAGCGGTCGCGCCCAAGTCGTTCGGCGAAGGCGGCCTTGGTCAAGCCCGTCAGCTCAAAACTACGAGCGAGCGCCGAGATCACCGCGTCGCCGGTCATCTCCGGCGCGAACGGGAACGCGGCCTCGCAGCCGCGAGCGAGATCGAGATAGAGCGTGAGGGTGGGGTTCGATTCCGCGTCGTTGAAGATGCTCTTGACGTGGTTCGGATCGTGATTCGACGCGAGCGCGACTTCTTCCGGCGTCTTGCCCGTGTCTCGAATCCACTTGGCAAGCTCTACGATCCAGCGCCGGGCACTCACGCGGTCACCGTAAGTCGTCGTCCGTGTCTCGCAAGGGCCGGCGACACGATTTCGTGTCGCCGAGCGCTGGAGCGCACGGGCGGCGAACAGGTGAGCGCAAATGGTCCGCGCCTGGATATGTCCGGTGGTTCACCCCGGAGTCGGCCGTTCGACATGTCTTCTCGTGCAGGCTCGCCGGCCGCCTCCGGCCCGCTCAGGACCCGCTGCACGCCGTGCCTGCGCTCGAACGCAAGTGCGCTCGCGCGAGACACAAGCGCCCGGAGTCTACGCGCGACTCCATGAGGGGAGCACACACCGTGCCGCGCTCGACGGCACGACGTGTCGGGGAACCTCGCACGGCGTGTCGTGGAGCGCTGCACGCCGTGTCGTGCTGCTCCGCGCGCGGGCACGATCCGGCGAGAGGTACCGAGGCTGGCGATGGCTCATCGCCCCGATCTCCCGCGGGCTCAGCACGCGTGCAGGAGGGCGCGGCACGGCCGTGCGTCGGGCGACAGCACGCCGTGTGGGGCGTGTGCTCGTCCGAGACACGCCGTGTCACGGCCGAACGCACGCGTGCAGCGCGGGACGACACGCGTCGGCTCGACCCTCGTCCTTCGGTCACGCCGTGCGACTTGGCGCTGCTCGCGTCCGCTCGCTACCGACGGACCGCTCAGGTGGTTGACGCGGTAGGATGTAGGACAAGGTCGAATGGTCAGCCGTGGGAAGCGCGGCCGAGGGCACCGCTCAGCTCTCGGTCGCCGAGACTTGTGGGTTACGCCCCATGTCCGAGAGCCGTGAGCGGAGCTCGCCTGGGAGGAGCGCTCCTGGAGCGACATGTCGAACGAACTCCAGCTCTACGCTGTGAGCCTGAAGCGGGGAGGGTCGAGTTCGCGCGGGACCGCGGTACGGGCGCGTTTTTCCGTATGACGGAAAATGCAGAATATGTCTCTATGAGCATGTCTAAATTTCGATGAGCGGCGTTCGGGCGTATCGCGAATCCCTTGCACTCCGCGGACGACTCCGATAACCTCGCCGTCCGCGTGAACGCTGACGCTACGTTTGTTGAGTTCCGACCCCGCGCGCAAGCGCGAGACGACGTCGTCGCGGGGTCGGAGTTTGACAAGGAGCGTAAGTATGAAGACGCGAACATTCCGTCTGTGGGCCATTGCCTTGGCAGCGGTCACGACGGCGTGCACCGTCGGACACCTCGTCTTCGAGGTGGTCCCGATGTTCAACTAGGTCACACGGAGAACCTGAGAGATCCGTGGGGTAGGGCGGCGACCTCCGCTCATGTTCTTAAAGAGATGGAAGCTGATATCCAATAGACGACCAGGGCATGGCCCTGACTCAGCGACGTATTCCGCACGGGATCGCGTAGCTACGGCCCATTCGTCCATCGACGAGAAAACGTAGCCTGAGAACGCCGCGCTGCGACGCCGGGTTCTCACCCCCGCAAGGTCGCCCTCTGGCTCGCCTTGCCCGGCGCGACGGAGGTACATTCGCACCTGACCTCGCGTTCCGCTTTACGAATTCGGCCTCTGGATCACCCACTACGAATCCAGAGAAGCCCCCCGCTGGTATCGGGGGGAGCGACAACAGAATCCAACCCGATCGGTGTTCAGGGCCCAGGCGGACGCGCCTGGGCCCTGAGTTTTTGTGACTCGCGCTGGCGAATCACGAGCGACAAGCCGCTTGGGAACTGCGCGCCCGCGCCCGTGATCGAGACGCTGAGCAGCGCGAGCCCGCGCAGGATCGGCTTCCCGGGAGCCTCCGCACGTGTTTACGCGATCGAGTCATGGCGGCGCGAGCCGCGACCTTGGTGGTAGAGTCACGAGGCGCGCGCAACCGCGCGGCCTGCCAGAATGTCCTCAACGCCACGGACACACCTCACCCCGGTTGACGCCAAGATCGACGAGCCGCGCATCGGCTTCGCGCCGCGCTGCGAGCTGGTCGGCCGCACGATCCGCGGCAAGTACCGCGTCCTCGAGCACATCGGCCAGGGCGGGCTCGCGGATGTCTTTGAGGTCCGGTACATCCCCGGCGCGTGCCGGCTGGCCATGAAGGTGCTGCGACCGGACGCGAGCGCGGAGGACAGGCGGCGCTTCCAGCACGAGTTCCGCACGCTCCTGCACCTCGATCACCCGGGCCTCGTGCGCGTGGTCGACTACGACCAGCTCGCGTCCGGCCAGCCGTTCTTCACCATGGAGCTGCTGCGCGGTCGCAGCCTCGAGCGCGCGTTCGACCTCGGCGAGCGCGTCGCGCCCGAGCGCGTGATTCGAATCGCCAAGCAGGTGTGCTCGATCCTCGCCGCGCTGCACCGGCAGCGCATCATCCACCGCGACATCAAGCCCGCGAACCTGTTTCTGCTCGATCCGACAGGCGACGATCCCCGCGATCGCGTCAAGGTGCTCGACCTCGGCATCGTCCGGCTGACGACGGGCTACTACGAGGCCGCCAGCAACGTGCTCGAGCTGACGCCGCAACACGAGCGGCTGCGTACACGGCCTGGCTTCATCCTCGGGACCCCGGGATACATCGCGCCCGAGTGCGCGCGGGGGGAGAACTCCGTGAAGCGGGACGTGTTCTCGGTCGGCGTCACGATGTATCGCCTGCTCACGGGCAAGCGCGCGTTCCCGACGAACGATCCTTCGCACGTCCCGATCACGGAGTACGTGCCCGACGCCCCAGAGGGCTTGGCCGAGCTGGTCGATCGGGCGCTCGCCGGGGAGCCTGACGAGCGTTTCGAGTCGATCGAGGCGATGGCGGCAGCGCTGGACGTAGTGCTCGAGACGAGCACCGCGCGGATGCATACGCCGATCGGGGACAGCGCGACGCCTCGGCGCTGGCCGTACATGCTCGGCAGCTTCCTGCTGGGCGCGCTCACGGCGGCCACGCCGCTCATGTGCGCGCATCGTGCCGATCGCTCGAGAGCCGAGAGCCCCGGGGATGAGGCGGTCGCTGAGCCGCCACCCGCGAAGGCGAGCCGGGACCTGGCGGAGAAGTCATCTACGCCCGCGCCCCCGGCCGCGGACATGGGGACGAGAGAACCGAAGGACAGCACCGAAGCCGACCAGCGCCCCGAGACGCCAACGTCACCCGCCCGCGCCGCTCGATCGGGAGACAAGCCAACGCCCCGGGACGCATTCCGTCGCGCGATGACGGGCGCGTCGGGGTCGATCGACGTCTGTCTACGCGGCGCGGAGCTCGAGCCGGCCCCGCTCACCGTGCGCGCCCGCCTCGAGCGCGGACGCGTCGCGGACGTCACGCTGTCCGGGCCGGCCTTACCCGCGATCGTGGACGTGTGCCTGCGCGACACGATCGCCAAGATCCCGTTTCCCGATTCACTCAACGGCACGTTCACGCACCGCTTCACGTCCTGAGCGCGAAACGGTACGCTCGAGGCATCGTGATCGCCTCGATCTCTGTCCTGCTCGCGTCTGTTCTCGGTTTCGCGTCGGCACCAGCACGCGCGAGCACGCATGAGGTCGAGGGCGCGACGGTGATCGAGGCCCTCGAACGCCACGCGCACGCGTTGAATCGCGCCGAGCGAGACGCCGAGGCCACGCACGCGTGGGCGGAGCTCGCTCGACGCGAAGGGCTCGACCCGAAGCAGCGCGCGCTCGTGGTACTGCGGACGCTCACCAGCGCGGAGCGAGCCCACGAGCGCGACGGCGAGGTCGAGCACCTCTGCCTCGCGCGCGCCGTCCTGGATGAGTACCTGACGCGCGAGGACGCGATCGCGGTGTTCGTTGACGAGCTGCGCGGGCGTGTGCCCCAGATCGAGGAGCAGCTCGCCCACGCCGTAGGCCCCGACTGGCGGCGGGTGTGCCACCCCGACGCTCCAGAACCGGTTCCCACCGCGCTGTGCACCGAACCAAGCGGGGCCGCGGCGAACCTGTCGGATTCGTCATGTGCTCCTCCCGTGCTCGACCCCAGCGCGCGGCGGTTGACGATCGCTGGAGCGACGCTGACCTCGCTCGGCGCAGGGGCGCTGATCGGGATGGGCGCGTCGCTCTTCGGTATTCATACGCGCGTCAACGAGATCCGGGAGCTCACGGTCGAGAAGAGCAACAATGGCGGCTCGACCCCCGCGATGGACGCTCGGGTCGAGACGCTCTACTTGGAGGGTAAGGCCCTTGAGAAAGCGTCGATCGCCCTCGGGGTGGTCGGCGGCGCGAGCGTCGTCACAGGGATCGTGCTGCTCGCAACCGGCCGTCACCGGAGCCTTAAGGCGTTCGCGGTCACACCGGCCGCTACGCCGCGCTTCGCTGGCCTCACGATCACGGGGCGGTTCTGAACCAACGGACAGCTCGACGACCACGGAGGGACGCACGATGCAGTCACGCACCATCCTGAACCACGCTGCGCTCGTCACGGCATCGGCGCTCAGCGCGTGCGCGCCCATCGACGACGCGTACAGCGACTACCAGATCTACGGCGAGTCGGGTTCGTCGACAGATGTCGACGATGATCCGGGCGACGGCGCGCCCGAGCCGGCGACCGGTGACGATGACGACGCGAGCTCGGGAGGAGAGCCCGACGATCCGCCGGACGCGACGACGAGCGGCGCGGATGCGCCCCCGGAGATCCTCGAGTTCACGATCGATCCACCGCTGATCACGTCGGCTGGCCCTGTGAACATCACCGCGAGCTTCTCGCCGAGCGTGGAGACGGCCGTGTTGTTCGAAAAACACGACGGTGAGACGCGCGTGCTCGAGGTGCTCGACCCGATCACCGCGCTCGCGCACGAGTACGCGGTCACGAGCGACGGCTTCAACGGCGCACACGAGGTCTTCGTGCAGGGCTTCGACGCCGAGGGGGAGGTCGTGCAGGCGATCGGTGAGTTCGATGTCGCGCTCCCGGCCGGCGGCACGTCGATGTGGCACCACGTTGATCCTGATGACACCGCCTCGTACGCCTACGGCGCGGACGTGGCCGCGCACGGTGACGGCGTCGTCGTCGTCGGGACGCGCTATGTGCAGCAGACGACGCGCCTTGTCGCGCGCCGCTACGCGGCGAACAACGAGCTCGACTGGGAGTTCGAGACCGATGATGAGGTCGACGGCGTCGCCGTGGCAGTCGACCCAGACGGCAACGTGTACGTCACCGGCGCGGAGTATGGCGCGGAGACGGGGATGTGGGTCCACAAACTCGACGCGGACGGCGTGCCGGTCTGGGACGTGCCGCGCAGCGGCGAGCCCGACACCTCGGGGCTCGATGTCGCCGTGAACAGCGATGGGCGGATCTTCGTGGTGGGAACCCGGACCGTGCACGATCCCGACATCGAAGGGCTGCACGAAGACAACGCGATGATCTGGGAGTACGGGGCCGACGGCGCGATGCTGGGCTCGGCTGAGTACGACAACAACGAGAGTCACCAATGGGTCGATGACCGCGCGAACGCGGTCACGGTGCTGACGGACGGTCGTGTCGTTGTCGCGGGCATGAAGACAGGCGAGAACGGAAACAACTTGTTCGTCTCACAGGCGCTCGTGCTCGAATACGCGTCAGGCTCGCTTGAGGCGCTCTGGAGCGCGGCGGATGGATCGTGGAACGCATCCGCTGCGCACGACGTTGTCGGTGATCGCAGCGGCGGCTTCGCTATCGCGGGCTGGTCGCAAAAAGACGAAATCGATCCCCGGCGCCTCGATGTTCGCCACTTCGATGGGGCGGCCAGCGAGAGCTGGGTGTACCCGGTCTATCCTGTGGACAACCGAATCGGAGAGGCGCGCGCCATCGCCCTCGATCCCGAGGGGCGGTTCGCGGTCGGGGGCTCGATCGCGGGTCTCCAGAGCGAAGACGAGCACGTGTTCCTCTCGCGCCCGAGCGGCTCTCCAGGTTGGTTTCCCCCCTTCGAGCGCAATGGATCCGACAGCGGAAACGACTACGTCTACGGCGTCGACACGAGTCGGTTCGGCGTCGTTTACTACACCGGCGTGGAGGTCACGGGCGGCAAAGGCCGGCTCGTGGTGGGCAGCATCAACCCCTGATCATTGCGGGATGTACTGCTCACACACCTCGAGCACCATGACAGCGGCCTCCTGGAAGAACGGCACGTAATTCTCGGCGCAGCAGCTCCCCAGCACGCTGTGCGGGAACAGCGTGAGCAGCGTGTTAAGCGGCGGCAGGTAATCCCCCGGTCCCGGTCCCATGCACAGGTTACTCTCCTCGTAGCCGTCGGGAATCAGGCCGAGAAGCACGATCGCCTCGTCATCAAACGCCTTGGCCTTGCGCAGATCGTAGGCCCAATCCTCGGGTGTGCCTGGGGAGCCGTTGTCGCTGAAGTCGGTCATGAAGGTGACGACGAGCAGCGCGTCGTCGCGCAAAAAGCCCTCGTTGCACCCGCCCGGTCCGAGTAGATCCTCGTGGATCGCTCTCCTCATAGCGTACGCCGGCAGCGACGCGCTGTTGTTCATCAGGCCCATGGTGGCGATGCACTCGAAGGCGCTGAGCAGGTCGGGTTCGTTGGTGGTGATGTAGCGGTTGCCGTCCTTGAGGATGCAGCGCTTGTTCGAGGCGCCCCAGGCGGCTGGGAAGGTCACGCCCGCGCCCCACGTCGCGTCGCATTCGTCGAGCACCGGTTGCACGTAGGCGCCGCACGGGTAGTCGAGTGGGCCTACGGGCGCGCAGGTCAGCCAATTCTGCTGCTCGCACTGCTCCTCGCAATCATTCATCCCCCACCACTCGCCGTCGCCCGCGACCGTCATGATGTGCACGTCGAATTGCTCGAACGCGCTCTGAATGGTCTCGATGAAGCCCGGCAAGCTGTCCTGGATCGGCCCGATCTGGTCGTCCATCGTCTTGTCGCGGTCGATGATGAACAGGAAGTCGATCTTGCCGCCGCAGCCGACCGGCGGATCGTCGGTGGTGCTCTCAAAGTCAGGGACGGTGCCGGTTGTGAACGGGTCGGCGGTGGTCGAGTCCGCGCCGGTCACCGTGCTGCTCGTGCTCGCGGCGGTCGCGTCACCCCCTGAAGTGGTGGCGCTCGCCGCTCCCGAGGAGCTGCTCGTCCAAGATGGCGCGTTCCCGCCCGACGACGCGTCGTTGACGGTCGTGATCCCCGTGGACGTGCTCGAGGGATCGAGTTCGTAGGGGGCGCAGGCGCTCAGCGTGAGCGCGATGGCGAGGGGTACCCGCGGGTGCATGTCCGTTGCTCCGTGGGCAGCATAGCGAGCTGCGCATCCGTCGCGCAATCACGCTCAGTAGCCGGGCGCGACGTCGAAAAAATCTATGGTATGTTCTGATCAAACAGTCCGCGGTGCGGTTTGAGGCTCGTTGCGAGGCTGCATCGCGGCGACGTGCGGAGATGCGGAGATGCGGAGAGGTCGCGCGGCGCCCGAGACGCTTCGTCGTGCCCTAGGCGCCGCGCTTTGGGTCATGGTGCGTTTCGGCGCATGAGCGCGGCCCCTCGCGTTATGGCTGACGCGCTGACGGGCGCTGAGGTCGTACCCACGGCGACGCGCACGGGCAGTCGGGATCTTGCACGAACCAGGCGCACTGCCCGTCGACGCAGCCGCACGCGGCGCAATCGAGCGCCGAAACGCCGGGACAGAAGCTGATGAAGCCGGGCACCGTCCATGCGTGGCAGGCTTGCTGACAGCCGGCGAGGTAGCAGTCGCCGTCGTGCTCGCACGCGCCGGCGCTGAAGTGCGCGAACTTCGGGTTGAGCTCGGACAGCAGCGGACGCGGACCGTCGGGCGCGACGGTGAGCGCGTCACAGAGAGCGACAGGCCCGCAGGAGGGATCATCAGCTTTGCAGCGCGGCGCGGTCCTGCCGATGAACTTGACGACGAAGCCGACGCACGCGTCACCGGGGCGGAAGATGTCCACGAGCCAGCTAGCGATCTCGTCGAGGGTCGCCGTGTGCGTCTTGAACGCGACGTGGACGCAGGCCTCGTCGCGACCGGACGCGCATCGCCCGACCCCGCCCGAAGCGACCGCGCCCGGGCGCGAGAACAGCTGCGCGCTGTCGCGCGCGTCGATCAACGCCTTCACGTCCGCGGTCTCGACGAGCGGCGCGTGGCCCATGTACTCGAGCAGCACCTGCGTCCCGATTCCCTGATCGAGACGTTCGCGCGCGTCCTTGTGCTCGTAAAAATTTACGCCCGCGTGCGAGCCGATCCACGGACCGTGCAGCGCGGCGGGTAGACAGCCTCGATCATACTGGTCGTCGGCCGCTTCGACGACTTCTTCGACGACTTCTTCCACGGCTTCTTCCGCGGCCTCGTCCGCGGCCTCTTCCGCGGTCACCGTTGCGAGCGTCGTGTCCGAGGCTCGTGGCCCGCAGACGACGCACGCCAAAGCGCCGAGTGTCAAGGCTCTCGAGAGACGCCGTGGCGTGCATTTGGAGGAGAGCACGCTAACACGCTAGCACGCCTCCTCAATCGTCCGAGACCGGCGCTCGGGATTGAGTCCAGCCTACGGCGTGAGGGGACCGCGGACGCTCTGGGGCTCTTCGACCACTGTAGGCAGTCGGATATCGGTGCACCCGGGGTGGTGGACGCCACTGTGGAACTCTACGGAGAGTCCTTGACGAACACGGCCTGTCGATCACGTGATCACATCGCGAACGCGCTATTCTGCGCGCGACGGAACGCGTACTGCCGCGCCAAGGACAAGCATGGCAGCCAACGTACGAGAGCGAACACTCCCCAGCGGAGACATCCACTTCCAGGCCGACATCCGCGTGAGACTCCCAAACGGCACCCTCTACCGCGAGCGCGTTAAGGCCCCGGGCAGCACCCGGGCCCAGGCGCTCAAGTGGGCGCGCAAGCGGGAGCTTCACATCATGCGGCACGGCCCGAAGGGAAAGGAGACCCAAGAGACAGAAGCGCGCGAGGTCCCGACCTTCGCCGAATTCGCCCCGCGGTTCGTCCAGGACCACATCATGGCGAACCGGCTCAGCCCGACGACCAAGCGCGACTACGAGAACTCCATCAAGATGCACTTCATCCCTGTACTCGGGGACATCCACCTGGATCGGATCGAGGCGCGTCACGTGCAAGCGCTCAAACGGCGCAAGCTGGCCGCGACCACGACCAACAAGATGCTCAACCAGCTCAAGGCGATCCTCGGACGCGCCGTGAAGTGGGGACTCATCGACAAACGGCCCGAGATCACGGGCGTCAAAGAGCCGGCCCGGAACCCGAAATTCTACGACTTCGGCGAGTACAAGCGCCTCACGGGCGCGGCCGCGAACATCAGCTCGGTCACGCTCGCGGGCGTGCGCCTGGGCGGCGACGCGGGTCTGCGCTGCGGCGAGATCATCGGGCTTCGCTGGCCCAATGTTCATCTCGATCGCGGCAAGCTGTACGTGTGCGAGAACATCGTGAACGCGCGTGACAACGGCAATCGCTGGGTCGTGCGGGTCCCGAAGGGCGGGCGACCGCGCTGGGTGCCCATCTCAACGCCGCTCGCCAAGGCGCTGCGGGCCTTGCCGCGTCACGGCGAGTACGTGCTGATGACCGACGACGGTCATCACCTCAAGCCGGGCGGGCTCACGAAGCGCCTGCGTACGGCGCAGAAGCACGCCGGTCTCAAGCCCTGCGGCCCGCATATCTTGAGGCACACGTTCTGTAGCCACCTCGTGCTGCGGAACGTCCACGTGCGGACGATCCAGAAGCTCGCCGGCCACGCCGAGCTGTCGACGACCGAGGTCTACATGCACCTCGTTTCCGAGGTCGAGGAGGATGCCATCCGGCGCCTGCGTGACCCGGAGGACGATGAGTAGGAGGCACATATCGGGAACATCCCGCGTGTACCTCTGAAAATCCCAACGATCCCTTACGCTTAGCTTACAAGGCCCGAGTAGGCCGAGTACTCCCCCGAGGAACCTGGCCTCTTGGATAGGATAGGTCTTTAGATGGTGCGCGAGCGGCCCCTTCGCGCCCGGGCCCGCGAGAGCGCGGGGACGCGAGGGCCCGCGTCGAGACGCCGGCGCTCGCTGGGTCCGTGGAACATAGCGGGTACGTCAACGATGGTGACCGGATTAGCCCCGGTACCCACGGGCGCGTGGTCGACGTTCACGCTGGCGCGGGTCTCAGGGCGCGGGGCACTCGGCGAGCGTGAGCCCGAGATCCGCGTAAAACGTGGCTAGCTGCGCGCACGCGTCAGCCCGCAGCGCCTCGTCGTTCGTGAGCGAGCGGGCCAGGCGTTCGCGGAGGAACGCGGTGCGCTCGTCGTCGCGCTCGAGGGACTTGAACGCGGGATCGGCCACGAGCTCCTGGAAGCGAGTGAACGCGCGCTGGACCGCGACCTCGGAATTCGCGGCCACGACGAAGCCGGCGCGCACGAGCGCTGGGGTCGGGCTCGACATCTCGGAGACCCCGTTCAGCCCTCCACAGATCGCCATCGAGTATCGCGGCGCTCCTGTCGGCTCGCCGTGTTCGTCTCGCGGGGTGATCACGTCCCGCGGCCACAGGTGAGCGGTGATGTACGGCGCGAATTCAGCCCAGTCAGAGCGCGTCGCGGTGGCAGCATGAACTTCGGGGCAGTCGACGCAGCGCAGGCCGTCGGCCGCCATCGCCCGAGTCAAGCGCGGGACGAGCGATCGCAGGAACGGGTCCTGGAGGTAGATATCGCGCACGTGAACGGTGAGCGCGTCGGAGAGCTCGGCCTCGCGTACAGCCTCTTGGGCGGCGCGATGGGTCTCGCGCCACGAGCTCAACACCGGCTTCGCGTCGGCCCACGCGCGCTGGGCGGCGCGCTCGAGGGGCGACCGCGGCTCGTGCTCGCAATTCTCGCCGTACACCGGGAGCACGCGCGGCGGCTGCCCCTCCGCCGCGAAGTCACGCACACAGATGAACGCGGCCAAGGCCGCCCGCGCGTCTCGCCAAGAGATGTCCGCGCTCGACGACTCCGCGCGCGGGGTGCTTGGGTTCGCGCTCGCGGCTGGAGGGGAGACGGACGTCGTCGCGGCTGAGCGCGTCGCTGCTCCGCCGCAGGCGAGCGTCAGCGTGAGCGCGGGGACGAGTCGATCCATTCGTTGCACAGTCGCTCCTTGTCGAGCGGCGTCGAGATCTCGCGCCGTCATGGCGAGAGTGTACCCGGTCGTCCGGTTGTAGGCCGGGGCCTCGCCGACGAGGACAAGGAAGGACGACCGAGCGCCGCTGCCGACCGTCGCGCGCGAGATCGAGGACTCGATCACCTACGCGCGCGCTCGTTGACCGATGACACTCCTCCCTGGCGAGGCGACTCCTCGATTGAGCGCCCGAGCGGCCGAGGCCTCCGCGCCGTCAATCGTGATCGGAGGATCCGCTGCAGCACCAGCGGGCGGCGACGCCGTCGGCGAGCTCCGCGAGCGCGCGTCGGGTCGCGTCCTCGCCGATCAGCGCGCGCTGCAGCGTAATTACGAACATCGCCGTGAGCACGTCGAGCGCGAGCTCCACGTCCAGCTCGGCGCGCAGCCAGCCGCGTTCCTTCCAGCCCTGCAGCAGGCGGGCGAAGTACGCTCGATCGTCGCGCCGGTGGGCGGCGACCCGCTCGGGCGCGACTCGCAGGGTCAGCGCCTGGATCGTCGCGGGGTCCAGCAGCTGGCGTAAGAACGGGTGCTCGTCGAGCCGCGTCGCGCTTGCGAGCAGCAGCGTGCGGACGGCCTCACGCCCCGACGTCGCCTGATCGAGCTCACGCGCGAGGCCAGACTTGAACGCGTCCTCCTCCTCCTCGTGGATGGCGAAGAACAGCGCCTCTTTGGAGTCGAAGTACTGGTAGAAGCTGCCCTTGCCGATGCCCGCGGCGCGGGCGAGCTCGGCGATGCTCACCTTGGCGAGGCCTGCCCGCGCGAAGCCCTCGCGGCCCGCTCGCAGCAGGCGCGCGCGGATCCGTGCTCGCTCGGCGGGGGTGTGCGCGCGCGGCATACGGTCGCGGCCTCCTACGCGCAGCTCTCCAGCGTCGGCGTGGGTGTCGGCGTCGGCGTCAGCGCGTCGAGCTCGAGCGGCGCCGGGGGGGCTGCGAGCAGCTCGTCGAGCAGCGGGCGAAACGAGCTGCGCGCGCGCAGGCGGGCGAGGATCGACCACAACCCCCACTGCAGACGCGCGACCCAGATGTACGCGGGTGGCATGGCGATCGTGCGCGCGTTCGGGCTCGTCGGCCCGTTGAGCGCGAAGCCCTCGCGGACGTAGTCCTTGTCGACGCGGAAGCGCGTGGCGATGAGCGGTCGGTGCAGGTGCTCCATGGTCCGGTAGAAGTGATCGTAGTCGAATTTCTTGGGTCGCCCGACCACGCCGAGGGCGTTCACGGCCCGGCGGAAGCGCGGGCGATCGTCGTCGCGGACTGCGGTCGCGACCTCGCGCAGCGCGTCCGTCATCTCAGGCCCGAGCGCGCGCACGCAGCCGAAGTCGAGGAAGCCGACGGTCCCCGGCAGCCCGCCGCGGGGGAACAGGAAGTTCCCCGGGTGCGGATCGGCCTGGATCACGCCGAAGCCCAGGAGGCAGCGGTAGGTGAAGCGCACGAGCGTGGCCGCGACCGCGTCGCGGCGCGTTGGGTCGGCGTCGCGCTCGAGCGCGGCGAAGCGATCACCGTCGACCCACGCGCTCGTCAGCACAGTCGCGGCGCAGCGCTCACGCAGGACCGCTGGCACCTGGACCTCGGGGTCGTCCGCGAACGCGTGCGCGAAGGCGAGCTGGGCACGGGCCTCGCGCGGGTAGTCGCACTCCTCGACCAGGCGGCGGCGGAGCTCTTCGATGAGGGCGCGCCCGTCGACCGCGCTAGCCATCGAGGCGAGCGACGAGAGACGCCCGACCGCGCGCAGGTCGTCGGTGAAGGAGCGCGCGACCTCGGGGTACTGGACCTTGACCGCGACGGCGCGCCCGCGGACGCGGGCCCGGTGCACCTGCCCGATCGACGCCGCGGCCACCGGCTCCCAGTCGAAGTCGTCGAACGCGGCCTCGACCGGCATCTCAAGCGCGGCCTCGAGGACCGCGCGCGTGTCCGCCGGCGACATCCCGCGTTGACCCGTCTGCAGCGCGGCGAGCTGCGCCTGCACGGGCTCGGGGAGGGGCACGTCGAGGTACGAGACGATCTGGCCGACCTTCATGGCCAGGCCCTTCATCTGGTCGAGCTGCGTGGTCAACAGCCCGCCGAGCTCGAGGTCTCGCGGGCCGACGCGCCGGCGCAGCAGCCGGCGACCCGCGAGCCTCCCGGCGGTCCAGGCGACGCCCAATACAGACGGCTTCTCGGTGCTCATAAAATACGTATGACCACTTTAGGCAAATTGGTCAAATGGGAAAAGGGCGCAAAAATTTGGGAGTATGCTCAGGTAGGGCGCTGCTCTGAGCGACAGCGAACCTCATGCCGGCGGCCCGCCGCCGGCGTAGTTACCTGTCCTCACGGACATCTCCGCCCACCAACCGATTCGTCATCGGGCAGGCGGCGCTCGAGGCCGCGCGCGAGACGATGCACGCGCGACGTCGAGCCCCTCGAGGTGGGGCCGAACCTCGTCGCTCGATCGCTGCGGCGGAGCAACGTGATGCGTCACCGCCCCGCGAGGGGTCGTTACGATCAGGCGAAGAGCGACACAAGGCAGACCCCGGCCATCACCAGCAGCACCACGCCCGCGCCCTGGAACCCGCGGTCGCCTTTGGACTCCGCCATCGATAGGGAGCGCAGGCCGATCGCGGGACACAGCAGCGACGCCGTGATCTTTAGGCTCAGGAGGTAACCGTAGATCGTGAGCGCCACGGCTGGTCCCGACCACACCTGATGAAACGTGATGATCGTGATGGCTGGCCACAGCTCGAGCGAGAAGCTTCGGGTGATGACCCCGGGCGGCCCCTCGCCGTGGAGGCGCGTGAAGAACACGCGCCACATGGCGGGCTGGATGATGTGGGACAGCCCCATCAGGACAAAGGCCAAGGCGAGCAGCGCCTCGACGGCGGCGGCGCTTTCGGGTGTGGTCAACATCGGGGAGCTCCGGAGGTTTGAGCGTGGTAGCGACGAAGGATCCGCGCCGTGAGGGCGAGGGCGAGGCCGACGCCCACAGCAGCCGGGAACATCCACAAGAGACCGCGCTCGCGCAGCCAGGCGCCGATCGTGAGCACCAGCGACCACTTGATCACCAGGTATCCGACCAGCAGGAGCCAACGACGGCGGCCGGCGGTCACGCGCCCTCCGAGTCCAGGACAGCCTGCAGCAAGCGCTCGACGAGCGGCCCCGCTGGCGTGGGATGGGGGGACAGCGCGCGCTGCGTGAGGATGCCCAGCAGGCTCACTTGGAAGAAGCGGGCCTCGAGCGCCGGCTCGGCCCGCTCCGCGAACAGCGAGATCCAGTCCTTAGAGGCAGGTGTTATGAATCCGCCCGCGAGCTCCCGGATGGTGTCGTCTGTCAGCGCGCGAAGATAGAGGCGAAACCGCGACGGGTTCGCGTCGGCGTCAGCCGCGATCGCGCGCGCCCACCAGCGCAGCCTGTCCGCCGCCTCGAGCCCCGACGGCAGCTGCTTCGCCAGCGCGGTCATGTGCTCGATTCGCGTGGCGAGGACCGCGGCGATGAGGTCGCGCTTGGTGGGAAAATAGTGATGGACGAGGCCCTTTGAGCTCCCGGCCCGACGCGCGATCGAGGCGATCGAGGCGTTCTTGAAGCCAACCTCAGCGAACAATTCGAGCGCGGCCTCCAGCACGCGTCGTCGCCCTTCATCGCGTTGACGTTGCCGCTGACTGGTGTTGTCGGAGGCGCTCACGGGTCGAGTATAGCCACTGACTGAACGACCGGTCAATGAGTTTTTATGCGCGAGAACGACCCCGCACCCGATGTCGTTTCGCGGCTCCACCGACATCCTCGCGCGCGTGGTGCTCGCGCGCGACGCCTAGATTGACCTGATGAGGGCCCAGCCGAGCAGGCCGAGCAGACCGAGCAGCGCGAGCGCCATCACCACCAACACGGCCGGCAGCTTCGCGGCGAGCACCGGCAGTAAACGCTGGGGTCGAAAGCGCTCCCAGACATCGGCCTTCCGGAACGAGGGCCGCTGCTTCATGGCGCGATACCAGCGGGTTAACTCAGGCCGCCCCTCCAACGGCGCCTCTCCTCGCATCCGCGAGCGCCCCACGGTGATGGTCCAGACGACATCGGCGATGCTGTAGCCTGCGCCGACGAATTCGCGACCCAGCAGGTGCGCGTCCAAGGCGTCGAGGGCTGCGCCTAGCTGCTTCTGTAAGTTGCGGTGAAGCTCGGGGTCCGCGGTGCCCCGCAGGAAGTCTTCGATGTCGTGGATCTTATTGTCGTAGGCCTCTGTCAGCTCGGTCGGCGCCGACCGCCGCTGCTTTCGCAACGCGGCGAGCCGCCGCTCGTTCCCCCAGCGACCCACCCGTCGAAGCCGAGGTGACCCATAGGCCAGCAACCGCTCGGGTAGATCGTAGGCCCGCTCGACCCACTCGTCGACGAGCTCGCGCTCACGTGGCTCTTCGGGGATGAGCCTCGGTCCGTCGAAGAGCTCGTCCAGCTGGCTTAAGATCTCACGGGAGTCGGGCAAGCTCGTCCCGTCGACCACGAGCGTCGGCACGGTCCCGCCATGGTTCAGGCGCATATACCAAGGCTGGTACGACTCGCACATAGGCGGGCCCGCCATCACGTAGATCGATTCGAAGTCGACGCCTTTCTCAACGAGCCCGAGGCGGGCGACCTGGCTGTAGAATGAAGGGGGCACGTGGTAGAGGGTGGCGACCATAGGGGCGCTCCGGGGCGCGGTGATTCGATGGCCCGCGATGCGCAGGCACCCGAGAGCGTCGGCTGTCCGCGAGTTCCTAGCAAGCACAGTCTCCAACACGACCTTCACGCGGGGGAGTCGTCGGTCGACCCACGTCCATCGTGCTCGCTGGTCGACCGCGCCGACTCGCGCAAGATTCGCTATCGTGGCCAGCGATGGGTGAACGCTGGCAAGTCACGCAGGAGCGCCTCGCGGTCCGGGGGCGGCTCCCCTTCATGCCGCCGACGTGCGCAGCGCTGTTAATCGATCACGGGCGCTGGTCGGTCGAGGAGGCGCTCGCGCGTACCCGTCGCCCGCGCGGCGACTGGCGCCCGAGGGTGCTCGAGACGCTCGCTGCGCGACTCGATCAAGCCGCCATCGAGCGTTTGCTCGCGGATGAGCGCGCGCTGCCCCAGCCGCTCTGGATCGAGAGCGCTCCGGGCTTCGCCGGGCTGTTGCTGCGGCTCGGCGAGCTCGCCGGGCCTGCGCGCGCGCTCACGGCCTGGCGCGCGCTGCCCGACTCGGTGCGCGTGCTGTTGGCGCCGACGGCGGTCACGCTCGCGCGCGCGGCTGGTGACGCCGCGGCGCTCCCCCGGATCGTTGAGCACGCGGTCGAACACGCAGGGCTCTGTGATCGCGTCGTCGAATCCGCCGAGATCCTGTTCGGGTTATTGCCCCTCGCGCCGGCGCCGCGCCGTGTTGCGATCATCGACGCGACGATCGAGCGCGTCTACGACGAGGACTTCCCGATCACCGCCGCGCATTGGCGCTCGATCGCTGCGGTCGACATGCCGCGGGCGCGCGCGGTCGCCTACCGCGAGCGGCTCGCGTATCCGCGGGCTTGGCGGCTCGCGGCGATCTCTTGGCACCTCAGCGGCAGCGCGCGGGAGCGGGCGCTCGCGGACTGGCTCGTGGCCTGCGAGGAGCTCGTCGCCGACGGCTTCTCGCTGCGGGGAAACGTGATCCCGACGCCGCTGCCGCCGGTGCTCTTGGCTTCGACCCTCGAGCTGCTCCGGCGACGCGCCCACGGGCTCGATCGAGCGTACGTCCTGCTCGCGCTCGCGCCGGCGCACCCCGAGCTGCGCGACGAGGCCGCGCACGCCGTCGCGCGGATCCATCGACTCCACCGCGCGCTCGCATGGATCCTCCACGACGCGAGCTTCGATCCGGCGGGGCGACGCGCTCGTGCTCGTGAGTGCGTCGCTACGCTCCGCGGGACGTCGCTCTGGGCGCGCGTACGAGGTGACCCCGAGGACTTCTGGAACCTGCAGCGCGCGTGGCTTGGGTGGGAGGCCGAGACGCTCGCGCGCGCCGAGTGGTGCGCGCGCGCGATAGCGATGCTCCCGCTCGAGGCGGCCGCGCCGGCGCTCGACGGGCTGCTCGAAGACCTCGCGCGAGGGCGATAGCGCTCTCCTACTTCGCGTCATTCGCTTTGCAGATCACCAACGAATCCTCCACCGTTTGTTGCGGGCACCACGTCTCCAGCGACCATATGAACCCGGGCTCCCCGTACTCGCTCTTCGCGTCAATCGCTGCCTTTTTTGTGCTGTAGGGGCCGAGCGCGAGCTTGTAGGTGCCGTCTTTCTTGTAGATAAAGGCCTTATAATTCGCGTTGACGGCTTTCTTCAGCTCCCACTCCGCGCGGGCTAGCGTCTTGTCGGTCGAGATCTGCGCGACCCAGCCTTGTTTGGGGGGTGGGGGCTCGTCCTGCGTCGTCGCGCCCCCGCTGGTCGCGCCTGATTCGCTCTCGCTACCGGATGCGCTCGACTCCGAGCCACCGCTCACAATCGGGTGACATCCTCCGCGCATAATGAGAAATAGCGTGAACGCAGCGAGCAATATCGTCGCTACGATCACCACGATCCACGCACGATTCGGAGGATCGCGGTCTCGCACCGGCTCTGGCACTAGCACTGGCGCTGGCGCTGGCTTTGGCTCTGGTACTGACTCCGGCTCGGGTGCTGGCTCCGGCTCCGGCTCCGGCTTCGGCTCCGGGAACAGCGGCGTCGAGTCCCCGTTCTCGACGCGCGCGTAGTACTGCATGATGGATCCACCCGGCAGGCTCTTGGCCGCGAGAAACGCTCGCTCGAGGCTCAGCCTCTCCACGAGAAGCGCGCGGTACAGCCCATCCGCGAAGATCTCGGAGTCCGACGCCGAGAGCAGATACCGGGGGGCGATCACGGCCTGAAAATTTCGATCGTGCAGGGTTAAGGCCATGCTGCCCCCCGGCTCCCTGGCGCCGTCGCCCGCCGAGCAGACCGAGAGCACGATCAGCTTGAGCTGGTGAACGAAGCGGTGGATCGAATCCGCGAACCGACCGGCGCCGACCGACACGACCTCTCGATCCTCGTCGAGCAGGCGAAGCTGGTCTCCTACGGGGTGTGACTCCGCGCCGTGACAGAGCACGTGTAGTACGTCGAAGGGGCGCTCCGCGCCCGCGAGCGTTCGCGTGATCGACTCGAGCGAGGCGTTGTCCAGCACCTGAAGGCACTCCTGGGGATCGAAGCCGGCGGCACGCGCCGCGCGGTGAATCGCGCGTCTATGCTCGTTGACCCAGCTTGGCTTTACATCGGCGCACACCAGCAGGATCTGCGGGGGTACGCGACCCTGCGTGACATCAGGCTGCTCGCGCGCGCCGGTGCTACAACGAACGAGCACGTTTGTGCTTCCCCCCACGGTCTGGGTCTTACTGAGTCGAAGTAGCTCCCACGGCAGCGAGAATACACGCTCGTCGTCCGCGACGATGTTGAGGTGAACGATATCATCGCCGTGATTGTTCAGGATCCGCTGGCGCAACTCGCCCCATTTCGTGACCTTGACGAAGCGCTCCATCGTCTCGGACATCTCGATCGCCGCCGCTTCGTCGTGCGCGTCTTCGTTTGGCGAGACCTCCATTAATGACGCGATCGTCGCGTGAACCTCCTTCCAGCCCAGGGTCGTGTGCACCGGCTCAAATGGCGTCTGTCCCTCGTAAATCACCACCTCGTACTCGACGAGCTCAGCGCGACGAGCGACTGTCCTGAACTTGATCGAGATGTTTACGATCTGCACGGATTGAACGTATCATGACGTGATACGGGAATCGTCGCGGGATGCGGTCGATATCATCGCGCCGCGCGGATCCGCGAGTCAGGTGAGTCAGGTGAACGAGCGCGGACCTTGGTCGCCGCCGAGAACCACGAGTGGTCGCGCGCGGCGTGAGCTCGGGAGTCACGTCACGGTACGTCAAGGCTTCGGCGCCGCGGCACCTCGTACCTCGCGCAGCATGACGACCAAGCCCCAGGTCGCTGGGAGCAGCGGCAGGGCGGCCGTCCACACGCCGGGGAAGGAGTGGAAGGTGCCAACAGCCCAACGCTTGAGCAGCAGGATGGCGCCGGTGAGCCACATCGCCGGCGCGAGGAGAGGAAAGAGCTAGAGCACCAACCCGCCGGTCGAGGCGAAGGCGAAGATCATCGCCGGCAGCGGGCCGCCCAACCAAAATAGCCGGCGCTGACGAAGGCCGCGATCAGGGGGACGACGACGGACGCCATCCGGCGCCTGTGACCCGGAAGACGACGAGTAGGAGGAGGCACAGAGCGAGAACATCCCGCGTGCACCTCCGAAAATCGCAACGATTCTTCGCTCTTAGCTTAGAAGGCCCGAGTAGGCCGAGAACACCACGCCCATGCCGCCGCGCCCGAGCACCCGGAGGACGACGTAGCGCCCGAGCCGGCCCTCCCCGTCGCTGCGTTCGAGGCGCGTTGCGAGCGTAGGCGCGCCGAGTGGCGGCCGGGCGGTGAGGCCGGGTGAGAGCACGCGCGTCTCATCGCCCGTGGTCATCGCGAGCATGCGCGTCGCGGAGCTGTGCACGCTCTGTGGAGGGGGCTCTTTGGACATGTCTGTGAAGACACGATTATTACACCGAGCCGCGCGCGCCGGGTGACCGCCGCTCGTCGCGGCCGACGCCAGGGCGTGAGGCGTGTGACCACGCTCAGAATTGCGCGGCGAGCTCGAGGCCGACCCGCTGCGGCGTCAGCACGGGGCGCAGCTGGAGGCGCCGGCGCGCGCGCGCGGTCGGCCGTCGCCCGGGGGGAGGGTCGATGCCTGCGGAGAGCAGGACGATGGTCAACCCCCCGGCGATCAGCAGGCCGGCGGTCAGCCCCGAGGTGATCGCGAGGGTCCGCATGGTCTTGGCGCGCGCGTGGGCCTCCGCGGCGAGGGCGAACTCCGCGTCGGTGAGCGGGCGCGACTGGGCCTTGGCGCGCTCGACGAGCTGCCAGATGTGGGCGCCGGCGCGCTCTTTCTCGGCGACGCCGAGCGACATCGGCAGACACAGCAGGGCGCCTACGCCGGTGATGAAGCCGCCGGCGACGCGGAGCTGCGCGCCGTCAGAGAGCGCGGGCGCGGCCCTCGGCGGCTCGCTCGCCCGCGCGTCTCGAGGGAGCTGCTGCGCGAGCGCGAGGGCGAGCAGGAGCGGGAGCGTTCGACCGCGCACGCGCGGATGGTACTCGAGGGGCCGCCTTGGCGCTCACGCGGGGAGCCGCGCCTCGACGTCGGCGAGCAGGCGCTGAAGCTCCGTCTGGATGTCGCGCAGCAGGGCGGCGTCGGGGGGCTGTGAGAACGCGAGCCAGAGCTGCTGGGGCTCGATGTGGTCGCTCTGCGGCGAGAACCGGACCCGGGCGGGGCCGGCGTCCTCGGACGGGATCGGCGCCCACAGGCCGGGGATCCACAGGCGCTCGCCGTTGACCCACAGCTCGCGCAGCGCGTCGTCGTAGGGCGCGAGTCGCCAGCGCTCGCGGTTTGTTTGTTCGAGCGCTTGGAACTCGCGCTGCAGGTCGCGGGCGAGGGCGTTGAGATGCCGCGTCGCCGTCGCGTGCCAGCGGCGCTGCTGCTCGTGCGCGGGCTCGTCGTAGTAGGCCGCGGTCGCGCGGACCGTCAGCGCGAAGCACTCGCCGCGCGCGCGCAGCCGCTCGAGCTCGACGTCCTCGGGTGGCGTGAGGGTCATGTCGCGGTTGGGGCGGCTGCCGTACAGCGATCGTCGGTAGCAGCGCGACGCGGGGTCGATGACCGCGCGCGCGCGGCCCGGGTCGACGTAGTCTTGGAGCGGCCCCAGCGAGCGCTCCCAGCCGAAGGTCCGCGCGATCGCGGGGCCTGGCTGGCAGTAGAGCGTGTGGTCGAAGTCGGCGCGCGCGGGCGCGGTCCCGTCGTGCACGTGCACGGTCGGGAAGAACAGCGTCGCGGGGTCGCGGCGCGGGAACGAGAACGCCATCGGGTGCACGGTCTGCCGTCGGCGCCCGAGCAGGCGCCCGAGCAGCCCGGCGCGCGGGCGCAGCTTGAACACCGCGAAGCCGTAGTCGCGGTACTGTGGGAGGCTGTCCCAAGCGTCAGGCGCGAGCTGAAACCGCGGGTCGAGGCGATCGAGGTCGGCGCGCGTCGGCGCGAAGGAGGCTTCGAAGCGGCCGACACGGTGCACGGTGAGCCTGGGGCGAGACTCCGGCGCCGCGGCCAGCATCCCGCGCCCGCGGCTCAGCGCGACCGCGGGGGGCGGGAAGGCGGCCGCGAGGTCGCGGAAGAAGCGGGCGTAGCCCTCGAGGTCGATGAACTCGACCGCGCGCTCGTCGACGCCCGGCGGGACCGGCAGCGGCAGGATCATCGCCAGCTCCTCGTCGGCGTCGAGGTTCATGCTGTAGACGAGCAGCTGGCGCGCGCGCGCGAGCTCGCGGGCGAAGATCGAGGTGCTCGAGACGTGGCGGACGGGGCGCGAGAAGCAGCACATAAAAAAGTCGTGTCGCCTCGATCCTACGCGAGACCTGGCGCCGGTGTATACGGTATGGCCTTTTGGGCAGTCACGACGCGCGGACGTCGAGATCACCGCGAGAGCAGGAACTGCTGCACGAGGCCGTCAGGGGTCCGGTACAGCGACGCGCGCAGGGTCTCGCCCTTGAACACGAGCGTGAGGTTGGCGACCTGCATGCCGCCGCGCTCGCGCAGGGAGGTGACGGTGACCTTGGTCGGCTCGCCCAGCGCCTTCAGGCGCGGCGCGGCGGCGCGGACGTGAGCGTCGTCGAGGTAGGCGTTGAAGTCGGCGCTGAGGCGCGCGCGCCGGGGCGCGCCGCGCTGCAGCTCACGCAGGAGCTCGCGGGCGATCGTCTCGGGCGGCGGACCGTCGACCTCCGGCGCCTCGGGGGTCTGACGATCGGCCTCGATGAGGAGCGCGAGGATGGTGTCCGCGAGCGGCTTGGCGCTGGCGCCCGCGCCGTTGGAGACGACGGCGACGCCCGAGCGCGTGCGCGGGACGAAGGCGTTCTTGGAGGCGAAGCCGCTGACGCCGCCGGTGTGCACGAGGATCGACTCGCCGGCGAAACGGCGGACCCCGAGCCCGCAGCCGTAGCTGGTCTCGCGCCCGTCGCTCAGCCGCGTCGGCGTGCTCATGCGCGCGTAGGACTTCGGGCTGACGACCTCGCCGCGGACGAGCGCGAGGTCCCAGCGCAGGAGGTCCGAGGGGGTCGACCACATCGCCCCGGCGGCGTGGATCCAGCCGGCGCCCTCGGGCGTGGCCTCCTCGGGCTCGCCGAGCGCGAACGAGGTGTAGCCGGTCGCGGCGGTCTCGGGTCGCGCGTCGCGGCCGAAGAACGTGTGCTGCAGGCCACGCGGCTGAAAGATTTCCTCGTCGAGCAGCGTCGCCATCGGGCGCCCGCTGACGCGCTCGAGCGCGCGGCCGACGATGAGGTAGCCGGTGTTGCTGTAGGACCAGCGCGCGCGCGGCTCAAAGTCGAGCGGCATGCCGCCGAATTCCTGGATCAGCGCGTCGGTCTCGATCGGCCGCTGCATCCGCGGGATCACGAAGTCGAGCGGGTAGAAGTCGCGGTAGCCGGAGACGTGCGCGAGCGCGTCGTAGAGCCGGATGTCGTCGGCGCGGGTGAGTGCGGGGAAGTACGTAGCGACCGGGTCATCAAGCGAGAGAGCGCCACGCTCCTCGAGCAACAGGGCGGCCGCGCAGGTGAATTGCTTCGAGATCGACGCGATCGCGAATTCGGTCTCTGGCGTCACCGGGGCGCTCGTGGCGAGCGAGCGCGCGCCGTAGCCCTTGGCCAGCACGAGCTCGCCGTTCTGCATGATCGCCAGCGACATCCCGACGAGGCCGAGCCGCTCGCGCTCCGCGGCGGCGTAGGCGTCGATGGCGTCGAGCTCGAAGCGCCGGGGCGCGCTCGGCTCCTCAGACGCCGGCTGGGAGTCGCGGCCGGCGCCCTCGGCGGTGTCTTTGGCCGTGTCTTTGGCGGTGTCTTTGGCGGTGTCTTTGGCGGTGTCTTTCTCGACGGCGTTTTTGGCGACGGCGTCGTCCGGCGCTGCAGCCGGTCGCGCGGCCTGCTCCGGCTGCTTCGGCGTGTCACAGGCCGCGCTCGAGCAGGCGAGGAGGAGGACGGTGCAGAGACGCGCCGCGGATCGCATGCGGCAACCTACGGGCGCGCCGCGAGCCCGTCAAACGAGCTGCGGTTTCGCTGGCGCGGCTTCGGTGTTATGGCGATCGCCATGGACTCCTTTGACGACCGCGACGACCGTGACGACCCCCGACTCCGCGCGCTCCGACCCGACGCTCACGCGGCGCGGCAGGGCCAGCTCCGCCAGCCGCTCGCGCCGCTCTCACGACGACGGGCGGTCCAGGGGCTCAGCGCGCTGGTCGGCGCGGCCGCGCTGCCGCTCTCCGTGGGCTGTGGAGACAGCGGCGACGGAACGGGGACCGACGGCGCGACGACGGGCTCGGGCGAGACCGACGGCGCGACGACGGGCGCGTCAACCTCTTCGACGTCCTCGGGCTCCTCGACGGGCGACGCGACGACGGGCGCGGAGGATCCAGGCTTCGAGCTCTGCGAGAGCTCCGACGCGACGCCGGAGGAGCTGCTGGCGAACATCGACCACATCGTGGTCGTGATGATGGAGAACCGCTCCTTCGATCACTACATGGGCGCGCTCGCGTTCGCCGAGGGTCTGCCGGTCAACGGGCTGACGGGCGCGGAGTCCAACCCGACGCTCGGCGGCGACCCGATCGGCGTGTTCAACCTCCAGCACTACATCAGCGAGGAGGACCCGCCGCACGGCTGGAGCACCTCGCGCGTGCAGTGGAACGAGGGGCTCAACGACGGCTTCGTGCGCGCCTTCGAGGAGGAGGGCGCGTCTGGCCTCGACGAGGTGATGGGCTACTACGTGCGCGCGCAGCTGCCGATCAGCTACGCGCTCACCGACGAGTACGTGCTCTGCGACAATTGGTTCGCGTCGGTGATGGGCCCGACCTGGCCCAACCGCTTCTTCCTCCACCTGGCGAGCTCCGACGGCAACATGAGCAACGACGCGATCTTGTCGGAGCTGCCGAGCATCTTCTCGGCGTGCGCGGACAAGGGCGTCTCGGCCAAGTACTACGCCTCGAACCTGCCCTTCCCGGTGGTCTACGGGACGCACGGGAGCGAGCCGCACATGGCGATGGCGCAGGACTTCTTCGTCGACGCCGCGGCGGGCGACCTGCCGAGCTTCTGCATGATCGAGCCGACCCTGACGGCGCTCAACGTGATCGGCAACGACGATCACCCGCCCGCGGATGTCCAGGACGGCCAGGCGTTCCTCGCGACGGTCTACAACGCGCTGGCGCAGAGCCCGAATTGGTCGCGCACGCTGCTGATCGTCACCTACGACGAGCACGGCGGCTACTACGACCACGTGTCGCCGCCGCAGGTCTTCGACTCGCGCCCCGAGTTTCAGCAGCTCGGCTTCCGCGTGCCGTCGCTGGTGATCGGGCCGCAGGTCCGCCGAGGCTGCGCCAACGGGCTGCTGTTCGATCACGTCTCGGTCGCGGCGACGGTCACCCGTCGCTTCGGCCTGACGCCGCTCAACGAGCGCGTGACCATGACCGCCGACCTCTCGAGCTGCATCGACCCGGCGCGGATCGACAACCCCAGGCCGCCGATCGTGCTGCCGACCGTGCGGGTGCGGCGACCCAGGGTGATCATCCCCGGCGCGAACTTCGGCGGGCAGGTCGAACTCGCGCGGGCGATTGAGCGCGGCGAGAAGTACGCTCATCGCCAGTGGCGGCGTCGCAGCGTCGAGGCGATCGAGGCCGCGCTCGATCACGGTCGCCGGCTCGGCGCGCTTCGGGTCGTCAATCGCTAGCTGACCTGAAGTACACTTTGCCCGTGGCGAGGCAGAGTGATGACACGCGCGTGCTGCCGGCTGGCCGCGGCGATCGCCTGCTCGGCGGCGCCGTGGTCGCGGGGCGCTACGAGGTGCGCGGCGTGCTCGGGGTCGGGGGCATGGGCGCGGTCTACGAGGTCTTCGATCGCCACGTGCGCGAGCGCGTCGCGCTGAAGATCCTGCAGGCGGGCGCGCGCGCGGACGACACGCTCGTCGAGCGCTTCCGTCGCGAGGTCCGCCTCGCGCGGCGGGTGACGCACCGCAACGCGGCGCGGGTCTACGACCTCGGCCTCGAGGAGGGGCGCTGGTACCTGACGATGGAGCTCGTCGACGGCGAGAGCCTGCAGGAGCTGCTCGAGCGGGAGACCCGGCTGCCGCGCGAGCGCGCGTGCGCGATCGCGACGGACGTGTGCGCGGGCCTCTCGGCGATCCACGCGGCGGGCGTGGTCCACCGCGACCTCAAGCCGGGCAACGTCCTGCTCGAGCGCGGGGGGCGGGTCGTGATCACCGACTTCGGGATCGCGCGGCAGATCGAGCGCAGCGGCGACGACCCGCTCAAGACTCAGGGGGTGATCGGGACGCCGCTGTACATGGCGCCCGAGCAGGCTGCGGGCGCGCAGCTCGACGCCCGGGTCGATGTCTACGCGCTGGGCGTGATGCTGTACTGCATGATCACGGGTCAGTTCCCCGGGCTCGGATTCGCGCGGCCGGGTGGGCTGGCGGCGCGGCGGCGCGCGGGGCCGCCAGATCCGCGGCACGTGATGAAGGTCCCCGACGGGCTGGCCGAGCTGATCATGGCCTGTATGTCGCTCGAGGCAGGTAAGAGGCCCGCGAGCGCGGACGCGCTCGCGCGCGCGCTGCAGGCTTGGGTGGGCGGTGAGCGAGGCGCGTCGGCGCCGGTCACGAGCGGGGCGACGCGCGAGCCCGTTCCCGGCGTACCGCCGCGGGCCGCCGCCGCCGGGACCGGCCTCAACACGGGCTCGCTGCTGCGCGGGCCGACGGATCGCGCGCTCGTGGTCCTGCCGTTTCGCGTCCGCGGGCGCGCGGACGATGACTACCTCGCCGACGCGCTCGCGGAGGAGCTCTCAGACGTGCTCTCGAGGACACGCGGGCTGTGGGTCATCGGCGGCGGCGCGGCCTCGAGCTTCGTCGAGCGTCGCGACCCCCGCGACATCGGGCGCGAGCTCTCGGTGGACGTCGTGGTCGACGGGACGCTGCAGCGCGCCGGCGCGCGCGTCCGGATCACCGCGCGCCTGTACGACGTGCGCGACGGCTGTCAGATCTGGTCGGGGCGCTTCGACGGCGACTTCGCCGACGTCTTCGAATTGCAGGACCGCATGGCGCGGCAGATCGCGGAGGCGCTGCGCGTCGAGCTCTCGACGCTGGCCTACCGCGGCGCGACCTCGCCCGAGGCGATCGAGTACTACCTGCGCGGGCGCAGCAAGGCGCACGGCTTCGGCGCGCAGCAGCAGGCCGCGGTCGCGCTGTTCGAGCGCAGCCTGCAGCTCGACGAGGACTTCAAGCCCGCCCTCTCGGCGCTCGCGTTCGCGACGCTGCGCTGCTGGTTCTTCGACCGCAAGCAGCTCAGGAGCGATTGGGAGCCGCGGGTGCGGAGCGTGATCCAGCGGGCCCGCGACGAGGCGCCGGAGCTGGCCGAGACCCACATCGCCAGCGGCGTCTACGAGCTCCAGCGCGGTGAGTACCGGCGCGGCGTCGCGTCGCTGCGTCGCGCCCTCGAGATCGCGCCGACCTGCGCGCTGGCGCATCAGCACCTCGGGATGATCGAGGCCGAGGCCGGCCGTCTCGAGCAGGGCCGCGAGCGGCTCAAGCTCTCGCTCGAGCTGGATCCTTCGCTGACGGTCGGGCTCTACGAGCTCGCGCGCCTCGCCGCGCTCACCGGCGACGCGGCGCGCTTCGAACGGCTGCTCTCGCGCCTGATCTCCCGCCGGCACGTCTCGAGGTCGGGCGCGACGGTGCTCGAGATGCGCGTGGCGAGCTGGAGCGGGGATCTCGAGCGGGTGCGCGACGTCGCCGGGACGGTCGAGGTCGACGGCTCCGCCGAGCGCATGATCGCGGCCGCCTACGCGCGCATGGTCCTGGGCGGCGAGGACGGCGAGGCCGCGACGCGCGAGCTGCTGGCGATGCGCGCGAAGGTCACCAACCCGCGCTTTCGAACGCTCAGCGCCCAGCTCATCTCGGAGCAGCTCGTGCTCGGCGGGCAGACGCGACGCGCGGTCGAGCTCATCGACGAGGCGCTCTCCGAGGTGCTCGTTGATCTCGTGTGGCTCGAGCGCTGCCCGGCGCTGGCGCGGCTGCGGGAGGACCCGGCCTACCCCGAGCTCCACGCGCGGTTTCGAAGGCGCGCGCGCGAGGTCTGGAGCTGACGCGCCGTCGGGCGCGACGCGACATCACGGGTGGCGCTGGCGGAGCCGCGCGACGACATCGGTCGGGAGCGCGCCGGACTGCAGGACTCGCTCGATCGACGCGTCCGCGAGCTCCGGCGCCTCGTCGTCAGGTTGATCTTCTTCGACCGGCCCGTCGCCGCCGTCACCGACCCCGTCTTCGCCGCCCTCCTCGCCGCCCTCCTCGCCCACGGCTTCGTCCGCGCCCATGTCGGGCGGCGCGTCGGGCTCCGCGACCGAGAGGCACGGCCCGACATCGGGGGGCAGGACGCTGAGGCACGGGCGCGTGCGGCACGAGAGCGCGGCGGTGAGCCCGAGGCCGAGGAGCAGCGCGGTGGGGAGGCGCGAGAGCTGCATCAGAATCTCCGAACGCCCGAGGATACCGCGATCGAGACGCACGCAGGTGCGTGGCGGCATGGCTCCACGCGCCCGCGGGGGCTGTGTCTCGCTGGGCGCTGCTGCGCGCGGCCGCCGTTCACGTCGTAGCAGTCCTCGTAGTCCCCGCTCTGGGTGCTGTTGTTGACGTAGCCGACCCCGCCGACCGAGACCTCGCCGCCGACGTTGTGGTTTGACCACGCGCCGCCCAGGTCTCGGCTGTCGCGCTACAATGACCCCCGTGAAGCCGCGCGTCTCGACCCTCGCCGCCCTGTCGGTCCTCGCGCTGCTCGCGATCGGCGGGCTCTGCTTCGTCGTCAGCTCCTCGCTGGCGGCCATGTATCAGCTGCCCATTTGGTCAGCCGCGGTGATCGGCGCGCTCAGCTTCCCGCTCGCCGGGCTGCTCTGGCACCTCGTCCGCGAGCGCGCGCGTCGCGGTCGAGCGCCGGGCTGGCTGACTCGGCGCGCGCGTTTCGCCCTGCGGCAGCTCGTCGTCTGCGGCGTGATCCTCGGCGCGTGCTTCGGCGTCGCGGAGCCGCAGACCCGTCAGGCGCTGCTCGAGCACCGCGGCTGGATCGTCGGCTACACCCAGGCGCGGACCGAGGAGGGCTGCGAGGTCCGCGGCGGCCACCACCCTCACTGGGGCGCCGACGTCGATGAGGGCCTCGCCCGTGCGGCCGAGCTCGACAAGCCCGCGCTGCTCTACTTTCGCTCTGATTGGTGTCACTACTGCGAGGAGTTCGAGCGCGACGTGCTGTGCGCCCCCGAGGTCGCCGAGACGATCGACCGCGATTACGTCGGCGTGCGGATCAACGAGCTTGACATGAGCCCCGAGGTCAAGGCGCGCTTCCACGTCACCGGCTATCCGAGGACGCTGCTGCTCGGCCCGGACCTTCGCCCGCGCAGCAACGGTCCGTCCAAGCGGGAGCGGGAGGCCACGCACGAGTGGTTGCTGCGCAACCGCGTGTCGCCCCTCGAGCGGCTCACGCCCGCGCCTCCACCCGACAGCGCGATCCCGCAGCCCGAGCCGGCGGCTTCACCCGAAGGCTAGCCCCATCGCACCAGGTCTGACGCGGCTAGGCCGCGCGCACGCGGACCAGCGAGACCAGGCGGTGCAGCGCGCGCTCGACGACCTCGGTGTCCTCGTGGCGCAGGATCGCGAAGCCGTCGCCCTCGTAGCCCTTGCTCGGCGCCGCGCCGATCTTGGGAAGACGTGTCTCGACGACCAGGTGACCGAGCTCGCGCTGGGCCTGGTCGAGACCCTCGATGGCGACGATGCGCGACGCGCCGGCGCGCGCGCTCCCCTGCGCGCGGAAGAACGCCGCCCCCGCGGCGTAGCGGCGGGCCGGCGGCTCGAAGCGCTCGAGCACGACGAGCTCGGCCCAGAGCTTGAGGAAGTCGACGTCGTGCGCGTAGCCGTTGAGCGAGACGATCTGCGCGCCGGGCGGGCGCGCGGCGACCTCGGAGATCGCGACGCCGCCGCGTCGGCGGGGGGTCGCGAACCACTCGAGGTGGCTGAGGCCCGTGTGCATGCCGAGGGTCTTGAGCGCGGCCCGGGCCGGCCCCCGGATCGCGCGGGCCTCGGGGTTCTCGCGCTCGCGCGGCAGCAGCACCGTCCACTGGATCCACGGGTTGTCGAGCACGTGCAGCGGCGTCGGGGCGTAGCGCGTCATCGAGTCCCACACGGCCTCGCCGCGGATGCTGACGGTCTCGAACGAGCGCTCGACGCCGGTCATGAACTCCTCGATCACGGCGGGCCGCTCGGGGGATGGCTTGAGGGACAGCAGCGCGCGCTGGAGGTCCGCCTCGCTCTGGACGCGGAAGGTGCCGACCGCGGCCGCGCCCGCCGGCGGCTTGATGACGACGGGCAGGCCGACCGCGCGGATGAAGCGGAGCGCCTCGGCGGTCGAGCGCACGCGGGTGTGACGGGCGCAGGGCAGCCCGGCCGCCTGCAGCGCGTCCTTCATGCGCGCCTTGTCGCGGAAGTTGCGGGCCGCGGCCTCGCCCATGCCGTCGACGCCGAGGCGGTCGCGGACGATCCCGAGCTGGACCTGGATGTGCTCGAGCGCGCCGAGCAGCACGTCGACGCGGCCGAGCGAGCCGGCGAGCGCCCGCGTCGCGGTCACGAGCTGCCCGGCGTCGAGCGCGTTCGAGACCTGATAGTGCCCGGCCAGCCGACGCCGGATCCCGGGCGGCATGTGGGCGAGCGAGGACTGGGAGATCAGCGCGAGGCGGACGCCCGGGAGCGCCGCGATCGCGGCGACGAAGCGGAGCGTCGCCGTCATGAAGAAGGGCGCGACGAAGACGACGGTGCGGTGGGCCATGGCCTGCCTTTATTTTCTTTATGTCTTAAGGAGCTGGTGAATCAGCTCAGGTGAGCTGGTCGAGGTACTTGGGCAGCATGTCGCGCCAGGTGACCCAGTCGTGGTCGTAGCGCTCGCCCCACAGGTCGACGCGGTTGGGCACCTGGCGGCGCCCCAGCAGCTGGGCGACGCGCCAGGACTCGCCGGGATCCTCCCACTTGCCCTCGCCGGTCGCGAGGATGACCGAGCGCGTGCGCAGCCGCTCGAGGTGCGCGCACTCGTCCATGTAGGCGAGGAAGTGCAGCGGCGAGGAGACGTGGAAGTCGTGGGTGTGCTCGCCGTTCATCCAGCGCGTGAAGTCGTAGGTCCCGCTCATGCACACGGCGGTGGAGAACACGTCCGGGTGGCGGCAGAGCGCGGCGAGGGCGTTGAAGGCCCCCAGCGAGGCGCCGGCGGTGATGATCTCGATGTCGCGCGAGTTGCAGTCGCGGCGGATCGCCCCGACCAGCTCCTCGTAGATGAAGGCGTCGAAGCGGTTCTGCACCCGCGCCTTGTAGGCGCCGCTGTGCTCCTTGTTGATCCAGGCCCGGCCCGCGACGCTGTCGATCGAGTAGACCTTGACGCGGCCGGCCGCGAGCAGCGGCTCGAGCACGCGCAGCATCAAGAAGCGCTCGCACTCCTCGGCGTCGCCGCCGGCGGTCGGGAACAGCAGCACCGGGCGGCCGCTGACGCCCCAGCGGACGACCTGCACGGACTGCCCGAGATGGCGCGAGCGCCAGTTGGTGTTCAGCTTGCTCATGTCGTTACCTGTCGCTCTCAGCATGGCGTCCTCGCTCAGGCGTTCGCGCTGTCCTCGGCGCCCTCGGGGGCGCGGCTCTCGTCGATGACCGGGCGCTTGAGCCCGAGGCGGTCGGCCTCGGTCTTGCGCCAGAATTGCAGGAGCCCCCAGAAGTGCTCGGTGAACTTCTCGACCTCGTGCTTGGGGAACAGCGCCTCGACCTTGGCGCGCACGAAGCCCTTGGCCTGGGCGCCGCCGAAGAACTCCCACGTGACCTCGTTGAGGTGCGAGAGGTGGTCGTGACAGAACTCCGCGAAGCGGTCGGCTTCGAAGCGCTCGCGGGCGATCTTCGCGTAGCCGGCGAGCCGCTCGCGCAGCGGCAGCTCCTTGCGCGCGATCGCGTAGAACGGCTCCCAGTCGAGGCTCTGCGGCGTCTGGCGCTTGGTCGCGGCGCAGAACAGCGACCAGCGCACCATGTTCTTGACCATCTCGGGGAAGTGGTAGTGCAGCGAGGTGACCTGAAAGTCAGGGCAGGCGTTGGCGAAGTCGATCGGGCAGAACTCGCCCGCGCGCGGGCCGGCGCTGCGCCGCAGCGACTCGCAGGAGTTGAACTCCCAGCCGAAGAACGCGTTGATCGTGAGGGTCGTGTCCTGCAGGACCGACCACTCCTCGGCGTCGCAGAAGTGGAAGTCGACCTTGTAGCGGTCGTGCAGCGGCGCGCCGGGGTCGTAGCGGACCACGTGGACCTGCGGGCCGACGCCGATGCAGCGCACGAACAGGTCGTGGGGGTCGACCGCGCGCTGCAGGTGCATCACGCGGGTGCCGCTCTGCTCGTAGGCGGCGCGCAGCGCCGACTCGTTCTCGATCCGCGTGACGCCGACCCAGGCGCCGCCGTCGTAGGGCTTCATGTACAGCGGGTAGCCCAGCTTCTCGCCGATCTCGCCGAGGTCGAAGAGCCGGGCGTAGCGCTCGAGCGTGGGCTTGAGGTCCGCCGAGGGCGCGTGCTCCTTGGGCGGGATCAGCCAGGTCTCGGGGACCGGCAGGCCCAGCCGCATCATCGCGCAGTACGAGGTGTGCTTCTCCATCGCCTGCAGCGACCACGGGTTGTTGAGCACGTAGAGGCCGTCGAGGATCACCGACTTCTTGATCCACTCGCGGCTGGTGTGGAACCAGTGGGTCAGGCGGTCGAGCACGACGTCGTAGCGGCAGGGCTGGCGGAGGTCGAAGGGCTCGACCGTGACCCGCTCGACGTTGAACTTGATCACGTCCTCCTGTTGCGGGATCGAGAGCTGCAGGCGGCGGATGATCTCCTCGTAGCAGGCGGGCCAGCAGAGGTCGGCCCCGAGGGACAGCCCGATAGTGCGCGTGATGTCGGTCATTCAAAGGCCTCGCGGGAGCGCGGCGCGAGAGAACGCCGTCGGCGGCGCGGACTGTGACCGATCGTCCGCACGCGGTCCACGGGCGCCGATCTGAGGGCGCTCACGTGTGTCGCGCTACCACCCTCGCCTACGCCCACGCTGTCACGCGCGCGTCACCTCGCGTGCCCGCAGCGCGTCGAGAAGCCCGTCAGCGCGTGAGCCAGGGCACGGTGCTCGGAAGCACGCGCGCACGGCCGCTGTTCCTCGTCGGGGCCGCAGATGAGGATGCACGCGCTCGCGGGGCGCCTCCGGCTGTCAGGCCGCGGCGCCGCGCGGACGCGAGGAGCGGGAGCCCGAGGCGCGGAGCGACCGAGCTCGCGTCGTTGTTATTGTGTCTTTTTGGACATGTATCGCTAGAGCGCCGGGTGCTGCTCGAGCCAGCGGTCGAGCTCGGCGATCGCGTGGGGCCCGAGCAGGGTCGAGGTGGCCGCGCGCGTCCCCTCGGCGAGGGCGCGCGCGCGCGCGCCCTCCTCTGCGTCGCCGGCGGTCGCCCAGCGCGCGCGCGCGAGCGCGAAGGTCGCCTCGGCGAGCGTGCGCGGCCGCAGCCGGCTCGGCGTGGGGCTGTCCAGCGCGACGAGGGGCTCGAGCAGCGCGCGGACCTCGGCGTAGCGGGTCTGCGCCAAGCGGACGCGCGCGAAGACGACGAGCAGATCGTCGAGATCCTCGCGCGCGCTCTCCCCCTCGTTCTCCTCGAGCAGCGCGCGGGCCCGCGTGAGCGGCTCGGTCGCCTCGTCGAGGGCGCCGCGCAGGAGGTGGGCGATGGCGACGCCGACGAGGGGCGTCGCTAGATCCACGTGGTCGGGCTCGAGCGCGCGCTGCAGGATCTCGAGCGAGCGCGTGTGGGCCGCGAGCGCGCGGGTCGGCGCGGGCGGGCTCGAGTAGCTCTCGGCCTCGCCGAGGTAGTCCAGCGCCATCGCGACGTCGAGGCTGTCGGGGCCGTGGGCGCGCTCGTAGATGTCGACCGCGCGCCGCATGAGGGGGACGGCCGCGTTGTACTCGCCGCGCTCCATCTGCAGACCGCCGATGTTGATCAGCGAGTCCGCGAGGTCGGGGTGCTCCGGGGACAGGGCGCGCTCGCGGATGGCGAGCGCCTCCTCGTAGAGCTCGAGCGCGCGGCCGTCCTCGTCGAGCTCATCGTAGGCCGTGCCGATGTTGCTGATCGCGCTCGCGACGAGCGAGTGGTCGCGGCCGAGCGCGCGCTCCCGGAGCTCGCGCGTGCGCTGGAAGTACTCGCGCGCGCGCGCGAAGTCGTCGACGCGGGCGTGCGCGACCCCGAGGCTGTTGAGCGCGTTGGCGGTGTAGGGGTGATCGGCGCCCACGCTCGCCTCGTAGAGCGCGAGCGCGCGCTGCAGGTGCTCGCGCGCGCGCTCGTGGGCGCCGAGCCGCCCGAGCACGATGCCGATGTTGGTGTGCGACAGCGCGACGTCTGGATGCGCTTCGCCGAGCGCCCGCTCGCGGATCTCGAGCGCGCGCTGGTGGTCGGCGAGGGCGCGCGCGTAGTGCCCTTGACGCTGCTCGAGCCAGCCCGAGTCGTTGTGCACGCGCGCGCGCCGGAGATCGTCTTGGGGCGCGCCGGCGCGGTCGAGCAGCACGGTCGCGATCCGGCCCCAGCGCAGGGACTGCTCGTGATCCGCGAGCCGCGACTCGGCGGCGCTGAGGTCGAGCGCCGCGCTGATGAACTCCTCGTCGGCGCCGGCCGACCCTGCGCGCGTGAACGCGTCCTCCAGCAGCGCGGCTGCCTCTTCGTACCGGCCGCTGGTGAGCAGCACCGACCCGTGCAGGCGCTCGGCGGCCGCGACGAGCGGAGGCCAGGCGAGGCGCTCGGCGTGCGCCCGCGTCTCGGCGGCGAGCTCGAGCCCGCGCGAGAGCTGCCCCGCGGCGCGCAGGGCCTCGCCGCGCGCGAGCGCGAGCCGCAGCACCAGCAGCTCGGCGCGGGTCCCCGGATCGTCGGGCGCGGCCGGGAGCGCGCGCAGCCGGCGCTCGTCACGGCAGGCCGCGATCGGCGGCAGCGTCGCGGCCGTCCAGACGGCTCGCTGCGCGACCGCGTGTCCCGCATCCCCATCACCTGGCCTCTCGAACACCTCGATCACGGCCGCGAGGTGCTCGCGTCGCGCGTCGAGGCAGTCGTAGGCGCGCCGGGTGAGCGCGTCGCTCCAGCGGCCCTCGAGCGCGCTCGCGCGGCAGACCTCCGCGCGCGCGGCTCGCCACGACGAGGCGTAGTCGTCGAGCCACGGGGTCAGCTTGGCGAAGGAGGAGGTCGCGTAGCCGCTCGCGGCCCGGGTCAGCCCCGCGCGCACGCGGGCGCGGGCGTCCTCGCTCCACAGCCCGTCGATCGCCGCGCCCTCGGCCGCGCAGCTCGCCACGACGCGCGCGCGCTGCTGCTGGACGAGGAGCGCGGCGGCGGCCGCCGCGAGCAGCAGCCCGCCCACGACGAGCGCGCGTCGACGACGTCGCGTCGGGTCGGCGGCCAGCGCCGCGCGCAGCGACTCCACGCTCTCGAAGCGATCCTCGGGGCGCGTGGCGAGGCCGCGCTCGAGCACGCGGTGCAGCCATCGGGGGACCTCGGCGCCGGGCGGCGGAGGCGTCAGCTCGCCCGAGAGCACCGCGCGGCGCAGCGTCTCGATCGACCGGCCGGCGAAGGGGAGCTGGCCGTAGAGGGCCTCCCACAGCGTCGCGCACAGCGAGAACTGATCGCTGCGCGCGGTCACCTCGACGCCGAGCTCCGCGCCCGCGAATTGCTCTGGGGACATGTACGCGGGGGTCCCCGCGATCGAGCCGGTCCGCGTGAGCGTGGAGACGTCCGGCGCGGCGCGCTCGTCGAGGGTCGCGTCGAGCCGCGCCGTCGACCGCGACTGCGCGACGTCGGCGGCGCGCGCCAGCCCGAAGTCCATGACGCGCACGCGCCCGTCGCGATCGATCATGATGTTATCGGGCTTGATGTCGCGGTGCAGGAGCTGGGCCCGGTGCGCCGCCGCGACGCCGCGCCCCGCCTCGCGGATGACCTCGACGATCTCGCGCCAGCTCCGCGGGCGCTCCTCGAGCCACTCGCGCAGGGTCTGGCCGTCGACGAACTCCATCGCGAGCCACAGCCCGTTCGTCGCCTCGCCGACGTCGTAGATCCCGACGACGTTGGGGTGCGCGAGCTTTCCGAGCGCGCGGGCCTCTCGCAAGAACCGCGTCTTCACGGCCTCGCTCCACGTGATGTTGGTGCGCACGCGCTTGATCGCGACCGCGCGGTCGAGCTCGGGGTCATGGGCGCGATAGACGACCCCCATCCCGCCCTCGCCGAGCTTCTCGATCACGCGGAAGCGTCCGAACTCGATCGGCTCGACCTGGTCCCCGAGCAGTTCGTTGGCCTCGTCGCCGAACAGCCGCGCGGCGGCGCGCTTGAGCGCCAGCTGTTCGTCGATCATCGTCACCAGCTGCGCCGCCGGCTGGGCAGCCGCGCCAGCGCGTCCGTCGTGGGCGGTGTCGGCGAGCCTGGGCGGCACGTCGCGGCTCCGCGGCGTCGGGCGTGTGTCGAGCTTGATCTCCTCTTGCATACCGCGCGGGGCGAACCCCGCCATTGTCACTGTTGCAGCGCCGCGAAGATCTGTTCAAGTCAGCGACGCCTCGCGCGCGGGCGCAGGTTCGCGCGCTGACGGGGTGGTACAAATTCCGACGTATGGCCCAAGACTTCCACGCGACAGGCGGTCGCTCGCAGGAGCTGCTCTACGACGAAGACGTCGCGACCCCGACCCACGCCGAGTACGCGCGCACGCTCGTGGAGCGCGTGCGCGTCGGGACGCTGTGCACCCTCCGCGGCGGCGGGCACCCCTACGGCTCGTTCTGCACCTTCGCGATGGACGGCCCCGACCCGGTGTTCTTGATCTCCGAGCTGGCCGAGCACACCCAGAACCTGCGCGGGGATCCGCGCGCGTCGCTGCTGGTCGCGCAGGCGCACGAGGGCGACGCTGATCCGCTCGCGAACGCGCGCCTGACCCTGGTCGGCGAGTGTCGTCCGCAGTCCGGCGAGGCGAGCGCGCGGGCGCGCGCGGCCTTCCTCGCGCGGCATCCGGGCGCGGCGTACTACGCCGACTTCAAAGACTTTCACTTCTGGCGGCTGGCTGTCTCCGAGCTGCGCTACATCGGCGGCTACGGGCGGATGTCGTGGGTCGAGCTCGAGGGCTGGCGGGCCGCCGAGCCCGATCCGATCGCGGGCGCGGCCGCCGGCATCATCCGCCACATGAACGAGGACCACGCCGACGCGATGGTCCTCTACTGCCGCCACTTCTCGCGCGCGACCGACACGAGCGCCGCGACGATGACCGGCGTCGACCGCTACGGCTTCGAGATGTCGGCGGTCACGGGCGCGGGGCCGCGCCCGATCCGACTCGCGTTCTCCCAGCCGGTGACGAGCTCGGCCGACGTGCGCCGAGAGCTGGTCGAGCTGGTCAAGCGGGCGCGGGCGCTGACGGGCGGCGCGAGCTCCTGATCTAGGTGATCAGGCTTGGTGCTCCTGGTCCTATAGACATCCGCGGTCCGGTGATCGCGGGTCGCCGCGACGCCGGGGCTCGAGGACGTCCGCGGGACCGGGGCTCATCGACGGCGCGACGCGATCGGGCAGCGCGGCGAGCTCGGCTATGCCCACGCGAATCGCGGGTGCTTGTATGAACAATCGGTCAGCTCGACTCGAGCGGCCTCGCGCTGCGCGGCTGGGTGAGGGTAGTCACGAGTGAGGCGCGTGCATCTTGCACGGTTCACGGGTATTGGCACTAAACACTCGGCCGTGGCTCGTTGGCTTCGCATTGGAGTGAATCTCCAATGCGCTCGCGCACTGAGAGCGAGAACCGAGAAACAACACAAGGCGGCGTATTTCATACGTCGCCGCGAAGAGACGAACAGGCATGTCAAACAAATTATTCGTCGGCGGCTTGAGCTGGAATACCGACGATCAAGGTCTCAATAACGCCTTCAGCGCGTTCGGAAAGGTCGTCGAGGCCAAGGTCATCCTAGATCGCGACACCGGCCGCTCCCGCGGCTTCGGCTTCGTGACCATGGAGGACACGGTGAGCGCGAAGACGGCGATCGAGCAGATGAACGGCGCGAGCCTCGACGGTCGCTCGATCCGCGTCAACGAGGCGACCGAGCGCTCACGCGGCGGCGGCGGCGGCGGCTACGGCCGTCGCTAACGGGCGTTCAACACCAACAATCACGCGTCTAGCGAGCGGTGTTGAAGGCTGCGCATTGTTGCGGCTTCACGCGAGGTCCGAGCAGTCCGTATCCCTCGACCCGTGAAGACAGCACAAACGAGGTAGCCACAATTGGGCCAAAAAGTTCATCCGATCGGGTTCCGGCTCGGGGTCGTTAAAACATGGAATTCTTGCTGGTTTGAGGACCGACACTACACAGAGTGGCTGCACGAGGATCTCCAAATACGCTCGTTCCTCAAGCGCGAGCTCCGCTCCGCGAGCGTCGCGGACATCACCATCGAGCGCGCGGCTAACAAGCTAAAGGTCAACCTGTTCTCGGCGCGGCCGGGCATCATCATCGGCAAGCGCGGCGCGGGGATCGAGCGGCTCAAGCGCGTGACCCAGCGGATGACGAAGTCTGAGGTCTTCCTGAATGTTCAGGAGGTCCGCAAGGCTGAGATCAACGCCCAGCTCGTCGCGGAGAACATCTGTCAGCAGCTCGAGCGTCGCATCGCGTTTCGGCGCGCGCTCAAGCGCGCGCTGCAGACCGCGATAAAGTACGGCGCGAAGGGGATCCGCGTGATGGCCTCGGGTCGACTCACCGGCAGCGAGATGAGCCGGCGGGAGAAGTACCACGCCGGTCGTGTGCCGCTTCACACCCTGCGCGCCAACATCGATTACGGCTTCGCGGAGGCCCGGAAGAACTCCGGGCGAATCGGCGTGAAGTGCTGGATCTTTAACGGCGAGGTGTACGGGCCGCGGGCCGCCCAGACGAGCAGCCCTCGCTTCCCCAAGGCGAAGTCCTGACGCGTCGCCGGGCTACTCGGCTGACTCGAGCTCGAGCAGCAGCCCGAAGTGATCGGAGATGTGCGTCAGCGGGTCCTCGGGCAGCGCCTGCGTGCCGAGGCGCTCGATCTCGGTGAACCTCCAGCGCTCGCTTTGGAGCAGCGCGCGGTCGAGCCGGGCGCGCTTGGTGCCCGGCTTGGTCCAGCCGCGCATCTTGTTGCGCTCGCTGTCGAGGGTGTAGCCGGGCTCGTCGGGTCGCAGCTCACGCCAGGCGTCGCGCCAGCCCGTGATCGCGGACTCCTCGGGGCGCGAGCCGTCGGCGAAGTTCATGTCGCCGACCAGCAGCACATCAGGCTCCGCCGCGAGGAAGCTGTTGATGTCGTTGAGCTGGCGGACGCGGTACTCGGTCATCGGCGCGGTGCTCTCGAGGTGCACCGTCGCGACCGTCAGCGGCGGGTCGATGTCGAGGCGGGTGACGAGCAGGTTGCGCCCCATGACCGAGACCAGCGGGAGCCGCTCGCTGCGGCGCACCGGCACGCGCGCCAGCGTGATGACGTCGTAGCCGTTGATGTGCGCGTCGCTGATCCACTCGCCGCCGAATCGTCGCGCGTGCAGCTCGGGTCGATCGAGGTGCTCCTGCGTCATCTCCTGCAGGCAGATCACGTCCGGCTCGAGACGCGCGAGCTCGGCCCACAGCGCCTCCTGGCGGCGGGCCGCGTTCCACTCGCCGAACCACACGTTCCAGGTGACGACCCGCAGCTTCACGCGGGCTCCTCCAGGCGCGGGCGCCAGCGCAGCGCGTCCCTCGAGACAGGGTAGGGCTCGACCAGCGGGGGGCCGCGGCGCGGCGCGCGGGTCACCCCGATCGAGCGCAGCAGGATCGCGCGGGCCTGGCTGAGATCCCGGGTGATCGTCTCGGCGGCGCAGGGCGGGCTGCTGTCGGTGAAGCGCAGCGCGCCCTCGCGGGTGAAGTAGGTGTGCGTCGACGAGGACCGGTTGCCGCGCATCATCGCCAGCGCGCGCTCGAGCACCGAGCGCAGCGCGTCGTCCGAGGGCGCCGGCGCCTGTACGCCGGGCCAGATGCAGACGCCCCGCTCGCGCGCCGCGTCCGAGAGCAGCCCGTGGGCCCGCGCGCTGACCTGCGCGAACACCCGGCGCAGCTCCGTCGCGTCGCCGCGCGCGGCCGCGAGCAGCCCCAGGTTGATCCAGGCGCCGATCCGCGTGGGGTGGATGTGCACGGCGCGGGTCAGGTCGCGGCGCGCGTCGTCGTGACGCCCGAGCAGCCGCAGCGCCTCGCCGCGGTAGACGTAGACCGCCGGCCCCTCGGTGCCGCGCATGACCTCGACGCCGCGCGCCGAGGTCGCGAGCGCGCGCGCCGGGTCGCCCTCGAGGATGTCGACGCCGGTCAGGCCGATGTAGGAGAAGCGGGTGCCGCGGACCATCTCGATCGAGCGCTCGAAGTCGGCGCGCGCGCGCGGCAGGTCGCCCATCCACAGGTGCAGCTCGGCGCGGTGACAGACCGCGAGCGCCGAGCGGGGGAAGTGTCGACACACGGCGTCGAGGCGCTCGCGCGCGCCGGTCGGGCCGAGCGAGAGCAGCGTCTTGAGGGCCATGCGCGAGCTGTAGCGCGCGCCTGTCCGCGTGCGCAGGCGGTGCAGCGCGCCGCGCTCGTCGACGGTGGTCGCGGTCGTCGTGCGATTGCCCCCGAGGCGCCGCAGCGCCGCCTCCAGCAGCTCCCGCAGCGGCGCCGGCTCGCCCGCGTCGATCACCTCCTGGGCGTCGGGGAGCAGCTCGAGCAGGACGTCGCGGATCTCCTCGAGCACGTTGTGCCCGAGCGGCCTCGGGTCGGCGCGCGTCTCCTCGATCACGATCAGCGCGCGCAGGATCCAGGCGACGAACAGGAAGCCGTCGGCGCGCGCGACCGCGTGGTTGAGCAGCGCGTGGGCCTCCTCGAAGTCGCCCTCGCGCAGCGCCAGCTCGGCGCGCCAGATCGCGGTCTCGGGCTCGTCGGGCGCGCGCGCGGCGGCGCGCTCCAGCGGCGCGTGGGCCTCTTCGAGTCGACCCTCGAGGACCGCGACGGCGCCGCGCAGACGGTCGGCGGCGGGGTGATCGGCGTCGGCCGCCGCGATCGCGTCGGCGAGCGCGCGCGCGTCGGCGAGCGCGCCGGACCAGAGCGCGAGCTGGGCGCGGAGGATCCTTGGCCACAGGGCGCTTGGGTCATGTCGGTCGGCGTCGGCGAGCAGCGAGTCGACGCGCGGGAAGTCGCCGGCCGCGAGCGCGAGCGCGGCGACGCGCGGCCCGTGCACCGGGCTCGTCAGGGCGCTCGCCTCACGCAGCGCCGCGCGGGCGGCCTCGAGCTCGCCGCCCTGCGCCAAGAGCTCCGCGCGCGCGAGCGGCCAGCGCGGCTCGTCGGGCTCGAGGCGGGCGGCGGCGGCGTAGTGGCGCAGCGCGTGGGCGTCGCTGTGCCCGAGCCGGTGCAGCGCGGCGGCCTGCTCGTGCCACATGACGCGGCCGGGCACGAGGCGCGCGAGCTCCCGGAGCGCGGCGGCCTGCTCGCGGCTCCACGCGAGCCGGCTCGCGTAGGCCAGCGCGTGCTGGCGCGCGCGGGCGCCCACGGCCCGGCTGCGCTCCCCGGCCTCGCGCAGCCGCGCCATGCTCTCGTGGTAGTCGCGGGTCGCGAACAGCACGGCCGCCGCGACGACCCGCAGCACCGCGTCGCGCGGGGCGGCCCGCAAGGCCGCGGTCACGTCCGCGCGCGCGCGCTGCCAGCACCCGCGAAACGCCCACTCGATCGCGCGCAGCAGCCAGCCGTGACCGCCGAGCGTCGCGATCAGTCGGTCGGCCTCGCCGTCCGCGAACGCGGCGTGCTCCGCCGCGTCGAGTCGCGTCAGCAGGGCGCGCAGCGCCGCGGGCTTCGCGGTAGGGCCGTGGGACATCGACGCGCTCGCACTATACCGAACTCGCGGCGTCGTCGAACTCGGCTGCCCAGGTTTGGTGGAACGCGCGGATCAACGCGGCGAGCTGCTCGGCCTCGAGCGCCAGCACGCGCTCGTCGAAGCCCGGGTGCGCGGCCTTGAGCGCGCTGATGAACGCGCCGAGCCGCTTGCCCTGCAGGCCGGGGATCAGCGCCTGGACCACGCGCCCATTAAACCGCTCGCGGACGCGCGCGCGCCGGGCGACGAGCGCGTCCTCGCGGGCGATCGCCGCCTCGAGCTCGGCCTCGGGGAAGGCCCGCGCGATCATCGGGATGTAGCGCGCGCGATCGGCCTCGAACGCGTAGCGCGTCGTGATTCCCTCGCGCTCCAAGAACTCGACGAAGGCGCGGAAGGTCTTGCGCTGCCGGTGCTTGCGCTCCGTCGTCGCCTTGCGCTCGAGGAAGGGAGCGACCGAGAAGTAGGGCGACGAGACGACCCAGCGGAACATGCTCTCGAGGTCAGGAAACCCGCGATCCCACGGCCCCGCGTCGAGGCCGAGGAAGCCGAACATCCGGGCGGGGTCGCGGGTCAGCGGGATGTCGCGCTTGTAGTGCGTCGGCTCAGAGCGGTAGACGTACGACAGCCCCCGCTCGCCGTACTTGAGGTTGAAGCGGCGAAACAGCTTGCCGAGCAGGTTGCCGAGGTCGTTGAAGCAGAGGAAGTTGTAGGTCGAGCGGAAGTCGTCCTCGTCGCCGCGACAGAAGTAGTCGACCTGAAAGTCGCGGTACACGGTGCTGAACACGGCGCCGGTGACCTTGGTGCGGGTGATCCCCAGCTCCGCGATCAGCTCGGCGCGCACCACGTCCCAGGTCGCGGGCATCCGCGCCTGACAGACGATGATGTCCATGTCACCGAAGTCGGGCTTGTCGCCGTAGAAGCGCGGGATCCGGTAGGCGCCCGGGAGCTTCTGATCGAGGTGCGCGCGCAGCTCGGCCTCGAGCTCGAGGTAGCGCGCGCGCGGGAGCCGGCCGAGCTTAAACAGGTTGCCGCCCATGACGCGGCGATTGTAGCGGCTACTCGTAGACGAGCCACAGCGGGCCCGGGAACAGCCACGAGAGCCCCGTGCGGAGGCGGTCGCGCCAATTCTCCCAGTTGTGGCCGTCGCGCGCCTCCTCGTAGCGGACCTCCATGCCGGTCGCCTGCAGGCGCGGCACCATCGAGCGGTTCTCGTAGATCAGCGACTCGTAGGTGCCGCAGCTCATAAAGACGCGCTCGCTCGGGCGCCCGGGCTCGCGCCTGAACTCGTTGACGAACTCGACGACCCGGTCGAAGGCCGGCCCGCGCTTGTGCTCGCCGATGTCGGTGAAGGCGAACGATCCTGACTGAAGGAGCAGCCGCCCGAAGACGCCCGGGTAGCGCCACGCGGTCGAGAGCGAGGCGACGCCGCCGAAGCTCGCGCCCATCAGCCCGCGGCTCGCCGGCGCGCGCAGCAGCGGGTAGCGGCGCTCCATCTCCGGCAGCACGTGCTCGGCGATGAAGGCGGCGTGGCGCGGGTCGTCGGGGTACTCGACCAGGCGGTCGCCGGGGTGGGTGAGCGCGACGATCAGCGGCGCGACCTCGAGCCGGTGGATCAGGTTGTCGAGCACGGTCTTGAGGCTCGAGTACTCGAGGTAGTCGCCGCCGTCGTGGACGATCAGCAGCCGGTAGCGTCGGCGCTCGCGGAAGCGCGCCGGGACGTAGACCGTGACGCGGCGCGCATCGCCGAAGGGGGTGCCGTCGAAGCGCAGCTCCTCGAGGTAGCCCGCCCTGGCCTCGGGGTCATGTAGGGTCCAGCCGGGGCGCGAGTAGCCGGCGCCCTGGCACACGGAGTTGGCGCCGAAGGGGTCGCGCGCGGTGTTCGGGTTGAGCGGGTCGCGGATCCACTTGCGGTGACCCTGCAGCTCGAGCTCGAGCTTGTACTCGACGCGCGAGCCGGGCGGCAGCTCGAGCTGGAAGTACCAGAGGTCCGTGCCCTCGAGCCGGTGAAAGGGCTGCGCGGTCGGGAGCCCGAAGATGAAGTGGCGCAGGCGCACGCCGTCCGCAGGCCCGCGGTACACGAAGGTCACCGTGTCGCCCTCGGCCAGCGGGAATTGGTGCGCGGCCAAGAAGCCGTCGATGGTCGCGGGGTCACGTGGCCCCGAGAGCAGGCGCTCGAGCGCTAGCGGCACGTCCCGTCCTCCTGCAGCACGCGGGTGCCGGGCAGCGCGGTGAAGCGCGCGCGCGCGTCCCCCAGCAGGTGGAGCCCGCAGCGCTCGTCGAGCGCGACGCAGGCCGCGGGCGCGAAGCGGCGCGCGAGCAGGGCGACGCGGGCGCGATCCTCGAGCAGCAGCCGGTGGCGCGCGTGGGGCAGGGGCACGACGCCCGGGAACACGCCGAGCCCGGCGTGCAGCACCTCCGCGTCGCCGCGGCCCTGGGGCGGGCGGTCGTGGAACAGCACGATGCGCTCGCCCAGTGCCATCGCGCCGGCGGACCACGCGATCACGGGCAGGCGCGCGAGCGCGGGCCCGAGCTCGAAGAGCTTGAGGCGCTCGAGGATCGTCGCGACGTGCCCGCCCGCGACGGCGATCGCCTGACAGCCCGCCAGGGTCCGCGTGAGCTCCTCGCGCTGCTCGACGACGACCGCGTGCTCGTGCGGCCGCTCGAGCTCGGTGTACGCGCGCTCGACCTCGAGCACGCACGAGAGGTGGTGGCGGTCGAGGCGTCGCACCTCCTCGAGCGCCGCCTCGAGCTCGACGACGGCGCGCGTCCGCCCCTCGCCGTCGGCGAACGGCCCGTGATCCCGACGTGTCAGATCGAGCAGCTCGCGCGCGCTGTCCATCGCGTGGCGCAGACGCCTCCGGTACAGCCCCTGCAGCAGCTTGAGCTGGTCTTGCTTGGCGCGGTGCGCTTCGAACAGCGCGTGGTCGTGCTCAAAGGCGAGCTCGGCGCGGGCGTGCAGGAGCAGGTTGACGGCCGGGCGCCCGAGCGCGGCGACGAGCTCATCGTGCTCCGACTCACGCTCCTGCCAGCCGGCCGTGATCACGGCGACGCGCGCGTCGCCAGGGAGCGCGAGCGCCTCGCAGGCCTCCGCGAGCGTCGGCGCGAGGCGCTGCGGGCCTAGCAGCGCGGCGGTCGGCCTTGTGTCGTCGGACTGCGTCATTCGACCCTTGGCGCTCTAACGTCGTTTGTCGGGCAACGCAAGGGTACAATCGCGCAGGTGTCCGAACCTCCCACCGACGCGACGCGCAACGAGGCCGCCGAGCAACCCGCAGCCGGTGAGCGCGGCCCCGCGGCCCCGTCCGCGCGTCTCCTGACCGCGCTCACGCGGTGGCGGAGCCCGATCCTGTTCGCGGTCGTGACGATCGTCGCCGGCTACGCGCTGCTCGGCTCGCTCGGCGCCGCGCCCCTGCGGATCTTCGACGAGGCGCTTTACGGCAAGTTCGCTCGCCACGCGCTCGCGTCGGGCAACTACCTCTACGCGATCGAGCGGACCGGCGAGTTCACGCGTCAGTTCTCCAAGCCGCCGCTGAGCGTCTGGGTCGTGGCCGCGTCGATGAAGCTGCTGGGCGCCTCGCTCGCGTCGCTGCGGCTGCCCTTCGCGCTCGCGACCCTGGGCACCGTCTGGGTCTGCTTCGCCTGGGGGCGGCGGATCGCCGGGGATGGCTTCGCGGTCACCTGGGCGCTGACGCTGGCGCTCAGCGGCGCCGCGCTGCGGTGGGGTCGCACGGCGTGCATCGAGCCGCTGTTCATCTTCTGGATCTTGCTCGCGCTGTGGGCCCACGGCGGCGCGGTGCTGCGCCGCGGCCGGCGGGCGACCGGCTGGTCCGCGCTCGCGGGCCTCGGGCTCGCGCTCGCGTTCCTGACCAAGCAGCTCGCGGTCGGCATCGGCGTCCTGCCGATCCTGATCTACGAGGGCGTCACGCTGCGGCGGGCCGGCGCGCTCGCGGAGCCCGAGCGCGCGTCGGTCCGCCGGCGCGCGCTGACGCGGCTCGCCTGGTCGCTCGGCGTCCCCGCGGCGCTCGGCGGCGCCTGGGTCGCGCGCGCGGCCGCCGAGGTCGGCGCGCCGCTGTTCCAGGTCATGGTCGGCAAGTCCGTGGTCAAGCGGATCGGCGGGTTTCGGGGCGGGCACGCGCGCACGCTCAACGAGGTCGGCGAGATCCTCACGGACGTCATGAGCCCGTTCCCCTGGGTGCTCGGCTTCGTCGGCCTGCTGCTGCTGTGTATCCACCTGTGGTCGCGCCGAGATCGCGCGCCGACGGCCGACGCGGCCGCGCCCGAGCCCGACAGCGCGTGGCTGCTGCCGCTGTTTCTGCTGGCCAGCGTGCTGCTCTACGAGAACGTCACCCGCTCGGTGCTGCCCTGGTACGTCTACGCCCTCGTGCCCGCGCTCGCGGGCGGCGTCGCGTGGCTGCTCTCGGCGCCGCTGCGCCTCGCGGCGCGGGTTGACCATGGCTCAAGTGACATGTCTGAGTGGTCGGGTTTTAGCGCGACGGCGGGCGCGGCCACGCTGGGCGCCGCGACCCTCTTGATCGGCGTCAGCGCGTCCGTCGGTCACCTGATCTCGCAGGTCAACCTCGTCGTCGCGGCGGCCGGCCTGGGGCTGTGGCTGTGGTGGCGCGCGCGCGAGGGCGGGCGGGCGTCGCTCGTCCGCCGCGCGGCCCTCGGCTTCGTCGCGACGGGCGTGGCCGTGATCGCGCTCGGCTTCGTGACCCATCCAAAGCGCGACGGCGCCGACGACCCCTACGCCGCGCTGATGGAGGTGCTCGACGATCGCGGGATCACGCGCGTCATGGTCTCGCGCGACGCCAAGCTCGACTCGCGGCTGCTGCTCTCGACCTACTTCGGGATGCGCACGCTGCAGCTGCCCGCCGGCGCGCGCCTCAGCGAGGCGCCCGAGGGCACGGAGGCGGTGGTCACCGCCCAGATCCCGCCGAGCGAGTACGCCGCCCCCTCCGGCGTCGAGATCGTGCGCGCGCCCGGTGCCGTCGCGTTGGTCGGCGAGCCCGCGCGCGTGACCTGGGGCGACGACGCCCTGGCCGCGATGCTGTCGGCGGCGGCGGGGCCCGGCGCCCGCGCGACCTTCGAGGCGGAGCACCTGAGCGGAGGCGAGTTCGCGCGGCTCGTCCACGACCCCGCGGCGAGCGGCGGCGTGGCGCGGGCCGTGATCCCCACGCGCGGCCGCGAGCTCGAGAGCTTCCCGATCACCCGCACCCCGAGGCTCTCGCTGCCCGCGGGTCGGTACACCGCGCGGCTTCGCGTCCGCTGGGACTGCGGCGGGATGCGGGTCCCGGCCTTTGAGGCCCGGATCTTCGTCGGCGGGAAGAAGCAGGTCGGCGAGCTGATCCACTGCGGGCGCGGAGCCGAGGGCGAGGGCGAGGGCGAGTATCAGGAGCTCGAGCTCGAGTTCCGCGTCCGCCAGAAAGACAAGTTCGTGCTCCTCGCGCTCGTGTATCTCCAAGGGTCCGTCTGGCACGACTCCGTCGCGCTCGCGCGCCGACCCGGGAAGACCTGACCGCTATCCGGGGACGTCGTCAGCGGGTATCGGCGCAGGATCATTCACGGTGACGCCTCCACACCCGCGCCCGTAGTAACGGACCGTCGCGCCGCTCCGGTCGACATGAGCGGAATCGCGGACGCGTCCGTTCGGACGAAGGGTGTACAGCGCCTGCGCGACGTCGATCGTCAGCTGGCGTCGCTCCCCCGGTTCGAGCACCGTGCGCGGCGCGTCCGCTGGGGGGCGCTGCCCCTCGGGAGCGGCGTACAGCGCGAGCTCCTTCGCTTCATCGCAGTCGTTGATCACGTTGATCGTGACGCTCTCGCCCGAGAGCGCCTCGCGCTCGGCCGGCGCGTCTTCGCACTCTCCGTCTTTTCGGCAGTAGCGCAGCGCGCCGTCTTCGAACACGAGCTCGAGCCGATCGTATTCACCGAGCTCGCGATCGTCATCAACCTCGTGGGGCCTCGCCATCACCGTGAGCTCGACTCGTCCCTGACGGCGCGCCTGAAGCACGGTCCGTATCTCTCGCGCCTCGCCAGCGGGGATCGCGACGCGCCACTCCGGTGACCCATCCCAGACCTCGAAGCCTTCGAGCTCGAGCCCCTCGCTCGCTTGCGTGTCGCGATCGTCATCGCCGATATACGTGACCACGAGCTCGACCCGATCACCGCTGAGCCGGTAGCGACACTCTCGGCTCAGCGACCACCCATTCTCGCCCTCTAGCGACGCCACCCCTGAGCTCGCCACGACCCAGCCATCAGGCGCCGAGCGGGCAGGGCGCTCGCTCGCAACGCCAGCGACGCCGGCGGGGTCGACCCTGCGCGCCGTCGGACGAGGCGCTCGGGCCGGTAGCGAAGGCTCGCTGGGCGCCTGTCCCAGGGTACCTGCGCCGACATCGGCTCCCGGAGCGGAGTCATCGGGGCTACACGCGAACCTGCCGCCGGCCGCGCCGAGACACAGCGCCGCGACACCGACCACCACCAACGTCGGCGTCGACGCGCCTCCGCGAAGGGGCTGTGGGAGCCACGCCAAGTACCAGGCCCTCGCCTCGCGGCGGCGACGAAGCTCGAGGCGACGGAGGGTGCGACTGAACTCCTTGCGCGCGGATCGAATGCGCGCGTAGGTCGTGTTGGCGTTGAGGTCGAGCAGCTCGGCGATCTCGCTCCCGCGGAGGCCCTCGATCTCCGACAGCACGAACACCTCCCAGCGCTCCCGATCCAGCGTTTTGAGAAACCGAGCCAAGGTCTCACGCGCCTCCGCCTGCGCGGCGGCGAGCTCCGGCGAGGGGGCCTCGCTCGGCTTCACGTCCGCGAACGGCACGACGGTCCTGGCCCCCCGCTCTCGGTAGCGCCGAGCCACTCGCCGCGCGATACCGGCCAGCCAATTCCGGAGCGGGAGCGACGGATCATAGTCGGCGATTCGCCGCACGAGCACCTCGAACACGTCCTGCGTCGCGTCGTCGAGGTCCGCGGTCGCCACGCCGAGCGCGCGGAGGCGGCTTCGCAGAAATTCCGAGTGCTCGGCGTAGGCCGTAGCGAGACCGCCGCTGGCGCCTGTATTGAGCTGTCGCGCGTGCTCCATACCCACCTATTGTGGAGTATCGGCGATCTCGTGAAGCAAACTTCCTCCCGCGCGCGCGCGGTGACGCGTGGAACTTTCTTCGAGAGCTCGCGGCGCCCTCGGCCAGCCGTCATCAGCGCGACGCGTCGTCGGGAGCGGCCGTGAGGACCTCGCAGGATGGATCGAGCTGCTCGACGCAGGCGCTCGGGACGAGGAGGTTGAATTCGACGCGTCGGTTCTGCTCGCGACCCTCGCGGGTCGAGCTGTCCGCGATCGGTCGATGGGTCGACCACCCGCGCGCGAGCAGGCGCGCTGGCGCGACGCCTCGCGAACAGGTAGTCGCGAATCGCGTCCGCGCGCTTCGCCGTCGGCTCGCGTCGGCGCTCGTGTGACCGCGTGGTGACGCGGCGCGAGTCGTGTGCCGGCGCACGTGCGTGATTGCGAGCGCGGCCGCGCGGCTCGCTGAGCGGCGCGCGTCGACCAAAGTCCTGCTCCGTCCCTGTCTGCGCCAGCCTGCGGCCTGTGGGGCGCGAGCGGGCGCGTCGTCGTGACGCGAGACGCTTCACATCGGCTCGCGTTGACGGTCCAAAACGCCTGCACTACTTCCCCGCCTCGTCGAGCACGACCGGCACCCAGCCGCCGCGTCGCCGAACGAGAGAGCCGCCATGCACGTCCTGTTTGTCGCCCCACACTTCCCCGCGGGTCAGCGCGAGTTCGTCCGCGCGCTGCATGCCGTCGGCGCCCGCGTCACCGGGATCGGCGAGGCCGATCCGCGCCAGCTCGGCGACCGCCTCCGCAGCTGGCTGCACGGCTACGAGCAGGTCCCGAGCGTGTGTGACGAGGAGGCGATGCTGCGGGCGGTCCGGCGCGTGCAAGCGCGGGAGTGGGTCGACCGCCTCGAGGCGACCATCGAGGCCCACATCCTGCCGACCGCCCGCGTGCGCGCGGCCGCCAAGATCCCCGGGCTCTCGGTCGAGGCCGCGATCCTGTGCCGCGACAAGCCCAAGATGAAGGCCTTCCTGCGCGAGCACGGGGTCCCCTGCGCGCGCTCGACTGCGGCCTCCTCGGTCGAGGAGATCGCGGGCTTCATCCGCGAGGTCGGCTTCCCGGTGATCCTCAAGCCGCGCGCCGGCGCGGGCGCCTCCGGCACCTACAAGGTCACCGACGCGGCGTCGCTCGAGCAGGCCGCCGCCGAGCTCGCGCTCGGCAGCGGCAACTCGGTCGCGGTCGAGGAGTTCATCAGCGGGCACGAGGGCTTCTACGACACGCTGAGCGTGGGCGGCGAGGTCGCGCACGAGTTCATCTGCCACTACTACCCAAATGTCCTCGAGGCCATGCGCACGCGCTGGATCTCGCCGCAGATCGTCGTCACCAACCGGCTCGAGGCGCCCGGCTACGACGCGCTCAAGCGGCTCGGGCGCGCGGTCATCCGCGAGCTCGGCCTCGGCACCACCGCGACCCACATGGAGTGGTTCTACGGGCCCAAGGGGCTCAAATTCTCCGAGATCGGCGCGCGTCCGCCCGGCGTCAGCCAGTGGGATCTCTACGCCGCCGCCAACGACCTCGACATCTACCGCGAGTGGGCCCACGCGATCGTTCACGGCCGCGTCGCCGGGCGGCCCTCGCGGCGCTTCGCCTCCGGCATCATCGCGCTGCGCCCCGATCGCGACGGCCGGATCCGCGGCTACTCGGGGGTCGAGGAGATCCAGCGGCGCTTCGGCCAGTGGGTGATCGACTGTCACCTGCCGCCCGCCGGCGCGCCGACCCAGCCCGTCGAGGCCGGCTACATGGCGAACGCCTGGATCCGCATGCGTCACCCCGACTACGACCAGCTGCGCGCGATGCTCGACGCCGTGGGCCAGACCGTGCGCGTCCACGCCGGCTGACGACCGCGCCGACTCTCTGTCCTGCGAACCAGATCGGATTCCACGATGAAGGTTGTCCTGCTCTCCCCGCACTACCCGGCCGAGATGCCCGACTTCACCCGCGGCCTCGCCGAGGTCGGCGCCCAGGTGATCGGCGTCGGCGACACCCCCAAGGAGGGCCTGCCGAGCTCGGTGCGCCAGCACCTCTCCGCCTACCTGCGGGTCTCCGGCCTGTTCGACGAGGCGCGCGTCCTGCAGGAGCTCGCGCCCGAGCTGCGGCGCGTCGGCGTCGACCGGATCGAGGCGCTGTGGGAGCCCTGCGTGCTGCTCGCGGCGCGCCTGCGCGAGGCGCTGGGCGTGCCCGGGATGTCGGTCGACACCGCGATGGCCTTCCGCGACAAGACGATCATGCGCGGGCGGCTGGCGGCGGCCGGCCTGCGCGTGCCGAAGAACATCCGCGCGCGCGCGGCCGGCGAGGTGCTCGAGGCGGCGCGCCTGATCGGCTACCCGGTCTGCGTCAAGCCGGTCGCCGGCGCCGGCTCGGCCGACACCCACGGCTGCCGCGACGAGGGCGAGCTGCGCGCGGCCCTCAGCACGATGGGACATGTCCGTGAGGTCAGCGTCGAGGAGTTCATCACCGGCGACGAGTTCACCTACGACACCGTCAGCATCGAGGGCGTCCCCGCGTTCGAGAGCGTCGCGCAGTACCACCCGCGCCCGCTCGAGGCCCGCAGCCAGGAGTGGATCTCGCCCGCGCAGCTCGTGTTCCGCGACCCGCACCACCCCGCGCTGATGGACGGCGTGCGGCTCGGCCGCGGCGTGCTCAAGGCGCTGAACATGGGCACCGGCTTCACGCACATGGAGTGGTTCCGAAAGCCCGACGGCGAGGTCGTGTTCGGCGAGATCGCGGCGCGCTTCCCCGGCGCCAAGCTCGTCGACCAGATGAACTACTCCAACGACTTCGACGTCTACCGCGAGTGGGCTCGAGCTGTCTGTTGGCACAGCTTCGAGGCGACGCCGCAGCGGCGCTACCACGTCGCGGTGGTGTTCAAGCGGGCGCTCGGTCGCGGCCGGATCACGCGGGTCGAGGGCCTCGACGCCCTGCGGGCGCGCTGCGGCCCGCGCCTGATCGCGGAGGAGCTGCTGCCGGTCGGCCACCCGCGGCGCGACTGGAAGAAGACGCTGCTCTCCGACGGCTGCGTCGTCATGCGTGACCCCGACTACGGCGCGTGCGTCGACATGATGAAGTCGGCGATCACCGGCTTGCGGGTGTACGCCGAGTAGCGTCGGCGAAACATCTGCGTCCCGTCGCGCGGCGTCTTGCACCAGCGTCTGGCGGGAGATCGCTCGAACCGCGAAATCCTCGTTGTATATCCACGAATGAGGCGGTCTTCCCGCGGGGATAGGCTCCCGAAACCGGGATCCGACGCTGAATTCAAGAAGTTTTTGTATTTAAAATTTCAATTACTGCATCTGCACGGGTGCGTGAATGTATGTGCATCTTCGAACTTTTCGCGGTTGCGGTTTGTCCCGCATTCGGGACGCAGGCGTACAATCGCGCCTGGATGACGGAGGTCATGCAGATGGCGCGCAACTCGGTGATGAACGGACGTCAGGGCTCATTCCGGCGCGGCTGTACGCGCGTGCTCTCACTCGCAGCGCTCGCGCTCGCGCTCGGGGGCGCGACTGCAGCGTGCGACGGCGAGCCCGAGGACATGAACGACGGCGAGGGCGACGCGCTCGAGCGCGCGTTTATCGAGACCTACGCGGAGATCGTGCAGCAGGGTTACGACGACGCGATCACGGGCGTCGCCACGCTCGATCTCGCGATCGAGGATCTGCTCACGGACCCCTCGAACGAGACGCTCGTCGCCGCCAAGCAGGCGTGGCTCGTGGCGCGTGACCCCTTCGGCCAGACCGAGGTCGCGCGGATCGCCGGGGGACCCATGAACGACGAGGCGGTCGGCACGATCAACGCGTGGCCGATCGATGAGTCGTTCATCGACTACGTCGAGGGCGCGCCCGCGTCCGGGATCATCAACGACCTCGACGGCGTCCCCGAGATCACGGGCGAGGTGATCCGGCAGCGCAACCGCGCCGCGAGCCCCGACCAGGTCACCTCGGGCTACCACGCGCTCGAGTTCGTCCTCTGGGGGCAGGACATGCAGGCGGACGGCGCCGGCGTCCGGCCCTACACCGACTTCGTCGTCGACGAGGACGACGACGACGACGCGACCGTGCACAACCAAGATCGGCGCGCGACCTACCTCAAGCTGACCAACAAGCTGCTCGCCGAGGATTTGCAGCTACAGGCCGACGCGTGGGAGACCGGCGGGCTCGACAGCTTCCGCGACAAGCTGACCGAGAAGCCCGTGAAGGAGTCGCTGGCGAGCATCCTCGGCGCCATGGTCGACCTCAGCGAGAACGGCCTCGTGATCGCGAACATGTCGATGGCCTACGACACGCAGGACGAGGAGTACGAGCAGTCCTGCTTCAGCGACAACACGCACAACGACATCCTCAACGGCCAGCGTGGGATCGAGAACATCTACTTCGGCGAGTACGGCAGCATCGACGGGACCGGCCTCGCGGCCCTCGTCAACGCGCGCGACCCCGAGCTCGACGAGACGATGCGCGCGCGCCTGCAGACCGCGAGCGAGGCGATCGTCGACATGGGCCCGCCCTTCGATCAGGCGATCCTCGTGCGTCGCGACCGCGTCGCCGCGGCGATCAGCGCGCTCAACGAGCAGGCGGCGACGCTCCGCGAGATCGCGGCGCTGCTCGAGGTCACGCTCCCGTAGCCGCGCGGCCGGGCGCGCGGCCGCGCGTCGATAAATCAAACGGCGCGCGGCTGCGTATGTAGCCATGGATGGACGCACACGAGCTCGAACTGTCTCGGCCCTGCCCCGTAGATCTCGACGCGGAGGGCGTTGATCGCAGCTCCAGGCGCTTCTACTGCGGTCACTGCGACAAGCACGTTCACGTGCTCTCGAACATGACGCGGGCCGCCGCGCGCGCGTTCGTGACCGCCAATCGCGGGACGGGCGTCTGCGTCTCCTATCTGCGCGACAGCGAGGGGCGCGTTCGCTACGCCCCTGAGCCGTCGCCGAAGCCCGCGCCCGAGCCCACGATCGTGCCGCTCTCGCGGCTGCGCGCGCGCAAGCGCGCTCCTCGGCTGGCGACCGCCGCGCTGGCGCTCGCCGCCTGCACGCCCCACGGCGACGGCCCGGTCGTCACCGTCGACACCGCCGAGAGCGTCACGGTCGAGCCCGCGCGCGTCATCCCGACGACGCCGCCGGCGCCCGAGGTGATGATCGAGGGCGAGCTCGCGCCCGACCCCCTCGAGCAGGTCGACGGCGAGCTCATGGCCGAGCCGGTCGTCACCGCCAAGGGTGAGCTAGCCCCAGAGTCAGGTTCGACTCAGCCGGCCGGCGAGCCGTGTGACGGCGCGAAGCCGGCGACGGCTGAGCCCGCGAAGACCGAGAAGAAGCCTCGCGGCCGCCTGTCTCGAGAGCCTAAAATTAATCGTCTCGAGATCGTCGACGGGGGACTTTGAGCGTCGCGTGGTCTCGGCCCGATACACCGAAGCCCGCGCCCACGCGTTAACCAATCTCGAGCGCAGTCACAGAGAGCACCGCAATGCACGCTGATCAACTCACGATTACGAGCCCCTGTCCGGTCGAGCTGGACGAAGACCTGAGCAACGGCGAGAAGCGGTTCTTCTGCGACCACTGCGACAAGAGCGTCCACGTGCTCTCCAACATGACGGAGCGCGAGGCGACCGACTTCCTCCGGTCGCGCAAGGGTCAAGACACCTGCGTCACCTACCTCCACGACGCCGACGGCAACGTGCGCTACAAGACCGAGCCCGACCTCGTGCCGCTCTCGCGCCTGCGCCTGCCGAAGAAGCGCTCGATGGTCCGGCGCGCGGCTGCGGCCGCGCTCGCGCTCGCCGCGTGCACGCCCTACGCCGAGGGCACTGAGGCGCAGGTCGACCCGGTCGTCGAGCACGCGGTCGCCGGCGAGATCCAGGCGATCGAGGAGCCCGAGCTGGTCCCGGTCGCGGGCGGGATCGCGGAGGTCGATGTCCCCGTCGAGCCGACGATCGAGCCGACGATCAAGCCGATCGATCCTGTCGTGTTGAACCCGCCCGTCGTCGAGCCCGCGGTGGACGAGCCCAAGCTCATGCCGGTCGCGGGCGGGCTGCGCCCCAACATCGAGCCGTCGATCGATCCCGTGGCGGAGGTCCCGTGCGACAAGCCGGGCGAGCCCGTGGCGGAGGTCGAGGAGAAGCCCTGCGACGCGCCGCCGGTCGTCGACACGCCGCCGATCCACAAGCCCGTGGTCAAGCGCGGCAAGATCAAGCGGCCGACGAAGAAGGACGACGTGATGATCCGCGGCGGGATCTGAGCGGGCTCCCGCTACGGCAGCGCGGAGCTCTTCTCGACGCGGACGATGAACTCGCGCCCTGGGATCGGGATCTCCGACGGCGGCCCGCTCACGCGGAAGAAGAGATGGTTCGCGTCGATGAGCGCGTATTCACTCTCGCCGCCGTGCCAGACGTGCCGCGGCGTGCCCCCGGTCTTGGGCACCGCGAACAGGTCGTACGGGCCGCTGCGGTAATACACGTCATCTTCATCGACGAGCACCTGGTCCACGAACAGCTGATCGCCCAGCTCCTCGGGCAACAGCGGCGTTGACGAGCCGCCGGACTTGGCCACGCGCGAGATGCCGCCGGGGAACGACTCGCCGAAGATCAGGCCTCCGGTGGCGAAGAACACGTCGTCGTCGTCGACCGCGACCAGCGGATCCGAGCGCACGCGGGCGTTGCTCGCCAGGACCTCGTAGGTCTCGCCGGCGAGCCCGAGCAGGACACGATCGAGATCGCCCTTATCGGGGTTGTCGCGCCAGTTGAAGAACAGGCGCTCCCCGTCGTAGTCGGGCGTGGACCCTGCGCCGCTGACGAAGCCCGTCGCGCCGACGAGCGAGAGCCCGTCGGGCGACGCGCGGTAGAAGACGGACGGCAGCCCGTCGTGGATGATGACGCCGCCGCGGCTCGAGCGGATTCGGGAGTAGCGGTCGACCTCGCCGATCACGGTCTCATCCCCGTCGACCAGCGCGGTCACGGTCGCGTCCTCGTCCGGGTCCAGCGTGCGCTCGAGCAGGTAGACCACCTCGTCGTCGGCCGCGAGGCCGAAGGCGTGCGTCACCAGGCGGACCCGCTGCGCGTCGCCGCCTCGCTTGGGCACGCGGTACAGCGCCGCGCAGCCGTGGAGATGCGCGATGAACCAGACGTCGGTCGAGGTGATAGCGAGCTCCCGGTCGAGAAAGCCCCGCTCGGCGCCGGCGATCGGCGTGGCGTTCCCGCACGCGCCCTCCGCCGCGTCGCAGCTCGTCGGCGCTGGGAGAAGCTCGGGGCAGGCGTCCTCGTCGATACCGCTTGTCTCGTCGCCGGTGGTCGCGTCGCTCTCGCTGGTGTCGCTGGTCGCGACCTCGGTGGTGCCGACCTCGGTGGTGCCGACCTCGGTGGTGCCGACCTCGGAGGTGCCGCCCTCGCTCGTCTCGGTCGCGCTCTCGGTCGTGCTCTCGGTCGCGCTCGTGGGCGGGTCCGCGCAGGCTCCGAGCGCGAGCACGAAGCAGGAAGTTGTAATCACGTTGACTCGCACGCGACAGATGGTGGTCGCGCGGGCCTGCGGGGACCACTTAAACGCCGCTTAAATCCCCGCTTAAGGGGTCGTCGACGCTCGTCTCGCGTCGGCGCGCTCGAGCACGCAGCGGACCCCGGAGCTCAAGGCGTAGCCGTCACGACCGCTGATGAGGAACGGCCGCAGCCCGAGCTTGCGCAGGGTCGAGAGCGCGACGTGGACCCGGTTGGCGCCGGCGCTGTCGCCGACGCGCTCGCCGGGCCAACCGGCCGCGAGCAGATCTTCGAGCGCGAGCGCCTCGCCGGGCGCCTCGAGTCGCTTGCGCGCGAGCGCGAGGATGATCCGCTGCAGGGTCACGCGCCGACGCAGGTCGATGTCCGCGTCGACGCCGGGCAGGCGCAGCCACCGGGCGCCCGGACCGACGATCAAGGGGTCGCCCCGCTCCCGCTGTGGGAGACACGCGATCGCGGCTCGCAGCGCGAAGCGGGAGTCGTCGCTCGGGTGCGCCTCGGCGAGCGCGCGGGCCTCGTCGAGCAGCGCCTCGCGCTCGACCGAGGAGGCGTCGACCATGCGGAGGAACAGCCCGTGGATCGCGACCGTCGCCGCGAGCGCGCGCTCCGAGCGGCACGCGGCGGCCGCCCGCGTGGCGACGGCGAGGCTGCGCTCGGCGAGCGCGCGCGCGCCGGCGGTCGCGAACAGGGTCGCGCGGCAGCTCTCGATGAGCGCCTGATAGCGCGGGATGCCGAGCGCGTCGAACATCTCGAGCGCGCGCTCCAGCAGCTTCGCGGCGTCATCCCGCTGCCCGCGCTCGAGATGCACGCCCGCGAAGTAGTACAGCGCGCTGGCCTCGAGATAGAGGTTGCCGCTCTCGCGGATCAGCTCGAGCGCGCGGACGAAGTGCTCGTGGGCCGCGTCGAGCTCGCCTCGCTCTTGCAGCAGGACCGCGCGCAGGTAGAGCAGCGCGCCGCGATCATGACCAGAGCCCGTCGTCTCGACCCGCGCGAGGCCCAGGTCGATGCGCGCGAGCGCCTCGTCGAGGCGGCCGCGAAACCACGCGATCACGGCGGCCTCGTACAGCGCCATCGGGAGATCATCGGAGCCCGTGACGCGATCCAGCTCGAGCGCGCGCGCGATCTCTCGCTCGGCTCGCTCGAGCGCGCCCTCGCGGCGATACGCGTGGGCCAGACGGGAGCGCACGTCAGCCTCACGCAGCGCGCTGAGCGAGTCGCGGGGCGCCTTCGCGAGGCAGCCGAGCGCGAGCTCCAGATGCGCGCGCGCGTCCCCGGTCGCGCCGTCGAGCTCCACGAGCTCGCCGAGCAGCGTGTGGGCGAGCGCCTCGAGGGTCGGGTCGTCGGCGACACGCGCGAGCGCGAGGCTCTCGTGAACCGCAGCGCGGGCCTCCCGGACCTCCCCGAGCATCCGGCGGGCGCGGGCGCGCGCGAGCGCGGCCGCGGCGAGCGTCGCCGGCGTCGCCGCGCTGCAGCGCAGCGCCGCGTCGAGCAGCTCGAGCGCGCGTCGGGCCATACCGCGTCGGATCAGCGCGCGGTGGGTAGCGAGCGCCAGCGACAGCGCTCGCGCGTCCAAGGCCGCGAGCGCGTGTCGGTGGGCCGCGATCAGGTTGTCGAGCTCGAGCTCGAGGCGATGCGCCGCGGGACCGCCGGAGGACACCGCCGGCGCCGCGAGCTCGCCGCCGAGCCGCGCGAAGAACTCGGCGTGTCGATCCGCCAGGCGGGCTGCCGTCTCTGACGTGGTCGCGAGGCGCTCGGCCGCGAACTCGCGGATCGTCTCGAACAGCGAGAAGCGCAGCTCTCCGTCGAGCTCGGGCCGCGGGGTCGCGCGGACGAGCGAGTGCAGGCAGAGGGACTCGAGCGTCGGCAAGACCGCGCCGACGTGATCGGCGAGCACGAACTCGGCGGCGGCGAGCGAGAAGCCGCCGGCGAAGATCGTGCACCCGGCGAGGCACGCCCGCGCCGCGGGGCCGAGCTGGTCCCAGGTGTCCGCGATCGCCCGGCGCATCGAGGCGTGGCGACCGTCGTCGCCCGGCCGCACGAGCAGCGCCAAGCGGTGCACGAGGCGATCGCGGAGCTGAATGATCGAGAGCACGGTGACCCGCGCCGCCGCCAGCTCGATCGCCAGCGGGATCCCGTCGAGTCGGCGGACGATCTCCGCGACCGCGACGAGCTCCTTGTCGCGCGCGACGAGCCCCGGGCGGCGCTGACGGGCGCGGCGGAGGAACAGCTCGACGGACTCGACGGCCTCGAGCCCACGCGCGTCGCGGGTCCCCAGGGTCGGGAGCGCGAGCGGGCGCAGCGGCCAGAGGTGCTCACCGGCGAGGCCCAACGCGACGCGGGAGGTGACGAGGAAGCGCGCGCGGGGAGCGGCTCGCATCCAGCGACCCAGGGTCTCCCTGGCGCAGTCCGCGAGCTGTTCAAAATTGTCGAGGACGAGCAGCAGCCGCCCCCGACGCTCGAGCGCGCGCTCGAGCAGCTCGCCCAGCCCAGCCCCGTCGACGCTCAGCCGCACGCCGAGGGTCGACGCGAGCGCCGCGCTCGCTGCGGTCGGTCCGTGCACACCCGTGAGATCACAGAACCACACGCCGCCCATGCCGGGCGCGCGGTAGCTCGCCGCCTGCGCCTCTACGAGGCGCTGCGCGAGGCGAGTCTTCCCCATCCCGCCGAGCCCCGTGATCGTGACCAGCTGCGCGCCGTCTTCGAAGCGCGCGGTGATCGAGTCGAGATCCGCGAGGCGCCCGACGAAGGACGAGGGCGCGACCGCCAGCGCGTGCGCGCTTGAGCCGTGCTGAGCGTCGGCGGACATCGGCATCGTGGATCGGGGGGAGTATAGGCACGCGCCGCCGCGAGCTCGACGGGCGAGGGCTCCCGACGGACCGTTATTCGCTCCCGTGAACATGGCCTGCGCGCTTCGGCGCGCGTCACCTCACGCGAGTCCTCTGGGCGCGCCCGCGAGGCGGCGTGGGCGTAGTAAAAGGGAGCTATGCAGCACCGCCTCGCCCCTTCCTCCCTCGCGCTCGCGCTCGTGTGTGTCTCAGGCGTCGCCGTCGGCACGAGCGGCTGCGACAAGGCCAAGCCGGAGGAGAAGCAGGCGCCGGTCGCCAAGCAGCCCGAGGAGCCCAAGAAGCCGACCGCAGCGGAGGCACAGGCCTTCGTCGCGGAGCTCGACAAGAAGCTGCGCGAGCTCTGGGTCGCCGAGGCCGAGGCCGAGTGGACGAAGGCGACCGACATCACCGACGAGCATGAGCGCGCGGCCGCGGAGGCGAGCGCCAAGGTCGCCGAGTACGTCACGACGAAGATCCACGAGGTCAAGCAGTTCGACGGGCTCGAGCTCGACCCCGCGGTCCGCCGTCAGCTCGACCTGCTCAAGCTCTCCCGCACCGTGCCGGCGCCCTCCGACGCGGACAAGCGGCAGAAGCTGACCACCATCGTCGCCAAGCTCGACGGGATGTACGGCAAGGGTAAGTTCTGCACGAAGGGGGACGGCGGCAAGGGCGGCGGGAGCTGTCAGGACCTCGGCGAGCTCTCCGAGATCATGGCCAAGAGCCGGAAGCCCGACGAGCTGCTGGAGGCGTGGAAGGGCTGGCGCACCGTCTCGCCGCCGATGCGCCCGCTGTATCAGGACTTCGTCGCGATCGGCAACGAGGGCGCCGAGGAGATCGGCTTCGCCGACATGGGCGAGCTGTGGCGCTCGCGCTACGACATGTCGCCGGACGAGTTCGCGGCCGAGATGGAGCGGCTGTGGTCCCAGGTCAAGCCGCTGTACGAGCAGCTGCACTGCCACGTCCGCGCCGCGCTGCACAAGCAGTACGGCGACGTCGTGCCCGAGTCGGGCGCCATCCCGGCGCATGTCCTCGGGAACATGTGGGCGCAGTCCTGGGGCAACGTCTACGAGTACGTCGAGCCCTACCCCAAGGAGGTCTCGCTCGACGTGAGCAAGGCGCTCGAGAAGAGCAAGTACGACGAGCTGCGCATGGTCAAGCAGGGCGAGGCCTTCTTCACCTCGCTCGGCTTCGAGCCGCTCCCCGAGACCTTCTGGCAGCGCTCGTTGTTCAAGAAGCCCGAGGGCCGCGAGGTCGTGTGCCACGCGAGCGCCTGGGACGTGAACTACAACAACGACCTTCGGCTCAAGATGTGCATCAAGATCGACCAGGAGGACCTGGTCACGATCCACCACGAGCTAGGCCACCACTACTACTTCAACCACTACTACAAGCTCCCCGTGCTGTTTCAGGGCAGCGCGCACGACGGCTTCCACGAGGGCATCGGCGACGCGATCGCGCTCTCGATGACGCCGAGCTACCTCAAGGAGATCGGGCTGATCAAGAAGATCAGCACCAGCGAGAAGGCGGTCATCAACCAGCAGATGCGCGTCGCGCTCGACAAGATCTCGTTCTTGCCCTTCGGCCTGCTGGTCGACAAGTGGCGCTGGGACGTGTTCTCCGGCAAGACCGGGCCGGACGCCTACAACGCGCGCTGGTGGGAGCTGCGTCAGGAGCTGCAGGGGATCAAGGCGCCCGTCGAGCGCAGCGAGTCTGACTTCGACCCGGGCGCGAAGTACCACATCCCGGGCAACACCCCCTACGCGCGCTACTTCCTCGCCCACATCCTGCAGTTCCAGTTCCACAAGGCGATGTGCGAGGCCGCCGGGCACGAGGGCCCGCTGCACGAGTGCTCCGTCTACAACAGCAAAGAGGCCGGCGAGAAGCTGGGCGCGATGCTGGCGCTCGGGCAGTCGAAGCCCTGGCCCGAGGCGCTCGAGCTGCTCACGGGGACACGTCAGATGGACGCGAGCGCGATCATCGAGTACTTCGCGCCGCTGATGAAGTACCTCGAGGAGGAGAACAAGGGCCTGACCTGCGGCTGGTAGCGCCGCGAGTCAGTCCTCGCCCGGCTGCTGCTCGGCGGCCGGCAGCGCGGGCCGCTCGGCGTGCTCGCGCACCGCGTGCGCCGAGGCGTCGAGCACCTGCTCCGCGAGCGCGCGCCACCTCGCCGAGTTGCGCCGCAGGAGCGCGCGCGCGGCGAACTGCCAGACCGCGGCGAGGCCGGCGGCGAGGCCGAGCGCGACGGCGACGCTCGGCTCGAGCGACGCCGCGGTGATCACGAAGGCGAGCAGCGTCGGGATGAAGGTCAAAAAGCCGATCAGGAAGCTCGCGCCGCCGCGGTCCATCACGACCTGGACGTTGGTGTGCTCGTCGTGCGGCGTGACGTTGACGCCGAACTTCACGAGCTCGTCGGAGTGGCGCCACTCGAGCGCCCCGTGGACCTCGCTGGTCTTGCCCTGATCCGCGGCGGCGCGGCGGATCGCCTCGAGGATCCGGCCGGACGCGCGGGCCGGGAGCGCGCCGGAGACCGAGCGCTCGAGGCTGTAGCGAAACGGCCCGCCGAGGTAGCGCGCGAGCGCGTCCTGCTCGGCCCTCGGCAGCAGCGCGGCCGCGTCGGCGACGCGCGCGGGGTCGATGCCGACGTCGCGCGCGACCGCCTGCATCTCCGCGAGCGACATGCCCTCCGCGCCAGCTAGCGAGTCAGCGGCGGCGGGCTGCTCCCCGCGCTGGCTCTGCAGCTCCGCGGCGCGTCGCAGCACGAGCGCGAATTCTTCCCTGCTGTAGCGACGATCGCCCGCCGTGGACACGGGGGGAGCATACGTCACCCGAGGACGCGCCGCTGCAGGCGACCGCCGAGCGCCGCGTCGGCGGCCTGCAGCGCCGAGACCATCCCGCCGACGATCCCGTGACCCGCGCGGCAGTTGGTGCCGCACATCAACAGGCCCGCGACCGGCGTGCGCGGACCTGGCCGGTTGCCCAGGAATTGCGCCGGCGTCGCGGCGAAGCCGTAGGCGCCGCCCGCCGACGAGCGGATGTAGCGGCTGTGCGAAAACGGCGTGGCGGCCTCGCAGTACGCGACGCGCTGCTTGAGCCCGGGGATCAGGCGCGCGGCCTGATCGACGCAGGCCTCGGTGAGGCGCCGCTTGACCTCGAGGTAGCGCGGGTTCTTGCGGTACTCCGGGTCGACGCCGTCCTGACCGGGGGCGAGACCCCAGAACGCGGGCGCCGACGGGACCACGGTCATGATCTCGAGGTTGCTGTGCCCGGGCGGCGCGAGCTCGGCGTTGTCCGGGTCCTTGAGCGAGGCCGTCGAGATGTAGATCGCGGGCGGCTCGGGCAGCTCGCCGCGCTGCAGCCGCTGGTAGTCGGCGTCGATGTCGTAGCGGTCGTTGAGCCAGAGGTTCGAGTTCGTGTAGGGCAGCTCGGCGGGCGGGATCGAGACCCCGAGGAACACCTGAAACAGCGGCAGCGCCATCTCGTAGCCCGCCAGCCGCGTGAGCGCGCGCCGCATCGTCGCGGGCAGCTCCGCCGGGTCGAACAGGCTCGTCGCCGCGCGCTTGAGATCGGCGTTGCAGATCACGAGCGGGGCGGAGACCGTGCGCTCGCCGTGGTGGACGTGGCGCAGCGTCACCCCGGTCGCGCGCCCGCCTCGCACGTGCACGCGCTCGACCGTCGCGCGCAGCCGGATCGCGCCGCCGTGGCGCTCGATCGAGGCCGCGAGCGCGTCGCTCAGCGCCTGCCCGCCGCCCGCGGGGTACCAGCCGCCGCTGCGGAAGTAGTGATTCTGCAGGCCCGCGTGCAGCACCGCAGCGACGCGCCGCGGCGAGATCGCGTAGGTGCCGTGCTGCGCGGTGAAGACCGCCTGCAGCTGCGGGTTTCGGGTGCAGCGATCGAGGACCTCGCCGGCCGTTCGGTTGAGGTTGCGCAGCAGCGCCGGCCCGCGCGCGATCGCGGCGGCGAGCCGCAGCGGTGAGCCAGACTGATCGGCGAGCGCGACGCGATCGCTGCGCTCGAGGAAGCGGAAGTAGCGGTCGATCCCGCGGCGCTCCCCGGGGAAGCGCGCGAGCAGGCGCGCGCGGTAGGCCTCGCGGCTGTGCGGGATCGAGAACTCAAAGTCGGGGTAGCGGATGACCTCGAGCTCCGGGCACATCGGGCGCAGCTCGAGCCCCTCGACGCCGCAGGCGCGCAGCAGCCGGTCGATCGTGCCGCCCGGGTGCGCGTCGCCGATGTAGTGCAGCCCGACGTCGAAGGCCCAGCGCCCGCGCCGAAACAGGGTCGCGCTGCCGCCCGCGACGTAGTGCTGCTCGAGCACGAGGACGCGCTTACCCGCGCGCGCGAGCAGGCTCGCGCAGGTCAAGCCGCCCACGCCCGAGCCGATCACGATCGCGTCGTAGCGCTCGTCGATCGGTCCGCGGACCCGCGTCCTCCGTGTCGCCGCCGCCGCCGTCTTCGTCTCGCTCATCACCGTCCTCGGTCGCGCCCCGGGGGACGCTACTCGGCCCCGCGCCGAGCGGCAATCGCTGCCGTCGCTGGCGCCAGACGCCACAGGCGGGCGCACTGGATCGCGCGCGGCTCGCGGGCCGCGCGCGCGCGCGGCAGGCTCGGCGCGGAGAATTTGCGCCGCGCGGATCTGCAGACCCTCGCCGTTTGCTGCGCGACGCTCCGCGTGGCATGCCGGATCAGGACGGCCTCCGCCGTCGAGCTAGTACGTGGACCGAGGCGCCAAACGTGTGACCGTGCCCGGGCCCATCTCCTCCGACGAGGCCGGGCCAGGCGATCACGCCTCGGGTTCGAAAGAGTCCGAAGGGACAGGTCGTTCTAGCGCGCTCTACGACGCGGAGCGCATGAGCGACCTGCTCACCGCGTGCGCAGAGCAGCGCGCGAGCGGGACCCTCACGATCGAGCGCGACGACGATCGCCTCGCGCTGTTCCTCGAGCAGGGGCGACTCGTCGAGGTCAGCAGCCGCGCCGCCGCCGGGCTCCCGCGGCCGGCGAAGCGGCGGAGGAGGCCGCGCGCCGCCGCGGACGGGATCGTCAGCGGCGTGCTCGACAGCGCGAGCGCTGGCCCGCAGGACACCCCGCTGCACACGCCCGATCACGTCGGCGTAGGGAGCCTGCCTGGAGTGACAGGTCCAAGCAGACCGCTCGACGCGGGCACCGAGCTCGACAAGTACCGCGTCGAGGGGCTGCTCGGGACCGGCGGCAACAGCCACGTCTACCGCGCGCGTCACATCCTCCTCGACACCCCGGTGGCGATCAAGGTCGTGCACCCCTCGATGCGGGCCGCGCACACCGGGCGCGTCCACGAGCTCTTCAACGAGGCCCGCATCGCCGCGCGCCTCAACCACCCCAACATCGTGCGCGTCACCGACCTCATCTACGTCGACAGCGACGGGCTGCTCGGCGTCGTCATGGAGCTCGTGCAGGGCCGGACGCTGCGCGAGCTGATCGCCGAGCGCGGGCGCATCCGGCCCTACGACGTCGTGGCGCTCGGGCTCGACATCGCCTCCGGCCTCGGCGAGGCCGCGAGCTTCGGCCTCGTGCACCGCGACGTGAAGCCCTCCAACATCATGCTGACGACCTCGGGCGCCGCCAAGCTGCTCGACCTCGGGCTCGCGCAGCGCTTCCTGGTCCGCGCCGGCGAGGCGCCGGTCGACGAGGAGGCCGCGCTGCGCGGGACGCCGCTGTACATGGCGCCCGAGCAGTTCATCAACCCCGGTCAGGTCAACGCGCGCTCCGACATGTTCGCGCTGGGCGTCACGCTCTACGAGGCGCTCGTCGGTCGCCCGCCCTTCGCGTCGCAGTCGGTCAGCGAGCTGATCTTCAAGCGCGCCGAGGAGTCGCTCGTCCCGCCGCACGCGCGCGTGCCCACGGTCCCGCGCGCGCTCTCGATGCTGATCATGGAGCTGATCCAGAGCGACCCCGAGCGGCGCCCGAGCGGCTACGACGTGATCGTCGGTCGACTCCGCGTCATGCGTGATCGCCTGTTTCGCGCGCAGCCGGTCGAGCCCGAGGAGGTCTCGGTCGAGGGCGACGCGCCCGCGCCCGCGCCCGACGGAGCGCTGGCGAAGGTCACGAAGCCGCAGCGCGAGCAGGAGTTCAACGCGCGGCACGTGCTCGTCGTCGAGGACAGCCGCGTCAACCAGATCCTGATCCGTCGTCTGCTCGAGGAATTCAACTACGAGGTCACGGTCGCCTCCGACGGCCTCGAGGCGCTCGAGAAAGTGAGGACCAACCGCTACGGCGCGATCCTCATGGACTGCGAGCTCCCGCGGATGAACGGCTACGCGGCGACTCGGCTCGTCCGCGCGCTCGAGGCGGGCCGCGACCACCGGACCCCGATCATCGCGCTGACGGCCAACATCCTGCCGGGTGATCGTCGGCGCGCCCAGGATGCGGGGATGGATGACTTCCTGACCAAGCCGGTGAACCGCGATCGCCTCGAGGCGACCCTCGTGCACTGGCAGCGTCGCCTCGGCGTCTGCTAGCCGCGCTGTTCAGATCACGCCGCGCGCGCGAAGGCCGGGTTCACCCGCCACGCGCTGGGCTTCGGCGCGAGGCGCTGGCGCAGCGCGGCCAGACGAGCGCTCCGCGAGCGGGGCCGGGACGCGCGAGCCGGACGCGCGAGCCGTTGATCGCGGAGCCAGCACATCAGCGCGCGGACCAGGAAGCGACCGACGCGATCGCTGCGCTTGATCGGCGCGCCTTCACGGGCCTCGTCAGCGACGAGCTCGCCGAGCTCCGCCAGGAGCGCGTCGAGACCCACGACGCCGCGCCCCGCGGGCGCGGCCTCGGAGAGCTCGACCGCGGCGACTCCACGCGCGGTGAGGTGCTCGTGGAGCGCGTCGAGCACCGCGGTGTAGCGCTGCATCGTCCGCCTGCCGTGGTGACCGCGCAGCGAGCTGATGAAGCGGATCAAGAGGCCGTGGGTGGGGACGCGCGTCTCAGGGGTCGTGCTGGTGACGCGGCAGCGAAGCGCGATGAGGCGGGCGGTCGTGCGGGAGGGGCGGGCGGTGATGGTGTGGCTCATGGTCTCGGCTTCCGTGCGTTTAGGTTTCCAGGAGCGGTGGCTTGTGTTTCGGGGCGCGGCGTCCGGCCGCGTCGTCATGAGGGTGTTAAACAGCGCCTCCTTGCTCTGGTGCGGATCAAGACCGCGCGGCGGCGCGAACTCGCGGGTCGGGGTCTTCATCAGTGGATGATGGACGAACGGATGAGCCGCTTGAGGCCTCCGAACGTTGTTCTGTGGCGAAATTATTTTTTTGGTCGCGTCGCAATCCCGCTGGACGCGGGCGTAACTCTGGAGCTGAAGGGCACGACGCCCGAGCCAAACAGCCCCGAATCGCAACACACGAGACCCGCCGTCACGCTGCTCGCCAGCAGCTCCGCGCACGCCGACTGCGCCACGCCGACCCGCCTCGAGATCGACTCGATTCAGTTCCCCAGCTGGAGCTACGACGTGGGCGGCGAGTGGACGGCGCTGGAGAACAACGGGAGCAGCCAGGGCTACTGCTACAAGCAGGAGGCGGGCGTGAACGAAGACCCGCAGGTGATGTTCAACTATGGCGGCGTTTGGTACGTGGCGATCGCTGCGGCCTGCGACAGCATCGGCCTCGACGCCGACGCGACCGTGCTCGGCTCGGCGGACTTCAGCGTCGACCTCGACGTGCCCTGAGCGTCCGCGGCGAACTCACCGAACTGTCGAGAGGGACAGCTCCGCGCGGAGCTGGCCCTCTCGTCGCTCGAGCCCGGTCCGCGCGCGGTGGTAGGATGTCGCGCGAGCACCCATGGCCTTCGAACACGAAAAAACCCAAGCGCGGCGGCTCCTCGAGGGCATCGAGCACGGCTCGATGACCGCCTCGCAGTCCTACAGCCTGCTGCGCGACGCCGACCCCGCGCTGGTGTATTTCATCTTCACGTGGCTGCGCGAGCGGTACCACGCCGGGCACCCGGCGGCCGAGGGCGTCCTCGGCAGGCTCGCGGAGCTCTGCAGCGAGCACCCAGCGATCGCCCGCCGCGCGAAGTCAGGGCGCCCGGACCCGATCGTCACGTGGTTCGAGGACGCGCACTCGTACCGCGACTTCGGCTCGCACGAGTTCGTGGATCTTATCGTCGAGAAGCTCGAGGGCTGAGCGCCCGCTGGCAGCGCTCCGCAGACGCAGCTGCTTGTTCGTACAGCAATTTCGCCCTCTGAGCGGTTGAGGTTCAGAGGCGCAGGTCTGAGAATACACCCGTCGCATCTCGACCCTGGAGACCCCCATGACCACCCACGCCGCGCTTCCAAACTTCGGCTGCCAACAGTCGCCCATCGATTTCGCCACCGCCAAGATCTTCAAGACCGACGAGCTCGGCATCGAGGTGACCTGGACGACCCTGACCGTGAAGGCGAACAAGGACGGCAAGAAGCGAAAATTTGATGTGGTCAAGGCGGACGGTCTTCTTTTCGTGGATGAAGCGAAGTACTTGCCCATCGATTTCCACTGGCATCTCCCAGCCGAGCACTCCACTGGCAAACGTCACCCTGCTGAGGTCCACGTCGTGCACGTTCACGAAGAGGATGTAGCGAAGGCTCAGCGCGGACAGCTCGACTGGTTGCGGATCGCCGTGATCGGCGTCTACGTAGATAAGGGCAACACCGAATACAAGCCGTTCGCCTTGGAGAAGCCCTTGTTCACTGCGCGGAAGGATGGGACGGTGATGACCGCCGAGATCACGAAGGCTGATGCCTTCCCCGAGAGCGCGGGCGCGTACCGATACGAGGGTGGTCTAACGACCCCGCCCTACAGCGAGAACGTCACTTTCTTCATCCTTCAGCAGCCGGTCTCGGCGCTGCCGGCCCAGCTTAATGACGGCGGCGAGCCCAACAGCCGCCCGGTCCAGTCAGTCAACCGCCGCGTCGTCATCGAGGGCGACATCAAGTAGCCCGCGTAGCTGCCAGGCTCCATGCGGGGCCGTTTTAGAAATTGGGCGCCGTCCGCGGGAGGACGCGCGAGAACGTAGGCGCTGGCCGGAGCGGCGCCCACTCCGCCGCCCAATCAGGCCCCGGCAGGCGCTACAGTCTAGGAATGCGCAACCAATCTGTCTCGCTCGTCGCGCTCCCCATCGTCCTGGCCTTGGGAGCAGGCGCCTGTGGTGACGACGCGACCGGCGGCACCACCGAGGGGCCCACCGAGTCGAGCACCTCCGGCTCCACGGACGCGGACCCGAGCACCACCGCCGGTCCCGAGAGCGACAGCGACAGCGACACCGACGGGATCCCGGGCCAGTGCAGCGCGGACGCGGCGTGTGATGACGGCAACGCGTGTACCGTCAACAGCTGCAGCGGCGGCGGAGAGTGCTCCGCCGAGGCCGTGGTCTCCAACGCCTGCCGCCCGCAGATTCTGGTCGACTACCCGCCGCGCGGCTCGACGATCGTCGGTCAGCCGGGCGTCCCGGTCGTCACGGTCACGGGCACCGTCACCAGCGCGGCCGCGCCCATCGAGTCCCTGACGGTCAACGACGAGGAGGTGCCCGTGGCCGCCAACGGCTCGTTCTCCGTCGACGTGGTCTCGATCCCCGGCGGCAACACCCTCGATCTGCAGGTCGTCGACTCGCTGGGCGCCGAGCGCCGTCGCGTGCAGTCGTTCTTGTGGTCCAGCGAGTACCGCAAGCCCGAGGTCCCCGGCGAGCAGATGGTCCCCGACGGCCTCGCCTTCTACTTGAGCCAGGACGCGCTCGACGACGGCGACCCCGGCGCGCCGGCCGACGACATCGCCTCGGTGCTGAGCGTCGCGCTCGCGAACTTCGACATCGCGGCGCTGATCGACCCCGACACCCCGATCACCAGCAGCGCCGGCTACGACGTGTACCTCACCGGCATGTCCTTCGGCTCGACGCGCGTGAACCTGACCGGCATCGACGGCGGCCTGTTCATCAGCGCCACGCTCGAGGACATAGACGGCGAGCTCTACTTCGACTGCACGCAGTTCGCCTGCGAACTCGCCGGCGGCGACGGCTCCGGCGGCATGAGCGTCACGGAGCTGGGCGTCAGCGCCGACACCATGATCTGGGTCGACGCTCAGGGGCAGGTGCAGGTCACGGTCATGAACCCGGTCACCGAGCTCAACGCCGACGACGTCGACATCTGGTCCGACAACATCTGGACCAACTTTCTCATCACGATCATCGAGCCCTTCATCATGGACGGGATCGTCAACGACGTCGCCAGCGCGCTCAACCAGCAGATCGAGACCCAGCTCGGGCCGGCGCTGGCGGGCGCGCTCAACACCCTCGAGGTCGACGCGTTCTTCGACCTCCCCAACCTCGGCGGCGGCGACTCGATCCCCGTCAACCTCGTCACCGACTTCGCCCAGGCCAACTTCCACGACGGGGAGGCGCCCCCGGACCCCTCGCCGCCGCAGAGCGGAGACATTCACCAAAGCGGCGGCGGCTACTTCAGCGAGGACGTGACGCCCTACGTCAACGACGGCGTGCCCGGCCGGGTCGGCTGCGCCGCCGCCGACGAGCTGCTGACGCTGCCGAAGCTCTCCGAGGTCGAGCTCGGCCTGGCCGACGACATGATCAACCAGGTCCTCTACGGCGCCTGGCGCGGCGGCCTGCTCGAGTTCGACGTGCCGCCCGAGCTGGTCGGTGACGGCGGCACCTTCGAGGCCACGAGCTTCGTCGCCTCCGGCATGCTCGCGCCCACGGCCTCGGACTGCGCCACCCCCGGGGAGCTGCGCGCCCACATCGGCGACCTCCGCTTCGACGCCGAGCTGATCCTGTTCGGCAGCCCCATGACCTTCACCGCCTTCACCTCGATGATCGTCCGCCTCGAGATCTCCGCCGACGGCGACAGCGTGTCCGTGGGCATCCCCGAGGTCATCGAGATGCGCACCGAGCTGACCGCCAACGAGGACGAGATGATCGTCGCCGAGGCGGTCGTCATCAGCGCCCTAGAAGATGGCCTCGAGGACACCCTGATCGACGCCCTCGGCGGCGGCGGCCTGGGCGGGATCACGCTCCCGCAGATCGACCTGAGCGCCCAGCTGGGCCTCGAGCCCGGCACCGCGCTGCTGTCCCTCACCGCCGAGGGCGCCGTGCGCGAGCCGGGCACCACCGTCATCCAGGCGCACTTCTAAACAACGAGACGCGCGCCCGCGTCATCACGCTCACAGCTCGTCGGGCAGGTCCCAGGCGCTGATGGTGTTGTTCTGCACGAACTTGGCGGGCACGAACCACAGCTGACCGTTGGGGCTCACGGTGACGCGCCCGATCGAGGGCATGGTCTCGAAGCTCGTGACGTCCCCGGTGAAGGGCTGGATCTCGAGGACCTCGAGGCTCTGAAGGCCGGCGTAGACGAGCCCGGAGAACGCGTCGAAGCTGAGGCTGGTGACGTCGCTCATCAGGTCGATGACGAACTCAGACTCCTGCGTCTCGGTGTTGTATCGGTAGAGGTCGCCGCCCTCGACGGCGACGAGCAGGTGCACGGTGCTGATGGCGGCGGCGGCGTGGATCCGCGCGGGCATGGGGGTGAGCACGTCCTGGGTCTGCGCGTCGAGGTCGGCGGAGTTGAGGTCACCGGGCTGGGTGCTGTTGCCGACGTAGAGCACACAGCGAAACCACAGAACCACACGACAAGAACAGAAAACGCCGCTACGTACGTTCCAGGCCCCGTCTCGGGGCCTTTTTCAATTGAGCGCCGTTCGCGGGATCACGCGCGGGGACGCGGGATCTGGTGCGGGAGGTGGCACGGATACGTCACGGATTTCGGGGCGACGACGCGAGGACCACGCGTCCTCGCCATCTTGCTGCTGTGCCGATCGCCGATCGCTAAAGCCGGGAAACGGCCGCCCGAGACGAGCACTTTCTTACGTCGCCCCTGCTTCGTGCGCGCGGCCTCTCGCGGCGTCTTGCCGCCCAGCGCTGGCAGCTGGTGATCGGGCCATGTTTTGTAGTGACGGGATTTGTGCTCCTGAACGAGCGCGTCGGCCTTGGGGGACGAGACGACCAGCGCGGCTCGCTCCTGGCGAGATCATCGAGCATCGCGTCTGGGTCGGCGTGCTCGCGCCCGCGATGCTTCACGAGCCCGCGGCACACCGCCTCGACCCGCGCGCGCAGCTCGTCCGCGCGCTCGATCGAATTTGACTCGACCCGCAGCTTCCCCCGTGAGAACGACGCCCTGCCGATGACGGTGTGCTCCCAGTCGTGCAGGTCGTTTCTCCGGGTCGAGGGAGCGAACGCGTTCGCCTCGACGTACTCAGTTAGGTATCGCTCCGCGAAGTCTCTGAACTTCGGGACCTTTCGAACTTCCTTGTTCTTCTGCGTGGTCTCCTTTCCCTGGAGTCCGTTACGGATGATGTGAAGCTCCCGCTGACGCGCCCACCGGAGCGCCGCAGCCCGGGATGTTCCCGGTGCTCTCGGTCGCTCGCGGTGGAGGGTTCCATCAGGGAGCCTCACCCGTATGTCGGCCTGCCAGTGCATCGTCCCGCTTGGGCTCTTCCGTTGGCGTACGTTGACTGCCATCGCTGTCTCTCCTTGGCGTGGCAGCACGTGCTTCGTCGGGTGCATGATACCGGACGGCAGCGTTGATCTTCAGGCTGTTCTCGAACGATCCTTCCGTCGGACGCCAGCGGCTACGCCACTACCGACGTCACGATCGACGTAGGCCCAGGGCTCTATGCCGTGAAGCTGGCAGCTGGCCAGGAGCGAGACAAAGATCGTGTTCGTACGCGCCCTGTCATCCGGGCGCTACGAAGACCCAGAAGTGCCCCCGCCGACAGCGCTGAAGCTTGCACGTGCACGACGGTCGCGTCGGTGCAGAGGTAGGGTTGCTGAAGCGCATCGGCGTACATCGCGTTGACGAGGTGTGCGGCGATCTGCTCATGCCAGCCGCCGATCGTCGAGCGTGCGAACTCGATACTCTCACGCGTGTAGATGCTCTCCTGGCGGTGCAGCGGGAGATGGTCCTGCCAGCGGCGGACAATCGTGTCGGCGAGCATCCCTGGACCCGGGAGCCCCTTCTCGATGGGCGGCTCGGGCACTTCGGCGATCTGGATCTGTACGACGGGCTCGTCCCTCGGCGTCTCCTGCTTAGCGGCCGGACACAGCCGTCGCGCGCCGCAGGGTTTTGATCGCCGAGCCGCCTGCCTGACGCGCGCGGCGCTCACCGTCGACAGGCGCGCGTCGACAGGTATTGTTGGACCGTGCGCCGGTCCACCTTCAGCTCTCGCGCCACGGCCATCGGGCTCGGCTTTCTCCTATGCAGTACCAGCAGCGGATGCGCGTCGATCTCCGTCAAGCACCGTGTCGACGAACTGGGGAAGAAGGAGGCCGAGTTGCAGCGCTCGATCCTATCCTTGCGCTGGCAGCAAGAGCAACTCAACCAAGCGATCTCGCGCGCGCAGCAAGACAGCGCGCGAGCCCAGCAGAGCGCGATGGCTGCCGAGCGACGCGCCGCGACTGCCGAGTGCACCGCGCGTAAGCACATGGTCGTCGCGGAGTTCGCCGCTGCCCAGGCGCAACACAATCAAGCCGTCGCCGAGTACAGTCAGTGCGCGGCGAAGAACGCGAAGAAGAACGGCGAGACGGCCGCGGTCGGCTGCATCGTCGGCCTGCTGCTCGGAGGTGTCGCAGGCGCCGTAACTTGCGGCGCCGCCGCGACCCTCCCGGCGGGCACAACGAAGGCATGCGGGCCGCCTCCGCCGCGACCCGATGAACATGCGATCTGGCGCTCGCTGCTGCATCAGGCGAAGCTCGATCGACCGGGCGCGTGCTCGATGGTAATGGGATTCCAGAGCCGGCGGACACGACCGTGAACACCCGGTTGCTCCAGACGCTCCCGCTGCTGTGGTTCTCGCTCTCCTGCGCGGCTCGAGGAGAAGCGCTGGAGAAAGAGGTCGCAACACTCGAGGCGAAATACGCCGGACATGAGGCCGCGTTAGCGGACGTATCCAAAACGCAGGCGCAGCAAGCGGCGGCGGTGCAGTCGATCGTCGACGCGTATGAAGTCGCCACGGCGAACTACCAGCGCGCGGAGAGCTCGTTCGAAGCGGCGCGACGCGACGCCGCGACTGCGACGCGCCGAGCCGACGCGGCGAAACTCGACGACGAGGGCGCGGTTGCGGACTGGTCGCAAGCGGCGCGTGATTTCAAAACTGCCGAGCGCAACTACAGGATCGCGGCGATAGCGATGGTCGTGCTCGTCGCTAGTAAGTCGGTCTGCGACACGAAGCAGACGACTCGGGAGTTTCGGCAGCGGCTGCGTGAGCAGGGGGTCTCGGATAAACAGCTCAAGCAACTCGACATCGACCACGTTGTCCCGCGCTCAAAGGGCGGCATCGACCACCCGCTGAACTACGAGGCGATGAACAGCTCGCTCAACCGCAGCCTCGGCAACGACGTCGTGCGAAAGTTCATGCATGCGCCACTCGGCTTCATCGTAGGGCTAGGCGTCTCCGCGCTAGGCGTCTTCGGAGGGTGTAACTGAGCGCGTAGCGATTCTCTCCCGTTCCTGTCTCGCAGCCGCGGCGACTGTTGAGCGAGCGACTCAGCCGTTCGAAGTCGCCAAGGCGCGAGGTCACCAAGCAGTCGGCGCGGCACGGCTACATGTTTGATATAATACTGATCTGTAGCCGCGAACACGTGTTGCGGAGTCGTCCATGTGACGAGGAAGCGCTCAAGGAGGCCCAGATCAATAAGTGTCCTCAGCTTCGCTGTTTTTTACGCCAGTAGCGACTCTTTGACCGCCTACCTCTTCGCCTTCCTTTTTTCGTTTTGGCCCCCTGGGCGCCCACCTCTGATCTACTCCCCGTAAGCGGTGTCCCGGAGGTACGCGGACTGCCGTGCAACTCCGCGCCGGCCGCGAGTTCACGACCAGCAACGGCAACAGCCACGCGTACCTCCGAATCCACCCTCGCCACCTCTCCAACGGGGCGAGACGTCCGAGACAGCTTTTTAGGTCCGTGCTCGGGCGAATTGGCGTCAGCGACACGAATTGGCGTCTCGTGTGTGCGCTCGGATACGACCGCCTCGGAGGTAGCGATGAGATCGCAAATGAACTGGCGATGCGTGCCTTGTCGATCCGCGAATCCAAGAAGGACCTTTCGTCGAACAAACTACTACTCCAACCGCTCCGTGTACTCGGCGAACTCGTCAATGCCCGCTGGATGTACTCGGTAGCAGTATCGTGATCGCCGCTTCACGCACGACTCGATCGAGAACAAGATCGGCTTGAGGACGCAACGCGCCGGCTTGAACGTGCACGTGCGCTGACCAATGAGCCAAAAACTGTGGCTCGGATCTTACTCGAGCAAGCTGAGGTCGAGTTCGCGTCGGGTCGTAGTCGGATCGCGCGCGAGCGCGCTGAGGAGGCACGTACGTTGCTCCTCGATTTCGTTCAAGCAGAAGATTCGCTTAGTCAGGCCGTCGATGTTTGGCTCATGGAACACTCCGAGTAGAAGCTATGTCGCTGGGCGCGATTGAATACAACTTTGGGGCCAGAGTACGCGTTGCAGATCAGTCGGGTACTTCACCGACCTTGCAGACCTCCGCGATGTGCTCGATCGCCTCCAAGATCGGCGGCGTATACGGCTTGCACAGATCACCGACCACCCCGACCGGAAACTGCTCGACCAGCTCGTGATAGCCGTTCGTATAGTCTCCGGGCCCTTCCTGGCACCCAGGTGGGTTTGATGGGTTCGTCTGGGGATCGAGTATGGCGACAGGCACGACTGCGCTCATGTCGCCGCCTTTGGCCGCTGTCAACTCGGCGGCCCATGCCTCCGGGGAGCCCTCACCTGGATGCCCGTGCGAGATGATCACGGGCACGAGCCACGCGTCCTCGCGCAGAAAGCCGGCGTTGCAGTCATCGGGCCCCGTCAGCTCTGGGCTCACGGACGCGAGCGTCGGGGCCAAGGCTCCCCACGAGCCCGAGTTCGTGCCGCCCTTCCATAGGCAGTGCATGATCGCGCCGACGTCATCCTCGGCCGCGTCGACCCAGCGCCGCGGTCCTGGAACACATTGCTCGCTCGTCGAGCGCCACAGGAGTCCCGCGCCTGTGACCCATTCACACGGCCCCAGCAGATCGCATTTCAGATCAGGGTAAGACGGGCAGAGGCCGTCTTCGAGACAGCCGTCTTCGCAATCTGGGGTGACCGCGGGGGACGTTCCGGGTACTTGGAGGTAGTGCAGGCTCCAGCCGGGCAGTAGCGACTCGATCGCGGCCGGCAGCTCGTCCGCGACGTGGTACGCCATCTCGATGCGCGTGGTGGGGGATTGCTCAACCACGAGGACGATGTCGAGCGCGCCGCAATACGGCGGGAGATCCCAGTCGTCCGCGCCGACGTCCTTGACCGGGCCCGTCGTCATGTCCGGCGGGGACGGGTCCGTCGTACCAACGCTTACGCCTGTGACGGTCGGCGACGGAACGTCACCGGTGCTCGTGTTGTCCACCCCAGTGATGCTCTCATCGCTGCTGCCCGGCGGTTCAACGCCGCACGCGAACAGCGTGAAGACGAGGGCTATGGATGAATGACGCGGAGCCACGAACTTGCCTGGTCTCCGTTACCGTAGTTCACGTCGTGCTGCCCCAGCAAGGCCACGTAGCCGTATGGGAGCGACTTGGCCGCGACGATGCGGCTAGCCTGTGATTTGAGACCGTAGTCAGCGATCCACTTCTTGGAATTCCCGGCGTAGCGGCGCCCCTGCGCAAAGCACTCTCCGTCGTTGCAGCCCGTTCCTGCGACCACATACTCGCCGTGGCTTGACGAGGCGATCGCGTACGCCAACTCGACGTCGTTTGTCTGCTCCACGGCGTTGATCGGGACCACCGCGCCGTCCTCGGCTTGGAGGCGATACACCGTCATCCGCTGCCCGCCATCAACCTCGCGGAAGCCTGCGCAGCGCAAACCGTCCGGGAGCACCGTGACATCGCTGAGGTCCGCGTTCTCGGCCGTAAACGTGTAATCCCATAGGGGAGCGCCATCATCGGTCGCGTAGGCCCACACGGAGCCGAAGCCAATCGAATTGGCGTTCGTCACCAACCCGACCGCGAACACGCGCCCATCCGCCACAGCGACCGCGCGCGCGACGTTCTTCTCGCCGCCAGCGGTCTCGGTTCGAACCCAATATGGCGTGAGCGTAGGGGTCATCGCCCACACGCGCGCGCTCGAGTCGCCGACATCCGCGAGCTTTCCGGTGTTGCCGACCACGTACACGAGCTCGTCGGTGGCCGCGAGGTCGCGCCACTCCACGTCGTCTTGGCTATACTGGTACATCGTCGAGCCATTCGAGGTGTACCGGTTGATCCACGACGAACCGTCGACGTCGCGCGCGAGCACGATCGGCGTCGGCCCCATGAACGCCACCGCTACACCGAACCGACCCTCCGTTTCGGCGATCCACGCGTCATCGATCAACGAGCCCGCCAGGCCACGACGCTCGGAGAGCAAGGTCGTCACGCCGTCTTTGATACGAAACCCGACGACGTAGTACTCGCCGGTCGGGCCGACGGCTGCGTCCTCCCAGAAGATGTGCTCGCCCGGGAATGGCTCGTTGGGCTCGTACACGACCGCGGTACCGCTCTCCGGCAGCTCGACCGTCCACGCGACAGTGTTGCTGGCTGTGGACTGGCCAGCGTTGTCGACGGCGACCGCGTGGAACTCGAACTCCCCCGCGTCATCCTGGTGATCGATCGCGATCGTGTGCGAGTAGAGCCCGTAGTCGTTGTCGGTGACCGACGCCACGTGCTTGTCGTCCACGAAAAAGTCGACCCGATCGATCACCTTGTCGTCGAGAGCGATCACCGAGAGCACGACAGGACCAGCGACGTTGATCGGCTCTGGAGCGTGCGATCCCTGGACCTCCGCCTGCATGATCTCGGGTGGCGCGTCGACATCAGCACCGGTTGTAGATCCAGCTGGCTCACCGGTGCTCGAGTCCAGATCCGAGCCCGAGAGCGAGTCCTCGGGATCGGGCTCGCCACCCGACGTCGACGTGTTGATGCCTGGGCGCTGGTCATCACCATCGTCGTCGTCATCGTCGTCGTCGCCCTCGGTTTCGCTACCCGCTTGCTCACCGTGCGCGAGCGCTTCCTGGAAGGTCTCGCCGCACGCAGACGCGAGCGGGATACTCGCTATCAGCAGCAATCGTGCGAGCGGGAGTGATATGGAGGGGGACACCGACATGTCGCAAGCCTCGCGCGCGTTTCCGAACGTTTCCACCTGTACCATGATTCCGTTGTTCTCAGGCGGTATCGGCCGAACCGCGCTCGCGTTGCGTGTGCACCTGTACGTCGACGACGGCGCACCATGAAGAAACGCCAAGTACGAGGCCGCTACGTTGGCAATCACGCTGCAGACGCCGCAGTCGCTCGTACAATCGGACTTCCGCCTTCGGGGAGTCTGTCGTGACGAGGAGGCCGTTCGGCGCGAAGATACGAACAGGTTGTCCGGACGCAGGGACACGCCGTACGAGGGTCGCTACGCGTTCAGGGTGCTCACGGTGGAGGGTGAGGAGCCGGGCGTGTGCAGCACGGACTGAGGCGAGTTGGCGGGCATCCGCCGGTCGATACACGAAGACCGGAACTCCGACGGTGAACAGACGGTAAGCGTCCAGCGGACCGCGTTCCTGACACGGCCCCGCCGATCCGCTACTCCGGCGGGGAGTGTTCGAGCGTGACCGAGCGGTAGATGTTGGCGGC
>JAUIKS010000068.1 GCA_030430565.1 Polyangia bacterium
GCGGCTGGGGGCGACAGGGCGAGGGCGATGGGCGTTTCACTGGCCGCTGGAGTATCCGGAGGTGTTTTCGGGGACAGGTCCGAGGGGGCGCGCGGGCTTCGACGCGATCATCGGCAACCCGCCGTTTCTCGGGAAGAACGGGATCCTCGCGCTCGGCGGGCGAGCGCTGCGAGACTGGCTCAAGCGCGTCCACGAGGGCGCGCACGGCAACGCGGACTACTGCGCGCACTTCCTCCGGCGCGCGGCGGCGCTGCTCGGAGGGCACGGGACCCTCGGCTTGATCACGACCAACACGATCTGCCAGGGCGACACGCGGGCGACCGCGCTGCGACCGCTCATTCGCGATGGCGCCGTCATCTACGACGCGACGCGCTCGCGGGCGTGGCCGGGCGCGGCCTCGGTCTCCGTCTCGATCGTTCACATGGCGCTGGGTCGCGCGCGCGCGTCGACGACAGGGGCGCGGCTCGACGGGGCGCCGGCGCGCGCGATCAACAGTCGACTCCGGCCTGGCCCGGAGCGCCCCGATCCCGCGCGGCTCACCGAGAACCAGGGGCAGAGCTTTCAGGGCACGATCGTGCTCGGGATGGGCTTCGTGCTGACGCCGCGTGAGCGCGAGGAGCTGATCCAGCGCGACGCTCGCAACGCCGAGTGTGTCCAGCCGCTGATCGGCGGCGAGGAGATCAACTCGAGCCCGACGTTGAGCTTTCGCCGCTACGTGATCAACTTTGGGGACATGTCGCTTCAGCAGGCCGCGCGCTGGCCCGAGCTGCTCGCGATCGTGCGCAGGGCGGTCAAGCCCGAGCGCGACGCGCTGCGCGACAACGCCGACGGACGCCGGCGAAAGCGTCTGTGGTGGCAGTTTGGTCGCCGCACGCCCGCGCTGCAGCGAGCCAAGCGCGCGGCGGCGCGGGTGCTCGTGGCGCCGATCGTCTGCAAGCACCTGTGCTTCGCGTTTCAGCCCACCGATCGGGTGTTCTCGCACAAGCTCTACGTGTTCCCCTTCGCCAGCGACTCGCGCTTCGCGGTGCTGCAGTCGCGGATTCACGAGCGCTGGGCCCGGCTGCTGTCGTCGACCCTCGAGACGCGGCTCAACTACTCGGCCTCGGACTGCTTCGAGACGTTCCCGTTCCCGGAGCCTCCGCGGCTGGTGGATGACGGTCCGCTCGCGGCGGCGGGCGAGACGCTCTACCGCGCGCGCGCGGCCTACATGATCGAGTCGGGGCGCGGCCTGACGAAGACCTACAACGCGCTCAAGGATCCCGCCCAACAGGACGCGCGCCTCGTCGCGCTCCGCGAGCTGCACGTCGCCCTCGATCGCGCCGTGCTCTCGGCCTACGGCTGGTCTGAGCTGACGCCGCCGCCCTTCACCACGCCGCGCGGGGCTGCGCAGGCGCGGGCGCTCGAGGCGTACACCGACGCGCTCACCGATCGCCTGTTCGCGTTAAACGCACGACGCGTCGCGCTCGCGCGGCGGTCGGTGTAGCGGGGATCTTTGCTATAGACGAGCGCGCCGGGGTGTCGATGACCACGTCAAACACGCGAGCGAGTCACGCGCCCGGGGTCGATCGCGGGGCGGGGCGCGGGCTCTTGGAGGCGGTGGAGCGCGCGCTGCAGGAGGAGCTGCGCGCGGTGGGGCCGGAAGACTCGCTGGAGGGTCGATACGAGGAGCTGCTGGGTCGCGTGTTGATGGCGGTGTGTGGGCTTTGGGCGGAGGAACGAGGGCTGGGGGGAGTAGTGAGCGGGGAGCTTTCGGAGGGCGCGAAGAGGTGTCTCTTGGAGCATGAGGGAGGGATTCGAGACTACGGGTCGCTGGAGGTAGAGGCGCTGGGCAGCGTGTACGAGGAGGTGATGGGGATGCGGCTAGAGCGGCTGGTGAGGGCGAGCGTGCGGGTGGGGCCGCGTGGGGTGT
>JAUIKS010000015.1 GCA_030430565.1 Polyangia bacterium
CCGTCGCGTCGCCCCGCGACGGCGTCCCCGACGACGGGGGTCCGACCCCCGCCGAAGATCAACGAGCGCCCCCCCAGCCGCCCCGCGACCGCGTCCCCGACGACGGGGGTCCGACCCCCGCCGAAGATCAACGAGCGCCCCCCCAGCCGCCCGTCGAGTCGCGCCGCGACCGCGACCGCGCCGACCGGCGTACGCCCGCCGCCGAGCCTGACCGCGAGGACCCCGAGCGAGCCGCGCCGACCGGCGACTCCGGCGAAACAAGACCCAAAGGACAGACCACTCACACCGCCCCGCGTCGGCCCCGCGCCGTCGTCAACCGACGCGCTGCGCCCAGGCCCGACCCCGCGCGGCCGCAAGAGCGTCCCGACGGCCCCGCGCGGCATGCGACCGCCGCCGGCCCTCACGGGCAACGCCGGCGCGAGCAGCTCGAGCCGTCGACCCGCGAAGAAGTCCACGAGCTCCGCGAGCGCGACGCGACCCCCGTCCGCGCGAGACTCGAGCCGTCGCAGCAGCGCGCCGGCCCACGGCAACCGGATCCCCGCGCCCGCCCCCGCCTCCACCCCCGCGGCGAAGTCGAGCGGCGCTCGCCCCGATCTCGTGCAGCACGTACGAAACGCGCTGTCGTCGATCGACTCGACCCTGTCGATGCTGCTCGAGATGGTCTACTGGGAGAACATCCCGATACACCAGCTCTCCGAGCTGCTCGGGCTCCCCAGGCACAAGGTCGGCAGCCAGCTCGACAAGGCCAAGATCAACCTGCGCCGCGCGATCGAGCTCAGCAACCTCCCGATGACGACGCAGCGCGACGTGCTGACCAACCTCATCCCGCTGCTGCGCGCCGCGTCGCCGGACGAGTAGCGCGCCCGAGCACGGCGCGCCTACACGGGCGGGTTGAAGGGGACCTGGCAGATGCCGATCTCGAGGATCAGGTACATCAGCACGAGCTCCTGCGGCGTGAGCCCGACGTAGCCGCCGCCCTCGACCGTGTGATAGGCGGTGAAGAGCACGCGCCCGCAGCCGTACTCGCCGGTCACGGTGAGCGGGTGCTGGCCCTCGGGCGGCGGCACCCCCCAGGTCTCTGAGCCCCAGCCCTCGATCCAGACCTTGTGCCCGACGTCGACCTGCCCGCCCATGCCGTCGTCGACGAGCACCGGGTGCACCTCGCGGATCCCGGAGTACGCGTAGACGGTCTGCAGAGCTGGCAAGCCCTCGATCACCGGGTACGGCGCGCCCTGCGGGTCATTGAGCGGGTTGATGTCTTTAAGTTCATCTGGGAGCGCGTCGAGCCACGCCTCGAGCTCGGGGTCGAGCACGGTCCCGAGCGGATCGTAGTGCCCCAGGTCCGCGGTCGGGTCGTCCGCCCACTGCGGGATCGTCTCGCTGTCTTTCCGCTGCCAGAAGGTCTGGTACTGCGGGAACGCGGCCGTCACCAGCTCGTTCGACCAGTCCGCGACGTAGAGCTTGCCCCCGTTCGCGACCCAGTTCTGCACGTTCTCGCGCGCGACGGGGTCGTCGAAGACCGCCGGGTACTCGCCCGCCTGCATCGTGCACGGCACGAAGATGATGTGATACTGTTCCATCAGCTCGTAGCTGGTGAGCAGCAGCTCGAAGGAGCCCTTCGCGCCCGGGAAGTCGCGCCCCGGCGAGTTATCCCAGATGTCGAACTGCTCGGTCCCGGCGGCGACCTCCTCCGCGTAGTCCTCGATGACGGTGTCGGCGAGGCCGAGCTTCGCCAGGCCGTTCTCGAGCCGGTCGTGATCGCCGAGCGCGAGCGCGATCCGGGGGATGTACTCGGCGGTCGGCGGGCTGTTGTGCGCCGGCAGGTCGGTGACCGCCGGACCCAGCGGGTTGTCGCCCGGCGCCGCGTCGATCGGGCTGACGCGCATGAACTGGCCCTTGCGGACGACGAGGTTGTGGGCGCCGGGAGGCACGCCGAGCGCGAACGAGCCGTCGGGGCCGGTGAACGCGTGCGGCGTGCCGCACGGAAGATCGACGCACTCCGAGCAGTAGACCGTCTGCGGGATCGTCGGCTCGTCCTGCGTCACGTAGACGAGCGCGCCGCTGATCGGGAGCGCGCCGTTGGGGGCGTGGACCGTGCCGCTGAGCACCGCGTCGCCCATCGGGTTGCAGCCGTCCGTGTCTCCGCCGGTCATCGGGTTGCCGACGTCGTAGATCGTCCCCGTCGTCTCTGTGGATCCCCCTGCGGTCGAGTCGCTCGAGTCGCTCGCGCCCGTCGGCCCCGCCGTCCCCCCGCCGGAGGTCCCCGCGCTCGCCTGGGTCGCGCCGGCGCCCGTAGGCCCTGCGGTCGCGTCCGCGCTCGTTAACCCCGCCGTCGCGCTCGCGCCGTCGTCATCGCCGCAGGCGACCGTGAGCGCGCACGTCAGCGCGATCGTCGTCGCGTGGGCTGCACCAGCTCGATGTATACGCACAACGCTCATGACCCGCACCTCGCGGGTCACGGTACCAGATCCGCGCGTGCATACGCACCGACCCCGCGGCGCGGCGGCGCGCCGCCCTCTCATGTGAACTTACAGCCAGATACACCGCGCGGGCGCGCGACCCTACCTGTCCCACACGAGCAGCCCGCAGCGGCGCGTGACGACCTCCATGACGGATCGCGGCGAGCAAAGATTCCACTGGCGCTTCAACAAAAATCGAGTATCGTACGCCCCGTTGTGGACCGTGGAGACATCATCGCCGCGCCGCGAGTGCGCGTGCCCGCGAACGCGCTTCGCTGGCGAGCCGTACGCAGCGGCGGGCCCGGCGGCCAGAACGTCAACAAGGTCGCTTCGAAGGTAGAGCTGCGGGTCGAGCTCGCGGCGATCCACGGCCTCGGCCCGGCGCAGGCTCAGCGCCTGCGCGCGCTCGCGGGCTCACGCCTCACCAACAGCGGCGAGCTCGTGCTCACCAGCGAGCGGACGCGCGATCAGGCGCGCAACCTCATCGACGCGCGCGGCAAGCTGCACGAGCTGCTGACCCGCGCGCAGCAGCTCCCACGCCCGCGCAAGGCGACGCGCCCCAGCGCGCGCGTCGTCCGTCGTCGGATCAACAACAAGCGCTTTCAGGGCGCCAAGAAGCGGCTCCGCCGGACGCCGCGCCGCGACGACTGAGGGGGCTTCCGCAGACGCGGGCCGCCCGGCCGACGCGAGCGCGGATGACTCAGACCTGCTCACCGTCGGACGAGAAACCCGCGTACTCGCGCTCACGCCTCCTTCGGTTCGTCCGGCCGCGTCATCCACCAAGCCCACGCGAACAGGACGAACTGGAAGCCGACGCGCGTCCACAGCACCCACGGCGACGCGTCGGGCGTCGCGCTCGTCTCGGGGTGGAGCGCGTGGTGAATGTTCGCCGGGTACACCGCGATGAACAGCGCGAGCACCCCCCACGCGGCGGCGCGGCGCGTCCGCGGGATCAGCAGGCCGATCGCGCCGAGCAGCTCAAAAACGCCGCTGAGGTACACGAGCTCGAGATGCCATGGGAGCGCGTCGGGCATAATCGAGACGAAGAAGGCCGGCGACACGAAGTGCGCGACCCCGGCCCCGCCGACCGCGAGCGCCAACAAGACCCGCAGCGCCGACTTCAACGGGTTCTTCCGCTTCCGCGTCACCACGGGAGCATACCGCAGACGACGTGCGGCCGAGCGCGTCTGCGCGCCGCGCTGTGGTAGGTTCGGCGCGTGGTGAATTCGACACGTTGCATTTACATGTTCTTGTTCGCGTCGCTGACCCTCGCCTGCGGGGACAGCACGGGCACCTCTGACTCGAGCACCGCCGGCGGCACGTCGCCCGGCACCAGCGAGTCAACCACCGCCGCGCCCGCGACCAGCAGCACCCAGACCGCGTCCACGACGAACCAAGGTGGGAGCGAGTCCGAGTCGGTGGGCACGACGGCGGCGCAGACCAGCACCGGCCAGGCGACCACGAGCGCCGAGAGCACCACCACCGGCGCCGGGGAGACCACGGCGAGCTCCGTCGGCGAGACGAGCACCGGCACCACGACCTCGGGGACCTCCGCGACCACCGGGTTGACGACCACCGGCGTCGAGAGCGAGACCGAGACCGACACCGGCCTCGAGGAGCCCTGCGGCTGCGCGGACATCGAGGTCCCGCTCGACGACGGCATCTTCGTGCTCTCCGACGACGGCGAGCTGTGGAAGTACCGCCCCGACCAGGACGACTTCGAGAACCTCGGCGCGATCGGCTGCGGGATGCCGAACACCTTCTCCATGGGCGTCGACCGCCTCGGCTACGCCTGGGTCATGTTCAGCCCGCCCGCGGGCGAGATCCGCAAGGTCGACGTCACCAACCCCGCCGACTGCACCGACCCCGGCTACAACCCCGGGCAGCTCGGCGTCGAGCTCTACGGCATGGCCTTCGTCTCGAACAGCCAGGTCGATCAGTGCGACAACCTGTACGGCAACACCTACAACGGCATCGGCGGCTTCGGCGAGGGCCCGGGGGCGGGCGACTTCCTGACGGTCGACCCCGAGACGCTGCAGCTCTCGCTGCTCGGCGACACCACGTTTAACGGCGCCGAGCTCACGGGCACCGGGGATGGCCGCGCGTTCATGTTCGGCGGCGTCAACCCGGCGAAGCTGGTCGAGGTCGACAAGGCCGACGGCTCCTACGTCGACGTGCTCCCGCTCGGCGACCTCGACTTGACCAACGCCTTCGCGTTCGCGTTCTTCGCCGGCGACTTCTACTTCTTTACGGAGTCCGGGCTGCCCGGCAGCAACAGCAAGGTCACGCACCTCGACTACGACGACAGCGACAACAACGGCGTCCAGGACCTGACGACGGTCAACGCCGAGGGGCCGATCCGGATCGTCGGCGCCGGCGTCTCGACCTGCGCGCCCTTCCAGCCGATGTGATGGAGCGAGGCGCGCGTTCGCCCGGCGCGGAGCCGATCCTGCTACCCTCCGGGCCATGAGCACCTCCTCGCGCGCGGACTCGAGCGCCGGCTTCGTCTCCCTCGTCGGCGCCGGCCCGTGGGACCCGGCGCTGCTGACCCTCGCCGGGCGTGACCGGCTCGCGCGCGCCGACGTCGTCATCGCCGACTACCTCGTCAACCCCGCGCTGCTCGTGCACTGCCGACCCGACGCGGAGATCATCCAGCGCTCGCGGGGTCCGGGCTCGCGCCGCGGCCCCGGCCCCAGCCTGCGGCAAGACGCGATCAACGAGCTGCTGGCCGATCGTGCAGGTCGAGGTCTGCGCGTGGTCCGGCTCAAGGGCGGCGACCCGATGGTCTTCGGCCGCGGCAGCGAGGAGGCGGAGTACCTGCGCGAGCGCGACATCCCCTACGAGTTCGTGCCGGGGGTGAGCGCCGCGATCGCGGCGCCCGAGGCCGCCGGGATCCCGATCACGCAGCGTCACCACACGCCCTCGGTCAGCTTCATCTCCGGCTACGAGGCCTACGAGAAGAGCGGGCGCGCGGTCGGCTGGGAGCACATGGCTCGCCACGGCGGGACCTTGGTGCTGATGATGAGCGTCCGCAACTGCCGCCAGAACGCCGAGCGCCTGATCGCCGCCGGCAAGGACCCGGCGACCCCGGCCGCGCTGATCCGCTGGGGCACGCGCGGCGTGCAGCGGACGATCGTCGCCCCGCTCGCGCAGATCGCCGACCGGGCCGAAGAGCAAGGTCTGCGGCCGCCGGCGGTGCTCGTGGTCGGCTCGGTCGTGGACCTGCGCGCGCGCATTCACTGGTTCGAGCAGCGCCCGCTGTTCGGACGCCGCGTCGTCGTCACGCGCGCGGCCCACCAAGCCGGCGAGCTGCTGCAGCAGCTCGCCGCCCGCGGCGCCGACGCGGTCGCGTTCCCCTGTCTCGCGGTCGCGCCCCCGGCGGACCCCGCCGCGCTCGCCGAGGCCGCGCGCGCGCTGCCGGGCTACGACGGCGTGATCCTCTCCAGCCCCAACGGCGTCCGCGCGTGGTTCAAGGGGCTCATCGAGGACGCCGGGCTCGACGCGCGCGCGCTCGCGGGCAAGCGCGTCGCGGCGATCGGCACCGGGACCGCGCGCGCCTGCCTCGCCTTCGGCGTGCGCCCGGACCTCGTCCCGACGCGCGCGCGCGCCGAGGGCTTGATCGAGTCGCTGCGCGAGCGCGACCTCCTGCGCGCGCGCTGGCTGCACGTCCGCGCCGACACCGGCCGCGCGCTGCTCGGCGCGGCGATCCGCGAGGCCGGCGGCGACTACCGACTGGTCGTCGGCTACCGGACCATTCGCCCGCACGTCTCCGAGCTGCTGCTCAACTCGCTCCGCCCGCCGAGCCACGGCTACGGCCACGAGGGGATGGACGCGATCTGCTTCGCCAGCGGCAAGACCGCCCGTCACTTCCTCGAGTCGATCGATGAGGGCCTAAAGGACACCCTGGGACCCGACGCCGGCAAGACCCTGCTCCGAGAGACAGGCGCGAAGCTGATCGCGCTCGGCCCCGTGACCGCCGCCGCGATCGAGTCCATGGGCCTGCGCGTCGACGTCGTCTCGGCGGCCTTCACCGACGAGGCGATGGTCGACGCGGTGATCCAGGCGCTCGCGCCCTCGCGCGCCTAGGAACGGCGCGCGGATTCACCCGCGCCGTCGAGCGCCCGCTCGAGCCGCTCGAGCCCGGCGCGCGACCATTCACGAGGATCACGGGACCACGCGCTCGAGCGCCGGCGTAGACCGGTGGAGTCGCGGCCGCAGGAGCTCCTTCAGCAACAGCATGAGGGCGCCGGCGCGACGAGAGCGAGGGGAGCACCGACGTGACGACCGTGAGCTGGGCGGCCTGGCGCCGACACTTTGAAGACAACGCGCGCAGGCCGATGCCGCCGCCGCCGCCCGTCGACGCGATCGCGCCGCGCTGGCGACCCGCGCTGATCCACTCGCTCGCGCGCTTCCAGGTCGGCGAGGCCGGCGAGGGACGCATCGCGCACCAGATCGATCGCGCGCGGCTCGACGGCGTCGACGCGGACTACCGCGCCGCGCTCAAGCTGTTCGTGCGCGAGGAGGGGCGGCACGCGCGGATCCTCGCCGGCGCGGTCCGAGCGCTGGGGGGTCAGATCCTCCGCGGGCACTGGAGCGAGCGGCTGTTCGTCCGCGGGCGACGGCTCGCGGGCGTGCGCCTGAAGCTGCTCGCGCTGCTCGCCGCCGAGGTCGTCGGGATCGAGTTCTACCGACGCGCGGCCTGCAGGCTGCCGCCGGGGGAGCTGCGCGCGCAGCTCGAGGAGATCCACGCCGACGAGGCGATGCACCTCGAGTTCCACGTCGACTTCTTCCGCGTGCACCTGCGCGGCCCCGGTCAACGGCTGTGCTTCGCGATCGGGTGGTGGCTGGTCGCGGGCGTCGCCTCGACGCTCGTGGTCCTCGATCACGGCGCGACGCTGCGCGCGCTCGGGGTCCCCACCCACGACTTCGCGCGCGGGCTGCTCGCGCGCGTCGCCAGCACCGCGCGCGCCGCCCTCGAGCCGGACCACGCGCTCGCCGTGACGCGCCGCGCGGGTCAGGGCCCGACGACGATCCTGCGCGACGCGGCCTGACGACGCGCGCGCAGGATCCCCCCTGCGCCTCAGCTCAGGCCGAGCCGCTTTCGCAGCCGACGCGCGACCTGACGCGACACCGGGACTCGCTCGCCGCGATCGGTGCACGCCACGAAGCCGCCGGTGTCGACGGGCTCGAGCCGCTCGACCCGCGCGAGGTTGAGCAGCGCGCGTCGGTGCACGCGCTCGAAGCCAGAGGGCTCGCCCGTGACGCGCGCGAGCTTCTTCTCGAGCTCGTTGAGCGAGCCGTCGGCGATCACGGGGCCGCGGTCGGTGGAGACGGTGACCAGCGCGCCGTCGAAGCGCGCGTGCGTGATGGAGCTCGGGTCGAGCAGCAGCACCCCCTTCGCGGTCGGGAGGGCGAGACGGGCGAGCGGATCAGGCGCAGGAGCAGGAGCAGGAGCAGGCGCCCGCGCGTCGACATCGGCCTCCGCGCCCGCGCGCTCGACACCCGCGCTCGGTCGCCCCGCCAGGGCCCGACGCGCCCGCGCGATCGCCTTGGCCAGTCGACCCGCCTCGATCGGCTTCAGCAGGTAGTCGACCGCGCCGACCTCGAAGGCCTCGAGCGCGTGCTCGGCGTGCGCGGTCGTGAAGATGACGTATGGGCCATCCTCGGGGATCATCGCGCGCGTCTCGATCCCGCTGATCCCCGGCATGCGGATGTCGAGCAGCAGCACGTCCACGGGCGGGAGCTCGGCGGACCGCGCCCGCGCGAGCCGCTCGAGCACCTCGTCCCCGCGCGCGCACTCCCCCGCGATCGTGACCGCCGGCATCGCGCGCAGCAGCCGGCTCAGGCGGCGGCGGGCGATCTGCTCGTCGTCCGCGATCAACACCTGCAGCGTCAACGCTCGCTCAGCCATCTCGACGCTCCTCGCCCCGCTCGCGCGGCAGCTGGAGCGTCGCCCTCGTCGCCCCCTCGAGCGCCTCCAGCGAGAGCGAGGCCGCCGCGCCGTAGGCCAGCGCGATCCTCCGCTCGACCATCGAGACCCCCTCGCCCCCGGGCCTGCGCCCGCGGAACGGGCCCGGGTTCTCGATCACGACTTCAACATGACCGTTTCGACCTGTCGAATCATTCATCAGTGAAACCGCGAGCGCGACGCGCCCGCGGTGCCCGGCGGCGGGGCCGTGCTTGACCGCGTTCTCAGCCAGCGGGAGCAGGATCATCGGCGGCACCGTCACGCCCGCGAGCGCGTCCTCGGGCGGGACCTCCCACGCGAGCGTGAACAGCTCGTCGTCGCGGAACAGGTGCAGCTCGAACAGATCCCGCACCAGCTGCAGCTCCCGCGTGATCGCCCAGCGCTCGAGCCTGACGCCCGCGAGCACGGTGCGCAGGATCGCCGAGAGCTTCAAGATCGCCCGCTCCGCGACCTCGCCGTCCTCGCGGCACCACTCCGCGATCGCGTTGAGCGTGTTGAAGAGGAAGTGCGGATCGAGATGGCTGCGCAGCGCCAGCAGCTCGGCGCGCTCGGCCGCGCGCGCCAGCGAGCGCGCCCGCGCCTCCGCGCGCGCCAGCTTCGCCTCGATCTCGATGTCGCGACCCAGACCCCACCCTCCTACCCAGAACAGCGCCGTCGAGACCAAGAGGCTCTCGCGGCCCGTCAAGAACGTCCGACCCATCCCCAGCGCGCGCGGGATCACGACCCCTAAGAGCGCCACAACGCCGGCGCCGCACGCCGCGTACACCAGCAGCCCGAGCGCCGCGCGTGCGCGCGGCTGCGCGCGCGCGCCCATTAGCCGACGCCACAGGTAGGGCGCGAGCGAGGCGAACAGGCCGCACATCGCCAGCCCCAGCGGGAGCGCCATGGGATCCCGGGACAGGCTGCGCTGCGCCGCGACCAAGGGCGCGCAGACCACGACGATCGGGATCAGGCGCCGCGGTGTGCTGAGCGCCGCGATCGTCTCGCCGAGCAGCCCCGCTCGCGCTCCCGCCTCGTCGCTCACTCGACGGCGACTCCACCACCCGCGCGCGCGAGCGCGCCGCGTCGCCGCTCGTCCAGCCGCAGCGCGCCGCGGTCCTTCCCGACGAGGTTCATCCACAGGGTCCGCGTCAGCAGCTTGAGATCCATCGCCACGTCGCGCTCGCGAGCGTAGGCGCTGTCGAGCGCGGCCGTCAACGCGGGCCCGCGCGCGCGGCAGACCTGGGCGAGCCCGGTCAGCCCGGGCGGGACATCACCGCGCTGGGCGAACGGCGGGTGCGCGCTCACGAGGCGATCGAGGTCCGCGCGCGTCAGGGGTCGCGGCCCGACCAGGCTCATGTCGCCGCGCAGCACGTTGAACAGCTGCGGCAGCTCGTCGAGGCCCCGCGCGCGCAGCCATCGGCCGAGGCGTGTCGGTCGGCGCGCCCGCGGATCTGTCTCACAGGTCATCGTCCGCAGCTTGTAGATACGAAATTCCCGCCCGCCCTGACCGACGCGCGGCTGCGTGAAGAACACCGGTCGCCCGTCCAGCGCCCACACCACCGCCGCCAGCGCGCCCGTGACCACCGCGAACAGCGGCACCGTCGGCGCGAGCAGGAGAAGGTCGAGCGCTCGCTTGCCGGCGCGCGCGCGTTGAGAACCGGTCTTTACGGCCATGTAGAGGGTCTCGCACAGCCCGGTCAGCCGCGCGCCCCCTCATCGCGTGAACGGCCGACGCCCGCGCCTGAGCCGTCGCGAGCGCCACGCGAGCGGCGTCACCAGCTCGGGGTCTCGACCGACGGATCGGGCGCGGCCTTGGAGCCCCCGTTGCCCGCCGCGTCGCCGCCGTCTCCACCATCGCCTCCACCGTCTCCGCCGCCCTCCTCGAGGGGCTTGTCGGCGGCCTCGGCGGCCGCGACGGCCTTGGCCTCCGCCTCCTTAACCTTGGCCTCGGCCTCCTTCATGCGCGCCTCGGCCTCCTTCGCGCGCGCCTCGGCCTTCTTCATCTCGGCCTCGGCCTCCTTCGCCTTGGCCTCCGCCTCCTTCGCCTTCCCGCACCCCATCGGGCCTGCGGTGGTCGTTGCGATCAGCACGGTCGCGGCAAGAAAACGCTCGAGATCGAACTTCATGGGGGGCATGGGGCCGTTATACATCCGGACAAGACCTCGCCGCCAGCCCTGCGCCGCCTTCACCCCTCCGAGCGCCCAGGGGCGGGGTGAGGCGTGCGCGCCCGAGCGACGGGCGCCAGATCCGCCCGCCGTCGCGCCTCGCCACGCGGCGTCGCCCTCGAGCGCCGATGTCATGATCCGGATCGACGGGGCTCCATGGTTTTTTCGTAGGGAGACGCTGAGCCGCGTCATGTCGCAGCGCGTGGACATCGAGCCATCCCCGCGCTACTGTCACATTCAGGTAGACATCATGAATAAGAAGTTGAGCTTCGCGGAGCGGATGAAGTCCTATGAGCACGCCGAGGCGGGACGGCGCTTTCTGCCGATGATCCCCGTGATCGCGCGCCTCGACGGCAAGGGCTTCTCCAAGTTCACCGCCGACCTCGCGCGGCCCTACGATCAACGTCTCTCCGAGCTGATGATCGACATGACGATCGCGCTCGTGCGCGAGACCTCGGCGTGCGTCGGCTACACGCAGTCCGACGAGCTCAGCCTCGTCTGGTACAGCGACGACTACCAGCGTCAGATCTATCACGACGGTCGGATCCAGAAGATGGTCTCGCTGCTGGCGGCGCGCGCGAGCGTCTGGTTCAACGCCGCGCTGCGCGAGCGGATGCCCGAGAAAGCCGCGCAGGCGCCCGTGTTCGACTGCCGCGCGTTCACGGTGCCGACCAAGGTCGAGGCCGCGAACGTCCTGCTCTGGCGCGAGCGCGACGCCACGCGCAACAGCCTCAGCATGGCCGCGCGCGCCCACTACGAGCACGCCGCGCTGCACGGCAAGGGGCACCGCGAGCTCCACGACCTGCTCATGGCCAAGGGCGTCAACTGGAACGACTACCCCGCGTTCTTCAAGCGCGGCAGCTACGTGCAGGCGCGGACCGTTCACCGCCCGTTCTCGACCGCCGAGCTCGAGTCGCTGCCGCCGCGCCACGACGCGCGGCGCGACCCGGAGCTCGTGGTCGAGCGCCGCGTGTTCGAGCGCCTCGAGCTCCCGCCGCTCTCGCGCGTCAGCAACCGCGTCGAGGTGATCTTCGACGCCGCCGCGCCTGTCCTCGCCGGCGACGCGGGCGACGACGACGACGAGAGCTGATCACGCTCGCTCGATCACCTGGCGCTTACGCCAGGTGGTCGAGCCCGCGCGCGGCGCTCAGCCGAGCACCTTGCACTCACCGGTGCCGTTGTCTTTGTTGTTGTCCGTCCGGCACTCCTTCCAGGGGTGCGCGGGCTCTTCGTCGTCGACCACGACCCACGCGGGCGTCGTGCCGTCCTGCACCGAGAGCGGCACCATGTCCCCGGGGACGAGCACGTCCTCCGCCTGCGCCGGGTACAGCACGTTCATCGTCACGCCCTGGGCGAACTGCACGCCGCCGTTGCCGGGCTCGCCCTCGTAGAAGTACACCGGCACGCCGGCGGGCGCCGGCGCCTCGCCGATGTTCCGCACGCGACCGACGAGCGCGTACTCCTCGTTCGGCGGGCAGCGGCGCTTGAGCTCGACCACGAGATCCGGCGCCGAGAATTCGCCGTCGGGCTGCACGTTCTGCCGGAACACGCAGCCCCGCCCCTACACGCCTGATCTTCCTCAACAAACCCGGCGCCCGACGCCGCGCGCCAGGGCGCGTGCCCTCGCTGTGCCAGGCACGCGGCGCGCCCGATCACCGCGCGCGCGTCTCGAGCAGCTCGTGCGTCGCGCGATAGAGCGCGATAGAGCTCGCTGTCGCCATCGCCGGAGAGAGACCGCATGCTGACGCCCGCCAAGAGGGGACGGTGTAGAGGGGGCGCGGCGACGATCTCCCCGATCGCGACGGCCGCGAATTTGTAGTCGTGATCCTCGCTCGCCTTGCGCACGAGCGCCGCCGCGACGCGCGACGAAAGCCTTGAGGTCGCGATCGCCGGGGCGGCGGCGCTCCCCGGGGCGCCGATCTACTCCGTCGTGGTCGGCGTCGCGATCCTCGACGAGCTGGACGAGGCGGGCGTCAACCCGCACGAGACGCTCAACGCGGCGGCGCTCGCCGGCGGCCTCCCACTCGACGCCCCCACGCGCGTCCACAACGTCCACAGCGAGCAGGAGCTCCGCGACGCGCTCGCCTGGGCCCGCGACGCGGCGGTCCTCTGCGAGCTCGCGCTCCCGAGCCCGCTACCCCATCAGCAGCGGCTCGCCGGCGGTGGTACGCTGTGCGCCGATGCGGCTGTGCCCCAAATGTCAAAAGCACGTCCGGGTGCGCGAGCTCGAGTGCCCCTTCTGCGACCAGCGCGTTCGCCTCGCCACCTGGATCCCCGCTCGCCTGCTCTCGCTCGCCTCCATGGCGACCGCGCTCGGCGGCGCGGCGAGCTGCGCGGGCGGAGACGGCGGGGGCACCAGCGACGGCGGCACCAACGCCAGCTCGACGAGCTTCGGCGCGACCTCGACGACCGGCGGCGTGCAGACGACGTCCACGAATTCGACGTCCACGAGCAGCATGGGCGGGACAGGGACGACCGCGGGTCCGGGCACGAGCTCGACGAGCTTCGGGAGCACCGGCTCGTCCGGGGGTTCGTCGTCAACCACCTTCTCGACCACCGGCGCGACGACCTTCGCGACGACGCTCGCTACCACGATGACGACGGCCTTCACGACCGGGATGACGACGGGCACCACCGAGGACATGTCGACGACGGTCGTCCTGCCCTACGCCGGCGCCGCCCCGGACGATGAGCCGCCCTACGAGAACGGGCTGCAGCCCGACGAGGATCCTCCAGACGACGAGCCCTCGCCGTAGTCGGTCAACGGCGCGCCGACGCCCAGCGGGTCCATGACGCGGCTCGTCCGCGGCGGCTCGACCGCGACGCGCTCACCGGTCTCGATCCGCTCGAGCACCAGACGAAACAGCCCGTTGTCGAAGGGCCGCCCGGTCCCCGCGCGGACCTGCTCGATCCGCTCCTGCAGACCGCGGGCGCGCAGGTCCAGCGCGCGGTGATGACAGAACGGGTTGTTGCCAGGGCGCCCGAACAGCGGCTCGGTCATCGTCGTGCAGCCGGCCTTGCACGTCTCGGCGTAATAGCAGCTCGCGCAGTAGCCCCACAGCGAGTCCACGCCGCGCTCGCGAAAGAAGCGCAGCGCCGCGGAGCGCCCCCAGAGCTCGCTAAGATCGTGATCGCGCAGCGAGCCCGCGCCGTTGATCTCGCCGTCGAGGCTCGGGCAGCCCTTGAGCCGCCCGTCGCTCTCGATGCCGAGCCCGGCGATCCCCGCCGCGCAGCCGCGGTAGTGACCCTCGGAGTCGAAGGGGCGGCGCATCGGGTGCTCGAGCGGGCCGAAGTAGCCGACGCTGTTACCTGGCCAAAAGCGCACCCCGAGCGCGCGGCAGCGATCGAGCGCGAGCTCCAGGACGTCGAAGACCTCGGGGATCATGTAGGGCTGCAGCAGGATCTCCGGATGATCCGCCGCGTTGCCGTGGGCGACCGTGAGCTGGACCTGCCACGAGCGGATCCCCTCCGGCGCCGCCAGCTCCAAGAGCGGCAGCAGCTCGCGGTAGGTCCACGCGTTGATCTGCGAGTTCATCGAGACCTGCACGCCCGCGGCGCGAAGCCGGCGCATCGCCGTGAACGCGCGCTCCCAGCTGCGCGCCCGACCGCGCAGGCGATCGTGGGTCTCGGCGAGCCCGTCGATCGACAGCGTCACGACCTGGACGCCGGCCTCGACCATCAGCGCGACGCGGCGCTCGTCGAGGTTGTAGCCGCCGGTCGTGACCATGCAGGTCATGCCCCGCGCGCGGATCGATCGGACGATCTCAGCGAAGTCCCCGCGCAGGTACGCCTCGCCGCCGATCAACGAGACCTCGCTGACGCCGAGCGCCGCGAGCTGCTCGACCACCCGCAGACACTCCGCCGTCGTGAGCTCGTTCGGTCGCGCGCGCCCGGCTCGCGGACCGCAGTGGAGACAGCGCTGGTCACACGCGAGCGTCAGCTCCCAGACCGCGAGCCCCGGCCGCGGCGCGTCGCTCGGCGTCCTCAGGTCGCGCGCGCGCCGAGCGTAGCGCGACGAGCTCGGCTGCTCGAGCAGCGGTAGACGGACGCGGCGCTCACGGGATCCCACGCGCCCACGCTAGCACGCGCGCCGCGTGCAGCCGGCGACGCGCTCGTTCAGCCGTGACGCGTCGCGAACGCGGTGATCCGCTCGACCCACTCCGCCGACACTGGCATCGTGTGCTGCAGGCCCTCGACGATGTGCACCTCGGGATCGGTGAACTCCCGCGCCAGCGCGCGGATCCCCTCGGGGTCCGAGAAGATCGCGTCGGCCGTCCCCGCCGCGAACAAGCCCGCGACATCCGGCACCGGCCACAGCTCGATCTCCGGTCGCGCGAAGGCGGGCTTGAAGCCCGCGACGTACACCCCGAAGCGCAGCGTGTCGCCGAAGGGCAGCGCCCCGCGCTTCGCCGCGCCGCTCACGACCGCCGCCATCGCGCACCCTTGGCTGAAGCCCAGGACCCCGACGACGCGTCGACCCGAGGTCGCCGCGCGCACGCGCTCGAGGCTCGGCGCGAGCGCGCGGTAGGTCTTCTCACCGCTCGCGGGATCCGTGACGGCGTCAAACCAATCACCGTGCTCGCCGCCCTGCCAAAACACCCCCTCGCAGAACGCCGCGTCGGCGTCCTGACCGACCTTGGCGTAGGTCGAGCGCGCCCACGACACGAGCCCCGCGACCTGCTCCTTCGACATCCTCCCGGCGGCGTCCGGCGCCACCAGCTCGAAGCCCGCCGCGCGCAGCGAGTCGGCGATCGGCCCGAGCAGCGCGAGCATCGAGCGCCCGGACATCGTGACCCCGTGGAGCACGAGGATCGTCGGCTTCTGCGTGGAGTCCAGCGACGGCGTGTGCATGACCCTCGCAGTGTACTGCCCGCCGCCGCCGCGCGAGCGCCGAGCGCATACCTCACGCCGCGGCGTCGTGACCGGGGACCTCGATCCGCACACCTCGACTCGGGACCGCGAGGCTGACCGTCACGGCGCGATCGGGCGCGTGCCGCTCCCGCGCGACGACCGTGACGACGCACCGCGGCGCCGAATACTCGCGGATCAGAAAGCGCCCCTTTGGGTCCGCGAAGAACTCGTAGCTTCGCTCGCCGCAGCGCGCCTGCACGAGGTACGCCGCCGCGGGATCGACGGAGTCGATGGTCCCCGAGATGACGCGCGGCGGGCCGTAGGGACCGCACGCGTCGGCCTCCGGAGACGTGGCCGTCGCCAAGAGCAGGACACAGAGAGCTGCGATGATCTTTCCAAGGCGCATACTCGCTCCAACGGGCCCGCGCGGCGCGGGTTTCTCGATTCGTCGTGAACACCGCTGTAACGCGACGCTTCACGATCACGCGCGGACGCGCGCAGCGACGCGCGCAGCCGAGCGCGACGTGCCATCAACCCCGCACAGCCCCGCGGCCCGTCGCGACGCGCCGCGTACTCGGGGTCTGACGCGCGCCCGCGCGTGCTTCCCCGCAGCCCCCGCTACGCGGCGCGCAGGGCCATCCGTGAGCCGCGAGGCGTCGTGTTCTGCCGGAAGTTGTTGAGCCCGGGCTCGAGCCAGTTCGCCAGCTCCGGCGACGGGATCGAGCCGTCCTCGTTCACATTCGTGACGTGATAGCTGTGCTGATTCCAGATCCGGCGCGTCCGCACCCACTGCCCCTGCGCGTCGCCGAACACCCGCACGCCTGTCTGCTTGGTCCCCTCGCAGGTGATGCTCGAGTAGTTGTTCGAGACCGCGACGATATCCGCCTGCCCGTCGTTCTCGACATCGGCGACCAGCGGGAACTCGCGCAGCGTGCCGGTGGTGTTGCAGGTCTGCCACAGCACCTCGCCGTCGGTGCCGCGATAGATCCGCAGGTAGTGCTCGTCGGAGTAGACGACCTCCGCGCTCCCGTCACCGTCGAAGTCGAACACCGAGGAGCCCGTCTGCGCCGAGGAGCAGTCCTTGGTCTGCTTGATCCACAAGACGGTATCGACATCCGCGACCTGCGGATCCATCAGCTTCGCGCCGTCGAAGACCGCGTAGCCGACCCCGCCCGCGACCGCGACGTCGGGCGTCCCGTCGCCGTTGAAGTCCGCGACCGTCGGCGGCCCGCCGCCGCCCTTGTAGCCCGCGGAGTTCACCGGGCACAGCGCGTTGCTCAGCGGACCGTTGATATCGATCCCGTCGCGGATGATCTCGACGTTGCCCGGCATGTTGGGGTCGTGACGCCAGACGATCAGGTGATGGCGGTTGATGTTGCCGTTGTTGTCGATGACCGCGACCTCGGGCTTGCCGTCCAGGTCGAAGTCACCGATCGCCGGGTGCAGCCCGCCCAGGCTCGTCTCCGCGACCAGGCCGCCGCCGATGTTGTAGGCCTTCGTCGCGCCGACGATCTCCATCTCGCCGTCGTCGTTGACGTCGAGGCCGGTCACCGTGCCGATCCACTCCGGGATGTCCAGCTTCGTCGCCCCGGTGGCGCCGTCGAGCATCGCGCGCTCGACCAGCACCTCCGCGAAGCCGTCTCCGTCCATGTCGACGATCGAGGGGTGGATGCAGCCGCCGGCGTAGGTCGAGGTCCACAGCGGGTTCCCCTCGGCGTCGACCGCCCGCACCTTATTGTTCTCGGTGCACATGACGATCTCGACGCCCGGCTGCCCGTCGAGATCGCCCGCCGCGATCTCGCGCCCCGGGTGAACCCGATCCGTCCCGGGCTGAAACGCCCACTTCTCGACGATCTCGCCGTCGATGATCGAGATCGCGTGCAGCCGGCCGTTGTTGTTGTAGGCGCCCGAGAAGAACTCGTTGAAGAGGATCTCGGGGATGTCCTTCTCGTCGACGACGCCGTCGCAGTTGTCGTCGTCGAGCTGCACGACGATCGGCGCCATCATCACCCGGCGCCGTAAGCACCTGAATTCAAAGCCATATCTTGTGGCGCGAGCCGGTGTTCCCGCGATGTACCACGGACCGCGAAAGAGCCCCGCGCGCCGCTTCACAAAAAATTCGATGCGTCGGTGATCGAACTCGGAGTCGGCCTGTCTACCCCACCGCGAGCACGAGGCACCGAGCGACGACGGTATCGCCGCCTATCACCGCCCCGCGCTCGCGTCCCCCGACACCGAACCACGAAAGCGACACCATCATGAACAAGCCCAACAACGACGTCCGTATCTCCCTCGACACCGCCCGCGAGCGCGACAACGCTGACAGCGACATCGAGCTCGTCGACATCGACGACCTCCGCGCCGCCTTCGGCGGCGAGGGCACAGGCCCCGCCCCTGAGCCGCAGGCCGGCATCTACGCCCCCACCCGCATGTGCAGCGGCTGGACCTAAGTTCACCTCGCGGGGGGCGGCGCTGCGGCGTCGCCCCTCGCGCTCCCCTACCTCCCCAACGCTCCCCCCGACCCCTCCAACAGACCATGCAGCTCCCCCGCCCCCAGAACGCGCACGACCTCGAGTCCCTGGTCACGGGCTGTGACGCGCGCGTGCGCCGAGCGCTCGACGATCCGCGGATCTCGACCGCGCTGCGCCCGACGCTGCTCGCCTACTGGAACACGGTGCGCGGCTCGGATCAGCAGCGCCAGCGCGAGCACGCGGGGCTCTCGACGATCGCGGCGATCTTCCTGCTCGTGGCCCTCAGCGAGGGCGTCACGAGCTTCGACGAGACGCTGCTCGAGGCGGCCGCCGGCTGCGAGCTCTACGTGCTCAGCGTCTCGATGTTCGACGCGATCCAAGACGACGAGCTCGAGCCGCCGCTGTCGCAGCTCGGCGCGGCGCGGGTCAGCAACGCCGCGCTGATCGTCTTCGTGCTCGCCTGTGATCGCATCATGCAGCTCGGCGATCGCGTCGACCCTGACGCGCGCGCGCGCCTGCGTGAGCTGGTGCTCGATCGTTCGCTGCTCTCTGGGCGCGGACAAGATCGCGACCTCGCGCGCGCGCTCCCTGACAGCGTCGAGGCGGCCGCGACGCAGGCCCAGGACAAGACGGCCGCGATCCCGATGACGGCCGAGCTCGCCGCGATGGCGGTCGGCTGCGACGCGGATCGGATCGCGCTGTACCGCCGCCTCGGTCGCCAGAGCGCGCTGGTGCGGCAGGCCGGCAACGACCTGCGCGACCTGTTCGGAAAGCGCAGCAGCGACGACCTCGAGTCGGGCACCTGGTCGCTGCCGCTGGTCGCGTTCTGGCGCGGCGCCAGCGCGGCGCAGCGCCGAGAATTCACCGCGCTCCGCGAGGCGCTCCCAGGCAGCGTCGCGGCGCTTCGCCAGCTGCTGTTCACCTCCGGGGCCGTGTCGACGACCGCGCGGGTGATGGAGCGCGCGCGGCTCGACATCCACGCCACCCTGGGCGCGCTCGAGCGTGAAGACGCTCCCGTCGCGCTGCTCGGCGCGCTCGCCGACACGGCCACCGCGCGCCTGTACTCGCGCACAAAAGGAACCAAGAGATGACCCAAGAGACCTCTCTGTCCTCGACCCCTCTGCGGCTGCGCCTGCGCGAGGATGTCGAGCTCACGCTGATCTACGACGACCGCACGCCCTTCGGCGCCGGCTTCACGGGCCTGTGCGACGCGCTGCTGCAGCGGACCTGCGCGCCCTTCGAGCGCGAGCTCAAGCGCGTCGGGACCGACCGCGTGGAGGCGCTGGCGAAGGAGTGGATGCCCCGGATCATGGGCCCGCGCGCGCTCGGTCGCCTGTACACCGGCCCGCGGACGCTGCGCGAGGACTGCCTCTACCCGAAGACGGAGCTGGTGACCCCGGTCGCGCTCGAGCTCAAGATCCCCGACCGGGCCGGCGGGCGTCGCCGCGTGCTGCTTCGCCTCGACGCGCGCGCGCGCTGCCAGCTCGCGCCGTGGATCGGGCGGTGGTCACGCGGAGCGGCGCGCCCCCGCGACCCGGCTGCCGCCAGGCTCTGGGACCAGGTCCACGCGGCCGGCGGCTTCGAAGCCGTGGCGCCGCCGAAGCAGCCGCTGGCGGACGGCGTGACCTTCGTGGGCCACGCGGCGGTCGCGTTTCAGGGCGAGGGCGCGCAGCTGCTGGTCGACCCCTTCTTGCTCCCGCCGTCGCCCGAGGACCCGCCGGGGATGCGACCGCACACGCCCTGTGACCTCGCCCCGTCTGCGGTGTTCATCACGCACTCGCACCCTGACCACTACGACATCCCGACGCTGCTGCGCCTCGGCCACGACACGCCGATCTACGTCCCGGCGGTCCCGCGCGAGACGCTGCTGGCGACGGACATGGTGCTGCGGCTGCGCGAGCTGGGCTTCTCCAACGTCCGCGCGATGGCGTGGCACGACGAGGCGCGCGTCGGCCCGTTCAAGGTGATCGCGCTGCCGTTTTACGGCGAGCAGCCGACCGACGGCCGGATCCTGCACCCCGAGGCGCGCAACCTCGGCAACACCTACGTGGTCGAGGGCATGGGGCGCCGCGTCGCCATGCTCGCGGACGCCGGGCGCGACGCGGCCGGCTGCACGATCGAGCTGGCCGCGTGGGCGCGCGAGCGACATGGCCCTGTGGACATGCTGTTCGGGGGCTACCGCGCCTGGCGACTGCAGCCGATCCGCTACCTGTTCAGCTCGGTCGCCCGCTACCTCCTGCTCGTGCCGCCCAGCGAGCGCACGCGCTGGCAGAAGATCATGCACGACGCCGACGACCTCGTGGCGGCGGCCTCGGCCTGGGGCGCGCGCGAGCTGGTGCCCTACGCCAACGGCGGCGCCCCGTGGTTCGCGCGCATCGGCCTCGGGCCGCACGGCACCGACGAGCGCCCCGATGACCACGACATCGATCCGCCGCTGAGCTGCGTCGAGGAGGCGCTCGCGCGCGCCGGCGCCCACGCGCCGCGCCTGTACCCGATGACGACCGGCGAGACCTCGCCGCTGACGATGACGATGACGATGACGAGCCGAGGCGACGCGCGCGTCGCCGCGGGGATGTGAGCCGATGACACAGCAAGACCAACAACTGACCGTAGGCGCCCTCGAGGCCGAGTCGGCCGCGCGCCTGCGCGTGCTCCTGGGCGTGCTCGCCGAGGAGGAGCGCGCGCGCCACATGCTCCCCGTGCTCCGCGACGAGCTCGACGAGCGGACGCGCTGGTACCGGGCGCGCATGGGGCTGGTGCGACGCCACGAGTTCTCGGCCTTCCTCGACTTCGCCGGGCTCACGCCCAGCGACTTCCGGGCGCAGATGCACACGCTGTGCGCCGTCGCCAAGGTCGGGGGCCTGCGCCGCGCCGAGGTCTCGGCTCGCATGCCGCGCTACCGCGGCGTGTTCTCGGCGCGCGACTGGCTGCTGCGACGCGAGCTGCGACGGGAGGGCCTGTAACGATGGACACGTATCAAAAGCTCGCCCAGTTTCAGCAGCTCATGACGCGCGCGCGCGCGCGCCACCCCGCGGGCGCGCTCGCGCGGATCGAGCACGGCTTCGCGGTCATCACCGGCCGCGCGCCGGCGGACTCCGTGCCCAGGCACCCGCATCAGCGCAGCGGCTTTGTGCTGCGGGATCTCGAGGCGCGGGCCTGGCATGACGCAGGCGCGCTCGAGCAGGTCCGCGCGCTCGAGCGCGGCTGGGAGGCGATCCGCGACGAGGCGCTGCGCGTGCGCGCGGAGCAGTCCGGCTTCCGCGTCAATAACCAAGACAACGCGCCCCACCGCGGCGCCTGGAACATCTCGCGCATCAAGTCGGTCGGCGGCATCAGCCCGGCCGAGCGCGCGCGCTGGCCGGTGACCTCCGCGGTGCTCGACTCGCTGCCGCGCCTCGGCAAGATGGCGATGGTCTCGGCGCTCAACCCGGGGTGCCACATCACGCCACACTGTGGGCCGTGGAACGCGAACCTCACGATCCACCTCCCGCTGGTCGTGCCGCCCGGCGACTGCGCGCTGCGAGTCGGCGACGAGGCCCGTCGATGGGAGGAGGGCCGCTGCCTGGTGTTCGACGACAGCTTTGAGCACGAGGCCTGGAACCGCGGCGGCTACACGCGGATGATCCTGCTCGTCGACATCTGGCACCCCAGCCTGAGCGAGGTCGAGATCGAGCTGCTGCAGGCCTTCTCGGACCTGATGGTGACGCAGGGCGGCTTCGACGAGGAGGCCGCGCGCCGCGAGGACGCCCGCGTCCGCGGGCGGTGGTGGGTCGAGCGAAAGATCGCGTGATCGAAACCGGCGCGCCGTGGTCTCTCACCACGGAGCCCGACATGTACCTCATCGACATCGACGACCACGACGCGCTCCCCGGGGGCCAGACGCGCGCGAGCCTGCGCGCGCGCGTCCTCCTGGGGGTTCTTGTAGATGCCGAGGCGGCCCGGCTGCAGCTCGAGCCGACCCGCGCCCAGCTCGCAGAGACCACGCGCTGGTTTCGGGCGCAGTTCGACATGCGTCAGCGCGCCGACGTCGAGGACTTCCTCGCGTTCGCGGGCCTCGATCTGCGCGAGCTCAGCGCCCAGATGCGCACCTTCAGCAACATCAGCGAGGTCGGGGCCGCGCGCGACGGCGATGTCGCCCGGCTCCTGCCGCGCTACCGCGGGATCCAGCGGGTCGGCGACTGGCACGACCAGCGCCTCGTCGGCGGGGAGGGCCCGCGATGACCGCCGCGATCTCGATTGTGTCTCATAAGACAGCTAAGACACACGAGCCCGAGGCGGACGCGGTCGAGCTCGCGCCGGCCGCGGTGGTCCGCGTCGCCGGCTGGTCGCTCGACGCGGTCCGCGAGCTCGACGACCCGCAGCTCGGCGCGCTCGCCCGCGAGACTACGCCGGGCGGGTCGGGGTGGCGGGAGTACGTCGCGCGCTACGACGACGCGATCGAGCGCGGGCGCCGGACCCTGTGGGGACGCACCGTCGAGAGCCGACGGTTCATGCGCGCGCTCGCGGTCGTCAACCCGGCGCTCGCCCGCGGCTTCCTCGGGCGCGTCCTCTCCGAGCGCCGCAACAAGAAAGCGCGTCATCGCGAGACGACGCTGTACCGCTACCTCGCGCGCGCGGCCTCGCGGACCGAGCCCTGCGCGCTGTGGACCGGCGTCGCGCTGGCGAGCTGGGGGCCGCGTCGCCGCGTGCGTCGAGCGGCCCCGAAGTTCTCGGTCGCCCCGGACCTCGCGCCGTTTCGCGCGATCGTCATGGCGCTGGCGGAGCGCGCCCCCTACCCCGCCCGCGGGCGCTACAAGCTCAACCCCACGCTCACGCGGGGAGCGGACGGCGCGTACAGCTTCTGGACCCCGCCGACGCGCGGCCCGTCGATCAAGCGCCACCTGTCCGTTCGCGCCGGTCTCGACGCCTTGCTCAACACGCTCGCCCGCGCCCCCTCGTGGACCGAGGCCGAGGCTGTCCGTGCGCTGGGTACCCGCGGGCTCCCGGCGGCCGCGGTGACGCGGCTGTTTCACACGCTGCGCGAGCAGGGCGTGCTGGTCGGCGGGCTCGTGTTCCCGCGCCAGTTCACCGACCCGTGGGCTGCCTTGCTCGCGGCGGAGTCCCTGCTCGATCCATCCCACGTGGCGCCGTGGCGAGCGGCGCGGACGCGGCTCTGCGCGCTCGCCGACTCGCTGCGCGCCCAGCTCGCTAGCTGCGAGGCGAGCGTGGTCATCGCGATCATGGACCAGGCCCGCGAGGCGCTGCAGTCGCTGTGCGACGCCCTCGAGACGCCGCTGCCCTCGCTCCCGCGCGCGCCGCTTCGCTGCGACGCGGCCGCGCCCTGGCGGGTCGAGCTCGGCCCCGAGGACGCCGCGCGCCTCGGTCGCGCCTGCGCGGCCGCCAGCCGTCACGAGCACGCCGTCGGGGTGCGGGCGCCGCTCGTGCGCGCGGCGACGCGGCGGATCCTCGGCGAGGATCAAGATGTCTCTTTGGACACCGTGAAGCCGCTCGCCCGCGCCGCCGCCGACCCCAGCGGCCTGCTGCAATGGGACACCCTCGTCGATCACCTGGGCGGCGCCCCGGAGCTGCGAGCCCGCGGCGACGCGACGCGACGTATGCTCGCGGCCGGCGAAGAGCGGCGCTGGAGCGCCTCGACCCCCCCGCGCCCCGCCGGGCCCGCGCTGCAGACCCTCCAGCTCTCCTTCACCCCGCCCGCGCTCGGCGGCGACGCGCTCGTGCACGGCGTCGGCGTCGACGCGACCTCGGCCTACGCCCGCGTCGCGACGCTGCTCGCCGGCGAGGGCGCGCCGCTCGAGGGCTGGCTCAAACGCCAGTACCACGCGCTCTCGCGGGCGCTCGGCGTCGACTTCGTGGCGCTCGCCTACGATCACCCGGTCCCCAACGTGCTCGCGCAGCCGCAGCTGTGGGACGAGACCCTCGATCTCTGGGGCGTGAACGACTCGACGCTGCCCTCGCGCGGCCTCCGGCTCACCCGCGATCCGCACACGGACCTCCCGCTCGCGCGGCTGCCCGGGCGCGCGCGACCGATCTGCCCGATCGCGCCGACGGCCGCCTCGTTCCCCGCCGGAGATCCCTGCCTGCAGGCGCTGCTGCTGACCTCGCTGCACGTTCCGCCGGTGGTGCCGGCCGGCGCGCGCGTGGTCCACACGCGCGCGGCCGAGACTGAGGCGCCGCAGCACCAGCCGCGCCTGCGCCTCGAGGATGACAGCGTCGTCCGGACGCGGCGTGTCGAGCTGCGCGGCCCGGCGCTCGCGAGCCTGACCGAGACCCGCGGCGCCCACCGCTTCGCGCGCTGGTCTCAGCTCGCCCACGAGCTCGGGTGGAGCAAGCTGCTGCTGCTCGAGCGCGACGGCTACCCGCCGCTGCTGGTCGACCGCGACAGCCCGCTCGCGATCGAGGCCGCCTTCGAAGGCGCCGGCAAGACCAAGAGCCTGCGGGTCGAGGAGTTTATCCGCGACGCCTGGATAGGAGACGAAGATGATGATGATGATGACGACACCGACCACGACCGCGACCTCAACCCCGCTTGCGACCCCGATCTCGACGCTCGAGGCGCTGCCCGGCGTCACGTCGCCGAGCTCGTCCTGCCCTTCATGCGGCGCGCCGGCGATCCTCGCGACCTCCGCGAGCGACCTGCGCTGGCTGCAGGTCAACGTCGCCCTGCGCGCCCGGGGCGGATCGCTCCTGCCGGCTGAGCGGCGCCTGTTCACCGCGCTCGCGCCGGTCGTCGCGGAGCTGCGCGCGCGCGGTCTGCTCAAGCGGTTTTGGTTCGTGCGCAAAGACCCCGGCCTCCGCCTGCGCTTCGCCGGATCCGCGAGCTCGAGCGCGTATGAATTCGAGACGCTGCAGCGCGCGATCGAGGCCGCGCTGGAGACCTTGACCGTCGAGGGCGCCGTCGCCCACAGCTTCGCCAGCGTCTACGAGCCCGAGGTGTTCTTCTTGGGCGGGCCCGCGAGCCTCGAGCTGCTGCACCGCTACTTCGACGCCGACACGAGCGCGTGGATGGACTGGGAGGCCGCGCACGAGCGCGTCCGGCCGCCCTTCGCCGGCGCGGTGCTCTCGCTCGGCGTGCTCAGCGATCTGTTTCGCCGCTGCGTCGGCGCCCCCGAGGAGATCTGGGACGTGTGGTGCAACGTCGCGCGGATCTACGGCCCGCCGGCGGCCCCGCTCGACGCGCCGCCGATCGACCTGCACGGCCTCGCGCGGATCGGGGGCGCCCGCGCGACGCTGCTGATCGAGCGCTACGCCGCGGCCAACACCGCGCTCGCCGACGGCCTCGATGAGACCTGGCGATCGGGCCAGCTCGCGGTCGGCCGCCGCGCGCTGCTGCCGACCGTCGCGGCCTTCCTGTGGAACCGCCACCGCGTCAAGGCCCAGACCATCTCGCGGCTCGCCCAGGCCATGACCGCCGCGCTCGACCCTCGCCGCGGCCTGATCGGCGTCACGCCCGCGACGCCGCCGGAGCCCCGCGCATGACCATCGCTCTGCCGCGCCGCGCCGCGATCCCCTTCGTCGCCCAGATGACCGCGAGCGAGTGCTCGGTCGCCTGCCTCGCCATGGTGCTCGCGCACCACGGCCGCCGCGTCAGCCGCCGCGACGTCCGCGTGGCCCTCGGGACAGGAAGAGACGGCGCCAGCGCCCACGCGCTGCTCGAGGCCGGGCGCGCGCTCGGTCTGCGCGGCCGCGGCCTCCGGGTCCCCCCCGGCAAGCTCGAGCGCCTCTCGCCGGGCGCCGTCCTCCACTGGGACAAGAATCACTTCGTGGTCTTAGAGCGCGTCACGTCGCGGCGCGTCTACATCCTCGACCCCGCGCGCGGGCGCCGTCGCTTCGCGAGGCGCGACCCGGCGCTGACCCGCGCGCTCTCGGGCCTGGCGCTCGAGTTCGAAGCGGACCCCGACGCGCGCAGCCGTGAAGACGCCGACGCGACGCGACGCCCGCGCTCCCCCACGCGCGCGCTGCTCCGCGCCGCGCTCCTGCGCCCGCGCGTGCTCCTGCAGGTCCTCGCCTCCTCGTCCGCCGTGATCGCGCTGGGCGTGCTGGTCGCGGTGATGATGGAGCGCTTGGCCGCGCGCGCGCTCACGAGTGCCCCTGGCTTTACAGACCTGTCGCTCGTGATCGCGGCGCTCGTGATCGCGGCCGCGCTCGCCCACGTCGCGCGCAGCTGGAGCCTCGAGGCGGCCGGCCGCGCCGTCGCGCGCGGCCTCGAGGACGCGCTCACGCGCGGCCTGCTCGAGCTCCCCTGGGAGTTCTTCCGGCTGCGCTCGACCGCCGACCTGCGCGCGCGGCTCGCCAGCGTCGCGCGCCTGCGGGGCGACCTCACCGACGCGCTCCGAACCGCGACCACCGGCCTGCCGATGATCGTGGTCTACACCGTCGTGCTGGCGCGCTGGTCCGCGCCCATGGCCGTCGCCACGCTCGCGCTCGCGGCCCTGCACGGGCTGACGAGCCTCGCGGTCCGCCGCGGGCTGCTGCGCGTGGGCCAGACCCGCCGCGGCGGCGCGAGCCGAGCGGCCCGCCTCGAGGAGCAGGTCCTCGGGGGCATCTACGAGCTCAAGGCGGCCGGCTGCGAGCCCGCGCTCGAGCGACGCTGGTCCGACGCCCGCGCCGACGCGCGACGGGACGCCCGCGCGCGCGACCGGCTCGCGGGCGCGGTGACCAGCGCGCTCGAGGGCTTCGCCGTGCTCATCCCGCTCGCGCTCATGGCGGTCAGCGCCCAGCAGGTCAGCGTCGGCGCGCTCACGCTGCCCGGGCTGGTCGGCGCGAACTGCCTCGCGGCCTTCGTGCTCGGGCCGGTCGTCGAGCTGCTCGAGACGCTCTCGCGCGCCCCGGCGATCGCGTCGACGATCGAGCGCCTCGATGACGTGCTCCTCGAGACATGCTCTGAAGAGCAAGCGAGCGAAGAGCCCCGCGCGAGCGCGAGCGCGAGCGCGACGCGGCCGATCGCGCTGACGCTCGACGCCGTGACGAGCCCGCACGCCGCGGGCGAGCGCCCCGCGCTCTCACAGGTCACGGCGCGCCTGCCCCGGGCGCGTCACGTGGTGATCGTCGGCGGCGCCGGCTCCGGGCGCTCGAGCCTCGCCGCGCTGCTCGTCGGCCTCACGCGCCCCGCGAGCGGCCGCGTGCTGCTCGACGGCCACGCGCCCCGACGCGGCCACGCGCCCCGCGGCGTCCTGGTGCCCCCGACGCCGCTGCTGCTCGACGGCGATCTTCGCGACAACATCACGCTCGGCGCGGAGGGTCCGCTCGACGAGCACGAGCTGCGCGAGCTCGCGGCGCTCACCGGCCTCGACGCCCTCGTCGACGGGCTGCCGCTCGGCTACCGCACCGCCGTGCGCGACGGCGGCGCGGGCCTGCCCGAGGAGCTGCGCCGCCGCGTCGTGCTCACGCGCGCGCTCGCCTCGCGCCCGCGGCTGCTCGTGCTCGACGGGTCGACCGCGGCGCTGGGCGGCGCCCGTGAACAAGCGCTGATCGAAACGCTGCTCGCGGCGTCTACCAGCACGGGTCACGGACCGTCGACCATCGTCACCGTCTCCGCGCACCGGCAGACGGTCACGCGCGCGGACCAAGTCATCGTGCTCGACGACGGTCGCGTCGTCGACGCTGGCGCCCCCGCGGCGCTCGCCCGGCGCTGCTCGCTGCTCCGCGACCTGCTCCAGCTCCCCCCGCAGCACCACGAGACGAGCCCGTGACCATGATCGCCGCGTTCGACCTGCTCTCCAACTTCTCCTCCAACTTCTCCGCCGCGCTCGTCGACCTGTTCGCCGCGCCCCGACCCGCGCTCCCGCTCGCGCTCGGCCGCCTCGCGCTCGGCCTCGTGCTCACCGTCGACGGCGTCAAGATGCTGCGCGAGCACGGGCTGTGGTACGCGGACGACGGCCTGCGCCGACGCCTCGGGGACGAGGAGCGCCTGCCCCCCGCGCTCGACCTGTTCGCCTGGGCCGAGCAGCTCGGGCTGTCCTCGCGCGCGGTCCTGTGGACCATGGTGATCAGCGCGCTCGCGTTCGCGCTCGGCCTCGCCACGCCGATCTCCGGCGTGCTGCTGCTGCTGGCGCTCTTGGCGATCCCGCCCCGCAACCTGCTCGTCGTCTACGGCGGCGACGCCTTCGCCCGCACCACGCTGCTGCTGCTGCTGCTCTCGCCCTGCGCCGCCTCGCTCTCCGTCGACGCGCTGCTGCGCGAGGGCTCGCTCGCGCTCACGAGCCAGCGCGCGCCCTGGGCCGGTCGCCTGATCGTCTTCGAGGTCGCGCTGCTCTACCTCTACAACTTCCTGTGCAAGCTCCCAAACAGCGCCTGGCGCCGCGGCCTCGTGATGTTCGACCTCCTGCGCAACCGCGACTTCGCGCGCGCCGACGTGCCCACCTGGCTCAAGACCGCCTGGGCCTCGCGCGCGCTGACCTGGGGCGCGCTCGCGGCCGAGCTGGCGTTCGCGCCAGGTTTACTGATCCCGCAGACCGCCGCGCTGTGCTGCCTCGCGGCCGTCGCCTTTCACCTCACGATCGCGCGCCTGCTCGACGTGCACCTCTTCAGCCAGGTCATGGCCGCGACCCTGCTCGCGTGCCTGCCCGGCGCGTGGCTGCTCGACGCGCTGGGCCTCGCGCCCGCGCTGGTGGCCGCGCCGTCGCCGACCCGCCTCGACGCGCTCACCCAGGGCGCCGGCGTCGCGCTGTGTCTCGCCTACGCGGTCTACGCCGTGTTCTGGGCGCCGCCGTGGCGAAGCCGCGTGTCGCGTGCGCTTCGTCGACCGCTCGCGCCCTTCCTCGATCGACTCCACTGGGTCCGCGGCTGGCGGCTGTTCACCAACTCCTGCCCGCAGCAGCTCGACATCGAGCTCGTCATGCTCGACGCGCGCGGCGAGCTCACGCGCTGGCAGTGGAACCGCGCCGACGCGCTCGTGCGCCCCTCGCCCGAGCTCGCGGCGCGGCCCACCGTCCCCGGGCACCGGTTCCAGCGCTTCAAGTTCGCGCTCGTCGACCGCGAGGACGCCCGCGAGCGACTCATCGCCCGCTTCCGGCGCGAGCTCGAGGGCGCCGGCCTGCGCCCGCGCGCGGTCTCGATCGACGCGCTGTTCGTCGATGTCCGCGGCGCGCGGCCGATCGTCGGGGGCCGGAGCCTTCACACCCAGCTCGCCGCGCGCGGGCGCGGCGAGGGCGTGGACTTCGACGCCCTCGCCCAGCTCGCGTGCGCGGTCCGCTGCCCGCCGACCCGCGTCAAGCTGCTCGAGCTGCTGCTGCTCACGGGGCTGCGCGCGGCTCGCGAAGACCGAGCCCGCGACGGCCTCGGGCCCGCGCTCGAGCTCGTGCTCCGCGACCGGGCGGCCCGCGTGCGCCCGCCGGCGCTCCCGGCCCGCTCGCTCGCGGGGCTGCGGCGGATGTGCGCCCAGGTCCCCGATCCCGACGAGCGCGCGCGGCTCAGCCAGGCGCTCACGGCCATCGAGCGCGCGACCTCCGGCGAGCGCTGAGTTTGCGTGATCGATCGTCGCCCGCCGCGGTCTACCCACGCGACTCACCGCCCCGCAACGATCGGAACAAAGCGACATGTCCTACGCGACCGACCGCGCCCGCGCGCCCCTCCCCCGACCTACCGACACGATCACGCCGCGACGCGGCGCCCCCGTCATCGACGCCGCGCTCGCGCGCGCGGCGAGCTACCTCGAGACCGCGCTCGAGCGCGCCGGCGGCCGCCTGTGGCGCGACTACACCGACGCGCAGGGCCGCAAGGGCTCGAACGTGTGGGCGGCCGCCTTCATCGCCGCGCACGTCGGCGAGGTCCCGGAGACGCGCGCGCTCGCGGCCCGGGTCACGCGCGCGCTGCTCGAGCAGCGGAGGCCGAGCGGCGGCTGGGGCTACGACGAAGCGCTGCTCGAGGACTGCGACTCGACCGCGTGGGTCCTGCTCGCGGCTCGCAGCGCGCGCGTCCGCGTCGATCGCAAGCAGCTGATCCACGGCCTGCGCTTCATCCTCGATCACCAGCGCCCCGGCGGCGGCTTCGTCACCTACGGCCCCGTGGGCGTCGAGCTGTTCGGAGACATCGCGCAGCGCGACGGCTGGTTCACCCCCCAGACCTGCGTGAGCGCGGCGGCCCTCGCCGCCCTCGCGACCTACGCGCCGCGCGGCCTCCCGGCGAGCGAGCAGGCCGTCGCCTACCTGCTCAGCGCGCGCGGCGAAGATCGACTCTGGCGCCCCTACTGGTGGCACGGCTTCACCTACGCGACCTATCACGCCGTCCGCGCCCTGCGGCTCGCCGGCCAGCTCGAGCGCGACCCCGCGCTCGCCTGCGCGATCGTTCAGGCGACCTCGCAACGACGCTGCAGCGACGGCGGCTGGTCGGGCGCGACCGCTGGGCGCGTCAACGGCTTCGCCACCGCGCTCGCCGTTTTAACGCTCTGCGAGGTGATCGAATCCTCGCCCGACGGGTCTATCGAGACCGCGACCCCGATCCTCCACGAGGCGCTCGCCACCCTGCTCTCGCTGGAGCGCCCGGGCGGCGGATTTGCAGCCAGCGCCGAGCTCCTGGTCCCCGGCGGGAGCAGCGGCGGCACGATGACGATGCTCGACCGCGGACCCTTCACGACCGCCTGCATCGTCCACGCGCTCGACCGCCTCCGCGCGCACCTGTGAGCCGAACAAGAGGGACACCACGATGACGAGCGAGCCCGCCACGACCACCACGCCCCGCGAAGCCGCCCCGAGACCTCGCGCGCTCCGCCTCCGGAGCCGCCTCGAGGACTTCGTCCCCTTCGACACCATCCCCTGGGAGCAGCAGGCCGAGCAGCTCCTGCGCTGCCGCGACGGCGACGGCTACATGGGCCTGCGGCCGCCCGCCCGGGTCGAGCGAGAGGTCGCGGCGCTGCTCGAGCGCCTCGAGCTCACGCCGGGCGACGCGATCCTCGACCTCGGCTGCGGACCGGGCATGTACAGCCAGCGCATGGCCGCGCGCGGCTACGCCGTGACCGGCATCGACATCGCCGCGCCCGTCATCGAGCACGCGCGGGCCGAGGCCGCCGCCGCCGGCCTGTCGTGCCGCTACCTCGCCGCCTCCTTCCTCAGCATGGACTTCACCGCAGAGTTCGACGGCGCCTTCCTCACCAACTCGACCATCAACCATCTCTCCGGCGACCGTCTCGATGAGCTGCTGCGCCGGGTCCGGCGCGCGCTCAAGCCCGGCGCGCGCTTCGCCTGCGAGCTCATCATCGAGCCCCAGGGCTTTCACGCGCAGCGACCGACCGAGACCCGCCAGCTCTTCGAGCTCCCGCGCTCGCCGTGGAGCGACCGCCCGCACCGCTGGCTCGAGCGCAAGCTCAGCTTCCCCGCCGCCGGCGAGCGCGTCGTCCACCACATCATCGTGCCCGAGCGGGGCGCCCCGCGGGAGTACTGGTCGCGCTTCGCCATGCTCGCGCCCGAGGCCTTCACCGCCCGCCTCGCCCGCGCCGGCTTCGCGCTCGAGCGATGGCTCGAGCAGGACCTGCGCGCGCCCGTCAACCCCGACAGCGAGCTGGTGTGGGCGCTGGCCCGCGCGGAGTGATCGACATGACCGATCAAGCAGATCCTTCCCAAGAGGACATCACCGAAGATCAGCGCGGGCTCCGCCCCGTCGCGCGCCTGCTCGCGCTCACCCGCCCCCACGCCCCGCGCCTCGCGCTCGCGGCCGCCTTCCTGCTCGGCGGCGGCGCGCTCAGCCTGCTCTACCCGCGCCTGCTCGGCTCGATCATCGACGCCTCCTTCACCGACCACGACCTCAGCGCGCTCGCCGGCCTCACGCTGACGCTGCTCGCGATCTTCGTCGCCCAGGCGGTCATCGTGTTCTTCCGCCAGTACCTGCTCGGCTGGGTCGGCGAGCGCGTCGTCGCCGACCTCCGCGTCGAGCTCGCCACGCGCCTGCTCCACCAGTCGCAGGCCTACTATCACCGCGCGCGCACCGGCGAGCTGCTCGCGCGCGTGACCGCAGACGTGACCCGCGTGCAGGAGACCGTCACGACGGCGCTGCCCGAGGGCGCCGTCAACCTCCTGACCATCGCCGGCGGCCTCGCGGTCCTGCTCTACACCAACCCGCTGCTCACCGCGGTCATGCTCGCGGTCGTGCCGCCGACCGTCATCGCCACCGTGCTCGTCGGCCGCCGGATCCGCGCGCTCAGCCAGCGCGCCCAGGACCAGCTCGCGCTCGCCAGCGGCGAGCTCCAAGAGGCGATCGCCGGCGTCGAGATGGTTCAGTCATTCTGTCGCGAAGAGCATGTCGCCAACGGCTACCGCGAGGGGGTCGAGCGCGGCTTCGAGCTCTCGATCCGCAGCCTCCTCGCCGGCAGCGCGTTCTCCTCCTGCGCGACCCTGGCCGCCTGCGTCACGATGACCGGCGTGTTCTGGCTCGGCGGCGCCATGGTCGCGCGCGGCGAGCTCTCCGCCGGCGCGCTCACCGAGTTCATGCTCTACACCATCATCATCGGCGCCGCGGTGGCCCCCTCCGCCGCGCTCTGGGGTCAGCTGCAGGGGGCCGCCGGCGCGACGGCGCGGCTGTTCGGGATCCTCGAGGCGCGCCCCGAGATCACCACGCCTGCGACCCCGGCGGCGCTCCCCGCCGCCCGCGGCGAGCTGACCTTCGAGGACCTCAGCTTCGGCTACCGCGGCCGCGACCAGCTCGTCCTCCGAGACATCAACCTGCGCATCAAGCCAGGCACCACCTGCGCGCTCGTCGGCGGCAGCGGCTCCGGCAAGAGCACGCTCTCGCGCCTCGCGCGGCGCCTCCACGACCCCCATCTCGGCCGCGTGCTGCTCGACGGACACGACCTCCGGCGGCTCGCGCTCCACGACCTGCGCGCCCCCATGGCCGTGGTCTCGCAGGAGCCCACGCTGCTCTCCGGCACGATCGCCGACAACATCCGCTTCGGCCGCCTCGACGCCAGCGACGCCGAGCTCGAGGCCGCCGCCCGCCAAGCCAACGCCCACGACTTCATCCTCGACTTCCCCGACGGCTACCAGACCCGCGTCGGCGAGCGCGGCGCTCAGCTCAGCGGCGGCCAGCGCCAGCGCGTCGCCATCGCCCGCGCCATCCTCCGAGACCCGCGCGTGCTCATCCTCGACGAGGCCACCAGCGCCCTCGACGCCCACAGCGAGGGCCTCGTCCAGGACGCGCTCGACCGCCTCAAGCGCGGCCGCACGACCCTCATCATCGCCCACCGCCTCAGCACGATCGTCAGCGCCGATCACATCGCCGTGCTCGAGCGCGGGCGCGTCGTCGAGGAGGGTCGTCACGAGCAGCTGCTCGCGCGAGGAGGCGCCTACGCGCAGCTGGTCGCCCGCCAGACAGAAGGCGCCGCGCCCCCAGCCGCGCTCGCCAACGTCTCCTCGCACGCGCTCAAGCGCTCGGCGTAGCGCGCCGCCCGACGCGTCGGCGCGACCCCCCGCCGCCGGCGCCGCTGGATCGGGCTCGACGCGCTGGGCGCAGGATCGCGTCACGGAGTATGGTCGTCACGGCCTCACCGTGACGACCCCCCGCTCGATCTCTTTTTGTGGCTGCTCGTGGTTGATGATCTACCACCTCGGCGTGCTCGAGGCGCTGCGCTGCTCGTTCGACACCGCCGGCTGGCGCTTCGCCGGCGCTTCGTCGGGATCGCTGACCGCCGCGTTGGCGGCGACCGGAGTGCCGACCGCCAGGGCCCGCGACTGGATGTTTCATCTGGCTGATGAGTCACGTCGGTTTCGAATCGGCCCAGCCGGGCGCATGACGGCCTTCGTCCGCCGCGGCCTTGATGACGTGCTGCCCGCCGACGCCCACGCGCGCGCGTCGGGGCGTCTCCGGATCTCCATCACCCAGATCCGCGGGTGGCGCAACTGGATCGTCGACGACTACCGCAGCCGCGCGGACCTGATGAGCGCCGTGCTCGCGTCGTGCTACATCCCGATCTACTACGAGCGCCCGGCGCGGTTCCGCGGGCGCTGGTGCATCGACGGCGGGCTGACGGACAACAGCCCGCGGTTCTCGGACGCGACCGTCACCGTCGCGCCACGACCTGGCCCTTTCGACATCACGCCCACCGAGACCGCGCCGAGGATCGAGAGCTACCTCCCCGGCTCGACCGCGCGCCTGTCCGAGCTGTACGCGAACGGGCGACGCGACGGCGAGCGCTGGGCGGCCGCTCAGGGTTGATAACCGCGAGAGCGCGCAGGGACGCCGCGCCGTGTTCCAACAATGCGCAAAGAGCCGAGCGCCCCCGCGCGTGTCGCCGCGTCCGCCCGCGTTGTGAGACGACGCGCCAGGTCACCGAGAACCCCGCGTGAAGCGACGAATTCAGCCCGCTGCGGAGATTCGAGGGTGTCTCGGCGATCCGCCGCGTCATGTTCGGCGCCATCATGACGGTGCCCGCCGACCAGTGGTGCTTGACCACCGGCGTGAACGTCCCGTCTGGTACGTACTCGCACTCCGTCAGGCAGTCGATGTCCTCGCCCTCCATCGGCTCCTCGCCCGGCGGGCAGATCGGCGGCTCCGGCAGGCACTTGCCGGTCGCGGGTTCGAAGCCGCCGGCGCACTCGCCCATGCCCTCCATCGCGGGCTCCCCGAGGCTGAACTCGCAGTACTCATCGCCCGCGCAGTCGCTGTTGTCGATACAGACCGAGCCCGGCGCGACGCACTGCTGGAACGAGCAGACCTGGTCATTGGGACAACAGACATCACCGCAGGCGAGATCCGGCGAGCAGCAGATGTTGCCGACGCAGACGCCGCCCATGTCCTCGCAGTCCTCGGGACACGGCTCCTCGACGCCGGTCTCGGTCGCGCCGGTGGTCGTCTCGTCGTCGCTGGTGGTGGTGCTGCTGCCGGTGCCGGGCGTCGTGGTGCTCGCGCTGGTCTCCGTGCCGGAGACGCTGACGCCGGTCGTCCCCGTGGTCGCGCCGCCTGTCGTCGTCCCCGCTGCGGTGTCGCTCCCGGCGCTGGTCGTGTCCAGCGTCCCGCCGCTGTCGCTGCCGCGCGTGTCGCCGTCGTCTCCGCTGCACGCGAGCGCGACGCAGCTGAGCACGAGCAGCGGGACGCTCGCGCGCGCCTCGAAATTCCAAAGACTCAAGATCATGATCCACTCCTTCGCGGCCGCGCGACCGCGGGCGATGAGTCCATATCAACATGTCCCTGTGGACATTCAAACTGAATCGCGCCGACGCGCCGGCCCGGGGCGCGGCGCCACGCCGGGATCAGCTCGCAACACGCCGCGCGACGTCACGCTTGGCTCCACGACGTCCGCGACCCGCGCTAACCCTGCGTCACGCGCGTCGGCCTCGCCCGGTGCGGCGCAGACTCCTCAATCGACCCCCCGCCGCGGCTGGCGGCGCTTCGCGTTCAGTGGCACAGTTGCGCGCAGTCGCCCAGGAGCACGCCGTGGAAGACGCCGCCGAGCCCACCTCTGACCACGCCCCCCCGCCGCTGACCGACGACGAGCTGCGCCGGCTGCTGGACTTCGCCGCCACCCTCGCGGACGCGGCCGCCGAGATCACGCGCCCGCGATTTCGCGCGACGCTGGCCGTCGAGAACAAGGCCGGGGCGTCAGCCTTCGACCCGGTGACGCAAGCCGACCGCGCCGCCGAGTCGGCGATCCGCGCGCGCATCGTCGAGACCTTCCCCCGTCACGGGATCCTCGGCGAGGAGCACGGCTACCGGGCCCCGACCCCGGAGGACGGCGAGGCGCGCCTCACCTGGGTCCTGGACCCGATCGACGGGACTCGCTCGTTCATCACCGGGATCCCGCTGTGGGGCACGCTGATCGCCCTCAACGACGGGCGGCGCCCGATCCTCGGCGTCGCCGATCAGCCCTTCACCGGCGAGCGCTTCACCGGCAGCCGGCTGGGCGCGACGCTCGAGCGCGCGGGCTCGCGGCGCGAGCTGAGGACGCGCGCGTGCGCCGAGCTGCGCGCGGCGATCGTCGGCTGCACGACCCCGGACCTGTTCACTCGCGACGAGCGCGTCGCCTTCGACGAGCTCACGCGCGCGACCCGGCTCGTGCGCTACGGCGCCGACTGCTACGCGTACTGCATGCTCGCGCTCGGGCAGATGGACCTGGTCGTTGAGTCAGGTCTAAAGCCCTACGACATCCAGGCGCTCATCCCGATCATCGCGGCCGCCGGCGGCGTCGTCACGACCTGGGCGGGGGGCGACCCGTCCAACGGCGGGCAGATCATCGCGGCCGCCGATCGACGCGCGCACGCGCACGCGCTCGAGCTGCTCGCGCCCGCCGCTGACCGCTGAGAGGCCCGACGACATGACCACGACGTCCGCGACGCTCGATCCCGCGCGACTCCGCGGCCTCCTGGTGGACGCGGCCGGCACCCTGCTCGCGCCGACGGAGCCCATCGCCACGGTCTACGGACGACACGCGCGCGCGTTCGGTGGATCACGGAGCGCGCGAGAGGTCGCGTCCGGGATCCGCGAGGCGATGGCCGACCCCGCGCTGCGGGCGACGCGGCTGCACGAGCCGTCGTGGCACGAATTCTGGGGCGGGGTCGTGCGCCGGGCGACGGGCGTCGAGGACCCCGCGCTGCTGGACGCGCTCTACCAGCACTACGAGCAGCGCACGGCGTGGCGCGTCGCCGCCGACGCGCGCGCGTGCTGTGAGGCCGCGCGCGCCCGCGGGATCCAGGTCGCGGTCGTCTCCAACTGGGACACCCGGCTCCGCCCGCTGCTGGAGGCGCTCGGGGTGATGCGCTGGATCGACGCGGCGGTGATCTCGGGGGAGTACGGGCACGAGAAGCCCGATCCGCAGATCTTCCGCTACGCCTGCCAGCGGCTCGCTATCGCGCCCGCCCGCGCGCTGCACGTCGGCGACAGCGCGCGCGCCGACGTCGAGGGGGCGCGCGCGGCCGGCTGTCACGCGCTGCAGTTCGGCGTCGACGTCCGCGACTTTCGCGAGCTCGCGCGTCGGCTCGGCGTCGCGTGATCGAGCGGCACCACGAGCGCGGCCAGATCGCGCGGGCTGACGGCCTGAGTTAGGGGGGAGCCGTCGCGGCCGCGGATCTGGCCGAAGAGACAATTCGCGCTAGGAGGGGCCGCCGGCGGTCGGCTTGCGCATCTTGAAGCCGACGACGCAGCGCGTGCCGCTCGTCCCGGTCCGCCACGTGGGCGCGATGTTGACGTTGGCGTTGTTGACCGCGCTGGCGAGCAGATCGACCTGGCTGGTCGAGAGGTTCATGTGAGAGCACTTCTGCCCGCCAAAGTAGTAGGTGCGAAGCGTCCCGCCCTGCTCCTTGATCTTCAGCTCGCCGCGACGATTTGAATAGAGAGTGCTGGAGGAGCTGTAGACCGTGAGCTCCTCGACGGAGCCCTCCGCGCCCATGGAGTCGGCGAGGGCGACGGCGGCGGGCATAACGACCGCGACGCCGAGAAGCACGGGGAGGACCTGCTTGAGACGTAGAAGCATGACTGACCTTTTTCGGGGGAAGAGTGACTAACCGACGCGTTGGACTGCGGGGCGTCGGGCTGCATTCAGCGCCGCGCGACGTCGCCCCGTGAGGGGGCTCCATAACGGGCGCCGGGCCGGTTGCATATCACACCGCCGACGCCGAGAGCGGCCCACGCCGCGCCGGCGCGCGCCTCCGTCCGGAGAGATCGCTCCGTGTTCGACGACACAAGCGGGACGGTCGGTGATCCCGCGAGCGCCTCCGCGCTCACTCGGACGCGGGCTCGCCCTGCGCCGCGATGAACTCGGCGAGCGCGGCGATCTGCGCCTCGTCGAGCTTGTCCTTGAATTTGGGCATCTCCGCGGTGTCGGCGAACAGGTCCGGCGCGGACGAGTCCGCGATCACGCGCGCGATCCAGGCGACCGAGCCGCGCTTGGCGAGCGTCGGCGCGGCGCCTTCTGCTCCCGCCTCGACCTCGTGACAGCCGCTGCACTCCAGGGTGTCGTCCCACAGCTGCTCGCCCTTCTTCGCCTTGGTCGAGTCGACATCCTCCGCGTCTCCCCGCAGCGAGTAGAGGTACTCGACGGTCGCCCACAGGTCCTCATCGGAGACATCGGAGGCGGGCAGCGGGTCCATCGCGTCGTGATCCTTGGTCCCGCCGAAGAAGCGCTTGTCGGCCGGGTCGCGCACGAGGTCAAACAGCCACTGGCGACTGCGGTAGCCGTCGAAGCTCGGCGCCTCCTCGCCGCCCTTGCCGTTGATCACGTGGCAGGTCGCGCAGTGCTCCTGGTACAGCGCGCGCACCTTGAAGTCGGGGTCGTTCTCCCACACCGAGGTGCTGCTGGCCGAAGGGACACCAAGCTTCGCGAACGCGCGCGCGCGCTCGCCCTCGCGCAGCTGCTGCTCGCGCGCCTCCTTGAACTTCTCGCTGCCGGCGTCCTCGACGATCGCCATCGCCGTGAGCCCGCCGACGCCCGCCATGACGGTCGCGACGAAGACGAGCACAGGGATCCGACGCCGGGGGCCGCGATCTGGCGCGCGGTCGAGGAAGGGGAGCGCCAGCATGAGCGTGATGACGGCGCCGGGGATGATGCCGGTGGCGATGATCTGCAGCGGCCCCTCGAACAGCTTGACGAGCTGGAACAAGAACAGGAAGTTCCACTCGGGCCGCGCGACGAAGGCCGCGGTCGGGTCCGCCGGCGCGTAGAGCTCCGCGCCGTGGGTGTAGACGGTGAGCCCGATCAACACGGCGCCGGTGACCGCCATCGCCACGATGTCGAGAAAGCGCTGATACGGCCAGTACGGCGCCGCGCGCCGCTCGAGCGCCTCGGCGTCGAGGCCCGCCGGCGGGGTCACGCCGTGCTTGCGCAGCGCGAGCACGTGGATCGCCAAGAGCGCGACCGTCGCGAGCGGCAGCAAGAACGCGTGGATCACGTAAAAGCGCGTGATGGTGAGGTTGCCGAGCTCGTCGCCGCCCTGCGCGAGCACGCGCAGCGGCTCCCCGCCGGGCAGCGACCCGAGGATGCCGGTGCGAACCTGCGTGCCCCAGTACGCGTTCTGATCCCAGGGCAGCAGGTAGCCGCTCATGGAGAAGCCGAGCACGATCAGCCCCATCAAGATCCCGCTCCACCAGATCAGCTCCCGCGGCTTGCGATACGCGCCGACCCAGACGACCCGCAGCAGGTGCAGCACGAGCAGCACGATCATCGCCGAGGAGGTGTGCAGGTGCAGGCCGCGGATAAACCAGCCCGCCGTGACCTGATCTTGGATGTACGCGGTGCTCGCCCACGCGTCCGTCGCCGACGGGCTGTAGTAGAGCGAGAGCAGCACCCCGAGCACCAGCTCCTGCAAGAACAGGTAGACCAGCACAGCGCCGAACACGTACTGGAGGCGCGGCCCGCCGGGGACGTCGCGCCGGGCGACGCGACGCGCCAGCTCGCGCGCGCCGATCCGCTCGTCAAGCCAGTCGATCACGCGACCCACCTAGACCTCGACCTTCTCGCGGATGTTCTGGCGAAACCGTCGATAGCGGATCGCCACCAGCTCGGACTCCTGCTTGATCTCCAAGGTGTCGAGCGCGCGCGGCGAGGGGCCAAACGCGGGCGCGCCGTCGAGGTCAAATTCGGAGCGGTGACACGGGCAGCGAAACACGCTGGCCTCCGCGTCAAAGTCGATCGCGCAGCCGAGATGCGGACACACCGTCGAGAACGCCTTGAGCTCGCCCTCGCGCTCGAGCACCCAGCACGAGCCGATCTTCACCTGACGCGTGACCGACCAGGCGTCTTTGCGATCGGCGAACAGGTCGACCTTGATCGGGACCGTCGGGCCGAACTGCGCGCGCCCGCCGACCTCGATGAAGTCGTCGCCGGCCGAGGTGATCGTGTTGGAGAGCGGGTACACGAGGTAGCCGAGCGCCGGGATCAGCGGGACCGCAGCGAGCCCCCCGCCCAGCACGCCGACGCCGATCGACAGCGCGCGCCGACGCGACGGGTCGCGCGGCTGATTCGACGCGTCGGTCGTCGACCGCTCGCCGCCGTCGTCGCCGGTCGCTTGACTCGATGATGTTGGTTCTCGATCGCGCTCGGACATTTCGCCCCCTCACTATCGCGCCGACAGGCGACGAACCGCAAACATTGTCCGCTCGTCGCTGTCGCGGCGAGCGGGAGGCGCGTCCGAGGGTGCCAGCGTGCGCGCGCGCGCGACCTCGAGCGCGCGGATTCACGAGCGAGACGCGGGTCCTTCGCCAGCCCAGTCGACTCAACGCGCGCGCGCTCGTGAAGGTACGAGCGGCGGTCGGCGCCCGTGACCAAGGTCGACACGAGTTGGTATGAGTGCGCATGGACGCGCCGCGACAGCTCCTCCGCCCCGAACCCGGGCCCCACACGCTCAAGGAGACGCGGTGGGGCGGCACGAGGCTCGCGCGCCTGCGCGGCTCCGACCCCAGCGCGCAGGCTGAGAACATCGGCGAGTCGTGGGAATTCTCGACGCTCGCGGGTCGCGAGAGCCGCGCGCTCGGCCGCCCGCTGTCGCGGGTGCTGGGCGGTCCGTTGCCGTTTCTCGCCAAGCTGATCGACACGGCGCGTCCGCTCAGCATCCAGCTCCACCCCGACGACGACCCCGTCGCCAACACGCCGGGCAAAGAAGAGGCCTGGATCATCCTCGACGCCGAGCCTGGCGCCGCAGTGCTCGCCGGGCTCGCGCCGGGCGTCACGCGCCAGACCTTCGCGCGCGCGGTATCGCGAGCCAACGCGGCGCCCGAGGCCTGCGGCCCCGAGCTGCTCGCGTGCCTGAACAAGATCCCGGCGCGCGCCGGGATGGTCATCCTGATCCCGGCGCGCACGGTCCACGCCATCGGCGGCGGGATCCTGCTCGCCGAGATCCAGCAGCCGAGCGACTGCACCTACCGCCTGCACGACTACGGCAGCGGGCGCCCGCTTCACGTCGAGCAGGGCCTCGCAACCATCGACCCCAGCGCCCGCGCGCGAGTCTTCGACCCGCTCGACCCAACAGCGCCCTCCTCAATTGACGGCAAGCACCTGCGCCTGCGGGTCTGCGGAGCCGGGCGTCACGAGCTCGACGTCTCCCGCGCGCAGCCGCAGCTGCTGGTCGCGCACACCAGCCCGTGTCAGGTTCGGGCGCGCGCCGGCGAGGCGCCGACCGCCCTCGTCGCCGGAGACCTCGCGCTCGCGCTCACGGGGCGTCTCACGCTCGAGGTCCCCGAGGGCGGGCAGGCGGTGATCGGGCACCTCGCGCGCGCGTCGTGAGCCCGCGGGCAGCGGTCTGCTACGCCTCGAGCACGAGCTTGCCGACGGTCTGCCCCGACTCGAGATCGCGGTGGGCCCGCGCGACCTCCTGCAGCGGGTAGCAGGTGATCGCCGGGACCTTGAGCGAACCGTCCGCGAGCGCGGCGAGCAGCAGCGCCACGCCCTCGCGCAGCAGGTCGTTGCGATCGAAGAGGTACGAGAGGTTGAAGCCCATGACCGAGCGGTTCTCCTGCGTGAGCTTCAGCGGGCTGAACCGCGGCGTCCGCAGGTAGTCCCACGCGAGCCGGAGCCAGCGCGTGCGCCCGCCTCGCGGCATCATCGTGTGGAAGCCGTAGACGACCAGGCGCCCCGTCGGCGCGAGATGCTGATAGCTCTCACGCAGCGTCTCGACGCCGTTCGCGTCGCACACCAGCGCGTAGCCGTCCGGCGCGTGCCGCTCGGCCTCGGCCCACAGCGGCTGCCGCGACTTGTCGATCACCGCCGCGGCCCCGAGCGCGCGCGCGGCCTCGACCTTGTGACTCGCGCCCACGACCCCGATCGGGACGCAACCTGTCCGCTTCGCCAGCTGCACGAGCGTGCTCCCGACGCCGCCCGCCGCCGAGTGAATCAACACGCGGTCGCCGGCGCGCGCGTCCCCGAGTCGATGCAGCGCGAACCAAGCGGTCAAGAACACGCAGGGCAGCGCGGCCGCCTGCGCGGGCGACAGCCCCGCCGGCAGGCGAAACACCTGGGCCGCGGGCACGGTGAGCGCGCTCGTGTAGCCGCCGAAGCGCGTCACCGCGAACACGGCGTCGCCGACCCGCCAGCCCTCGCAGCCCTCGCCGACCGCCTCGATCTCGCCCGCGACCTCGAAGCCCGGCGTGATCGGCCAGCCGACGTACTCTCGCGCCGACGCGTACAGTCCGCGACGAACGATGCAGTCGGCGTAGTTGACCCCGATCGCGCGTACGCGGATCCGCAGCTCATCACGCGCCGGCTCGCGCCGCGTCGCTCGCTCGAGCTGCAGTCGCTCATAGCCCCCAGGTCCATGGATCATGACGCGCGTCAGCGAGCTGCTCACGGCGCGCAGCGTACCCCACGCCCCCCGTGACTTCGTACACGCGAGCCGCGCGCGCGCGCGCGACCGACACCGCGGCGGACGGGCTACGCTCGCGCCGTCCATGAGCGCCGACAGCAAGACTCCTTCCACCTCCCCGCAGACGCACCGCACCGAGTCCGACAGCATGGGGCCGATCGAGGTCCCGCGCGATCGCTACTGGGGCGCGCAGACGCAGCGCTCGCTGCACCACTTCAGCATCGGCGACGACCACTTCCCGCGCGCGATGATCCGCGCCCTCGGCGTGCTGAAGAAAGCCGCCGCGCAGGCCAACGGCGCGCTCGGGCAGCTCCCTGAGGACACGGTCGCGCTGATCACCCAGGCCGCCGACGAGGTGATCGCGGGCGAGCTCGACGACCACTTCCCGCTGTTCGTCTGGCAGACCGGGAGCGGCACGCAGTCGAACATGAACACCAACGAGGTCATCTCGAACCGCGCGATCGAGCTGGCCGGCGGCGAGCTGGGATCGAAGACGCCGGTCCACCCCAACGACCACGTCAACCGCGGGCAGTCGTCCAACGACACCTTCCCGACCGCCATGCACATCGCCGCCGCCGAGCAGACCGTGCACCACCTGCTCCCCATGCTCGAGCAGCTGCGCGCGACCCTGAGCGCCAAGGCCAGCTCCTTCGCCGACATCGTCAAGATCGGCCGCACGCACCTCCAGGACGCCACCCCCGTCACCCTCGGCCAGGAGCTCTCGGGTCACGCCGCGCAGCTCGAGCTCGGCATCGAGGCGGTCAAGGCCACCTTGCCGCGCGTCTACGAGCTCGCGCTCGGCGGCACGGCCGTCGGCACCGGCCTCAACACCCACAAGGACTACGCGGTCAAGAGCGCCGAGCTCATCGCTAAGCTCACCGGGCTGCCCTTCGTCACCGCGCCCAACAAATTCGCCGCGCTCGCGGCCCACGACGCGCTCGTCAGCCTGCACGGCGCGCTCAAGACCGTCGCCTGCGCGCTCATGAAGATCGCCAACGACGTGCGCTGGCTGGCCTCGGGCCCGCGCTGCGGCATCGGCGAGATCACGATCCCGGCCAACGAGCCCGGCTCCTCGATCATGCCCGGCAAGGTCAACCCCACCCAGTGCGAGGCGCTGACCATGGTCTGCGCGCAGGTGCTCGGCAACGACGTCGCCGTCAACGTCGGCGGCATGAGCGGCAACTTCGAGCTCAACGTGTTCAAGCCGCTCATCATCCACAACGTGCTGCACTCGCTGAAGCTGCTCGGGGACAGCGCGCACAACTTCGACCGCTTCTGCGCCCAGGGCATCGAGCCCAACCAAGAGCGCCTGACGAGCAACCTCGAGAACAGCCTCATGCTCGTCACGGCCCTCAACCCGCACATCGGCTACGACAAGGCGGCGAAGATCGCGAAGCAGGCCTACGTCGAGAAGACCACGCTCAAGGCCGCCGCCATCGCGCTCGGCTACCTGACCGCCGAGCAGTTCGACGCCTGGGTGAAGCCCGTCGAGATGACGCGGCCGACCAGCGATTAAGTAAGCGAGCGCTCGCCGAGAGATCACCGCTCGAGATCGCGCCGGCGCGCGCGCATGTCGTATCCCCCGGGCGCGCATCGGTGTGCGCCCTGGGGTTTTTTAGGCGCCGCGACACGTCGCGCATGGGAGATGCGTCCGTATGTGAAACCACGCGTCTGACGTTCTCCTCAGATGTAGATCTCGTGAATCTGCGGCCCGAATGGCCATAAATACGCTGTTCTTGCGCTTTACAACTGCGGTTCGAAGACCCTTCGAAACACCCCGGCCCGTCGCGGGACAGGGGCTCCACACCAAAATTCCGGGCGCCAGCGCGTCTGTCGTCACTGGTTTTCCCGGTTGATACGCCGCGCGCCGTTCAATACTGTGTGAGGTGAGCGTGTACATACACGGTCACTCGGACGGAGGGTCATACGGATGACGGATGCAGAGCAAGTCGATGTCGTAGTGCTCGGCGGCGGCCTCGCGGGCCTCACGCTCGCGCTTCAGCTGCGCGGGGAGATCCCAGAGGCCTCGATCGTCGTGCTCGAGCGCGGGAAGCCGCCGTTCCCGGACGCCGCGTTCAAGATCGGCGAGTCGACCGTCGAGATCGGCGGCCAGTACCTCGTGCGCCTCCTGGGCCAGGAGTACCTGGAGACGCAGCACATCCGAAAATCCGGCCCGCGCTTCTACTTCACCGGCGAAGAGAACGGCGACATCACCAACCGCCTCGAGTACGGCACCAGCGAGTTCTTGCCGATCCACAGCTACCAGATCGACCGCGGGCGCCTCGAGAACGAGCTGTGGGCGCGGGTGAGCGCCAGCGGCGTCGATCTGCGCCCCGGCAGCAAGGTCCTCGACATCGCGATCGAGGGCGACGGTCCCCACCGCGTGACCTACGAGCGCGACGGTCAGCCCGCCACCGTCCAGGCGCGCTGGGTGGTCGACGGGACTGGCCGCGCCGGCCTGCTCAAGCGCAAGCTCGGCCTCGAGGCCGCGTCGACGCACAAGGCCGGCGCCGCCTGGTGGCGGATGCAGGCCCGCACCGACCTCGACACCTGGTCGTGCTCGGAGAGCTGGCGCAGCGCCGCCCCGACCGACCACCGCTACAAGGCCACCACCCACCTCATGGGCGACGGCTACTGGGTCTGGATCATCCCGCTGCCGACCGGCGGCTCGAGCTTCGGGATCGTCGCCCACCCCGACTACCACCCCTTCAACGAGTACCGCACCTTCGACCGCGCGCTCGCGTGGCTGCGCAAGCACGAGCCCCAGTGCGCGCGCGAGGTCGAGGCCCAGCGCGACAGGCTGCTCGACTTCGCCTGCGTGCGCCACTACTCCTACGGCGCCACGCGGGTGTTCTCGAAGGATCGCTGGGCGCTCGCCGGCGAGGCCGGCGTGTTCCTCGATCCCTTCCTGTCCCCGGGGACCGACTACATCGCGATCGGCAACACGATGATCACCAACATGATCGCGATGGACCTGCGCGGCGAGGACTACGCGCGGTACGTCGAGTTCGCCAACGGCCTGTACCTGCAGCTCTACGACCTCATGCTGCCGTGGTTCAACGAGCTCTACACGACCCTCGGGCGCCAGCAGGCCATGGTCCTGTGGGTCGCCTGGTACTTCGCGATGTACATCTCCGTGCCGGCGACCCTGTTCCTCCATGACCGCCTGGCCAACGCGGAGTTCATGGCGACGATGCAGGAGGAGTTCAAGCGCTTCGCCCAGCTCGCGAGCCGCGGCATTCAGCTGCTCAAAGAATTCGGCGCGCGCTACAACGAGCCGCACGTCGCCCAGTTCGTCAACATCTCCAAGCTCGAGCACCTCATCGCGCTCCAGCGCGAGCTCATCGGCAAGCGCGAGCTCGACGACCAGGGCGTCCGCGATCTGGTGCACCGCAACCTCGGCATGCTCGAGGCCACGCTGGTCGAGTACTTCGACCGCATCACCAAGAAGCTGGAGCTCGATCCGGGCGTCGACAACGTAAACCCCTACGCCGTCAGCCTCGACGCCGAGCGCTGGCCGGAGGATGGCCTCGAGCACAGCGCCGACCTCCGCCGCGACGACATCCACAAGAACATCGGCGCGATCTGGTACAGCTGACGCGTGCCACCTGGAGACGACCACGGCCGCTTCGTGAGCGTCGGGCGCCTGACCCTGCGTGACGGCGAGGGCGTCTGCGTGCGCGCCCGCAACCGGGCGATCGCGGTGTTCAAGGTCGACGGCGCGCTGCTCGCGATCGACGACCGCTGCCCGCACCAAGAGGCCTCGCTCGCCGAGGGCGAGCTCGACGGCCACGAGGTCCTCTGCCCGCTGCACTGCTGGGCCTTCGACCTCCGGACCGGCGAGCGCAAGGACGCGCCGACGGGGCACCGCGTGCGGACCTACGCGACCAAGCGGCAGGGCGACGAGGTGCTCGTCGCCCTGCCTGAAGAGCCTGTGTAGCGCCTGTGTAGCGCCCGCGCAGAGACCTCGGCGGCGCCTACTCAGCGCCGTCGATCTTCGCGCGGCGGATCGTCGCCTTCACCTCGGCCTCCTCCGCGGCCGGCGGCTCGCCCGGCAGCAGGATGAACTCGAGGTCGTTCTGCTTCAGCGCGACCCAGCGCGGCTTCCCGGTCTGCACGTCGACGTGGAAGCTCGCGGTCGTGCCCTGGTAGTCCTTGTAGAAGAACTCGTGCTCGCCGAGCGCGTACATCCGCCGCGTGCCGTGGACCGGGATGTACATGTAGAGGCTGCCGTCTTTGGGGAAGAACTCGACGCGCTTGAGCTGGTCGAGCATGTCGCCCTCGATGACATCCTTGAAGTGCTCCCGTGACTTCTCGCTGAGCGTGAAGTGCCCGGAGTAGGTCGGCAGGCGCGCGGCGTCGAGCGGGACCTCGGCGTGCTCCGCCGGCTCCTCGACCTCGCGGCTGTAGACCAGCGCCGACACGTCGTCGGCGATGTCGCGACAGTCGAGCACGTCCGAGTTGGTCATGCACAGCACGGTCGTGTCGTCCTCGAGGTAGTGGACCAGCACCGAGTTGAAGCCGTCGATGCCGCCGGGATGGCTGACCGACCACTGCCCGAAGCGCTCCTCGACGATCCAGCCGTGCGAGTAGTCCGGCTCGATGACCCGATCGAACATCAGCGCGCGCGTCTCGAGCTTGAGCAGGCGCCCGTCGAACAGCGCGCGGTCGAAGGCCAGCATGTCCTTCGGCGTCGACACGAGGCCGCCCGCGGCCCCGTAGGAGGCGACCTCGAAGCCCTGGCTCCACACCAGCTTGTCGTCGTCGCCGCGCGTGTAGCCGTTGGCCATGCGCGTGTCCTCGCCGAGCGCCGGCTCGCCCAGGCGCGTCTCCTTCATCTCGGCCGGCGTGACGATGCGCTCGGCGATGTAGCGCTCGTAGGGCATCCCGCTGACCTCCTCGATCAACGCCCCGAGCACCGCGTAGCCCGAGTTGGTCGGGTTGAACTGAAGCCCCGGCACGTGCTCAAGCGGCTCATCCTTGAAGACCTCGACCAGCGCGTCGCTGTCGAGCGTCTTCGTGCGCAGCTCGTCCCACTCGGGCATGTCCGTGAAGTTCGGCAGCCCCGAGGTGTGGCTGAGCAGGTGGCGCACCGAGATCGGCGCGTAGGTCTCGGGCAGCGCCGGCAGGTGCACCGTCACGCTGTCGTCGAGGTCGATCTTCTCGGCCTCGACCAGCTGCATGACCGCGACCGCCGTGATCTGCTCGGTGAGCGAGCCCAGCCGAAACATCGTGTTGTGGGCGTGGGTCATGGGCGGCGAGCCGCGCTGCGCGAGCCCGTACGAGCGGATGAAGTGGGTCTCGCCGCGGCGGGCGACCGCGACCGTCCCGTTGAAGCGGAACTGCTCGCCGTAGGCGCGCCCGTAGCTCTGGATGTAGCCCTCGATCTTCTGGTGCAGGTCGTCCGGGAACGGCTTGCCGCGATCGCTCTTGTCGCCGTCGTCGCCGCGCTGGTGCGCCTTGTCCTGCGGCGACACCTTGTCCGCCTCGTGGATCGAGACCGTGTTGTCCTGCTGCCGCTTCTCCGGCGGCTCGATCGGAGCGGGCCGCGAGGCGAGGTGAAACGCGATCGCGGTGCCGATGAAGGCCGCCGCCACCGCGATCCCGAGCCACGGCCGCTTCCACGGCACGAACAGCTCGTCGACCTCGTCCTTGCCGGCGTGCGGCAGGCTCGCGCGCCCGCGCCTTGAACCAGAACCACTCGATCGCGCGTCGTCCTCGCTCGCCGCCATCACGCGCTCGACGAAGCCGACCGGCGGCTCCATCGGCGTCCAGGCGTCGATCGCTCGCATCTCCAGGCGATCTAGCTTCTTGGACAGCTCGAGTTGATTGTTAGAATCCACCGTACACCTCCTCGAGCGCGCGCCTCAGTGCCTTGCGCGCGCGGCTGATCCTGGATTTCACAGTGCCGAGATCCACGTTCAGCGCCCGCGAGATCTCGGCGTAGCTCATGTCGTGAAACGCCCGCAGCAGAAACGCCGCGCGGTACTCCGGCGCGAGCTCCTCGATCGCGTGCTGCAGCACCCGCGCGAGCGCCCGCCCCTCGACCTCGTCCTGCGCCGTGTGGGCAGCCGCCGCGAGCGACTCGAGGTTCACCGCGTCTTTGGGTAAGCGCGGCCTCCTCCGCCGCAGCTCGTCGATGGCGCGGTTGCTGGCGATCGTCAGGATCCACGTCGACAGCCGGGCCGAGCCGTTGCGCTTGAAGTTCGGGAGCGCCTTGAACACGCGGAGAAATGTCTCCTGGGCCATGTCTTCGACGAGCGCCCGTGATCCGCGACCGTGGAGCATCCGCGACAGCAGCGCGAACACGGGTCGCTGATAACGCTCGACGAGCGCGCGCCGAGCTCTGGCGTCGCCGCGCTGCGCGCGAGCGATGGTCAGCTCGTCGAGTTCGGCCGCACGCGCAGGCCGCTTCCGAACCTGTACCTCGGGCGGGGACACGAGTGTGGCTAGATTCACATGCCGTCGCACGGCACGGCCCGAGAAAAGTTCCCAACGCTTGATCACGCGCGAATTCGCCGGTCGCTCAGCGCGATCAACGCCGTCAGATTCACCCAAAAACAACGTAATTGTCAGGTTTCCGCCGATTGGGAGACACGCTTCCCCCCGCCGCGGCCAGCTGGCACCGTGGGGCGCCGCGCCCCTCTCCGCGCGCGGACCTCCCCACCAAGCTCGTCTTCCCCATGTCCAACCCCGACAACCCGCTCCTCGCCATTCAGCTCCCCATCCCGTTTCGCGAGATCAAGGCGGAGCACGTCGAGCCCGCGATCACCCAGCTCCTCGCGGACGCGCGCGCCGACATGCAGGCGATCATCGACGTCGCGGGGCCCCGCACCTACGACAACACCCTCGGCGCGCTCGAGCGGATGACGGAGCGGCTGTGGTACGCGATGACGATCGTCGGGCACCTCGAGTCGGTCGTCACGAGCCCGGAGCTGCGCGCCGCCTACAACGCCGTGCAGGCGCCCGTCTCCGAGTTCGCCAGCTCGATCACGCTGTCCGCCGGGCTGTACGACGCGCTCAAGCGCTTCGCCGCGACCGAGGAGGCCGGCGCGCTCTCCAGCGCCAAGCGTCGCCTGCTCGAGAAGACGCTCGACGACTTCCGCCGCCACGGCGCCGAGCTCGACGAGCAGGGCAAGCGGCGGCTGGCCGCGCTCAACGTCGAGCTCGCCGAGATCACGACCCAGTTCTCGCAGAACGTCGTCGACTCCACCGACGCCTTCGAGCTCCTCATCGAGGACGAGGCCCGTCTCGCGGGGCTCCCCGACTCCGCCCGCCAGGCCGCGCGCGACAGCGCCGAGGCCAAGGGGCACGCGGGCGCGTGGCGCTTCACCCTGCACTGGCCCAGCTACGTCGCGGTCATCACCTACCTCGACGACCGCGCGCTGCGAGAGCAGCTCTGGCGGGCCTACAACACCCGCGCGACCGAGGCCGAGCGCGACAACCGGCCGCTCGTCGCCAAGATCCTCGAGCTGCGACGCGAGCGCGCGACCCTGCTCGGCTTCGCCAACTTCGCCGACCTCGTGCTCGAGGACCGCATGGCCAAGTCCGGCGCCGCCGCGCGCGACTTCGTCGACGGCCTGCGCGCGCGCGTCACCCCCTTCTTCGTCCGCGAGAACGGGGAGCTCGCCGCCTTCGCCCGCGCGCAGGGCCTGCTCGACGGGCCGCTCGCCCCCTGGGACCTGGGCTACATGGCGGAGAAGCAGCGCCGCGCGCTCTACGACTTCGACGACGAGGCGCTGCGTCCCTACTTCCCCGTCGAAGGTGTGCTTAAGGGCATGTTCGAGGTCGTCACGCGGCTCTACGGCATCACCGTCGAGGAGGCCGCCGGCGTCGAGACCTGGCACCCCGACGTGCGTACCTACGCGATCAAGGACGAGGACGGCGCCGAGCTTGGGCTGTTTTACGCCGACCTCCACCCCCGCGAGGGCAAGCGCGGCGGCGCCTGGATGAACGGGCTGATCTCCGGCGTCGTCGGGCCGAGCGGCGAGCGCGACGAGGACTCGCGCCACCTCGGCCTGATCTGCGCCAACGCGACCCCGGCGACCTCCGATCGACCGGCGCTCTTGACCCACCGCGAGGTCGAGACGCTGTTCCACGAGTTCGGCCACCTGATGCACCACATGCTCAGCCAGGTCGAGGTCCGCAGCCTCGCCGGCACCAACGTCGCCTGGGACTTCGTCGAGCTGCCCTCGCAGATCATGGAGAACTGGTGCTGGGAGCGCGAGGCGCTCGACCTGTTCGCGCGTCACCACGAGACCGGCGCCCCGATCCCCGACGAGCTGTTCGCCCGGATGCAGCGCGCTCGCAACCACCGCGCGGCCTACCGCGCGATTCGTCAGCTCGGCTTCGCGAGCCTCGACCTCGCGCTGCACACCGACTACGAGCCCGCGCGCGACGGCGACGTGATCCGCCACGCCCGCGCGCTCGCCCAAGACTTCAGCGCCACGCCGCTGCCCGACGACTACGCCATGATCACCGGCTTCGGGCACCTGTTCGCCAGCTCCGTCGGCTACGCGGCCGGTTACTACTCGTACAAGTGGGCCGAGGTGCTCGACGCCGACGCGTTCACGCGATTCAAGCAGGCCGGCGTGTTCAGCCGAGCGGTCGGCGAGGAGTTCCGCCGCGCCATCCTCGAGCGCGGCGACAGCGAGGACCCCGCCGTCCTGTTCGAGCGCTTCATGGGGCGCGAGCCAGACCCCGAGGCGCTGCTGCGTCGCGACGGCCTGGCGGCCGGCGCCGCGTAGCCGATAGACCGCGACGCAGCTGACGTCGCGGACAGTACGCCGGCGGGCGATCGTGATCTATCGTGGAATCGATGACTCGCACGCGTCACAAACGTCACGCCAATTTGACGACTCTGTGGAGCCTGTGCCTCGCGCCCGCGCTCGCGCTCGCTTCCGGCTGCGGCGACGACGGGCGCACGACCGCGGGCGTGACCGACGCCTCGACGACCGCCGGGAGCGCGGCGAGCTCCGACGCGGCGTCCACCGACAGCACGGCGGGCACGGGCGACAACACGAACGGCACCGGCAGCACGGGCAGCGGCGGCGCCACGGGGACGACGACCGCCGCGACGACGAACGGCAGCGCCGCGACGGACGCGACGACGACCACGACCGATCCCGACACCGACAGCACGACCGACGGGTGGACGCCGACCCCGGGCGCGCTGTGTGAGCCGATCCCGAACTGCCTCGCCGCGCTGCCCGGGGACCCCGACATCCCCGACGCGCTCAACCACCGCGGCCGCGACATGTTCTACGTCGAGGGCGAGGATCAGTGGGTGCTCGCCAAGTTCGCCGAGGCCGGGCTCCTGGACTTCGACCTCGAGGACGAGGAGGTCGAGCTCTACGTGCTGCGCGGCTGCGAGGGCGACTTCGAGTACCTCGGCACCGCGACGACCACCGACGACGGCGACCACCCGACCATCGAGGGCATCGAGGACACCGGCGGGCGCCTGTACTTCAAGATCCCCGAGGACCAGAAGCTCGGGCCGGGCCGTCACCGGATCCACATGATCCTGACCTCCGACAACTCGCGCGCCGACCAGTACATCGACGTCGTCCCGCCCGGCGCGCCGATGTTCGTCAGCGACGTCGACGGCACCCTGACGACCGCCGAGTTCGAGGAGTTCATCGACCTGCTGATCGGCGACATCCCCGACTCCAACGACTTCGCGAACGAGGCGCTGACGATCCTGCGCGAGAAGGGCTACCGCCCGATGTACATCACGGCGCGCCCCGAATTCCTGTACAAGCGGACGCGCGAATTCGTCGAGACGCGCGGCTTCCCCAACGGCATCATCCACACCTCGCTCTCCAAGGACGGCGCGCTCGGCGACGAGGCGATCACCTACAAGACGAATGAATTCGCTATGCTCGAGGCAAAGGGGTTAAAGCCGGCCTTCGTGTTCGGCAACACCGAGAGCGACGCCGAGGCCTACCACAACGCCGACATCCAGCCGCTCGAGCACCGGATCTTCTTCCAATTTGACGACCCCTTCGGCGGGCGTACGATCAACTCCTACTCCGAGCTCCTCGAGGAGTTCGAAGCGCTGCCCGACCACTGCGAACCTCCATGAGCACCACCGCCCCACCCTCGAGCAGACTCCGGCGCGCGCTCGCGCTCACGCTGGTCTGCGCGACGCTGGGGCTCGTGGGTCTCGCGGTCACCTCGACGCTGCGCGCCCCGGAGGCCGAGGACGACGTCGGGGCCGCGAGCGGGCTCGAGCGCCTCGAGCGGCAGGCCGCGCGCGCGCGCTCCAACCAGCTGCGGCTCCGCGACCTCGACGTCCTCGAGGCCCGACGCAGCTACCAGCAGGCGCAGCGCGAGCGGGCCTACAGCGACCGCGACCCCAAGGTCGCCACATTCACGCGCGACGAGGCGGTCGCCAGCTTCGAAGCGCTCATGGACCACCTCGACGCGATGGCCGCCAGCGACAAGCGGCTCGGCAAGAAGCAAAAAGCCGAGCTCTACCGCGCGGCCAACGACACCTTCGCGGCCATGGCCAGCAAGCTCGACCCGACCGAGCACGACGACGCGACCCAGCTCGAGAACGCGTCGATCACCCTGCGCGAGCAGCTCCTGCGCCTCGGCATCGAGCCGACCCCCTTCCAAGAAGAGGGGCAGCTCCTCAAGCGAACGCGACGACAGCGCCCGAGCGGGCGCCGTCATGGCTGAGCCGGTTCACTCCGGGATGTCCGCGCCCGCGAAGGTCGGCGTCCCGTCGGTCATCGGGCGGAGGTCGCCGTCAAAGTCCGTGCGCGGGTCGCCCTCGCTCCACAGCGCGAGGTCGGTCAGCGGCGACGGCTCGTCCCCGACCATGGCCTCGGCGCTGTAGATGCCCGGGTTCATGTACGAGAACCAACCGTCGACGTCGGAGGCCGTCGCCATGATGTTGTTCATGCCCGCGTCGACCAGCTCGTCGACCGCCGAGTTGTTGATCGCCACGCCCTCGCAGTCGAAGGACTGACCGGCGAGCGCGACGACGACGGAGTTGCGGATGTTGGTGGTGCCCCCGGAGGCGCACTGAAGCGACGAGACGCCGCCGTTCGTGATGTTGACGAGGACCGACGAGTAGCTGATCTCGAGGTTGTGCATATCGGCGACCTGCAGGCCGCCGAAGGTCGCCTGCGGCGAGCCGTTCTCGGTGATGAACGAGGTCTCGATCTTTGAGACCGGATCATCCATCCCGTTGGCGCCGTGGATCACGACGCCGCCGCTCTTGTTGGAGTAGACGACCGAGCGGCGCATGTAGAGCGTGCAGTCGATCGAGTAGATGCCGTGCTGCTCGTTGTCGTTGAAGCGCGAGTCGTCAATCCACGCGACGCCCGACTCGCAGCGGAAGCCGTGGTACGAGCTGTGGTTCGACAGGTTGAAGTTGCGCATGTAGACGGTGTCGCCCGTCATCACCGCGAAGTTGGCCGCGTTCTGGTCGTTGTTGGACGACTCGACCGTGACCTGCCCGCCGCCGGCGCCCAGCAGCGCGAGCTTGATGCCCATCCCGGGCGTCTCGAGGGTGTCCTGTGAGTACACCCCCGGCGCGATCCAGATCGTCCACGAGCCCAGCGGGTTGACCGTGACGGCGTGGTCGAGCGCCAGCTGGATCGTGCAGAAGGGCGCGCCCTCGCTGCCGTCGGAGTTGTCGCAGTCGTTGAAGTTCTTGTCGACGTAGAGGATCAGATCCTCCGGGAAGCAGATCCCCGCCTCGAGGTTGCAAGCCGTCGCGCCGCACTGCTGGTGCTCCGTGCACTTGTCGCAGGTGTAGCTCAGCTCGTCGCAGATCGGCGTCGCGCCGCTGCACTTATCCGCAGCGTCGGGCGTGCACTCGACGCAGGTCGCCGAGTTCTGCTCGCAGACCGGCGTGTCCTCGCTCTGGCCGGCGCACGCCTCGTCGCCGTTCGCGAGGTCGAAGCAGGAGACGCACTCGCCCCCGCTGCAAAACGGCGTCGCGGCGTCGCAGGCCTCGTCGGCGACGCCATCCTCGGCGAGGCAGTCAGGCGCCGGCCCCGTCGAGGTCGAGTCCGTCGTCGGCTCCGTCGTCGACGGGTCGGGCTCGGTCGAGCCAGACGTGCCGGGCTCAGTCGTCGAGGGGTCGACCGTCGTCGTCGTCAGATCTGGCCCCTCCGTCGTCGAGCCGGTCGTAGGATCGGTGTCCGCGTCCGTCGTCCCGGTCGTCTCTACAGGGCCACCGTTGCAGGCGACCAGCACGAGACAGGTAAGTGAGGCCAGGCTAGAAATCCAGGTGTAGCTCGCTCGGTCCATGGTCCAACGGAGAGTATTCACCACGAAGCCGGGTGCGAGCAACGTGCTGCAGAAAAGCGGCTCACCGGACCGAAATCACCACGCCTGGGGACAGGGCGAAGAGCGCAGATCCTCAGACGCAGAAGTACCCCGCGGCGAGACCTCGCGCGGCGGGGATTCTTCCCGGGAGACCTCTCCATACACGGCTCACGCGGCGCCGGCCGGCAGCCCTGTCCGAGCGTGACGCCCGCCCGTGCGCCCCGCGTCGCGCGGTCCGAGCGCTCAGGGGATACGATCCGCGCCCGCGTAGTCCTCGGCGCCGTCCTCTACGGGCCGCGCGTCCCCCTCGAAGTCAAACTCGGGGTCCCCGTCGCGCCACTCGCCGAGCGTCCGCAGGCCGTTGCCGTCGCCTGGCTGCGGCCGGTACAGCCCGGCCTCCGCGTCCTGACCGGCCGTGACGACGTAGTTGTCGATCGTCGTCATCTTCAGCTGGAGGATCTTGTCGTTCGAGACCTCGGGCGCCATGACCTCGTAGTCGTAGGCGCAACTGGCCGTCGTGACCTCGCAGTCCGCGAGCTCGATCGAGTCCGGGCTCGCGCCGTAGATGACCGAGTTGCGCAGCTCGATCTTCGGCTGCGGGTCCCCCGAGCAGATGATCGAGCCCGGTCCGCCGGCCGTGCCCGCGTTGCCGAACACCGTCGAGTACAGGATCGAGATGTCCGCCACCCCCTGCGTGACGATCCCGGCGCCGCCCGAGATGTCGATGACGCTGTTGTCGGAGATAAAGCTGTTGACGACGTCGAGCTTGCCGCCGGTCACGAGCAAGCCCGACGAGCCGTTGAAGAACACCAGCGACTCGTTGATCGTGGTGGTGCAGGAGCTGAGGACCAACCCGGTGGTCGCGTTCTCGAGCACGTCGACCTTGTCCAGCCGCAGCGACGACAGGCTGCACGCGATCCCGTCCGTGCTCGAGGCGATAGAGAGGCCCTCGAGCGCGACCGTGGCCCCCGGCTCGATCGTCAGCGCCGTGCCCATCTCCGTCGAGATGATGACCTCGCCGCTGTCCTCGACCGCCCGGATCGCGACGATGCTCGTCGCGCCGACCGTGACCCCGCCCTCGTAGCTGCCGCCGTGAACCATGATCGTCGTCGGCCCGTCGACCACGGCGAGCGCGTGCGCGAGCGTGCAAAACGGCTTGTTGAGCGTGCCTTGATCGTTGCTGCAGCTCGGGTTGCCCCCGTCGACCCACACCACGCCCTCGAGCGGGAAGCAGGCCCCAGAGACGAAGTCGCAGGCGCTGCCCGGGCAGTCGGCGTGCGCGTCGCAGAATTCGCAGAGCTCCGCGACGGCGTCACACACCGGGCGATCCGACGGGCAGGCGTCGGGCGCGTCCACGGAGCACTCTACGCAGCGCCCCGAGCTCGAGCAGACCGGCGTCGCGCCGTCGAGCGACTCGCAGCTCGCCAGCTCGTTGCAGCCGACGCAGACCCCCGCGTCGCTGCAGTAGGGGCGCGCCGCGTCCGCGCCCTCGCACGCCGCGTTCACGCTGCCGTCCGCCGGCGCGCAGTCATCCGCGCCGGCCGTCGTCGTCCCCGAGCCCGAGCCCGTGGCGCCCGTCCCGGTGGTCCCGTCGCTCGTGCTCCCCGTCTGCTCGCCGTCGGGGTCGACGCAGACGTCCTGCGCGCACACCAGCGTTTCATCGCAGCCGCCTCCTCCGAGGCACGGGCAGCCGACCTCGCCCGGCGGGCACTCGGCGGCCGTCGTGGCGTCTGTGGTCATCCCAGGAGGATCGCCGCACGCGCACAGCGCGAGCGCCCAGACGACGGCCAGCGCGGCGGCGGCGGACGTCACAGGGCCCTCGGCCGCTCCAGCGGCGACTGGAGGCACACGCGGTTCCATAGCAAGTCGAGTATTCCGCAGCTGGACCAGGCTGACAACTCGAGGGCGCGCGCGTCGGGCCGCGCGGCCGTGAGCCTTCGCTATGACCTGTTCCCACGGCCATATACATAGAGTGGTCTCCTGCCCATGCAGACATGACCAAAAGTGCACAAGCGCTTGCGTAGCCGCCGCGCGCCGGCGAGCTCGTGGGAACGCGCGAGCGGCTCGAGAACGACCGAGCGCCGGCGCATCAGGCGACCGCGCGGTTCCGCCGTCGCGGCCGTCGTGCGCGTCCTCGAGAGCCCCCTGGCGCGACGCGACCGCACGCGTCCCCGTCCGGGCGCGGCGAGCCGAGACGGACCTAGGGGATGTCCGCGCCGGCGAAGTCCGGCGACGAGTCGACGACCGGGCGCGCCTCGCCGTCGTAGTCGACGCTCGGGTCGCCGTCGCTCCACACCGCGACGCCGTTGAACTCCGGCCCGTTGCCGGTGAGATGGAAGTCCCCGCCGAGCACGTCGACGAACCACCCGAGCTGGAGCTCGCCTGGGCTGAAGAACTTGTTCATGCTGCCCATCAGGTCGTTGGAGTCCACCGCGCTGGTCGTGAACTCGATCGACGTGCACTCGACGGAGTTCTGATCCCCCGAGCCGAACACGATCGAGTTGCGGATCGACCCGGTCGCGCCCTGGGAGCAGGCGAGCGCCTGCGGGCCGAAGGCGAAGTTGAACGCGATCGTCGAGTAGAGGATGTCGACCTCGACGCTGCCGTCGAGCGTCAGCCCGCTGACCATCGCGCCGCCGCTGCCGTTGTTGCCGATGATCGAGTTAACGATCTCGACGGCGCCGCTCGTCGCCTTAATCCCGCCGCCTGAGTTGTTGTACAGGCGGGAGCCCTCGAGCGTGAGCTGACAGTCGTTGCTGATCGCGCCCGTCCCCCGCTTGTCGATGATCTCGGAGCGGGTCAGCGAGAGCAGCGCCGCGTTGCAGACCACGCCCGCGGCGGTCGTCGGGCCCTCGCCGCGGATCGACAAGTCCTCAATGTAGACCTTGGCGTTCTGCGCGACCTGGATCGAGTCGGCGTTCGCGACCTGCAGGACGATCGGGTCGGTCTCGTCCGACTCGCGCATGATCGCGATCGTCAAGCCCGAGGAGACGTCGATCTGCTTGGTGTACATCGCCGACGGCTTGACGCGGATCAGCCGCGGGTCGGTGTCGATGACGCTCTCGACCGCGTCCGCGATCTCGCAGAACGGCTTGTCGTTGGAGCCCGTCGCCTGCAGACAGTTCGCGCCGAGCCGGTTCACCCAGATCACCGAGTCGGCGGGGAAGCACGCGCCGGTGTCGAGCACGCACGCGCCGGACTGACAGTCCGAGTTGCTCGTGCACGGCTGGCAGGTCATCGCGTCGCCGTCGCAGACCGGCGTGTCGCCCGTGCACGCCGCCGCCTGTCCCTCGAGGCACTCGACGCAGGTCCCCGAGCTCGGGTCGCAGACCGGCGTGTTGGGATCGACGGCGGCGCACGAGTCATCGCCCGCGAGCTCGCTGCAGTCGACGCACTCTCCGCCCGAGCTGCAGTAGGCGCCCGTCTCGCAGTCCGGGTTGTTGCTGACGCCGTTCGCGGGATCGCAGGCGGGCTGCTCGGTCGTCGAGCCGCTGGTCGTCGTCGTCCCCGACCCCGTGCCGGGCTCGGTCGTCATGTCGGTCGAGCTCGTCGTCTCGACCGACCCCGTGGAGGTGCCCGGGTCGTCGCCGGGGATGCACTCGTTCGAAGCGCAGATCAGCCCTTCGTCGCAGGAGTTGTCCTCCATGCACACGCACCCCAGCGAGCCCGGCTCGCAGCCGGTCGCGTCGCTGGTCGTGTCGGTGGTCGTCCCCGGCGACACCGGTACGCAGCCCAGCCCTCCAAAACCCAGCCCAAGCGCAAAACCCAATGCAGACCACGTAAGGCGCATGATGGAGGAGTATTCCCCAATCAGCAGGTGCTCGCAACGCGAGCCAAGTGGACACAATCGCGCGTGACCGCGAGCTCACGAGGACGCGACGCGCCCGAGCGGCTAGCAGACCAAACAAACAGCTTGAACAATAGGGCAGATTAACCAAGCGCCGTTGACCGCGGCGCGCTCGACTCTAGGAGCGCTCGAGCTGGCGAGGAGCACGCGGTGCGCGGCGAGCTGCGCAGTGACCTGGCTCCCCGGATTGATCAAGAGAGCTCGTCGCGCAACTCCGCGCGCCGGTACGCCGACGGCGTCTTCGCCAGCGAGACGCGCAGGAGGAAGCGAGGAGGAAGCGAGGAGGAAGCGCAGGAGGAAGCGAGGAGGAAGCGCGGGAGAAAGCGCGCGTCCACGCGAGCGCGCGGTTGCATGTACACGCGGCTCGGCGCGTCACCTACCCGTCAACGACGTCGAGCGAGGTCGAGCGACGTCGCGCGACTCATGACAGCGCGACTCACGGAAGATCGGCGCCCGCGTAGTCGGCGGCGTCGTTTTCGAGCGGGCGCGCGTCGCCGTCGTAGTCCATGAACGGGTCGTCCATATTCCGCGTCGCGAGGCCCATCAACTCGCCGCCGTCGAGCGCGCGGTAGATGCCGTCCACAGGATCGCCCGCGAACACGTCGCTGAGATTGACCTGCGAGAGCATCTGCGGGTAGGCGATCTGGAGGTTCGTCTCGGGGTCGATCACGCTCCCGCAGCCCATGTTGAGCCCGTTTTGCTCGAGCGGCGTCTTGCCGATGAGCACCGAGTTCCGGACCCGAGAGTTGTCGACGTTGTTCACGCCGATGCAGTCGAGCACGCTGGCGAACAAGCTCCCGTTGGCGACGAAGGTCGTGTAGGTGACCTCCACCACGCCGGCGCCGTTGACCCGCAGCGGCGCGTACTTGTTGGCGCCCGGCGGCATCCCCTCCGTCACGTTCGGCGTGCCGTTGTGCGCGAAGAAGGTGTTCTCGAGCGTCAGCTTCCCGCTGGTCACGAGCACGCCCTCCTCGTTGTCGTGGATCGAGCTCCGCCGCACGGTCAGATCGCCGCCGTTGACCCACGCGAGCGAGCTGTTGTTCATCAGCTCGCTGCGGTCGATGAACAGCTGGGTGCCGCCGTCGCTGATCGCGATCATCGGCTGGGCGATCGCCTGCGGGTTGCCGTCGAAGCGGAGGCCGTCGATGAACACCACGGCGCCGTCCTGAACGAGCAGCGCCGAGTTCTCGCTGTCGGTGGTCCGGAAGCGGGGCATCGGATCACCGCCGGGCTCGCCGTTCACGATCGCGACGATGTAGTCGCCGACGATGCTGAGCGAGTCGCTCTGCGGGTACATCTCGCCGCCGTCGAGGACCTTGAAGGTGATCGACTGCTGCGGCAGCGCTTTTTGTGAGAACGCGTCGGCCAACGAGCAGTAGGGGTTCTCCTCGCTCCCGTCCTCGACGGCGCAGTTCTCCCGGTTGTGCACCCAGATGATCTTGTCCTCCTGCCCGGGGAAGCACATCCCGCTCTCGATGTTGCACGCCATGCTCGCGCACTGGTCGTGCTCGAAGCAGGGGGCGCACTCCAGGGTGTAGGGGTTGCAGATCGCCTCGTTCGGGTTCGAGCAGGCCGCGAGGTCGCTCGTGGTGCACTCGACGCAGAAGCCGCTGTCGGCGTCGCACGCCGGTGTCCCCGAGTCGATGTCGCTGCAGCTCTTGGAGTCGAGCTCGGAGCACTGACCGCACTGGTCCGCCGCGACGCAGTAGGGCGCGCCGGGCTCGCCGCAGCCGTCCTTCGGAGACTCGGGGTCACAGCTGGGCACGCCGGTCGTCTCCGTCGGCGTGTCGGTGGTCGTCTCCGTCGTCGTCTCCGTCGTCGGATCTGTGGGCTGGTCCTCGGTGGTCACCGGCCCCTGGGTCGTCTGGTCCTGCGTCGTCGCGTCCATCGTCGCGGGGCTCGTCGTCCCCGAGTCGGTCCCGTTGAAGGCGCAGACCCCCTGCGGCGCCTCCGCGACGCAGCCGTTGTTGGCCACCGCGCACTCATCACAGACCAGGCCCTCGGGACAGCTCCCTTGGTTCAGCGCGCAGTGGTTTTCGTTGATCAGCAGGCAGCCCTCGCTGGCGATCCCCAGCCCGGCGGACGCCAGCGCGAGCCCGAGCGCGCCCGCGACACGTGCGAGCCTCCGCGTACTGTCGTGAGAAACAAAAATCATCGCCTAGTCCCTTGTTGCTCGTGCGAACGGCTCGCGCGAAAAGCCCGCCTCAGAATCGCCCCGCCCACGAGACGCCCGCGACGCCGGGTCCGATGACCGGTGTCACGGCGCTGCGACGCTGCTTCTGTCGGTTCCGATCCACGATGAACAGCGCGACGCCGGTCACCAGCGTGACGCCGCCGATCGCCAGCAGCGCGGCGCCCGGCGGGCGCGTGCTGATAAACCTGTAGCCGTTGGTTTCCTTCTCTTGCTTGGGCGGGTTGATCGTCAGCCCGAGCCCGACGGCCACGCCGAGCCCGCCGACCGCCATCATCCCGATCCCGGCCTTGCCGGTGGTGCTCATGCCCGTGGTCGGCTGGTCCTGACCTGGCGGCTGCCCGTTGGGCGGCGGCGGCTGGGACCCGGTGTTGCTCGCCGCGTCCTCCTGCTGCTTGGCCGCCTCGGCCTCGCGTGCCGCGAGCGCCCGCGCGACCTCGCGGTCCTCGAGGAAGGTGACGATCGCCGGTCGAATCTTCGCGAACTCCTCGCGGATCTTCGACGAGAGCTCGCCCTCCGTGCACAGCTCGCACTCGACCTCGACAGGCTCTCCGAGCAGGCTGCGGCTGTCGCCGATCGCGTCGATCGCGACCGCGTAGCCCTCGTCGCCGTACTCACCCATCGCGGTGATCTTGACGTAGACCTGCGGGTCGTCGTCAGCCCGCGACGCGCCGACCCCCTCCGCGCCGATCGCCTCGAGCGCCTGGTTCTCGAGCGAGCGCGCCTCGGCCTCGGTGAAGCCGGCGAGCTCGACGTTGACCTTGGCCGCGATCGGCCCGTCGACCATCGCGGCGACGCTCGCCACCGGCGAGACCATCGTTCGCGTCGTCACTGGGGCTTGTGCGGCCATCACAGCGGGACTGGGGAGCGCGATGGTGAGGGCGAGTGCGTACGAGAACTGCATGAGCGGTGATACGGGCGAGGAGTACGTTCGGCGTGTGCCTCGGTAGCGAAGGTACCGAAAATAGTACCGAAAACGCCAAGGCGGATCGCGGAGATTTGATCCAACAACAAGTTGGCGGCGATCACCACCCTGGTGTCTTCACGGTCATTTTCACACATCGGCGTGATCGACGAGAGAAACCCGCGCAAGCGCTACAGGAGCCCTCGTCAGCTGCTCGACCGGCTAGCTCAACAGAGCGAGCGGCTACGCGTCGCGTCCACGCGTGACGAGACGCGCACGTTGGCGACGAAGTCGTGACGGTACGCCGAGCAGCGGCCGCCCCGCACGCTCGCGCGAATGAACTTTCGCGCACCCCCGCACAATGCGAGTCGGCTCACGCGATGCATGCACCTCTGCACGCGGAGACGTGAACGTTCGTACGGTCACGAAGAGATCGCGTGAGGGGCGTGCCTAATTGTTCTCCATCTCGAGGCGGCGCTCGCAGATGTTCACCCAGCGCTTCACGCGATCGTCGTTGACCGATCTCCCGATCTGCACGCAGCGCGCGAACTGCTTGGTCTCTTTGTACGCGAGCGTGCGAAGGATCTTGTGCTCCTTCTTGTTCCGCCAGCAGTGACGGTCGCGCAAGTTAGCGAGCAGCGCCCGAAAGTCACCGTTGGAGCGCGCCTCGGCGGCGGCCGCGACGGTCTGCTTACAAACGGCCGAATCGGGTGAGGGCTTCGTCGGCTTCTTGGTCGGCTTGTCCGGCTTCCCGCCAGAGTCGCCAGAGTCGCCAGAGTCACCAGAGTCACCAGAGTCGTCGCCAGAGTCGTCCGTGTCGCCGGAGTCGCCAGAGTCGTTCGTGTCGTTCGCAGAGTCGTTCGTGTCGTTCGAGTCGTTCGTGTCGTTCGCCGAGTCGTTCGAGTCGTTCGAGTCGTTCGTGTCGTTCGCCGTGTCCGCGCCCGCTGTCGCGGCCGGTGTGGCCGAGGAGTCGTTCGTCGCCTTGCCTGCGGTCGGATCGGCCTTGGTGTTTGTCGGGTCAGCTTCGCTCGAGCCGGACTTGGTCGGATCGGGGACCGGGCCGCCCGTCGCCGAAGCGCTCTGTTTGCTGTCACCCTGGGAGGTCTTGTCCGGGCCGGAGAGCTGCCCTGCGCTGCTTTGGTCGCCGCTCTCCCCCGCCGAGGTCTTGCTCGCGATCGGCCCGCTCGTGGTGCCCGCGCCGCCCTTCTTCGGCGTGTACATCATCCCCCAGATCAGCAGGATGATGCCGAGCAGCAGGACCGCGCCGTAGCCGAGCTTGCGCGCGTTGCCGGGGTCGACCGGCGTCACGACCGACACGTCCTCTGGGCCCGAGCGACCGCGCGGCCCGGTCTCCTCCGGGCGCGGCATCACGACCGGCGCCATCGTGCTCGGGAACTCGTCGCCGCGCTCCTCGGGCGGCAGGCTCCGCAGCACGTCGTCCATGCGCACGAGGAAGTCGCGGGCGGACTGCGGGCGCGCGCCCGGGTCGATCTCGAGGCAGTCGTCGACGAGGTCGACGAGGTTACGCGGGAGGTCTGGACGCTTCTCGCCGAGCGAGGGCGCCGCCTCCGTCGACTTGCGCGCCATGATCTCGACGAGGTTGTTCGAGATGAACGGCGGCTCCCCGACGAGGCACTCGTAGAGCATCACGCCGAGCGCGTAGAGGTCGAAGAGCTCGGTCGCGTCTTTGCCCTTCGCCTGCTCCGGCGCCATGTACTCGGGCGTGCCCAGGGCGTGCCCCGGCACGGTCAGGCGCGCCTGGCTCTCGCTGCGCTCGGCGCCGGCGGAGATGCCGAAGTCGAGGACCTTGACGGTCTCACCCTCGCCCTCCGGCAGCGGGACGAACATGACGTTGTCGGGCTTGAGATCGCGGTGGATGATGCCTACGTCGTGGGCGGCTCGGATCGCGCGCCCGACCGCGCGGATGATCCGACACGCGCGCCCGACCGGCAGCGTCCCGAGGTCCTGGATCTCGTCGTAGAGGTTGCGCCCGGTCAGGTACTCCATGACCAGGTACAGGCGACCGTCCGGGAGCTCGCCCGCGTCGAAGACCTCGATGATGTTCGGGTGGCCGGCCGCGCTCGCCGCCCGCGCCTCCGCGCGAAAACGCTTGGCGACCAGCTCGTTGCGGCTCCACTGGTGAGTCAGGACCTTGATCGCGACCTGACGGCCCACGGTCGTGTGCTCGCCGAGGTAGACCGTGCCCATCCCGCCGCGGCCGATGCGGTTGATGATGCGGTAGCGCTCGGCGATGATCGTCCCCGACTCGATGTGCTCGATGTCCGTCGGGTCAGGTTTCTCCTCGGGCTTCTTCTCGGACTCACCATCCTCGGAGTCCTCGAGCCCGTCGACGTCGACGTCGAACTCGTCGCCCGACTCGCTCGCCTCGTGGGGGAACACCTCGGTGCGCGAGATCTCGGAGAGCAGCTTCTCCCGGTTCTCGCGCTCGCGCAGCTGCGCGTCGCCGAACAGCATCGCGAGGAACTCACCGACCTGCTCCTGCCCGGTCCCGGCCGCGTGCCCCGCGAGCCAGTCGCTCAGCGCCTCCATGAATTCGCCCGCGGTCGCGTAGCGCTCCTCGCGATCGTGGGTGAGCGCCTTGACAACGACCGCGTCGAGCACCGGGTCAACGCGGCTCGAGAGGCTGCTCGGCGGCGGCGCGACGAAGTTCGCCACGGCCTCGGTGTCGATGCCCTCGCCGGCGCGCAGCGGCCTCCCGGTCAACAGCTCCCACAGCACCGCGCCGCAGGCGTAGACGTCGGTGCGACCGTCGAGCACCTCGCGTCGCGCCTGCTCGGGCGACATGTAGCCGACCTTGCCGAAGACGACCCCCGGCGCGGTGAGGCTGGCCTTGAGCGTCGAGGTGGCGAGGCCGAAGTCCGCGAGGCGCACGGCGCCCTGCCAGTCGATCAGGATGTTGGAGGGCGAGACGTCGCGATGGACGAGACCGAGCCCGGGGAAGGTGTGCGCGTAATGGAGACCACGTAGGATCTCACGCACGATGTGAACCGCGAGCGGCACCGGGAAGGCCTTGCCTACTTGCGCGCATCGATCCCAGATGTCAGCGAGATCGCGCCCCTCGATGAGCGCCATGACGATGAACAGCTGACCGTCGATCTCGCCCGCCTCGCGAACGTCGACGATGTTGTTGTGGTGCAGGCGCAGGACGAGCTTGGCCTCATCCATGAACCGCGTTCGGTAGTCATGGTCTGGGAGCCCTGGACGAAGCAGCTTCACGGCTGCGAGCCGCGCCAAGTTCTCTTGACCGACCGAGGCGAGGTAGACGGTCGCCATCCCGCCCTCGCCGAGGGTGGCGAGCAAGGTCACGTTGCCCAGCCTCCGCGGCGGATCAAGTCGCTCAATCTCGCCCATCACCATGTTCGCCAAACGCTACCACGACTTGGAGAATTCCGAGTATCCTTTGCTCCGCTCATGGCGACCGCCAACGGCATCCTCTACTACGACCCGAACAGGACGACGGCCAAGCTCGCCACCGCGGGGCTCCGCCTCGCGGGCTTCTTGGTGTTCAACGCCCACACCCAAGCGGAGGCGGAAGAGCTCTGCCGGCGTCATGGACCGAGCGGCGACGGCGTCATCATCGCGCTCCTGCTCGACGCGGCCGCAGATCCCGCGGCGTCCGCCTCGGTGCTCAAGGCGCTCGTACAAATACCAGGAGCCGCGAGCCTCCCCGGTATCCTGCTCGTGAGCCGAAGTAACCCGACGCCGATCCCCGGGGCGGAAGGTCTCCCGAGCATCCGGCGACCGTTCAGCACCCCCGCGCTCGTGAAGGTGGTGCAGGAGAGCCTCGAGGGAGAGCATCCCGGGATCGCGGTCGCGCAGATGGCCGACGACGATCTGGCGACCGCGCGCCTGCGCCGAATCCTCGAAGACAACTTTCCTGGCCAGGAGTTCAGTGAGCAGCTCGTGGAGCGTTTCGCTCAAGCGCTGCTCGAAGACGAAGAGCTCCCGATGCCGCCGGAGGGCGTGTGTATCCGCGGCGTCCTCGGCTCGGCGCGGCTCGACTCAGTGCTCGAGATGCTCGGCAACGCGAAGTACCGCGGCGTGCTGACGGTCGAGAAGGACGACGCGTGGGGCAAGCTTCACCTCGACCAGGGGCGTATTCGCCTCGCCGAGTACAAGGGCCTCGGCGAGGACCTCAAGCTCGGGCGCTTCGTCGTCGAGGGCGGCTTCTTGCGCGATGAGGAGCTCGAGGCCTTCATCGTCGGCAAAGACCCAGAGCAGCGCCCGCTCGGCGTCAGGCTCGTCGACGGCGGGCTGATCAGCTCCGCAGATCTCGCCCAGATCTTGGTCGATCAGGCGCGCGCGGTCACGTGCCACCTGCTGACGTGGAAGACGGGCATGTTCAGCTTCAGGCCGCAGAAAGAGCTCGACACGATGGCGACCTCGGCCGCCCAGCAGCGCGCCGAGCTGCTGGTCGACGAGGCGCTGCTCGACGGACTTCGTCGGCTCGACGAGCAGGCGATGATGGGCGTCCACATGCCGCACCAAGACGACGTGTTCCTGCGCATCGACGAGCAGGTCGCGAAGTTGAGTCGCGACGCGCTCCCGCGGGACGAGCTCGCCGTGCTCGAGATGGTCAACGGCCGCAACTCCGTCAAGGAGATCGCGCGCAAGACCCGAACCGGCACCTTCGCCGTCTCGCGCGTCCTCTACCGCCACGCGAAGGCGAACCTCGTGCGCAAGAAAGTTACGCCCGTCGTCGTGTAGCGCGGGCTGAAGCGCGCGGATCATGACCAGCGAGCGTCACGTCGTCGTCGTGGACCCCGAGCGCGCCGCTCGTGAACAGCTCACCGCGCTCGTCGAGCGGCTCGCGCCGGAGCTCGGGGCGCCGCTGCGCGTACACAACGCCACGACCGGGACCGAGGCGCTGCTGCTGATCGATCGAGTCAGCCCGGCGCTCGTGCTCACCGAGATCGTCCTCGCGGAGCTCAACGGCCTCGCGCTCCTCCGGCGCGTGCGCGAGAACGCGAGCAACGAGGGCTCGCGCCCGCCGCCCTTTATCTTCGTGACGACGCTGGTCCGAGAGACCGATCGCTACTGGGGGCTCCGCAACGGCGCGCACGCCTACGTGACCAAGCCCTACGACGGCGAGCTGCTGCGCGCGCGGATTCGCGACGTGCTCGTCGCGGGCGCGGACGCGCGCCCCGAGAAGCTCGGTCTCTAGAAACTTCTATCTATATAGAAGCTTCACGGAGAGCCAGACCGCCTCTGGGCTAGAGGCGAATGTCGATGTGCGCCTTGGCGCGGAGCTGCTGACGAAAGTCTCGGCTCGCGCGGTCGAAGGCCTCGGCCTCGAGCATCGCGCGGATCTGGTCCTTGGCCTGCTCGAAGCTGCGCACGTCGGTGTCCTCGCGGTCGACGATCAGGAAGACGACGTAGCCGCGACCGGACGCGAGCGGTCCGACGACCTGCCCCTCCTTCGCGGCGAAGATCGCGTCCTCGAGCTGCGGAGCGATCTCCCCCCGACCGAGCGTTCGCCGGGTCTCCGCTTGACCGACCTCGTCAGCGACGCGCTCAAACGGCTCTCCCGAGCGGAGCCGCCGCGCCACGGTCTGCGCGCGGGCGTAGATCTTGTCACGGGCGTCGCTGCTCTGCTCGTCGGCGATGAACACCAGCTGCTCGAGCTCGATCTTCGCGTCGACGTCGCGCGCCATCTTTCGGTAGTGCTCGCGGACCTGGGCCTCGGTGACCTTGAAATTCGTGAGGTAGGTCGTCGTGACGTGGACGAGGATCTGATCGCGGATCATCTGGCGATAGTCCGCCCACGACCCGTACTGCCCGCTCTCGATCACGGCGGCGCGCAGATCGTCGACCGTGGCGAAGCCGTTGTCCCGCGCCATCTGCTGGAGGTAGCGCTCGATGTCCGCCTCGCCGACGGGGATCTGCATGCGCGCGGCCTCTCGCCGGATGAGCTGCCGCTCGATCAGCTCGTCGAGCACGAGCGGGCGCACCTCCTCCATCTTCTTCTCGACCTGCACCTGCGTCGCGGCGGGCCCGAGCTTCTCGAGCTCCATGGCCAGGATCGGCGAGGAGGTCAGCTCGCGCTCGAGCTCGCTGAGCAGCACGATGTCGTCGTTCACGACCGCGACTACGCGGTCCATGACGATCGCGCCCTCGGCCGCGCGCGCGACGCTGGCGGCGCTCACGGTCGACAGCGCGAGCAGCAGCGCGAGCGTCGAGAGCCTAGGGAGCGCAGGGAGGCGCGCGCGACGGCGAGCGGTGAGAGATGAACGTGCGGACATCTACGAGGACGGTATAGCAAAAACGACGAGGCCCGCGCCAGCAGACGCGAGCCCCGTGAGCGTTGCCGCGAGCCCCGACTAGTTCGGGACGCAGACCGAGCCCTGCAGCGGCATGTAGTCCGGCGGCGGGTTCATGGGATCGTCGGGGAGGTTCTCGATGTCGACGAACGCGCTCTCGCAGGTGAAGCCGTCATCGCACGGGTTGTCGGCGTCGCACTCGCCGCAGATGCCGACCTGGATCACGCCCATGACGACCGCGACCGAGCAGACGCCCGACATGCAGGCCTTGCCCTCGCCGGGGACGCAGGCGTTGTTGTTCTCGAGCGAGCCGTCGGCGACGCAGGTGAGCGTGCCGGTGAAGTTGGCGACGTCGATGGTCGGCGCGCAGTTCGGCGTGGCGCCGTCAGTGCAGTCGGCGCTCTCGGCACAATCACCGCAGGTGCTGACGGTGAGGATGCCGGCCGCGTCGAGGACGGTGCCGCAGACGAGCGGGTCCTGACAGGTGTTCGGGCCGTCGACGTCGCAGCCGGCGCCGAGCGAGCCGTCGTTGCAGAACGACGGGGTGCTGGCGAGCGGGTTCGGGATGGTGCAACCCTCGCCGGCGCCGCAGTCATCGGCGGTGACGCACTCACCGCAGAGGCCGCCGATCAGCGGAACGACGAAGCACTTGCCGTCCTGATCGAGGTCGACCGTAGCCTCGCCGTTCTCCGGGTTGTAGTCGGTGATCAGACCACACTCGCAGTCGAGCTGGCACTCTTCGCCGGCATCCTTGCGCATGTCGACCTCTTCGCAGGCCGGGTTCCCGGTCGTGACGCCGCCCGTGGTCGGGTCATCGGTGGTGGTGGTGCCGGGGTCCGTGGTCGTGGTGCCGCCCTGGCTGCCGCTCGAGGAGCCGCCGCCGCTGGTCGTGCTGCCGCCGGGGCCTGCGGTCGTCTCCTCACCGGTGGTGCCGCTGTCGGTCGCGGAGCCACCGTCGTCACCGCTACAGCCCGTCATCGGGGCCAGCGCGAGCGCGGCGAGGAGGCAGAAGGGAAGTTGAAGCTTCGATCGAATCATGAAGTCTCCTAAGACGAAGGCGCCGAAGCGACAGACGCCCCGGGCTGGCAAATTGGAGTGAGGTGTGCCGTCGTGGGGTTGCTGGTGCAGGCGACGTCCGACGGACGGGCCGCTGGCGATCGTCGTGTACATGCTACGGAACAATCCCGCAAGATATAGCGACGACCCCTAGACACGCGACAGCTCCATTATTTCGTAAGACAGGATACCTCTATAACACATTCAGCATTGGCCGGTTCCTGCAGTCTCCCGGAGAAATAGAGCCGCGGGGCTCGGCGTCCGAGCATCCACCGTGAATCCGCTGTTTCCGCGGTTCTGAGGTCATCTAGAGGCAACATGGTGCGGTGGACAGCAGCCCTCGAGACGCGCAGTTCGCGATCGAGAAAACCGGTACGTCCGTACGGTATGACATCGCTGTCAGGGGCCGTGAGACCCCACCGGGTCCGCAGCCTCCGTCGGTCGACGTCCACCGCCAACGCGTCAGCGAACGCAGGCCTCGCTGACAACGCCCGACACCTGGAATACAGTAGCAAAATGAGTTCGATCGTCCGGTGTGGCCTGATCCAGTGCAGTAACCCGATCAACGATGAGTCGCAGCCGATCGCCGAGATCCAGCAGGCGATGCTCGACAAGCACATCCCGTTCATCGAGGAGGCGGGCAAGCGCGGGGTCCAGATCCTCTGCCTGCAAGAGATCTTCAACGGGCCGTACTTCTGCCCGAGCCAAGACCGTCGCTGGTACGCAGCCGCCGAGCCGATCCCCGGCCCGACGACCCAGCTGATGGCTGGCTACGCGCGCAAGCACAACATGGTGATCGTGGTCCCGCTGTACGAGGAGGCGATGCGCGGCGTCTACTACAACAGCGCCGCCGTGATCGACGCCGACGGCAGCTACCTCGGCAAGTACCGCAAGCAGCACATCCCGCAGACCTCGGGGTTTTGGGAGAAGTACTTCTTCAAGCCCGGCGACGGCGGCTACCCGGTGTTCAACACCCGCTACGCGCGCGTCGGCGTGTACATCTGCTACGACCGACACTTCCCCGAGGGCGCGCGCTGCCTCGGGCTCAACGGCGCCGAGATCGTGTTCAACCCGAGCGCGACCGTCGCGGGCCTGAGCCAGTACCTGTGGAAGCTGGAGCAGCCGGCCCACGCGGTCGCGAACGGCTACTTCGTGGGCGCGAGCAACCGCGTCGGCAGCGAGGGCCCGTGGAACATCGGCAAGTTCTACGGCACGAGCTACTTCGTCGATCCGCGCGGGCAGTTCCTCGCGGAGGGCTCCGAGGACGATGACGAGCTGGTCGTCGCCGATCTTGATCTCTCGGTCATCGACGAGGTGCGCCAGACGTGGCAGTTCTACCGCGACCGTCGCCCCGAGGCCTACGCGGAGCTCGTCGATCACTAGCCCGCCGCGGCCCGGCCGCGGATAACATGAACTAAAATACAGACGAGAGCGCCGCCCCGCGCGGCGTCTATCACCCCGCTGACGTTGAGGGAGCTCCGCCCATGACCGAGACATCGCCCGATCCCGCCCAATTCCGCTTCCCGGCCCGTGGCTACGCGTTTCAAAAGTACGTCGACTGCCACAACTGGATCGACGGCGCGTTTCGCGAGGCGGCCTCTGGCGAGAACACGGCGGTCGTCAACCCGCGTCACGGCTGGCCCATGGGCACGGTCGGGATGTCGGACCGCGCGGACGTCGACGCCGCGGTCCAGTCCGCCAAGGCCGCGTTCCCGGGCTGGCGCGCGACGCCCTACAAGGAGCGCGTCCAGGTCCTCTACCGCATGAAGCAGCTCATGGAGCGGGACCTCGAGGAGCTGTGCTGGCTGCTCTCGCACGAGAACGGCAAGACCTACGCCGAGTCCAAGGGCGAGGTGCTCAAGGCGATCGAGTGCCTCGAGATGGGCTGCTCGCTGCCGAACATGATCGGCGGCCCGCAGCTCGACGTGAGCCGCGGGATCAACTGCTCGGTCACCCACGAGCCGCTGGGCGTGTGCGCGGGCGTGGTCCCCTTTAACTTCCCGACCATGGTGCCGATGTGGATGCTCCCGCAGGCGCTGATCGCGGGGAACACCTTCGTGCTCAAGCCCTCGGAGCAGGTCCCCTACGGCGCGATGAAGCTCGCGCTGCTGTTCAAGGAGGCCGGCCTGCCCGACGGCGTGCTCAACGTCGTCAACGGCGGGCGCCCCAGCGTCGAGGCGCTGGTCGACCACCCCGACATCAAGGCGCTGGGCTTCGTCGGCTCGACGCGCGTCGCCAAGCTGGTCTACGGCCGCGCGAGCGCGCTGGGCAAGCGCGCGCTGTGCCTCGGCGGCGCCAAGAACCACCTGGTCGTCGTGCCAGACGCGGACCTCGAGCTGGCGAGCGCCACCGTCGCGGCCTCGGCCTACGCCTGCGCCGGCCAGCGCTGCATGGCGGCCTCGGTGATGGTCGCGGTCGGCGACGTCCAGCACATCATCGACGGCGTCGCGGCGAAGGCCCGCGCGATGACGCTGGGCCAGGACATGGGCGCGATCACCAACCAAAGCGCCGTCGAGCGGATCACGCGCTACATCGACGAGGCCGAGAAAGCCGGCGCGACCGTGCTCGTCGACGGGCGCGGCGCGGAGGTCCCCGGCAACCCGGGCTACTGGATCGGGCCGACGATCCTCGACAACGTGTCGCCGGACATGCCGGCGAGCTGCGAGGAGATCTTCGGGCCGGTCCTGTCGATCGTCCGCGTGCGCACGCTCGACCAGGCGATCGCGCTGGAGAACAAGAGCGCCTACGGCAACGCGGCGGCGATCTTCACGACCTCGGGCGGGACGGCGCGCTACGCCGTCGAGCGCTTCGACGCGGGGATGTGCGGCGTGAACGTCGGCGTGCCGGTGCCGCGCGAGCCCTTCGCCTTCGGCGGCTGGAACGACAGCAAGTTCGGGCACGGCGACATCACGGGGGTCGACGGCTTCCGGTTCTGGACGCGGCCGCGCAAGGTGACCGCGCGCTGGGAGCTCAGCTCCGACGCCACGTGGATGTCCTGAGCTCGCTACAGGTCACCAGGATCGACAACGACGAGATCAACGAGAGGTCCGATGAGCGCTGAAGAGACGAAGTCCGGGGCGATGGGCTCGGAGGAGATGATCGCGCTGTGCAAGCAGCACACGATGTACACCTGGACCCGCGGCGACGCGGTTGACCCGATCCCGGTCGCGCGCGCCGAGGGCGTGTACCTCTACACGCCCGAGGGCGATCGCCTGATCGACTTCAACAGCCAGCTGATGTGCGTGAACATCGGGCACTCGCACCCCAAGGTGCTGGCCGCGATGAAGCAGCAGCTCGACCGCCAGCTGCTGTACGTGTACCCGGGGACCGCGACCGAGCCGCGCGCCCGGCTCGCGCGCACGCTCGCCGAGATCGTCCCGAACCCGATCAACACCTTCTTCTTCACGCTCGGCGGCGCCGAGGCCAACGAGAACGCGATCAAGGCGGCGCGCCTCTTCACCGGCCGCCAGAAGATCCTGAGCCGCTACCGCAGCTACCACGGGGCGACCCACGCGTGCATGCAGCTCACCGGCGATCCGCGGCGCTGGCACAACGAGCCGGGGCCGTGGGGCTTCGTCCGCGTGATGGACCCGGTGCCCTACGACTACTCCTTCGGCGCGACCGACGAGGAGCAGACGCGCAACCACCTCGCGTACCTCGAGGACCTGATCAAGATGGAGGGCCCCGACACGATCGCGGCGATGTTCGTCGAGGCCGTGACCGGCACCAACGGCGTGCTGCCGCCGCCGCGGGGCTGGCTCAAGGGCCTGCGCGTGCTGCTGCGCAAGTACGGGATCCTGCTGATCTGCGACGAGGTGATGGCCGGCTTCGGGCGCACGGGCAAGTGGTTCGCCTTCGAACACGGCGAGATCGTCCCTGACATCGTGACGATGGCGAAGGGCCTGACCAGCTCCTACGCGCCGCTGGGCGCCATGGGGGTCAGCGACGAGATCGCGGCGCACTTCAAGAAGCACGTGTTCTGGGGCGGCTTGACCTACAACGCGCACCCCTTCTCGTGCGCCGCCGGCGAGGCCGCGATCAGGGTCCTCCAGGAGGAGAAGCTGGTCGAGCGCGCGGCGCAGCTCGAGCCGGTCGTGCTCGAGCACATGGCGCGCCTGAAGGCGAAGCACCGCTCGGTCAAGACCTACCGCTCGATCGGCCTGTTCGGCGTGCTCGAGCTCCAGAAGAACACGGCCGGCGAGACGCTGGCGCCCTTCAACGGCAGCCACCCGGCGATCGCGGAGATGGCCAAGTTCCTCCGTGAGAACGGCCTGTTCACCTTCATCCGCTGGTTCAACGTCATGTGCAACCCGCCGCTGTGCATCACGGAGGAACAGCTGGCCGAGGGCTTTGACATCATCGACCGCGGGCTCGAGATCACCGACGCCGCGTTCGAGGGCTGAGAGCCCGCGGCGCGCTCAGTCATCGCCCGGCAGCGCCGCGATCACGCGGCCGGCCGTGCGCTCGCGGAGCTCGGCGGTGAAGCGCGCGACCTCCTCGTCGGGCACGGCGACCCGCATCTCCACGCGGGCGCCGTAGTCGACCTCGCCGGCGGTGAGGCCGTGGGCCGCGAGCACGCCCTTGATCACGCCCGCCAGCTCGTAGTCAAAACGAAGCAGCGCCTCGGTCGTGGTCCGTGATCGGAGCAGCTCGACGCGCTCCAGCGTCTCCGCGGCGCAGCGACCGTAGGCGCGCACGAGCCCGCCGGTGCCGAGCTTGGTGCCGCCGTAGTAGCGCGTCACGACGACCGCCACGTCGGAGAGCGAGCGCCCGTCGATCGCGTTCAGGATCGGCCGACCGGCGGAGCCGCTGGGCTCGCCGTCGTCGGAGTATCGATACTGATCGCGCCCGCGCCCGCGCCAGGCCCAGCAGTGATGGGTCGCGTCCGGGAACTCGCGGCGGAGCGCGTCGACCAGCGTCATCGCCGCCTCGAGCGACGCGGCCGGCGACACGGTGGCGAAGAAGCGCGACCCCTTGATCTTCTCGAGCTCGTGCCGATGGCGACCCGCGACGGTGACGATCTCGACCATGGGACGAACGCTACTTGATCAGCGCGAAGACTTGGTGCGCGCGGGCGAGGAGGCGGCCGTCGGGGGCCCAAAGCTCGTTGTCCTGGGCGCTGTAGCCGTCCACCGCCTCGCGGGCCGAGGCGGTCACGAGGTAGCTCGCGCCGCGCTCGGTCTCGGCGTCTGGCAGCGAGCGCACGAAGTGATAGGTGATCGCCATGGTCGCGGCCGGACGATGCGAGTCGGACATGGCGAAGACCGCAGGTGGCCAGGTGTCCAAGTAGGCCGCCGCCAAGGCGTCGTCCAGCGGGCCCGCCGGTCCGGCGTAGCGCGTCCAGCCTGCGAACGCGGCGACATCGCCCGCCGAGAACGGCGGTTGACCGCCGGCGAAGTGATAGACGAAGTTCTGGCAGAAGACCGGCTCGAGCCCGCTGTTGAGCACCTGGGGCGTGCTGCCGAGCGGCAGGTGCTCGGGCATCTGCGCGTGATCAAAGCGGAGCGTCTCGCCGGGTCGGCGCCGGGTGAAGGTCGCGGTCGCGGCCGCGAGCGTTCGCGCGCTACCTGGAAGACGCAGCCGGGCGCTCGCGTGGCTGACGTACTTCCCGACTCGCAGCAGCTCGACGGAGAGCTCGCACGCACCCGCAGGCACCGGCTCGCAGAGGTGGCAGGTCAGCGTGCGCAGCTGGCCGGGATCGGAGTCCTGGGAGAGCGCGCTGCGGATCGCCCGCGCGAACAGGGCGGCCTGGAGCCCGCCGAACGCGCCACGACCCATGTACCAGCTCTCGCGAATCGTGGCCGCGAACCGCTGGGGCGTGATCGGACGAAGCGCGACGATCGAAGAGAACGGCTCACGAACAACGTCCGAACGCTGATTCATAGGAAAAACATATCACGCGGGACCCCGCCCCGCGTGATCTTCCGTCGGTCAACGCGCGGTATCACGCGCCCGTTCAGACCGCCGGGTAGGGCTCGTCGGCGGCCTGCTCGACCTCGGCCGCCTCGGCCGCTTCAGCCTGGACCGGCTCGGCCGTGACCTCCTCGGCGGGCGCGTCCGCGGCGACCACCGGCTCCTCGACCGGCGCGGCCTCGTAGACAACCTCGGCGGGCTCGACCTCGACCGGCTCGGGCTCGACGGGGGTCGCCGCCTCGGGCGCGCCCTCGAGCACGCTGGGGCGCTCGACCACCTCGAGATCGATGGGACCGGTCGCGTTCCAGATGTCGCGCTCGGCGCTCCAGCCGGAGTGCGTACGCCGCCAGAGCGTCACGTACTTGCCCCCCTGGGTGATCGTGTTGCCCTGCACCGACTTGATCTGGCGCTGGAAGCGGCCGATCTCGTAGGCCATGTCCTCGCGCGCGTCGACCTCGAGGGGCTCGAACTTGATGTCGCCGAAGCCCATGCTGATGCCTCGCTGCCAGAACGACTGAATCGCGGCGCGACCGCGGAACATCTCCATGTTGGGTGGCATCAGCACGGCGTCCTCGCCGTACACAGCCGCGACTCCAGCGGCGTCCCCCCGCTCAAAGGCAGCGGCCAGGTTGTAGTTCTTCGCTTGAATCGCCGAGTAGACTTCTTCCATGCAACCGTCCCTGATTGACTATGCAGGTATTGACTTTACCCCGTCGGAGGCTTGCATAGTCAAGGAATTTGCACCGGAGGAGCTTTGCTAGCTTCGCGCGGCTTGAAAAACGTGAGCGAACTCAGGGACCCCAGATGACGCAGGCGATCGTGTCGAGCCCGGGGAGCAGACTCGCGGCGCACAGCTGCCCCCACAGCGGCGCGGAGACCTCGCCAGCCCAGCTGACCGTGCAGATTTCTTCTTGGTCCGCGCAATACTGCCCAGACCCCTCACAGGTGAACAGGTCCGGGAACAGCTCGGGCAGCTGCTGCTTGTAGAGGCCCGGCGTGCACACGTCGACCTGATCGCAGAACCCACCCTCGCTGAGCTCGTCGGCGAGGTACACGCCGACCAGCTTGTCCTCGTTGCACTCGCCCGCGTCCGCGCAGGTCGTCGCGCACTCGAGATCGGATTCGAAAAACAGGTCGCAGTCGTCGCCGCAGTCGCAGCCGCTGATCAGATCGCAGGACTCGCCGGTGAAGGCCCAGCCGATCACCGCGTCGCAGTCGCCGTAGTCGCCGTCGGCGACCCCGCACTGCTCGCCGCCGCCGCCGGTCGTCGGCTCCGCGCCGGTCGTCGGGTCGACGGTCCCGCTGCTCGTCCCGCTCGGGTCGCTCGTCTCGCTCATCGCGCTCGTCTCGCTCGTCTCGCTCATGGACGTCGCGCTCGTGGACGAGGACGTGGATGCGCCCGTGCTCTCGCCGTCGGTCTCGCCGCCGCTCGGGTCGCTCGTCGTCCCGCCGCCGGCCGTCGTCTGCGCGGTCCCGGCGGTCGTCGCCTCGCTCGTCTGCGAGGTGCTGCCGCCGTCGCTGGTCGCGCCGCTCGAGCTGTCGCCGCAGCCGAGCAGCAGCAGCGCGCTCGCGAGCGCGACCGGGGCGCCGAGTCGGCGCGATGGCGCCGCGACGAGGGGAGTATTCGTCAAGAAGGTCATAGCGCGACGGTAGAGCCCGCCGCGGGGCGAGTCAATCCGCGCGGCGCGGCCGGCCTCCGCGCTCGTTCCACATGGCTATCAAGACACCTCGCGTCAGCTCACAGCCGGGTGACGGCGCACTTGAGGCTGACCCGCGCGATCGTTCCTCCACCTGGCCGCGCGACCAGCTCGACGTGGCCGCCGTGGAGGTCGACGATCTTCTTGACGATCGCGAGCCCGAGGCCCGTGCCGGTCTCCTTCGTGCTGAAGAACGGGCGGAAGACGTCGCGCGCCACCTTGTCGCCGATCCCCGGGCCGTTGTCGGCGAGGCTGATGACGAGCCGCCCGTCGTCGCCCCGCGCCGCGTCGATCTCGATCAGCCCGCCCTCGCGCTCGCGCAGTGCGTCGATGGCGTTGACGAGCAGGTTGATCAGGACCTGCGTGAGCTTGGCGCGGTCGCCCAGGACCTGCGGCAAGGCCTCGCCGACGCGCGAGCGCAGCTCGACGCCGGCGGACGCGGCGACGGGGCGCTGCATGCTCACGACATCGTGCACGACCTGGTGCAGCGCGAGCGGGTAGAGGTCGAAGTTGCGCGGCCGCGCGAGGCCCAAGAACTCCTCGAGCAGCTGCGAGAGCCGGCGGATCTCTGACTGCACGAGCTTGGTGGAGTTGCCGAGCCGCCGGCGCGCGCGCTCGTCCTGGACCTTCGCGCCGATCCGCGAGAGCAGCTCGAGCTGGAGGATCGCGGCGTTGAGCGGGTTGCGGATCTCGTGCGCGAGCGCGGTCGTGAGCGTGGCGAGCGAGGCCATCGCCTCGGCGTCGGCCGCCCGCTTCTCGAGGTCGAGTCGCGCGGTGACATCGGTGCCGGCCAGCAGCAGCAGCTCGAGCGGGTCGTCGCGGTCCTGCTTGAGCGGCGCGAGGTTCCAGCGCACGGTCCGCTCGCCGCCGTCCTTGCGCGCGACGGTCGATTGAAACTCTGGGGTCCGCTCGCCGGCGCGCGCCTTGTCGATCAGCTCGGCGAACGCGGGTCGCTGCTCCTCGACCACGACGACCGAGAAGAAGTCGCGGCCGATCGCCTCCTCGGCGGTCCAGCCCGAGACCTTGGTCGCGCAGGGGTTCCACATGACGATCGCGCCCTGCGGATCGACGCCGATGATCAGCGACTCGACGGTCTCGACGACGCCGCGGTGGCGCCGCTCCGAGCGCGAGAGCTCGGCGGCCAGGCGCTCTCGCTCCTTGCGCAGCTCGACCTGGGCGAGCGCGCGCTCGGCCAGCGCGAGCATGTCGTCCGGCGCGAAGGGCTTCTGCACGTAGGCGAACACGCCCTGGCGCACCGCCTCGATCGCGGTGTCGAGCGAGGCGTTGCCGGTCATCAGCAACACCTCGCCGCCCGGCGAGAACTGACGCAGGCTCGGGAGCAGCTCGACGCCCGTCATGTCGGGCAGGCGGACATCCACGACCGCGAGGTCGAAGGCGCGGCGCTTGGCCTGCGCGAGCGCGCCGGCCCCGTCGCTGCTGATCGTGACCGCCGCGCCGACCTCCTCGAACAGCTCCGCGATGTTCTCCGCGAGGTCGATGTTGTCGTCGACGATGAGGATGTGGGCCTTCATGGGCGTCAGCTCGGGCGTCAGCTCGCGGGCTCGGGGCTGTCGGCGGCGCCGAGGCTGCGCAGCGCCGTCAGCAGCGTGCTGGTCTCAAAGGGCTTGGAGAGGAAGCGGGTCGTGTTCGGCAGCATCGAGTGCACGAGCTCGGCGACGCCGTCGTGATCATATCCCGTGATCATGACGACGGGGATGCCGGCCTTCGTGCACAGCTCATAGGCCAGCTCCGCGCCGTTGCCGTCGGGCAGGTTGACATCGATGACGGCGGCGTCGGGCGGCGCGTGCTCGATCTCGCTCTGGGCGGCGGCGAAGGTCGTCGCGGTACGGACGTGAAAGCCCTTGCCCGCGAGGGTCTCGGAGAACACCCGAATGAGCCGCTCGTCGTCCTCGACGATCAGCAGGCCGGCGCCGGCTTTGGGCGGCATGATGTCGAGCAGGCGCTCGACCGCGAGCGGCTTGGGCAGGACCGCGCGGACGCCCGCCTCCATCGCCTTCGAGAGCACCTTGTCCGACGCGTAGGCGGTCATCAGCACGAAGGTCGCGTCGGGGTTGATGGCCTCGAGGCGCTCGATCAGCTCGACCCCGTTCATGCCGGGCATGCGGATGTCCGCGAGGCACAGATCGAACTTGAAGCTCTCGGCGAGCTCGATGGCGCGCTGGCTGCTGTAGGCGACCATCGGCTCGTAGCCCTCGTCCTCGAGGATCTCGGCGATGTTCTCGGCGAGCGCGTGGTTATCGTCGACGACGAGGACCTTCAGGCTCACGGCGCGCCGCCCCCTCGCTCCTCATCCTCGCTCGGCAGGCGCGGGAGCGTCACGAGGAAGCGAGCGCCCCCCTCCGCGCGGTTCTCCGCCGCGATCGTCCCGCCGTGGGCCTCGACGACCTTGCGACACAGCACGAGGCCGAGCCCCGTCCCGCGCACGCGCGTCGTGAACATCGGCTCAAACAGGCGCTTTCGCGTCTCCTCGGGCAGCCCCGGGCCGTTGTCCTCGACGACGATCGAGACCTCGCGCTCGTCCCCGCGCAGCCGCGCCCAGACGCGCCCCTCGGCGCCGACGGCCTGGACCGCGTTGAGCACGAGGTTGACGACGAGCTGCCGCACCTGCCCCGGGTCAACATGGGCGGGCGGGACGCGCTCATCGATGTCGAGGTCGACCGAGACGCCCCGCGCCCGCGGGACCGACTTGCCGGCCTCGCGCACGAGGTCGGGCATAAAGGTCGGGACGCGCTCGGGCGCGCGGTTGCGCGCGAGCTCGAGGAGGTCGGAGATGATCACGGTGCACAGCGTGATCTGGTCGCCGATCCGGTTGAGGTGCCGGGCGCTGCGCGGGTCGTCTTTGATGCGCCGCGAGAGCATGTGCGCCGAGGTCTGGATCACCGCGAGCGGGTTGCGGAGGTCGTGCCCGATCGACGCGGCGACCTGGCCGATGGTCGCGAGCCGCTCCGCGCTCTTGACCTGATCCTCGTAGCGGTCGCGGCTGGTGTTGATAATGATCCCGAGCTCGATGTCGCAGAGCTTCTCGATCGCGCTGTGCAGGCGCGTCCGCGCCTTTGACGGCTCGGCCCAGCCGGCCCTGTGCAGCGCGAAGTGAACCGCGCCGTGCAGCGCGAGGCGGACGCGACTCATCGCCGTGAACAGCGCGCGCAGGTCGACATCGCTCTGGACGAAGCGTCGATATCGCAGGCTGCGCGCTTCGAAGTAGTCGAGGTCGAACGCGCCGGTGAGAAACCGCGCTAGCCAGGCCGCGAGGTTGTCGCGGGTGTCGCCCTCGTCGAGCGCGCCGAAGGTCGCCTGGAGCCGCGGCGTGAAGCCGAGCTGCTGCTCGAGTTCGTCCAAGGTCTCGCCGGTGCGCGTCTCGACCAGCGCGGCGATCTCGCGCACGACCGCGCGATCCGCATCCGTGTACTCTACGCTCTCAATCAGCTCGCTGAAGATCCGCCCGCGCGACTCGGCCTTTGCGTTCATGGGATCGCTCCTGAGTGCTTCGCCTTTGCCAACCAAGCGAGACTAGCCCCGCTGAATCGCTCACCACGCCGCGACGCTATTTCGAGTACCATACCCATCACCGGTCTCGGTCGCCGTCTGCGAACGACGAACATTTCGAAACAGCGCGGGCGCGGTGTCGTCATCACGCAAAACTTCGCCCGAGCCGGCGATCGATGGCACACTCCGGTTCGCGGGGTCACCGCGGCTAGCGAAATCGAGCGTCCCCGAGCGCTTCACAGGGTTATGCTCGCCTAGCTCCCGGGCCAGTCCGGTCGCCGAGCGACCCTCGCGCGGGCCCTAGAGAACCTTTTTCAGAGAGACGAACGCAGAAACGCCATGAACGACACGCTCAAGATGTTTCTCATCGCCCTGATCACGTCCGTGCTGGTCCAGTTCCTGCTCGGGCCGAAGATCACGAACATGAAGGCCCAACCACAACCGGTGCCGGCCGCTCCGCAGGCGATCCCCCCGCTCACCGCGACGCCCACGCCCCAGCCGACCGCGACGCCCACCCCCCAGCCGGCCGCCACGCCGCAGCCCGCCGCGAACGCGCCGATCGTGACGCCCGACTACCGCGGCATCACGGCCAAGCGGGCCCGCGCGCTCGCGGCCAGCCAGGGGATCGTGATCATCGAGGACGAGGAGAAGGCCGCCGAGGGCAAGACGCCGGGCGAGATCCTCGAGCAGGTGCCCGCCCCGGGCACGCCGATGGCGACCCGCGAGCTGCGCGTCGTCGTCGCCCAGGCCGGCAAGGTCCTCGATGTCCCCGACGTGATCGGCAAGGACTTCGAGGCCGCGAAGAAGGCGCTCGAGGAGGCCGGCTTCACCGTCCCCGACCCGGTCAAGAAGGACTCGCCGAAGACCCCCGGCACGGTCCTGGCGCAGAAGCCCACGAGCAGCGAGAAGGCGCCGGAGCGCGCCGAGATCGAGCTCGAGATCGCCAGCCTGCCGCTCATCGAGGTCCCCAAGGTCACGGGGCGCTACGCGTCGCGGGCCAAGGCCGAGCTCAAGAAGGTCGGCCTCGAGATGGGCAAGAAGAAGTACCGCGAGCACGCGGAGTACGGACACAACTTCGTGCTCAGCCAGTCGCCCTCGGCCGGCGACAAGGTGCCCTTCGGCAGCAAGGTCGATCTCGTGGTCGTCGCGCCCAACTGATCCCCGAGACAATCTGTCGCGGCCGGCTCCACCGCGGACGGCCGCGACTGCTACGCTGAGGACGTGACTCGCTCGCGTCCTCTCGCAATTTGGGCCCTGCTGCAGACCGCCGCGCTCACCGCCCCGCTCGCGCTCGCGGGCGCCTGCGAGCAGCCGGTGGACGAGAAGACCGTCCGCGTCGACATCGAGGGCATGGTCTGCACGTCATGCGAGCAGGGTATCGGCCACGCGCTCGAGAGACTCGAGGGCGTGGCCGCCAGCGAGGTCGACCACAAGCAGGGCCGCGCCGAGGTCCGCTACGACGCCAACAAGGTCACGCCCGAGCAGATCGTCACGACGATCAACGAGCTGGGCTACACGGCGAGCCTGGCGAACTGAGTCACCGCGCGCGCCTCAGTGCGCGGGCTCGTCGCCCCGCAGCGGCCGCGTGATGAACGGCGCCGCGAGCAGCAGGCCGCCCATGATCGCGTAGCCGAGCGCCCAGCGGTAGGCGGGCGTCAACGACAGCACGGTGTCCGCGATCGTCCACGCGTAGCTGTGCATGAGGCCCGTGAGCGAGAGCGCGGCGGCGATGAAGCACCAGACCGCGGCCGCCGTGAACCGGCGCTCGATGATCGCGACGGTCGCGGCCGCGAGGATCATCGCCGTGAAGATGAAGCCCTGCTCGAGCGCGAACGCGCCGTGGATCCAGACGTCCGCCGCTTCGAAGGCCTCGACCAGCGCCGGGCTGAAGGCGTGCTGCGGGTCCGCGCCGAGGCCCGCCGCGCGCAGCCCGTTCTTCGCCATGATCGCGCCCCAGGCCCCGACGCCCGGGAGCAGCCCGACGACGACCGCGGCGGCGTGGTGACGCGGCGTGCTGTCAAACGCCTGCGCGGTGATGACGATCCCGATCCACAGGACGATCGCCATGCCCGCGTCGATCGGGATCGCCCAGGCGATGTACGCGAGCGTGCCGGTCAAGCAGATCGCGGCGATGAAGATCGCGTTGAGGACCGAGTAGCCGGCCCGCGCCCCCATGGCCTTCCAGCCAGGGTGGCCGATGTAGATCGTGGTCGGGAAGCACGAGCCGAACAGCGCCGCGGCGATCGTGCCGACGCCGTTGACCGCGAGCGCGCTGCGGGTGTCGTAGCGGTCGCCCGCGGCCTCGGCGGCCTCGATGTTCTGCAGCGAGCCGACGACGTTGAACACGCCCATCGGGATGATCACCGAGATGTACGCGAGCGCGTGCGGCCCCGTGAACGCGGCCAGGAGATCCCCGAGCACCGGGATCGGGAGGTAGAGCGACGCGCCGGTCACGGGCGCGGCGCCGACGGGCGCGATCCCGGTGATCCACGCGAGCAGGGTCCCCAGCGCGACCGCCACCAGCCCGCCCGGGATGTTGCCGCGAAATCGCACGCGCCCGAAGTAGGTCAGCAGCAGGACGCCGAGCGTCGCCATCCCCACGACCGGGCGCGCGAAGGTGCGAAACAAGAAGCCGAGCGAGATGAAGCCGAGCGCGACGCCGGCGAGGGTCGAGAGCAGGGCCGCGCGCGGCGTGGCCTTGCGGATGCGCTCGGCGATCAGCGAGCCGGCGGTCTCGATCACGCCCGAGCCGACGCAGGCGACGAGGCCGGCCTGCCACGCGACGCGCACGGGGTCCTCCGCGCCCGCGGCGGCCGCGGCGAACTTCGCCGGCAGCATCACGAGGAACACGTGCGCGAACACGGAGACGGTGTTGATCCCGTAGGGCAGCGCGCAGTGGTCCGCGCGACCGGTCCGTTCGGACAGGCGGCGCGCCTGCCAGGCGTAGAACAGGTTGCCGACGACGAGCGAAATCGCCACGCCTGGGAGCACCCGCCCGAACAGCAGCTCGGGCGGGAAGCCGAGCAGACCGCCGCAGAGCGCCGCGATCAGCAGGAGCTGCACGAGGTTGTCGACCGCGAGGCCGAAGAAGCCGTCGATGTCACCGCGCACGAGCCAGGAGAAGCCGGCGTCGCGTGTCCCTGTGTTCGCGTTTGCTTGCGCCATCGTTCGTCAGGTCTTCCAGGTCAACCCGCCGGGCGGCTCACGGCCTCGCCGAGCGACCGGCCGGACGGGTTTCCCACCGCGGGGCGCGCCGTGTCAATCCCGCGCGCTGTGGTATCACCCAGCGGTCATCGCTCGCGGTGGCGGGGGCAGACGTGACGATGGACGCAGGCGCGGAGACTGGCGCGGAGACTGGCGCGGAGACAGGCGCGGAGACCGGCGCAAAGACAGGCGCGGAGACCGGCGCGAGCGCGTCGGTCGAGCGCGATCAGCAGGGTCGCGTCTTGCTCCACGGGCTCACGCGGCCCCGCCTGACGCGCTGGCTCGCGGACGAGCTCGGCCTCGACGAGGTCGCCGGGCGGCGGCTGTGGCACGCGCTGTACCGCCAGCGCGCGTCCTCGCTCGCGCGGGTCCGCGGCCTCCCGCCCAGCGTCTGCCGGCGCCTGCAGACGCGCGCGCGGGTCGACGCGCTGACGCTCGCCGAGGTCCGCGCCTCTGCGGACGGGACGCGCAAGCTGCTGTTCGACACCGACGCGGGCGCGCGCGTGGAGACGGTGCTGATCCCGGGCCCGCGGCGCACAACAATATGCATCTCGAGTCAGGTCGGCTGCGCGATGAACTGTCAGTTCTGCCTGACCGCGAAGATGGGGCTGCACGGCAACCTCAGCGCCGCGGAGCTGATCGGCCAGGTCGTCGTCGCGCGGCGCGAGTTCCCCGAGCTCCCGCCGATCGCGAACGTGGTCTTCATGGGCATGGGCGAGCCGCTGCACAACGTCGACAACGTGATCGCGGCGACGCGCGTGCTCGTCGATCAGGAGGGCCTCGACTTCGGGGCGCGCCGCGTCACGGTCTCGACCTCGGGGCTCGTGCCGGCGATCGAGCGGCTCGGGCGCGAGTCGCCGGCGCAGCTCGCGGTCAGCCTCAACGCGACGACCGACGAGCTCCGCGACTGGCTGATGCCCGTCAACCGCCGCTACCCGCTCGCGCGCCTGATGGCCTGCCTGCGCGCGTTTCCGCTGCGCCCGCGCGAGCGCGTCACGCTCGAGTACGTGCTGCTCGCCGGCGTCAACGACAGCCTCGAGGACGCGGCGCGGATTCATAACATGACCGAAGGGCTAGCTTGCAAGATCAACCTGATCCCCTTCAACGAGCACCCCGGGACCGAATTCCGACGACCCGAGGACGCGGTCGTGCACGCCTTCCGCGACGCGCTGCGTGAGCGCGGCGTCTCGACCTCGATCCGGCGCACCCGCGGGGACGAGGCCATGGCCGCCTGCGGACAGCTCGGGCGCCCGGGCGAGCGCCGGGCGAGACCTCGCCGGACGATCCCGCCGGCCCGCCTGAAGGCGCGCCTGACAGCGAAGCCCGCGTGACGCGCTCGCGCGCGCGCGCTCGAGGCCTCGAGCGCCGCGCGGTGAGACATGACCAGACGGACAGCTTGAAGAAACCGGCTCGCGGCCCCGATCCCGTGCGCCGATGTGCGAGCCGCCGCCCTCGCGCCCGCGCCCGCGCGCGTTATTCAACCCGCGCGTCGGCCACAAGCGCGGTGAATTCGCGATATCATCGTCCCGCTCGCTCGCGCGTGTATCCACACAATTGCGCGCGCGGCTCGCGTCCTCGGCCGCGCCCCGCCTAGAAAGTCCGCCGGATCGAATCACCTCAATGTTCGACGCGTTCAAGAAGCTCGGGCTGGCACGCGCCTTCCTCGGCCACACCCCCGCCCCCTCGATGGTCGACGACGAGGGCGAGCTCGCGGTCGCGCAGCTCGTCGGCGGGCTCCGCCAAGACGGCGCCGTGCCGATCGAGCGCAGCCTGGACCTCGAGTTCGTGATGGAGCATCCGGGCGTCACCGAGCTGTACGAGACCCGCTACATGCCGGACCCCGCGTCGATCCGGGAGCTCGAGGCCTACGACATCGGCACGCTCGGCCACGAGTACGCCCGCTTCCTCCGCTGGAGCGGCTGGCGCCCCGTCAGCCTCCCCCCGGGCTTCAGCTTTGAGGACCGCGCGCTCTACGTCCGCACGCGCACGCAGATGACCCACGGTCTGCTGCACCTCATCACCGAGTACGACATGACGGAGCTCGGCGAGCTCGCGCTGCAGTCCTTCCTGCTCGCGCAGACCGCCAGCAAGCAGTCCGCGCTGATCGTCTCCTCGGGCTTCGTGCGCGTGCTCGGCAGGACCCCCGACCGCGTCGGCGAGCTGATCGGGCTGATCGCCGAGGCCCACGAGCGCGGCCGCGCCGCGCGCCACTACCTCAGCATGGCGTGGGAGGAGCTGTGGTCGGCGCCCATCGACCAGGTGCGAGAGCTCGTCGGCCTCAGCCAGCGCGCGAGCGAGCTGGCGCGGCTCAACCTGCGGATTCCCCCGGACACGCCGCCGGCGCTCATCCTCGGACCACCCGAGCCATCGACCGGCGCGTCGCCGGCACCCCGAAGCAGCGCGGCTCCGAGACCGAGCCCCCGCGAGGCTCCGCACCCCTCACGCGAGGCTCCGCGCCCCTCTCGCGAGGATCTGCGCCCCTCTCGCGAAGCTCCGCGCCCCTCTCGCGAGGCTCCGCGTCCCTCTCGCGAGGCTCCGCGCCCCTCTCGCGAGGCTCCGCGCCCGGCTCGCGAAGCGCGTCGTCCATCCCGCGAGGTCCCGCGCGAGGCTGCTCGTCCGTCCCGTGAGGCCCCGCGCTCGACTCGACCGCGACCGACCGCCACGAGCGCGCAGCCGACCTCGACTCGCCAAGCCCCCGCGCCCGCGCGACCCGAGCGTCGACGGCCGCCGCCGCCTCCTCGGCGACCTCCGCCGCGCGAGCCGTCCCCGCGCTACGAGCGACGGATGCCCACGCCTGTGCCCGCGCCCGCGCCCGCGCCCGAGCCCGAGCCGAAGCCGCGCCTGCAGTCGACGGAGGAGATCAAGAACCTCCCGCCAGGGCGTCACTTCATCGAGTCTGTGGAGCCCGACGACGGCTACCCCGACGAGGACGACCCGGACTTCTTCTAGCTCGCGCAGCTCGAGCGCCGGGCAACGTGCGCCCTGCTACGCTGGCGACGCGCGCCCGCGCCACCGCAGCACCATGCCGAACAAGCTCACAGGACAGGCCCGCGCCGACGCCCTCACCAACGCCGCCGCCACCGGCTGGCGCGAGGTCGAGGGTCGCGACGCGATCACCCGTACGCTCACCTTCGCCGACTTTAACGCGGCCTGGGGCTTCATGAGTCGCGTCGCGCTCGTGGCCGAGCAGCTCGATCACCACCCCGAGTGGCTCAACATCTACAACCGCGTCGTGATCACGCTGAGCACCCACGACGCCGGCGGCCTCAGCTCCCTCGACTTCACGCTGGCCGCCGCGATCGATCGCTTCGCCGGGTCCTGAGACGACGCGCGCGCCGAGTTCTTGTTTGCGGCCTGGGCGTGCGCGACACTCGACGCGATGCGAAACCTGATCCTGGTCGCTCTCCTGCTCCCGCTCGCCGCCTGCGACAAGACGCCGCCGACCGAGCCGTCGCCCGCCCAGCCGCCCGCCGAGAACGCGTCCGGAGAGCCGCAGCAGCAGCCGCCCGCCGAGGACGACGGCTCCAACTTCGCGTCACCGCCCGCGAGCGAGGAGTCACCCAGCGAGCCCGCAGCGGACCCGGCCGACCCGGCCGACCCGGAGCTCGCGAAGCGGATCAAAGAGACCTTCGGCGAGGGCTGCAAATTCGAGCGCGCGTGCGGAGAGATGATCGGCGTCGACTGCGGCTCGGCGGCCGACGGGCCGTACTACTACGCCAAGAAGGACTCGCTGGAGAAAGTCAGCACCTGCGGCGGCGCCTGCATGGGCGGCCGCTGCACCGACTGCCCGCCGAAGGGCTGGAGCTGCGAGACCTACTGACTCCTGAGACTCTATTGAGATCCCGGCTCGACCAGCCGGAGGCGCGGGCGGCCGCGCTTCCGCGTCTTCGGCTTGCGCGGGCGTGAGCGGGGCGGCGCCATCGCGGCGTCGACGAGCGCGCGCAGGGCCGCGTCGCTGGGGCTCCAGCGGTGGTTGTTGTCGAGCTCGCGGCGCGCGAAGCGAGCGCTCGCGTCGATCAGGCCGTCGCGCTCCTGCTCACGATTGAGCAGGCTGATCGCGAGCGCGAGCGCACGATCGTGCGCCTCGCGATCGAGTCGGCCCTCGGCGTCGAACTGGACCAGGTCGAAGCTCATGTGCTGGATCGACACGGGCTGGCGCTGCGCGAGCTCGACGAAGACGATCGCGAAGCGAACGCGCGCGCCGGCGAAGCGCTCGACGCGGACGCCCTGGCTGCGGTCCGACAGCCGCTCGTACTGCGACCTCGGGAAGCGCTCGACCGTGTCGTCATCGTGCACGACAAATACGCGTACTGAGCTGCCCATGCCTGTTCGTTCGTGCTCCTGTTGTTAACAGTCCCACCGCGCGGGCGCGAAATCAAGCGACCGCGCTCGCGCGCCCGGGCTCGGGCCCAGGCTCGAGCGTGAGCTCGAGCGACGCAGCGAGCGCGAGCAGATCGCTATCCCCCGGAAACCGCCGCAGCGCCGACCGTAGGCACGCGCGGGCCTGATCGCGGCGCCCCAGGCCAGCGCCGAGCACGAGCGCCTCCTCGCACCAGTCGTCGACCTCGAGCGCGCCGGCGAACGCTCGTCGCAGCGACGCGCGGAGCTCGGCGGCGCGCTCGAGCCCCGCGATCGTGCGCGCGCGCGTCCGCGCGTGTCGCTCCAGCGCGCCCGCGGTCAGGGTCCGCGCGAGCGCGGGGGTGAAGCGCGACGCGTCGCGCTCGAGCGCCGCGATCGCGACCTCGAGCAGGCGCTCCCCCGCCGTCGACGCGAGCATGACCCAACGACCCTGTCGCGCGCCGTCGGTCCGCGCGAGCGCCCGGCCCAGCTCCGCGAGCGCGCGCTCCTCGTCCGGGCGACGCAGCCACGCGTCCGCGAGCGCGAGCCCCCCCTCGCAGCGTCGCCACGGATCCCGCAGCCACAGGCGCGCCCGCGCGAACGCCTCGTCCGCCTCCGCAGCCGGGATGCGGGCGTCGGCGGCCCGCGCCCGCGCGACCGCGAGCAGCACCTCGCCGACCTGCACGCGCGCGCTCGGATCGGCCTCCTCGCCGAGCGCCTGCGTGACCGCGACCCCCAGCGGCTCGAGCACGCGCCGCGCCGCCGCGATCTCATCGCCCGCGTAGAGCGCCTCGCCCCACGCGAGCCGTCGCCACCAGCGCGCGCGGACCGAGCGCTGGGGTCGCTGCGCCCAGTGAGCGAGCCGCGACGCCAACACGCGCAGCTCCCCCGCGCGCGCGAGCGCCAGCGCCAGCGCGCGCCGTGCCGTGAGTTCTTCGGGACAGGCGGTGACCCAGCCCGCGAGCGCCTCCCACGCGCGCGTCTCGTCGAGCCCGCGCCACAGCGCCACGCGCTCCCGGAGCACCGCGCGACGGGCCCGGGGTCGCAGCCAGCGCAGCGCGTCCACCAGCTCCGCGTCGTGGTCGCCGAGCGTCTCGACGTCCCCCGCCGCCCTCGCCGCGCGGGCGCGCTCGAGCGTGGTCGCGAGCGCGAAGAATGAAGACGAGGGCGCGGGCGCGGCGGCCGTCGAGGACGCGGACGGCTCGTCGCGTAGGTCGATCCGAAGCCCGCACGCCCCCACGAGCTCGAGCGCGGCCAAGCAGGCGCCACGGGTCGCGGGCGGCTTCCAGCCGGCGGCGATCCAGTGCTCCGCCAGCGCGCAGAACACCGGATCGATCGCGAGGCCGATGTCACATGACCCTCGAGACAGCACTGAGCTCCCCGGCTGCTCGCGGGCCAGCGCGCGCAGCAACCTCCGCCACAGCGACGCGCCCTCGCCGGCGAGCGGGCCGAGGGCCGCGAGCGCGGTCGGGCGCAGCGTGACCTCGGGGCCGCGGGTCGCGACCTCCAAGCTCACCAGCAGCACGACCCACGCGTCGGGCTCCCCGACGCGCTCCAGCTCCAGCTCTACTTCAAGCTCGTTCGTCCCCAACGCGACCAGCGCGGCGCGCTCGATCCGCGCGGGCGCTCCGGCGCCCCGCGGCAGCACGCGCCCCTCGAGCAGCTCCAGCGCGCGCTCGCGCAGCGCTCGACCTGTCCACTCGACCACAACCCGCGACGCGCGACAGCGGCGCTGGCGAAACTCGAGCACATCACCGCTCCAGTCCAGCGGGAACGAGACGCCGGTGACCTCGACCTCGTAGCGCGCGAGCCGAACGCCCCCGGGCAGCTCCCGCGGCGCGCCGACGATCCACAGCGCGCCCTCCTCGAAGCGAAGCGAGAGCCCGCCGGACCAGGCCGCCGCCCCCGTCACCTCGTCGAGCAGCGCGCGCGTCACGTGCCCTTACGTTGATGCTGCCGGCTAGCGCCCGATGCCGCGGCTGAGGGCCTCGAGCCCGCCGAGCCGCAGGAAGCTGCCGCGCATCCCGACGCGATCACACATCGAGTAGGGACGCAGCTGACGCACGCCGTTCTCGTCGACGTTGAGGTTGGTGTCGTAGGTGACGAGGCGCTTGATCTTGTCCTGCACCGGGACGATCTGGCCCTTGCCCTTGGCCTCGAGGCAGCGCGTCTTGGCGAACCAGGAGTTGAGGCGAACCGCCTTCGTGGTCGCCAGCTCGGTGTAGAGATCCGCGCGCGCCTCCTGGTAGCCCTCATCCGAGGCCGACTCCTTGCGCTCGACGCCGGCGATGATGATGCCGTCGTTGGTCGTGAACACCGTGTCGATGACCTCGGCCTTCTCGTCGGCGTCCCAGGCCGCGTTCGTCAGCTCCGGCTGCGGACCGATCCCCGGGATCGAGGCGCCCTTACCGAACAACCCGGTCACGCGGACCCGCGGACCGTCGCCGCTCGCTGAGCCCGCCGCCCCGCCGCCCACCGGCAGCTCGTCGATCCCGCCGCTGAGCGACTCCTCGCCGAGCGCGTTCTTCCCCGAGAACAGCTCGTCGAGCTGCTTGCCGTCGTCCTTGATCTTGAGCAGCGCCTCCTCAGCGGCCTGCTTCGCGAGGTTCTTGCCGCCCTCGTCCATCAACGCCTCGGTCGCCAGCTCGCGCAGCGCGTCCTCCTCGGCGACATCGCCCTCGCGCATGCTGTCGACCTTGATCACGTAGAACGCGGCGTCGCTCTCGACCACGGCCGAGGTCTGCCCGACCCCCAGCGTCAGCGCGGTCTCGTCGACGATCGCCTCGAGGCCGGTGCCGGTGCCCTCGAGGCTGACCCAGCCGTAGTCGCCGCCGCGACGCGCGGTGCTGGGATCATCGGAGACCTCGCGGGCCACCGCGCGGAAGTCCTGCTCGGCGAGCGCCGTCACGGCGCCGTCGATCTTCGCCTTCGCGGCCGCGAGCGCCTCGGCGTGCTTCGCGGTCGCCTCGGCGTCAGCGCCCTCCTCGAGCGCGGCCGGCTTCTGCACACGAATGAGGCGCAGCCGGACCTGCTTGGGCAGCTTCGTGAAGCGCACGCCCTGCGACTCGAACTGCCGCTTCAGCTCCTCTTTGTGGCTCGCCACGTACGCGTCGATGTCCTCCGGCGTCGGGTCCACGAGGTCCGCGTAGTACGCGCTCTGAAACCGCACGTAGCGCAGCGAGAGCTTGTTGGCGCGCTCCTCGTAGACGCGACGCAGCTCGGCCTCCGAGACCACCGCGCTGCTCGTGATCAGGTCACGCACGGTCCGCGCCAGGATCTCCTGGCGCTGCACCTCGAGGAAGTCGCGCTCGTTGGTCTGCAGGCTCACCAGCCAGCGCTTGAAGATGTCGTAGTTGAAGCGGTCGAGCCACAGGAAGGTGTCGCCCAGCACGATGATCTCGCCGTCCGCGGTCTGGTCCTCCGCGTCCGAGACATCGGTGTTGAGCCCCAGCTCGTTGGCGGCGTTGACGAGCACGTGGCGCTCGATGATCGCGTCGAGGGTCTCCTCCTTGACGCCCATCATCTCCATCACTTTCTTGTCGCTCTTCGGGATCTTGACGTAGGGCGACATCTGCAGGGCGGCGAACTGATAGTTGTAGTCCTGCATCTGGATCGACTCGCCGAACGCCTTGACGAGCGGTTGACGGCCGAACGAGATCGCGTCGCTGGGGAGACCGAAGCTCAGGCCGAACGCGAGGCCCAGGATGATGAGGATCGTCCACAGACCGATCTGCTTGATGCCGAAGCCGCCGCCATCGCTGCTCTCATCAGTTTTTGCGCCGCTGTTTTCGCCGCTTTTATCGCTCATAAGCCTGGCGAAAGTACCCTCCGACCCAGCGGCGGGCAAAACCGATCACCGATTCGTCGGCGCGAAATACGCGACACGCGTCATGCGTTGCCTACCGCACCCTCTGATTCACACCAGGAACATTTGGCGCCCTCTGCGCAACTTCGTTCGAATCGACGGGCGAGATCGCCGGCCGGCTGGCCGGAACGTGTGAAAAAGCACTCAACCCCTCGAAAATGCTCACAATTATCGCCACGATCCCGACCGACCCGCTTGCCGGCCGCGTGTCTGCGGATGTATTCGTGAGCAGTTTCGACAATTCGCCGACCAAATCGCGCCGGTTCGCCCGAATTCATCGGTCACGCGACCCGCTCGCTCGGCTCCGCTCTGGCGTCTGCTTTCACGCATCGGGCCCAGGGCTCACAATAGCAACATGCCGGCGACCCGGCCCTGGCGGCCACGCAACACGGACCTGCGCGAGCAGCGTTCGCGCTGACTCCGCTCCTCATCACCAACGCACTCCTCCTGTCTCCCGGACCTGACGTCCTGCAGCGACGTCACCTTTCTCCGCCACCGTTCTCCGCAGCTCTCTCCGCCGCGAAACCACCGGCTTCTCGTCCAAGGCGCGCACCCGAATGCTTTTCGACTGGGTATACGGTCTGTTCTCGAACGACCTTGCCATCGATCTCGGGACCGCCACGACGCTCGTCTACGTGCGGGGGAAAGGCATCGTCGCCCACGAGCCGAGCGTGGTCGCGGTGCAGAAGAAGGGCAGCCAGAAGCGCGTGCTCGCGGTCGGCAAGGACGCCAAGGAGATGCTGGGCCGCACCCCCGGCAACATCGTCGCCATCCGCCCGCTCAAAGAGGGCGTCATCGCCGACTTCGAAGTCACCGAGGCGATGATGCGTCACTTCATCAACCGGGCGCACAACCGGCAGACCCTGGTCAAGCCGCGGATCATCATCTGTGTCCCTTCGGGCATCACCGAGGTCGAGAAGCGCGCCGTCCGCGACTCCGCGCTGGCGGCCGGCGCCCGCGAGGTCTTCCTGATCGAGGAGCCGATGGCGGCGGCGATCGGCGCGGGCCTGCCGATCACGGAGCCCGGCGGCAACATGGTCGTCGACATCGGCGGCGGCACTTGCGAGGTCGCCGTCATCTCGCTCGCCGGCATCGTCGCCTGCAAGAGCCTGCGGGTCGGCGGCGACAAGATGGACGAAGCGATCGTCCACCACATCAAGCGCAAGTACAACCTGCTGATCGGCGAGCGCACCGCCGAGAAGGTCAAGATTCAGATCGGCACGGCGGCCCCCGACCCCGACGGCGACGTCGAGACCATGGAGGTCAAGGGTCGCGACCTCGTGGGCGGCATCCCGAAGACCGTCGTGATCAACTCCGACGAGATCCGCGAGGCGCTGGCCGAGCCGGTCGCCGCGATCGTCGACTCCGTCCGCATCGTGCTCGAGCAGGCGCCGCCCGAGCTGTGCGCCGACATCGTCGACAAGGGCATCGTCATGACCGGCGGCGGCTCCATGCTCCGCGGCCTCGACCAGCTGCTCTCCGACGAGACCGGCCTGCCGGTCTTCCTCTGCGACGAGCCGGAATTCGCGGTCGTGCTCGGGACCGGCGCCGCGCTGGACGAGCTCGACCTCCTCCGCGAGGTCGCGCTGGTCTAGGGTAGCCGCAGGCCATGGCCCCGTCCCTGAGAAGCGTCCGCAACGCGCTGCTGATCGTCGGTCTGCTGCTGCTCCCGCTGCTGCTGCTGCGCAGCGCGATGCAGGACCCGCGCGAGCTCAGCGGCTTCGATCGCGCCGTCCGGCGGATCGGCGGGCCGCTCGAGGCCGGCGTCAGCTACTCCGCGCGCACCGTCGGCAGCTTCTTCGAGCGCTGGCTGCTGCAGGCGCGGCTGCAGGACGAGAACACCTCCCTGCTCGCCGAGAACCGCGAGCTGCGCCTGCGGATGCGCGCGCTCATGCGGGTCGAGGACGAGAACCGCGAGTTCCGGCGCGCGCTGCAGCTGCGCGAGCGCGTGCCCGAGGACCTGCTCGCCGCCGCGGTCATCGGCGTCGAGCACTCGCCGTTCTTCCGCGCGCTCAAGCTGCAGATCGACCGCGGGCAGGCGTATGTCGCAACGGACATGGCGGTGATCGCCGACACCGGCGTCGTCGGTCGCGTTGAAAAAACCTCCGACAGCCACTCCGACATCGTGCTGCTCACCGATCCGCGCAGCAAGCTCGCGGTCGAGGTCGCGCGCACGCGGGCGCCCGGCATCGTCGTCGGCGCCGGCGAGGACCTGCTGAGCGCGCAGATCATCCCCTCGGACGACCCCGTCGTCGTCGGCGACATGATCCAGACCAGCGGCGCCGACAAGCTGTTCCCGCGCGGGCACCCGGTCGGGCAGGTCGTCAAGGTCGAGCAGCTGGTCGGCGATCAGCAGCGCATCGACGTCGTCCCCGCCGTCCGCTTCGACCGCCTCTCGATGGTCTGGGTCGTGCTCTCCGGCGCGCCCGCGCCCGACCCCGACGCCGAGCTGCGGCCCGCGCCCGTCGCCGCCCGCGGGCTGCAGCCGATTCACTGATCCTCCATCGCCGCTACGACGACCATGCTCCGCGCCACGCTCTACATCGCCGTCGGCTGGCTGCTGATCGCCGTCGTCGCGGGGCTCGGGCACAGCCTCGGGCTGACCGTGATGCTCCCCGCGAGCTCCGTCGTCGTGCTCACCCACATGGCGTTCTCGAGCGGCGCGGCCGGCGAGCTCGAGGGCGAAGACGAGCGACCCGCCGGGATCCACCGCCCGCCGCTGGCCGCCGATCTCGCGGTCGCGCTGACCCTCGGCTACCTCGAAGATGTCCACCAAGGGCACCTCTCCGGCACCCTGAGCCTGGCCCACGGCCTCACCTTCTTGGTGCTCCGCTGGGCCAGCTACCGGATCGCTATCGACCGGCTCGGCGCGCGCACCGTCGTCACGCTGATCGCGGCCGCGCTCGTCGACCTCCTGACCGCGTCGATCCTCGTCCTCATCGCGCCCGGGCTCGGTCTCGATCGCGCGGGCTTCATCGCGAGCGCGACGGCGGGGCTGCACTGGCACGTGCTCGCCACGGGGCTCGCCATGCCCGCCATCTGGTTCACGCTCGAGGCGGTCTTCAGGGCCAGCAGGCGCGTCCAGAACGTCTCGCGCCCCGTCAGCACCGCCAGCACGCTGATCCGCAGCGGCGTGCGCTCGCGGCGGCCGCCGGCGATGCCGCGGCGTGAGCCGAGCCCGCGAAGACCGGCGCCGCGCGAGTGACCGTCCTACAATCTCCCGACCGCCCGGTGTAGCGAATCACCGGCCGCCGCCCCGCGTACCGCCTCCGTGAGCAACATTCACAAGCCCGAGGACCTCCGCAACCTCAAGCCGCGCCTGCAGGCGATGGTGGTCGTGGTCATGGTCGCCTTCACGGTCCTGCTCGGGCGACTGTGTCAGCTGCAGGTCCTCGACGGCGATCACTACGCGCGCCGGGCCGAGCGCAACTTCGTCGACGAGGTCGTCGTCGAGGCTCCGCGCGGCCGCATCTTCGACGCCCGCAGCCGCCCACTCGCGACCAACCGCCCCGCGTACACGCTCTACATCACGCCGCGCCCGCGCGTCATGGAGGAGTCCGACGAGCCCGGCGCGCCGCGGGCCGGCACGCGCGTGCCCATCGACGACGACTCGATCGACGAGCTCGCCGGGCTGATCGACTTCGTCGACGACGACGACCACGCCCAATTCCTCGACAAGATCCGCTCGCGGCGTGACGACAAGGTCAACGGCATCTACTCGACCGCGATCCGCAGCAACCTCAGCTGGGACGAGTACGCGCAGATCACCGCGCGCGAGAGCTCGCTCGGCCACTGGGTCGAGATCCGCGAGTCCGCGCGCCGGTTCTACCCGCGCGGGGCGCTGACCGCCTTCGTCACCGGCTACGTCGGCGAGATCACGCCCGAGGGCCTCGAGAAAGCGCGCGGCAGCTACCGCCCCGGAGACCGGGTCGGAAAGACAGGCATCGAGCGGCAGTGGGAGAACTACCTGCGCGGACGTCTCGGCAAGCGCTCGCGGGTCGTCGACGCCCGTCGCCGCGCCGTCGCCGATCCCCCGCCGGGGGCCCTCGCCGCGCTCCCCCCCGACGAGGACCCGATCCCCGGTCAGGACATCTACCTGACCCTTGACCTCGATCTGCAGCGCGCCGCCCAGGTCGCGTTTGAGGGCGTGCACGCCGGCGCCGTCGTGGCCCTCGAGCCCGACACCGGCAAGATCCTGGCGATGCTCTCGATCCCCGCGATCGACCCCAACCACTGGCAGCAGCCGATCCCGCGCGAGCGCTACCAGGAGTGGGTCACGAGCCCCTTCAAGCCCTTCATCGACCGGACGATCCAAGAGCACTTCTTCCCCGGCTCGACCTACAAGGTCGTCTCGGCGCTCGCGGCCCTCTCCGACCCGACCTTCGACCCCGAGCGCGAGATCCCCTGCGAGCGCTTCGTCCGCTACGGCGGTCGCAAGTTCAAGTGCACCCACAAGCACGGCCCCGTCGACCTGCACCAGGCGCTCGTGCAGTCGTGCAACGTCTACTTCTACACCCTCGCGATGGAGGAGATCTTAACCCTCGATCGCATGGAGACCTTCGCCCGCCGCCTCGGCCTCGGCGAGCGCACCGGCCTCGGGCTCAACTCCGAGGTCAAGGGCCGCATCCCGACCGAGGCCTTCGAGGCCCGCGAGGGCACCTACCAGCGCGGCGTTCGCCTCAACAGCGCGATCGGTCAGGGCAACGTGACCGCGACCGTGCTGCAGATCGCGGTGCTCTACGGCGCGCTCGCCAACGGCGGGCACGTCATGACGCCCTACCTCGTCGACCGCATCGAGACCCACGACCGCAAGCTCGTGTTCAAGAGCGACCCGCAGCAGCGCTCGGGCCTGGAGCCGCTGTCGAGCTTCGACCGCAACCGCATCCACTCGGCGCTGATCGGCGTCGTCAACGACGAAGTCGGCACCGCCAACAGCGAGCGCCTCGAGACCGTGATGGTCGCCGGCAAGACCGGCACCGCCCAGGTCGCCGCGCTCGACCGCCGGCGCAAGCGCAAGAAGAAAGACGACGAGCTCGAGATCGAGGGCTGGGACACGACCAAAGACCACGCGTGGTTCGCCGGCTACGCCCCCGCCAATAACCCCAAGATCGCCGTCGCCGCGCTGGTCGAGCACGGGGGCGTCGGCGCCGACGCGGCCGCGCCGATCGTCATGCACGTCATCGACACCTACCTCGCCAGCCTCGAGCAGCAAAAGCCCGACCAGGCGCGGCCGCGGCGTCCCGCCGGCGTCCCGCCGCCCTTGCCCGGCCAGCGGCGGCCCAACGACGGCGTGTCGAACCGCCCCGAGTACGACGAAGACAACGACCCCGCCGTGCCGACGGGCGACAAGAACGGGGAGGAGCAGCGATGAGCCGCCGCCGCGATCAGACCCTCGGCGCCCCGCCCTCGCTGATCGGCCGCCTCGTCCGCTCGGTCGACTGGTTCGTCGTCATCCTGACGATCGGCGTCGTCGCGCTCTCGATGATCAACCTCAACAGCGCCGGCGCCGGGACCTGGAGCGGCAAGGTCATGAGCCAGGGGCGCTGGGTCGTGCTCGGCTCGATCGCCGCGGTCATCGTCGGCGCGCTCAACTACCGCGTCGTCTACCGCCTCGCCTACATCGCCTACGCCGCCGGCATCGGCCTCCTCGCGCTCGTGCCCTTGATCGGCATCAAGCGCAACGACGCGCGCCGCTGGCTCGGCATCGGCGATTACCAGTTCCAGCCCTCCGAGCTGATGAAGGTGCTGGTCGTCATCGTCTTGGCGCGCTACCTCCACGACCTCCCGCGCGGGCGCAAAGACCGTCCGCTCGACATGCTCGTGCCCTTCGGGATCATCGGCCTGCCGGTCTCCTTCATCATCGTCCAGCCCGACCTCAGCACCAGCATCATCTGCATCCTGATCGGGACCTCCGTCATCGCGCTCACGCGGCTCTCGCTGCGCACGATCCTGACGCTGCTGAGCACCGGCCTCGTGCTGTTCACGCTCGGCTGGATCTCGTTCATGCGCGACTACCAGCGCTCGCGCATCGACGTCTGGCTCAACCCCGAGGCCTACGCCGACGACGAGGGCTACCAGACCATCCAGGCGATCACGAGCGTCGGCAACGGCGGCTTCTTCGGGCGCGGCGTCGGGCAGGGCACCCAGAACAAGCTCGGCTTCCTGCCCTACGGCGAGACCGACTTCCCCTTCGCCGTGTTCGCCGAGGAGTGGGGCTTCGCCGGCTGCGCGCTCGGTCTCTCGCTGTTTCTGTGCCTGATCCTGTGGTCGCTCAACGTCGCCTCGCGCGCGCGCGACCGCTTCGCCGCGCTGCTCGCCGTCGGCGTCGCCGCGCTGTTCTTCTGGCACGTGATCATCAACATCGGCATGGTGCTGCAGCTGCTCCCGGTCACCGGCGTGACGCTGCCCTTCTTCAGCGTCGGCGGCTCAAACGCGCTCACGCTGATGATCGGGATCGGCCTGCTGCTCAGCGTCAGCCGCGAGCGCAAGCGCTAGCGCGATCATTTCCGAACATGTCTGCTTAGACATGTATTTTCGCTCGCGGCGCGCCCGCGCCCGCCCGCGCGCGAGCGTCCGCGAGCCCGCGCGGCGCGGCGCGCTACCATGCACATTGAGACATACTCCCGCGCGCTCGCGCGTGCTGCCCCCAGCGAGCGCGCGCGAGCCCGATCCAGCGCGCGAACTCTCCCGCCAAAAATCCGGCCGGCTGGACTACACTCGTGACGAGGCCCGCGGTTCAAACATGCTCCTTCAGGCATGTTTTTTTGAAAGAGCCCGCCGCGGGCGACCCGCCGATGGCGATCAAGGTCCGAGAACGCAAGCTCCCTGGCGGCGGCACGCACTTCCAGGCCGACATCCGCATCAAGCTCCCCGACGGGACCACCCACCGCGAGCGCGTCAAGGCGCCCGGCCGGACCCACGCCGCCGCGCTGCGCTGGGCGCGGCAGCGCGAGGCCTACCTGCTGCGCCACGGCGTCACGCAGCGGACCCGACGGCGCGTCAAGCCGCCGACCCTCGCCGAGTTCGCGCCGCGCTTCCGCGAGCAGTACGTCATCGCCAACCGGCTCAAGCCCAGCACGCAGCGGCGCTGGGACGACGCGCTGCGCCTCCATCTGCTGCCGCTGCTCGGCGAGCGCCCGATCGACGACATCGGCCCGCGCGACTTTCAGCGCCTCAAGCTGCTCTCGCTCGCCCCCAACACGATCAACTGCCTCATCGGCAACCTCACGACCATCCTCCGCGCCGCCCGCGACTGGGGCTTCGAGATTACCGTCCCGCAGGTCAAGCGCGTCAAGGTCCCCGCGCGGCTCCCAGAGTTTTACGACGAAGAGAGCTACCGCCGGCTCGTCGCGGCCGCGCGCGCGATCGGCCCGACCGCGCACGCGCTCGTGCTGCTCGGCGGAGACGCCGGTCTCCGCACCGGCGAGATGATCGCGCTCGAGCGACGCGACCTCGAGCTCACCCGCGGCCTCATCACCGTCAGCCGCAACGAGCACCTCGGGCACACCGGCGATCCCAAGGGCGGCGCGACGCGTCGCGTCCCCATGACGAAGCGCCTCCAGCACGCCCTCGTCGCGCTCCTCGGCGACGGCCCCGAGCGCCCGTCTCGCCAGCGACTCCGTCAGCGCGTGCTCAGGCGTGAGGACGACGCCCCCTTCACCGCCAGCGCCGCGCGCCACTGGCTCTACCGCGCCCAGGACGACGCCGGGCTGCCACGCAAGGGCCCGCACATCCTCCGCCACACCTTCTGCTCCCATCTCGCCATGCGCGGCGCGGCTCCCCGCGCGATCCAAGGCCTCGCCGGCCACGCCAAGTCGTCGACCACCGACATCTACCTGCACCTCGCGCCCCGCTCGCTGCACACCGCGATCGACCTGCTCGACGACGTCGAAGACGCCGACGACGACGCCGACGACGACGCCGACGACGCCGACGACGACGCGAGCCTCGAGCTCGTCGACGACGACGCCAGCGACGACTAGACCCGGCTAGACGAGTCGGCCGCGGAGAGACGCCCGCACGTACGCCCGGGTGTCGAGCGCCGGCGGGGCGCCGGCGATTCCGGCGCGCTGAACCATCTCGTGGACCAAGAGCGGCCCGATGAGCGCGCTCAGGAGGGCGCGCCCCCTCGACCTGCTCAATCAACCATCTTCAGCGCCCGCCGAAGCATCGTCCGCAGCGTCCGGGTGCAGACACCTTCTGGCTCCTACCTCGCCACGCGCGGCGCGGCCCCACGCGCGCTCTAGGGCCTCACCGGCCACGCCAAGTCATCGGTCACCGACATCTACCTGCACCTCGCGCCCGCTCGCAGCACACCGCGATCGACCCGCGCGGCGACACGAACCTCGAGCTCGTCGACGACGACGCCTGAGACGACTCGACGCCGAACAAACAGGTCAAGATGAGAGGCGCAAGGGTTGCGCGCCGCGCCGTACAAAGGAACGCCCACGGCGACATCGCCGGGAGGTCTCGATCGATACCATGACGTATGGACTTAGACTTTTTATCGATCCGTCGCGTGCTCCTCGCGTCGATGGGACTCGTGGCAGGCGCGTGCGGGCCGGGCCCGGGGCCGTCAGAGACCACGAGCGACGAGACGACCACGGGCGCGAGCGCGACCCACGACGCGAGCTCGACGAGCGTCGGTACCAGCGCGTCTTCCTCGAGCACGACCGACGCCACCACCGACGACAGTGACACCGACACGCCTGGGCCCTTGTGCGAGCCCGGGGGCGAGCTGTCGGGCAGCTACTGCTGCGATGGAGGCCTCGGCGAAGGCTGTCTCTCGGCGCCGCCCCCCTGCGACGACCCCCAGCCGATTCTTCAGGCTGGCGGAGACAACACGACCCCATCCGGCTGGGTCTTGTGCGCGGACGGGACCAAACGGCGCGAGCAGGCGGTGGCCTGCGTGGTCAAGGGCGGCAAAGACTACTCCTGCCGCGACAATCTCGACTACGACTACGAGAACGTGTGCGGCGCGTCGATGGACTGTCCCGAGGGTCAAGTCTGCCGACGCCTTCCCAGCCAAAAGGAGGACGGCTGCACGAACTACTGCGGCTGTGACGACATCGGCTGCGTCACCGACGACGATTGCGCCCCCGACGAGATGTGCTTGTGCGCCGGCGTCTATGAGGAGAATTCGCCGAGCTTGTGCGTCAAGTCCAACTGCCGGAGCAACGCGGACTGCGCCGGGTTTGGCTGCGCGCTCGCCGACATTCACCCGTCGACGACCACGACGCCGCGGGCCGGCTGCTTCACGCCCGACGACAGCTGTCACGTCACCGACGACTGCCTTTGCTACGGCACAGGTACATCGTGCTCTTCGACGACGAACGGCTGGTCGTGTGACACGAACTGCAGTCAGTGCGGGCGGCCCTTCATCGTCGACGGTCACGCGCGTGTCGCCGAGCTGCTCGTGGACGACGCGACGGGAAAACGGGAGCGCGTCGCGCTCTACTACCAGCAGCTCGCGCTCTACGAGCACGCGTCGATCGCCAGCTTCTACCGCTTCGCGCTCGAGCTCATGGGCGTCGGAGCCCCTCCATCGCTTATTCGAGAGGCCGTCGCGTCGGCGGAGGACGAGCGCCGACACGCGCGATCGTGCCTCGAGATCGCCGCGCGCTTCGGCTCGGCAGCGCGACTCGGAGCCATCGACACGCGGGTCCCCGCGCGACGCGGCGTCGTCGAGATCATCGCCGCGCTCGTCCGCGAGGGCTGCATCGGCGAGACGGTCGCGGCGCTCGAGCTCGAGGTCGCCGTGAGGGGCTGCCGTGACGCCAAGCTCCGCGACGCGCTGGCCAGCATCGCGGAGGACGAGCTGCGCCACGCCCAATTCGCGTGGCGCTGTCTCACCTGGCTCATCCGCGCCTACGGGCCGCGCGCGTACGAGACGGCGCTGGCGACCGCGACGGTCGAGCTCCGACGTCTCGTAGCCCAGGCACCCGGCGGAGCTCCTTCGCTGGAGCGCTTCGGCGTGCTGTCCCCGTCGGACGGCCTCGCGGTGCGCAGGGCCGTCGCGCGCGATGTTGTGACGCCATGCCTGGCAGCGGTCGCGCGCGCGTCTCAACCATCGCCCGCCGCGTCGGCCCGTTCAGACCTGTTCGCGCGCGCAGCTCCGTCGTGACGCTCAGCCGTCATCCTCGCCCGCCGCGTCCGGGTGCAGGCGCCGCCACCTCGAGACCATCAGGCGGACGATCGCGTAGCCCACGATCGCCCCCGACGGGATCATCACCGCGGCCCCCAGCGCGAACGGCCCCAGCAGCTCGACGAACAGCCGCCACCAGCCGGCGCCGTCGAGCGCCCGCAGCTCCGCCCACTGCGGCGCCGGTCGCCCCAGCAGCACCATCCCCAGCCACAGCTCCGCGAAGTAGAACAGCGAGCCGGTCACCGGGTTGATCACCGCCGTCCCGAGGTAGGTCGAGACCGGGTTGAACCGAAGGACAGGCGCGAGCGCGAGCGCGACGAACATCCCCAGAAACGGGATCGGCACCAGCGAGAGCGCCACGCCCAGCGCGAAGCCGGCCGCGACGCCGTGGGGCGTCCCGCCCAGCGACACCACGCTCACGGCCCACGCGCGGATCCGGCTCACTTCGCGAAGCGTAGCAGGCTCGCCCGCGTCACCTGCCGGCGAGATTTTTTATCCGCCTGTGAACCGACCGACGCGCGCGCGGACTACCGGTCGCAGAGGGGGTCGCTGCTCCATCCACACGACCCGCGCGAAATCATGCAACTAATCAGACCACGAACATATCTTCTCTCGCTGCTCGTGCTCGCCTTCGCGTGCAACGGCGGCGCCGGCACGAGCGACACGGACACCGACGCCTCCGCCACCGACGCCACCGACGCCTCGGGCTCGAGCTCGGACTCGACCGCAGGCTCGACCGACGGATCCGCGACCGAGGCGACGACCATGGGGCCGGGCGGCAGCGGGACCGAGGACGGCAGCACCGGCGACGCGACCGACACCGAGGCGACGACCGATCCGGGGACGACCGGCCCCGGTGACGACGACCTGTGCGCCGCGCTCTGCGAGCTCGAGGCGAGCTGTGACCAGGCCGATCCAGCATGCCTCGAGGAGTGTCAGCTCTCGCTCGAGATCTACGGCGGGCTCGGGAGCTGCCTCGAGCCCTACGAGGCCGTCTTCGAGTGCGCGATCCAGCTCACCTGCGAGGAGTACGAGGCCTTCTACAACGAGCAGGGCGACGACTACCCGTGCAAGGCCGAGAAAGACGCCTTCGTCGGCGACGAGGACCCGTACCCGCCCTGCGCCGCCGACGATCCGCCCGAGGTGTGCCTGAGCTCCTGCGAGCTCCTCGACAGCTGCGACGTCAACGAGGGCACCGTCGAGGAGTGCGTAGCGTTCTGCGCCGTCACGATCGGCACCTCGGTGTCGATGGGCGAGAGCTGCCAAGCCGCCTACGAGGAGCTCTACGGCTGCTACGCCGAGTTGGAGTGCGCGGATCTAGAGGGCCCTGAGCCCTGCGAGGCGGAGTCGCTCGCGGTCGAGACGGACTGCGACTTCTAGCTAGGCAGCGCGGAGAACAAGCGCGCCGCGACGGGCTCGGGCGCGAGGGGGGCACCCGACCCCCTCGCGCCCGAACGCGTGCATAGTGCTGGCGCGCCTCAGCGATAGTTCGAGGCGCTCGCGTGGACGATCACGCGCCTGGGACGACCCCTCCCGGGAAGATATCGGGGAAGGGGGTGTTGGAGATACAGACATCGCCGCCGACCGACTGGGCCGTCGGGTCAAAGCACCGCAAGAGCGAGAGCAGGAGGTCCGAGATGTTGCCGGTGTCGCCGGGCGGGGGCGTGACCATGATGTGCTCGCCCGGGCTCTTCAGCTTCCCGCGACCGTTGCCGATGACCATCAGCGGCATGCGCTCGATCGAGTGCGTCCAGCCCTCGGAGCAGTCGCTGCTGACGTAGATGATCATGCTGTCCAGCAGGCTCTTGCCCATGTCGAGCACGTCCTCCTCCTGCTGGAAGCGCTCGAGCATCATCGCCAGGCGCTCCATGATGTAGATGACGCCGTTGTTGATGCGCTCGAGGCCCGCCGGCGAGTTGTCGTGCGAGTTGTTGTGATGACCGTTGAAGTCCTCGATCTCGGCGAAGGTCGTCTCGGCCGCGCCGCCGATCCACAGCATGCTGGCGACGCGCGTGATGTCGCAGGTGAACGCGTAGGCGAGCAGGTCGGCCATCGCGTTGTTGACCGCCGTGATCGGCTCCTGCCCGTTCATGTCCATGTTGGCCTCGGCGGGCATCTCGGGGATCATGCAGCTCGGCGGCGCGGTCATGATCTTCGTCTCGAGCTCGCCGACGCTCGTCAGGTGGGCGTCGAGGCGCTGCTTGTCTTTGGCGCCGAGCTTGGTCTTGAGCGTCGCCACGTCCTCGCGGACCGCGTCGAGGATGCTCAGGCGCAGCGCGCGGTCGTCGGGCTTGGGCACGAACTCGCCGAACAGCTGCTGCCAGACCTCCTGCGGGTTCATCTCGGGGAACAGCGGCTCGTTGGGGCCGCGGTGCGAGAGCGCGTGCATCGTCGTGCCGGCGTCCATGATGCTCAGGCGCTTCGAGACGCCGAGCTGCACCGACTTGATCGGCGTCACGCCGTCGCCGTGGCGCGCGAAGATAGCGTCGGCGACGCGCTGATCGATGGTCGGCCCGCCCGCCTTCGAGAACAGGCCCATCTGCTCGACCATGGTGTAGCCGTTGAAGGCGGTCATGCCCTCGTGGTGCGTGATCTTCTTGGCGCTGAGGTTCGCTAGGCCCGAGATCACGTTGATGATGTCGCGGAAGGCCATCAGCGGCACCATCTGCTCGTTCATCTCGTAGTTCGGGCCCACCGTCAGCGGCTCCCACTTGTCGGGCAGGATCCCGTTGCCGAAGAACCAAGTCATGAAGCGCGTCGGCAGCTCGCTCCCATCGGCGAAGGCGTCGCCGTTGGCGTTGAGCATGGCGCCGAGCGGCGGCAGCGCGATGGTCGCGAGCGAGCCGCCGATCATGCCGCGGAGGAGCGTGCGTCGATTGAGATACTTCTTCGCCATTGTCGTTCTCCTCCTGGGTTACTCGGACGGCTCGGTGACGTATCGGAAGACCGGGCTCGCGACGAGCTCGACCATCAGGTCCTGAAGGCTGTAGCCGTCGTTGGCGAACACCTCCTCGACGAGGTAGAGCATCTCGGCCTCGCCGATCGTCTCGAGGCGACCCATCGAGCCGCGCACGAAGTTGTTGACGAAGCAGCTCGCGGTCCGCGGGTCCTCGTAGAGGACCTGCCCGATCTCCGCGGGGCTAGAGAACGAGCCGAAGCCCGGGACCTCGCCGTAGGAGTCGATCGTCAGGCCGTTGTGGTCCTCGGTGCGGTACTGGCCGATGGCGTCGAAGTGCTCGAGCGCGAAGCCGATCGGGTCCATGAGCTCATGGCAGCTCGCGCAGGAGTCGTCCTCCATGTGCAGCTCGAGGCGCTGCTTCATGGTCATCGGGTTGTCCGGGTCGGGCTCGGGCAGGTTCGGGTTCACGTTGGCGGGGGGCGGCGGCGCCTCGGCGCACAGGAACTTGCCGAGGATGAAGTTGCCGCGCCGCGTCGGCGAGGTGTCGATCGCGTGCGCGAAGCGGGCCAGGAACGCGGCGCTGCCGAGGAAGCCCGCGCGCCCGTGCGACTCCGGCAGCGTCGCCAGCCCCCAGTCGTCGCCGGGCGCGCTGACGCCGTAGAGCTCGGCGAGCGGCGCGTTCACGTAGGCGTAGTCGGCCGAAAACAGCTCGCGCGCGTCGGCGTCTTGCTCGAAGACCAGGTCGTCGACGAACAGCAGCATGCTCTGGCGCATCGCGTCCGTCAGCTCGTCGTTGAAGTCCGGGTACTGGCCGGGGCTCTTGCCGATCGTCGGCAGGTCCCGCAGGTGCAGCGCCTCGTCGTAGAAGTTCGCCAGCGCGACCCGAGCGGCTGGCTTCGAGAGCATGTGCTTCGCGACCGTGCGGATCTGCCCCTCGGTCTCGAGCCCGCCCGACTCCGCCAGCTCGAGCAGCTGTCGATCCGGCGTGCGCCCCTGCAGGAAGAACGACATGCGCGTGATCAGCTCGTTCGGCGTCAGCAGCATGCGCTCCGGGTTGTCGGGATCCGGCTCGCCGACCTCCGCCATGTAGACGAAGTTCGGCGACTGCAGGATCGCCATCAGCTCGTACTTCACGCCGGTCAGGAAGTCGCCGTCTCCCCACGCCTGCGCCGCCTCCGCGATCGCCCGCACGCGGTCGACCTCCTCAATCGTCGGCGCCCGGCGCCAGGCCAGATGGCCCCAGACCTCGGCGATCTCCGTGTAGCAGCTGGCGTCCTGCGGGCCGTCCGCGACACACGGCACGTAGGTCGCAAGGCGCGTGGTGTCGCCGATCGCCGCCGTCGCGGCCGCCGTCGCGGCCGCCTCGTAGTCCTCAACGCCGGTGCCGGTCAGCGCCAGCTCGGCGTTCCCGATCGCGTCGAAGTCGTGCAGCGGTGAGTCGGTGGGCAGACCAGCGCCCTCCGCCGCCGCCGCCGCCTCACCGCCGAGCAGCAGCGCGATCGAGTCGACGTACTGGGCGTGCAGCAGGCGGCGCATCCCGCCCTCAGCCGGCGTGAACTGGATCTCCTCCCCGCCGGAGGTCTCCGTCTCGGCGTCAGTCGCACCACCTTCGGTCGTCTCGTCCGAGCCATCCGTGGTGCCCGCTTCGGTCTCGCCGGCCGTGTCCATCTCGTCGTCGCCGCACGCGACCGGTCCGAATCCGGTCGTCGCACACAACAGCGCGGCCCACAGAAGTGGCAGTCGTGATCTGTCCATGTTCCCCCTCGCTCGGTAGATGCCGCCGAATGGCGGAATCCTTCACCCCGGCTCGGTCGAACCCGCACGACCCAACCAGGGCATATCGACATTTCCACAACGAGACGGGAAATAACAAACCTTCTTTTACGAATTTCAGGAGCGATATTGTTCACGCCCCTGATGTGACTTGCCGGCCCTGCCTCGCTCATACCTACAAAAACCTACACAGATGCGTTCTCCGCTGTTCCGCCCCCGATGACCGCCGACACCACCAGTTGCTCGGCCTCATCATCGGTCGCCTCGCCCGCAAACCCTCCAGACGCTGCATGTACGACGAATCCGGCGGAATTCAGCAACGACTCCAGTTGATGCATCAACAAGTAGCGTTGGGGGATACAAGCCTCGATCCCGGAGTCTTCAGGCCCCTGTCGGTACACATATGTCGAGAGGATGAATTGCTCTTCACGCCGCCAGACGCTTCGCTCCAGCACCGAGAAATCCCGACCGTCTTCTGTTGTGACTCGACCCACGAGGACCAATTCGTCATCCGAGAGATCTTCGGGCTCGCACTCATTGTGAAACGCCGCCGCGCAGTAGGCGTCGAGCACCAGCATTCCGCCGGGCCGTAGGTGGCGGCGAACGCACGCGAGACAGGCCAGCACGTCCTCATCGCTGAGCAGGCAGAACAGGCTGCTGTGCGGGATGATGACGCGATCAAAGCGCCGCCCCAGGGAGAACGAGCGCATGTCACCCGCGACCAGGGACACGAGCGCGGCCTGCTCGGGCGGCAGCGCGGCGTGGCGCTCGCGCGCGAGCGCGAGCAGGCCATCGTGGCAATCAAGACCGACCAGCGCCTGCTGGTCCTCTGGCGAAGGGTGGACGGCGGTGAGAAGTTCAAACAGCACCCGTCCGTGCCCGCATCCCAGCTCCAGCACCGAGCCCGCGCCCGCGCAGACGCGCTGATAAAAGTCCACGTCGCCGGGCGTCCCGGTGTGCAGCGGAGCGTAGAGTTCAGCCGGGTAATCGGACATCGGCAGGAATCTAGCGAGCTCGACGGGCGGATTCACGACCAAACCGCGACACAACCACGACCGGGCGAAGACCTGGCGCTGACAGGCGGCTTTGGACCCCTGCTAGCGTGGGGTCGATGCAGAACCTGCTCGACCAATCCGCCGTCGCGCTCGCCCGCCGTATCCGGACACGTGAGGTCTCGCCCGTCGAGGTCATCGATCAGCACATCACGCGGATCGAGGCCGTCAACCCGGCGATCAACGCCGTTATCGCCGACCGTTTTGAACGCGCGCGGGACGAGGCGCGCGCGGCCGAGGTGCGACTGATGCAGCCGAGCACGGCGGCCGAGGACCTGCCGCCGCTGTTTGGACTCCCATTTACGACCAAAGAGTTCATCGCGGCCGAGGGCATGCCGCTCAGCGCCGGGATCTGGTCTCGACGCGAAACGCGCGCGACGGAAGACGCGGAGACCATTCGCCGACTCCGGAACGCCGGCGCGATCCTCGTCGGCATCACCAACGTCCCTGAAGGGGGGCTCTGGCTCGAGACCTACAACACGGTCTACGGGCACACGCTCAACCCTTGGAACCCCCGTCGCACCTCCGGCGGCTCGAGTGGCGGAGAAGGCGCGATCATCTCCGCCGGTGGCGTCGCGTTTGGGCTTGGCGCCGACATCGGCGGCTCCATCCGCATCCCGGCCGCCTTCTGCGGCATCGTCGGCCACAAGCCGACGGGGCGGATGGTCCCCAACACAGGGCTTTGGCCGCTCCCCGAGGGCGAGCTCAGCGCGTACCACGTCTGCGGGCCGATGACGCGGAGAGTTGAGGACGTGATGCCGATCCTCCGGACGCTGGCCGGCCCGGACGGCGTGGACCCCGTGACCCGGCCGTGGACGCTCGAGGACGAGACCAAGATCGACCTCCGCGACGTGACCGTCTACCCGCTCGAGACCAACGGTCGAACGCGCGTGTGGAACCGCATGCGCGTCGCGGTCCGAGAGGCCACCGACGCGCTCGCCGCCCGCGGCGCGAAGATCGGCCAGCTCGACCTGCCGAGCATGCGGCGCGCCTTCGAGATCTGGAGCGCCATGATGACGACTGCGGGCGAGACGCTCTACACCGAGGTCCTCGGCAACGGCACGCCCGTCGCGCTGCCCCGCGAGTTCCTCCGCGTCGTCCGGGGGCGCTCGCGACACACGCTCCCCGCGCTGATCGTCGCGGCCGCCGACGTGCTAGCGCGCCGACTCCCGGGGACCCTCGACCGCATGGTCCAGGCCGGGCGCGCGCTACAACATGATCTTGAAGACATATTGGGCCCGCGCGGCGTGCTCCTGCACCCGCCGTACACCCGCCCGGCGCCGCGCCACTTCGGGCCGCTGATCACGCCCTTCGACTTCGTCTGCACCGCGCTGTTTAACGTGATGGAGTTCCCCTCGACCACCCTGCCGGTCGGCTTCGATCGCCACGGCCTGCCGGTCGGGGTCCAGGTCATCGGCCGCCGCGGCGCCGACGCCCTCACGGTCGCGGTCGCCAGCGCGCTCGAGCGAGACTTCGGCGGCTGGCGGCGCTCGGAACCGCGAGCCGACCGTCGCGTCGCGTGACGGCGGCGGCCCTCGCCGTGCTATCAAAGACCCCATGAGCTCCGAGCCGCCGATCGCCGTCGCTGATCACCCGAGCGCGGCGGCGCTCCTCGAGGCCGCGGGAACATGGCTCGAAGAGCAGGAGGCTCGCAACGACCGGCTGCTCGGGCTGTGTCACGATCAGCCCGACGACGTGAGCGCGCCGGGCCTCTGGCTCAGCGCGCGCGCCGAGGGCTCGCTCGTCGGCGCGCTCGCCTACGTCCCCGGCACGGACGCCCGCCTCGCGGCCGAGACCACCGAGACCGCGGCGCTCGCCCTGGCGACCGCGGCGGGGCGAAGACACCTCCGCATGAAGCTCGTCACCGGCCCGCCGCCGGCCGTCGAGGCCTTCGCCCGGCTGCTGCGCGGGAGCCCGACCGTGTTCATGGAGACGCGGGTCCACACGCTCTGCGACGCGCCCGCGGATCCGCCGGCCGGCTGTGCCGTCGCGGCGGGCGCCCTGGCGGCCGCCGCCCCCGAGGATCACGAGCTGCTGCTCCCCTGGTACCTCGCGTTCAGCACGGAGGCGAGCGGCGTGGCGCCCGACGAGTCGCGCGCGCGCGCGCGCCTCAGCCTCGACATCGCGCGCGCGCGGGTGTTCCACTGGAAGCTGCCCGATGGGACATCCTCATGCCTGGTCGGGCTCGGCGAGCCGACCCGGCACAACGCACGCATCGCGCTGGTCTACACCCCGCCCGCGCTGCGCGGCCGCGGCTTCGCCTCCGCCGCCGTGCGCGAGCTCAGCCGACGCTGTCTCAGCGGCCCCGACGCGCGACGCTGCTGCACGCTGCACACCGACGTCCGCAACAAGCGCGCCGAGCGGATCTACCAGCGCATCGGCTACCGCTTCGTCGGCGACTCGCGGACCTACTCGCTCGACGCCTGAGCCTCGCGGCCCCGCGCCAGGCAGTCACGCATGTCCTCGAGCTCCGGCGTCCACCAGCGCGGCTCGATCGGGCGGATGTTGTGGAACTCGTTGTAGTTGATCTCCACGTAGTCCAGCGACGGCCGGTGCATGATGTCGTGGAACAGGTAGCCGACGCGGATGTCGTCCATCGAGTAGCGGTAGCCCGCGTGCACCACCTGCGCGACCGTCTCGTCGGTCCCGACCAGCGAGAGCACGATCATCGAGCGCTCGTCGAGCAGCCGCTTGAGCTGCCCGTCGCCGTGCAGCGGGCTGTCTTTGTCGATCGGGTGCATCGCCACCCAGCTCATCCAGAAGAACGCGCTCTCGCTGCGCACCAGCTCGAGCGGGACCGGCCGCATGATCGACTCGCCCTCCCGCGTGCGCTCCCGGCAGAGGATGTAGGCCTTCAGGCGCGCCTCGACGATCACGTTGTGGCGCCAGTTGGCCATCCGGAACATCAGGTGCGGCACGCCGTTGCGCGGCGCGATGATCATCTTGTCCGAGAACAGCACGCGCGCCCGCGGGCGCGCGAGCCGAGCGAACACGAGGCCGGTGACGAGCGCGGTGTAGACCAGCCCGAGCGCCGCCTCGATCGTGACCAGGACATCGGCGTAGACCGTCTGCGGCGTCATCGCGCCGTAGCCGATCGTCGACATGGTCTGGACCGAGAAGAAGAACTCGTGGATGAACGCGTCGGACTTGATCCCCGAGATCGAGTCGCTCTGCAGGCTGTACAGAAACGCGAACAGCGTGTTGATGCCCAGGAACACCAGCCCTGACAGGGTCAGAAACAGGGTCCACGGCAGCTCGAGCACGAAGTGGTAGAAGTCGCCGAAGACGTCGCGCCGTCGCCCGATCGTGTGGATCGTCGCCGAGAACGCGTTCGACTGCGGCATTCGAACCCGCGGCGCCTCGGACTTCCTGGACACAGCGGAGACGGTATACCGCGGCCACCCGTAGAATATTTCACGGCTACAAACCGTTATTATCAAAAGGTCGATCCAACGTAAAAATCCGCGCGGTACGACGAACATTCGCTGTTTCGCCGTCCTCGAGCGACGACGCGCGGGATTAAATTCGCCATTCTACGGCTCCAAGCCGTTTGTATTTTCAAATCCAGCCGGCACACTGACGTCACGTCCACTTTCCGCGACAAGGTAACTTCTCATGCAAGACAGCCGACGTAAGAGCCTGATGAAAGCCATGAGCTGGCGTCTTATCGCCGTGATCATCACCACCACCGTCGGCTACTTGTTCACCGAGAACGCCACCTTCGCGATCTCGATCGGCATCGCCGACTCCATCGTGAAGATCTTCGCGTACTACCTGCACGAGCGCGCCTGGATCACGATGCCGGCCGAGCGCGCCGAGCGGGTCGCGGCGCTCCAGCCGATGGGCGACGCGCACACGCCGTCGGCGTAGCGCGATGGCGGCGTGGTACACCGCGCGCGACATGTCCGATCGCTTCTCCGCGCCTGGCCCCATCATCGCCCCCTCGATCCTGAGCGCTGACTTCGCGCGGCTGGGCGAAGAGGTGCAAGCGCTCGACCGCGCCGGCGCCGACTGGATCCACGTCGACGTGATGGACGGGCGCTTCGTCCCCAACATCACGATCGGCCCGCTCGTCGTGAAGGCGCTGCGCCCCCTGACCGAGCGCGTGCTCGACTGTCACTTGATGATCGACGAGCCCGAGCGCTACGTCGGCGACTTCGCGGCCGCGGGCGCCGACGTGATCACCGTGCACGTCGAGGCCTGTCGTCACCTGCACCGCAACCTGCAGCAGATCCGCGCGCTCGAGCGCGTCAGCGGCGGGCGCGTGCGCGCGGGCGTCAGCCTCAACCCGCACACCCCCGCCGCGGCGGTCGAGCACGTGCTCGAGCTCTGCGACCTCGTGCTCGTGATGAGCGTCAACCCGGGCTTCGGCGGCCAGGCCTTCATCCCGGCGGTGCGCCCGAAGATCCGCGCGCTGCGGGCGATGATCGAGGCTCGTGGCCTCGAGACGCGCATCGAGGTCGACGGCGGCGTGAAGGCCGGCACCATCGCCGACATCGCGCGCGACGGCGCCGACTGCTTCGTGTCCGGCAGCGGCGTGCTCAAGAACAAGAATTTCGGCCGCGACTACGCCGGCGCGATGAACGAGCTGCGCTCGCTCGCCGCCAACACGCGGTCGGCCTAATCGCGCGCCGCGGGCTACGAATTGTAGAGCTGGAACTTCTCGAGCGCCGCCGCGTAGGGCTCGTCGTCGGTCTCCGGCACGCGCTCCAGCACGTCGAGGGGCACGCGCAGGAACTCGACCAGGGGCGTCTTCTCGACCTCGACCTTGGCCTCGTCCCCCACCGTCAGCACGCAGCGGTTGACCGTGATGAAGTGCTCGCCGTCATCCCGCGGGCTGCGGAAGGTGTCGACCGCCATAAACACCGTCGGCATCCGCTCGAAGTCGCTGAAGTCCGCCGGCGCCGCGTTGATCAGCGCGTCGAAGTCCCCGGACTCGAGCACGCGGCGAAGGTCCTCGCGCAGCACCAAGCGCGCGACGTCCTCACGCTCCTCCGTCCACGCGTTCGCGACCTCGCAGTAGGGCCGCTGGTTCTCGCCGATCAGCATCACGGGCACGCCGATGAGCACAGCGGCCTCGACGACCCACAGCGCGATCGACAGCCAGCCGCCGCCGGTCTCGCGCAGGACCACCCCCATCGCGTCGGCGATCTCGACCGGGTTGACCAAGAAGAAGCCCCAGCCGCTGTAGGCCCACAGGTAACCCGTCCAATTGAAGAACACCGCGATGAGCGAGAGCGCGATCGTGGCCGCCACTTCGAACGCCCAGCTTCGGACCTGCCCCCACTGCAGCAGCATGCGCACCGACACCGCCACCGCGAGCGCGCCGCCGCACAGCACGACCGCGCCGAACAGCAGGTTGAACGACAGGTAGGAGCTGGCGATCCCGTAGACGAGGCCGACGACCGCCGCGACCGGCACGCCCACGGCGATCACCTTGAGCAGGCCCGCCGTCGGCACCTTGCCGGATGGTTGATAATAAAGCGACTGCTCACCCACACCACGCATCGTACGTGGCGTCACGGCGCGCCGAGGAGCAATCCTTGCGTCGCGCGGCATAAAAACCAGCGCTACCGCTCCCGGACCGCGAGCGCGGCCGCGACCAACATCAGCCCGCCGCCCACCGCGAGCCGCACGAGCGACGCGCGCTCGCCGAACACCGCGAGCGCGACGATGACCGCGAGCGGCACCTTGAGGTTGTTGAACACCGCCAGCGTCGCGGCCGAGACCAAGACCGCCCCCTTGTTCCACGCGAAGAAGCACAGCCCCGACGCGACGGCACCCAGGTACAGCAGCGCCGCGAGCTGAGCGCCCTCGAGCGCCCCGGCGCTCGCCCAGCCGCCCCGGAACGTCGTGCCGATCGCCGTGACCGCGAGCGCGCCCGCGTACAGCAGCGCGTAGACGCGGTGATCCGCGAGCTCCGGGCGACGCAGTCGCAGCGCGCGGTACCAGACCTGCCCCGCCGCGAAGCACAGGTTCGCGGCCTGCACCAGCGCGAAGCCGACGTACAGCTCGCGCGATCCGGTCGTGAACGCGCGATACTTAATCACGCCCGCGCCGACCACCGCCAGCAGCGCGAGCGCGATCGTGCGCGGCGCGACCCGGCGCGCGAGCGCGTCGTGCACGAGCGCGACGTAGATCGGCGTCAGCACGGTGAAGAGCGCGACCTCGTGGGCGTCGAGATGCTGATAAGCCGCGATGTACAACATGTACATAAGGCCATACTGAACCGCGCCGATCGCCAGCAGCGTCGTCGCGACCCGCGCCGTCAGCCCGCGCGCCCGCAGCAGCGGCAAAAACAGCGGCAGCGCGACCAGCATGCGCGCGAAGGCGACGAAGCCCGGATCGAGGCTGACGAGCTGAGTCTTGATCAGCCCGAAGGAGAACGCCCACACGAGCGAGACCGCGATCAGGTAGCCCACGCCTGCGGACCATAATCGATAATCAATCGCCGAGCGCGAGCCGAGCGGTATAAAGGCGCATGCCCGCCGTCACGTCGCTCATCACCGCCCTGCTGCTCCTGCACATCATCCTGCTCTCGGCGTTCGTCTCGTACCGCCGGATCACGCTCCAGATCAGCTTCGGCGACGGCGACAACCGCGACATGATGCGCGCCATCCGAGCCCACGCGAACGCGCTCGAGCACGCCGTCCCCTTCCTCCTGCTGTTCTTGCTCCTCGAGGGCATGACCAGCTCGCCCGAGGCGGCCGAGTGGCTGCGCTGGATCGGCGGCGGCTTCGTGGCCTCGCGCGTGCTCCACTCGCTCGGCGTCATCAACCGCATGCACCGCGTCCGCCAGATCGGCGCGACCGTCTCGCTCCTGCTCGAGCTCGGCCTCGCCATCTGGCTGCTCGAGATCGGCCTCGGCTGCTGCTAACTCCGCGGCTCTCTCGTCCCTTCTTTGTCGTCCGCCCGATCTTCTCTGCTTCGAGCGATCGTCCGCCCTCGGTCTCCAAGCTCGCGCTATCGTCCGCCCGGCGCACCAACGCTGGGTCACCAACGCTGGCTCGCGTGACTCACCAACGCCCGTTCACCAACGCTGGCGCATCAACGCGGCTCAAACGCGGCCCTTGAAAGCACCGAAGGAAGCGTCGACAATCAGCCCGCCATGGATAAGACCTTCCCGAGCGCGGACGATGCCATCCACGACATGACGGACGGCATCACGCTGATGAGCGGCGGCTTCGGCCTGTGCGGCAACCCTGAGAACCTGATCAAGGCCGTCCACCGCAAGGGCGTCAAAGACCTCGACATCATCTCCAACAACTGCGGCATCGACGGCGTAGGTCTCGGCCTACTGCTCGACAACGCCCAGGTCCGCTCCATGACCTCGTCCTACGTCGGCGAGAACAAGAGCTTCGAAAAGCTGTTCCTCTCCGGTCAGCTCAAGGTCACGCTCGTCCCCCAGGGCACCCTCGCCGAGCGCATCCGAGCCGGCGGCGCCGGCATCGGCGGCTTCTACACCCCGACCGGCTACGGCACCCCGGTCGCCGAGGGCAAAGAGGTCCGCGAGCTCGACGGTCGCTGGTACGTGCTCGAGCGCCCGCTCACGGCCGACTTCGCGATCGTCAAGGCCTGGAAGGGCGACACCCACGGCAACCTCGTGTTCCGCAAGACCGCCAACAACTTCAACCAGGTCATGGCGACCGCCGCCCGCGTGACGATCGCCGAGGTCGAGGAGCTCGTCCCCGCCGGGCAGCTCGACCCCGACGAGGTCCACACCTCCGGCATCTACGTGCAGCGCGTCATCAAGGGCGCCCACTACGACAAGCCCATCGAGTTCCGGACCACGCGCCCCAGCTGACGTCGCCGCGCGCCACGCCTCCGCCCGCATCCCCAGCCACGACAAGATCAAAGGACCCGTCATGCCCCTGACCCGCGAGCAGATCGTTCAACGCGTCGCCCGAGAGCTGCGCGACGGCTACTACGTCAACCTCGGGATCGGCATGCCCACCCTCGTCGCCAACCACATCCCCGAGGGCATGGAGGTCATCCTCCACAGCGAGAACGGCCTGCTCGGCATGGGCCCGTTCCCGCGCGACGAGGACGTCGACGCCGACCTGATCAACGCCGGCAAGCAGACCGTCACCACCGTGCCCGGCGCCTCGTTCTTCGGCAGCCACGACAGCTTCGCGATGATCCGCGGCGGTCATCTCGATCTGTGTGTCCTCGGGGCCATGGAGGTCAGCGAGCACGGCGACCTCGCCAACTGGATGATCCCCGGCAAGAAGGTCAAGGGCATGGGCGGCGCGATGGACCTCGTGGCCGGGGCCAAGCGCGTCATCGTGGCGATGGATCACGTCAGCAAGCGCGGCGGCTTCAAGCTGCTCAAGGAGTGCGCGCTGCCGCTGACCGGCAAGCGCGTCGTCCACGAGGTCGTCACCGACCTCGGTTACTTCCGCTGCACCCCCGAGGGCCTGGTCCTCGCCGAGATCGCGCCCGGCGTGACCGTCGAGGAGGTCCGCGAGAAGACCGGCTGTGACGTGATCGTCAGCGACCCGCTCCCGACCCTCGAGTACGCGGCGCCGTCCGCCGCGAGCTAATACGCCAGCTTAAGAAAACAGCTGGTGGACCTTAACGTGCGCGCGCGCGGTGCGCTCCTGCTCCCGGTCACGACGCGCGCCCACCTCGAGCCCGACGACCAACGCGTCCCGTAGCTCGCGCGCGACCTCTGGCTGCAGACGCAGGCTCACGGGGCCGATGGTGACGTGGATAACGCCGCATCCGCAGCGCTGGACGTTGCAATGGGGAGTTCCGGCCAGGAATTCGCTGTGCTCGTGCATCGTGGTCGTGATTCGACCATAAATGAAAACGATTTTCAATATCAATTTTAAGCTGCCGAAAATCGCCCAGAGACATTGTTTTTGACCCTGTGAAACCTGGAGCGACCTGCCCCGCTCTAATCAGATACGACAACGCCCGCAGCCTGGTCGGCTCGAAGACACGAGAACGTCGGATCCACCAGTCAGCCCCAGGGAATGGTCCCTGGTTACAGCCTTGTGCCCTTGAGCGCCTAGACCAGACCTGCGCGGCGGCGTCGTCTGTCCTCAGTCCCGCGGGAGCCCCGATCCCGCGCTGCTTCGCTGTCACTTGGTGGCGTCGCGCGTACGCAAACACGCGCGGCCCTCCACGGCCGCAGCCTCGCCGCGCGTGGGCGCTCTCGCGCCGCCCCCCACCCGCTCGTTATGACCACACAACGCTCCTCGCTCCTCCGCACCCCCTCGCGCCTGCTCCTCGCCCTCACCCTCGCCCTCGTCAGCGTCACCGCGGCGGCCTGCGACGGTGACGACATGGACGGCGACACCACCGGCGTCGAAGACACGGACACCGACGGTGACGACGAAGGCACCACCACCGGCACCACCAACGAAGGCGGCGGCAACAGCCTGTCCTCGCCCGGCGGCATCATCAGCGCCTCCGACACCGACGGCGAAACCGACGACGATACCGACGGCGAAACCGACGGCGAAACCGACGGCGAAACCGACGGCGAAGGCGGTCCGAAAGAGTATCCACGCTGACTCGAGCTCGCCGCGCGCTCCGACTCGCCGAGCGTCAAGCCGGCGGCAAGAGTCCACATGTCCAAAAAGCCTGACGCGGCCTCGGCCCTCGTCTCGTACGAGCCGAGCCCGCGTCCAGCTGGGGCGACGCGCCTCATCGAAGCTCGAGGGTCCGCACGTCGAGGCGTGTGTCTCAACAGGGCTCAAGGGCCGCGGGCGAGCTGGGGAGGGGCCGTCTGAGCACCGCGAGCGCGCAGACGCACGTCCGCGCCATCCGCCCAGTCGCTCGCCGGCCCGATGTTGATGAATTCGCAGGCGCCCGAAACGCCACACGCTTCGCCGATCGAGCATAAGCCGACGCGCGTACGAGATTTCAGTACCATGTCGCCCATGTCGACGACTCGCCCCTTCCACCACCTCCTGTGGCCCGCCCTGGCGCTCGGCCTCGCCTTCGCGCCCATCGCCTGTGACGGGGGCAAGGGCGGCGACGCCAAGAAAGCCGACGCCACGAAGACCGACGCCAAGAAGGCCGACGCCAAGAAGGCCGACGCCAAGGCGGCCGACGCCAAGCAAGCCGACGCGAAGAAGACCAAGCCGCCCGCCCCGGCCCCCGAGGCCAAGCTCGGCGAGCCCGCCCCGGACTTCGAACTCAAGGACCTCGACGGCAACCCCCACAAGCTCTCCGACCACAAGGGCAAGGTCGTGGTGCTGGAGTGGTTCAACCCCGGCTGCCCCTTCGTCAAGCACGCCCACGGCGAGGGTCCGCTTAAAGACATGGCGAAGAAGGCCATGGCCGACGGCGTCGTCTGGCTCTCGATCAACTCGGGCGGGCCCGGCAAGCAAGGCCACGGCGTCGAGGCCAACAAGGCCGGCGCCAAGGAGTGGGCGATGGAGAACCCGATCCTGATCGACGAGTCCGGCGAGGTCGGTCGCAAGTACGGCGCGACCAACACCCCGCACATGTTCGTCGTCGACAAAGAGGGCAAGCTCGCCTACGCGGGCGCGGTCGACAACGCGCCGATCGGCGAGGTCAAGACCGAGGGCGAGGCCTACACCAACTACGTCGAGCCCGTGCTCGCGGCCCTCAAAGACGGCAAGCCCGTGGAGAAGCCTGAGACCCGCGCCTGGGGCTGCTCGGTCAAGTACGGCTAGCCGCTTTTCTAGAGCTCGGATCAACCAACGCGCCCAGGCCTCGCTCGGCCTGGGCGCGTGCTCGTCGTCGTCGCGCGACCCCGGCGATCAACCAGGGACGCCGCAGACGCCGACGTTCTCGAAGCCGGGCGGCGCCGGCTCGGGGTCGTAGTACGACACGCACTCGGCGGTCTCGACCGACAGCCCCGCGCACGAGGCGTCGTCCGAGAGGTCGCAGAACGGCGCGCAGCAGCCGATCGACTGCTGGCAGTCGGGGTTCGGGTAGAAGTCCGGGTTGACGCACATGAGGCCGGGGTTGCAGACGTTGGCGAACTCGCAGGGCGTGCCCTCGGGCGCCATGCCGCCCGAGGCGTCGAGCACACACACGAAGCCGTCGCTGTTCGGGTCGCCGATACAGACCTCGGCCCCCTGGCAGTCCTGCAGCAGCGGGTCGCAGCCCGGCAGGCAGAGGTTCAGGGAGCCGTCGTTGACGATCACGCAGGTCGTCCCGGGCGGGGCGCACGTCGGGTCCTCGGGCGTGCCGGTGCACAGCTCGACGCAGGTGCCGACGCCCTCCTCGTTGAGATTCCAGCACATCACCCCCTTGTCGCAGTCGTCGATGCCCGACGCGCCGCCCTCCGCGGTGCAGGTGTCACCGTGGGCGCCGTTGCCCATCACGTCGACGCACTTGGTCGAGTCCCAGGCGCCGTCGCCGTCCATGTCGTAGCCGGCGCACTTCTGTCCGTCGGGACAGTCCTGCGTGAACACGTCGCAGAGCGTCTCGCCGCTCGGCATGTCCGACTCGCAGATGAACTCACAGCCGGTGGTCTCGCCGTCGCCGTCGCCGTCGCCGTCGCCGTCCCCGTCCCCGTCTCCGTCCCCGTCTCCGTCGCCCTCCGTCGTGGGCTGGGTCGACGTCATCCCGAGGGTGTTGGTCATCTCGTCGTCGATGTCGTCGTCATCGCCCATCTGCATGCCGTCGGTCATGTTCTTGTTCTTGTCTTTGCCCCAGTTCGTCGTGCTGCAGCCGGACGCGATCACGAGCGAGACGCCGATCACCAGCGGATACGAGCTCCATCCTGTTCGAAACGCCATATCAGTCCTCTCCTGGTTGTCCCCGCAGAACGCTATCACGCCAGCGCGCCCACGCCCGGCGTGTAGCGAGCGCAGCGCGTGCCACGAGCGCAGCGCCCAGATTCACCGCTCAGGTCAGGACCAGCAGCGCGCCGACGATCCACAGCCCGCCGACCAGCATCCACAGCACGCAGTAGCCCACGATGTCGCGCGCGCGCACGCGGGTGACCGCCAGCAGCGGCACCGCCCAGAACGGCTGCAGCATGTTGCTCCACTGGTCGCCGTAGGCCATCGCCATCATCGCGTGGGCCGGCTCGATCCCCCGCTCGAGACCCGCGGTCAGCAGGATCGGGCCCTGGATCGCCCACTGCCCGCCGCCCGAGGGGACGAGCAGGTTGAGGAGCCCGGCCGAGAGGAACGCGAGCGTCGTGAACAGCCCGGCGCTCGCGTCCGCGAAGCCGGCGGCGATCCGCGCCATCAAGCCCGAGCCGGCAAGCAAGCCCATGATGCCGGCGTAGAGCGGGAACAGCAGGAAGATGCCGGTGCAGCTGCGGATCCCCCGGTCACAGGCCGCGATGAAGCGGTGCGGCCGGGCGTGCAGCGCCAGCGCGAGCACCCACAGCGCGAGCAGGACGGTGTTGAGGTCGACGCGGTCGATCCCCTTGTCCGCGAGGTAATGGAGCAACGCGCCGCCGAGCGGCACCGCGAGCGCGACGGTGACCCAGGGCGAGCGCTCGATCGCGTCGAGCCAGCTCGCGCCCTGCGGGAGCGGGTCCTCGTCGACGCGGGACTCGGCCTCGGCCTCCGCCGCGAGCGTCTCCGGCGGCGCGGCGGGCTCAGGGTCTACGCCTTCACCTGGCGTGAGGGCCATAAACAACAGCGGGCCGAGCACCAAGAGCCCCCCGGTGACCCAGAGGTTGAGCGTCCCGAACAAGCTCTCGTCGAGCGGGATCGTGCCCACGCGCGCGACCAGCTCATGACCTAGCACTTCGACCATGTCGCGCTCATTGGTCGCCTTGAGCGGCGCCGAGCCGCTCAAGCCGCCGTGCCAGACCATCAGGCCGGAGTAGCCGGCGGCGCACAGCAGCGGGTAGTGCAGCCGCCACCCGCGGCGCGCGGCCTCGAGGCCCGCCGCCCGGGCGAACAGCGCCCCGCCGATCAGGCCCAGGCTCCAATTCAGCACCGCCAGGCCGATCGAGACCAGCGCGGTCATGCCGACCAGCGCGCGCGGGCTCGGGGCGCGATCGATCAGCCGCAGCAGCGCGCGGCGGACCGGCGGCGCCGAGGCCAGCGCGGTGCCGAGCACCAGCATCAAGCTCGCCTGCATCGCGAAGGCCAAGAGCTTCCACAGCCCGTCGGACGCGTGCCAGATCGAGAGCGCGCGCAGCGGCGACGCGACGATCTTGTATCGGATCCACTCGACCACGAGCTCGCGCAGGCTCGGCGCGGGGTCGAGCGGCGAGCGCGTCGGCGGGTCGGGCACCGGCGGGAGCTCGCCCCACGCGAACACGGCGAGCAGCACGAGCAGCGTCAGCGCGACCGCGATCGCGAAGGGCTCCGGCGTGACGCGGCCGAAGCCGCGACGTGAACGCAGGCCGACGCGCGCGATGATCGAGAGCGGCATGCCGTCGAGCATCCCACGGGCGCGCCCGCCCAGTCACCCGCGTCACCGCTCAGCGCGTCACGGGCTGACGCCGAAGGCCTCGATCGCCGCGCGCAGGTCCGCGGGGATCGGCAGCGCCTGGCGAAAGCCGGCGCTCTGCGGGTCGAGGTCCATGACGACGCAGACGGTCGCGCCCGTCAGGCGCGCGGGGCTCGTGGGCGCGCCGCTGGTGCGCGCGATATAGCCGAAGCGGATCGAGCTGCGGCCGAGCTTGTGCACGCGCAGCTCGATGTCGATCGACTCCCCGAGCTGGCACGGGATCTTGAAGTCAGCCTCGGTGTGCACGGCCGGGAAGCCGATCTTGCGCGGCCCGATCAACGTCGCGTAGGGCAGCCCCAGCGCCTCGCCGAACCACGTCTCCATGGCCTCGTGGAAGAAGTGGAAGAAGCGCGGGAAGTAGATGATCCCCGCGGGGTCGCAGTCACCGAAGCGGACCGGGACTCGGTGCACATGCACGCCGCCGGACGTTTTCCCTGTCACGACGCGAGTGTATGCTCCGCGCGTGTCGCTCGTCGAGCGCCGCGCCGACCCCGGCGTCGCGACCTCACGCTCTCGGTCACAGCGACGCGGCCCTCGCCGAGGTCCACGAGCTCGCCGCGCCCGACGCCGCCTCCCGCGCGACCGCGCTGATCAAGTCGAGCCCGCCCGTCAAGCCGGCACCGAGCTCGACCTCGGCTCACGGGCGATGGCGCGCGCGAGCGCCTGGCCGCCTACCTCGAGACGCGCGCCGAGCAGCTCACCGCGACCTGAGCGCAGCTCGTCACGCCCGCTTGAACCGCGTAGGCCACGGAGAGTTACAAACCATTAACCCGCGATGACCCGGCGCCGATTGGCGCCAGGAGCTCGCGCGCCCTGGGGCGCTGGGCCACAGCCCGGGGGCCCCGATCCCCCAATCGCCACAGCCGCGCGGGCCCACAGGTACAGGCGTACAGGTAATTACAAGCAGCTGTGCGTTAGGCCAGGACGCGCGCGACCCAAAAATGCCGGCGGGATCACTGGCCGCGCTCTCGAGGCCGCGGTACAACGGGGAGCGGCATGCAACCGGCGCTGACCCCCCAGCAGACCGTACATGGCCTCTGCGACAGCTATACCGTCGAGCGCCCGATCGGCACGGGCGGCTTCGGTCACACCTTTCTCGCGCGCCGTCGCAGCGACGGGCGCGCGGTCAACCTCAAGGTCCTGCGCCTCGATCGCATGGACGACTGGAAGGCGCTCGAGCTGTTCGAACGCGAGGCCCGGGCGCTCGCGACCCTCGACCACCCCCGCATCCCCCGGCACCACGAGTACTTCGCCTTCGACGGCCAGCAGCCGCTCCCGCCCACCGCGATCGGCGAGCTCGACGAGACCCCCGGCGCGCTCCCTGAGCTCCAGCTCGTGCTCGTCCAGGACTACATCCCCGGGCGCTCCCTGCAGCAGCTGATCGACGAGGGCCTGCAGCTCGAGGGCCCGCGCGTCGCCGAGCTGCTGCGCGCGCTGCTCGAGGTGCTCGTGTACCTGCACGGCCTCCACCCGCCGATCGTCCACCGCGACATCAAGCCGAGCAACATCATCCTCACGCCGGAGGGCGTCCCCTTCCTCATCGACTTCGGCGCCATCCAGACGCGCGTGCAGGTCGGCAGCGCGATGGGCTCGACCAACGTCGGCACCTTCGGCTTCTTCCCCATGGAGCAGATCATGGGCAAGGCCGCGCCGGCCTCCGATCTCTACTCCCTCGCGATGACGATGCTCGTGACCATCAGCGGCGCCCCGCCCGAGCGGCTCCCGCTCGACGAGCGCACCGGCAAGGTCGGCGTCCACGAGGTCGCGCCGCAGCTCGACGCGCGCCTGCAGGCCGCGCTCGACGCCATGCTCGAGCCGATCATCGGCAACCGTCTGCCCACCGCCCAGACCGCGCTCGACTTCCTCAACGGCGAGATCGTCCTCGAGCCTCGCCGCGCCGAGGACCCGCAGATGACGCCCGTGCACCTCCCCATGCGGGCGCCCAGCGAGTCGCTCCCCCACCTGCGACGCAGCAGCCTCCAGTGGCTCTGGGCCGCCTCCATCGGCCTCGGCGGCCTCGGTGCCGGCCTCGTCTACATCGTGTTCTTCGACGCCCTCTCCGAGACGCAGCTCGTCCGCGTCAGCCCCCTGTGGCTGACCCCCATCGTGTTCGGCGTCGGCGGCATCGCGGGCGAGAACCACCGCACCCGCCACCCGCTCGCGACCGCCTGCATGTGGGCGGGCATCGGCACCATCCTCCTCATCGCTTTCATCTACGGCATCTTCCCGACGCTCTGAGCTCATCGCCCCTCGGCTCACGACCGCGGTCATCGCTTGAACGCCGGCCCGCGTCCTCCCTCGAACAGCCCCGCGGGACCCAGCGGTGAGCTACACCGCGCTGTCGTGCATCGAATCGACCGCCGCACGCGTCGCGGCTGCGACGATTCGCCCCGGATCGAGCACGAGAGACCCAAAGGCGGCGCTGCTAGACTCCGCCCATCCCCATGAAGACCGCACAGGACCCCGCCTTGGACCGCGAGATATCGCGCAAGCTCGACGCCCGCGAGCGCCTCACCGATGACGACGCCACCTACCTCTACAACGGCGCCGCCCTCGAAGACCTCCAGCGCTGGGCCAGCCAGGCGCGCGCGCGCTTCCACGACGAAACGCGCGCCACCTACCTGATCATGCGGATCATCAACTACACCAACGTCTGCGTCGCTAAGTGCGACTACTGCTCGTTCTACCGCCTGCCCAAATCCTCCGAGGGCTACGTCCTCCCGCGCGAGCAGATCTTCGCCAAGATCGACGAGATCCTCGAGCTCGGCGGCGACTTCGTCGGCTTCAACGGCGGTCACAACCCGCGCCTGCGGCTGCCTTGGTACGAGGAGACCTTCGCGGCCATCCGCGCGCGCTACGGCGACACCATCGAGTTCTACGCGATGACCGTCGCCGAGATGATGTACGTCTCGAAGCTCTGCCGGGTCTCCTACGCCGAGGCCTGCGCGCGCCTCAAGGCCGCCGGCGTCCGCTGGATCACCGGCGGCGGCGCCGAGATTTTGACCAACGAATTTCGTCAACGCCACAGCCCGCTCAAGTACACCGCCGACGACTACATGATCGCCCAGCGCGCGATCCTCGACGCCGGCCTCAAGTCGACCGCGACCATGGTCATCGGATTTGACGAGACCGTCGCCGAGCGCGTCGAGCATCTCCGCCGCGTCCGTCGCCTGCAGGACGAGACCGACGGCGGCCTCTTCAGCTTCCTCAGCTGGACCTACAAGCCCTACGGCAACGAGCTCGGCGGCCAGGAGCTCGGGCCCGAGGACTACCTGCGTCACCTCGCCGTCTCGCGCCTGTACCTCGACAACGTCCGGCACATCCGCGCCTCGGTGCTCACGCAGAATCAAAACGCGCTCCGCGGCCTGCGCTTCGGCGCCGACGACTTCGACATCCCGCTCGAGGACGAGGTCACGCAGATGGCCGGCGCGACGATCAACCGCGACATCGAGGCCGTGCTCGAGCAAGCGCGCGCCGAGGGCTTCGCCCCCGTCTACCGCCCGATCGCGCTCGCGCCTCGCCCCGCCGAGGCCGCGCGCGCGAAGGCTCGACAGCCCGCGCCGGTCCGGCTGCCCCTCGCCTGATCCAGCGCCGGTCAGCGCCGGTCAGCGCCGGTCAGCGCCGCGGCGCTCGCTTCGACGCCGTGCACGTCTGCTCCGGGGGTGACTCGCCGTAGCCGTCGATCAACGCGCCGCCCAGCGCCCGGAGCTGCTCGTAGTCCTCGAGCGTGACGGGGAAGCGACGCTCCTCGCGGGACACCGCGCGACCCACCATCACGCGCTCGTTGACGACGCCGCCGTCGCGCGGGTGCTCACGCGCGAGCGCGCTGGCGCGCGCGTAGTCGGCCGCGAGCGGCGCCGCCTCGAGCGCGTCAGCGAGCGCCTGCAGGCGCTCCCGCGGGAACGTCCCGACGCAGGTCCGCGTGTGGATCGTGCCGCCGCCGTCGTCGCCCTCGCTGCGGTAGACGAAGGCCCCCGCCCCGTCGACGTCGAGCTCCCAGCTCGCGCGCTCGTAGCCGCCGGTGACGTGCACGAAGATCCGCGGATAACCCAGCTTGGAGGTCGGCCGCGCGGGCGAGCAGGCCGCGAGCCCGCCGAGGATCAACAGCAGCGAGAGGCCCGCGCGACGCACTCCACGAGTATAAGCGCGAGGGCGGGCGCGCGAGCGCGCGCCCGCGCGCGCGTCCGCGCGCGCCATGATCGAATATGCGCGTTCGGACATCCTGTCCTACAGCGCAGAACGCTTGCCGCTACACTGATCGCGCCGTCGCCAGCGCGGCGAGGGCGGAGGACGCGTGGGGAAACGACCCGGAACGGTGATCGGGCTCGGCGATCACATGATCGAGCTGTCCAACGAGGACGCGGTGATGTTCCGCGAGCCGCGGCTGACGAAGGGCGGCCTCGTCAACTACTACCTCGAGGTCGCGCAGCACATGCTGCCGCACCTCGAGGACCGCCCGCTCACCGTCGAGCGCTTCCGCAAGGGCATCAAGTACGGCGGCTTCATCCAGAAGAACGCGCCCGAGAGCTACCCCGGCTGGATCCGCCGCGAGCTCGTCCCCCGCAAGAAGACCCAGGCGCCACCCGTCGAGCACGCCGTCTGCGACGACGTCGCCACGCTCGTGTTCCTCGCCAACCAGCGCTGCGTCACGCTGCACGTGCCGCCGGTCCGCGCTGACCGGCTCGAGCACCCCGACCAGGTCATCTTCGACTTCGACCCGCCCGACGCCGGCGCCGCCTCCTTCGACGCCGTGCGCGAGGGCGCGACGCAGGTCGGCGAGCTGCTGCGTCAGCTCGGCCTGCGCCCCTACGTCAAGACCTCCGGCAGCAAGGGCCTGCACGTCATCGCGCCGCTCGACCGCCGCGCCCACGTCGACGAGGTCAGGGCCTTCGGCAAGGCGGCCTGCGAGCTGATCGCCAGCCAGTACCCCGGCACCTTCACGACCTCGACCAGCCGCGACGACCGGACCGGCAAGGTGTTCCTCGACTACCTGCGCAACGGCTACGCCCAGACCGTCGTCGCCCCCTACAGCGTCCGCCCGCTGCCCACCGCCCCGGTCTCGACGCCGATCACCTGGAAGGAGCTGCGCGACCCCGAGATGCACGCGCGCCGCTTCACCGTCCACAACGTCCGCGACCGGCTGGCGACGATCGGCGACCCGTGGCGCGACATCCGGCGCGACCCCGGCTCGCTCGACGCGGCCGCGGCCGCGCTCGATAACCTGCGCTGACCGGCCACGCCACCCGTCCTGTCCGCGGGCCAGGAGACCGCACACTCTTCAGGTACATGCAGACGCACGCTCTGCCATGGTTTCCCGCCTATGGCGAAGCCCAAGCGTATCACCGTCTTCCTCTGTGTCCTGCTCTGCTCGCTGGTGGTCGCGTGCGTGCTCGGAGTGTACGTGGCCTCCGAGGTCATCGGGACACCCGAGGCGGTCACTTCAAAGGACCGGGCGCGCGTCCCGACCGTCGCGGACCTCATGCCGGGCTTCACGCCGACGCAGCCTCCCAGCTGGTCACACACGCGGTATTGGTTCGATCGTGTCGAGGTCGAGTACGAGCTCGATGACCCCGAGATCTACATGCGCTCGTGGCTCGTCAGCACACAATCAGAGTACTTCGCGCGCAAAGAGTTCTACGCGCAGCACGACACCTTCGACATGATCGCGTTGACCAGCGGGGTGTTCGACGCGGGTCCATACGAGCTGAGCAGCGACGACAGCGTCGATCAGTTCGCCCTCTACCAGTGGCTTCAGGAGGACGCTCCCTACGGCGCGCTCGCGCTCATCCAGCGTGATCGGTTCCTCCTGCTGCTGCACATCGAGGGCGTGCTGCTCAACGACGACGAGCTGCTCGGGCTCCTCGACCGCTACCTGACGCGTCTTGTGCACGACGACGCGTACGCCGCCGCAGGATGACTACGCCCCGAACGGCGCTTCCAAGAGGCTCAGCGCCCGCGGCCCGAACACCTCCGCGCCGTCCTCGGTGACCGCGACGATGTCCTCGATCCGCACGCCGAAGCGCCCCGGCTCGTAGATGCCTGGCTCATCGGACATCGTCATCCCGGGCGCGAGCGCGCGTTGGTTACCCGGGCGCAGGTACGGCGCCTCGTGGACCTGCAGGCCGATGCCGTGCCCGAGGCGGTGGGTGAACCTTGAAAAACCCTCGCCGTAGCCCGCCCGCGTGATCACGTCGCGCGCGGCCGCGTCGACCTCCGCGCAGCGGACCCCGGGGCGGATCGCCGCGAGCGCCGCTGACTGGGCCTGCAGCGTCGTGTCCCACGCGCGCCGCAGCTCGTCGGAGACCGGGCCGATCGACCAGGTTCGCGTGATGTCCGAGCGATAGCCGTGCAGCGCCCCGCCGGTGTCGACGAGCACCAGCTCATCCTCGCGCAGCGCCCGGCGCTCGTCGGTCCCGTGGGGGAACGACGCGTTGGGCCCGAACAGCACCAGCGCCCAGATGTCGGTGAGGCCAGCCTCCTGCTGGGCCGCGCGCACGACCGCCGCGAACTCGTCCTCGTGCATCCCGGGCTTCAGACGCGTCGCCGCCTCGCGCAGCGCCGCCTTCGTCGCCTCGTTCGCGCGGCGTAGACGCGCCAGCTCGCGCGAGCCTTTGAGCATCCGACAGCCGTCGACGATGTCGCCCCCCAGGGTCACGCGACGCGCCCCCAGCGAGCTTTGCAGCCCCGCGATCACGAAGCCGCGGGCGCCGGGATCGACCGCGACCTTGGCCGTCCGCCCGACCCCCGAGAGCTTGAGCGCCTCGCTCGCCTTCGCGTAGGGAGACACGTCCTCCTGCCAGGTGAGCAGCCGCGCGCCAGGGCCTAAGCGCTCGACCAGGCGACGCTCTTCAAACGCCGGACCGACCCAGGTCGGCGCCCCGTCGGCCGGAATGATCATCAGCAGCGGGCGCTCGCTCTGGCCCCAGCGCGTCGGCGCGAAGTAGCCGTGCGTCGGCCCAGCCTCGACGATCAGCGCGCCCAAGCCCGCGCCCTTGAGCAGCCGCTTCGCTCGCTCGCGTCGCTCCTCCAGCTCCACGCCGGTGACCGCCGGCACGCCGTCGCAGAAGCCGCGAAGTGTCGGAAAGGTCAGCTCAGACCGGGCGCGCGTCGGCGCGGCGACCGGCGCCGTCTGGGGAACACGCGCGGGCCCAGGGCTCGGGCTCGCCGGCTCCGGACACCGCGTGCTCGCGGCGCAGCCCGACAGCCCGAGGCACGCGCCCCCGAGCGCCGCCACTCCTCCGAGGAACACTCGCCGCTCGATCTCGTGCGCGCTCACGCGCGGACGATACCGCACGCCGCGCGCGGCTTCACGCTGCTCACGGCGCCTCGTCGGCCGGCTCCGCCTCGACCGCCTCGGCCGTCTCGGCCGGCGCGGCCTCCGAGAGCCGTCGTAAAAACTCCTCGCGCGGGAAATGCTTGCCGGGGCACTGGGTGAGCCGGCGATCGACCCCGCGGTGCGTCGTCACGCGCTCGACGGGGATCTTGAAGCGCTTCATCAGCGCCCGCGTCAGCGCCACGCAGGCGTCGAGCATCTCCTCCGGCAGCGCGCGCTTCTCAAAATTCCCGATCAGACAGATCGCGCACGAGCCCGGCGCGCGCTCGGGGTGAAACAGATGGGCCGCCCACTCCTGGTGCCGCCAGCGCGCCTGCTCGACCAGCCCGATCGGCTTCTCGACCGGGCGCTTCTTGCCGTTGTTGATCACGAAGTGATACTCGGCGCCGAGCGGGTCGCCGAAGTGATTGCGGTGGTAGCGGTCGATCCCCTCCAGCGTCGCGTACTCGGCCGCCGTGTGATGGACGACGATCCAGTCGAAGTCGAGCAGCGGGACCTCGAGCTCGAACATGCCCTCAAACATCGCGCGGTTGCGCTCGCGCGTCTCGGCGTAGGGGACCGTTGGCCTGCGCCCACGCTTGGCCCGGGCGAGGGAGGAGAGCCCGGGGAGCCCGAGCGCGGCCGCGCCCACCGTGAGCGCGCCGCCGGCGTGGGAGAAGAACCGCCTGCGTCGCATACACGCCCTAACGCGCCCGCGCGCCCGAGGTTCTCTTGAACCCCGGCTTCGCGCGCCCTCGCTTCGCGCGTGCGCGCGGCGGAATACACCGCCCCGCGCCGACGCATAAACATCAAGTTACTGGCTCCCGAGCTTGCTGCGGGCCTCGGCGATCCGCGCCTGCACCACCAGCCGATCGTCGGCCCGCGGGCTCACGTCGAGGTACAGCTCGAGGTCGTCGATCGCGTCGCGGAACTGACTCGCGTGCAGGTTGAGCAGGCCGCGGTCGCGCAGCTGCGCGACCGCGCTCGGGACCAGCAGCAGGATCCGATCGATCGCCGCGAGCGCGAGGCCGAACGCCCGCCGCCGCACGTAGATCGCCTTGAGGTTCGAGAGCGCGCGCACGAGCACGTCCCGCGTGCCGCAGGGCTCGAGCATCGGCGCGGAGAAGCTGAGCTGACCGGCGGTCATGCGCTCGAGCAGCGCGCGGCACTCGTCGGCGTCGAGCAGCGCGCCGCCGTGGAAAGCGTCGACGTAGAGCCCGGGCGCGTCGAGGTCGCAGGCCAAGAAGTGCACCGGGAAGCTGACCCCCTCGAGCGACATCCCGAGCCGGCGCCCGACCTCGATCAGCACCACCGAGAGCGAGATCGGGATCCCGAGCCGGCGATCGAGCACGTGGTAGAGGTAGCTGTTCTTGGGGTCATAGTAATCCTCGCTGTTCCCCCGAAAGCGCAGCTCGTCGAACATCCCGCGGCACAGCGCCTCGAGCTTCGCGCGCGGCTCCTCGACCCCGCGCAGCGAGCCGCGCAGCCGGGACGCGAGGCGGTCGAGGCCGTGCAGCTGCTCGACCACCGCGAGGTTCGGCTGGTCCTCGGCGGCGATCACCGCCATCGCCTCGCCGAGGTCGATCGCGCTGTCCGGCCCCTCCGCGATCGCGATGAAGCGCTCCCGCGCCCGCCTTCGTGCCCCGCTCGCGTTCACCGTGCGTCCTCTCGGAAAACCCCAGCGACCGCTAGAGCTCGGGCTCGAGCACCACCGCCGTGCCGTAGGCGAGGATCTCGGCGGCGCCGGCCATCACGGTGGAGGTCGTGATGCGCAGGCCGACGACCGCGTTCGCCCCCAGCGCGAGCGCCTCGGCGCGCAGCCGATCGAGCGACTGCTCGCGGCTCTGGGCGAGCATCGCGGTGTACTGGCTGACCTCGCCGCCGACGATGTTGCGCAGGCCGGCGAGGAAGTCCATGCCGACGTTGCGCGTCCGCACGGTGTTGCCGCGCACGAGCCCGAGCACCCTCGTCACGCGATACCCCGGCACCAGGTCTGTGGTCGTCAGCAGCATCGAGCCGGACGGTCGCTGCGCGAGGTCGGCGGAGTGGTGAATCGCGGGTGTGCTCATCGTTGCACGTCCTTGTAGGGGTCGTGTGAGTAGGTCGCAAGCCGAACGCGCGCGTACGACCAGATCAGGATCGCGAGGCCGAGCACGAGCAGGGTGGGCCCGAGCGCCGGCGCGGCCGCGGCCGTCAGCGGCGTCGCGACCAGGCCGACGACAAACAGCGCCAGCCCGGCCCCGCGCTCGAGCTTCGCGCGCGGGCTCTCCTCGACGCGCGCGATCGCGTGGTCGGCCTCGAGCCGCGCGAGCCAGCCCTCGCCGAGCTCGGCATGCTTCGCGCGCGTGGCGACCTCAGCGCGCAGGCTCGGGTCCTCGGCGACGTAGAGCGCGAGCTCCTCGGTCTCGGCCTCCGTGACCTGTCCCCGCGTCACCTGCTCGAGCAACGTGTTGATACGCGCGCGCTCTGGCTCTTCCGACACGCACGCAATCTACCCCAGGTCTCGCCCGAACCGGAAACGCCGAAGATGCGCACCGCGAGCGACGCAGCGCCCTGCTCGAGCGCGCTACTTCTGGTGCTTTCGCTCGTCGGGGTGCTCGTTGAACCAGGTTTGGACCGACTCCTCGGTGAGCTCGACCGTGAGGTCCGCCGCGCCGACCTTCACCTGGCACCCGAGACGGCTGTACGGCCGCACGTCGAAGCCCATGTCGAGGCGGTCCTCCTCGGCCTCGGTCATCTCGGGCAGCGCCGAGAGGCCGGCGCGGACGTAGCAGTGGCACGACGAGCACGCGCACACGCCCCCGCAGGCCGAGCCCATCTTGATGTGGTTGTCCTCGGCGATCTCGAGCAGCGTCTGACCGCGCGCGGCCTCGATCTTCTGCTCGCCGTCGGGCCCGATAAACGTGATCGTCGGCATCAGCGGTCTCCTTCCACTTCGTCCTCGACGAGCTCGGGGGCGTGACCGCCCCGCTTCTCGTCGAGCGCCTCGTCGGCGGCCAGGGTCTCCTCGATCTCGAACAGGCTCTTGCCCTCCATGCCGGCGTTGAGCGCTCGCTCCATGCGCCGGCGCGCGAACGGCTCAGACACTCGCTCGAGCTGCTTCAGCGCGCCGCGGATGCCGGCCGCGTCGATCTCCTGCTGTCGCATCGCCTCGTCCGCGCCCGCGAGCGCGGCCTCGATCGCCTCGCGCTCCACGGTCGGCAGGATGCGCTCGATGTGCCCGAGCTCGCCCACGGCCGTGCGCACGGCCAGGACCACGCGCCCCAGCTCGACGCGCGCCTCGGCGAGGTCGCGGGCCGCGAAGTCCTCGCCCGCGCTGTCGAGGCTCTCCATCACCAGGCGGTCGACCTCCTCGCTCGACAGCCCGTAGGTCGGCTTGACCTCGACGGACTGCTTGACGCCCGTCATCAGCTCGCGCGCCGTGACCGTCAACAGCGCGTCGGCGTCGAGCTGAAACGAGACCTCGACGCGCGCCATCGACGGGGGCAAGCGCGGGATCCCCTTGAGCTCGAAGCGCGCGAGGCTTCGGCAGTCCGCGGCCAGCTCGCGCTCGCCCTGGACCACGTGGAAGGTCATCCCCGTCTGCTGCTCGGAGTAGTTGGTGAACACCTGACGGGCGCGGATCGGGATCGTCGCGTTGCGCGGGATCACCTTCTCGACGATCCCGCCCATGGTCTCGAGGCCTAGGCTCAGCGGGACTACGTCGAGCAGCGTCACGCCCTCGCGCTCGGAGCCCGAGAGGATGTCGGCCTGGATCGCGGCGCCGTCGGCCACGACCTTGTCGGGGTCGATGTCGGTCAGCGGCGCGCGCCCGAACAGCTTCTCGACCTGGGCGCGCACCAGCGGCACGCGGGTTGAGCCGCCGACCATCACCACGCCGTCGAGCTCCTTGGCGCGCACGCCCGCGTCGCGCAGCGTCGCGCGGCAGGCCTTGACGGTCTTGCGCACGAGCCCCGAGATCAGCGCGTCGAAGTCGGCGCGCGTGACCACGTGGCCCTCGAGACCGAGGCCGGGCACCGTGACCGCGGTCTCGAGCCGCTCGCTCAGCGCCTCCTTGGCTGCCCTCGCGGCCAGGCGCGCCTGCTCGCGCTGCAGCTGGCTCGGCTCGCCGACGCCCGCGCGCGCGAGCAGCTCGGTCGCGAGCGCGCGATCGAAGTCGTCGCCGCCCAGGGCGCTGTCGCCCCCCGTCGCGATCACCTGGAACACGCCGCCGCGCAGGCGCAGCACGCTGATGTCGAAGGTCCCGCCGCCGAGGTCATAGACCGCGAACAGGCCCTCGCCGCCGCGGTCGAGGCCGTAGGCCAGCGCGGCCGCGGTCGGCTCGGCGAGCAGGCGGTAGACCTTGAGCCCCGCGATCCGCCCGGCGTCGCGCGTCGCCTGCCGCTGGGCGTCGTCGAAGTAGGCCGGCACCGTGATCACGGCGCCGTCGACCGGGCCGCCGAGCGCCTCCTCGGCGCGCCGCTTGAGCACCGCGAGGATCTCGGCCGAGACCTCGATCGGCGTGCGCAGGCGCGGCTCGCCGCCGCGCGGCGCGACCCCGACGTCCAGGCGCAGCAGCCCCGGGGTCTCGGCGTCGGGCACGACGCGATAGGGGTGCGAGAACGTGATGTCCTCGAGGCCACGTCCCATGAAGCGCTTGGCGCTGCTGATCACCTTGCCGGGGTGCTCGAGCTGCGCGCGCGCGGCCGCGTCACCGACGGTGACCGCGTCGCCGGCGTAGCTGACGACCGAGGGCAGCAGGACGCGCCCGCGCTCGTCGGCCAGGGGCCTCGGCGACTCGCCGCGCGGCGCGATCGCGACGAGGCTGTGTGTAGTCCCGAGGTCGATGCCGACGCCGAAGCCCGGCCGCCGCCGCGACTTCGCGCTGCGGTCCTCGGGCTCGGCGATCTGGAACAGCCCGCCCGTGTCGTGAATCGAGAGCGATTGTGAAGCCATCTCGTTGTCTTCTGGAATTTCCTGGCAGCGACGCGTAGGCCGATCACTCGTCCGCCGCGTCGACCTCCTCGAGGAACCGGCGGAGGTAGCGGTGCACGACCAGCGCGCGCGCGGCCGCGGCGATCTCGGCGCGCCCGATCGCGTCCACGGCGTCGTCGAGGGAGGAGTCCGCGCGGGCCTCGATCGCGTCGCGCAGCTCGTCGATCGCGTCCTCGTCGTCGCCGGCCTCCTCGAGCTGCTCGCGCAGCTCGATCATCTCGATCAAGAACGCTTGATCGGGCTTCGGCGCCCCGGTCTCGGGGTCGCTGGAGTCGAGGTCGACGCCGCCCAGCTTGACGAGGTACTCGGCGCGCCGGACCGGATCGCGCAGCGCCCGATAGGCGACGTTCAGCGCGCTGCTGCGCTCCATCGCCAGGCGCCGCTCGCCCGAGGGCGCGCCGACGAAGCGGTCGGGGTGAACCACGCGCGCGAGCTCGAGGTAGCGCCGCTCGAGCGCGTCGCGGTCGATCGCGTAGCCGCGCTCGATCGCGAAGATCTGAAAATAGTCGGCTGCAGGATCGATCGACACCGTCGTGGCCTCGCTCTCGACGCGCTGGCTTCGCCCGCCGTGACGCTCAGAACGCGATCGACTCGCCGCAGCCGCAGGAGTCCTCGACGTTCGGGTTGTTGAAGCGAAAGCCGTGCCCGCGGATCCCGGTCTCGAAGTGGATCTCGGTGCCCTTGAGCAGGATCATGCTCTTCGGATCGACGACCACGCGCACGCCGTCTTTGACGATGACGTGATCGTTCGATCGCGGGCTGTCCTCGAACTCGAAGAGGTACGAGTACCCGGTGCAGCCGCCGCCGCGGATCCCGAAGCGGATCGCGGCCTGCGGCGTCCCGCGGCGCGCGAGCTGGTCGCGCATGATCTTGGCGGCGCTCGAGGTCACCGTGAGCATCGGGGCCTCGGGGGCCTTCGCGGGCGTCGTGGTCTGGGAGGTCATGGGCTGTTGAGCGGCGGCCAGCATAACAAAGGGGCTCCTGCGAGTCTCAGCGCGAGACTCAATCGAGAAGACGAGGAGACGCCGCGCCGGCGACAGCGCGCCGGCGTCAGCGCGCGCGCGTCAGTCGTCCTTCGCGTTCTTCTGACGGTAGTCCTTGATCGCCGCCTTGATCGCGTCCTCGGCGAGCACCGAGCAGTGGATCTTCACGGGCGGGAGCGACAGCTCCTCGGCGATCTGGCTGTTCTGGATCTTCTCGGCGTCCTCGAGGTTCATGCCCTTGACCCACTCGGTCACGAGGCTCGAGCTCGCGATCGCCGAGCCGCAGCCGTAGGTCTTGAACTTCGCGTCCTTGATGACGCCGTCCTCGACCTTGATCTGCAGCTTCATGACGTCGCCGCAGGCGGGCGCGCCGACGATGCCGGTGCCGACCGCTTCATCTTTTTTGTCGAGGCTGCCGACGTTGCGCGGCTTCTCGTAGTGATCGATAACCTTGTCGCTGTAGGCCATGACGTGGCTCTCCTGTCCTGGGTGTTCTCTTCAATGCTAGTGCGGCGTCCACTCGATGGAGCTCAGGTCGATACCTTCTTGCACCATCTCCCACAGCGGGGACATCTCACGCAGACGCTCGACGTGGAACTTGATCTGATCGGCGACGTAGTCGACCTCTTCTTTGGTGGTGAAGCGGCCGATCGTCATGCGCAGGCTCGAGTGCGCGAGCTCGTCGTCGAGCCCCATGGCCCGAAGGACATAACTCGGCTCGAGGCTCGCCGAGGTGCAGGCTGAGCCCGAGGACACCGCGATGTCCTTGAGGCCCATCAGCAGCGACTCGCCCTCGACATAGGCGAAGCTCATGTTGAGCGTGCCCGGCAGGCGGCGCTCGAACGAGCCGTTGAGGATCGAGTGCGGCACCTCGTCGTTGAGGCGCTGGCGCAGGTGCTCGCGCAGGCCGAAGGTCCGCGCCGACTCCGTCGCCATCTCCTCGCGAGCGAGGCGCGCGGCCTCGCCGAAGCCGACGATGCCCGGGACGTTGAGCGTCCCCGATCGATTGCCGCGCTCGTGCCCGCCGCCGTGGATCTGCGGGGCGATGCGCACGCGCGGCCGACGACGCCGGATGAAGAGCCCGCCCACGCCCTTGGGGCCGTAGATCTTGTGGGCGCTGATGCTCATCAGGTCGATGTTCATCGCCTTGACGTCGATCGGCACCTTGCCGAAGGCCTGCACCGCGTCGGTGTGGAACAGGACGCCCTTCTCGTGGCAGAGCTTGCCGATCTCCGCGATCGGCTGGATCACGCCGGTCTCGTTGTTGGCGAACATGATCGAGACGAGGATCGTGTCGTCGCGCATCGCCGCGGCGACCTGCTCGACCGTGACGAGGCCCTGGTCATTGACCGAGAGCAGCGTGACGTCGCAGCCGTTGCGCTCGAGGTACTTGCAGGTGTCGATGACCGCCTTGTGCTCGGTGACCACCGAGATGACGTGCTTGCCCTGCTCCTTGAGGTACTCGGCGACGCCCTTGAGCGCGAGGTTGTTCGACTCGGTGGCGCCGCTGGTGAAGGCGATCTCTTTGGGGTCGGCGTTGATCGTCTTGGCGATCTCGGCGCGCGCCGCGTTGACCGCCTCCTCCGCCTGCCAGCCGAAGGCGTGGGTGCGGCTCGCCGCGTTACCGTAGTGGCTGGTCAGGAAGGGCATCATCTTGTCGAGCACGCGCTGATCGATCGGCGTCGTCGCGGCGTAGTCCATGTAGATGGGCGTCTTGATGCTCATGTTCATCGTGCGTCGCAGTCGGTGGTTCGAGGGAGAGGGGTTACTTGCCCGCGCCTGGCCGCGGGCTCAGGTGAATACCAGCGACGAGGCTCGGCGTCGGCTCGTCCTGGCGACGATCGCTGCTGCACGAGGAGCAGACCTCCTCGGGCGTGTGCGGCTCGTTGCAGACGCGACAGCCCTCGAGGTAGCCGAGGCTCTCGGCCAGGTCGCGCTCGAGCTGCAAGAGCCGCATGACCTGGGCGCGGGTCTCGTCGAGCTTGGTTCGAAACAACTCGCGCACGCTCTGCATCGCCTCCGGGGCGTTGCGCGAGGCGTCGACTGAGGCCAGCAGGCCCTGGATCTGCGGGAGGCTGAAGCCCATGTCCTGGAGCTTGGTGATCCAGGAGACCCGCGCGATCTCGTCGGGCCCGTAGAGGCGAAACCCACCGGTGGTGCGCTCGGCCGGCGTCAGCAGGCCCATCTCCTCGTAGAGATGCAGCGCGCGCGCGGTCTTGCCGGTCCTTCGGGCCAGCGCGCCGATCTTGATGCGAGTGGGCTTGGAAGCGCTCATCACTTCGGACTCAAACGTTAACGTGAGGTTAGCTTTCACTTGCCACCCGTCTCCGCTGGTGTCAAGCCATGGAACGGCGTATGTGCGCGCGAATTGCGATCTGCGAGGATAGACCGAGTTCTACGGCCAATTCCTCAAACCTTACGAATACGTGAGATTTCCACGAGCAAACCGGCGCTTGTAGCGCCGACCCACGACGCGATCGTCGGCGACCAAAACGCGAAACGCCCGCGTCCCGAAGGACGCGAGCGCTGCGCCTGCGTGGGCCTGGTTCGTTACTTGCGACCCACGGTCTTGCTGAGGTTGAGACCGGTCGGCTTCTTCTTCTCGGGCTCCTTCTTGGGCTCGGTCTTCTTGGCCTTCTTCTTGGCAGGCTTCTTCTCCTCGACCTTCGCGTCCTCGGCCTTCGCGTCCTCGCCCTCCTCGGCCTTCGCGTCCGGCTTCTCCACGGGATCCTCCTCGGGGGGCGCCGGAGGCTCTTCCTTGATCTCCACGCCGAGATCCTCCGCCAGCGCGTCGTTGGACTGACCCGCATAGAGCGCGCCCCCCACGGCCGCAGCGCCCGCGATCAGGCCGATGCCCGAGCCCGCGAGGCCGCGGCTCTCGATCCCGGCGCGAACCTTGTAGGCGTTGGTGTGCGAGGTCGCCGGGTACTTCTTGGCGAGCGCGCCGTAGATCTCCTCGCGGCTGCCCCCGGCGATGACCTTCTCCATGGCGGCGAGCGCCTCTTTGCCCTCCTCCGTCTTGGAGTTGCCGATCCCGCGGACCGCGAAGTGCACGACGGCGTGCGAGTCGGACTGGGTGATCCAGGTCGTCGTGCTGGAGAACGGCGCCATGAAGTCGAGCACCGAGCCGACTAGCTCCGGCTTGACCGCCTCGACGTTCTTGAGCGCCGCGTCCACCAGCTTGCGCACGTCCGGCCCCTGCAGGCTGTCGAAGGGGAAGTGCGAGATCACGCTGACCTCGCCCTTGTCGAAGCTCTCGACCAGCGACTTGGGCAAGGTCATGCGGGTGTACTCGTGCAGGCCGTCGCCCTCGGTCGCGGCCAACGCCTTGATCCCGGCCTCGTCCATCCCGACCACCACGGAGGCGACGTCCTTGGCCGAGTAGAACCACCCGTCGAGGGTGAGCCCCATGACCTGGGTGAGCACGTTGGCCTCTTTGACCCCGCTGATCGAGAGGTGCAGACCCTTGCGCTTGTCGCCGCCAAGATCGATCTCCGCGCGTCCAAACGCGACCTTGCTGCCGGGCACGTTCGGGATCTCCTTCGGGATCCCTTTCGCGGTCATGGCGCCGAGCTCGACGAGGGTGTCGACCACCGACGTGTCGGTGACGCCCATGTGCATCTGGAAGCCGGACGGGTCGAGGTTCCCGCCGATGAAGAACTCACCGTTGGCCGCCTTGATCACCGAGTCGAGCGGCGGCGGCGCGCTGGCGACCTCGTCCTTCTTCTTGATGGCCTCCATGTCGACGTTGGCCCACATGAAGCCGGCGCCGGGCTGCGCGAAGCGCAGCGTCTTGCCCTTCACCGGCTTGAGGACCTCGATCACCTCTTTGACCTCGTTCGACTGCGTCGGCAGCCCGACGTGGACAATGCCGGTGCCCGGCGGCGTCGTCGCCGCGACGTAGATCGGCCCATCGTCGTCATCCTGGAAGTGGGCGATGATGTTGGCCTCATCGAGGTTCACCCCAGGCATCGCCTCTTCGGCCGCCTGGCGGTGCTTTTTGGAGTCACCGTCGGGCTTGAAGGCCTTGAGCGCCTTCTTCGACTTGGCGCAGCCCATGTGCCCGCTGTCCGGGATCTCCGCGCAGGTGAAGTCGCTGGCCTCGTCATCGTCCAGCGCCGAGAGCAGCTCTTTAAAGGCATCCGGCTTCTCGGCCACGTAAATCGCGACCATGTTCTTGTCCTCGCCATCCGGGCTGGCGAGGACGAAGCCGTGCGAGAAGTCGATACCGGAATTCTTGATCTTGTCGGCAGCCTGCTCGTACTTGGTCTTCCCCTCGGAGAACTCTTTGTGCGCCTCGGCGGCGTCCTTGAGCTCATCGGGCCCGTCCGCCGCAGCCGCCGCGAGCGCCGCGAACGGCTTCTCGAAGGTCTTAAAGCCCTGATCGACGTAACCGAGCAGCGTGGTGGGATCGCGGATGATGACGTACATCCCCTCCTCCCCGCCGGGCACGAAGTGGAATAGATCGTCGACCGGATCGACTTTCTCGGGCAACACCGGGAGCGCTTCGTCCGGGATTGGCGCAGCGACAATGGGCGCGGGCTCCGGCTCCGGCTCCGGCTCCGGCTCTGGAGTCACCACTTCTGCCGGCTTCTCCTCCTCCCCCATACCGACCAGGTCCTTGACCTGTTGACATCCGGACGAGAGCGCGAGGGGTGCCGCGAGCAACAAAACCGTCCACGGGAGACAAACACCGAACGTACGAGACTTACGAGCGCGGGGGGGGCTTCGCATGATGCGCAGCATACATTTGTCCGCCGCGAATGTGATCGTTTCCACAAACATTACGCTGATTTGTCAACGAGGCGCGGTTCTGCGCGAGCGACCCTTCATCAGTACGCCCAAAACACCATGAATGAGCGAAAACCATCCGTATTGTTAGAGCCGCTAGCAGCCCGTCGACGTGCGTGTCATTCTCGCGCGGTGCAAGCGAAACAACGGCTCTCGGGCTCTCTGACGACCCTCGGCCTCACCGCGCTGGTGGCCGTGACCGCCCTGTCGTCGGTCGCCTGCGACGATCAAGGGGCGCCATCGAACCTCGAGAAGCGCAGCAAGACGGGCGACGCCGACGCGGCTGACGAGCAGCCCGCCGCGAGCCAGTCTCCGCAGCAGCCCGCGGAGGGGAAACAAGCGAGCGACGGCGACGCCGAGCAGCCTGACACGCCCGCCGCCGATACGGGCGAGAAGTCCACGCCCTCCGCGCCCGCGCCCGCCGACGGCTCGGTCGCGCTCGTCGGCAACCCCGAGGGCGATCGGGTCCAGCTCACGCTGCGTCTCAAAGAAGACTCGATCTACCGCGTCATGACCATCGGCAACGTCCAGCTCCCGGCGGTCCAAAAGCCGACCGGATTCGCCCGCCAAGAGGAGCTGCGGCTGAAAAACTGCTCGGGTGAAGGAGTCGACCGCAGCTGCACCCTCGAGCACCGCTACCTCAACTACGACGCGGAGCCGCCGACCGGCACCTTCATGAAGCAGGACGAGCTGCAGGTCGCCGAGCTCGTCACGAGTCACACGCTGTTCGCCGACGGCCGCTACGGCGGCCCGACCAAGGTCGAGGGCCCAGCCGAGCGGGTGTCCGCCCCCGCAGGCCAGGCGCTCGCCTCCGCCGAGCGCTTCTACTGCCTGCGCCTGCCGAAACAACCCGTCGCCGAGCGCGCGAGCTGGAAGAGCCGCTGCCGTCGACGCGTGGGCGGTAAGGTCGACGAGCGCGAGGTCGTGTTCGTGCTGAAGACGCTCGACGAGGAGCCCGGCACCGGCGAGAAGCGGGCGGAGATCGCCTATATCGGCTCGTACACGACCACGGACCCCAAGCTCGGCGAGCGCAAGGGCGCGGTCACCGGCTCGATCTTCCTGTGGGTCTCGACCGGCGAGCTGCACATGATCCGCGAGAAGATCAGCCTGACGATGGACGACGGGCGCGGTCTCGCGACCGAGACGACCATGAAGACGCAGCTCTCGCGCCTCGACCCCGGCCCGCCCGAGCTGCTGACGCGCACCGACGGGCGGCCGTTCACGACCCCGCCGGTCACCCTCAACAAGGCCGCCGGTCACGAGTACAAGGGACCGAAGTACAAGGTCGCGGGGGACGCCAAAGCCGCCGAGGCCGCCCCGAAAAAGCCGTAGCCTATTCGTAGGTGTCTTCGACGCGCACAAACGACAGCGTGCCGCGGTTGGCGTTGGACTCGCCAAAGCCGAGCATCCCGCTCAGCGCGGTGTCCTCGGGGTTGATCAGCACCCAGCCCATGCCGCGACCGCAGCCCTGGGCCGAGCAGACCTCGCCCTGGTGTCCGTCTTGCCACTCAAACACCACGAGGTTGCCGGGCACCTCGTCGCCGCCTCGATCGGGGGCGCTGCGTTGCTTCATGTTGAGCACGAAGCGGATCGCGCCGTCATCACTTTTAAAAGATCCGTAATAGCGCGAAGGCCCGAGCGGTGAGACATCGAGCTCGCCCATCTGGCCACCGACCTCCCCGAGCCAGACCCCCGCGAAATCCGGCTCCTCAGGGTAGAGATCGACGGGTGGCGGCGGCACCGTCCGACCGCCCCCCGGGGAGCCTCCGTTGACCGCGCATCCGGAGACCACGCTGACGACACCCAGGCCGACAACGAGCGCGGCTCGTCGCAAGCGCGAGCCAAATTCGCTCCATGGGAGCGGCGCGCACAACGGGCGGATGGGGGGGGACCAGGACACGGGCGAGAGTCAGCGGGCGAGCGCGGAGGACGAGCGGTTCGGGCGCGCGATCGGGAGCCAGTTCGTGATCTGTGACGTGATGAATCCCCAGGATGTTCTCCCGGCGCACACCGCGTCCGCGACCCGGGTGATGGTGGCACACGCCAGCGCCGCTCGGCTCGTTGAATCACGCAAGGGATCGCTCGCAGGATCGAGGCGCGAATCGACACGCCGCGAAGCGAGCGGCGAACACGGTCTCGCCCGGGACCTGAGCAACCTTGTGCCCGCTGGTCGCGGGAATCAACCACGTTTACAATCGGGCAACTCTATGGTCTCTGCCCCACTCCTCCGGGATTCGCGGTCGTCGGCTCGTCGCTCGCGTTCCCGCGCATCGACAGCGGTGATCACGGCGCTCTCGCTCATCTTCGGCCTGAGCTCTTCGCTGCTCTCCACACCGGCCGCCGCGATGTCAGGCGCTGACGTCCGTAGTGAGGAGGACGCGCAGCCCGATGGCTCCGAGGACGTCGATACCGAGGCCGACGCCGACGTCGAGGACGGTGCCACAGACGAAGCCACGGACGAAGCCGCGGACGAAGCCGCGGACGAAGCAGACGGCGAGTACACGCCGCCTGACTCCGCCGGCATGGGCGGCAACGTCGTCGCTTCCGACGATCCCGACGCGCAGCGGGCCCAGGCGGAGCTCGAGGGCACCTCGCTGTCCGATGCGCCAGCTGGCGTACCCGAGCGCATGGAGCCGCTGCAAGCCGCCGCCTGGTGGACGCTGTTCGGCACCTTCGCGCTCGCCACCACCGGCGGCCTGTTCGTCGGGCTCTCGCAGGTCGAGCAGGACAACGCCGATCGACTGACCAAGCTGCTCGACGATCAGGGCAACGCGGTCCCCTTCTCCGAGGTTGAGGACGACTACAACTCGGCGATCTCCAAGGGCGAGACCTACAACAAGCTCGCGATCGGCTTCCTCGCTGCGGGCGGCGCGACGCTAGTCGCCAGCATCGCGCTGTTCGCGGTCCACGGGCACCGCAAGCGACAAGCGCGAAACCGCCAGCAGAGTCGGCTGCAGCTGCTGCCTGGCGGCTTGGAGGTTCGATTTTGATCGACGCCGCGCCGCCGCGCTGGGCCCGCGTGACCGCGGCCTGGCGCGGGTCTGTTTGTGCGCTCGCGCTCGCGGGTCTGTCTGGCCTCGTCGCCGGCTGCTTCTCGGCGCCGTCGAGCGACGTGATCTTCAGCTGCGACGCAGGGGCCAACGACGGCGGCCTGTGCCCGAGCGGCTACGCCTGCCAGCCCGACGGCTGCTGCCACCGCGAGGGCGTGGACTACAAGACCAACGAGAACGGCTGCAAGGTGTCCGGGAACCTCACGATCCCGACGACCGGGTCTGGCTCGATGGGCAGCTCCGGGGCGTCTGAGTCGGGCGCGTCGTCGACGACCTCCAACACGACGAGCGCGACTTCCGACGCGACCTCGGTCGCTACTTCTGAAGCGACTTCTTCAGCGACTTCCGACGCGACTTCTTCAGCGACTTCTTCAGCGACTTCCGACGCGACCTCGGCTACAACCGCGGGCGCCACGACCGCCGCGATGACCTCCTCGACCTCGAACGCGACGACCGGGAGCACGGGCGCGACGGACACGACCGGTATGAACGGCAGCTCGAGCAGCTCGAGCGGCTCGACGGGTACCGACACCGACACCGACACCGACACCGATCCATGAGGCCGTCGAGCTCCGGTCGGATCCCGGAGATTTTGCCCCACACTCGACGCACAAGAACTTCACCTCGTCACGAGTCCAACACAACGAGAACACTGGCCGTGGGTATATCGAAATATTTTTCAAGCGCCGGCCGCAGCCAGGCGCGACTCGAGCGGCTGATCCGCAAGATCGAGAACCGCTACGCGCAGTCCGGCGACCGCTACGACGCGATGCAGCGGCTGCTCAAGATCAACACCGTACCGGCGATTATCGGCCTCCTGCGCCGCTTCACCATCGCCTCGAGCAAGAGCATCGAGGACGAGGAGGAGAAGGGCTGGATCTACCGCCGACTCACCGGCCTCGAGCCGGCGATGGTGCTCTCCGCGGTCAAGCAGCACTGCCTCTCGAGCGAGCTCATCGAGTCCGACGGCCCCGAGCGCCAGGCCGGCTGGGGCTGGGCGCTGCGGATCGTCGAGGATCTCGCCCACGAGGATCAGGAGTGGGACATCCTCAACGCGCTGCTTGAGAAACACCCGCCGGGCTACGAGCGCAACCCCGCCAAGAAGCTGCAGCTGCTCACGCACATCTCGGAGATCGACAACCCGCGGGTGCCGGAGATCCTCGCCTCCTACCTCGAGGACCAGGACGAGAACCTGCGCTTCTACTGCGTCGAGGCGCTGGTCGACATCGCCGACGAGCGCTCCATCGAGCCCCTGGTCAAGCGCCTCGGCAACCCCGACGAGGACTCGCTGCGCCTGCGGACCGCGATCCTCAACGGCCTCGCCCGCAATCAGTGGGATGTCAGCGCCTACGCCGACGTGGTCCGGAAGAACATCGGCAGCGAGGGCCACACCTTCAACGGCACCCACGTCGTCGCGCCGACATAGGCAGGACCGGGCGGCTGCGGACTCTCCGCATCCCGCCGCCGAAGAGCGCCCTCGAGCCGAGCGCGCGCCCTGTCGGGCGGGCGCTCGAGTGCTATGAATGGCCGAGCGGTCGCGCGCATCTGCGGGGCCGCCGCCTCCGTGCGCCCGCGCGCACGCGCGACTCATCCGCAGCGTCCCCCGCGAGATCAGCATGCCACGCCGCACAGATATTCGCCGCATCGTCGTCCTCGGCTCGGGCCCGATCGTCATCGGCCAGGCCTGCGAATTCGACTACTCGGGCACGCAGGCCGTCAAGGCGCTCCGTCAGGACGGCTACGAGGTCATCTTGATGAACTCGAACCCGGCGACGATCATGACCGATCCCGAGCTGGCGGATCGGACATATATCGAGCCGCTCACGGTCGAGTTCTTGGACCGGGTGCTCGCGGCCGAGAAGCCCGACGCGCTGCTCTCGACGGTCGGGGGTCAGACCGCGCTCAACCTCGCGATCAAGGCGGGCAAGCAGGGCGTGCTCGCCAAGCACGGCGTCGAGCTGCTGGGCGCGAACCTGGCGGCGATCGAGAAGGCCGAGGACCGCGACCGCTTCAAGGCCGCGATGGTCTCGATCGGCCTCGAGGTCCCCGTCAGCATCTACTGCCACACGCTCGAGGAGGCCTGGGCCGGGCTCGACAAGATCGGCTTCCCGGCGATCATCCGCGCGAGCTTCACGCTCGGGGGCACCGGCGCCGCGATCGCCTACAACCGCGAAGAATTCGAAGAGCAGGTCCAGCGCGCGCTCGCGGCCAGCATGCGCGGCGAGATCCTGATCGAGGAGTCGGTGCTCGGCTGGAAGGAGTTCGAGCTCGAGGTGATGCGCGACGCGAAGGACAACTTCGTCGTGATCTGCTCGATCGAGAACCTCGACCCGATGGGCGTGCACACCGGCGACAGCATCACGATCGCGCCGGCGCAGACGCTGACCGACAAGGAGTACCAGCGCATGCGCGACGCGGCCAAGGCCGTCGTCAGCGAGGTCGGCGTCACCACCGGCGGCTGCAACATCCAGTTCGCCTTCGACCCCAAGAGCGGGCGCATGACCGTGATCGAGATGAACCCGCGGGTCTCTCGCTCGTCGGCGCTCGCCTCGAAGGCGACCGGCTTCCCGATCGCCAAGATCGCCGCGATGCTCGCGGTCGGCTACACGCTGGACGAGATCACCAACGACATCACGCAGGTCACGCCCGCGAGCTTCGAGCCGAGCATCGACTACGTCGTCACCAAGATCCCGCGCTTCACCTTCGAGAAATTCCGCGGCTCCGACGACACGCTGACGATCCAGATGCAGTCTGTCGGCGAGGTCATGTCGATCGGGCGGACCTTCCGCGAGTCGGTCGGCAAGGCGATGTGCAGCCTCGAGATCGGCACCTTCGGCTTCGACCGCGGCGCCCAGCTCGCGCCCGACAGCGTCGAGGGCCTGCTCAGCCGGCCCAACCCCGCGCGCCTGTGGTACGTCGCCGAGGCGTTCCGGCGCGGGCTCTCGGCCGAGCGTATCCACGAGCTCACGCGCATTGATCCATGGTTCTTGGGACAGATCGCCACGATCGTGCAGCTCGAGCAGCTGCTCGCCGAGGGCGCCGGCGCGCCGCTGGAGCGCCAGGACCCCGCGCGCCTGCGCTGGGCCAAGCGCCTCGGCCTCACCGACCGCCGGCTCGCGCAGCTGCTCGAGTCTGACGAGGACGCGATCCGAGCCGCGCGCAGGCGCCACGGGATCACGCCGGTGTTCAAGCGCATCGACACCTGCGCGGCCGAGTTCGAGGCGTTCACGCCCTACCTGTACTCCTCGTACGAGGAGGAGTGCGAGGCGGACATCTCGGACAAGCGCAAGATCGTGATCCTGGGCGGCGGCCCCAACCGAATTGGCCAAGGCATCGAGTTCGACTACTGCTGCTGCCACGCCGCCTTCGCGCTGCACGACGCCGGCTACGAGACCATCATGGTCAACTGCAACCCGGAGACGGTGTCCACCGACTACGACACCAGCGACCGCCTGTACTTTGAGCCGCTCACCGCCGAGCACGTGCTCAACGTCCTCGACCTCGAGGCCCAGCGCGGCGAGATCGCCGGCGTGCTCGTGCAGTTCGGCGGGCAGACGCCGCTCAAGCTCGCGCGCGCCATCGAGGAGGCGGGCTACACCCTGCTCGGCACCAGCGCGGACTCCATCGACCGGGCCGAGGATCGCGGGCGCTTCGGCGAGCTGGTGACCCGGCTCGGGATCCGCTGCCCGCGCTGGGGCGTCGCGCGCTCGAGCGAGGAGGCCTTCGAGATCGCGCACTCGATCGGCTACCCGGTGCTCGTGCGGCCGAGCTACGTGCTGGGCGGGCGCGCGATGGTCATCGTCTACAGCGACGCCGAGCTCGACAAGTACATGCGCACGGCCGTGCGGGCCTCGCCCGACCACCCGGTGCTCGTCGATCAGTTCCTGCACAACGCGACCGAGCTCGATGTCGACGCGGTCGCCGACGGCCGCGATGTCGTGATCGCCGGGATCATGGAGCACATCGAGGAGGCCGGGATTCACTCGGGCGACTCGGGCTGCTCGCTGCCGCCGGTCAACGTGCCGGCGGCCACGCTCGACGAGGTCCGTCGGGTCACGCGCGCGCTCGCGCTGGAGCTCAACGTCGTCGGCCTGATGAACGTGCAGTTCGCGCTGCACGAGGGCACCGTCTACGTCCTCGAGGTCAACCCGCGTGCTTCTCGCACGGTCCCCTTTGTTGCGAAGGCGCTCGGAACTCCGTTTGCGAAGATCGCGGCCCGGGTCGCGGCGGGCGAGCGCATCGCTGACCTCGGCCTCGTAGAGCGCATCCCCCGCCACATCTCGGTCAAGGTCCCCGTGTTCCCGTTCATGAAGTTTAAGAACGCGGACACCATCCTCGGTCCCGAGATGCGGAGCACCGGCGAGGTCATGGGAATCGCTACGAATTTCGGCGCGGCGTGTTACAAAGGGCTCTTGGCGTCCGGCACCGACCTCCCGCAGCGTGGAACCGTCTTCGTCTCGGTCCGCGATGACGATAAGCCGCAGGTGGTGCCTGTAGCGCGTCATCTGGTGCACCTCGGCTTTGAGCTGGTCGCGACCCGCGGGACCACTCGAGCGCTGCGCGAGGCCGGCCTCGAGTGTCACGCGATCAACAAGGTCAAGGAGGGCCGGCCGCACATCGTCGACGCCCTCGTCAACCGCGAGATCGCGATGGTCATCAACACGACCATCGGCGCGCAGGCGATCGCGGACAGCTTCAGCATCCGCCGGACCGCGCTGGTCTACAGGGTGCCATACTTCACTACCATCTCCGGCGCTATGGCCGCCGCGCACGCGATCGAGGCCGCCCGCGGCCCGGCGCCCGCGCTCGCGGCGATAACGCTGCAGGACTACCACCGGATCCCCGGCCATGACCCGGCCGAGGCCCCCGCCAACCTCGCGGGGTACCGAAACGAAGGAAGCCGGTAGCCCTAGCCCGGTCAGACGAGAGAGGTCGTATTCATGTCAGATTCATCTCCCATCACGCCCGCAGGACTCCAGAAGCTCAAAGATGAGCTCAAGCGGATCCTCGAGCACGATCGCCCGAAGAACGTGGCGGAGATCGAGGAAGCGCGCGCGCACGGCGATCTGAAGGAGAACGCCGAGTACCACGCCGCGAAAGAGATGCAGGGCAAGCTCGACGGGCGGATGAAGTACCTCCGCTACAAGATCAACAAGTCGCAGGTCATCGATCCCGAGAAGACCAAGTCCGACAAGATCATCTTCGGCGCGACGGTCACCCTCGAGGATGTCGATAACGAGGTCGAGGTCGTCTACAAGTTGGTCGGCGAGGACGAATCCAACGCCGACGAGGGCAAGATCTCGATCACCGCGCCCATCGCGCGCGCGATGCTGGGGAAGGGCGAGGGCGACGAGGTGATCGTCCGGCTCCCCAAGGGCGATCGTGAGTACGAGGTCATCAAAATCGAGTACAAAGCCATCGACTGATGCCCGCCTCGGACCTGCCCGCTACGCGCCCACACACACGATCCCGCCGTCCGCTCAGCGAGTTCGCGCTGAAGTTCGGCTTCACCGGGATCGTGCTCGGCCTGTTCGCCGCGGTGACGCCGTTCCAGGGCTGCAAGGCCGGCGTCGGCGAGACCTGTCGCTGCGCCACTGACTGCCGGGGCGGGCTCGTCTGCCAGGCGGTCGGCAAGGCGCCGCTCAACCCGGCCTCCTGCACGGACGACAGCGCGGGGTGCTGCTACCCCGCCAACAGCCCCGGGCAGTGCGGTGAGTCCCCGGAGTCCTCGGACTTCGGCGGCGCCCTGTCTGGACCTGACCCGGAAGACATCCTCGACATGGGTTCGAAGCGCGATCTCGCGATGCCGGATGACACCGGCGAGAGCCAGGGCGGCAGCTCGGGCTCGACCGGCGCGACCACGACCACCGAGACGACCGCGAGCTCGAGCTCCAGCACGACCGCGACCTCCGCGACCTCGAGCGCGGGCACCGAGACCTCCGAGACCTCCGAGACCTCCGTGACCACGAACGCCGCCACGACCGTGATGGGCACGGGCAGCTCGGGGACCGACTCCGGCAGCTCCGGCACCGACAGCGCGACGGGATCGACCGGCGGCTCGTCGACGGACACGGAGTGACCGAGGGCGGCGCCGGTTTCGCCGCCCGTTGTGCCAAACTGTCCGTATGGACAAACCTCCGCACGATCCTCAGCACTGGCTGTGGCGCCTCGACGCCCGCGCGTGGTGCCAGGCGGCCGCGCGCGAGCTAGAGTCTGGCGACGCCCGCGTCGCCAGCCGCAGAACCGCGGTGACGCACGCCCGCAGGGCCGCCGGCATGGCGCTCAACGGCGTCCTCGTCGCGCTCGGCGGCCAGCTCGATCGTATGTCCTGTGAGACACGCTGGGGCCGCAGCTACATCGATCACCTCCGCGCGCTCGCCAGCGCCTCACCCAGCGACCGCGCGCCGATGTCCGCCGAGGCCGCCGAGGCCGCGCGCGAGCTCATGACGATCGGGCCCATGCCGGAGCGTGGCCTAGTGCAGCTGCAGGCGAACGCCCACGGGCCCGCGCGGCGGGCCCTCGAGCTTGCGAGGTCGCTGGTCCGCGAGTGCGAGCGCGTCGTGGTGGCCGCCGCGCCCGCGTGAGCGTTCGAACTCGCGCGCACGCCGGGCGCGCCGTCGCGAGCGCGACCCGCCGAGCGCGCGGAGTGCTAGCCTTGCTGCGTATGGACTCCTTGGACGGAACGGGTAGGCGCGCGAGCCGGCGACAGATCCAGCGAGACCTCCGTCAAGGAGCACTACACGTGGGACTCACCTCGCTGGCACGCGTCACGCTCATCACGCCCCTCCTCGTCGCCGGGCTCGCGCTGACGAGCGGCTGCCAGTCGATCGATCGGGGTGACGGCTTTAACTACAACTCCGGCGGCGACTACCCCGAGCCGTACATGTCGATGGGCGGCGTCGACAGCGTCGGCGACTCGGACGACGACGACGACGACGACGACGACGACGACAGCGGCGGCGGGAACGGCGGGGACCCGATCTTCGAGTGCAACCCCGGCGACACCGACTCGTGCCCCAGCGACGAGAAGTGCGCGGTCGTGCTCGATCAGAACAACGACCGCACCGTCTATAAATGTGTCCCAGACGACACCTCGCTGTCGCCCTACGCGACCTGCCAGCTCTCGGTCAATGACGGTCAGGACGGCTGCCCCGGCGGCACGCTCTGTATCCCGATCACCGGCGAGGAGGACTACGGCAGCTGCTTGCCCGGCTGCGAGACCAACGACGACTGCGGCGGTGGCGTCTGCGTGCTCGGCCCCTACGCCAACATCGCGCACTGCGCTGAGCCCTGCGACCCGCTGCTGCCGACCTGCCCCGGGAGCATGCGCTGCCTCGCCACCAGCGACCGCTTCGGCTGCATGGTCGGCACGGAGGAGGAGATCGGGATCCAGACGGACCCGTGCCTCGGCTTCGCCACGCGCGGCTGCGCCGAGGGCTTCGCGTGTCAGTGGGGCGAGCTAGTCCCGGACTGTCTCTCGACGACCGGCCTGTGCTGCTCCGCGCTCTGCGACACGGCCGGCGTCGGCGAGTGCCCGAGCCCGATGGACTGTTTTCCCGTGTTCACGAACCCGGCGCCGGGCTTCGAGTCCGTCGGCGTGTGCCTGGTCCCCGCGTGACCTGACTGACTGCGCGCTCCGGCGCCTGCGCTTGCGCGGGCCGCGTTGGGGCGCGCACCATCGGCGGCGATGATCGCCCCCCGTGACCTTGTGGATCTCGAGCGCGACCGCTGGACGCGCTACACGACGTGGCGCGCCCAGCTCGATCGCCCGTACATCGAGCTCGACCTCGCCGACGCGGACATGCGGGCCGAGGACTTCGAGGGTGAGGCGGCCGACGCGATGGCGGCGGCGCTCCTCGCCATGGACCAGCTCGAGGCCGGCGCGCTCGCCAACGCCGACGAGGGCCGGCAGGTCGGGCACTACTGGCTGCGCGCGCCCGCGCTCGCGCCCACGCCCGATCAGCGCGGCGCGATCGAGGGCTGCTGGACGCGGCTCACCGAGTTCGTCGAGCAGCTGCGCGGGGGGCAGCTGCGCGGCGCCGGCGGTCGACCGTTCACCCGCGTCCTGTGGATCGGGATCGGCGGCTCGGCGCTCGGGCCCCAGCTGATCGCCGACGCGCTGCAGGACGTCAACGCGCCGCGCTCGTTGACCGTGCTCGACAACACCGACCCCGACGGGATCCGCCGCGCGCTCTCACAAAAGACGGACGCGCTCGCGCAGACCCTCGTGGTCGTCGTCAGCAAGTCGGGCTCGACCGTCGAGACCCGCAACTGCATGCGCGAGGCGATGCACGCCTACGCGCGCGCGGGGCTGGAGTTCGCGGCCCACGCGATCGCCATCACCGGCGCCGACAGTCAGCTCGATCGGCTCGCGCGCGGCGAGGGCGACAAAGGCAGGCCGGCCTGGCTGGCTCGCTTCCCGCTGTGGTCGTGGGTCGGCGGGCGCACGAGCGTGTGCTCGGCGGTCGGGCTCGTGCTCATGGGGCTCCTCGACCTCGACTGGCGCGCGTTCCTCGAGGGCGCGGCGGCCATGGACCACGCGACGCGCTCACGCCCCCCGCGACACAACCCCGCCGCTCTGCTCGCGCGGATGTGGTTTCGTCAAGCCGGCGGCCGCGGGCAGCGGGCGATGGTCGTCCTGCCCTACCGCGATCGACTCGTGCTGCTCTCGCGCTACCTGCAGCAGCTCGTCATGGAGTCGCTCGGCAAGCGCCTCGACCGGACCGGCGCCGAGGTCTGGCAGGGCTTGACGGTGTTCGGCAACAAGGGCTCCACCGATCAGCACGCCTACGTCCAGCAGCTCCGCGACGGCCTTGGGAGCTTCTTCGCGCTGTTCGTCCGCGTGCTCGAGGATCAGGCCCCGGCCGAGGGCGTCGAGGTCGAGCCCGGCGTGCGCTCGGGTGACTGCCTCGACGGCTTCTACCTCGGCACCCGAGACGCGCTGCGAGAGCGCGGGCGAGCCTCGGCGACGCTCGTGCTCGAGCGCCTCGACGCCCGCTCGCTCGGCGCCGTGATCGCGCTGTTCGAACGCGCGGTCGGGCTCTACGCCGAGCTCATCAACATCAACGCCTACCACCAGCCGGGGGTCGAGGCCGGCAAGCAGGCGGCCCGGGGCGTGCTCGAGCTGCAGGCGCGGCTGCTCGCGTCGTTGTCCACAGAACCGCGTACAGCCGACGAGCTCGCGAGCTCGCTGGGCGCCGCGCCGTTTACCGTCTGGCAGATCATGCGCCGGCTCGCGCGCACCCGGCCGGAGGTTCGCAGCGCCGGCGCCGACGACCCCCAGACCGCGAGCTTCTGGCTGACTCCAGGACCAGCCGCGTAGGGGTCGTCGATCCGCCGCGCCCGCCCGCGCGCGGATGCGGTACCCTGCGCCTGTGAAGCGCTCGAAGCATCGTCTTGGGCTGCGCGCGAGCCTGCTCGCGCTGCTCACGAGCGCCGCCTGTGACGTGCCCGGCGAGCCCGGCGCCGCGGCCGGCGAGCCCGTCGGCGCCGTGGAGCGCGAGCCCGGCGAGGGCGAGGACGAGGACCAGCTCGAGGCGCCGCGCGCGGCCCTCGAGGTCGTTCAGCTCGTGGCCGGCGACTATCACACCTGCGCGCTCTTCAACGACCAGCGCGTCCGCTGCTGGGGCGCCAACTGGTTCGGTCAGCTCGGCTACGGCAACACGGACCAGGTCGCCGGCGAGGACGCGATCACGATCGTCGAGGCCGGCCCCGTGCCGCTCCCGCCCGGCGTCGGCGTCCGCGAGATCGCGACCGGCGGGCAGCACACCTGCGTGGTCACGACCGACGACGACGCGCGCTGCTGGGGCTCCAACTACGCCGGGCAGCTCGGGCTCGGGCACACCAAGAACGTCGGCGACGAGCTGACGCCCGACGAGTTCCCGCCGATCAACCTCGCGGGGCCCGCGATCACGATCGCCGCCGGCGGGGGGCACAGCTGCGCGACCGTGCTCGGCGGTCGAATCCGCTGCTGGGGCGCGAACGACTCGGGCCAGCTCGGCCTCGCGCACACCGAGACGGTCGGCGACGACGAAGCGCCCTCTCAATCGGGCGGCATCGTGCTCGAGCGCGGCTGGATGGTCGAGCTCGCCGCGGGCGCCGAGCACACCTGCGCGCGCGGCTACAACGGCTCGGTCTACTGCTGGGGCTCCGCGCTGCGGGGGCAGCTCGGGCAGGCCACGCAGAAGCCGATCGGCGACGACGAATACCCCGCGGTCGCCGGGCCGGTCTCCGTCAGCGCCGACGGCCTGATCACCCAGATCACCGCGGGCAGCGACCACACCTGCGCGCTGCTCGACGACAAGAGCATCCGCTGCTGGGGCGACAACACCTACGGTCAGCTCGGCTACGGCCACACCGACATCATCGGCGACGACGAACCCCCCAAGTACGTCTCCGCCGTCGACACAGGCGGCCCGGTCACCCAGGTCGTCGCGGGCAGCTACCACACCTGCGCGCTGCTCGAGACCGGCAACGTCCGCTGCTGGGGCAACGGCGACTACGGTCAGCTCGGCTACGGCAACACCCAAAAGATCGGCGACGACGAGCTGCCCTCGCAGGTCGGCTACGTGCAGCTCGGCGGACAGGTCAGTCAGCTCGCCGCCGGCTTCCTCCACACCTGCGCGCTGCTGCAGAGCGGCGACGTCCGCTGCTGGGGCTGGAACCTCTACGGCCAGCTCGGCTACAGCTTCCCCGGTCGGCTCGGCGACAACGAGCTGCCCACCGCGGTCGGCCCCGTCGAGCTCCCGCAGGGCTGACCTCACGCCACGCGGGACAGCAGCACCGTGAACCGGCTGCCCTCGCCCTCGCGCGAGCTGACCTCTAAGCGGCCGCCCATCATCTCGACGAGCTCGCGGCTGATCGTCAGCCCGAGGCCGGCGCCGTCGTGACGCCGCGTCGTCGAGGTGTCGACCTGGTCGAAGGCGGTGAACACCGAGTCGAGCTTATCCGCCGGGATCCCGATCCCGGTGTCCTCGACCTCGAGCGCGACCCGCTCGCCCTCCTCGGCCGCGTAGCAGCGGATCGTCACGCGGCCGCGCGTCGTGAACTTGACCGCGTTGCTCGTCAGGTTCATCAAGACCTGGCGCAGCCGCGTCGCGTCCGCCATCACCCGCAGCGCGCCCCCTTCGCCCGCGCCGGCCGACTCGATCACCGTGCCCTTCGCCTCCGCGAGCGCCCGGAACGTCTCGACGACCTCCGAGGCGATCGGCTCGACGAGACAGGGTCTCAGGGACATCTCGACGTTGCTGGCCTCGATGTTGGTGAGGTCGAGGATGTTGCTGATGATCTCGAGCAGGTGCTGGCCCGAGACGCTGATGTTGCGCAGGTCCGAGAGCAGCTCGTCGCGCGAGAGCCCCCCCGCCTCGGCCTCCTCGGTGAGCAGCTCGCTGAAGCCGATGATCGCGTTCAGCGGCGTGCGCAGCTCGTGGCTCATGCGGGCGAGGAAGGCCGACTTCGCGTCGTTCTCGGCCCTGGCCCGCTCGGCCGCGAGGCGCATGCGCTCCTCCTCGAGCTGCGCGCTCCCGAGCCGCCGCGTCGCCAGCTCGACGTCGACGAGCGCGATCTCGGTGGTCGACTCTGAGAACGCCGCGATCATCGTCAGCAGGATGAGCACGCCGACGTACATGATCGCGAGCACGTCCTCGTAGGAGGAGGCCGGCATCTCGTTCGGGAAGGTGACGCCAGCGCGCTCGGCGAGGTAGACGCTGACGATCAGCCCCCCGCAGATCCCGATCCAGAGGTAGCCGGAGCTTCGGCCCGCGACCACGAGCGCGAGCACCGGGCACATGAGCATCCCGCAGACGAAGGGCGCCGAGAGCCCGCCGCCATTAAACACGGAGAAGCTGACGCCGACGAACAGCAGCCCCGCGAGCCAGTTGCCGGCCAGCGTCAACGAGCCGGTCCGGCGCACGAACAAGAGCGTCACGGCGCTGAGCACCCCGACGAGCAGGGTGTTGAAGCCGGCGATGTAGCCGTCGGGGCTGCCGATCGCGAGCACCAGCGGCGGGATCGTCACCAGGCACGCCACCGAGATGAACACCGCGACGCCGACCGCGAGCAGCGCGCGTCGACGCGAGTAGGCCTCGCGTCGCATCTCGAGCGGGATCCACCGCTCCAGGCGCCGTACGACTGGTTGAAAGAAGTCCACGAGCGAAACGCTTCAGTGCCCGCGCCCGCGCCCGCGCACCCCCCTTATGTTGTAGCGAATTTCGTCGACGGGGCGGCCCGCGAGCGCTGTCCCAACGCGCCACAGCGTCCGCAGAGTTCGCGCGCGGAGGCGAGCGCGCGAAGCGTCGCTGGCGGGTCCGCGCCGCATTCGGGATACTCGATCGCCCGCCGCCGGGGAGCCATGCACGACAGCGACGAGACCCTCGGGCCATGCCCGCTCTGCGACCGCCCGATGATCCCGGGCCGAAGCGTGAATCAGCACCATCTAATTCCGCGCACCTTCGGCGGCAAGCAGGCGTTCTGGATCCACAAGATCTGCCACTCCAAGATCCACTCGCTGCTCAGCGAGCGCGAGCTCCTGAAGCGTTACCACACCTGGCCCGCGCTGCGCTCGCACCCCGAGATCGACAAATTTATCCGCTGGGTGGCGAAGAAGGAGCCCGAGTACAACTCGCCCAATCACCGCTCACGCGGGCGTCGTCGTCGCTGACGCGACGCGAGCTCACTCGGCGTCGCGGCGATCGAAGGCGGCGAGCAGCTCCTCGGCCGCGCGCTCCGGGCTCACGCGCCCGTCGCGGACCCGCGACTCGAGCTCGGGCGCGCGCGCGGCCACGGCCGGGTGCTCGTGAAGTCGCCGGAGCAGCCCGCGCTCGACCGCGTCCCACATCCAGTGCAGCCGCTGCTCGCGACGCTGTCGCTCCCACGCGCCGGCGCGCTCGAGCGCGCCGCGGTGCTCGCGGAGCGTGTCCCAGAGCGCGGCGACGCCCTCGCCGGTGAGGCCCGAGCAGGTCACGACGGGCACCTTCCACCCAGGTGTCTTCGCGGTCATGTAGCGCAGCGCGCCCGCGTACTCGGCGCGCGCGCGCCGGGCCGCGCCGAGGTTGTCGCCGTCGGCCTTGTTGACCGCGAGCACATCCGCGAGCTCCAAGATCCCGCGCTTGATCCCCTGGAGCTCGTCGCCCGCGCCCGCGAGCATGAGCACGAGGAAGCTGTCGACGAGCTGCGCGACGACGACCTCGGACTGCCCGACGCCGACCGTCTCGACGAGCACGACGTCGTGACCGGCCGCCTCGCACAGCAGCATGGTCTCGCGGGTGTTTCGCGCCACGCCGCCCAGCGCGCCGTGCGTCGGCGAGGGGCGCACGAAGGCCGCCGGGTCGCGCGCGAGCTCCTGCATGCGCGTCTTGTCGCCGAGGATGCTGCCGCCGCTGCGCGCCGAGCTCGGGTCGACCGCGAGCACCGCGACCCGCAGGCCCTGGCCGGTGAGGTGCTTGCCGAGCGCCTCGATGAACGTGCTCTTTCCGACACCTGGGACGCCGGTGATCCCGATCCGGTGGGCCGCGCCGGCGCGCGGCAGCACCCGCTCGATGACCGCGCGCGCGAGCGCCTGATCCTCCGCGCGCTGGCTCTCGACGAGCGTGATCGCGCGCGCCAAGACCCCCCGCTCGCCGGCGAGCACGCCGTCCACGTAGTCGCTCACGCCCAGTCTTCGTCGCGGTGCCATCGTGCTGCCCTAGCCTGTCCTGGCCTCGCCTCGCCGGCCGCCGAGACAGTACTCGCGAGCGAAGGTGCGCCGCAAGCCGGCGCGCGCATTTCCATCCATGCCTGTCCTTGAGACAAGGTGACCTGCGTGCGAGGGTAGAGACATGGCATTGGTATTCAATCGGGTGCTCGCGCCCGCCGGCCTCGTGATCGCGTGCGCGAGCCTCGGCTGCGCGACCGGGAGCGAGACTGACACCGCCACCCAGGTCAGCGCGACGACCCCGATGACCGTCGCCTCGAGCTCGACCAGCGACGGCGGCACGACCGACGGCAGCGGCACGACCGACGGGACCACCACGATGGATCCCTCGGCCGGCGGCGACCCGGGGATCGACGTAACGCCGCCCTCCGACCTGACCGTGCGGGAAGCCGGCGACCCGCAGATCATCTCGGTGGTGCTCGAGAGCCCGCCGAGCGGCGACGTCACCATCGAGGTCGCTAGCAGCGACGAGGGCGAGGGGACCGCGCTCCCGGCGACGCTGACCTTCACCGCGGATGACTGGGATCAGCCGCAGGAGGTGAGCGTGACCGGCGTGGACGACGGCGAGCCCGACGGCGTGCAGCTGTTCACGGTCGCGCTCGGGCCGGTCACGAGCGCCGACGCCGACTACGCCGCGCTCGACCCCGAGGACTACGAGTTCACGAACCTCGACCTCTACGACCACGTCATGGACACGACGCTGGAGGACACGCCGCTCGGCGCCAACTGGAGCTGCGAGATCGCCAGCGACGAGGGCGTCTTGGTCATGCGGACGATCAACGCCGACGTGCCGCAGTTCGAGCTCCGGATCGGCGCGGGCGGCTCGATCACCAGCATCCACGACATCCCCGTCGACGACATGATGAACCCGCCCACCGAGCTGCTCGAGGCCGGGCTCATCACCGAGCGCGTGACGCAGTGGACCACCTCCTCGAGCAGCGTCAGCTACGACCACCCCGATCTGCTCCCCTTCGAAGACAGCTACAAGATCAACCAGGCGGGCAACTCGGCGGGCGCGTTCTCGCCGACCGTCTCCGTGTCCGTCGACTTCGGCGCCTGCATCATCGACGTGTACTCGGTGCCGCAGGACCAGTGGTTCTCGGAGCTCGACCCCTTCATCAACAACAAGCTGAGCATGCGCACCCGCCTCAAGATGATCGGCAACGGGCGCGTGTTCGTGCGCCGCACGATGCTGGTCGACCGCGTAGTGCTCGAGGGCGTGACCGCCGAGTTCGCCAACTTCACGCTCGACGCGCCGAACTTCATCGACATCGACCCCTTCGCCCACCTCGCCTACACGGTCAGCGCGCAGGGCTTCGCGGAGACCTTCAAGAGCGTCGGCGACATCCCGACGGAGAACGACCAGGCGGTCGACCTGACCAGCGGCTACATCGCGATGCTCGACGTCAACGACCAGGACTCGTACACGATGGGCATCATCTACGGGACCAAGGAGGTCTGCCGCGCGAGCCTCGGCGAGTGCGAGTTCGCGGGCTCGCACCAGCTCTCGCTGCGCGAGTTCCTCGGCGAGTACGTCCGCCTGATCCCCTCGCTGCGCCTGCAGGATCTCGAGGAGGGCGCGATCATCGACGCCTCCGCCGTGCTGATGATGCAGCGCGCGACCTCGACGGCCTTCGGCGTCAACATCAACGACTGGGCCGAGGCGATCGATCAGCCCGTGGTGCTGCCGCCGGGCAGCGTCGTCTGGCCCGACGACTTCGGCGGGCTCGCGGCCCAGCTCGACGAGAACCTCGACGCGTCGGGCGACGCGACCGACCTGCTCGGCCCGCTCGCCGGGCTGTGAGGCTCAGGAGCCCTTGCCGAGCACGCCGTCGCGGATGTCCTTCGCCCAGTCGGCGAGGTTCGTCATCGTCGACTCCGCGACCGCGGGCGAGCGGTGCAGGCGCTCGAGCTGCTTGCGGAGCTGCTCACGCCCGCGCCGCAGCCGGCTGCGGACGGTCCCCTCCGGGATCTCGAGCACGTCGGCGAGCGCCGGCCCGCGCAGGCCCTCGAAGTAGTGCAGCTCGAGGATGATCTGCAGGTCGAGCGGGATCATCCGCAGCGCGTGCAGGAGGTGCTTGTGCTGCTCGTTGCGGACGAGCATGCGGTTCATCGTCATGCCGAGGTCGACCACCGAGGTGACCCCGAAGTCGATCTTGTCTCGCTGACGCTGGCGCTTGCTCAGGTAGGTGTAGAGCTTGCTGCGCGCGGCCTTGAACAGGTACGTGCGAAAGCTCGAGTCGCCGCGGAAGCGGTCTTTGGTCTGCACGCAGGCGAGGAAGGTCTGCTGGACGAGATCCTCGGCGTCGTCCCCGATCTTGTTGCGGAAGAAGCGGTAGACGCTCGAGAAGTGACGCTCGAACAGGAGCGTCCCCGACTGCGCGTCGCCTGCCCGCCAGGCCTCGAGGAGCTGGAGATCTCGGTCCATCGCGCGGAGTCTACCAGCCCCGAGCCCGCGGCCGTCCGAGAACGCGCGTGCTATGGTCAATCGCGAGATGCAGGATGTCGTCACGATCGTCGGCGGCGGGCTCGCGGGAATGTGCCTCGCGCTCCAGCTGCGCCGCGCCGCGCCGGCGCTGCAGGTCGTCGTGCTCGAGCGCCGGGGGGAGCCGCCGCCGCGCGCCGCCTTCAAGATCGGGGAGTCCTCGGTCGAGATCGGCAGCCACTACTTCCTGCGCGTCCTCGAGCTGGAGGACGAGCTGCGCCAGCAGCTGCCGAAGTACGGCCTGCGGTTCTTCTTCACGTCCGGCGACAACCGCGAGCTCGGCGCGCGCCTCGAGCTGGGCCCGAGCCGGCCCTCGGCGCACCCCTCGTTTCACATCGACCGTGGGAGCTTCGAGCAGGCGCTGCGCGAGCGCTGCGCGCGAGCCGGCGTCGACCTGCGCCTGGGCTGCAAGGTCACCGAGATCGAGCAGGGGCCGCCCTGGCGCGTCCGTTACCAGCTCGACGGCGGCAGCCAGCGCCACGTCCTGACCGCTCGCTGGGTGGTCGACGCCTCCGGCCGCGCCGAGGTGCTCAAGCGCCGCCTCGACCTGCGCCAGAACAACCGCCACAACATCGTCTCGGCCTGGCTCCGCGTCGACCGCCCCTACGAGTTCGATGAGTGGTCCGCCGACGCCGACTTCGCGCGGCGCAACTCGATCCCGCGCCGCCTGTCGACCACCCACCTCGTGGGCCCCGGCTACTGGATGTGGTTCATCCCGCTGGCCGACGATCGGACGAGCGTCGGCGTCGTCGCCGACGCGCAGCGGCACCCCTTCGACGAGCTGCGCAGCCGCGCGCGGCTGCAGCGCTGGCTCGCGCGGCACGAGCCGCAGTACGCCGAGCTGTGCACGCGCGACGCGGCGCGCGAGCTCGACTTCGTCCCGTTCAAGAACGTCTCGTACGACGCGCGTCAGGTGCTCAGCGACGAGGGGTGGTTCTTGACGGGCGACGCGAGCCGCTTCCTCGATCCGCTGTACTCCCCCGGCAACGACTTCATCGCGCTCAACAACACGTACATCGTGGACCTGATCACCCGGGCCCTTCGCGGCGAGGACACGCGCGAGCGCGCGGCGCGATGGGAGGGAGACTTCCGCAACTTCTACCTGGGCTTCCTCCCGGTGTTTCAGCGCCAGTACTCGGTGCTCGGGCGCGCGCGCGTCATGTCCCTCAAGATCATGTGGGACTTCGCGGTCTACTGGGGCTTCCTCTCGCAGCTGTTCCTCAACGGGCGGACCACCGACACGCGCTTTATGAACGAGGCGCGCCCGCTCCTGCGCGAGCTCGCCGGGCTCAACGCCAGCGTCCAGCGGCTGCTCCGCCAGTGGGCGAGCGCGGGGCGGGCCGACGACGCGCCGCGGGGCTTCATCGACTACCTCTCGATCCCGTTCCTGCAGGAGCTCAACACGTCGCTGGTCCAGCCGACCGACGCGCCGGGCGTGCTCGCGAGGCTGCAGCGCAACCTCGCGCTGCTCAAGACGCTGCAGGGCGGGCTGCTCACGGCCAGCGGCCGCGCGTCGAGCGGTCCGTCGCCCTGGCGCGCGGGACACCCGTGGGCGCCGGCCTTCGAACGCGCCGGGCTCACGCCCGTCACCCCGTGATCGCCCGGGGCCGCACCCAGATGCCGTCGCGGGGCTTGAGCGTGATCATCGGCTCCGGCACGATCGGCTCCCCGGGCACGAGCTCGAGCTGCACCCGCGGGAGCACGCAGGCCAGCACAAGCATGATCTCGAGCAGCCCGAACGCGTCGCCGATGCACTTGTGCGGGCCCGCGCCGAACGGGAAGTAGGTGTAGGGCGCGGGCTTGCCCCCCGTGAGCCAGCGCTCCGGATCAAAGCCCTCTGGGTTGCTCCAGAAGTCCTCTCGCCGGTGTGAGATCCACGGCGAGACCAGCAGCACGTCGCCGCGGCGCAGCGCCTCGCCGCCGAGCGCGAGCGGCGTACGGACGACGCGCCCGGTGCCCCACGCCGGCGGGTACAGCCGGAGCGACTCGTCGACGACCGCGCGCAGGTACACGAGCCGACGGAGGTCGTCGGCGGTCGGGTCAGCGCCGGCGAGCTCGCGCGCGAGCTCCTCGCGCGCCCGCGCGAGCACGCCGGGGGAGCGCGACAGCAGCATGAAGGTCCACGCGAGCGCGTTGGCCGTCGTCTCGTGCCCGGCGGCGAGCAGCGTGACCACCTCGTCTCGGAGCTGCCGGCGAGACATCGCGCGGCCGTCCTCGTCGCGCGCGCGGACGAGCGCCGAGAGCACGTCGTCACCGCCCGCGTCGCGCCCGGACTGGCGGGCGTCGATCAGCGCGAAGGCGACGCGATCGAGCGTCGTGTTCGCGCGCGCGATGCTGCGGTTGAGCGGCGTCGGCAGCCACCGCGGCGTCGCGATCACGCGGTGCATGCTCGCCTGCGCGAAGCGCTGCCCGGCCTCGACCGCCTCGTTGATCTCGCGCATGTCGCCGGGCGAGTCCGTCCCCATCAGCGTGCGCGTGACGATCCGCAGCGTCAGCCTCGCCATCTCGTCGGCGACATCAAACGCGGCCCCGTCCGCGATCGCGCCGCGCCAGCGCCGCTCGATCATCTCGTGGGTCATGCGCGTCATCACGGGCGCGAAGCCGGCGAGGCGCTTCTTGCTGAAGACCGGCTGGATGAGCCGTCTGTTGCGCAGCCAGAAGTCGCCCTCGGAGATCAGGATCCCGCGGCCGAGGAAGCGCGCCATCGCCCGGTACACCGGCGTCATCTTGCTGAGCGTGGCGCCGCGGTCCATGAGGATGAAGCGGACGTGCTCGGGTCGACTGACGAAGAACAAGCGCGCCGGGCCCATGTGAACCTTGGCGACGTCGCCGAGCTCCCGGCTCACGCGCGTCATGAAGGTCAGCGGGTCCCGGCGAAATTCGAGCGTGTGGCCGAGCAGCGGGAGTCCGTAGGGCGAGAGCCGGCGCGGCGGGGTCCGCATCATGCCCGAGGGTACAGCTTAAAAGCGACCGCCGAGGAGGACCTTCCACTGAAAGGGGATCGCCAGCTCGCGCGTCTTCATCCCGGCGATGTCCGTCGACGGCCGAATGTCGAGGTCCGGGCCGAGCTCGCTGCCCACGAAGAAGCCGCGCGTGAAGTACCACCAAAAGCCCGCCGAGATCGGGAAGCCCACGCCGACCCTCGTCTCTTGACTCTGCAGGCCCACGGCGTTCGTGGTCTTGTTGTTGTAGATGTCGAGGAACACGCCGGTCATGCCGTAGGCGAACCACTTCCCGCGGCTCGCGCCGACGCGCAGCTCGCCGCCGAGCCCGATCACGTGCGCCTTCGACATCTCGTTGAGCCGCAGCCAGTGCTCAAACCCGCCCCCGACGGCGAAGGTGAAGCCGTTGGGCCGCGTCCACAGCGGGCCGCCGCCGAAGCTGTACTGATAGCCGAGCGAGCCGTCCTCGAGGTCGACCGCCAGAATGCCTGGCGAAAAGTACATGTAGATCGAGCGCGCCTTCACGGCCGGCTCGACGCGCGCGACCGCCCCGGGCCCCGGGCCGGTCGACGACGGCGCGCGACCGTCACGCGCCTCGCCGTCCGCGAGCGCGGCGTCGAGCTCACGCTCTCGCTCGACCAGCGCGGCGAGCTGCTCCTGATCCGAGACGCCGCCCCGCTCGGGGCCGCGCTGCGGATCGAGGTCCTGCTCGTACACCGCCTTGGCCCTCACGAGCGGCTCACGCTCGCCGCTGTGCTCGCTCGCCCGCAGGGCCGCCTCCGCGATCGCGTGCAGCAGCACCGCCCGGTAGGCCTCGAGCTCGGGGTCTGGCGGGAGCTGCTCGTGCGCGTCGATCCAGAGCGTGAGCGCGCCCTCGTAGTCGCCGGCGTCAAAGCGCTGCTGCCCCGCGTTGTGCAGCTCCTGACGTCGCTGCGCCGCGGCGGCGTCCGGCTCGCTGCCGCTGGCGGCGCGAGCCTCGGCGCTCGTCGCCAGCGCGAGCGCCATCGAGAGCACGGCGACGGGCGCGCGCGTGCCGATCCGCGACGGCGCGGCCCGCTCCGTTGCGATCGACCATCGCCGACGGGCGACGGCCGGCACGCGTCCCGCGAACTCCTGCACTCAACCCCCATGGTAGGGGCGAAGGGGAGGCGGCTACAAGTCGCGGGCGCGCGGCCCGAGGCGCGTGGTCACCTGTCCGAAAGGACGCGCGACAGACTCGCCGCGACACCGGCGACGCCCGCCCCCCTCGAGGCGCGCTGTCGCGCGACCGAGCGTGCGCAGCTCCGCACGCCGGTGCACAATCGGAGCCCATGGACGCCGCGCCCTCGTCCCCCGCCCCCACGCCCCGCGTCACCTGGGCGCCGGCCGTCCTCATCGCGCTGATGCTCGCCTGCGCGGGTGACTCGGGCGCGTCGAGCAGCACCGGCGCGGGCGCCAGCGCCGGCACCACGAGCGAGCTCAGCACGGGCGCCGGCGTGACCACCGGCGCGGGGCTCTCGTCATCATCGACGGCCGCGACGAGCGGCACGGGCGAGCCGCCGTCGACCACGACCTCGACCTCGACCTCGTCCTCGAGCGTGGGCACCTCGGGCACGAGCTCGAGCGCGACGACGATGGCTGTCGAGACCACCGACGCGCCCGGCTCGAGCACGACCGGCGCGCGACCCAGAGGCGCCATCGAGGTGCTGTTCATCGGCAACAGCTACACGGCCGGGAACGACCTCGCCGGGCTCGTCGAGGCCTTGGCCGCGGCTGACCCGGAGGCGCCGGAGATCAACGCGGAGGTCATCGCCATGGGCGGGCAGACCATGGCCGGACATCTCGCGACGCAGGCGACCCTCGACGTCATCGCCACGGGCGGCTGGGACTTCGTCGCGCTCCAGGGGCAGTCGGTCGAGCCTGTCTTTCCGGACAACAGCGAATTCATCGACGCGGGGATCGAGCTCGCCGAGCTGGTCGGGGACGCCGGCGCCACGCCGGCGCTGTTCGAGACCTGGGCGCGCGCGGCCGGCCACGAGCTCTACGACGAAGCCTGGTACGGCCCCGATCCGGCGGCCGCCCAGGCCAAGCTCCGCGCCGCGTACCAGCAGGTCGCGGACGCGAGCGCCGGGGTGATGGCGCCGGCCGGCGACGCGTGGGAGATCATCTGGGAGGAGGAGCCTGCGATCGAGCTGTACGCGGGCGACGGCAGCCACGCCGCGATCGCGGGCGCGTACCTGGCGGCCTGCGTGTTCTTCAAGGTGTTCAGCGATCGCTCGCCGGTCGGCAACCAAAGCGTCCCCGACGGCGTCGACGCGGACACGGCGACGCTGCTGCAGCAGGCGGCCGACGAGGTCTACCCGTGAGCTGCGGGGCGGCTCGTCTTAGAACCTGTACGTGAGCGCGAACGCGCCGCCGGAGCGCGTCGGTCCAGCGTTGAGCCGCAGACCCGCGCGGGTCAGCCGAACGCCGTCGGCGTTGATCGCCTGCGCTCGATTGGCCCGACGGCTGCGCGCGAGCAAGACCGCGCCCGTGATGCCCATGGCGACGCCCGCGGTCTGGGCGAGGAACGGGAACGCGAGCCCGATCCTCCCGCTCAGGCTGTCGACCTGCGGCATCGCGATCAGCGGACCCGCGATCGGGATCAGGAGCGCGCCGCCGAGCGGCTCGTTGCCGGTGTCATAGGCGATCGCGCCGGCGAGCGCCGTGATCAGGTACGAGCCGCCGAACAGCGACCAACCCGAGATCAGCAAGCCGAGGCCCTTGCGTGAGCGCTCGGGCGGCGGTGGCGGTGGCGGTGGCGGCTGTGGTTGTGCTTGTGGTTGTGGCGCTGCCGCTGGGGCGGGCTGTGGATACACCTCGGGGCCCGCCGGCTGCGTGGCCGGAGCGGGCCCCTGCGCGGGCTCGCCCGGAGGGCTCCCCGAGACCACCGGCTGCTCCGCAGGGCTCTGAACTACAAGGGCCATGTACATGGCCTGCGCGACGATAAAACTCGACACCATGGCGATACTCCTCGCGAAGATATGCCGGGCCGACACCTCGCTCGGACAGCTGACTCGGAGAAACATCCGCGCGCGCGAGCGCGAGCACCCCGTGACGAGTGTCCGCGTGTCGACTCGCGCCGGAGTTTTTGTCGCTGGCGAGGCGGGGAAACAAAGTTGTTCCGGGCTTACGACGGGCTTCGGCAACAACGCCAGCGGCGAAAGGACCACGCGAGGCGACGCGTGGACGTCCGCCACGGGCCGCGAGCGCGACGTGCCCCGGATCACGACGCGAGCGCGCCCCGTGCCGCCTCCCCCCAGCCGAAACGCTCGGCGAGCTCGCGAAATTCGCCGCTGATCGGCGCGTCGATCACCAGCGGCGCGCCCGTGAAGGGGTGCTCGAGACGCAGCGAGACGGCCGCGAGCAGCAGGCGCGCGCAGCCGTAGCGCGCGCGGAAGAACCGGTTGTGCTCGCCTTTGCCGTAGCGGACGTCGCCGATGATCGGGTGGCTGCGGTGCTTGAGGTGACGCCGGATCTGGTGGCGACGACCGGTCCGCGGGCGCGCGAGCACGAGGCCGTAGCGACGCTCCGAGTAGCGGCCGTCGGGCACGGGCACGCGCGCCCGCGCCAGCCCGGTGAAGGCCGTCGTCGCCTCGCGGCGCGGCAGCTCCTCGAGCCCGACGCCGGCGCCGCGCGGGCGCTCGTCGGCGAGATCGCGCAGCGCGTGCTCGACGACGACATGTCCCTCAAGCCACCCACGAACCACCGCGAGATAGCGCTTGTCGACGGCCCGCGCGGCGAAGCGCTCGGCGAGCGCCCGCGCGGCCTCGGGGTCGAGCGCGAAGATCAGGACCCCGGAGGTCGGCCGGTCGAGCCGGTGCACCGGGTACACGCGCCGCCCGAGCTGATCGCGGAGCCGCTGCAGCGCCGGGCGCTCGTCGCGACCCGCGAGCGCGCTGCGATGCACCAGCATCCCCGCGGGCTTGTCCACGGCCACGTAGCGCGCGTCCCGGTAGAGGATCTCGAGCGTCACGGTCGGGCTCCCGCGGGCGCCTCGGCGGGCCCCCAGCCGCGCGCCCCCAGGTAGTCGAGCAGGCGCGGGTCGTCGACGGAGATCGGCGGGAGCACCTGGCCGACCCGCTCGCGCTCCCACCAGCGCCCGGAGCCCCGCGGCGCGAACTCGTAGCGATAAAACAGCACGCGGACGTAGCGCGGCGGCGCGTCGGGGAAGGGGTTCGGGCCCATCAGCGAGAGCGCGAGCTCGTCGCCGGCGAGCAGCTTGTAGACGAGGTGCAGCACCCAGTCCTCGCGCTGGAGTCGCCCGCGCCCCTCGACCTCGAGCGCGGCGAACCAGATCAGCCAGTCCAGGCGGTAGTGATAGGGCGTGATCACGCAGGGGCGACGCGCGGGGTCGCCGGGCTTGCACTTAAACTCGTACTCGCGCCAGTCGGCGTCCTCGACGGTGAAGGGGTCGTCGAGCGCGTCGCGCGTGCCCTCGATGACGAGCTCGTGCCGCGTCCTGCCGACGCTGCCGAAAGCGCCGTAGGTGTTGACGATGTGCAGCCGATCGTAGGAGCGGTTCATCGCCTGCTCGCGCCCGAGCAGGTTGCCGACCACCGGCAAGCTCAAGTATGCGACGAGCGCCGCGAAGGCGTAGGTGAGGTAGCGGTGGAGCGCGCCCGGCCGCCGCGCGCGGGCGGGCGCCTCGGCCTCGAGGCGCGCGCGCCAGCGGCCCGGTAAAAAGCGCTGCAGCAGCTGGTCGTCGAAGCAGGCGACGCACGGGAGGATCGTCAGCCAGTTCAGGAACGAGAGGTTGCCGCTGACGATCAACACGAGCTGGAACGCGATCATCAGCGCGCCCGCGACGTGGCGCGCGCGCCGGGGGCCGAAGGCGAACAGCGGCGCGACCAGCTCGGCGACGTGGTTCATCAGCACGCCGCCGCGCAGGACCCAGGCCGGCATCATGTGCAGCAGCGGCGAGATCGGGTTGGGGATCGGCTGGGTCTCAAAATGTGTCTCGAGACAGGTAAGCTCGATCCAGCAGGGATCGCCGCGGAGCTTGATGAGGCCGGCCCCGAGCATGATCCGCACGATCAGCCAGCGCAGCAGGATGATCGGGACGAGCGGCGGCGGGTGCCTGGGCGAGCGCGGGCGCCAGCCGAGCAGCGGACACAAAAACACCGCGATCAGCCCGGTCTCGAGCAGCTGCGTCTCCCACCCGAAGCTGTACCAGCGCTGCCCGACGTGATCGATGGACATGTACAGCGCCCACAGCAGCAGCATGACGCCGGCGTTGCTCAGCCCCAGCAGCACGGCCGCCGACAGCGTCGCGCCGATGATCGAGACCGCGAGCAGCGTCGCGTCGCCGTGGTCGAGCCAGAAGATCGAGGGGACGTTGAGGAAGGCCGCGGTCGGGCTGCCGAAGTGCGCGCTGAGCCGCGCGAGGTAGTCGCCGACCGGCAGCAGCCCGCGCGCGCCGATCAGCGGCACGAGCTGGAGCGCGGCGACGAGGAACGCGACGAGGTAGACGAGCCCGAGCCCGCGCAGAAACACCTGTCGCGTGAGCCAGTACGTAGGTCGCGCCGCGGGCCCTCGGAGCGCGCGGCCGACCGCGACGAGCAGCCGTCGCGACGGCGGCGCGAAGTCATCGCGCGAGTCGTCATCCGTGGCGGCTGCGGGCATCTGTGGCGCGTCGGCGAGAGGACCGCGCGAGCCTCGGTCCGCGCGGACGGAATGGTGGGAGCAGAGAGTACCGCGCCGGAGCTCGACGCGCGCTCGAGCGGGGCGTCTTGCCACACCGCCGCGTGTGCGCGCCGCGTGATCCTGGTCAACGCACGCGCGGCGCGTTGCGAGGGCACTGCGGCCGCCGTACCATAATCACAGTAGTGGGTGAGGGGACGCGAGGGCTTGATGGAGAGTTCGCGCTGGCGCGGATCGCTGATCGCGAGTCGAGCTACCGCGGCGCCGACGCGATGAGCGACTCGCTCGCGCGCGCCTCGGTCGAGCCGACCCTCGGCGAGCCGGCGCCGCAGCGGGGCAGCGCGTCCATGGCGACTCGCTCGCTGCAGCCCGCGCCGGCCCAGCTCGCCGCGCGCGCCGGCGCCACCGAGCTCCCAAGCACCCTCGCCCACGCGGTCGGCGTGCTCTCGACCCGCGTCACGCACGTGCTTCGAGCGCGCGAGCCCGACGCGACGCCGCCGCTCGTCGCCCCCGCGAGCGCGGAGGAGCGGGAGACCCCGGTCGCGCGCCTGCGCCGAGAGCTGGCGATCGAGCCCGCGATCGGACCCGGCCTCGACGCCGCGCCGCGGGTCGACGACGACGCGCCCCGCTACGCGCTCGGCGAGGAGCTCGGCAAGGGCGGCGGCGGGATCGTGCGCGCGGCCGTCGACCGCGACCTGCAGCGCACCGTCGCGATCAAGACGCTGGCGACCCCCTACCTCGGCAGCGCGCTGCACGTGCAGGCCTTCGTGGAGGAGGCGATCATCACCGCGGGCCTCGATCACCCCGGGATCGTCACCGTCCACGACCTCGGCGTGAGCCCCGAGGCGGGCCTCTACTACTCGATGAAGCGCCTGCGCGGGCGACCGCTCTCGCGGGTGCTCAAGCGCCTGCGCGCCGGAGACCCCGAGCTGGGCGCGTACTTCACCCTGAGCCGCCTGCTCGGCTGCTTCGTCGAGCTGTGCCGCGCGATCGCCTACGCCCACGAGCGCGGGGTGATCCACACCGACCTCAAGCCCGACAACATCATCGTCGGCCCGCGCGGCGAGATCGTCGTCGTCGACTGGGGCCTCGCGCTCGTGATGGGGCCGAGCGGCCGCAGCCAAGCGCGCTCCAAGCTGCTCGCGGGGACACCTGAATACATGGCGCCCGAGCAGCTGCTCGGCTCCGGCGAGGCGCTCGACGAGCGCGTCGACGTGTGGGCGCTCGGCGTGATCCTCTACGAGCTGCTGACGCTGCGCCTGCCGTACCGCGGCGGCAGCATCCGCGGGCTGGTCTCGCGGCTGCAGAGCGAGCGGCTCGTCCCCCCGCGGGAGCGCGCCCCCGAGCGCGAGATCCCCGAGGACCTCGAGCGCGTCTGCCTGCGCGCGCTCACGCTGCACCGTGAGCGCCGCTACGCCTCGGTCGCCCAGCTCCTGCGCGACGTCGATGACCACCTCGAGGGCAGCCGCGCCCGCGCTCGCCAGCTCGCGCTCTCGCAGCGCGCGACGCAGCGTGTGCAAGGTTGGCTCGACGAGGCCGAGCGGCGCGAGCGCGGCACAAGCGACGCGAGCGCGGCCGCGGGCGTGACCGAGCTCTACGCTCGCAGCGTCGACGCGCTGCTGCGCGCGCTCGAGCAGAACGCGGAGCCCGGCCCGATCGAGTCGCTCGCCGGCGAGCTCTACTGGCGGATCTTCACGAGCGCCTACTCCGAGCGCGCCCGCGCCGAGCGCTCGGTGACCGATCGACGCCGCGCCCTGCTCACGCGGCTGAGCCAGCGCGTGCTCCCAGCGATCGTCCGCGTCGGTCGAGCCCGCGCCCGCGCCCGCGGCCCGCTCACGCTCGTCGAGCGAGTCGAGCGTGAGGAGCGTGAGGACGACGCGAGCGCGTGGCTCTCGATCGTCGAGCAGCTCTGCCAGCTCGAGCCGCGCGCGCGCGCGGACGCCTTCACCGGCCTCCCCGCGCTCAGCCCCCTCGTCCGCCGGATCCACGGCCTCCGCGGCGTGCCGCTGTTTCGCGAGATGAAGCCGCACAGCCTGCTGCAGGTCGCCGACGCCTGCGAGGATCAACGCTTCGCGCCCGGCGAGACGATCTTCGCGCAGGGGGAGGCCGACGACGCGCTGTGCGTGCTGCTCGAGGGCGCCGTCGACATCCTCCGCGACGGCCAGAAGATCAACACGCTCGGGCCCGGCGAGTGCGTGGGCGAGATCGCGGCGCTCGGCGACAGCACGCGCACCGCGAGCGTCGTCGCGAACGCGCCGGTCACCTGCGTGCTGCTCGCCGGCTCGCGCTTCCGCGAGCTCGTAGGCAGCTGTGGCGAGATCGGGCTCGCGCTGGTCACGATCCTCAACCAGCGCCTGCGCGTCGCGACGGAGCGCGAGGCCGCCCTGCGCGGCCAGCTCTCCGCGCGGGCCGAGCACGCCTAGCTGCTCTTTTAGACATATAATCCGGCGGTGGGCTGGTCGTCTCGCTCGCGCGCGCGCGCGCCCTTCGAGAGCGCGCTCACCGTGCTGCTGCTGCTCGTGTTCACCAACGGGCTCTTCATCGGGCTCTCGCTCGCCCACGCCGCGCTGCCCTGGTACCTCGCGCTGCCGCTGCGGCTCACGGTCGTGTTCGGCGCGCCCTACTTGACCGCGCACGCGCTCGACCGGTGGCTCGGCGGCTTCGCGGATCGCCAGGCGATCCCGACCTGCATGATCATCGCGGGCTTCGCGATCTTCATGCTCAGCGGGGGCAACCACCTGAGCAACTACGTCTGGCTCGCGCGCGGAGACAACGTCGAGGGCGTGAGGATCGCCGACGCCAACGAGCACCCCGACGCGAGCTACATGCGCCTCCAAGACGCGAGGTTTCGCCCGGACCTCGCGCTCTTCCACAAGTGGTACGACGACGAGGACACCTACTACTACCACGCGGTCCCGATCGTCGATCCCGACTGGACGCCCGGCGACTCGATCCTCGCGTGGGCCGTGTGCAGCGACCGGGAGTACTGGGCCCTGGCGCGCGCCCCCGAGACGGTCCCCATGCAGGGCTTCGTCGTCACGCACCACCGCAACCTGCGCCGGACGCTGCGAAAGCACGGGCGCTCGCTGAACCCGTGGGCCGTCGCGCTCGAGCTCAGCGTGCTGCCCTACGAGGCGCAGCTCGTCTACACCTGGCGAAAGGTCCGCGCCATGCTCTGGATCGTCAACGGGATCCTGCTGGCCCTGTGGATCTTCGTGATCGTCAAGGTCGGCCGCTGACGACCGACGCCGCGCGGGCTACTCGGGCTTGCGACCTCGGAGCAGGCGCAGCTCGCCGCCGTGCGAGCGCAGCGAGGGCAGCGCCTCCATCGAGAAGTCCGACGCGAGCGCTTCGAACGGCTCCCAAAACGGCCGCGAGATGTCGGCGCGCGCGGTCAAGTTGACCATGCGCCCCTGAAACCCCGGCCTGGCCGCGTAGACATCCACCGCGACGAGCCGACCGCCCGGGCGCAGGAGCGACCACAGCCGCTCGGCCGCGCGGCGCCAGTCCGGGAACGCGGTGAGCCCGAGGAACACGTGCAGGCAGTCGACCTCACGGCGCCCGCCCTCGACCGCGCTCGCGAGCGCGTCGCCGTCGAATTGCAGCACGTCCCCCTGGAGCAGCGTGACGTTGTCCCAGCCCGCGCGCGCGACTCGCTGGCGCGCCCGCGCGAGCATCCCGGCGCTGTAGTCGACGCCGACGACCCGCCCCGCGGACCCGACCGCCGGCGCGAGGCCGTCGAGGCTAAGACCTGTCCCACAAGGCAGATCAAGCACCCACTCGCCAGGCCGCGGCGCGAGGGCCTCGGCCGCGCGTTGACGTGTCTCGACGTACAGGCGCTCGACCGAGGCGTCATAAAACCGTGAGAACAGATCGTACCAGCCCATAACCTCTCTCCGCAGGACTCAGACCGCGCTCAGGCCGTCAGCTCGAGGATGAAGCCGAAGTACCGCAGCCACATCGCCAGCAGCGCGCCGCAGCCGAGCAGGTAGGGGATAAAGCGATGGTTCGGGTCGTTGTAGCTGAGGTGCACGACCGCGTGCGCGAAGCGAGCCCCGACGTAGACCCAGGCCAGCGTCATCATGGTCTCGTCGACGCCGCCCGTGATCAGCAGGAAGCCGACCAGCGCGTAGAACAGGATCGGCATCTCGAAGAGGTTGGCGAGGTGGTGCGTCGGGGCGCGCTCACGCTCCGGCGGCGGCTCGCCGCTCTTCGCGACGTAGAAAGAGAGCGGCACCTCGCCCGTGAGGATCATCGGGATGCGGACCATGAACAGCCGCGCCCAGACGAGCCACGTGAGCGCGACGAGCGCGAACACCGGGTACAAGATCTCGAGCTGCGCTGGGCTCTCCAGCAATTCGATCACGGCCATGCCCGCATCGTAGCGAAGCGCGCGCCGGCCGACGAGCCGTCGCGCGAGCGCGCGCGCGAACAAAAAAACCGAACCCCGGCGATCGCGTGTGTAAGGCCCCTCGGGTCGGGCGCGTTCGCGGGTTGTAACGCACGAGAGAGCCCGAGGAGAACCGCGATGAACACCGAGCCCACGACCCCGCGCCGCCTTTCTGCACGTCTGCCCGCGCTGCTCGGCGCGCTCACGCTCGTCGCGCTCGCGACCGGATGCGCGCATAAGGACGCGGGCTCCTACGTCGCGCCAACGTCCTCGTACGGCGGCGCCGGCGGACACGACAGCGCGAGCGCCCCCCCGCCCCAGGCCGGCACCTCCTACGGCTCGCCGAGCAGCGGCGGCGGCGAGCTCAGCAAGCGCTCCGCGGCGCCCAGCCCGACCTTCCACGACGCCGACGGGATGGCCGCGGAGGACAGCGCCATCAGCGAGCGCGAGTCCTTCGACCCTGAGCCGCGCGACCGCCCGGGGCTCGGGACCTCCTACGGCGAGCACCGCTGGTCCGAGGTCCGCTCGGTCTCGTTCAAGCGCGGCAACCCGGGCAGCCCCGACGCGGTGCTGAGCCTGCGCTACAACGACCGCCAGGGCGTGCGCGAGCTCGCCAACATCCGCGGCTCGGGCTTTCGCTCCACCGCGACCAGCGAGGTCGGGCCGCTGCGCATGTCGCTGCTCGATGGATCCGGGCGCTCACTCCAAGGCGCGATCGTCGGCGGCGAGACCTACGCGGTCGGCGAGACCGGTCAGCGCTACATGATCGGGATCGAGAACAACAGCGGCGAGCGCTACGAGGTCGTGACGACCGTCGACGGCCTCGACGTCATCGACGGCGATCACGGCAGCCTCGACAAGCGCGGCTACGTCGTCGAGCCGTTCACGAGCTTCGTGATCGAGGGCTGGCGCACCAGCGACAGCTCGGTCGCCGCGTTCCGCTTCAGCTCCATCGACGACAGCTACGCCGACCGCACGGGCCGGCCCCGCAACATCGGTGTGATCGGGGCCGCTTTCTTCCACGAGCGCAGCCGACCAGACTACTACGAGCTTCAGCGGCGCGACCACGCCGATCCGTTCCCTGGCCGATAGGTCAGGCTTGTACCTACGCAGCTGAGCGCGCCGCCCTCCCCCCGCGGCGCAGCCACCGGCCGCCCGAGCTCCTGTCGCCGGGCCGGACCCCGGGTTGTTGCACCCATGGAAAAGACACTGCGATCCCCGCAGGTCCAGCATGGGGCATCGATCTCACCAGCCCACCCGGGGGCCGGTCCGGCGCTGGAGGCCTTTTTCAAGTGAAGGTGATCTGGCGCTCGCCGCTTGCACCGTCACGAGCGCGCTCGCGCTCGCTGTTTGCACCTGCATCGTCCGCGAGGCTGTCTGCGCGACGCCTCACCGCAGGTGACACGCGCGCAGCGCCTCGCCGAGCGCCTCAGCTGGCGCCGAGGGCAGGTCACGACACCTCCACGCGACATGTCCGTCCGGCCTGATCAGCAACGCCCCGCGCTCCGTCACCTCCGCGACCTCGAGGTAGCGCGCGCGCGCCTCCGCGGACGCGCGCAGCGCACGAACACGCAGCGGCGCCCGCAGCTCGCGACCGACCGACGTGACCGCGGCGTCCCAGCCCTCCCCGGCGAGGACCAACAGCGTGAAGCCGAGCGGATCGATGAGATCATGGGTCGAGCGCGCGCGCCCCTCATCGAGCCACAGGTGCGGCAGCCTGGCGCCCGCCGCCGCGCTCGGCACATAGCAGCGCACCGGGTCCTCGGGAGCCGGCGCCGGCGCGTCAGGGACCAGCGCCCCCTCGCGGTAGACGTAGCCGATGTCGAGGCCCAGGCGATCGAAGTGCGCGACCTGGGCCGCGATCGCCTCGCGCACGCGCTCGCGCACCACCGCGCTGCGCCGAAACCTCCCCATGATCAGCTGCGCCGGCAGCTCAACCGCGCGCTGCAGCACGCGCCGCGCCAGGCGTGGAAAGCTCGCGCTCCATCGCTCGACCCGCGCCTTCAGCTCGAGCCCGGAGCGCGGCAGCCCGAGCGACGCCGGGACCGCGAAGATGTTGTCGAAGTTGGCGAGGCTCTCCTCGCAGTTCGAACGCGCGACCGGTCGACGCTCCTGCTCGTAGGTGTCGAGCAGCGCCGGGTCGGCCTGGTCGCGCAGCACCGCCGCGAGCTTCCACGCCAGGTTGTGGGCGTCCGCGACCCCGGTGTTCAGGCCCAGGCCGCCGGTCGGCGGGAAGCGGTGCGCGGCGTCGCCGACCAGGAACGCGTCCCCGGCGCGAAACGTCGGGGCGACCTGCGCCGACATCCGCCACAGCGAGATCGACTTGACCGCCTCCTCCGCGACCTCGCGCCCGAGCGCCACGGCGAGGCGCGTGGCGATGACCGCCGGCGTGAACGACTCGATCCGCTCGTGCTCAAACAGCGGGAAGTGATAGACCCAGCGTCGCTCGACGTGGTGAGCGATCAACGTCCCGGGCGCCGCCGGCTCGAACAGCCAGTAGAGCTTCGCGCGGGTGTTGACGTGCTCGGAGAGGTCGAGCTCGAGATACGCGCTGACGAAGTCGAGCAGGCGCGCGGGGCCCTCCATGGTGATCCCGAGCGCCGCGCGTACGCGGCTGCTCGCGCCGTCCGCCGCGATCAGGTAGCGGTGCGCGAGCTCGCGGCGCGCCTCGGTCGCGCGCGCGCGGATCCGGCTGCGCCGCTCGCCCGCGAAGCCCTCCCACTCCGCGCCCGTCAGCAGCTCAATCTCCGGGCGCTCGCGCACGCGGGCGCGCAGGGCTCGCTCGAGCTCGACCTGCGACAGGTTGAGATAGGCCGGCTCAGCGCGCACGTGCTCCCGATAGCTGCGCGCGATGTCCTCCTCGAGCAGGTCGATGCGCCCGAACTCCTCGTTGATCGAGCGACAGAATAGGATCCGCGCGGCGTCCTCCGGCGGTGAGGCCTCGGCCGCGAGCGCGTCGAGGTCGAAGCCCAAGCCCGCGAGGATCTCGAGCGTGCGCGCGTTGATCTCGTGGGCCTTCGGGTGCTCACAGAGGCCCGGCTGACGCTCGAGCAGCACGCAGGAGACGCCCGCCTGGGCCAGGCACAGCGCGCTGACCATCCCCGACGGCCCGCCGCCGACGATCAGCACCTCGGCCTCACTCACCGGGCGAGTCCTCCACGCGCGCGATCGCCAGCGAGCTCGCCGCGAGCAGCGCGCTGAAGATCACGAAGGCGAGCACGTTCTCGTTGAGCCCGAGGACGGTGAGATGAAACGACGAATCGACCACCAGGCCGTCGTAGCTGCCGGCCAGCGCGGACGCGCCCCAGAACGCGAGCACGTTGCACGCCTGCCACGCCCACGCGATCCGCAAGCGCGCGCGCCTGGGCGGGCCGCGCCAGATCAGCGCGAGGTTCACGACGCCCGACAGCGCCATGAAGCACATCAGCCACATCAGGTGAAAGCGCGCGTGTCCGGGCCAGCTCGGGTTGAGCAGGTGCGTGGCGTCGCGGTCGCGGAGGATCGGGCCAAAGAACTCGGCCGTGCCCAGGGTGAGCAGCGCCCGCGCGAGCCGTGGATGGGAGGAACGTGTCTGCGACTCTCGAGCCAAAGCTCGTTAACTCTGCACAGCGACGCGCCCTCGACGATGGCCGAACCTGTGCACCCGCTGCTCCGTCCGTGACCATCGTCGGCCGACTCGCTCTCGCCCTGACAGCCCCGATCGTAGCACCCTCTCGCGCCCGCGTACGCGAGCGGGCGTACCTTCGCCGCGTGACCTCGCCGTCGCGCCTCGAGCTTGTTCGGGCGAGCTCGGCCCCTCACCATGCACGCGAAGGCGAGGGACCGAGCATGGCGTCAACGACCGAGTCCATCCTGATGCGCGTCCTCAACGAGCCCGCGCTCGTCGCCGCGGTCCAGGCCCTGGCGCCCGCGCAGCTCGACGCGCTGGTCGCAAACGTCGGTCTCGAGGACGCCGGCGAGCTGCTCGCCATGGCGACGGAGGAGCAGCTCATCTACCTCGTCGACGACTCGCTGTGGCGGCCCGACGGCGACCGCGAGCGCTTCGACCACGCCCGCTTCCCCTGCTGGCTCGAGGTCATGCTCGAGGGCGGCGACGCGCTCGTCGCCGCGCGCCTGCGCGCGCTCCCAGAGGACACGGTCACGCTCGCCTTCTCCGGCCAGCTGCTCGTGCTCGACCGCAACACCCTCGGCGTCGACATGGCCGGCGCCTCCTGGCGCGAGGCCGAGGAGACCGAGCGAGCGCTCGACGCCTGCCAGTACCTCGAGCTCGGCAACTACGCGCTCATCAGCCGCCGCGCGCGGGGCTGGGACGCCGTGATCGCGGCGCTGCTCGCCCTCGACCAGCTCGATCACGCGCTGCTCGAGCGCGTGCTCGACGGCTGCTGCCGCGCGGCGAGCGGGATCCTCGACGAGCACGGCGGGCTCTACAGCGCGCTCTCCCACGCCGAGTCGCTCGCCGAGGACGCGGACGCCAGCCGCGAAGACCGTCGCGCCGCCCGCGGCTTCGTCGCGCGGGCCGACGCGCTCGCCTTTGTGCGCCTGCTCGATGAGTCACCTGCCGACACGCGACCCGGCGCCGCGCCGCCGCCCCGCGACGCCATCACGCGCGCGTACCTCCACCGGCTCACGCCGACCGCCGACCGCGTCGAGCGCGGTCCGGCCCCGCGGTCGCCCGCGCGCGCGCTGCTGCGCGAGCTGGTCCCCGAGACAGCTCCGGCGGCGACGCCCGCGTTGACGACCGCGGCGGCCCGCCGGCTGCGTGACGCGATGGCGCGGCTCCCCGCCGCGCTGCGCTCCGCGCGTGAGGCCGAGCTGCTGTACCTCGCGAACCTCCTCGTCGCGGCCGGACGCGCGGCCCCGGTCGACGCGGCGCAGCGCGTGATCGAGCTGTGCGCGCGGGGTCGCGAGCACGTCCGCGAGCACGCCGCGCGCGAGCACGCCGCGCCCCTGCGGACATGGTCCTGCGTCCAGCTGTTTCGCCTCGGCCACGCGCTCGCCCGCGACGCCCGCGACGACCGCGGTGAATGACTCAGTCCGCGATCCACTCGGGCGCGAGCGCGGCGAGGGCCTCGCGCGCCCACCGGACGATCCTCGGGAAGCGCGGCCCGTCGGGATCGACCCAGGCGAAGTGCTCCAGCGCGCTCACGACGTGGAGCCGGCCCACCGTCCGCATGTCGATCGCTACGCCCGCCTCGCGCTCGTAGGCGCTGACGGCCGCGCGCGCGAAGCCGGGGCCCTGCGAGTGGAGGTAGCGCAGGTCCTCGTAGCGGCTCTCGAGCGCGCAGTCCTCAAAGTCGATGAGCCCGACGAGCGTTCCATCTGGCCCCGCGAACATGTTGAGCAGGTGCAGGTCGCCGTGGATGACGACGCGCTCACCCCCGAGCCCAGCTCGCCAGGCCCGCGCGCGGCCCAGCGCGCGCGTCAGCGACGGGTCGTCCACGCGCTCGTGCAGCGCTCGGCCGACGCGCTCCCATTGATAGGTCTTCTCGGACAGGTTGACCGCGCGGCCGAAGCTCGCGGGGACGTGGGCGTGGAGCCGCGCGATCGCCCGGCCGAGCTCACTGGCGAAGCGCTCGCCGAAGGGCGTGAGCGGACAGTCGGGCGTGAGCCGAGGAACCGACGCCAACGCCGACGCCTCGACCCCGAAGATGCTCGCCTCGATCGCGTGACCCTGCAGCCCGCGCTTGCGCTCGCGGAGCAGCACGCAGGGCGCGTCCTTGACGAAGACGGTCTTCGGCACGAACTCCCCGCACACCTCGCGCGCGATGTTCATGCACAGGGTCTCGACCAAGAGCAGGTGCGAGGCCATGGGGTCCCACAGGCGCGACCCGAGCAGCACGTGCTCGGGCAACATCGCCATCCAGCAGCGCTCGCGCCACTCGATCTCGATCGCGCGCGCCCTGCCCCTGACGCCCTCCGCACGCAGCCAACGCGCGAGCTGGCGACGCCGCGGGTGGAGCCGGAGCGCCGGCCAGCGCTCGAGGATCGGCGGCACGCGCTCGGGCGGGATGATCCGGACAGGCGCCATCGCCCGCAGCATACCGCCGAGGCTCTACGACGCGCTCGGCCGGCGATACGCGAGCACGAAGCTCTCGCCGCCGCCGCGCTCGTGCCCCACCGGCATGACCTTGTGCTCCCACTTCCAGCGGGCCGCGCCCGCGATCAGGTAGGCGTCGCCGGCCTCGAGCTCGAGCACGAAGGGCGCGGCCTTGCCACGGCGCGGATCTCGAAAGCCGATCGAGCGCGGCCCGGTCGTGCAGATCGCCAGGATCTCCTCGCCGTGCCGGTGGTTGTCGATGTGCCACTTGAACTGCGCCGAGAGCTCGCCACGCCAGTTGGTCACGCGGTGCTGGTTCGGCAGCGTCTCGAACAAGCCGCGCTCGAGCATCCGCTCGGCGACGCGCACCATCCAGGGGCGGACCTCCTCGATCCGGCGCGCGTTCTCGCCGAACTCGCCGAAGTAGCGAAACAGCGGGTTGTAGGGCGGCGGCGGGAGAGCGCGACAGTTCTCGCGCAGCTCGGCGAGCTCGTCGCCGGTGATCAACCCGCGAAACACCTTGAGTCCGTTCGGGGAGCTCGACATCACGATCCTCGCGCGCGCGAGCCGAGCCCGCGCCGCATGAGTGTACGCCGGCGGCCCGGCCCGGCGCGCGCGCGATCCCGACAGGCCGACGAGCTCGCCGCGTCCTGCTACGCTCATCGCGACATGTCGCGCCTTCGTCTACTCGTGCTCGCCGCGCTGGGCGGCTGCGCCACCACGAGCCCCCAGGAGCACACGGTCTTCGACACGGAGACCTGTTTTAAAGAGCACCCCGAGAAGCTCGAGCCGACGCCGGCGCAGGAGGACACGCTCGCCCGCTGCCGCGCGCTCCCGGGCGTCGAGGCGCGCGACTGCGAGCCCGCGGCTATCATCGGACCCGACGCGGCGATCTGCGCCTCGATGCTCATCCCGAGGCGCAGCAGGGCGACGCTGTTCGAGCGCAGCGGCCTCCCCCCGCGCGTCTCGCTGGATCTGGAGCCCTCGGGTCCGCTGCTGTGGCGCGTGACCCAGTACCACGAGTTCGGCACGGCCGAGCGCTGGATCGACGCCTACGACGGCCGGTGGATCGGATCCCTCCACGTCGTCCACGGGCGACCGTACACGCGCCGCGGTCGCGCGCTCCGGGCCGAGCTCCGCGACGCTGCGGGCGACCCCATCGACATCGTCGGCCAGCGCTGGCGCGACAGCGCGCTCGCCGAGCACGCCTCGATCGCCAGCTTCGCGCGCCACCAGCTCGAGCTGATGTCCATCGGCGCGCCCGCGTGGCTGCTCGCGGAGCTACGCCGCGCCACCGCCGACGAGATCGACCACGCGCGTCGCAGCTTCGCGCTCGCCGCCCGACACCTCGGCGAGCCCTGCGCCGTCGGCCGGCTCCCGCCCGGCGACCCCCCGCGAGGCGAGCTGTTCGATGTGCTGCGCGGCGTGCTGCTCGAGGGCTGCGTCACCGAGACGAGCGCCGCCGCGGAGCTCGAGGAAGGTCTCCGCCTGTGCCGCGACCCCGAGGCCCGCGCCGCGCTGGAGGTCATCGCGGCCGACGAGGCCCGACACGCCGCGCTGGCCTGGCGAACGCTCCGCTGGGGCCTGCCGCGACTCTCGAGCCCGCGCCGCGCCGCGCTGCTCGATCTGTTCGAAACGCCACCTTCAGACGAGCGCCCGACGCCGAGCCCCGCGCGGGCGCGGCTCAACCATCACGGCCAGCTCGACGCGGCCCAGCGCGCGGCGGTCGCGAGGCGAACCTGGAGCGAGCTCGTGCGCCCGGCCGCGGCGACGCTCGCCGAGCTCGCGCCGCCGGCGCGCGCGGATGACCGCCGCCGATAGCCCGCTACTCCGGCACCATGCAGAACGGCGGCGTCAGCAGGACCTCGTTGTCCTCGTCGACGTTGCACTCGGCCTCGTTCGGCGCCGCGACCAGCCGCGCCGACTCGAGGTTCGCGGACTCGACCTCGATCGGGATCGAGTCCGTGAACACGCCCGGCGCGATGGTCTCGTCGTAGGGCACCGCGTCGAGCAGCATCTCCATGCCGTTGATCGTCCCGTAGACCTCGATCACCGCGCCCGCGGTCAGCGGCGCCGCGCCGACGTTGCCGAGGTGCACCCAGATCGTCGCCACGCCGCCCGGGCCACATGTCTTATCACACAGCTCCGCGACGACGAGCTGGAGATCCGGCGCCGCGAGGCCGTCGTTGGCCGAGAGGTCGCCGGAGCGGAAGTTGTTGTAGGTCAGCCAGTTCTGCTCGGCCTGCGCCGGCACCGTCCCGTCGTCGTTGACGTTGGTGATGTGGTAGGCGTGCTGATTCCAGATCCGCCGGCCCGGGCGCCACGACTCGTCGGCGTCGCCGATCACGGTGATGCCCCGGTAGTTGCCGTTGTAGGGCTCGCTGACGAACACGATCTCGACCTGATCGTCGTTGTCGACATCGGCGATGATCGGGTACTCGAGCCGCGTGCCGCTGTTGTGCTCGGCGAGGTTCATCTTCACCGCGCCGTCTTGGCCGTTGTAGACCCAGCAGGTCGTCTCGTCGCAGTAGACGACATCGGCGATGCCGTCGCCCTCGAAGTCGTAGACCGACGAGCCCGTGATCCCCGAGGAGTTGTCCTGGGTCGTGTTGCTCCACAGGATCTCGCCGGTGTCGCCTTCGAACACCGTGTACTTGTTGAAGCCGGCGACGCCGATCTCCGCGAGGCCGTCGCCGTCAAAGTCCTCGACCGTCGGCGGCCCGCCCTTGCCGCCCGGGATCGCCGACTCCCAGATGATGGTGCCGTCGACCGCCGTCTGCACGCGCACCTTCGCGTTCGAGACCACGACGATGTACGGGATGTTGTTCCCGAACATCGCGCCGACCGCCGGGTAGCCGTCGTGCGCGCCGTTGTACCAGATCGTCGATCCGTCCATGGCGTACAGCGCGTTGCCGACGACCACCTCCTGCAGGCCGTCGTCGTCGAGGTCGACCGCGAAGGACATCGACGCGCTGCCGTTCGCGTTGCCGGTGTGGACCCCGATGCCGTGCTCGCCCGCGCCGATCAGCACGCCTTGGTTGTCGAGGATCGCGCGGCCGACGACGATCTCGGGCGCGCCGTCGTTGTTCATGTCGGAGATCGCGGGGGCGTTGTCGTAGGTCCCGACGTTGGCGCCGAGCGGCTCCGACTGCCACTTCAGCGTCCCGTCGTGCTCGAACGCCAGCGCCACCTTGTTTTGGTTGACGGTCACGATCTCGACGATCCCGTCGTTGTCGATGTCGGCCCCCGCGATCGACTGATCCCGCCAGGCCCCGTTGCCGGGGACGCTGAAGATCTCGGTCGCGCCGTCGCCCGAGACCGCGCGCAGGACCCCGACGCCGTCGTAGGTGATGAACACCAGGTCCGGCATGTCGAGCGTGTCGATCTCGCCGTCGAGGTTGTCGTCGGTGAGCTGCACGAGGATCGGCGTCGTGACGCTGCTCTTTGAGCCAGGCTCGACCTCCCACATGTCTTTGTGCCACTCGATGATCGGGTTGAACATCCCGACCTGGGGCTCGGACGCGCACGCCGGGTCCGGCGGCACCATGTACCCGGGCGGCGGCTCCTCCTCGCACGAGGGCGGCTCGCCGGTCTCCGAGTCGGACTCGCTGACGCCCGCCGTGGTGCCACCGGTCGTCGCCGCCGTCGTCCCTCCCTCGGAGCCGCCGCCGGAGCTCGAGCCGCCCGTCATGGACTCGCCGCCGCCGCCCGTCGTCGCGCCCGGACCCGCAGTCCCCTGGGTGACCGAGGCGGCGCTGTCGCTGCCGTCGTCGCCGCGCCCGCTGTCGTCACCGCAGGCCGCGAGGCATGCGAGCAGCAGGCCGCTTGTCGCAAGGGACAGGTCAATTCTCGAGCGCCGCGTCGGCGCCTCCGCGGAGAGGAGCGCGCCGGCGCCTCGCGTGTTGACTCGTTGCATATCGTCTCAATCCATCACGACGCGCCCGCTCCATCGTGGGCGCCGCCGCAGATACAACGACCATATCCCGAGGCGCGGCGCGATCGCACGCACACACGCCCGAAAGCCCTGTAAGCGAGCTCGCGGGCCGGTCAGCGTTCGCGAGACCGCGCGCGCAGACGAAGACGCCGCCGCAGATGCAGAGTCAATCAGCCCGGCGCAGCGCGACGAGGATCAGGATCGAGACGAGCAGCGCGCCGTCGATCGCGGGCCAGATCATCCCCGCTCCCAGGCTCTGCAGGCGGATGAACATCGCCAAGCCCGCGACGAGCAGCGCGCCCCAGCGGGTGTACCAGCGCAGCCCCGGACCGCCGGTGTCCCTCGCGGAGTGCGAGGCGGACTGATAGATCAGGCTGAAGCCGGAGACGACCGCGAAGCCGAGCAGCGCGCGCGGAGCCACGAGATCGTGGGCGTCCCAGACGATCGCGCCGTAGAGCAGCAGCTCGGCCTGGAACACCGCGACCGTCCCCATGACGAGGGCGCGCCCGACCGAGCGCCCGAAGGCCGCGCTCGACGCGATCGCGGCGCCGAGCAGGAACGGCGCGCCGACGAGCAGCGCGAACACAAACGCCCCCAGCCCCCCCTCGAGCGCGAGCTCGAGCGCGAGCTGAAAGTAGCTTGGACCTTCGGGCCCGAGCGGGAGGAACGCGCAGGCGAACAGGCCGAGCCCGAGCGCGATCACGGATCCAGGGAGCGTATCGTTCTCATTCTCCACGAGCCGATCATACCGCGGTCGGGGCGGCGCTTACTACAGGCTCGCGGCTCGATCGATCGTTCGATCGAAAGATCAAGGCGCCATGAGGCACTGCTCGTAGCTCTCGATGTCGCTCTCGCAGCCGGGGACGACGACGCCGCTCGCGCCGCAGCTCGGGGTGTCGAAGCCGCGCAGGTAGCAGCTCAGCACGGCCTCGTAGTCGCCGCCGCAGCTCGCGTCCGCGACCTTGCCCTCGCAGTCGGCGAGGCAGCCGGCGCCGCAGCCGAAGCGCTCCGAGGCCCAGCAGTAGCTGGCGCACAGGCCCTCATCCCACGCCGTGCAGTCGGCCATGTCGAGCACCTGCTGCTCGCAGCCGTCCGCGCTCGCCTGTCCGTCTTGACAGGTCACGCCGCCGGCGCCCCAGCACTCGAGCAGGCGGTCGTATTCGAACGAGCAGCTGCTGGTCTCGTCGAGCGTCGCGCGCTCCTGCTCGCACTCGCTGACGCAGACCTCCTCGCTCGCGCCGCCGCAGCCCGCGGGCACCGCCGCCGCGCAGTACCCCCGGCAGCTGACGCCCTGAATGCACTTGCTCAGCGCCAGCGCCTCGCCGACGCAGGACGGCTCGTTCGAGCTCGGGAAGCCCATGAAGCACTCGAACTCGCCGCCCGCCTGGCACTCGAAGGCGAACGCCATCTCGTCCGCGCACAGGCCGAGGAACTGCTCCGCCTGGAGCGGGCAGCTCGCCTTGCAGGCCTCCACGTCCTGGGCCTGCTCGCAGCCGGCGCTGGCCTGGGCGTCGCAGTAGCCCTCGCAGGCGGGCTGAAACGCTGGCGCCTCCCCGCTGTCCTCGCCGTCGCCGTCACCGTTGCAGGCCGGCAGGAACGCGAGCGCGCCGGCGCAGACCCAGGCCCAGGCCCAGCGAGAGAGGAGACCGTTGCTTCGACGCCTGTCCACGACGCGATCCTACGCCGGATCGCCGAGCGCAGCGCGCGAAGGTTTCGCGGTACCATGTTCACCGCGATGGCGTTCACCCTGCCCCGCACGCGCGCCCGAGCAGCGCTCTCCGCACGCCGGCGGGGTCGCGCGTGAGCGCGCGTGATCTCCCCGCGCTCGACAGCCTCGTGTGCTTCGAGGCGGCCGCGCGCCTTCTGAACTTTCGGGCAGCCGCGAAGGCGGTCGCGCTCACCCCGGCCGCGCTGAGTCAGCGCATCAAGCAGCTCGAGCAGCAGCTCGAGGCCCGGCTGTTCGAGCGCAGCACTCGCTCGGTGCAGCTGACGGACGCCGGGCGCGCGCTGCTCCCAGTCGCGCGCAGCTGCATCGCGACCGCGCGCGGCTGCGCCGAGGCGGTCCGCGGCCAGCGCGGCCCAGCGCCGATCGAGCTGACCATCGGGACGCGCTTCGAGCTGGGCATGTCGTGGCTCGTCAGCAGCCTCGACGAGCTCGAGCGCCGCCTCCCGCACGTCACGATTCACCTGTTCTTTGGCTCTGGTCCAGAGCTGCTCGAGCGCCTGCACATGCGCCGGCTCGACTGCACCATCACCTCGGCGCGCCTGACCGACGCCGCGCTCGACGCCCACGTCCTGCACCAAGAGCGCTACGTGTTCGTCGGCGCGCCCGCGCTGCTCGAGCGCGTCCCCCTCAACACGCCCGCCGACGCGGCCGATCACACGCTCCTCGACATCGACCCGACGATGCCGCTCGCGCGCTACTTGACGACCGCCGCGGGCGAGCAGCAGACGCTGCGCTTCGGCCGATTCCGCTGGCTCGGGCTCGGCGCGGCGATCCGCACCCAGGCGCTCGCCGCCCGCGGCGTCGCCGTGCTCCCGCGCTACATGGTCGCGGCGGACCTCGCCGCCGGGCGTCTGCAGGCGCTGCTCCCGGCCGTCGAGCCGAACACCGACTTCTTCCGCCTGGTGTTCCGCGTCGACGACATCAACAAGCCCGCCTACGCCGACATCGCCGACGTCCTGCGCGACATCCCGATCCGCTGAGCGAGCGCCCTACACCGCCACAGCGCCCGTCTCGCGCGCCTGTGCTGATTACGAAGCAATCGTGAACACCGCCGTTCACGACGATTCGCTTAACAGCGCCCTCGCGACGGTACAGGCTAGGAGCGCCTTCATTAACAAGGAGCGAACGCTTGAACTGGATCAAGAGACAGCGAGATGATGACGATCGACGCGCGACGCGACGCCGCGCCCTACAGGCGGCCGCCGGGCTCGCGCGCGGCCCGAGACGGCGCGCGCGCTCGACCGTCACGCTCTCGAGCGCCGCGCTCGTGCTCGTGCAGCTCGCCTGCGCGCCGCTGCCGAGCGACGGCGAGACCGACAGCGTCGGGGGCGAGACCGACACCAGCGACTCTGACGCGACGGGCGAGACGGCGGCGGGGACAGGCTCGACCACCAGCGCGGGAACGTCCGAGGGCGCGACGCTGCTCACCGACGCCACCGGCTGGGGATCCGACAGCGCCGGCACCACCACCGGCGACGGCACCACCGGCGACATGGCGACCACCGCTGACATCGCCACCACCGGCGACATGACCACCAACGGCGACATGACCACCACCGGCGAGACGGCGACCACCGGCGCCGAGCTCGAGGACTGCATGCTCCCGGACGGCCAGGTCGACTGGGACTGCTGCGCGGCCCAGGACTGGCTACCGGCCCCGCAGTGCACACCCTGGGGCCCGCCCGCGCCGCCGCGCGCTCGCCCGCTCTCGGACCGCGCCCGCGCCCTGCTCGCCGCGCGCGTCGAGGCCAGCGGAGGGCTCGCCTGATGCCCCGCCTCGACCTGACCCGTGAGGCAGCCGCGATCGCGCTCGATCCCGCGGCGCTCAGCCCCGACGCGCTCGACGATCACGCCCGCGCCGTCGCGATCGAGACCTGGCGCGGCCGCATGCTCAACGAGCACATCTCGGCGCGCGTATTCGCGGCCCTGATCCCGCAGATGATGCGAGCGGAGATCGACGCCGCCCGACAGGCGGAGGTCGCCGAGATGATCGCCGACGAGCTCCGCCACGCGCGGCAGTGCGCCGCCGTCGTCGCGGCCCTCGGCGGCGCGCCCGTCGGCGAGATCCCGGCGCTCCCGCCCGTTCCGACGCACGACGACGTCGCGCCGCTCGAGGGCTTCCTGCGCAACATCCTCAGCGTCGCGTGCATGAGCGAGACCGTGGCGGTCGCGCTGATCTCAGCCGAGCGCATGAACGCGGGCCCCGAGCTGCTCAAGCGCGTCCTCGGGGAGATCTTGGCCGACGAGGTCCAGCACGCGCGCTTCGGCTGGCGGCTGCTCGAGGAGCTCGCGCCGCAGCTGCCGGCCGAGCTGAAGCAGCGCCTCGGCGTCTATCTCGTCTTCGCCTTCGCCCATCTGCGCGAGCACGAGCTCGCGCACCTCCCCGCCACGCCCGGCAGCGCGCCCTCGCGCGCGGCCGAGGCCGTCGGCGTGTGCGACGGGCACGAGGCGCGCCGCCTGTTCTTCGAGACCGTCTACGAGGTCATCATCCCGGGCCTCGAGGATCACGGCATCCCGGCCGCGGCCGCGTGGGAGGCGTCGCTCGTGAGCAGATCCAGCCAGCGGCGGGCTGTCGACTCGCAGGTCGACGAGGACACGCTCGTCGGGCAGAGCAGCGCGCCCGCGCGAACCACGTGCGCACGCGGGGTTTGGGGCGCGTCACTCGGAGGCGCGCTCGCCGACGCCCATCGCCTCCGGGTTGATGTCGTGCTCGAGACCGATCGCCTTGTTGAGCGTGTTATAGGCGCTCATCATCGCCGCGATCTCGAGCGCGCCGCTGACCTCCTCCTCGCGCGCGCCGGCCTTGAGCGCGAGCGTGCGGTGGGCGAGCAGGCAGTAGCTGCACCCGTTGGCCGCGCTGACCGCGAGCGCGATCAGCTGCCGCACCCGCTCGTCGAGGTTCTTCCCCGCCGCGTCCTCGAGCTGCAGCATCGACTGCAAGAAAGCGCCGCTGCGCCCCATCGCCTGAAACGTCTCCGGCAGCGCTCCGAGCGAGCGACGGACGTTGTCCTGGACCCGCTGGGCCCTCTCGTCTCCAGTCCCGTTGTACAGCTTCACGTGCGCCATCTGTCTCCTCGATCGTTGACTGGCGCCGACCCCGTGCTGGGCGGCGCGATTGTTGGTTGGGTTGTGCACCCCCTCTGACGCGCGGGCCCGCCTCATCCTTACGTCCTTAACTCAACGCCCTCCGCTCGTGCACAATAGGCGCGATGGAGGCCTCGACCACGACGCGTGAGCGCTCGCGGCTCACCGCGCTCGCCGAGGGCGACGCGGAGGCGACCCGCGCCCTGCGGGAACGGATCGCGCGGGGGCTCCGGGTCGCGCTCGCGCGACGCTCGGAGCTCTGCGACGCCGACATCGAAGACTTCACGCAAGACGCCGTCGCGCGCGTGCTCGCCGGGCTCGACTCGTTCCGCGGCGAGAGCACCTTTGACACCTGGGCGATGGCGGTCGCGATCCGCGTGGCCTTCAGCGAGCTGCGTCGTCGTCGCTGGAAGACGGTGCCGATCGACGCGCGGCTCGAGGCTCTCACGCGCGACCTCGACGACGCGACGCCCGAGACCGCGAGCGCGCGCGCCCAGCTCCGCGCGCTGCTGCATCGGCTGATCGAGACCGGGCTGACGCCGAGACAGCGCGCGGCGCTGCTCGGCGAGCTCGACGGGATCCCGCAGGTCGTGCTCGCCGAGCACTTCGGCGTGAGCCCCGGGTCGGTCTACAAGATGACCCACGACGCGCGGCGCAAGCTCAAGCGCCTGCTCGAGGCGCGTGGCTACGACGCGGCGGCGATCGCCGAGGTGTTCGCGGACGGGAGGTAGCGGACGATGGGCTTAAGCAGCGATCAGATCAATCAGCTCGCGCAGCTCGTGGCCAACACGGCGGTCGACGAGATCGACTGCGACGAGTTCTTGCGACGCGTCGGCGACCTCGTGTCGGCGCTCGCCGACCGTCGCGCGATGACGAGCTCGCTGCTCGAGGCGGCGCAGCACCTCACGGTGTGTCCGGAGTGCGACGAGGAGCTGCGCGCGCTGCTCGAGCTCCTCGAGGTCGAGGCGCGCGCGTAGCCCAGACCCGACGTACGGGCGACAGACGCGCGTCTCCGCGCGCCCCGGGATCCGGCGAACAAATTCAACACCTCCGTGATCCGATCGGCGCGCGCCGGGAACTTCACGGCTAGCCGCCATGAGACGCACGCGCACGCTGGTCGACCTCTCCCTCGCAATCCTCGTCGTCTACGGGCTCCGCGGACTCATCATGTGGTCCGTGGAGTCCGAGGCGATCGCGTTCCCGGTCGCCAGCGCCGCGGAGTCGACGAGCGCGGGCGCGACCGCGCCGTCGCTCGCGTCACCAGAGCGCGCCGACGCCCCGGCGCCGGCGCAGACGCTCAGCCCCGCCGAGCCGTCACAGCCGGCCGCGGTGACGGAGACGAGCGCCAACGAGGCTGACGAGGAAGTCGACGAAGAAGCCGACGAGGACGCTGAGAAGGAAATCGACGCCAACGCCGACGAAGCAGCGCGCGAAGAAGAGGGCGCCCCGCTGATCATCGACGACGCCGACGTCGCCCCCGACAGCGGCAACGACGGAGACGAGGACTCGAGCGCGAGCGACGACCCCGTGGCGTCGGACGAGGACGAGGACGCGGTCGCGCCCGTCCCCGCCGGCAGCGCGAAGCGAGCGCCGAAGTCCTCACGACGCAAGCGCGCGAGCACACAGGACCGGGCCCTCGGTCGCGCCGTCTACAGCAAGCGCTGCGCCTCCTGCCACGGCGGCGACGGGCGCGGCAAGACGAAGCTCGGCGAGCGCTTCAACATCCCCTCGATCACGCGCACGCCCGGCGCCCGGATCGCCCGCGCGATTCGTCACGGCGTCCCGGGGACCCGGATGCGCCCGTACACGGGCAAGCTCTCGGCGCGCGAGCTCAAGGCCGTGACCAACTTCGCGCGCGCGCTCTGAGAGCAACCGCGCGAGCTGCACCGAGCCGCCCTCGAGCTTCGAGCGCCGCAAGCAGTAGGCATCCTGGTTCTCCGTGAGGCTCGCCTGTCGCCGATCCCTGTCGCTATCGTGCTGCGGCGCCGAGAGTTCAAACGACGCCACGCGACCACATCCGAAGATCGTGAAACAGAGACCAGGTTCGAAGTAATCGCGCGAAGAGCCCGCGTAGCGGCTAGATCCGCGACGAACGACTCCCCAGCCCGATCTGCGCGACCTCCGAGAACAGGCGCAGCAGCTCGCGACGATCGCCGTCCTCATCGCGCCCAAGCGCCCCCGCGACGAGCTCGCGCGCGCGAAACAGGTCTGCCCCAGCTCCGAATTTTGATCCGCGCAGCAACATCGCGAAGCTCGCCACCCCGGCCGCGAAGCGCAGGTTCTCTGAACTCTGCTCGATCGTCGTGTTGACCTCCTCGACCCGCTTCACGATCCGCTGACTCGTGGAGCCGCTCGCCGTCTTGTAACGCGCCTTCACCGTCAGCAGCTCGCCGGCGCGCGCCGCCTCGGTCGCGCCCTGGTACCGCAGCGGATCGAGCACAGGCGCGTCACACCGCGCGTCCGCGCCCGGCGGCACGAGCTCGTAGAGCGCGGTCACCGTGTGCCCGGCTCCCAGCTCGCCAGCGTCTTTGCGCTCGTCGTTGAAATCACGCGCCGCGAGCAGGCGATTCTCGTACCCGATCAACCGGTACTCCGAGACGCGCGTGGGGTTGAACTCGACTTGGATCTTCACGTCGCGCGCCACCGTCGTCAGGGTCGCGCCGGCCTCGCGCACCAACACCTTCTCGGCCTCGCGCACGGAGTCAATGAACGCGTAGTTGCCGTTCCCCTTGTCCGCGAGCAGCTCCATCGTCGCGTCATCGCCCCCATCATCGCCGAAGCCGAGCACGGTCAGGAACACGCCGGTCTCGCGCTTCGCCGCGATCAGGCGCTCCAGCGCATCTCGACCCGTGAGGCCCACGTTGAAGTCGCCGTCCGTCGCCAGGATCACGCGGTTGATCCCGCCAGGCTTGAAGCTCTCCTGCGCGACCGCGTAGGCCAGCTCGATGCCGGCGCCGCCGTTCGTTGAGCCGCCCGCCTCGAGGCGCTCCAGCGCGTCGAGGATCTCGGCCCGCGCCGCGCCTGAGGTCACGGGCAGCACGAGCCCCGACGCGCCCGCGTAAACGACGATCGCGATCGTGTCCTGCGGCCGGAGCGTGCGCGTCAACATGCTCAAGCCGCGCTTGAGCAGCGCCAGCTGCTCAAGCATGGAGCCCGAGACATCGAGCAAGAACACCAGGCTGCGCGGCGGCACGGCGTCGTCGGGGATCGCCCGGCCCTTGAGGCCGATCAACGCCAGCTGGTGACCAGGCGCCCACGGGCACGGCGCGACCTCGGTCGTCAAAGACAGCGGCGCGTTGCCGCGCGGCTCGGGGTAGTCATACGAGAAGTAGTTAATAAACTCCTCGACCCGAACCGCGTCGATCGGCGGCAAGCCCCCGTCACGGAGCGCGCGACGCGTGTTGCTGTAGGACGCCGTGTCGACATCGATCGAGAAGGTCGAGCGCGGCGCGCTCGTGACCTGCTCAAAGACGCTCTCGTACGCGCTCGCGCGCTCGCGCGGATCGAGCTCGTCGAGCGCCTCGAGAAGCCCCGGGCTCGACCTCGGCACGGCGCCCTCCCTATCGCGGTACTCGACGATCGTCCGCGTCTGCCCCGGCTGGATGACCGTCACGGTCTTCTCCTCGGGCGGCGGTCTGCTGGCGACGTAGCCGATCACGCCGAACAGCGTGATCGAGAGACCGAAGAGGAGCACGCCGGGACCGGCCCAGCGCGCTCGAGAATTCACCGACTCCCCCATGGACGAAGACCTCCCACGAACTTCACGCGGCGCGCCCCTGAAGCGCGCTGCGTCGATCCTCAACGCGCGCGCGGAGGCTTCGATCTTCGCCAATAAAAATGAGCGCACCGGCCCGACGCGCCGCGGCAGCGGCGACGCGCGGGCGCGGGCGCGGGCGCGTACGCCCCGCTCGCTACTGCGGGTTGATCGTCTGCAGCCGCAGGCCGCCGGGGTAGCCGTAGGAGGTCGCCTGCGAGTAGCCGATGCCGACGATGCCGAAGGCGTCGTCGCTGGTCGCGAAGTGCGAGCCCTCGCTGATCGCGAAGTCCGAGACCTCGTAGTCGCCCACCTGGTAGTAGCCGTCGACCATCTGCCCGTCGACCATGACCTCGGCGCCGCCCGACTGACGGATGATCTGGACGTAGTGCGCCGGGTAGTTGGTCCCGGTCACGAACGCGTAGCTGCGCAGGAACTGCTCGACCGGCACCATCTGGTACATCGACGGGTCGCCCGTGCTCGCGCCGCCGTTCTGGCTGCCCAGGTACTGCACCGGCATAAACGGCCCGTCGCCGTCGATGACGAAGCTGGTCCCGTTCGGCACCGTCAGGTCCATGTAGTCGCCCGCGTTCATGAGCGTGAAGGGGGTGCCCGGCTGGACCGGATCGGTCGAGATCATCACGTTGTCGGCGCCCGCGTAGATCCGCCAGAAGTGCTGCTCGTTGCCGCGGTCGGGCGAGTGCGCGCCGACGTAGGTCTCGCCCCAGTAGTCGAGCGGGATCATCTGCTCCTCGATGTGGTCACACCACGTGACGCCCGAGGGCACGTTGACGCACTCGGTCGCGCCGACGACCCAGATCTTCTTGCCGTTGCCGGTCACGTAGGTGCCCGACATGTCGTGGTTCTTGTTGCTGACGCGGACCTGCAGCAGGTCGAAGCGGTTAAGCGTCACCTGACCGGTGGCGTTGGCGTTGACCGCCGCCACGCCGTTGCCCCCCGCCGTGTTCACGCGCGGCGTCCAGTTGACCGTCGTGTCGTCCTCGGCCGCGATCACGTTGAAGTAGCTCGGGTAGTCGCCCGTGAGCGAGTTCGCGTAGGAGGCGATGACGTGGTTCGAGCGCAGCGCGTGCTCCGGCAGCAGCATCGAGGCGTCGTTCGTCGCCTGGGCGCCGAGCGGCGAGTGCTGGTACGCGATGATCGGGATGTCGCTCTCGACCCGGTAGGCTCCGCCCACGCGCAGCTCCGAGACCCCCTGCGGCGCCGGGTTGGTGAGGTCGAACTGGTGCGTCGCGCCGGGCCCGAGCGTGATCGGGGCGCCCTGCGGCGCCTCGTTGTTCTGGCCGTTGGCGACGAAGTACAGCTGCACGTTCGCGGTCTTGTCCTGCGAGGTGTTGCCGACGATCAGCGAGTCCGACTGGTTGCTGAAGATGTTGAGCATGCGGTTGGCGATGAACGAGCAGCCGATCGAGCTGGGGTCGTTGGTCACCAGCGAGCACAGCGGGAAGCACTCGCCCGCGCTGCACCCCTCGGTGTCGCCGCAGTCGACGGGATCGTCGAACATCTGCCCGTCCTCGGCGCAGGTGATGTACGTGTCCTCGTCCTCGCAGGTCGTCGCGCCCGGCGTGCAGAAGTTCTGCACGCACTCGCCGTCCATGCAGCCCGCGTTGCCGCCGCAGGACTCCGCGACCCAGCCGTCGCAGTTCTCGTTGCAGACCTCGAGCGCGCCCGCGTCGAAGCACGCGCCGGAGGGCTCACCAGGCTCACAGAGCTCGTCGCCCTCGACGAGCCCGTCGCCGCACTCGATCTCGTCGCCGTCTCCGTCGCCGTCGCCGTCCCCGTCGCCGTCTCCGTCGCCATCACCGTCGCCGTCTCCGTCGCCGTCTCCGTCGCCGTCTCCGTCGCCGTCTCCGTCGCCGTCTCCGTCGCCCGTGGTCATCCCGACCGTCCCGCTGCCCGAGGCGTCCGTCGTCGCGCCCGGACCCGCGGTCGTGTCCGACCCGGTCGTCGCGTCCGAGCCCACGCTGGTCTCGTCGGTCTCGCCCGCAGTGGACTCGCTGGTGCTCTCGCTGTCGCCGCAGCCGACGCCCGCGAGGGCCAGCGTCACGGCGCAGACGACGAACAGGTCTCGGGGGTAACGATTGAATGTCATGACCTAAGAGTCATGCAATTCGCGCGTCGACTCAACAAGAGCAAATCCGCGCGGGCTCACTCGCAGTACGCTCGCAGCCCGGCGATCTGCGCGTCGAGCTCGAGGGCCAGCGCCTCCTGGCGCGCGGTGACGCGATCGATCGTCGACTCCACCTTGAGCATGCCGGTGACGTGCTCGAGGTTCTTGTCAGCCGCCTCGATCAACCTCGCCGCGGCCTCGTCGATCTCGCTGAATTCGCTCTTCTCGGCCGCCTCCTCGGCTTTCTCGCGCACCATCTTCAGCGCCATCAGCATCGAGGCGCCGTTGTCCGCCGACTCGAGCATGCTCTTGGCGAAGCCGATGTTGCACGCGTGCGGGTCCTTCTCGCACTCGCGCTCGAGCCCTTGCCCGGCCTCCTGCAGCGCGGCGCGCAGCGCCGCGCGCTCGCCCATGAGCGTCGCCAGCGTCGCGGTCGCCGCCGCGGCCTCGAGCATGATCTCGCCCTGCTCGATCATGGACGCGCTGATCGACTCGACGCTGAGCTTGTTGTCCTCGTTCTCGACCTCGGCCGCGGCGACGCGCTCGCCCTGGCGCGTGAACTCCTGCCCGAGCGAGCTCATCTGCTCACCGAGCGCCGCGGGGTCCTCGGTCTCGCGCTGCGTCGACGCGAGCGCGTCGATCTCGAGCAGCGCGCCGTCGACCGCGTCGAGCGCGATCTTGCAGTCCGCGTGGGCGCAGCCGAGGCAAGGGGTGAGCAGCGCGAGGGTGAGGGCGATCGAGATCCGCGGCATCGTAAAAACCTGGCGTGAGAGCCAGGTTCCGGCAGTTCGCCGCGAAACTCAAGCGCCGATCAGTGCCCGGTGAGGACCATCGCCGGGTCCATGCGCGCGGCCCTGCGAGCTGGGAGCGCGGCCCCGAGCACGCAGAAGCCGACCGCGAAGGCGAACGCGCCCAGCAGCAGCCACGGCTCGAAGCTGAAGTAGGTCTCGGGCTTGTAGGGGAAGTCCGGGATGTAGCGAGCCGAGACCGCGTCGAACAGCCAGCCGGCGGCGAAGGCGAGGATTACGCCGACGACGCCCGCGAACAGCCCGACGAGCGCGGCCTCGCCCAGGATGATCGCGCGGATGTTCGCGCGCGTCGCCCCGACCGCGCGCATGATGCCGATCTCGCGCTGACGCTGGAAGATCAGCATGAAGAACACGTGCATGATGTTGACCGCCGCGATCCCGACGATCACGACGCTGACGAAGCCGAACACCATCATGAAGATCGTGATCAGCAGCGCCGCCTGCTCCGCGCCGCTGTCGGCGACGTCGAAGCCCATGTCCTCGATCGACTTCGCGACCGCCGCGACGTTGTCCTTGGAGTCGATGTCGACGATGATCGAGTGGTAGGTGCTCGCCGCCTCGGGTGACCCGTAGAACACGTTGTAGTGGCTGACGTAGCCGAGCGGGAGCGTCAGCCCGAGCGGGATCGCGCGCCCGCTGAAGCCGACCAGTCGCCCGCGCTCGACGATCACCTTGTCCTTCTTGGAGGCGTTGACCATCGACTCGCCGACGCGGAGGTCGAAGCGCAGCCCGATCACGAAGTCCGGGTTGAGCTTGGGCAGGTTGTGGGCGCGGCGAACGGTGCCGTTATAGATCTCGACCAGGTGATTGGAGGCCATCACCGGCACGTAGTGACGACAGACCTTCTGCTTGCGCTCGGCCGGCGTGAGCTCCGTGCCGTCCGCGCGCCAGCGCGGCCGGAGCCCGCAGTACTGCATCTTGTCGCCGCAGCTGTCGTCGTTCTCGCAGACCGGGAGCTCGGCCGCGCCGTCGTCGAAGTAGCGGAACTCGTAGCCCGAGGCGACATCACCGCGCACGAGCCCTGGGTCGATGCCGTCGGCGATCAGCTCCGTGCGCATGTCGTTGCCCAGCAAGCTCTCGCCGCCGACCGCGGTCGAGGGCGCCGTCAGCTTCATCTTGGGGTACACGCCCGTCACGTGCGGCAGCCCGCGCAGCTGCCCCGCGACCTCGTCGTTGAGCGTGTCCTTGCCCATCCCGACGCGCAGCGGCCCGAAGTCGATATCGGTCGTGCGCGGCACCACCTCGAGCTTGTCGAGCGGGAAGATCTCCCCGAGCACGACGTTGCGAACGCCTGAGCCGAGCGCGAGGAAGAACGTGAACGCCGCGATGCCGACGACGATGCCGATCGACGCGAGGATGAAGTGCCGAGCGTTGCGCCGCAGATCACCGCGGATCAGGCTTCGTAGACCGTTCGCCCTCACGCGCCCTCCGCTTCGGCCGACTCGCCGCGCGCCGTGTCGTCGCGCACCACGCCGTCCTCGATCCGCACGCAGCGGCTGGCGGCGTCCGCGATCAACGGGTCGTGCGTGACGATGAGCAGCGTGATCTCGTCCTCGACGTTGAGCTTGCGGAACAGCTCGAGGATCGCGTCGCCGCTGCGACGGTCGAGGTTCCCGGTCGGCTCGTCACAGATCATCATCGACGGGCGGTTGAACAGCGCGCGCGCGATCGCGACGCGCTGCTTCTGCCCGCCGGAGAGGTTCATGGGCGGCTGCTCCGCCTTCTCCGCGATGCCGACCTGATCGAGCAGGTCGAGCGCCCGCGCCCGCGCCTCCTGCGGCGCGACCCCCTTGCGATCGAAGAGCGAGGGCAGCAGCACGTTCTCCAAGCACGACATGTACTCGAACAGGTGGAACGACTGGAACACGAAGCCGACGTGGTTGTTGCGATACGCGCTCGCCTCGAGGTCGCTCATCTCGTGCAGGCGCTTGCCCTCGACCTCCACGTCGCCGCGGTAGTCGCTGTCGAGGCCGCCGATGATGTTGAGCAGCGTGGTCTTGCCCGAGCCCGATCGCCCGACGACCGAGACGAACTCGCCGCGCCCGATATCGAGGTCGACGCCCCGGAGCACCTCTTGGCTGCTGCCGTCCCCCGAGCGGTAGGACTTGTGCAAGCCGCGCACGCGAATCATGGAGAGGCACCGTAGCCGCGCCTTCCAGCCCGGTCAAATCGCGCGAATTCGTGCGGTTGAGCGCGCATTCCGAGGGCCGCTCGCGCTCGCCGACGCCGCTCCTCCGCGCGATCGCGGCGCGAGAATCCTGCGGCGTTCCGCCACAGCGGGCGCGCGCGCGGCAGCACGAGACCACGCCCGCGATCGGCTCGCGCGTCTCGATCACGTGTCCATTCGAACACATTCATTCGCCCGCGACGGTACAATCGAACATCCATGCGCGGGCTTGCGCGCCGGCTGTTCTGCCAGGGTCTCGGCGCCATGGCGCTTTCGATCGGGTGCCGTCCGCACCGCCCGGGCGGGGAGGTCGTCCGGCCGCGCGACCCCGACGACCCGCGCCAGCGGCTCCTGCTCCGAGGCGCCCGAATATACACAGAGCGCGGGCTGCAGCGCCTCGACCTCCGCGCGCGCGGCGGGAGGATCACCGAGCTCGCCCCGGCGCTCGAGCCCCAGCGCGGCGAGACGCGACTCGACGCGACCGGCCTGCTCGCGCTGCCAGGCGGCATCGACCCCCACGTCCACCTCTCGAGCGCCGCGACGCCCCCGGACGAGGACACCGGCTTCTGCGACAACTACACGCACGGCTCCGAGGCCGCGCTCGCCGGCGGGCTCACCAGCATCGGCGCGATGATCTTCCCCGACGAGCATGACGACATCCTCGGCGCCGTCGAGACGCACACGCGCAGCGTCGCCGAGCAGGCGATCGCGGACGTGTTTATGCACGCGGTCGCCTTCACCTCGGCGGCCAGCTCTCAGGCGGCGCTCGCGACCCTCGAGCGGCGCGGGCACACGAGCATCAAGCTGTTCAAGGTGATGGTCCAGTTCGAGCGCCAGCGCTCCGGCTTCGTGGAGATCATCCGCGAGGCTGGCCGTCGGCGCATGTTGACCCTGCTGCACTGCGAGAACCACCAGATCAACGACGAGGCGACCCATCGCTTGATCGCCGAGGGCAAGAACTCGCTGCGCTACTTCGCGGAGTCGAGCCCGGTGCGCTCGGAGGTCAAGGCGGTCCGCGACGCGATCTACCTCGCCGAGCAGACGGGCGCCCCCGTCTACGTCGTCCACCTCTCGTCGGCCGCGGCGCTCACGGAGTGCGTGGCCGCGCGCCGCCGCGGCCTGCCGGTCTACGTCGAGACGAGGCCGATGTACCTCTATCACACGCGCGCGCGCTACGAGCGAGCCGACGGCCCGCTGTTCGTCGGGCAGCCGCCGCTGCGAGGCCCCGAGGACATCGAGGCGCTGTGGGACGGCCTCCGGCGCGGGCTGATCGACACCATCGGCAGCGACCACGCGCCCTTCACCGCCGCCGAGAAGCTCGACCCCCTGAGCAACCTCGAGGAGTACCGCCCCGGCACGCCGAGCCTCCAGATGATGCTGCCGATGCTGTTCTCCGAGGGCGTCGCGCGCGGGCGCATCACGCTCTCGCGCTTCGTCGAGCTCACCTCGACCAACGCCGCGCGCCTGTTCGGCCTCTATCCGCGCAAGGGCGTCATCCGCCGGGGCGCCGACGCGGACCTGACGCTCTGGGACCCCGGGCGGCGACAGACCATCGACGTCGACATGCTGCGCTCGCGCGCCGGCTACGACATCAACGAGGGGCGCGAGGTCCTCGGCTGGCCGATCTACACGATCCGCCGCGGCGAGCTCGCCTACGCCGACGGCGAGATCACGGCCGCCCCTGGCAGCGGGCGTCTGCTCGCCCGCGGCCCGCACCAGCCGCTACGCTGACGCGGCGACCGTGGACGAGCGACGCCCCGCGAGGCGCCGTCGTCCAGGCGTGCTCGCCCGCGCTACTTCGTGTTCGGCGTCGGCTTCGACTTCGAAGCGGATGTCGGCTTCGACTTCGATGTCGCCGGCGCGCTCGGCTTGGCGGCGGGGCCCTTCGCCCCCTCGGCCTCGGCGTTCTCCGCCTTAAAGATCGGCTCGTACAGCTGCCCGGCTCGGTGCTCGAAGTACATCTTCTGGTCGAGGTAGAGCGACGCGAGCCGGAACACCAAGTCCGCGTACTCAGGGTCCGTGTCCGGGGTCTTGCGGATCAGCGTCTTCAACATCTCGATCTGCCGCTGGCGAATATCGTGCTTGATCGCGTCGTGGACCTGCAGCGGCGGCGCGGCGGCCGGCGCGGCCTCCCGCGCCGCCTGCTTCTCAGCCTTCTGCGCCCGCTTGAAGCGACCGTCGAGGTTGCCCCGCGTGCGCACCTTCGGGCTCGGCCGGGTGTAGCGAACCGCCGCGCCGCGCTCGCCGTCAACGGCCGCGCGCTTCACCGACCGAGTCGGCTGCTCGAGCTGCATCATGCCCCTCGCGGCGGCGTCGCCCGGCCCGCCCAGCAGGCCCGCGAGCCCGACGAGTAACCCGGCCCAAAAGCCATATCGCGCCCCTGCGCGTACGCGCATCGTAGATTTCTTCATGGAGTGATTCCTTCCCTTGCGTAGCGATCAACCCGCCGCGTCCGCGACGCTCACCTCGCGCCTGAGGCTCCTGTCGCACGACGGGTGCAACGGCTCCGAACGCACGGGCGGCGGATTTGGTGTTGCGCGAGCTCGCGCTCGCGCCGGCTCGCTATCTCCTCGCGGACGACGCGGAGGTCAACGACCCAGGGTGCGCGATCGCGCGGCGCCTCGCCGAGCGCGTGGCCCCGAGCAACCCGCCGGCGCTGTGACCCCGAACACAATCGCGCCGCCGAGACGTCGCCTCGCGCGCGCCGCCTTGCTACACGATGCACGGTCCTCCGCCCATGCCTGACACCATCACCCCAGGACACTCCCGTCGACAGGGGCGCGCGGCCGCGGGCCGCCGCCCGCCGCAGCTGCGCGGCGGTCTCCCAGTGCTCGGGCACACCGTCTCCTTCATCCGCGATCTCGTCGGCCTGCTCGCCCGCGCGCGAGCGGAGTGCGGCGACGTGGCGTCGATCAAGGTCCTCGGCCGACGCATCATCCTCGTGACCGGGCCGCGCGGACAGGAGGAGGTCCTGCGCGCGCCGGATCACGTCCTCAGCCCCAAGGCCGCCTACAAGATGATGGTGCCGGTGTTCGGCAAGGGCGTGGTCTACGACTGCGAGGACGCGCGCATGCAGGAGCAGCTGATGATGCTGATGCCGGCGCTCAAGAACAAGCGCATGCGCACCTACAGCGGCATCGTCGCGCAGGAGACCGAGCAGTCGCTGCGCGCCTGGGGCGACGCGGGCGTCATCGACATCTACGAGTACATGCAGTCGCTCACGAGCTTCACCTCGAGCCACTGCCTGCTCGGTCCCGAGTTCCGCGGCGAGATGAGCGAGGAGTTCAGCCGCGTCTACGCCGACCTCGAGCGCGGCATCGTCCCGATCGGCTACATCAACGCCCACCTCCCGATCCCCGCGTTCCGTCGCCGCGATCGCGCGCGCGCGCGCCTCGGCGAGATGGTCTCGGAGATCGTCGAGCGCCGACGCGAGAGCGGACGACGCGAGGAAGACTTCCTGCAGACCCTGATGGAGTCGTCCTACAAGGACGGCTCGCGCCTCAGCAGCCACGAGATCACCGGCATGCTCGTGGCGGCGATGTTCGCGGGCCACCACACCAGCTCGGTGACCGCGGCCTGGTCGATCCTCGAGCTGCTCCAGCACCCCGAGTGGATGCGACACGTCCGAGACGAGCTCGCGCGCGTCTACGCGGACGGTCGCCCGGTCGACTACGCGTCGCTGCGCGAGCTCGTCAAGACCGAGTGGGTCATCAAAGAGGCGCTGCGCCTGCACCCGCCGCTCTTCATCCTGTTTCGCGCGGCGCTCGAGGACACGACGGTGCTCGGCTACCAGATCCGCCGCGGCGACTGGGTCGCGCTCTCGCCCTCGGTCGCGCACCGCATCGAGGAGGTGTTCAAGCAGGCCGACGGCTTCTGCCCGCACCGCTACGGCCCGCCTGACCAGGAGGACCAGCAGGCCTTCGCCTACATCGCGTTCGGCGGCGGGCGCCACAAGTGCCTGGGCAACGCCTTCGCGCTCCTGCAGATCAAGGCGATCCTCGCCATCCTCCTGCGCCGCTTCGAATTCGAGCTCTACGGCGACCCCATCGAGTCAGACTTCCACGGCCTGGTGATCGGCCCCAAGCTGCCCGCGCGGGTCCGGTACCGCCGGATCGTCACGGACCGCGAGCCGGTGACCGCCGGGACGGAGGGCGTGGTTGAAGAGACCGCGAAGCCAGACGCGGCCGCCGCGGGCGCTGCGACGTCCGCCGAGCGCCCGTTCCGGATCGTCGTCGACCGCGACCTCTGCCAGGGCCACGCCGTGTGCGAGGGCGAGCTCCCGGAGCTGTTCTCGGTCGTCGACGGCGAGGTCGTGGTCACGAGCGAGGCGCCCGATCCGTCGCTGCGCGAGCGCGCCGAGATCGCCTGCCGTTACTGCCCGCAGCGCGCGCTCTCGGTCGTCGATCGATAGGACCAGGAGAACCGGGGCGGTGGCCGCCGACCCGCTCGCGCGACGTTTTTTCTCGCCTGGCGCGCAATCGTTGCGAGCAAAATCGAGGATCGTCGCGCCGTCGCACGATACAAACAGAGTGCGGGCCTATCCCCCGCTAAAGATCTGTCTTCGCGGCCAGGCGATCGACAGGCGTATGTATCCGCCCCCATATCCGCGAGCCATGTATGTCCGCGCGCCCTCGTGTCCCCCGCTGCGCAGCGAGTAACCCGCTGCTGCGCCTCCTCACCACGTGCCAATTCGACGACCCAGAGTTCCGCGAGGCGATCGCGGCCTGGCCGGCGCGTCGACAGCTCTGGAGCTACTTAGACACCCGCGGCGCGCGTGAGAACTTCGCGCGCTTCATCGTCGCGCGCGACGACGCGAATGGCGTCTCCTACGACGACCGCATCACCCGCTGCATGAGCGCCGCGGCCCAGTTCTACGCGCGCTACAGCGCCTTCGCGCGCCTCGACGACGGCGCGCTCGCGCACCTGCAGAGCGTCGACGCGTACGTCGGCTCGACCCCGCGGATGCTCCGCGCGCCCGTGTACATGGCGCTCAACGCCAGTCAGGCGTTCAACGCGTTCCTCGTCGACGCGAGCCCGCGCAGCCTCGACGGGTACATGCTGCTCGAGCCGCAGACCGGCGACTTTATCGCGCCCGGAGACCCGCGCTGGCGGAGGTACGTGCAGGGCGAGGGCCTGGTGCTCTACACCCTCGACGACTTCACCGAGAACCTTCACTACGAGCTCAGCGCGCGGCACAGCTTCGTGCGCGACCGCCGAGGCGAGATGGTCCACGTCCCCTCGGAGCAGGTCGTGAAGCTCGCGCGCGACTTCGCGATCGCCGACTCCGGCGAGACCAACTTCGAGCACTACGTCACCCGCCGCGGCTTCGACCTCGCCGGCTATATCCGCCACCAGCTCCGCTGCGTCTGGCGCCTCGACGATGAGCAGCTGCTCGCGCTCGGCCGCGCGCTGATCGGTCAGCGCTTCCGCGCGCGGCCCGGCGGCCCCTCGTCGACGCTCACGCCCGAGTCCTACGTCTCGCTGATCGGGCGCGAGCACCTGCTCCCCGCGCTCACCCGCGAGCGCGCCGCCCCGCCGGCGCGCGGTTGATCGAGCCCGCGATCGTCTCCACGATCGCCCCCATGAAGACACCGCGCCACCCACTGACGCGCGCGGCCGCGGCCGCGCTCGCGCTCGCGCTCCCAGCCTGCAGCGGCGACGACGGCCGCGGAGACTCGGACAGCGACGCGACCACGGTCACGACCACCTCCTCGACGACGGCCGGCGCCAGCACGGCCGGCACCGCCGACACGGTCGGCGCGTCGACAGGCACCACGAACGCGACCGGCGCGAGCGCGACGACGACCGACTCGACCGTGACCAGCGCGACGAGCGACGGCTCGACGGGTCAAACCACGACGAGCGGCGGCTCGGCCTGCGGCGAGCCCGGCTACTGCGACCAGCCCAACCAGATCTGCGACGAGCGCGACGACAGCTGCGTCACGCTGTGCCAGGGTCAGGACCCGGATCCCTGCGGGCCCGCGCAGGTCTGCGACGTGATCAGCGGCGAGTGCAAAGACGCCGAGGCCGCCTGCGCGCTCGCGGGCGACTACGACGAGTGCGGCGACAACCACTGCGGCCCCGGCACCACGTGCGACGGGATGGGCGCGTGCATCCCGATCGCGCCCTGCTTCGCGGCGACCTGCGCCGACGACGGGATGTGCTGGGGGACAGGTTGCAGCTGCGCGCGCGCGCACGAGTGCGGCGATCAGCTGCCCGACGAGGACCTGCTCAACGGGCCGTTCTCGACCGAGATCACGGACCTCGAGTTCGCCGACGACTGCACCGCCTGGATGGTCACGCTGCGCAGCGGCACGGACTACGTCCGGCGCCTGCGCCCCGACGGCGAGCTGACCGAGTGGGCAGGCGTATCAAACCTCGACATGGGCGAGATCAAGGTGCTCAAGGCGCTCTCGATCCCGCAGTCGCACACCTCCGGCGCGGGCGAGCTCGTCACGGACCCGCCGCCCCCCAAGGTCGAGGGCCTGGGCGAGGTCGCTATCACCTACATCTGCTGCGAGAACTGCGGCTGCTTCGTCGACCCGCCGCAGGGCGTCTCGCGGCTCGACGAGGACAACCAGCAAGAGCCGCTCCCGCAGGTGATCACCGCGACGGTGACGCAGGGCGCCGGCCCGTTCGGCTTCGCGGTCACGGACGCCGGCCCCCAAGGGCTCTCGTGGGGTGAAGATCGCGTGCTCTACGTGGGGAACACCACCGAGAACGGCGAGTTCAACAGCGCCGACCTCGAGGCCGAGACGGTGGATGTGCTCACGACCTTCAACGGCCGCGTCTACGCGAGCGCGCCGATCAGCGCCGTCCATCTCATCGTCGCGATCGAGGGCGGCGACGTGTACCGCTTCAACACCGAGACCGGCGAGTCCGAGTTCGTGCTGTTCTTCGAGCACGAGGTCACGGGCTTCAGCCACGACGCGTTCTCCGGGCTCGTGTACACGAGCCTCGCGAACTTCGACATCGTCGCGCTCGACCCCTTCACCGGCGAGTTTGAGCCCTTCGGCACGATGCCGGGGGTCGGCCGCGTGAAGGTCAGCCCCGACGGGCGCCTGTGGTTCTCGCCGATCAAGTACGTCGACAACAAGCCGATCACGAGCTGGGACCTGCCCGACGAGCTGTAACGGGCGGCGCGACCGCCTACCAGGAGAGGCTCCCCGCCTGCTTCCACACCGCGCGCTCATCACACACCGGCTCCGGCTCGTCCGGGCACCCGCACGCCTCGCGCTCCGGCGCGGTCCCGTAGTGGCAGATCGGCGCCTGCTCGACGAAGCCGAAGGGGAGGATCTCGAGCCGGCGGTTCGCGGCGCGAGCCCCCCGCTTTGACTCGCGCCGGATCGGGAGATCGACGCGCGTCGCCGGCTGCATACACGGATTGTACGCCGGGACGCCGGGGCGCCGGGGCGCGACTCAGGCCGGCGAGACGCGTCGCGGCGGCGCGGCGAGGAAGCGCGCGACGCGATCGCGTGAGGCCGCCCCCTCCTGCTCCCCTCGCAGTCGCGCCGCGACGACCTTGTGGGGCGCGGCGCAGTCAAGGTTGGTGATCGGCAGCCGGCTCGCGGGCGCGAGGTAGAGCGCCTCCCCGCCCGCCGGCAGCGCGACCGGGCGCGCGGGGACGAGGTACGGCGCCGACAGGATCACCAAGACCCGCGCGCGCCGTGCCTCGACCGGCAGCGCCCGCAGCGGCGCGTTGTCGATCAGCGCGCCGTCGAGGTAGCGCTCGTCGCGGCCGCGCATCACCGGCATCACCGGGGGCACGGCGCCCGACATCATGACCCAGTCGCTCAGCTCCTCCGGGTCCCTCGCGTCGTGCGAGCAGACGACCCGCGCGCGCAGGCCGGCGGCGGGGCGCGCGGGGCCGTGGAAGCGCCCCTCGAGTCGACGACGACGCATCTGCGCGATCGCGACCGCGGCCCGCGGCCACACCGGCCGCCCCGCGTCGACGCAGGACATCAGGATGTGCACGGGCGCGCCGGTCTGCACGCGCGCGAAGCCCTCGCCGGCGAGCACCGACTCGAGGAAGCTGCGGACCTGCGCGCCGTGGGGGAACGGTCGCTCGCCGCGGAGCAGCCGACGCGCTTCGAACACGCTCCGCGCCCGGACCGAGGCCTCGAGGATCACCTGATACGCGAGCTCTCGACGGTCGCTGACGTGGGCGAGGCACATGAAGGCGCCCGCGCTCGTCCCCGCCCAGCGCGTGACCGGCGGGAGCAGCTCGGCGAGCGACGTGAGGACGCCGAGACCCCACACCGTGCACGCCCCGCCGCCCGCGAGGACGATCGAGAGCCCGGGCGCGCGGGTCACCTCGCGCGGCCGAGCCGGGCGCGCTCGCGGGGTGCTCGGGGGGCTCACGCGCGCCGTTTTAGCACAGGCGAGCTCCTGTTCGCGCGGACATGTCGGCTCAGCCGCCGCGTCGCCAGGCGACCGTCACGCCGTCGCGGATCGGCAGCATCACGCTCTGCATGCGCGCGTCGGCGGCGACGTGCGCGTTGAAGGCGGCGGCGGCGCTGCGCCCGTCGGGGTCGAGCGCGTGGCCGTTGCCCAGCACGTTGTCGGCCACGATCACGCCGCGCGGCGAGAGCTTCGGCACGCAGGCCTCCCAGTAGTCGATATAGCCGCGCTTGTCGGCGTCGATGAACACGAAGTCATAGGGCCCGGGGAGCCCCTCGAGCGTGCGCGTCGCCGGGCCGAGCCGAAGATCGATCTTGCCGCCGTGCGGGCTCTTGGCCCAGTGCTTCTTCGCTATGTCAGTCCACTCCTCGGAGATGTCGCAGGTGATCACGGTGCCGCCCGCCGGCAGCGCCTCGGCCATGGCGATCGCCGAGTAGCCGGTGAAGGTGCCCAGCTCGACGACGCGCTTGGCCCCGAGGAGGTGCACGAGCATCCGCAGCAGCCCGGCCTCGACCGGGCCGATCATCATGATCCACCACTCGGTAGACGCCTTCGTCTCGGCCGCGATCGCGATCATCGCCTCGGACTCCGGGAGGCTGTGCTGCGCGGCGTAGTCGTCGATCTCCGGCGGGCACAGGCCGATCTCGACGGCCGGCGGGATCACCGTGGGCTCCCCGGGCGCGTCGCCCCTCGCCGCGCCCTCCTTGTCCGCGCGCCCCGCGTCCGGGCGGCGCCGACCCGCGCTCGCGGTGTCGAGGTTCCCGCACGCGAGCCCCGAGGCGAAGCCGGTGAGTCCGAGCAGCATGGAGCGACGAGCGAGCGAGTCTGCAATGGTCATGTGCTTAGTCCAACGCGACGACGCGCGTGAAGGTTCCCCGAGCGCGTCCTGAGCGCCTAAAACCACTCGAGCGCCGCGCGGGCGCGCCGTGTTCTGAGCTGTCTACTCGGACATCTATCCGCGAGCGCGGGTGAATCCCCCCGCGGAGAACTACCCGCGGCTCGTTCACGACCTCGTCCGGCGTCGACGCGCGGCGAGCCCGAGCGCGAAGATCCAGGCCCACGAGGTCTCGCCTCGACCTGACGCGGCGCAGCCGCAGCCGCCCTCGCCGGAGGAGCCCGCGGTGCCGCCGTCGCTCCCGCCGTCGCTCGCGGTGCCGCCCGCGCTGTCGTCGTCATCATCGTCGTCACCACCCGCGCTGCCGCCGTCGCTCCCGCCGTCGCTGGTCCCGCCTGGCTCTTCGGGCATGAGATCAACGCGTTCGAACACGCCGGGGCGCACCTCGAGGTAGCTGCCCATGCCGGGCAGCTCGTCCTCGCCCGCCTCGGTCGGTCCGGGCGCGTGCGCGGCGAGCAGGTCCGCGGGGATGTCGATCTCGATCCGCTCGGCCTCAAACGAGGAGTGCAGCCAGATCAACGCGCGGCCGTCCTCGGTCTCCGAGAGGTACTCGACGTCGACCGGCGCGTCGCCGCCGACGGGGTACACGCGCACGTTCTCGGTGGTCAGCGGGACCGGCACCCCGGTGGGCTCTCCGGTGACCGTCGAGGGCACCTGGAGCTCGACGCCCGCGACCGTCATGAAGTGCCCGCCCCAGCCGAGGCCGTAGAAGCCGTCGCGCCAGGCCGGGCGTAGGGTGAGTCGATCGATCACGCGCTGATCGGGGTTGTGCCCGACCAGGGTCCCCAGCGGCGCGTCGACGTTGAAGGGGATGCCGCGCTCCTGGCTGACCCCGACGAGCAGCTCCTCGTCCGTGTCGGCGTCGTGGGCGAACATCTCGAAGTACAGCTTGCGCTCGTTGCCCGAGAGCACGTCGACGTAGGCGACCGCGTCGACCACCCGCGCCTCGCTGAACACGTAGGGCGCGCTGGGCTCGGCCGCCGCCGCCGCGCTCTCGACCACCGCTGAGGTAACCCCCCGCAGCCCCGAGCTGTTCTCGACCACGACCCGCGCGACGTAGCGACCCGGCGCGGCGTAGTCGTGGGTGAAGCTGGCGCTGGTGGAGCCGGCCGCGACCGTCTCGTGGGAGGCCGTGCCGTCCCCCCAGAACACGACCGCGCGCAGCTCGTCCTCGTGCTCGCTCCCGACCTCGGGGTCCTCGATCTGCAGCGACAAGACCCCGTCGGCGCGCCCCTCCTCGGCCAAGGCGAACACCCGGGGGCCGACGCCGAGCTCGCAGCCGTTAAACCGCGCCGGCGCCCCCGCCTCCTCGGCGAGCGGGACCGCGAGCAGCCGGTAGTCGCTGATCTTGGCGTTGCGCTTGAGGAGGTCGAGGAAGATCGGGCTCGCGACCTCGAGGATCGCGTCGTCGGGCTCGCCGTCGAGCTGCCCGAGGTAGGCCGCGCGATCGACGTCGGGCCAGACCGTCGACTCGACCGCCGCGTGCCGGGCCGCGACGTTGGGGATCGCGTCGAGCAGGCGCATGAGCCCGATCATGCGCACGCCGTTGAGCCGCGAGGCCGGCTCGCTGAGCGCGTCGCCCTCGCCGTAGACGGCGAAGTGCTCGCCGCTCCAGTCGTAGGGCTGGATCGCCGCGAGCCGCTGACGCCAGCCCACGCAGCCGCGCCCGCTCAGGAAGTGGTCGAGCTCGGCGAGCGCCCCGAAGCTCGTGAACTCCGGGTCAGGCTCGACGGGCACGCCGGTGTGAAATCGGTTCAGGTAGCTGAGCCAGTCGTCGTAGAAGTCCTTGCCGAAGTAGCGCAGGCGCTGCTCGGCCGCGCCCGCCATGTTCAGCGGGTGCTCGAGGCCGTTCTCGAGCTCCTCGCGCAGCTCCGCGAGCGCGTTCGGGTCGCCGAGGCACAGCGAGAGATGCTCGCAGGTCTGGGGGATCGCGAGGCACGAGTCGCCGGGCTGCGCGTCCGGATCGACGATCAGCGTGATGCCGGCGTCGCGGGTCTCTGGCCCGTACATCAGGTTGCAGTTGATGACGGGGAAGCCGACGAAGGAGGTGTGGCAGCCGTCGCCGGTGAAGCAGCACTGGTAGCACTCGCCGTCGCCGCAATCGACCTTGAACGACTGAAACAGGTCGAGCTTGCTGAACAGGCCCGCGCGGCTGTCGATCAGCCCCGAGCCCGGGATCGCGCAGTAGGCCGCGAGCGCCTCGCACAGCGCAGGGTCGGCGCCGCGGGCGACGCACTGCTGATAATTCGAATAGGCGTCCTTGAGGTTCTCGACGTGCCCGTGCACCTCCTCGAGAAACTCGAGCATGTCCTCGTCCGCCGACGCGACGGCGGGGCTCAACGCGACGAGAGCGACAAGCGCCACGAGGGGCGGCGCGAGACAGGACGTCGAGATCCGTGACTTCACCTGCGGATAGTACACGGCCGCCGCGAGTCGCCGCGCCGCTGCGCGAACGCGGAGTCAGCAGGCGAGGGTCACCGCTCGCTGACGTCGCGCGGGCTCGCGTGGCACACTCGCCGCGCTTCACCGCCCCGCACCTTCGTCGCCCACCGTCGTCGCATGGCCGCGCAGCTCGACCTCCAGCACGTCCGCAACGTCGGCGAGCGGCTCTCGCAGCACTACCTCGACACGCTGCTGGCGCGCGATCTCAAGCCGCTGTTCGCGGCCTGGCGCGAGGCCTCCGCGGAGACCGGCGCGCCGACCCCCGACCGACGGCTCGCCGCGCTCGCCGAGCCCTACTTCCGCACCCTCGCGCTCGTGATGCGCGGCTCGGCGGAGCAGCGCGCTGCCGCCTCGTCACGGTTCCACGCCGCGCTCGCGCGGGCGCTGGGCTACGAGCCCGCGCCGACGCGGGTCGAGCTCCCGGGCGGCGCCACGCTGCCGCTGACGCTCGCGCTCCGCGAGCGCGGGCGTCCGCGGCTGTGGGTCGGCGAGGCCGCGTTCCCGCGCTCGGAGGACGCGGCCGACCCCTTCGCGTCCGCGCCGATCGACCCCGCGCGCGCGCGGCCCCCGGGCGCTCGCGCGAAGGGTCATGTCGAAACAGACAGCGCGATGAGCTGGCGCGCGCTGCTCGACGGGCCCGCGCTGCGGCAGGAGCACGCGCCGCGCTGGGTCCTCCTGCTCGCGGGGCCTGACGCGCTGCTCGTCGACCGCGACCGCTGGCCGCAGGGGCAGTATCTGCACGTCGAGCTCGGCGCCGCGCTCGGTCACCGCGCGCCCGCAGCCCTGCGCGCGGCCGCGGCGTTGCTCCACCGCGACACGATCGCGCCGGCGGGGCGCCGCAGCGTGCTGGACGAGCTCGACGAGCGCTCACACCGGCACGCCTTCGCGGTCTCCACCGAGCTCAAGCGCGGGGTCCAGCGCGCGATCGAGCTGCTCGGCAACGAGGCGCTGCGCGCCCGACGGCGCGCGGGGCTCGAGCGGCCGTCCGCGCGCGCGCTGACCCGCGAGTGCATCCTGTACGTCTACCGGCTGCTCGCGCTGCTCTACCTCGAGGCGCGCGAGGACGGTCCTGCGGCGCTGATGAGCGCCGAGGCCTATCGCGAGGGCCTCAGCCTCGAGTCGCTGCGCGCGCTCGAGCTGGTCGAGCTGCACACGACCCGCGCGCGCGAGGGGTACTTCTTCCAGCGCAGCCTCGACACGCTGCTGCGCGCGCTGTACCGCGGCTGGCCCCCGCGCCAGGTCGTCCTGCGGACCGAGGTCACGGCCGAGACGCGCGCAGATCCGGGCGCGCTGCAGATCCCGGCCCTGCGCGCCCCCCTGCTCAGCCCCGCGAGCACGCCGATCTTGAGCGCGACCGCGCTCCCCAACCACGCGCTGCAGGGGATCATCCGCCTGCTCTCCCTCACCCGCGAGGGTCACGGCGCGCGCGCGCGCGTCAGCTACGCGACCCTCGGCATCAACCAGCTCGGCGCCGTCTACGAGGGCCTGCTCGCGCACACCGGGATGATCGCGGACGAGCCGCTGATCGAGCTGCAGGCCCCGCCCGGGCGCACGCGCGACGCGTCGCGCGTGCTGTTCACGCCCGCGTCGCGGGCGGGTAACTACCGCGACGACGAGCTGCGCCGTGATCCCGAGACCGGCGCGACGCTCGAGCACCCGGCGGGGACCTTCCTGTTTCGCCTCGCGGGGCGCGCTCGCGAGCGCAGCGCCTCGTACTACACGCCCGAGCTGCTGGCGCGCAGCCTGACCCAGCACACGCTGCGCGAGCGGCTCGAGTCGCTGTCGGCCGACGCGATCCTCGAGCTGACGATCTGCGAGCCCGCGATGGGCTCGGGCGCGTTCCTCAGCGAGGCGGTCGGGCAGCTCGCTAGCGCCTACCTCGAGCGAAAGCAGCGCGAGCTCGGGCGCGTGATCCCGGCCGAGGACTACGCGCGCGAGCACGCCCGCGTCCGCTCCCATTTCGTCGCGCGCCGCTGCTACGGCGTCGACCTCAACCCGCTCGCGTGCGAGCTCGCCAAGCTCTCGCTGTGGCTCGGGGCGCTGCCGCTCGAGCGCGACGCCAAGCAGGAGCTCCCCCCGCCCCCGCTCGAGCTGCGCCTGCGCGTCGGCGACAGCCTGATCGGCGCGCGCCGGGAGGTCTACGCGCCCGCGCTGCTGCGCGACGGGCGTTGGCAGGACGTCGCCCCGACGCGCGTCTCGCCGCCCCAGACCCGCCCGAAGGGTCACGTCTATCACTTCCTCGCGTCAGCGGCCGGCATGGCGGGCTACGAGGGCGACGCGGTCGCGCGCCGTCTGTGCCCCGGGGAGGTCGCCGCGCTCAAGCGCTGGCGCGCGGCCTCGCGGCGGCCCTACGCGCCCGACGAGCTCGCGCGCCTGCAGGCGCTGAGCGACGAGCTCGACGTCCTCTGGGCCCAGCACCTCCAGACGCGACAGCGCGCGCTCGCGCGAGGGCGCGTCGCTACCCCGCTCTGGGGACAGGTTCACCCGAAGACGCCCGCGTCGAGCACCGACGACTCGGCGCCGCCAGAGACGTCAGGCGACGCCTACGCGCGGCTGCGCGCCGTGATGGATCTGTGGTGCTCGCTGTGGACGTGGCCGCTCGAACGCGCCGCCGAGCTGCCCGACCGCGCCGCCTGGCTCGCGGGCGTCGAGGCGCTGCTGCGCGGCCCGATCGAGCTCGCGCGCGCGGCCGCGCTGCCCGGGCGCTTCCACCACTGGGAGCTCGAGTTCTGCGAGGTCTTCGCCGCGCGCGGCGGCTTCGACCTCATCATCGGCAACCCGCCGTGGATCAAGCGCGAGTGGCGAGAGGCCGAGGTCCTGCGCGAGCTCGATCCCCGCCTCGCGCTGCGCGGCCGCGGCGCCGCCGAGATCGCGGCGCGGCGCGACGAGGTGCTCCAAGCGCCAGGCGCCCGCCAGCGCTACCTCGCGGCGCTCAGCGAGCGGCTGGGGGCGCTGCGCTTCCTCAGCGCGCCCAGCAACTTCCCGCGCCTGCAGGGCGTGCAGACCAACCTCTACAAGTGCTTCCTGGTCCGCTGCTGGGGGCTGCTCGCGCGCCGCGGCGTCCAGGGCATGCTCCATCAGCCAGGCGTGTTCGACGACCCGCGGGGCGGCGCGCTGCGGGCCGAGCTGGCCGAGCGCGCCGCGCTGCTCGTGCGGGCCAAGAACCAGCTCAAGCTGTTCCCCGAGGTCGAGCACCAGCGCCCCTACGCCTGGTCGATCACCCGGGGCGCTCGGGCCGCTCCGCGCTTCACGCTGGTCGCGAACCTCCTCCACCCCGCGACGCTGGACGGCTCGTGGACGCACGACGGCGACGGCCCGGTCCCGGGGATCAAGGACGCGCGCGGTCAATGGGATCTGCGCCCCCACCGCTCGCGCCTGGTCGAGATCAACGACGACGACCTGCGCCTCTTCGCGCGCCTGTACGATCCGCCAGGTACACCACGCCGCGCCGCGCGCCTGCCGGCGCTGCACAGCCGCGAGCTGCTCGCTACCCTGCGCCGCTTCGCCGACGCGCCGCGGACCCTCGCCGACCTGCGAGGCGAGTACTTCTGCACCGAGCACTTCCACGAGACCAACCGGCAAGCGGACGGCACGATCCGTCGCGAGGTCCGCGCCCCGGCGAGCGCGCGCGAGTGGATCGTCTCGGGCCCGCAGCTCGACGTCGGCAACCCGCTGAGCAAGAGCCCCGCGCCGGGCTGCCGCGGCAACCACGACTACGGCGTCATCGACCTCACGCAGATCCCCGCGGACTTCCTCCCGCGCACCAACTACGTCCCCGGCCCCGCCCCCCGCTACGAGGCGCGCACGCCGACCTGGCGCGGCGCCCCGACGACCCGTCACTACCGCTACGCCAACCGGACCATGGTCGCGCCCACCGGCGCGCGCACGCTGATCCCGGCGATCCTGCCGCCTGGGCCCGCGCACATCGACCTCGTGTTCTCGATCGTGTTCGCCGACCCGCGCGACCTCCTGCTCGCCAGCGGCCTGTGGGCCTCGCTGCCCGTCGACTTCTTCGTCAGGAGCACGGGCAAGGGGCACGCGCGCGCCGACGTGCTCTCGCAGCTCCCGCTCCCAGTGACGCGCCTCGCCCCCGTCGTGATCGACCGCGCGCTCCGCCTCAATTGCCTCACCCAGCACTACGCCGCGCTGTGGAGCGCCCAGCTCCCGCCGGCGCCCTTCGCCTCGGCGCGCCGGGGCGATCCGCGAACGGCCGGCTGGGAGCACGCGCCGCGCCGCTGGTCCTGGCGCGCCCCGCTGCGCACCCCCTTCGCGCGCCGTCAGGCGCGCGTCGAGCTCGACGCCCTCGCCGCGCTCTCCCTCGGCCTCACGCTCGCGGAGCTGCTGCACCTCTACCGCGTGCAATTCCCGGTGCTGCGCCAATACGAGGCCGAGACCTACTACGACCGCCGCGGGAAGATCGTGTTCACGATCGATCGCCGCCGCGCGGGCGTCGGCCTCCCGCGCGCGCGCTGGCGAGAGCTCCGCCGCGCGGTCGAGCGAGACCCCAGCGCGCGGCCTGAGTGGGCGCGCGACGCGGGAGGCCCGTTCGCGCCGCCCTTCGACCGCTGCGACCGCGAGGCCGACATGCGCCAGGCCTACGCGCACTTCGACCGCGCGCTCACGGCGAGCGTCGAGCGACCGTGAGCGACGCGACGGCGCCTCGCCGCCGCGTAACGGCGTACCGCCCGCTCGCGGCCGCTGAGGCGTGAGTCTCCTCGGCCCGCGCGCGCGGTATCTCCCTCTGCGCGCCGCGAGCGGCGGGGCCATCGGCTACCCTACACACATGTCCTCTTATTTATGTCTTAAGAGTCTTGTTCGTCTCGCGCCGACGCTCGCGCTCGCGCTCGCGCTCTCGGGATGCGGCGACGACGCCGTCGGCGCCAGCACCTCCGACGACTCCGACGCGACTGAGTCGGACAGCGAGGGCGAGACCGAGACCGGCGCCACGGAGGGGATGACCGAGGCGACCAGCGCCGGGCCGACGAGCAACGGCTCGGACGGCGGCACGGGCATGATGACGGACTCGACCACCGAGGGCCTCTGCCCCGAGGGCAGCGACGGCTGCCCCTGCGCGGCCGACGATCAGTGCGACGGAGACCTGGTCTGCGCGGACGATGTCTGCGTGACGCCGAGCTGCGGCGACGGCGTGCTCTCGGGCGACGAGGAGTGCGACGAGGGCGACAGCAACGACAACGCCGGCGCGTGCAAGGCGGACTGCACCAACAACGTCTGCGGCGACGGCTTCGTCCACGCGGGCGTCGAGCTCTGCGACGACGGCAACGACGACGACGACGACGCCTGCCCCAACAACTGCGCGCTCGTGAGCTGCGGCGACGGCGTAGTCCAGGACGGCGAGGAGTGCGACGACGGCAACGACGACGACACCGACGACTGCGTGAGCACCTGCGTCGCCGCGAGCTGCGGCGACGGCTTCGTCCACGCGGGCGTCGAGCTCTGCGACGACGGCAACAGCGACGACGACGACGCGTGCCCGACCACCTGCGCCCCGGCGAGCTGCGGCGACGGCTTCGTGCAAGAGGGCGTCGAGGAGTGCGACGACGCCAACGACGACGACGCCGACGAGTGCCCGACCACCTGCGAGTTCGCTAGCTGCGGCGACGGCTTTATCCACGCGGGCGTCGAGGAGTGCGACGACGCCGACGACAACGCCGACACCGCCGCGTGCACGACGCAGTGCCTCGACGCCGCGTGCGGCGACGGCTTCGTGCAAGAGGGCGTCGAGGAGTGCGACGACGGCAACATCGAGCCGGACGACGGCTGCGACGCGAGCTGCGAGGAGGAGCTCTGCGACCCCAACGGCGTCTACCAGATCCAGGGCCCACCGATCGTCTACACCTGCTGCCTCGGCTCGGTCGACCTGAGCATCACCGCCTTCGAATTCCTCGCGGGCGGCCTCGTGATCAACTCGCTCTCGACCAACCCGGCGCCGATGACCGGCGAGGGCGCGACCTGCCCGGACGGCACCTTCAGCAACTCGGGCGCGCTGCAGGGCGGCTGCACCGAGACCTACTCGGTCTCGGGGACCTTCACGGACGCGGACACCTGGAGCGGCACCTACTCGGCGACGTTCACGGGGCAGCAGTGCAACTGCTTCGACATCGAGCCGTGCGTGGACCAGGTCTTCAACATCACCGCGCAGCGCTGACGCGGGCGCGCCCGTGATAGAGTAGGGGTCGTGAGCGACTCCACGCGAGCCCACGCCCCGATGCGGCGCGTCCAGAAAGCGCTGCGTAAGCGCAAGCTCCCCGCCGTCGTCGAGCTGCGCGTGACGACGCCCTGTAAGGTCGCCTGGGCCGAGATGACGCCGGTCGCGGACGGCGTCCGCCACTGCGAGCGCTGCGACTCCAAGGTCTATGACCTCACGGACATGTCCGGACGCGCGATCGTCGAGCGCGTGCGGGCGCACGGCGGGGCGATGTGCGCCCAGGTCCAGGCCCGCGACGACGGCCGCGTGGTGTTCGGCGACTGCGCGGACAACCAAAGCAATCTCGAGAACATCCGCGGCGGGCTGACGCTGAGTTCGTCCGACTGACTCACGGAGCCACCGCTCCGCCTCCGCTCGTGAGCACGGGCGCAGCGGCGGCTCCAACGCCGTCCCCGACACCGTGACACGGCGCCGAGGAGTTTCGACTAGCCGCGCGGCCCCGCGACGATGATGCTGACGGCCGCGTCGAGCGGGCGCTCTGGGTTTGAGGTGGCGTAGATGACGTGATCGTTCGTGACCTCTAAGAGAGCTACGGAGATATTAAACGTCTTCCACTCCGGGCCGTAGACCGTGCAAACCGGCGCCGGCGGACCGCTGAATGGTTGCGCAAATTCGATCACGTAAAGCCCCTCTCGGAGCTTGCGAACGCTGAAGCCCGATCCCGACATCAGCTGACCTGAAGCATCAATCATTCCGTAGAGTACATCTGCCATCACGACCTCTTTCTGCTTGTTGCCAAAGAGCCGCTACATCACCAAATAGCCGCGACGTCCGTGAAGTAGGCCGCGACGCATGGCGGTCGCGCGCGCAAACTCCTGATTGAGCGAACGAGCTGGACAGCTATCAAGAGAACGCAGCGAACACGCGATAACGAGGGTGCCTGCAACACGCAGCGCTCGTGACCGCGAACGCAGCTTGATCGTCAGCGATGTCGTTCGCAACCCATCATCTCGTGGTTTCTCTCCGTCGCGTGCCGACGCGAGGGTATCGGCATGGGTGCGGACGAACGCGTACGTGTTTTTCGCGCGGCTGGCGTGAGTTCGAGCGCACCGAAACGGCCGGGAACTGCGACCTCCGCGTGCGCAACGAACGCCCGGCTCTCGCTCGCGCGCTGGTGTTGACAGTTCGAAACGAGTCCGCGCGATCCGAATTCCCGAACGCGCGAGGGCGCCCAGACCACCAGCTCGACGGCGCTACGCCGCGTCGTCGCTGACCAGGCCGATCGCGACCAGCCGCTCGCGCACGAACTCGCCGGCCGTCACGGCCTGCCCTGGGTAGCGATCCGGCCGCTCGGCGCTGACGCACTGGGGCAGCGTGCGGATCACGAAGTCCGGGTTGGGGTGCACGAAGTACGGGATCGAGTAGCGGCTGCGCGCGCCCCAGGGCGGCGGCGGGTTGACGACGCGGTGGGTCGTCGAGCGCAGCACGTGGTTGCTGAGGCGCTGCAGGATGTCGCCGACGTTGCAGACGATGACGCCCGGGATGGTGTCGACGGGGATCCACTCGCCGCGCTTGCTGAGGATCTCGAGGCCCGGCTCGCCCGAGCCGACCAGCAGCGTGATGAGGTTGATGTCCTCGTGCTCGGCGGAGCGCACGCTGCCGCCGACGGCGCCCGCGATCGGCGGGTAGTGAATCGGCCGCAGGACGTCATCGCCCTGGTCGACCGCGTCGTCGAAGAAGCCCTCATGGAGCTCGAGGTGCAGCGCGACCGCCCGCAGCATGCGCCGGCTCAGGGACTCGAGCGCGCAGAACAGCGCGTAGGTGCTGGCGCGGAAGTCCGCCGGACTCGCGGGCCAGACGTTGGCGGACAGCTCGCGCCGGGACGCGCCCTCGCGGCCGATCTGGAAGAACTCTTTGAGGTCCGGCGAGGCGCTGTCCTTGGCGTGCTCGACCCCGAAGTCGGTGTAGCCGCGGTTGCCTCGCGCGGCCCCCTCGGCGCGGCAGCGCTGGCGCTCCGCGAGCGGGAGCGCGAAGAAGGCGGCGGCCGAGCGATAGGCTCGCTCGACCAGCTCCTCCGGCACGCCGTGGTTGGCGATGCCGACGAAGCCGTGCTCGCGAAACGCGGCGCCGAGCTGGTCCACGAAGCGCTGGCGGGGCTGCGGCGCCCGCCCGGCGCCGGCCTGGTCGAAGGTGCTGATGTCGAGGATGGGGACGCGCATGACGATTCTTCGAGCTGTCTTGATGTACAGGTGCTAACGCAGGAAGGCGCCGGCGACGCACGCGGTCGAGAAGTTGGCGAGCGTGGCGGCGGCCAACGCTAGCAGGCCGAGGCGGGCGATGTCAGCTTTACGCGACGGCACAATTACGCCGAGCCCGCCGATCTGGATGCCGATGCTCGAGACGTTGGCGAAGCCGCAGATCGCGAAGGTGGCGATGGCCCGGGAGCGTTCGCTGAGCGCCGGACCGAGCAGCCGAAGCTGATCGAAGGCGACGATCTCGTTGACCACCGTGCGCGTCCCGAGCACGCCGCCGACCTGCGTCGCCTCGCTCCAGGGGACCCCCATGAGCGCGGCGAGGGGTGAGAAGCCCCACCCGAGCAGCTGCTCGAGGGTGAAGACCGGGAGGCCGGCGCGGCCGCAGAGGAACGCGAGCGCGAGGTTGAGGAGCGCGATGAGGGCGATGAAGGCGATCAGCACGGCGCCGACGTTGAGCGCGAGCGTGAGCCCCTCGCCCGCGCCGGTCGCGGCGGCGTCGAGCACGTTGCGGCTGCTCGCCTCCTCGACCTCGGGCGCGGCGCCGGCGGTCTCGGAGGCGGCGGACTCCGGCACGATGATCTTCGCCATCGTGAGGGAGATCGGCGCGGTCATCGCGACCGCGGTCAGCAGGTGCTCGATCGAGACCTGCCCGACGAGCACGTAGGCGCCGAGGATCGCGCCCGAGACCGAGGCCATGCCGGCGACCATCACCGTGAACAGCTCGGACTCGGTGAGCGACTCGAGGTACGGGCGGATCGTCAGCGGCGCCTCGGTCTGCCCCATGAACACGCTCGCGACGACGACCAGCGACTCGGCTCCGCTGACGCCGAACAGGCGGACCGTGACCTGCGCGAAGCCGCGAACCACGAGCTGCATGATCCCGAGGTGGTAGAGGACCGCGAACAGCGAGGCGACAAAGATGATCGTCGGCAGCACCTGAAACGCGAAGATCACCCCAAGGCCCGACTCGCCGCCCTGGGCCTGGCCGAGCGCGCCGAACACGAACGCGGAGCCCTCGAAGGTCATGTCGAGCACGGACTGCACGAGCTCGGCGAGCGCCCGCACGATCCGCTGCCCGACGGCGCTGCGGAGCACGAAGTAGGCGAGCAGCCACTGCAGCGCGACCCCGGACAGCACCGCGCGCAGGCTCACGGCGCGCCGGTCGCGGCTGAGGAGGAAAGCGAGCCCGAGCATGACCAGGGCTCCCAGTGCGCTGACTAGCGGGTACATCGTCAGGCCTCGCGGCCGCGGCTGCGGGATGGACACCGCGGCGTACCACGAGTATCACAATCCGCGCCCCTACCCCGCTATGCCGGCCGACGTTCAAGTCCTCACCCACCCGCTCGTGCAGCGCGACCTCTCGGTGCTGCGCGACCGCTCGACCTCCCCCGAGTCGTTTCGCCACGCGATCCGACGCATCGCCCGCGCGCTGGCGCTGGAGGTGCTCAAGGATGTTCGGGTGCGCGAGGTCGAGATCAAGACGCCGATGGAGTCGACGATCGGCGTCGAGATCGCCGAGCCCGTCGTCTTGGTCCCGATCCTCCGCGCCGGCCTGGGGCTCGTCGACGGCTTCCTCGACATGCTGCCCGAGGCCAAGGTCTGCCACCTCGGCCTCGTGCGCGACGAGACGACGCTGCAGCCGACCTGCTACCTCGACAAGCTCGACGCGCTCACCGGCGACGAGCGCGTGTTCGTGATCGACCCGATGCTGGCGACCGGCGGCAGCGCCTTGGCCGCGCTCGACAAGGTCATCGCCCGCGGGCTCTACAAGCCGCCGAGCTTCGCCTGCGTGCTCTCGGCGCCCGAGGGGATCCGCAAGATCCACGAGGCGCACCCCGACGTCCCGGTCCTGACGGCGGCGATCGATCGCTGCTGCGACGCCCGCGGCTGGATCCGCCCCGGCCTCGGCGACGCCGGCGATCGCCTGTTCGACTGCTGATAAACCGCTGACCTAGCCCGCGAGAGACCGATGGCCAAGCTCTACTTTCGTCACGGAACGATGGACAGCGCCAAGACGCTGAACCTGCTGGCCGTCGCCCACAACTACAAGAGCCAGGGCAAGCGCGTCGTGCTGATGAAGCCGCGGCTCGACGATCGCTTCGGCTCGTCGGCGATCGCCTCGCGCGCCGGGCTCGAGGCGCCGGCGGACGTGCTGCTCGACGCCGAGACCCGGCTGGACCCAGCCGACTTCGCCCAGGTCGACTGCGTGCTCGTCGACGAGGCGCAATTCCTGACGCCGGAGCTCATCGAGCAGCTGCGCGAGCTGACGCTGCGCCCCGGCCTCCCCGTGATCTGCTACGGGCTGCGCACCGACTTTCGCACGCGCCTGTTCGCGGGCTCCATGCGCCTGATGGAGCTGGCCGACTCGATCGAGGAGGTCAAGGTCACGTGCCAGTTCTGCAACCGGAAGGCGATCTACAACCTGCGGCTGGTCAACGGTCGCGGGACGCTGTCCGGCGCGCAGATCGAGCTCGGGGCCAACGAGCGCTACGCGCCGGTGTGCTGCGCCTGCTACGACCGCGAGGTCGGGCTCGATAACGCGGCGGGCCCCGCCACGGCGCAGGCCGCCGCGACCGCCCCGTGACTTTACGACCGGCGCCGCGCTCGCGGCCCTGTGGAAAATTCACCGCGTGGACTGTCGACGCGAGCGACCGGGCCCTGTGACCAGGTCGCCGCGTACCCCCGCGTAGTTATCCACAGATCCGCGTAGAGATCCCCGCCCCATCAACAGGCGATGGCGGGTGATCAAGAGATCGCTGTGGATACACTTTTTAGCGAGCGCGCGTAACGTCGCTGTCACACGATCACGCACACCGCGTCTCCCAGGAGTAGGGCAAAACGCGGCGAAACGGCGGTATACGGCCGCTGCTCGATATTTCGCCTGTGTCGGTACACGCAGCGGCTCGCGTGTCGCAGGGGCTAGGTAACGCAGAAAAACATGCACCCGTCGCGCCGCGGTGTTCCGGTACACTGACAACCGGTTCCTGCTGTTCCACACGGACACCGTGCTCGGCTCACGCAAGCATCGATTCTTCCTGCTCGGCGTCCTCGGCGTCTGCAGCTGCGTCCGCGAGCCCCTCGAGGTGCCCTGCCTCGAGGAGGGCGCCCTCGTCGTCACGGAGCTCCGCGTCGAGCAGGGCGGCAGCTACAGCGAGTGGGTCGAGCTCCACAACCCGACGGGCGCGCGGGTGAGCCTCGCCGGCGTGACCATCGCCGTCGACGCGATTGACGACTTCCGCCCCGAGCGCAGACGCCTGTTCATCTCGCAAGACAGCGACGCTCCCCTGGAGCTCGCGGCCGGCGAGTACGCGGTCGTCGGCGAGTACACGCCCGACTCCGACTTCCTCGCGTTCCACTACAACCGCGACTACGCGGTCGGCTCCGACGACGAGAGCGAGTCGCACAAGCGCGTGACCAAGCCCGGCGGCGACGAGGCCTCGGAGCTGCTGTGGATCCCCACGCTCGCCGAGCAGCTCCCGAGCGGCGCGATCGCGGTCGAGAGCTGCGGCGTCGAGATCTCGCGCCTCGAGTACGAGCTGCCGCGCGTCGGCACGCTGGCCCTTGACGGCGCCCTCGACCCAGGCGCGGACAACGGCCCCGCGACGCCCGACGAGAGCGACGCGTGGTGCTACGACGCGCGCGAGGACCCGACGGCGCAGGAACTCGGCGTCCGCGGCAGCCCCGGCGAGGCCAACCCGACCTGCGCCGAGCTCGCCGAGCCGACCTCGCCAGACATGACTGGAGGGACACCTTGACCGGCCGCGTCCACGGACCGCTGAGCCTCGCGCTGCGGGCGGCGCTGGGCGCCTCGCTGGGCGCGCTGCTGCTCTCGAGCTGCGCCGGGCGGCAGGCGACGATCCGCTACGACCGCGAGCAGCTCGCCAGCAGCCTCGACGACCCCAGCGACGAGTCGGCGGTGCTGCTCGGCGAATTCGCGCTCGAGAAAGTCATCGACGGCGACACCCTGCGCGTCGTCGGCATCGACGAGACCCTGCGCCTGCTCGCGCTCGACACCGAGGAGACCTTTAAGTCAGAGAAGGCCCGCCGCGCCTACGAGCAGGGGTGGGAGACCTACCTGACCGAGGCCCAGCTCGCGCGCAAGGGCAAGCCCGTCAAGATCCCGACCCCCCTCGGCGAGGACGCCAAGAAGTGGGCCGAGGAGTTTTTTAAAGGCATCCGCCGGGTCCGCCTCGAGCGCGACAGCCCCGACGAGATCCGCGGCCGCTACAACCGCCTCCTCACCTACGTCTACGCCAAGAAAGACGGCGAGTGGGTGAACTACAACATCGAGGCGGTGCGCGCCGGCATGAGCCCGTACTTCATGAAGTACGGCTACTCGACGCGCTTCCACGATGAATTCGTGGCGGCGCAGGAGGAGGCCCGCGCGGCCAAGCGCGGGATCTGGGACCCCGAGAAGGAGCACTACCTCGACTACGACCTGCGGCTCGCGTGGTGGACCCGCCGCGCCGAGTTCATCGCCGCGTTCAAGCGCGAGGCCGCCGACAAAGACAACTACATCGTCCTGACGGCCTGGGACGCCGAGCGTCAGCTCAAGGAGCACCTCCACCGCGAGGTCGTGCTGTTGGCGACCGTCGGCGACGTCCGCGAGCGCGAGGGCAACAAGCCCACGCGCGTCAACCTGAGCCGGCGGATGTTCGGCGACTTCCCGCTGATCTTCTTCGACGACGACGTGTACGCGAGCTCCGGCATCGCCGAGTCCAAGGGAGACTTCGTGCGCGTGCGCGGCGTGGTCTCGAAGTACCGCAACAAGCACACCGGCAAGGACGTAGTCCAGATCCAGGTCGAGCTGCCCGCGCAGGTCTCCCGCGACCCGCAGCAGGGCCCGCCGCGCGTGCTCCCCGGGGACGAGGCCTGGCCGCTCGGCGGCTCGGCGAGCGCGCCGGTGGACGCCTCCTCCGCGGCCCCGGGCGCCGGCCAAGACCAGGGCCCGCCGGCGACCCCGGCAGCTCGGCCCGACCCCGCCCTCGTCGCGCCCCCGATCGAGACCCCGCCGCGCGAGGACGAAGCGCCCGCCGACGCGGCGAGCCCTCAACCGACCCCGACCTCACGCCCCTGACGACGATCGACCCTACCCGGCAGGAGTTCGCAGATGCCCCGGAAGCTACCCACGACCCCACGATCTCGCTGTCACGGGCGCCGGCTCTCGTTGGCGGCGGCGACGGTGCTCCTGCTCAGCCCGCTCGCGCTCGCGTGCTCCGACGACACCGTCGGGCCCGAGACCGACGGCGAGAGCGACACCGAGGGCGAGAGCGACACCGAGTCGGTCGCGGCCGCCTGCGTCGCCGAGCTCTCGCCCGGCGCGCTCGTGATCACGGAGATCATGGCGAACCCGACCGGCGCCGACGCCGGCCTCGAGTGGATCGAGCTGCACAACCCGGGCGCCCAGCCCGTGCCGCTCGACGGCGTGCGGCTCGTCACCTCGAAGGCCAATGGTGACTCGGAGGACAGCCACAGCATCTCGGGCCTCGAGATCGCGCCGGGCGGCTACGTCACCCTCGGCAACCTGCCCGACCCGGAGATGTTCGTCTTCATCGACTACGGCTACGGCGACGCGCTCGGCGACCTGACCAACACGAGCGGCGTGGTCCGGGTGATGTGCGGCGAGACCGAGCTCGACGCGGTCATCTACGAGTCCGAGAAAGACGGCTCCTCCTACAGCTTTAACGGCGCGCTCGCGCCGGACGCCGAGGCCAACGACGACAAGACCGAGTGGTGCCGCGCGACCAGCCGCACCGCGAATTTCCAGACCGGCGACGAGGGCACGCCGGGGCAGCCCAACGGCTACTGCCCGCCGCCCGAGGGCGAGTGCTACGAGGGCGCGAGCCGGCGCGCGATCGACCCGCCTGGCCCCGGGGACATCGTGATCAGCGAGTTCATGGCCAACCCCGCGGGCGCCGACGGCGGGCAAGAGTGGCTCGAGCTGCAGGTCCTCGCGCCGATCGACCTCAACAACCTCGAGATCGGCAAGCAGTTCGACGACGTCGAGCAGACCTTCTTCTCGGTCGACGACGTCGACGTGACCGCGGCCCCCGGCGAGCAGTTCCAGTGCACCTCGGTCGCCGCCGACACCACGCTGCTGCTCGCGCAGGGCGACAACCCCGAGACCAACGGCGGGCTGCCGGCGCCCGACCTGCTGCTCAAGAGCTCGCTGACGCTCAACAATTCCGACAGCGGGCTGTTCATCAGCTACGGCGGCGCGCTCATCGACGAGATCCACTACGCGTCGACGACCGAGGGCGAGGCGACCGCGCTCTCCCCCGAGTCGATGTCCGCCGACGCGAACGACGAGGCGGATCCGACCCAGAGCGAGGAGAGCGTGTGGTGCCTGGCGACCGCGCCCTACGGCAGCGGCGGCGCGGGGACCCCCGGGGTGCGCAACCCCAAGTGCGGGCAGTGCCTCGACGCCCAGAGCCAGATGATGCGGGACCCGAAGCCGCCGGGCCCCGGCGACTTGGTGATCACCGAGTTCATGGCGAACCCGATGGGCACCGACAGCGGCAGCGAGTGGTTCGAGGTCTACGTCGCGGCTGATGTCGACCTCGCCGGGCTGCAGGTCGGCAAGAAGCTCGAGGATCTGCAGACGCTCGCCAACCCGGAGGGCACGTGCCTCGCGGCCTCGGCTGGCGCCTACCTGCTGTTCGGGCAGACGGAGGGTCCGGAGGTCGACCACCTCTTCGACTTCGCGCTCTCGAACTCCGGCGACAACGCGCTGTACCTGCAGGCGCGCGACGTGCTGATCGACGAGGTGTTCTACGCCGCCGCCCAGGTCGACAACACGACCGCGAGCCTCGGGCTGAGCCCGCCGGACGCGAGCGCGAACGACGACGCCGACGCGGCCCCGTGGTGCCCGGTGGAGGGCGGCACGCCGCGCGCGGCCAACCCCGCGTGCCCCTGAGCCCACCCTAGCCCGACGATCCACAGGAGCCCGCGCGCCATGGCCAAGGCCACCCCATCGAGAGTTCGCACAACCGCCGTCGCGGCGATAGCGGCCGCGCTGTCCAGCGCCGGCCTCGGCGCCTGCACCGACCCCGCGCCCGATCCCTGCGCGGCCATGCTGGCCGAGGGCGAGCTCGTGATCAGCGAGGTCATGACCGACGCGCCCAAGGGCCGCGAGTGGATCGAGATCTACAACGCGAGCGATCGAGACATCCCGCTCGAGGGCGTCGTGCTCGCGTACGCGCGCGAGCGCGGCGGCGGCGGCAATTCCCACCGCGTCGAGGGAGCCGGCGCGACGCTCCCACCGGGCGCGTACTTCACGATCGGGATGGTGCAGGACGAGGCCCGGCCGCCGTACATCAACTACGGCATCGGCGACGCGCTCGGCACCAGCGGCCTCACCAACAGCGGGGGCATCCTGCAGCTGCAGTGCGGGGGCACGCTGGTCGACGAGCTCGAGTACGGCTGGGAGGACGCGGAGCCGAAGGGCGCGTCCTTCAGCCTCAACGGCGAGCTCGCGCCGGACAGCGAGCGCAACGACGAGCGGGTGAATTGGTGCCTCACGCTCGAGCAGGAGCTGTTCACCTACGATCCGAACCTGCCCGACAACCGCGGCACGCCCGGCTCGCCCAACCCGCCCTGCGGCGGCGAGGACGTGGAGGTCGGGAACACCTGCGTGATCGCGGACGGCGACGCCGCCGGCACGCTGCGCGACATCGTGCCGGCCATGCCGGGCGACCTGATCATCACCGAGTTCATGTCGGACCCCGGCGGCCCCGAGTCGACGGTCGAGCCCAAAGACGGCGAGTGGTTCGAGCTCTACGTCGCGCGCGACGTGGACCTCAACGGGCTGCGGCTCGGCAGCACCGGGCTGCGCGACGACATGATCAAGGGCGACGCCGATCCGAGTGACGGCCTCGACGAGGACGAGGTCCTGCTGCTGCTGAGCGACGCCGACGCCGACCTCAACGAGAAAGAGTGCCTGCCCGCCGCGGCCGGCTCGTACCTGCTGTTCGCGCGCAAGGACGACCCGCTGATCAACGGCGGCCTGCCGCAACCTGACTTCACGTTCAGCTTCGACATCCTCAACAGCGACGCGACGCTGTTCGTCGGGCGGATCAACAAGAACGGAGGCCTCGACGCGCTCGAACTCGTGACCTACGAGGACGTCGGCGAGGGCGCCGCGTGGGCGATGTCGCCGTCCGCGCTCGACGAGGACGCGCCCGACCCCGCCAGCAACAACGACCCCGAGAGCTGGTGCCTCGCGACCGACGAGTACGGCCCCGGCGGCCGCGGCAGCCCCGGCGCGCCGAACCCCGCGTGCGTCGGCGGGCCGTCCGGCGACACCTGCCTCGACGGCGAGGAGCTGCGCGAGCAGCGGCCGCCGACGGCCGGCTCGCTCGTGATCAGCGAGCTGATGCCGAACCCCACGAGCACCGACAGCGACCGCGAGTGGATCGAGCTGACCGCGACCCAGGATGTCGACCTCACCGGCCTCGAGATCGGGCGCGACGGCGAGATCAAGCTGACGATCGGCGAGGGCGAGCCCCACTGCTACCCGGTCGCGGCCGGCGAGCGCGTGCTGCTGGCCAAGCAGACCGACGCCGCGATCAACGGCGGGCTCCCGGCGCCGGACTTCGAGATGGGCAGCGACCTCACGCTGCTCAACAGCGGCGGCGACCTGTTCCTCAGCCACCGCGGGGAGCTCGTCGACGCGATGACCTACTCGGGCAGCACCGAGGGCGCGGCCGTGCAGCTCTCGGCCGACAAGGTCTCGGCTGAGGACAACGACGACGAGGCGAGCTGGTGCGACGCGATCGCGCCCTACGGCGACGGCGACCTCGGGACCCCGCGCGCCGAGAACACGCTGTGCGGCGAGGAGCCGCCCGCGGGGCAGTGCGACGACGACGGCGTGCCGCGGGACCCGGTCCCGCCCGGCCCCGGCGACCTCGTGATCAACGAGTTCATGGCCAACCCCGACGCGGTGAGCGACAGCGACGGCGAGTGGCTCGAGCTGCGCGTCGAGGCCGAACTCGATCTCAACGGGCTCAAGCTCGCCAAGTCAGAGGACGCGCTCGCCGAGGCCGACGAGATCAACGACAGCGCCTGCCTGCACGTGACGCCGGGTCAGCTCCTGCTGCTCACGGTCAAGGACGCTGACAACGGCGGGCTCCCGGCGGCCGACTTCTCGCTGCCGATCACGCTCAACAACTCCAACAGCGGGATCTACCTCGGCCACGGCGAGACGCTGATCGACGGGGTCGCCTACGCCTCGTCCCAGGGCGCCGGCGTGGCCGCGAGCCTCGATCCCTCGGCCAGCGCCGCCGACAACGACGACGCCGACGCGGCGCCCTGGTGCGACGCGGGCGCGCCCTACGGCGACGGCGACCTCGGCTCCCCCGGCCAGGAGAACCCGACGTGCGGCTGAGCACGCGCGACCCGTCGCGAAGATCCCCGCGCTCCCGTCGAGCTGCGCGTTGGGGCATACTCAAGCAAATGTTCACCGCCCGCGCCGCCGCCCCGCTGCTCATCGTGTCGCTCGCGGGGCTGCCGTCGGCGCTCGCCTGCCCGATCACCGACAGCACGACGACCACGCTCATCACCGGCACGAGCGACGACGGCGAGGCCTCGAGCGGCGGCTCGGAGAGCGCCGCGAGCTCCACGAGCGCGGGCGGGCCCGGCTGCAGCGCGCCGAGCTCGGTCTGCGGGCCGAGCTACGGGACCGTGAAGCGCGTCATCGACGGCGACACGATCGAGCTCACCAACGGCCTGCGGATCCGCTACCTCAACATCAACGCCCCCGAGAGCGGTCAGGACTCGCTCGAGTGCTTCGGCCTCGAGGCCAAGGACTTCAACACGGCCTGGGTCGAGGGCGAGCAGGTCTGCCTGCACTACGACGACGTCGAGTGCGCCGACAAGTACGACCGCCTGCTCGCCTACGTCGAGACCGCCGAGGGCGAGGTCAACATCGAGATGGTCGAGCAGGGCTTCGCCTGCGCGAAGTATGTGGGCCCCAGCGGCGAAGACCGCAAAGCCGAATTCGAAGCCGTCGAGACGCTCGCCCGCAACTCCAAGCTCGGCCTGTGGGAGATGTGTGATCCCTCGGTCTGTGACTTCTGACGACGCCCGCTCCACCTCCTCGCTCGCTCCACCTCCTCGCTCCACCTCCTCGCTCGCTCCGCGCCGCCGCTCCGAACGCCCGTGACTGCCTCCCCGACAGCACATCGCCTCCGTGTAGCCAGCGGCGCGCGTTCTCGCGCAATTTTGCTCATTACCGCGCTCGCCGTGCTGATCGGGCGCCCGGCGAGCGCGGCCGAGTACGAGCTGTTCATCGACGTCGACGACGAGAACGACCTCGTCGAGCTCAACGTCAACGGCGACATCTCGGCCGAGACCTTCGAGACCCTCGTCGAGCTGATGCGCCGCGGCCTCGACCTCAACACGGCCACCCGCGAGGAGCTCTTCACGCTCCCCAACCTGACCTACGACGACGTCGACGCGCTGCTCCAGTACCGCAGCGACGTCGGGGTCATCCTCGACCCGGCCGCGCTGGTCCGCGCCGGCGTGCTCTCGCGCCGCAAGCTCGCGGCGATCGCCGCGTTCTTGATCATCCGCCAGCCCGGCGTGCCCGCGGTCGCGACCAGCGGGCGCGCGCGCTACCGCGTCGCGTGGTCGCAGGAGGACGACCTGGTCCCGCCGATGGCGCTCGACGCCGAGCTCGAGACCGCGAAGCACCTGTCCTTTGGCTTCAACGCGCTGCTCCAGCGCCTGCGCCCGGGCGACGTCCGCTGGGACCCCGCGAGGCAGGCGCTCTCGGCGACGCCCGAGGCCGCGCGCGTGCGCCTGCCCAAGGCCTTCATCATGTGGGACACGCCCAAGTGGGGCGTCGTCGCGGGCACCTACATGATCGGCTTCGGCCAGCGCCTGACCTTCGACAACACCCGCAAGTACACGCCCAACGGCTTCTCCCGCGACAACACGATCTACCCGCGGCCCAACAACCTGACGCAGCGCTGCCGGCGATCGCAGGGCGAGCTCACGCCCGACGATCCGGCCTGCGACCCCGAGCTTGACGGCGTGTACATGACGCCGGATTTCCGCTGGCGCGACTCGCTGCAGGGGGTCGCTATCGGCGCGAAGCACCTGTCTCTCCCAACAGGCTGGCTCCAGACCTACGGGTGGTTCTCGTACCAGAACCGCGACCTCTACCAGTACTACCTCTACGACAAGAGCGTCTGCGACGACCCGCGGGTCGACTCGGCGGACTACCCGCAGTGCAGCTCGCCCGACATCTACGAGCGTAACCCCGAGGACCCGCTCGCGCCCTCGCCGACGCTCAACTACCAGACGCTGCCGAACATGTTCCGTCAGCTCACGGCCGGCGGGAACTTCAGCTACTTCTTCGACCGGCGCACGCACGTCGGCCTGACCGGCTACGGCTCGGACGTCCACATGAACGTCCAAGACGCGCCCATCGACTTCCAGGATCACTATCAGGTGCCCTTCGGCGGCCCGTTCGGCGCGATCGGGGTCGACGCCGCCTGGGGTCGCAAGTGGTCCGACCTCGGCGTCGAGCTGGCGCGCAGCTTCGACAAGATGCCGGCGGAGTACACAAACCCCGACGGCGCGATCACCCAGGACAGCGGCGGCGGCGGCTTCGCGGGGATCGTCCGCCACACCGCGACCTGGCAGAGCAGCGGGAACAAGCCGAAGGCCGACCCCCAGCAGCCCGCGCGGGTGCACGCGCACGAGCTCGAGACGATCGTGCGCTACTACCAGCGCGGCTTCGCAAACCCCTACGCGCGCCCGCTCTCCTCCGACGACCAGGTCGACGGCCTGCGCGCGCGCGACGAGCTCGGCGGGCGGATCCGCTACACCCTGACCAACAAGCGCAGCCGCGTGCAGACCTGGGTGAACTTCTGGACCAACGACCAGCTGCAGGTCCCGCGAATTGACCTGTACGCGCGCGGCGGCTACGAGGTCGCGCGCTGGTTCACGCCGAGCGCGTGGATCAAGTACCGCAACAAGGACCTGCTGGAGAACGGCCCGGGGCAGTGCTTCGGCGCCTACACGACCTCGAGCGGCGCGATCGTCCAGGACCCCACGGACAACCCCGACGGCGCCGGCCTCGACGATCTGATCGGCGTCGAGGGCAGCGAGCGCTGCAAGGGTCAGCAGATCACGCTCAACGGGCAGCTGCGCTTCGTGCCGCACCGCCGCGTGACGATCACGCCGCGCTACCAGCACCGCTGGATCGACGACGTGACCTTCAACCGGCGGCTCAACCTGGACGAGAACGTCCTCGACACGCCCGCCGAGATCACCGGGCGGCTGCGCCAAGACGCGCAGGTCTGGTTAACGGTCGCCTACACGCCGATCGACGACCTCCGCCTGCGCGCGCGCGCGCGCTACCTCAACGAGGCCTACCAGGTGCAGGAGGAGCGCCCCGAGCAGGTCCGCGACGCCGACGACGTGGACATGGACGGCGACACCAGCGAGTACATCACGACGGGCGAGCTCGAGAGCAACGACTACCTCGAGCACTCCCTGTGGACGTACCTGGACGTCAGCTACCTGATCAAGAAGACCTTCCTGATCCGGCTGCGCTACGACCTCTACGCCTGGCTCGATAACCGCGACAGCACGCAGGCGCGCCGCCCCAACCCAGAGAACCGACTGTTTCTCCAGCTCGAGGCGCGCTTCTAGACATGTTCTCTCGTTCTCTCGTGGTGTGAGCGGCGCTTCATCGAAGCTCAACAGCCACGCGAGCCCGAAGAGCCAACGCCGTGCCGCATTCTCTCGTGTTGTGTGCGGTCATCAACGCGCGACGGTCGCGAGCATGAGCACCACGAGACGCGAACGAGCGAGACGTCCCGTCGAAGCTCAAGGGACGCGCGCGAGCCAGGGAGGAGCCGTCTGAGGACGGCGAGCGCCACGGCGCTCGTCCGCTTATCAGGTACCGACGCTCGCCGCCCGGAAGACGGAGGGTCCCCTGGCGTTAAGCAGCGGCCCGATGCCCGCGACCTGTAGGCATTCGAAACGAGGACACCGTCATCGCAGAACTAGAAACTACTCGATCCCCAAGCGATCGCCGACCCTGCTCAGCAGCACGCTGAGCGCCCGCCAGGCGGCCGTCCCGGCGCCCTGCAGGCTGACCCCGGGCGCGCGCCAGGCGGGCGGCGGTCGCCAGGCGCGGTGGCTCAGGACGCGCGCGCTTCGCCGCCCTCGCTGGGTCACGCTGGAATCGGTATACATGACTGATTGGACATGCAATTTACAAACATGTCCTTTCATACTTTTTTGAGTACCGGCCGCCGCCCCGCGCCGCAAGAGTCCGCAAGTGCGGCGGCTCTCGCATTTGCAGCCCGCGAGCTCGCAGCGCACGCGCCTACACCCGCGCTCGCTGGACACGCGATCGCGCGCGCGTACTATCGCGCCCGTGACCGACGCGCCATCGACCGAGGCCCGCCCCCCTGACAACGCCGCGCCCAGGCGCGCGCTCCGGCGCGTGTGCGTGTACTGCGGCTCCGCCCGCGGAGACGATCCACGCTTCGCCGAGGCCGCGACCGAGCTCGGCCGCGCGCTCGCGCGGCGCTCGATCGAGCTGGTCTACGGCGGCGGGCGCGTCGGGCTGATGGGCGCGGTCGCGGACGCGACCCTGGCCGCCGGCGGCCGCGCGCGCGGGGTCATCCCGCAGCGCCTCTACGACCGCGAGGTCGCGCACCAGGGGCTCGACGAGCTGCACGTGGTCGAGAGCATGCACGCGCGCAAGGTCGTCATGGCCCAGCTCTCCGACGCCTTCGTCGCGCTCCCGGGCGGCTGGGGCACGCTCGAGGAGCTGTTCGAGATCACGACCTGGAACCAGCTCGAGATCCACGACAAGCCGGTGGCGCTGCTCAACGTCGCGGGCTACTACGACGCGCTGATCGAGTTCTTGCGCCACGCGAAGGCGCGCGGCTTTATCCGCCCGCGCTACGCCGACCTGCTGCAGGTGGTGGACTCCCTCGACGCCCTGTTCGCGGCGCTCGATCGCTAGCGACCGCGACCGCTACTGCTGCTTGGGCGCGACGCGCGACTTGCCCTGCTCGTTCGGCCGCGCGGCGGCGGCTCGCTGCGCCTTGTCCTCGGGCTTCTCGCCGGGCTTGTAGCCGTTGAGCGCCTCGAACCGCCGGTCTCGCGCCTTCTTGCTGAGGTCGAGATGCGGCGTCCCCAGGATCTGCTGCTCCGCCTTGAAGCGGTAGCCGTTGCGCAGCTCGGGCGTCGCGTCGATCGCCGAGCACATCTGATCACGCTCGGCGCCGGCGAGCGGGTTGCCGTCATCGTCGATGAGTCGGCTCTCGAGGAAGGCCTTGACCTCGTCGCAGCGGGACTCGAGGTCACGCTGACACATGTAGTCCGTGAGGATCTCGCACGGCGGCCCCCAGCGGAAGCCGCAGGCCTCGCAGCCGCCGAGCCCGATGACGAACGACAGCGCGAGGGCCACGCGCGCCGCGACGGTGGTCGCTGCGGAGGTGCGCCGCTCGGGCGAACGCGAGCGCGCGATGGCGCGTGCGCGAGTGAACCAGGCCATGGTCGCGAACGCTAGACCAGGCCTCTTGGACCGGTCAAGCGCGCGTTCGGCCTGACGTTACGGCAGGAGCTCTCGCGCGAGCTGACGCGCGGGCTTTCACCGCGGGGCGCCGGTGCTAGCTTGGTTGCCGAGGGATGTCGGGGGTTGGTCACGAGTACGCGCGCGCGAGCCTGACGCGGACGAGTCCCGGCGGACCCCGCGGCCGCCTGCTGCTCGCGCTCGCGCTCGTGGGCGCCGGCGCCTGCGACCGAGCGCGCGGGGCGACCGAGCGCGAGCCGCCCGTCGACAAGGCGGTCGCCCACGCCGGCGGCGTCGCGTCCGACGGCTGCGCGACCTGCCACCCCGCGATCGCGCAGGAGTGGCGAGCCTCCAACCACGCGCAGGCCTGGACGGATCCGCTGTTTCAGGCCGAGTACCGCGACACGCCCGATCCTGCGTGTCGCCACTGCCACGCCCCCACCGCGCCGCGCACCCGCGAGCCGCGGGGCCTCGCGGCCCAAGACGGCGTCGACTGCGCGACCTGCCACATCCGCGACGGCGCGCTCGTACCTGTACAAAAAGCAATCTCCGATGCGGAGCGCGCGAGCTGGGCGCGCGCGATCCTGGACGCGCCGCCCGGCGCCTACTCAACAGAGCCCGTCGCCGCGCTGCGCTCGGCGGAGTTCTGCGGGACCTGTCACCAGATTCACTTCTTGCCGGTCTCCGATCCGGAGGCGGTCGCCTACGACCCGGCCGAGTGGCTCCAGGACACCTACCGCGAGTGGAGCCAGAGCGACGCGGCGCGCTCCGGGGTGAGCTGCCAGGCTTGCCACATGAAGCGCGTGGTCGCGGCGAACGGCCGCGCGCACACGAACCACCGCTTCCCGGGCATGTACGACGCCGCGCTGGTGCGCCGCGCGGTCTCGGTCGAGCTCACGGCGCGCCGCCAGGGCGGGCGTATACACGTCGACGCGAGCGTCCGCCCCGGCGCGATCGGCCACGCGTTCCCGACCGGGGACATGTTCCGCGAGGCGGTGCTCACGGTCTGGACGGTCGAGCCCGAGAGCGCGCGCGCCGAGGCGCGGCTGCGCAGGAGCTTTCAGGTCGTCGCGCGGGAGCGCCACGGCGACCCCGATCACATGGTCTACGCGGGGGCCGAGGACACCCGCGTCGCGCCCCCCGCAGCGGACGCGGCCGCGCGAGAGTTCGCGATGATCCTGCGCAGCCCGGCGGCGCGCGAGCTCCAGTGGTCGCTCGAGCTCCACGCGCGCACGCCCGGGCGCGAGCACCTCGGCGGCTCGACCGTGGTCGCGAGCGGGCGCGTCACGATCACGCCCGACCCGGCGCTCACCCGTGCTCAGTAGCGCTCAGTAGCGCTTCACGCTGGGGTCGACGCGCAGCGACCAAGCGTCGATGCCCCCGACGACGTTGAAGACCTTCGTGAAGCCCTGGGCCAGGAAGTACTCGGCCGCGCGCTGGCTGCGACCGCCGTGGTGGCAGTGGAACACCAGCGGGGTCGACTTGTCGAGCTGCTGGATGTAGGCCTCGGCGTTGTCGTCGAGCGCGGTCGCGCCCGGGATCGTCGCGACCTCGCGCTCGCGAGGGGTGCGCACGTCGAACAGCTCGACCTTGTCGGGCCCGTCGAGCTTGGCCTTGAGCTCCTCGACGCTCATCTGCTGCACGCTCGGCGGCGCGTTGGGGTTGTCGATCTTGAAACCCGCCTGACCGCCGGCTTGGTCGATGAAGTCGATCGACATCCCCTCGGCTCGCTGCGCGCTGATCGGGTCGAAGGCCAGCGTGATGCCGTCGAGCTCGACGACCACGTCGCGCGCGCCGCGGCGCTCGATCCCGAGGCCGGTCTGGTACGCCGGGCTGATCTGGACCTTGATCACCTCGTCGCCGGTCGCGTCCTTCATCGCCTCGACGAACATCGCGCGCGCGCGCGCGCTGACGGTGATCGTCGGCGGCGCGACGGTCTGCTCCTCGACGCCGAGGGTCTTGTGCAGCTCGCCGCTCTCGAACATCTCGCGCACGATGTCGCAGCCACCCACGAACTCTTGGTTGACGTAGAGCTGCGGGATCGTCGGCCACGACGAGAACACCTTCACGCCCTCGCGCACGGAGTGGTCGGCGAGCACGTTGACGGTCTCGTAGTTCGGCAGCAGCTGGTCGAGGATGCTGACCACGGTCGCCGAGAACCCGCACTGCGGCTGGTAGCGCGTCCCCTTCATAAACAGGACGACCGGGGCCGACTTCACGATGTGGGCGAGACGCTGCTGAACGGGATCGGTATTCTCCATGGAGCTCTCCGCAGTGTTGTCGCGCGCAGTGTACGAGACACGCCCAGAAAACTTAACCCGACGTGAGATTTTATCGGGATCCAGGGGCGTTTTCACACGCCCTCTCGGCGACGGCCCAAGCGCGTCTCAACGTCTCGCGGATCGATCGAGAGAGGCGACGCGTCGCGAGCTGCAGCCGTGGTGGCGACGCAACCCCCCGTACCCCGCGAACGCGCTGATTTCCGATGAATTGCGACCCCGGGGTCGGTCGACTATCGTCGCCAGCATGGATCATCCTCCGAGCACGTCCCGCGCGCGCCGGCGTTGGCTGGGCACGCTGGCGCTCGCGCTGACCGCCAGCGCGGGGTGCACCGACGCCTACTACGACTACGGCTCGGCGTGGACGTACGACCTCGTCGCGCTCGAGCTGCCGTCCGCGAGCACGCCGGATTACAGCCAGTACACGACCTTCGCGTTCAATCGCGCGGATCTCGGCAGCGGTGACGGCGGCCCGTTCACGCGGCCCTTCATCAAGGCCGCGCGCGAGGAGCTGTCGGAGAGCCTCGAGCTGCTCGGCTACATCGAGGTCTCGGTCGAGGAGAGCCCGGATCTGGTCGTCAACTTCTACGACCAGATCGAGGAGCGATACGCCTACATCGGCGGATCCAACTACTATTGCTGGTACTCTTGGTACTGGTACTACCCCTGCACCTACTACACCGAGCATCGCTACAAGGTCGGCACCGTGGTCGTCGATATCGTCGACGCGGGCGCGGAGGACAGCGTGTGGCGGATGGTCGGTGAGGGCGTCATCACCGACGACCAGCGCCAGCTCGACAACCGCGTGCGCGCGGCCATCGACTACGCCATCGACAACTCGCCCGAGAGCTTCCTCGCGGGTCCGGAGGGGACATAATGCGCGCTCGTCGTTCACCCGCACGCGCCCGCGGGGCGCTCGCGGCCGGTCTGCTCGCCGTGAGCCTCGCCGCCGGCTGCTACAACAACTACTACATCTACGGGGACCCCAGCGATCGTCTTGAGGTGCAGGTCCACGTCCCCTCGCCGACGCCCGACTACCTGTCCTACCAGACATTTTCGTTCAACGAGCCCGACATCGAGATCCCGGTCGAGATGCAGGCCTACGAGGACGCGATCCGCGGCGAGCTGATGGAGAACATGGAGCACCGGGGCTTCGTCTACGACTCGGCGGCGCCCGAGCTCGTGTTCAACCTCTACGCCAACATCGACCCGAGCTCGCCCGAATTCAGCGGCTACTACTGCGACGCGACCTACGCGGAGTACTACCCCTGCGCGTACTACGGCGACATCTCCTACGGCTACGGGACGCTGGTGCTAGGCCTCGTCGAGACCGGCCAGCCCGAGGAGGACGTGTGGACCGCGGTGATCGAGGGGGTCTTCTTCGAAGGCGAGAGCGAAGAGACGATCGTCCGCCGGATCCGCAACAACATCGACGTCGCCTTCGACCTCTCGCCCGGCGGCATCCGCGAGGGCCACCCGTAGCGGGGATCCCCGCGCGGCAGCCCGTGAAATCCCGTGAAAACCCGTTCGCCGGCGGCGAGCGGGCTTTATCTGTCGTCAGGCGCAGATGTAGCGACGCGTGCGCAATTTCGATACGTGTAGACGCATGCGCTGTCAGGCACTCGTCGCTCCCCCCACGCTCGTCGCCACGCTGCTCTGCCTCGCGCTCGCGCCCGCCTGCGGCGACGACTCGCGCGAGACCACCGACAGCCTGACCAGCGTCAGCATCACCGGCGGCGGGCTGACGAACTCTGGCGTGACCGCCGGGAACACCAGCGGGATCACCTCGAGCCCTGGCTCCGACAGCGGCGCGGCGACCGGCAGCACCACCAACACCAGCGCCTCGACCACGGACAACGCGAGCAGCGTGAGCGACTCGAGCGACTCGAGCAACTCGAGCCCAAGCACGACGAACCCCGGCACCGGCCCTGAGTGCGAGGACGACAGCGACTGCCCCGGCGGACAGCAGTGCGCGTGGCTCGAGAACGTCTGCATCGACGCCGACGCCTGTCTCTCGGACCAGGACTGCGAGCCGGGCACGGTCTGCGAGGACGGCGCGTGCGTGATCGGGGGCGACTGCGGCGCCCAGGGCTTCGAGCTCGAGGCCGTGCCGCCGAACCTGATGATCGTGCTCGACCGCTCCGGCAGCATGGACGGCGACGTCCAGGGCAGCAACAAGAACCGCTGGGAGGTCGCCAAGGACGCGATCAAGCAGGTCACGCAGACCTACGACGCCGACATCCGCTTCGGCCTCGTGACCTTCTCGGGCTGCGACTTCTTCAACGAGTGCTCGCCGGGCGAGATCATCCACCCGCCCCAGCCCAACAACGCCGGCGCGATCAACAGCTTCCTCGACCCGAAGGGCTTTCTGTACCTCTGCAACACCGGCAACCCCGAGACCAGCACCGGCAACACGCTGCTCGAGCTGGTCGGCTACCCGCTGCTGCAGGACCCGTCGCGCTCCAACGCGGTGCTGCTGCTCACCGACGGCAACGAGAATTCAGAGTGCAAGGACAACACCGACGGGACGATGGCGGCGGCCGCCCTGCACGCGCAGGAGCAGCCGGTCAAGACCTTCGCGGTCGGCTTCTCCGACGGGATCATCGGCAGCCTCGCCGACATCGCCACGGCCGGCGGGACCGGCCAGCCGTACAACGCGACGAACCCGCAGGAGCTCGAGGCGGCGATGCAGCAGATCGCGCAGACGGTCGCCTCCTGCGACTTCATCCTCAACGACACGCCCCCCGACGAGGACAAGGTCTACGTGTTCTTCGACGACATGGAGCCCGGGATCCCGAACGACGCCGACAACGGCTGGACCTACGACCCCGACACCAACACGCTGAAGTTCCACGGCGAGGCCTGCGACGCGATCAAGAACGGCGAGGTCGCCGACATCGACGTGGTCTACGGCTGCAACCTGCCGATCCCCGGCTAACGCTGCTAGAGTGCGGCGAGCAGGAGAACCGTGTCGACATCCGAGGCCACCACCAACGGCATCCGCGTTCACGTCACCGCGCGCTACTCTTCGGAGCACTCCTCCCCCCGCGAGAAGCACTGGTTCTACGTCTACACGGTCGAGATCTCGAACGTCGGCGACGAGACCGCGCAGCTGCTCAGCCGTCACTGGATCATCACGGACGCGACCGGCCACGTCGAAGAGGTTAAAGGGCCAGGTGTCGTCGGCGCGCAGCCCGTGCTCGCGCCCGGCGAGTCGTTTCAGTACACCTCGGCGTGCCCGCTGCCGACCCCCTTCGGGACCATGCGCGGCACCTACCACATGGTCCGCGAGGACGGCGGCTCGTTCGAGGCCGAGGTCGCGCCGTTCCGCCTCAGCACGCCCTACGCGGTGAACTAGCGCTCGCCCGCGCGCGGTACCATGACGGCGATGGGGCGCCGCGCCGCGACTCTCCCGCTGCTGCTCACCGACCTGCTCGTGAGCGCCCTCGGGGTGTGGGCGTTCAGCGGGTGGCTGTGCGTCTACGGGCACCTGTCGTTTACGACATGTCTTTGGATCTCGCCGCTGAGCCTGGGCGTCGGCGCCGCCTGGGCCGCGCACCTGCAGCGGAGGCGGCTGCGCGCGGCGCCTGAGCGGCCTGACGCGGCCGAGGCGCGCGCCGAGCTCGGCCCCGCCGACTCGCGGACCTGGCGGCTGCTCTCCGCGCTCTCCTTCGTCGTCTTCGGCGCGGGCGTCTACGCCTCTTGGAGCACGGAGTCGACGCTGTGGTGGGCGCTCGGGGCGATCGTCCACGTCGGGGTCGTGTGCGCGCGCGTTGGCGGCCGCGAGCGCCACGGCCCGATCGATGTCTCGGCGCGACCGATCGACCTGATCGCGCTCGCGCTCACGGCCGCCGCCGGCGCGATCACGGCGCTGTGGGTCGTGATCCCCAACATCGACGACGCCTACTACCTCAACGCCGTGCTCTTCACGCTCGAGCAGCCCGAGCTGCCGCTGCTCGCCTACGACGGCATGCACGGCGAGCCCGGGGTGCCGATCCAGCAGCTGATCCACCGCCCGCAGCTCTTCGAAGCGCTGGTCTCGCTGGTCACCTTCGCCCTGGGGATCGATCCGCGCGCGTGCTTCTACCTGGTGGTGCCGGCGCTGTTCGCCGCGGCCGCGAGCCTCGGTCACTGGCTGGTCCTACGAACATGGCTTGGGAGACACGCGTGGATCGCCCTGCCCGTCGTGCTCTTGACGCTCGCGGCCTGGGGCGGCGGCTTCCGCTCCTACGGGCAGTTCGGCTACGTGCGGATGTTCCACGGCAAGGGCGTGCTGATCACCTTCGCGGTCCCGGTCGTGCTTTACTACGGGTTCCAGTACGCCCGCGCCCCCTCGTGGCGCGCCCTCGTGAGCTTCTCGCTGGCGCAGTGCTTCTCGGCGATGCTGAGCTCGACGGGCCTGATCGTGACCCCGGTCGCGGCCGCGGTCGCGGTCCTGGGCGCCGCGCCGTGGACGCGGTCGAGCCTCAAGTACATCGCCCTGGGCGCCCTGGCCTCGGCGCCGGTGATCGCGATCGGGGTGCTCGTCAAGCTCGAGCTCGCGAGCGGCGGCGCGCTGCTCAACGAGGGCGTCTCGCGCACGCTCTGGGTCCCGCTGGGCGGCGTGAACAAGGGCGCCGCCGGGCTGCTGCTCGCGTTCTCCCTGCCGCTCGCGCTCACGCTGCTGCGGGCGCCGCAGCGCTGGTGGGTCAGCAAGCTCGTCGCGGTCACGCTGCTGCTGGTCTTCAACCCGTGGACCGGGGCGCTGCTCGGCAGCGCGAGCGCGCGGCTGATCTCGTGGCGGATGTTCTTCGCCGTCCCGCTGCCGCTGATGGTCGCCGCGACGGTCGTCTGCGGCGGTGAGCTCCTGTACGGCGCCGTGCGGAGCGGCCGCGACCGCTGGCCGAGGATGGCGCTCGGACTCGTGATCACGATCTCGCTCATGCTGTTTTTACGCGTCGGCCACTGGACCCACCAGCGCAACGATGGGCGCTTCGACTTCGCCGCGTACAAGCTCCCGCTCACGGCGATGGAGGTCTCCGCGGCGATCCTCGAGCACGTCGAGCCCGGCTCCGTGCTGCTCGCGTCGCGCTCGGTCACGACCTGGATGACGACCTACCCGAACCGCCCGCAGATCGTGTGGGTCCGCCCGGCGTACAACAAGAACCTCGAGCGCTACTGGGGCGCGGAGGAGTCGTGGGCGCGCGAGCGGCTGATGCGGATGACGCTGGGGGGCTACTCGACCGCGGCCGCGCTCGATCCGGTGGCGCGACAGCTCGACGAGCGCTGCGTCGACCTCGTGGTGATCAAGGGCAAGCGCAACAACACGCCGCTGGTGCGCAGACGCCTGGTCGCCCGCAAGTTCCGCCTGGTCGAGCGCGTGCGCGGCTACTTCGTCTACAAGCGGCTCGTCCGGCCGCCGCGCTGCCGGTACCTCCCCCGCTACCCGCGGGGTGTTCACCGCTTCCCGGGCGCGTAGCCGTAGCGCGCGAGCAGCTCTCCGCAGATCCGCGCGACCGCGACCTCGTCGACGCGCGGCCGCGCGCCCGTCGGCGCCGGGTTGACGCGCGCGCGGGTGTCGAGCGCGGCGAGCCCGGGCGCGGGATCCAGCCCGAGCGCCGACAGGGCCTCGCGGACAGCCTCGTCACGCGTCTCAGCCCGGGTCGAGAACACGTCCTCGTAGCGCACGCGGCGGTAGCGGCAGCGCGCGCGCGCGCCGAAGCGCGCCTCGAGCTGCTCGTTGCAGTCGCGCCACCGCCACAGCGCGCGCTCGAGCGCCGGCAGCGTCGACCAGCGTGGCGGTCTGTTTATTGGGACAGGTTTACTGAAGGGGACGACGTCGACGAGGTAGCGGCGGTAGCCCGAGGCTTTGAACGTCTCGATCGACGGCGCCCAGGTCCGCGGGTCACGAACCATATGCAGCACGCGCAGCGGCGCGTCGAGCCCGGCGACGAGATCGAGCGTGGTCGTCATCAGCGGGTTGATCTCGATGTAGCGCTCGCCAGGGCCGAGCCGCCGAAGACGTCGCGCGAGCGCCGACTCGAACAGCGCGCGCAGCCCTGCGGTCCCGCAGCCGAGTTGATTGCGGAGGTTGCCGGCGACGAGCAGCGCCCGCGACGGCGGCGGCTCGTGCACGCAGCGCGCCCGTGCGTACGCCCGCCCGATCAGCCGGCTCAAGAACACGGTGCCCGTGCGACCGGTCGAGAGCACGAAGGCCAGCTCGCGCGTGACACGACGCGGACGCGATCTCACGACGCCTCCGACGGCTCGGGTCGCGCGATCGCCTCTCTCACCGAGACGCCCAGGAGCGCGGCGAACACCCAGCCGACGCCGAAGGTGAAGAGGAACACGAGCAGGTGCCACGCGATCGCGAAGGAGGCCGCGTGCCCGCGCTCGACCGACCACAGCACGAGCACCGCCTGCGCCGACAGCTCGAAGGGGCCGAAGAAGCCCGGCGTCGGCAGGACGAGCGTCCCCGCGATCACGGCGGTCGCCAGGGTGAGCGCCAACGCGGGCGAGCGGGGGAGCCCTGGATAGGCCCAGAGCATCGCCCAGGCCGTCGCGACCGTCGCGAGCCAGACCGCGGCGGAGACCGCCGCGACCGCGAGCAGGCGCGCGGGCGAGCGGCTCAAGCCGCGCAGCGCGGCGCGCATCCGCAGGACGAAGTCGGCCGCCGGCTCGCCAACGCCCGGGACCCGGCGGAGGATCGACGCGACGCGCTCGCCCCCGAGCAGCAGCGCGAGCAGGGCCGCGAGCGCCGTCGCCACCACCGCGCCGACCGAGCGCGTCGCCGCCGACACCACGTCCACGCCGCCCGGCAGCGCGAGCGCGCCGCTCGGCTGCTCGACCAGCAGCGTCGCCGCGAGCAAGAGGCCGATGAGCGCGAGCAGGTCGAAGGTCCGCTCGACCACGACCGCGCCTGTCCCCTCGGCCACGCTCACCCCCTCGCGCGCGAGCAGCCACGGGCGCGCGGCCTCGCCCAGGCGCAGCGGGAGCGTCGTGATCGCCATGAAGCCGATCGCCGTGATCGCGAGCTGCCGCCCGAAGCCCGGGCGCGAGCGCGGCGCGAGGATCCAGTGCATCCGCGCGGCGCGGAGCAGCTGCTGGGTCGCGAGGATCGCTACGCAGACCGCGAGCCAGCGCAGGTCGAGCGTCGCGTAGGCCGACCACGCCAGCGCCGGGTCGAGGTCGCGGAGCACGTAGAGCAGGGTGGCGGCGGAGACCACCAAGAGCGCCGCCATACGCAGCCAAGGGGAGCGGAGCGTCTTTCTCAGCACGCGGCGGCGGTCACGATATCACGGCGCGCCTTGGTTGCCGCCGGCGCGCCGCCCGTGCTACTCGAGCTCCGCAGGCAGGTTGCTGGCGATGTCTCCCTCGACGGTCGAGCTCGTGCAGACGCGGGAGCACGCGCCGCGGCTCGCGGTCGTCATCCCCTGCTTCAAGGTCCGCGCGCACGTCGTCGACGTCATACGGCAGATCGGCCCGTGGGCGACGCGTGTCTACTGCGTCGACGACGCCTGCCCCGAGGGCAGCGGCGCGCTGATCGAGCAGGAATTCGCCGGCGACGAGCGCGTGCGCGTGCTCTTCCACGAGCGCAACCGCGGCGTCGGGGCGGCGATGATCACGGGCTACCGCGCCGCGCTCGAGGACGGCGCCGACGTGCTGATCAAGATCGACGGCGACGGGCAGATGGACCCCCGGCTCGCGCCCCAGCTCGCGCGGCCGATCCTCGCGGGCGAGGCCGACTACGTCAAAGGCAACCGCTTCTTCGACGCCGGCACGGTCTCGGCGATGCCGACGCTGCGGCTGCTCGGCAACGCCGGGCTCTCGCTGCTGACCAAGGTCTCGACCGGCTACTGGAACCTGTTCGACGCGACCAACGGCTTCACCGCGCTGCACGCCAAGGTCGCGCGCGAGCTCCCGCTCGACAAGCTGCACCCGCGCTACTTCTTCGAGTCGGACATGCTGTTTCGCCTCGCGATCATCCGCGCGAAGATCGTCGAACTGCCGATGACTGCGGTCTACGGCGACGAGCGCAGCAACCTCAGCGAGCTGCGCTCGCTGCTGACCTTCCCGCTGCTGCACACCCGCAACCTGCTGAAGCGGATCCTGTACAACTACTTCCTGCGCGGCTTCGGGCCCGCCTCGCTGCTGCTGGTCGCCGGCGTCATCCTGCTCGGCTTCGGCATGGTGTTCGGGACGCTGGCGTGGATCGGGAGCGCCCGCAGCGGGGTGCCGGCGAGCGCCGGGACCGTGATGCTCGCCGCGCTGCCGACCCTCGGCGGGTTCCAGTCGCTGCTCACCTTCGGGCTGCTCGACGTCATGAGCACGCCGACCCAGACGCTGCACAGCCGGATTCACAGGGTACGCCGGCTGCAGGACCAGCTCACCGCGGCCCCAGCCCCCGCGTCGCTCCCGAGCCAGACCGGCTCAGCCGAGTGAGTCGAGCTTATTCTGCGCGAAGGTCAGCGCCTCGCCCTCGAGCTGGATCATGCGAATCGGGACGCGCAGCTTGCCGCTCTTGAGCACGTAGGGCGACCAGAACTCCCACAGGATCTCGCCGTCGCGCTGGATCTCGATCACGCGCCCGGTCTGCGAGTCGGTGACGAGGATGTGCTCGTCCTCGAGCAGCTGCGCGAGGCCCCGCATGCTCGAGAAGAACGGATCCTCGTCGCTGCCCTTGTACTCCCACCGGATCGCGCCGTCCTCACGCGGGTCGATCTCGAGCACCCGCGACCACTTGCGCCGCATCCCGTTGTCGAAGATCAGCAGGTTCCCGCTGGGCAGCTGCGAGGGGTCGTGGGGCTTGTCGAGCTCGCCGACGCCCCAGACCCACTTGATGTCGCCGGTCTCGTGGTCGATGACCGCGACGGTGTCGAGCTCGCGGAACGCGGTGATGAAGTCGCCCTGCGCGAGCCGCCCCGCGACCTCGACCGTGACGAAGTCCGCGGTGTTCGAGTGGATCAGGTCCGCGACGGCCTCGCGCTTCTTGCCCCGCAGCCGCTTGCGCCGCTTCACGAGGGCGTCGAGCGCCTGCTTCCCGAGGGGGTGCTCGGCGAGCTTCTCGAAGAACCTAAACTCGCGCTCGAGCTCGCCCTCGGGCGAGATCACGGCGACGCCGTTGTCGTAGTAGGGCAGCGTCACGCCGTCGTGGGTGAGCTCCCCTCGCTCCTCCGTGAGCACCCAGAGCTTGCCGTCGGGCGCGAACGCGAAGTCGTGATGAAAGCGCCCCTCGAGGCCCCAGACCTTGTTGTTGTCCCAGTCCAGCTTGACCAGGCCCGCGCGCGCGTTGACGGCGTACAGGTAGCCGTCGGCGGACAGCTTAGCGATCGCCCAGCCGCGCTCCGAGCTGCTCGGGAAGTCGCTCTTCCACTCGCGCAGCACCTTGCCCTCGCGGTTGATCAGCCGGGCCTCGCGCAGCAGCTTGCCGCCGCTCGCCTTGCGGTACTTCTTGCCCCAAGCGCACGGGTTATAGAGGCTCAGCGCCGGCCGCACGCGATCCTTGAGGTGCTTGGTGACGTTGATCTTCTTGCGGTCCTGCTCCCGGATCTCGACCGCGCCGATGTAGCCCAGCGAGGCGAGCTCGCGGGCCTTGGCCTGGCTCTTCGTCCTGGTGCGCGGCGACGCCTTCGACTCGGCGCCGTCGGCCGCGCCAGGGTCCTTCGCTTGGTTCTCGAGGACGCCGGTCGCCAGCAGGATCCCGGCGAGTCCGCCGACCGCCACGCCGACCCCGACGATCGTGCCGAGCACGCTCTTTAGCGCTGACATGAACGAAGGGACTATTGCTGGCGGCTCGCCGCAGTGTCAAGCGCGCGGCCTGCTCGACGCGCGTCGACGTGATGATCCTAGTCGCTCGTCGGCGGTACGCCGTACTCCGGCTGCGGTCCGGTCGTGCCGGGTATGGCGTCCGTCGTCGTCCCCGTGGTGGTGCCGCTCGTCGTCGCGGGGACGCCGTAGTCAGGCTCGCTCGAGGTCGCGGGCGTGCCGTACTCCGGCTCGAAGGTCGTCGCGGTCACGGTCCCGTTGGTCGTCGTCGTCGTGCCGCCCGCGGTGCCGCCCGCGGTCGTGCCGGCGGTCGTCGACGACGTCCCGGTGGTCGTCGTGTCGGTGTCGGTGTCCGTCGAGGTCGAGGTCTGCGAGTCCGACTCCGTCGCGGGCACGCCGTACTCCGGCTCACCGCCGCCGCTGCAGCCGGCCAGCGCGAGGCCCATCAGCACCGCGCTCGCGGTCTGACGGATCCGTCCGCTGCGATCGCGGAGCGCCGCGCCGCAGTGCGGGCAGCTCGACTCGTTGCTCTTGACATGAACGCTGCAGGACGGACAGGCGACAAACCTCGGCATGACAAACTCCGGGACTGTAGTAGAAGCGCCGCGCCAACAACCGCTCGCGGCTGGCGCCGAGTATAGAGCCTCGGCGCGACGCGTGTCACGGCGGCCGCGCGGCCGCAGGGTCACGGTCGCGGCGTGAGCCAGTAGAAGCCGAGCTCGACCGCGTCGACTCGATCGGCCGCCAGGCGCATCGCTACCGCGGGGTGCTGCTCGGTCGAAATCGAGAACGTGAGCGCCGGCTCTAGCTCGTAGCGCGCGCGCAACCGCTGCAGCAGCGGCCGCTCGTAGCTGCGCGCCGCCATCCCTGCGCTGATCTCCTCGGGCGCGAAGCTGTGCAGCGTGACGCCGAGGTAGACCAACACGCGCTCGTGCTCGAGCCGCGTCGTCTCGAGGGCGAGCAGATCATCGAGCCGCGCGACGATCGGCGCCTGCCCGCGCGCCCGCATCGCCGCGCGGTACGGCGCCATGGGGAAGAACGCCTCGACCGGATCGCTGCGCAGCTGGATCCCCTTCGGGGGCGGCAGGATCACCGGCGGCAGCACCAGCGCGTCGTGCTCTGGGAGCGCGGCGAAGCTGCGCTCGAGCGCCGCGACCTCGCGCCCCAGCGCCCGCGAGCCGCGGGTGAACGCGAGCCCCTCGTAGGCGGTCGGGATCGCGACGACGCACAGCCCCGCGAGCCCGAGCCGAAGCGCCCACGCCGGCGCGCGATGAACATGACTCTTAAGCCACGTGACTAAGAGCGCCGCGCCGAGGCCCGCGAGCGCCGCGAACCACAGGAGCGCCGGGTAGCCGTGGATGAAGCGCGTCGGGTAGCCCTCGGTGAAGCTCACGACCTGCAGCGTCAGCGGGATGTCGGTCGCGAGCAGGAGGTAGACGAAGGGGACGTCGACGCGCGCGCGCCGACGCGCGAGCCCGACGACCCCGAGCAGCGCGAGGATCCCCAGCGGCGCGGGCGTCAGCCGGTAATCAAAGTAGAGCAGGCTGCTCAGCAGCCACCACAAGAGGCGCCCCAGCGGCTGGTCGAAGCGATCGGCTCCGTCGCCGCGGACGATGCGGTTCGCCAGCACGTCGAGGAAGGTCGGCGCCACGAGCAGCGCGAACACCAGCACGCCGAGCCCGAGCCCGAGCCCGAGCGCGACCGAGCGCCGCGCGCCCTCGCCCCGCGGTCGCCAGCACAGCGGGACGAGCACGACGAGGGGCGCGAGCGCGAGGCACACCAAGTTGCCGAGCACCGCGAGCGCGAACAAGACGGCCGCCGCGAGCGCGTCGGCGATCCGGCCGCGCGCGGCGAAGCGCGTCGCCGCGACCCCAGCCGCGAGCACGCAGACCACGTTGTACGGCCAGAGGATCCCGCTGGTCGCGGTCCGCAGCATGAGCGGGTGAAACGCGGCGAAGCCGGCCGCCCAGATCGCGGCGCTCGCCGCCAGCGCGCGCGTCGACGCGTCGACCGGACCGGCGACGCGGACGACGCGTCGGATCAGCGCGTAGAGCAGCGTGATCGCGAGCGCGCTGCAGGCGACGCTCATGATCCCGTTGCCGTACGACCCGGGCGGCACCAGCTGCAAGAGGAGCCCGTAGACGTGAAAGATCGGCGCGCTGAAGGCTCCGCGGACATCCTCGTCACAGGTGAGCGAGCGCGCGCACTCGCAGCGCGCGACGTAGGTGTTGTGGTCGTGGATCGGGAGGAAGTCGGGCAGCGCCGCGCACAGCCCGAGAAAGCCCGCGATCACCAGCAGCAAGGGCGCGTGTCGACGCAGGTCCTCGAGCAGCGCGCGGCGGCGTCGGTACAGCCGAGCCGCCGCGCACGCCAGCGCCCACAGCAGCGCGTAGGCGAGCGCGAGCCGAGCGCTCCAGCGCTGCGCGGGGTCGAAGTCGCCGTAGGTCCACTGCCCGGTGTCATGGAGCCGCGCGACCCCGGGCGTCGGCTCGGGGGGTCGCTCGATCTTCTTCCACACCGTATCCGCGATCGCGTCACGACGACGCGTGAGCGCCTCCGCGCGCGCGCGCGCGGCCGCCTCGGCCTCGGCGCTGCACGCAGGATCGCAGCGCAACGCCACCGCGTCCGCGATCGCGCGCGACCCCGCGGCCTCCAGCGCGGCGCCCGGCGCCCCGACGACCAGCGTCATCGACGGCCCCGCGTCATCACCCTCGAACACGCGCACGCGCAGCACGTCGCGCTCGATCGCTACGCCGAAGCGCGGCGCCTCCTCGCCCGCGGGCGTCGCCTCCTCGAGCGCCGCGCGGATCATCTCCGTGATCGCGGCGTCGTGGCCGGGCGTGATGACGTGTGGAGACGGTGCCGCCGCGGCGCGCCTTGGGGCGCCGAGCGTCAGCGCCGCGAGCGTCAGCGCGAGGGCGAGCCATCGCGAGAAGATCAACAGCGTCGCCCTAGCGCGGGCGGACGAGGTGCGGACGAGGTTCGTCACGGGCGCGTCGTCGACGAGACAAGAATAGCGGAAACCCGCCGCGCGCGGAGCTGCCCCCCGCGCTACTCGAATTCGACCCGCACGAGCGGGAACTCGGTCCCGAACCAGCCGGTCGTCGGCCGCGAGTACGTCAGGTACTGAACCCGCCCGCCCTCCTCGGCGAACTCCGCGTGATGCACGACGTCGTAGGGCGCGTGCTCGCCGGGCTCGCGGTGCAGCGTGGTCGGTTGCGACCACGGCCCGGTCAGCGCGGGCGCGGCGCGAGCGACGATCTCGTGCGTGAGCGGCGGCGAGTAGATCGCCAACCACCCGCCGTGGTGCTCGCTGCGCGAGACGTCCATGATCGGCGCGCCCTCGAACAGCTTCGCCGCGTCCCCCAGCTCCGCGCTCCAGCCCGCGCCGTCCCAGAACCTCCACGCGGCGCGGTCGAGCACGTCCGCCGGCGCGACCTGGGCGAGTCGACAGGGATGACCCGAGCCCGCCTCGTCGCACGCGAACACGTGCAGCAGGCCGTCCTCGACGTTCGCGCCCAGGCCCCAGCTCGGCTCGCCCTCGACGAACAGCAGGTCCGGGTGCTCCGCGCTCGCGTCGATCACCGGTCGCTGGGGCAGCTCGTCGAAGACCTCCCAAAGCGCCACGGACTGGCCGACCCCGCGGAAGTTGAACGCGCCGGGCTCGGCGTAGATCAGGGTGTAGAACACCAGCGCGCGCCCGCCCTGCGCGTCCCAGACCAGGTCGCTGGGCCAGACCGCCCAGCGCGCGCCGCAGGGCTCCTCGAGACAATCGTCGCCGCGGTGCGCGTCGTTGAACAGCTGCTCGTCCGGCGTCGGCGGGATCAGGTGCCGTGGCGCGCCGGCGGCGTCGGGCATCTCCGCGAAGCCGCCGAGCCCATCCCGCGCATCGAGCTGGTCGGTGAACGAGAACGAATTGTGATGCCAGTTGTCCCCGAGCTCGTCCTCGACCGTGAGCACCGTGTCGCCGTAGATCCAGACGGAGCGGTCAAAGATCCGCGCGCTGTAGCCCCCGTCACGCCCCTCGATCAGCGGGCTCGACTCGACGATCGCGATCTCCTCGGCCGCGCGCAGCTGCGGCCCCGCCGGGGTGCAGCCGACCAGCGCGAGGCACGAGGCCCCCGCCGCGATCCCGACGCGTCCGGTCGTCGACACACCCACTCGAGCATGCTACCGGATCTCGCGCGCGCCGAGCGACTCCGTGGCGGATCTACGTCGTATCGGGAATACTCACCCCGCATCCTCGTGGACGAACACGATTACTACGCCCCGCACGCGCTCGTGCGGCTCGATCGTCACGTCGCGCTCGCCGGGCCGCCGGCGGTCGACCTCGCGCCGATCGGCCACTACCTCGCCTCGCTGTGCGGGATCACCTTCCACGAGCTCGCGCGGCTCGTCGAGCACGACGCCGGCATGGGCTGGGCGCGGCTCGCGAGGCGCTCGCGCGGCGAGGAGCTCGCGCGGCAGGTCGCCAAGACGCTGCGCCGCGCGCTCGCCGATCGACCCTTCGGCGTCATCGTGATCGGCCACATCCCGCTCCCGTGGCGGCTGCGCTGGCGGCTCCGGCGGACGACCCGGCTGCTCTACATCGACCGTCCGCTGAACATGGCGATTCAGTCAGCTCGCAAGCACCGCGCGCGCACGCGCGAGCAGTTCCCCGAGTTCATGCCGGGCGGCCTCCTCAACGCCGGCCGGCTCCGCGCCGCGCACGAGCAGCGCCGCCGCGAGTACCGGCGCATGGCGACCGTCCTCGACGTCGGCGAGGCCCCGACGCTGCGCGCCGCCCAGCGGCTCAAGGCGCTGCTCGAGGCCTGACTCGCTCGCGCGCGCGCTGCTCAGGCTCACGAGCAGCGCGCACACGATCCCCGCGGCCGCCCACGAGCTCGCCTCCGTCCACGCGCGCTCAAGCTGAACATGAGGACATCCATCGTACACGAGCAGGGCCGCGCCCGCTAAACCTCGGCCGCGTAGGGCGGCGCCGGGTCGTACTCGATATAGCGCTGGACGGCGCGCGCGAACGCGGGATCTCTGAGCTGACCGATCAGCCATAACGCCATATCGATCCCCGCCGACACGCCCGCCGCCGTCACGACGTTCCCGTCGCGGACGTAGCGCGGCCCCGAGAGCACCGTGATGTCCCCCTTCGCCTGGAGCGTGTCCACGAACGACCAGTGCGTCGTCACCCGCTTGCCCCGCGCGAGCCCGGCCTTGTACAGCACGTAGCTGCCCGTGCACACGCTCGTGACCCACCTGCAGGAGGCCGCGCGCGCGGCCAGCCACTCGAGCGCCGGCGCGCGCTTGACCAGCGCGCGCGTGCCCTGCCCGCCCGGGACCAGCACCACGTCGAGCGCCGGCGCGTCCTCGAGGGTGTGGTCCGGGAGCACGCGCATGCCCTTGTTGCAGCGCACCGGCTCGCGCGACTCGGCGATCAGCACGGTCCGGCAGTCCAGCTCGAGATGCCGCGCCGCCGTGAACACCTCCCAGGGGCCCACGAAGTCCAGCTCCTCCACGCCGTCGAAGATCAGGATGCCGATCGTGAGCGCTGCGTTCGCCGTCATGCGCGAATGATAGTCGCTGACGGCGTGACCACGGGGACGCTCGGCTCTCGCCTCGGCGCCGCGGCCCCGAGAGCGCGCCCGCGGCCTCAACGCGCCTCACGCCCGAACCACAGCGTCAACTCGAGGCCCCGCGACAGCCCGAGCCCGCCGAGCCGAAACAGCTCGTCCCCGTCGAGTTCGCTCAGGCCGCGACGAACCCCGACCACGCGCGCGCCCTCCGGGATCCCGAACGAGCCGCCGGCCTCGACGCGCGCGCCGACGCGCAGCGCCGAGAGCGAGCCGCGCGCGAGCGCGACGGCGACGCCGGGGAGAGCCGCGCGGCGCCTCGAGCGCCGCGGCCACGACACGCCACGCGCGCCGCGCACCAACATGTATTTTTAGTCAGGTTGGTTACCGCAACGTAACGCCGCGGGCACACCGGCGCGACCGCGTCGCGTGCTAGCCTCCCGGCGCGCTCCTCCTGCAAAACAGAAAGTTGATCTTGGTTATGAGCTCGCGCCGGCACCTCGCCCACCATCGCCTCCGCCACCGGTTCGCCGTCTCCGTCGCGCTGCTCGCCGCCGCGACCGCGCCGCTCACCGCCCACGCCGACGAGCCCCCGACGCTGCTGCAGTCGTGGGAGGGCGGCTACAACTTCTTCGCGACCGGCGCGCCGCTCGCGGTCGACGGCCCCGACAACGACGAGGCGGTCGACACGCTCAACATGAGCGCGGTCGCCTCGGTCACCTCCGAGGATATCGTCGACGGCACGCCGGTCGCCGCCTACCTCTACTGGGGCGGCTCGATCCAGAACAACGACTGCGGCGGCGGCGGGCTCACGGACGACGAGGTGACCTTCACGGCGCCGGGCGGCGCGCCGACGCCTGTCGTCGCGGACAGCTGCTACTGCTCCGACGCCGGCGCGATGTCCTACGACATGCAGCTGTGCCGCGCCGAGGTCACGGAGCTCGTGACCGAGCTCGTCGGCGACTACACCGTCGCCGACTTCGCGGCGCTCATCGACAACGGCGACACACACACCGCGTCGTTCTCGATCGTGCTCGTCTACGGCAACGAATTCCTCAAGCCGCGCCGCATCGGCCTCTACGACGGCCTGCAGACCCTGTGGATCAACGACACGCAGGAGATCGAGCTCGCGCTCGACGGCCTCGACGTCGACGACCCGCCCGAGGGCGACCTGACCTGGTACGTGCTCGAGGGCGACGTCAACGGCTCGATGATGGAGAAGGTCGAGGTCACCGGCATGCCCGGCGGCGGCACCCTCGTCCTCAGCGACGGGATCAACCCCGCCGACAACCCGATGAACCACACGATCAACACGACCACGCCGCCGCAGGAGGACGCGATCGGCGTCGACATCGATCAGTTCGACCTCGCCGGCGCGCTGACCCCGGGCGACACCTCGGTCGCCGTCACCTACACCGCCGACCTCGACAAGTTCTGGATCGCCTACAACATCGTCGGCATCAACATCTACCAGGCCGTGCTGACCTCCGGCTCGAGCAAGACCTGGGTCCTCGAGGACGACGCGGACGCGAGCGGCGACCCCACGCCCGGCGACACGATCCGCTACACCATCCACCTCGAGAACACCGGCAGCGCGCCCGCGAGCGCGACGCTCAACGACCTCATCCCCGCCGAGGCGGCCTCGTGGACGCTCGTCGACGCCGGCGGCGGCGCCGACGGCTCGACGGACGCGGAGCTGATCCTCTCCGGGCTCACGCTCGCGCCCACCGAGTCCACCGACATCGTGCTCGACGTCGTGATCGACGACGTGCCCGAGGGCACCGAGATGATCAACACGGCGGTCTTCGACGCCAGCCCCGACGGCGATCAGGGCGAGCTGGTCGCGGAGCCAGTCGTGATCGGCGGCGCCGCCGCCACGACCACCGACGACGGCACGACAACCTCGGACACCGACACCGACGGCACGAGCACCTCGAACAGCGGCACCGACGGTGACCCCAGCGCCGGGCCGACGACCGGCGGGAGCACCGGCGACGCGTCCTCCTCGACGACGAGCGGCGGCGGCACCGACAGCGGCGTCTCCGGCACCTTCGGCGACAGCGAGGAGGACGAGTCGGGCTGCGGCTGCCGGAGCGAGTCGAGCCGCGGGCCCGCTGGCCTCACGCTCTCGCTGCTCGCGCTCCTCGGCCTCGCGCGCTCGCGCCGGCGCCGTCCCTGAGCCTCGATCGCCCGCGATCGCGTCAGCGTCGACGCAGCAGGTTGCGGAGCACGTCGAGGACCATGCGCGGGTTCTCGTCCATCCGCCGGCGAAGATACGCGGTCGCGTCGGACTTACGGATCCCGAAGGGCACGTAGAGGCGCACCGGCAGCGACACGCCGAGCTCCCCACGCACCAGCCGCTCCTGGATCTTGGCGCGCGGGACCCCGAGCAGCATCTGCACCTCGCAGCGCCCCGGCGCCCGCGGGGCCAGCTCCCGGGCGAAGCGCTCGACGATCGCCTCGTCGTGCGTTGCGAACTCGACATAGACGCCCGCGTCGAGCAGGCGCGCGGCCATCTCGAGCAAGCGCTCCTTCATCACGCGCTTGTCGGTCGTCGCGATCGTCGCCGACTCTGGATAGATCCCGATCACCAGGCGCACCCGCATCCCCTCCGGGATCGCGGCCACGTCGTCGAGATAACGGTTGAGCCGCGACTGCAGCACCGTCCCCACGTCGAAGCCCTCGCGGTAGAGCGCGACCGCCCGCTCGATCGTCACGTCGGTCCACGAGTGATCCTCCATGTCGATCGTGAGCGCCACGCCGCGCTCGCGCGCTCGCTCCACGAGCGCGCGGATCGGGGTGAAGGCCGCGCGTTGATCACCGGTCGTGAACGCCGAGGGCTTCAGCGAGACCGTCGGCCGCTCGCGCGCCTCGGAGAACCGCGGCTCCGATGCGATCGCGTCGAGCAGCCGCGCGTAGGTGTCGGCGTTCGCCGTCACCTGCTCGTCCGCGGTCACGTGCTCGCCCAACAAATCCAACGTCGAGAGCAGCGGAACACCGTCGAGCAGCTGGCCGGCGGACGCGAGCGCGAACTCCATGCTGTATCCAGCGACGTACGGTCGCGCGAACAGACGGACGAGCGGAGCCGGGACCAACCGCGAGAGCATGGAAGGTCGGCAGTGTACCCCGTGGGCCGTGCGATCGGGCGTTCACACCCGTGCGCCGCACTCCCTAGATTCTCCCAATTCGCGCGCTATCTCGCCCATCTGCGCCGATCTGCGAGATATGGCGAGGGCCGATCACGGACCGGCCACGACCCCTCCGAGACGCGGGCGGCGCTCGCCCAACCTGGCGTAGCGAACACCCGTCGCCGAACGGGGGAGCGCGCGCGTCAAGCGTGAGAAACAACGCGGCGGGCGAGACGGTCCAACGACCTCGCGCCCGTCTCTAATTAAGAAAAAAACACTATCAAGGCGCCATAAATTTCATCGTGCAAATGGGGGTCAAGGGCCGCACTACCACCCCTGTCCCCAGCGCAGTAAGCTCTGCTCGATACTCGACACCACGGTCGACCAGCGGCTCCCCCGGAGCGATTTCTCGGTCCCGACCGTCCCGCAATTTCGTCCTCATCGACTATCCACGTCCCGCACCAACGATCGCCGCGGCGCCTCCTACAACGACGCGATCAGCTCCGTCGCGAGGACACCGTGACCGTGGATGTTTTGGAGATTCTCAATGACCATGAAGCCAACCCACGCACTCCTCGGCCTGCTCTTCTTCGTGCCCTTCCTCGTACCCGCCTGCAGCGGCGGCAGCCCCGGGACCACGAGCGACACCGACGCCGGCACCGAAACCGAGACCGAGGGCGAGACCACGGGCTCTGAGACCACGGACAACAGCACGAGCAGCCCGAGCTCGACGACCGCCTCCGACACCACCGAGGGCCCGCAGACCACCGAGACCACCACGGCCGACCCGACGACCTCGACGACCGAGGACGAGACCACCTCGAGCACCGGCACGGGCGTCGAGGACGACACCATCTACGACATCCAGGAGGGCGTGATCTCCGAGGGCAGCGACGTCGATGTCCAGGGCGTCTACGTCACCGCGATCGCCAACGCCGGCTTCTACATCCAGGAGCCCGAGGGCGGCCAGTACAGCGGCGTCTGGGTCTACGCCGGCGACATGAACCCCGCGCTCGAGACGCTCACCATCGGCGACGAGGTCGATGTGATGGGCACCACCGCCGAGTTTGAGGGCCTGACCGAGATCGACATCATGGCGGGCACGGTCACCCCGACCGGCAACACCGGCAGCACCGACCCCGAGCTCGTGGCCATGACCGAGCTCGTGGAGAACGCGACCGCCGAGCCCTGGGAGGGCGTGCTGATCCGCATCGAGGGCATGAACCTCGACGTCGTCGACGAGCCCGGCTTCAACGAGTTCGACGTCTCTGACGGCGAGTCGACCCTGCGCGTCGACGAGCAGATGTTCAACCTCTACGACCCCGACTGGGCTGACGACTTCCCCAACTTCAACACCGGCGCGGCCTTCACCGCGATCCAGGGGCCGCTCAACTACACCTTCGAGTTCTACAAGATCGCGCCGCGCGACGAGAACGACGTCGAGGGCTACGTCCCCGGCCCCGAGCCCGCGCTCGGCGTCAACGAGATGGTCGCGGGCGACCTCATCGTCACCGAGGTGATGTACGACGCCGGCGGCTGCGGCGACGCCGACTGCGAGTGGATCGAGATCTACAACAACACCGGCGAGGAGATCGATCTCAAGGGCCTGATCATCCGCGATCAAGAGGACGACCCGATGAAGGAGGGCTCCCTGCAGGTCAAGACGATCATCCCGGCGGACGGCTACGCGTGGCTCGGGCGCGGCTCGAGCGACACCTGGGGCTACGAGAACCCGCCCGACAACTTCTACGGCAGCGATCCGGGCTGGAACAACGCCACGCAGGGCGACCTGGTCATCCTCCGCAACGACAACGAGATCATCGACCAGACCGGCAAGTGGATGGGTATGGGCAACGCCGACGACGGCATGGCCTGGCAGCTCTCCAACGGCACGCTCGACGCCGACGCGAACGATGATCCCGGGAATTGGTGCCTGGCGACCGTCGAGTTCGACATGAACGGCGACATGGGCTCCCCCGGCGTCGCCAACCCAGAGGTCTGCCCCTAGGGCTCGAGCTTCTCGCTCCTATCCTAAAAAAAGGGCCGCCGCTGGCGGCCTTTTTTGTTACACGCCGCCGGGCGCCGTGACGTCATCGAGGGCGTCGAGCAGCGCGCGGGCCTTGAGCATGATCTCGTCGAACTCGCGCTCGGGCGTGGACTGGGCGACGATCGCCCCGCCGACGCCGATCGACATCCCGCGCGGGCTCATCAGCGCGGTCCGGATGACGATGCTCAGGTCGGCGGCGCCGCACACTGACAAGAAACCGATCGCGCCGGAGTAGACGCCGCGCGCCTCCGGCTCGAGCGCGTCGAGCAGCTCCATGGTGCGCAGCTTCGGCGCGCCGGTCATCGAGCCGCCGGGGAAGGCCGCGCGCACGCAGTCGAGCGCGGACGCGTCGGCGCGCAGCTGACCGCGGACCGCGCTCTCGAGCTGGTGCACCGTCGCGTAGCGCTCGACCTCCATGAGCTGGGGAACGCGCACGCTGCCGGGCTCACAGACGCGCCCGAGGTCGTTGCGCACGAGGTCGACGATCATCAGGTTCTCGGCCCGGTCTTTCTCGCTCACGCGCAGCGACTCTCGCAGCACGTCGTCCTCCTCGGGGGTGCGCCCGCGCGGGACGGTCCCCTTGATCGGGCGTGACTCGACCGCGCCGCTCGCCGTGATCTTGAGGAAGCGCTCGGGCGACGAGCTGGCGATCGCGAGCTCGCCGAAGCGGAGGTAGGCGGCGTAGGGCGCGGGGTTGCGGCGCCGGAGCGCGCGGTAGTAGGTGAGCGGGTCGGGGCGGGCCGCGCTCGTGAGCCGGTTGGTCAGGCACAGCTCGTAGCTCTCGCCCTCGCGCAGGTGCTCGAGGCAGCGCGCGATGTCGCGGAGGTAGTCGTCGCGCGAGCGCGTGAGCGTAAAGCCATGTCCCTTCGGCCTTATCGAACCCGCGCGCGGCGGCGGCAGCTCCGGCAGCTCCGGCAGCCCCCTCAGCCGACGCTCGACGCGCTCGAACCAGCGCTCCGCCTGCGCGCGCCCCCCAGCGCCGCGCGCGGCGAGGCAGACGAGCGTCGCGCTCCGCCGCGCGTGGTCAAACGCGATGACGCGATCGGTCAGCAGCAGCTGCGCGTCGGGCGTCGACGCGCGGTGAACACCCTGGGCGCCGCAGGCCCGCTTGAGCTCGTAGCCGAGGTAGCCGACGAGGCCCGTGTTGAAGTCAAACGGGAGCTGCGGGCTCGCGCACGCGCGACGCTCGAGCACCGCCGCGAGGATCTCGAACAGATCGCCGCGCGCGACCGTCGTCCGCTCGTCCGACGAGCGGATCGTCGCGGTCTGCTCATCGACTCGGTACTGGATCTCGAGCGCGTGGGGACCCGACGCGTCGCCGATGAACGAGAAGCGCGCGCGCCCGGGCGCGCGCATGCTGCTGTCGAGCCAGAACGCCCGCGCGGCGCCGCCGTACAGCCCGACGAAGGCGCGCTCGACGTCGGGCGGCTCGCTGAGCGTCCGGTGATAGACGGCGAACTCGCCGGGGCGAGCCGGGCGCGCCGCCGGTCGGCCCCCGTCGCGCGCCCCCATGTCGATGATCGTCTCCCGCGGCCGCGCGCGCGCGCGCGTCAGCTCGCAGAAATTCTTGAGCAGCCGTTCGCCGTGCTCGCTGCAGATCGACTCGGGGTGGAACTGCACCCCCCACAGCGGGCGCTCGCGGTGGCGCAGCGCCATCAGCAGCCCGTCTGGCTCCGTCCACGCGATCGCCTCGAGCGCGGCTGGGAGCGCGCGCGGGACGAGCAGCGAGTGGTAGCGCACCACCGACAGCGGCGAGGGGATCTGGGCGAACAGCGGGTCCCCGCTGTGCACGATCGCGCTCACGCGGCCGTGCATCACGACCGACGCGTGCTCGATCGCGGCGCCGTGGGCGTGCGCGATGGCCTGGTGACCGAGACACACCCCGAGCACCGGGACGCGCGCCTCGCGAATCGCTGACAGACACACCCCGATATCGCGCGCGCGCTCCGGACGTCCAGGGCCCGGCGAGATCACGATGTTGTCGAAGGGCAGCGCGCGCCACCCGGCGGGGGGCGCGTAGTCGTTGGGGACCACGCGCGGCGCGACGCCGCCCAGGCTCGAGAGCATCTGATAGAGGTTGAACGTGAACGAGTCGTGATTGTCGATGATCAGCGTTCGCAGGGGCGGCGTTGGCATCCGACGGCTCGACCTCGGGGACGTGTACCACAGCGCTCACGGCGCTCGCAGCTCAATTGAGCCCGACGCGCCGCCCCGACGCGCGAGTCGAGCGCGCGGCGGCCCGCGTGCGACCTCTGAAAACATGTCCCTATAGTCAGAGAGGCCAACGACCTCCAAGCGCGCCCGTGAGACCGCGGACGATCGCCGGGAACCTTGGCGGGGAGCTGTTGTCATCCCGCTCGTAGGGGCGGCTCTCAGTGCACCTGTCCATGACATCACGCCGCGCTCGCGCGGCGCTCTCACTCGCGCTCTCGCTCGGCGCCACGAGCCTCCAGCCGATGACCGCGTCAGCCTGCTCGTGCGCCCAGCCCACCGGACCCGGGATGATCTACCTCGGGGATGACGACCGGCTCCCCCAGGACGCCCGCGGGATCACCTGGTTCTACCCCTCGAAGTATCGCACGCTGCTCCGCAGCGTCACGCTCGAGCGCGAGATCGGCGGGGGGTTCCTCGCGCATGTACCGGTCTCGATCGAGCACGCGGGCCCGCTCGCCTTAATCGTCCCGCGCGGCGGCTTCGTAGCCGACTCGCGCTACCACTTGAGGATCGAGCTGTACGACGACTCCATGCTGGACTACAGGGGCGAGCTGCGCCCGTTCGCCACGTGGCAGCGGTATGAGCGCGTCATCAGGATCGATCCGGTCGCGCTCACGCGGGCGGGCGAGCCCGTCACGCTGACGCTCGGCGCGCCGACGCGCCGGCGCGTCCGCGTCAATTCTCGACCCTGCTCCGTCGAGCACGAAGCGACCGTCGTCCCGGTTAAGGTCTCGCTGTCCCCGGCGCTCGAGCCCTATCGCGGGTCGCTGCTGTTCTCGACCTTCGTCGCCGAGGGCGACTCCTCCGCGGAGGCGACGGCTGAGCTCGCGTGGCGGCCCTCCGAGCACCTGTGTCAGAAGCCTCCGCCCGGCCGCACCTGGTTGTCCCCAGACGCGCCGGCCGGCGACGACCTGCTGTACGTCAACTGCGAACCACGACCCGCGCCGCGGGCGAAGCGGACGTTCGCGCAAAGAGCCCCGCGGCTGCTCGCGGAAGGGCGTCATCGCGTGCGCGTCGAGGTCTCGACGCTCGACGGTCGCTTCTCGGTCTCGTCCGCGTGGGAGGAATTCGAGCTCCGCTGCGCTCCGGCGGACCCGGGCGCCGGGCTCAGTGACCGCGCCGCGACGACGCGTGACGCGAACGCTCGGGCGCGCGCGGGAGCGCGGGGCGAGTCGTAACGCTGACGACCGTCAACCGGATCGCGCCGCGAGCTCGGGGAGGACGCTGCGCGGCCTCCGACGCGCGTCGCGGCGAGCGAGGCGCCGGGCGCCGCCGGCGACCACCGCGCGGGGCGTAACGGCGAAGAGACCGTCGCGTTTCGCAGCTGACACCGGCACGCCCGCGCGCCGCGTCTACACTGTCCGTGTAGTAGATGTCCTTAAGCTCACATTACCGAAGGCGCGGGGCGAACGCGCTCACCCTCGCCACGCTCGCGCTCCCCGGCTGCCTCGACGAGAACCCGAGCTTCGACGGACCCGCCAGCACGACCGCGCTCACGGGCACGAGCGCGCCCGGCTCGACCGGCGCGACGAGCTCGAGCCCGGGCCCCAGCACAGGCTCAGACAAGCAGACGACCGCCGACACCACCGGCCTCGGCTCGTCGTCGTCGACCGACGCCACGACCGCGGCGCTGACCTCGACCGCGCAGACGACGTCCGAGGAGCTGACGGGCGCGACCACGGGCGCGCCGCTGTCCCTCGAGGTGCTCGCGGACCAGGCCGGCTGCTACGCGCGAGACGCCGACGGCGTGCTCGAGGCGTGGACGCAGGCGTGTGAGGAGGCCTCGAGTCAGGTCGCCAACAACAGTGAAGGCGAGCTCAACGTCGACGGCGAGAACGACGACTTCAACGGGCACGAGTCCCGCGGCGCGCTGCGCTTCCCCTGGCCTGCAGAGCTAGACGGCGCGCAGCTGCTCACGCTCGAGCTGCGGCTGGTGATCACCGACCATCAGGGCAGCGCCGAGGGCGACAGCACCGGCGACATCTGGTCTTCCGAGCCCTTCGACCTGACAGCCCAGCAGCCGATGAACGAGCCCGCGCTCTCGGAGCAGCTCGCGCTGAGCCAAGCGGACGCTGGCCTCGACGAGGTGTTCACGTGGGCGCTGCCGCCGAGCGCCTGGGCCGAGGGCGAGGCGCTGCACCTCCAGATCGTCCCGGTGTCGACGGACGGGGTCCACTTCTGGAACCTGAGCGCGCCGGCGGGCGAGGCTCGTCCGCGTCTGCAGATCACCTATAGCGAATAACGCGCGCGGGCGAATTCGCGCTTCGAGCGTCGGTGCTTAATCGACCACTTGATCTGCGCTGGATAACGCAGATGCGCGAAGGTGTCGTCATGACGATCACGCTTCACTCCCTCAACCTCTCCCAAGCCGAGCGCGCCCTGTGTGAGCACGCCCTGCGGGCCGAAGGCACCCTCGTCGGGGCCGCGGAGCGGCTCGGAATCACGCGCCACTCGCTCAAGCGCCGGATCCTCAAGCACAACATCCTCTGGCCGATTCCGCGCACCGGCGTGCGCCCGGGGATGTTCGGCCCCGACACGCTCCTGAGCGTGACGCCGCAGCAGGCGCAGACGCGCCAGCCGCACAGCGTGCCGACCGCGGCGCCCACGCGCAGCATGTCGCCGACGATCATCAGCAAGCCGAAGCCCGCGCCCAGCGCGATGACGAGCACGATCAAGGGCACGATCCCGAGCTTCGGTCAGCGCTGAGCCGCGCCGCCCGATCTCGCTCCGGGAGCGTCGCGCCCCCGCGTCCATGATCCCTCCACATCAACGCTCGGATCAGGGAATTCACGCGGACGCTGGGACGCGACGCCCCCCGGATCGTGACGATCATCGCCCGACGCGCGCGGGCGTCCTCGTTCGCGGATCGTTTGCATCGCGCGACGTCGAGGGACACCATGGGGCCTCCCAGGAAGCCTCCGCACATGCGCAAGACCACCGCGACCCTCGCCTCTCTGGCCATCATCGGCGTTTTTATCGGCAGCTGCGGCAAGAAGCCCGAAGAGACCACGCCACCCGAGCCCGCCGCTGAAGCGGAGCCGGCCGAGACGCCCGCCGAGGAGCCCGCCGCCGAGGAGCCCGCCGCCGACGCCGGTGAGGCGACCTGGGAGGCGATGGACCGCAAGGCGCGGATGAAGTTCATGTCCAGCAAGGTGCTCCCGGAGATGAAGACGATCTTCAAGGAGTACAACGAGAAGGAGTTCGGCTCCTTCAACTGCAAGACCTGCCACGGCGACGACATCAAAGAGGTCGACTACAAGATGCCGAACGCGCCGATCTTTGAGCTGCCGGCGGACAACCCGATCCAGGCGGCCAAGGACTACGACGAAGAGGTCACCGCGTTCATGGTCGACAAGGTCATGCCGCAGATGGCCGAGCTGCTGGGCGAGGAGTACGACCGAGAGACCGGCGCCGGCGAGCACGGCTGCCTCTCGTGTCACCCCGCGTCCGCGAGCTGATCGCGGGCCCGCTGTCCCCAAGGGCAGGCGCACCTCGGCCTCGCCGAGGGGCCGCGCGCCCCCGTTCGTGGTAGATCCACGCTGATGAAGAACACGCCGACGCAGAAGCTGCCCAACGGGGTGACGGTCTTCAAGTGGCCGCACAAGCTCGACCCCACCGCCGAGAACGTGGCCCAGGAGATGGAGCGCTTCGGCTTCAAGAGCTACGACCTGCAGACGGTGCCCGCGTGGTTTCACCGCAGCCGCCACTCCCATGACGAGGAGGAGATCCGCGGCGCGGTCGACGGCGTCATCACCTTTCACTTCGACGACGGCCCGGTGACGATCGAGGCGGGGGACATCCTGATCATCCCCGGCGGCGTCGCGCACGAGGTCATCACCCACAACTCGCGGACCTTCAGCGCCTACAAGGGCTCGCGCAGCGGCGTCCGCTCGGTCACCGAGCACGGCGACGGCAAGGGCAGCGTCGAGGACCTGGCCGCCCAGGCAGAAGCAGTCCAGGAGGGCGCCTGATGCCCGGGGAGCTGCTGATCGCGCTCGATCTCGACGGCACGCTCGAGGACAGCCGCGACGATATGGTGGCGGCGGTCCTGCGGATCCGCGCGGCGTTCGGGCTGCCCGAGCGCGCGGGCGCGGAGTTTCGCGACCACGTGAACCGCGGGATGCCGCACCTCTACGAGGTCTGCTTCGCGGAGCTGCTGGCGACGCCCGAGGCGCACGCGCGCGCGCGCGCGGCCTACGTCGCCGACTACTCGGCGAACATCGCCGACAAGACGCGCCTGTACCCAGGCATGGCCGAGGCGCTCGCCGAGCTCGCTACCATCGGCCCGCTGGCGATCGTGACCAACAAGCCCGAGGGGCTCTCGGAGCTGCTGCTGACCGCCCTCGGCGTTCGAAACCACTTCGCCGCGGTGATCGGCGGAGACACCTGCGCGGAGCCGAAGCCGAGCCCGCTGCCGCTGCGCACCGCGGCCGCGCGCGCGGGCGTCGACGCCTCGGGTCGCGTGTTCATGATCGGCGACTCACCGGGCGACATCCGCTGCGGACGCGCGGCCGAGGCCACGGTGATCTGGTGCGCCTGGGGCTACAAGTCCGAGCCGGGGCCGATCGCGCCGGATCACGTCGCCCGCGATCCGAGGGAGTTATCCAAGCTAGTCCGCGCGGCGCTCTCTCGTTCAAGCGCGTAGCTTATGGGAGCTCGCAGTCGGGGAGCTGCTCGACGTACATCTCTAGCGTGTCATGTAGGAGGCACGGCGACGGCACGTCGTCCTGCAGCGCGCAGCAGCTCGTCATCTCGTGCAGCTCTCCGGCGAGGACGCAGGCGCCGAGGAAATCTTCGTTGTCGGTCGCCTCATTGAGATCGGAGCTCCGGATCAGCGCTTGGGACTGCTTGTTCGAGCACTCGTCGAGCATCTCGACATCGTTCGCGCAGCCGAGACCGAGCGCGCCGCTGAGCAGCAGGAGGCCAAGACCGCGCGCGAACAACCGGGGAGACGGGGCCATACGCCACAACGCTAGCACCCGCGCGCGCGCCGGGTGAACGCAAATGCTACTGGGAAACATGCCCCAAAAGACACGTGAAAGCGCGAGCCGATGTGCACATGCAACAGCGCGGCGCGGTGGTTCGCGCGAGCTCGCGCCGCAGGGCGCCGGCCGCTGAACCGGCGCGCCGCCTCGCGGGCCGCGACGCCCACGCGAACGCACGAAAAACGTGCGTAGTCGTACGACGTTGATGCGCGTCGGCTGTTGAGCACAGCGCGGGCCTCGGGCAAGATCGCGGTGCGCAGCACCCCGCGCTCGAACCGTGAGCCCAATTTTTCCAGGATCTCGCGCCGGCAGCGACGACGCCGGGAACTCGGCCCGCGCGATCGCGGAGCTGCTGGGGAGCGAGAGCACAAACGACCCCGGCTCGCTCACGCTCGCGGGCAACTCGCTGGACTCATCGCTGCCCGATCGCGAAGAGGACTTCGGCAAGCTCGCGACCGGCGAGGCGGTGGACCGCTACGTGATCCTGAGCCGGCTCGGCGCCGGCGCGATGGGGGTCGTCTACGCGGCCTTCGATCCCGAGCTCGATCGCAAGGTCGCGCTCAAGCTCCTCCACCCCGCGCGCCTCGAGGCCGACGACATCTCAGAGAGCGCGAGCGGGCGCGCGCGGCTGTACCGCGAGGCCAAGGCGCTCGCCCGGCTCTCGCACCCCAACGTCGTGACGATCCACGACGTCGGGGTGCTCGGCGACCAGATCTTCCTGGCGATGGAGTTCGTCCACGGGCTGACGCTCAACAAGTGGATGAAGGCCGGCGACGGGCCGCGCCCCTGGACCGAGGTCGTGCGGGTCATGTCGCTCGCGGGCGCGGGCCTGGCCGCCGCCCACGACGCGGGCTTGGTCCACCGCGACTTCAAGCCAGACAACGTGCTCATCGGTGAGCACGACGGGCGCGTGCGCGTGCTCGACTTCGGCCTCGCGCGCGAGGAGGACGAGCCCGCCGACGCCGAGCCCGAGCCCGCCACGACCGACGATGTTCAGATCCGGGCCGAGCGGCGCGCGATCATCAAGGCGCGCTCGGCGATCCGCGCGGGCTCGCTCGAGCTCGCCTCGCAGGACTTCGCGGGCCTGACCCACACCGGCGCGCTCGTCGGGACGCCCGCGTACATGTCGCCCGAGCAGCACATGGGCGAGCCCGCCGACACGCGCAGCGATCAGTTCTCGTTCTGCGTCACGCTGTACCAGGCGCTCTATGGGCACCGGCCGTTCACGGGCGACACGCTGACGGGCCTGGCGTTCAACGTCATGCAGGGCAAGGTCCGGCCCGCGCCGGCGAAGACCGAGGTGCCAGCGCGTCTGCGCAAGATCGTGCTGCGCGGGCTCGCGGTCGATCCCAAAGAGCGCTACGCGTCGATGCGCGAGCTGCTCGACGCGCTCAAGCCGGAGCAGACCCGCGTGCGCCAGCGCTATCTGTGGGCGGCGGCGGCCGGGGCGCTCGGCGTCGGGATCGCGGTCGGCAGCTTCTTCGTCACTCAAGAGGAGCCCTGCTCGGGCGCGCGCGAGCGCCTCAACGGGATCTGGGACGCGACGCGACGCGGCGCGATCGAGACCGCCTTCGCGGACACCGGGATGCCCTACGCGACGAGCACGTGGGAGCACATCTCGGTCGAGCTCGACGACTACGCCGCGCGCTGGACCGGGCGCTACACCGAGGCCTGCGAGGCGACCCGCGTGCGCGGCGAGCAGTCCGAGAAGCTGCTCGACCTGCGTATGCTCTGCCTCGAGCGCGGGCGCACCGAGCTGCGCGCCCTCAGCGATACCTTCGCCAAGGCCGACGCGAAGATCGTCGAGCACGCGCCCGAAGGAACCGCCGCGCTCCCGCGGCTGAGCGCCTGCGACGACGCCGAGGCGCTCATGGCCGCCGTGCCGCCGCCTTCGAACCCCGCCGCGCGAGAGCGAGAGCAGGCGATCCGCGAGCGCTTGGCCGAGGCGCGCATGCTCGACCTGCGGGGTAAGTGGGCGACGGCGCTCGAGGTCACGCGCGACGCCGCCGCCGACGCCGACGCGCTCGAGTACCCCCCGCTGCACGCCGACGCGCTGCTGCTGCTCGCCAAGCTCCAGCACCAAAACGACCACCTGGACGAAGCCCTCGCGACCCAGCGACGCGCGATCCTCGAGGCCTCGCGCGGGCACACCGACGCGCTCGCCGCCCGGGCGTGGATCGGTCAGCTGTTCGTGGTCGGCACCCTGCAAAACGAGCACGAGCAGGCGCTGTGGCGCGGCGAGGCGGCGGAGGCCAGCATCGCGCGCGCCGGCGGCGACCCGCTGCTGCGCGCCGAGCTCGACCTCTACCGCGCCGTGGTCCTCAAGGACACCGCCCGCCGCGACGAGGCGCCGCCGATGCTCCGCAGCGCGCTCGAGACCTTCAAGCGTGAGCTCGGCGACGATCACCCGCTCGTCCACCGCGCGCTCACCGGGCTCGCGCTGATGCAGCGCGCCGACGGTCAGTGGGAGGAGGCCGACCGCACGTTTAACCGCGCGCTCGAGCACATCGAGCGCGTCTCGGGGCCAGAGCACCCGAGCGTCGCCGCGGTGCTCACCAACCTGGCGAACGTCGCCATCCTCCGCGGGCAGCTCGAGCAAGCCCACGAGTTCGCGAGCCGCGCGGTCGCGATCCGCGAGCGCGTGACCCCGAACCACCCCGCGCTGGCGAAGGCGCTGGACGAGCTCGCCAGCGTCGAGGAGGAGCTGCATCAGTTCGACCGCGCGTACGAGCACTACGAGCGCTCGCTCGCGATGCTGCGCGACGGCGCCTCGTCGTCGCGCGTGCCGTTCGCGATCACTCTCAACAACCTCGCGACCCTCGACCTCGAGCTCGACAAGCCCGCGGCCGCGCGCTTCGAGGACTCCCTCAAGATCCTCCGCGAGGTCTTCGGCGCCGAGCACGGGCTGCCGCTCGAGGTCGAGCTCAACCTCGGCGAGGCGCTGCTGCGCGAGGGCCGATCCTCCGACGCGCTGCCGCACATCGAGCACGCGCTCACAGGACTCGAGGGACAGCTCGATCACCGCGACCTGCGACTCGCCGAGGCCCGCACGCGGCTCGCCGAGGCGCTGCTCGCGGAGAGTCGCGCCGCGGAGGCGCGCGCCCCGATCGAGGCCGCGCTGCGCCGCTACGAGACCAATCAAGCCGCCGCCGAGACGGCCGCCGAGAAGACCTCCGAGAAGACCTCCGAAAAGACCTCCGAGAAGACCTCCGTGAGCGCCTCCGTGGGGCTCGCGGAGACCATCTCCCCCACGGAGCGAGCGCGAACGCAGTTCGCGGCCGCGCGCGTGCTCGCGGCGCTCGATGAGCCCGCGCGCGCCGGCACCCTCGCCCGCGCGGCCGCGGAGGTCGTCTCGGCCCGCATGCGCTCGCGGACCGAAGGGGGGCTCACCGAGACACCTGGAGAGACCCGGCAGCGCCTCGAGATCGAGCGCTGGCTCACCCACCATGCTCCATGATGCTCCATGAGGCCAGCGACGGTCGGCGCAGACCGGCACAAGCTGCGTCGACGTCCACCAGCGCTTCGCAGCTCGTCGCCGCTATTGTAGGGTTGTTGGGGTCGACATGCTTACGACTGACTTAACGCTCTCTCGATCCTCGCGCGGACAACCACGCGCGCTCCCAAAGCTCCTCCTCGCGCTCACCGCCCTCGCCGCGCTCACCCAGCCGGCCTGCGGCGCCGCCGAGGGCGCCTCGCTCGCCGGCGTTTGGGAGGCGACCCTGGTCCAGGGCGAGGAGTTCCCGCAGGTCGAGGAGGTCGAGGTCAACGGGATGATCCAGGGCCCGGAGACCCGGACCGCGACGCTCTCGCTCTACAAGCAGGGCAAGGGCGACCTGCTGTTCGAGACCCGCTTCGTCTCGATGCTGTCGAAGACCGAGAACATCTCGCATACGCTCTACGACGCCCGGATCACGGACGAGAGCAGCCCGAACTTCACGCTCCGTCTGTCCCGCGAAGAAACCGTGCTCGAGCTTCAGTGCGCGCGCGACGGGGACGTGCTCGAGTGCGAGCAAGATGCCGACGATCCGACGATGGCGCTGTGGGACTTCGCGCTGGCTGAATGACGACCCGCGCGCCCGCCCCCCTTACCCCTTTCCTTGTCGATACGACCATGCAAAAGCACCACCGCCCCTCATCACGCGCCTCGTCCCTCGCCGCCCGCGGCCGCCTCGCGCTCGTCGCGAGCCTGCTGCTCGGGCTCGGCCTGCCCGCAGCCGGCTGCGACTCGGGGACCACCGGCAGCTCCAACCCCATCGAGGGCGACTGGGAGGTCTCGCTGTACCAGGGCGACACGCTGCCCGAGGCCTCGGAGCCGGATCCCTACTCCGGCGCCACGAGCGAGCGTCGCGGCGAGATGTCGCTGTTCGACGACATGACCGGCTACATCGACATCATCACCGAGCAGGTCTGGAGCGAAGGCGACGAGACCTACACCGACTACCGCGTCTGGGACGCGCGCGTGTTCCCGGAGGGCGGCGACAACCTGACGCTGCGGGTCAACTACAGGGACAACCTGATCTTCCTCGAGTGCGTGATCGGCAGCGGCGGCTCTCGCCTCAGCTGCACGGACCCCGAGAGCGATCCGCCTGACGACCCCGCCGACCCGGATCCCTCAGCCTGGGAATTCATCCGCGTGAACTAGTCCCGCGGCGGGCGGCGTCTCGAGCGGCGTCGCCGACCGAGCGCTGCGGCGCGCGAGCGCGACGCGGGGCGCTCCCCCGGCGCCCGGGCGCCTCGATCAGCCCGCGCGCGAGCAGGTGCTCGTAAGCCTCCTGGACCGCGTCGTGAATCGAGCTCGGGCGGTAGCCGAGCTCCTCGCGCGCCTTGCTGATATCGACGCGCCTGCGCAGCCGGAGCTGCCGGACCACGTCGCGCGAGAACGCCGGCTCGCGCCCGACGAGCGCGCCCACCCGCGCGAGGCCGCCGAGCAGCGGCGCCGGCAGGCGAACGCGCGGGCGCGGCACGCCGGTCACCGCCTCAAACATGTCTAAAAGATCATCTACGCTCAGGTACTCGCTCGAGAAGATGTACTTGTGCCCGCTGCGCCCCGCGCCCATGCAGCGGACGTGACCGTCCGCGAGGTCGCGCGCCGCCACGAACTCGCCGCCGCCCGGGGTGTAGCTGCGCACGCGCCCCTCGGCGTAGGCCCGCAGCGCGCGGCCGGTCAGCGACGGCTCGTAGTCGTGCGGGCCGATCGCCGCGCAGGCGACCGCGACGACGACCGGGAGGCCGCCCGCCGCCGCGCGCCAGCACTCCGACTCGAGCATCGCCATCGCGGCCTCGTAGGGCGACGCGCGCTCGAGGGGGTAGTACGGCACGTCCTCGCGGGTCGGCAGCGAGGGGTCCGAGCGCTCGCGGCCGACCGCCGCGAGTGAACCTGTCACAACGACCTTGTCGACACCGGCGTCGGCGGCCGCTCTCAGGATCGCCCGCGCGCCGACGACGTTGGCCTCGTACAGCTCGCGCCGCGCCGCGCCGCCGCGCGCGAAGCCGGCGCGCGCGCGCGCGCAGTGATAGACGCGCGCGCAGCCGCGGACGGCCTGCTCGACGGCGGTGCGATCTCGCAGGTCGCCGTAGACGCGCTCGAGCTCGAGGCCGTGCGTGGCCGCGCGCGCGCTCTCGTCACATATCAAGACGCGCAGCTGCTCACCGTCGGCGAGCAGCCGACGGATCAGGTTCGCGCCGATGAGGTTGCCCGCGCCGGTGACCAGCGCGCGACCGCGCCGGCTTCGCGCGGAGCGGTCCGCGCCGGCGGCGTCCTCAACAGCGTCGTCCATACCTCGCGGAGCTATCACCCCAGACGAGAGGTGTCCAGGTGTGCGCAGATGTATCCGGCGTCGCCGCCCAAGACGCGGTCACGCCCGCGCCCTGGAGAGGGCGCGGGCGTGACGAGACGACGAGAGCTCTCGCGCTCGAGTCTCAGGCGGCGTCCTGCTCGAGCAACACCGGGCGACGACGCGCGGCCTCGGCCCTTCGCTTCGAGCGCAGGAGCTCGTGAAGCAGCGGGCCGGTGGTCGCCGCCGCCGCGAACCGCTCACAGAAGCTCGCGTAGCGGAGAAACGCGGCGAGGTCGGGCATGGGGCGGGGACGGGGGTGAGGGGTCAGCTCTCGCGGGTCGAGGTTCATGGCAGTCGCTCCAGTGGGATGAGTGGGATGAGTGGGATGAGTGGGATGAGGAAGAGAGGGGTCGGACTCGGCACATAGCGCCGAGGAATAGCGATGGGTTGTCGGTGAGGCGTTACGCCGCTATTGGGGTCAACGCACCTCGAGGAAATTAGTTGCACGCGAATCTCGAGGTGCAAACCCTCGGCAAAGCCTGTTCGCGCGCGCGGATAAAACCTGACTCTTCAGTAATATTCCCAGACGGACCCGAGCCCCGCGCGCTGCACCGTCTGGGGCGCGTGAGCGCGGTCAGTGTGATCGAGGCCACCTAGACCCGCGGGCCCGACGGCGCCGCCGCCCGGCTGTGATACTCCGCGATCGTGTTCACGCAGACGCTCTCGTCGTCCCTAGCGCTCGTCGCGCCTCCAGAGCACCTCTCGACGCTCGCGTCGCCGCTGCCCGCGGGAGACCTCGCGATCGCGCTCCTCGGCGTGCTGGGCTTCTTCTTCGGCCTGCTGCTGCTGTCCAACGTTCTCCCGGGCCGCGCCGTGAAGGGCTTTCGCCAGGCTGACGGTACGCGCAAGACCTACCTGCTCAACGGCATGTCGTTGTGGGTTCTGACCCACATCATCGTGATCACCGGGACGCTGCGCTTCGGGCTCTCGCTGAGCCCGCTGCTGACCCGCTACTTCTGGCCGCTGTTCATCGGCGCGAACCTCCTCGCGCTCGCGTGGACGCTGCAGCTGTACCTCCGCGGGCGCGCGCGCCTCGGCTCGCGCTTCGAGCCGAGCCCGGGCCCGCTCGGGCTCGTCCGCGACCTGTGGATGGGCGTCGAGCTCAACCCCACCTGGCGCCGCGTCGACCTCAAGCTGTTCGCGTACCAGCCGTCGCTGATCGGGCTGTGGCTGCTCGTGCTCGCGTCCGCCTACCACCAGCACGAGACGCTCGGCTACCTGACCCCGCAGATGATCCTGTTCCAGGCGTTCTGGTGGCTGTACCTGACGACGCACTACCGCGCGGAGCCTGGCCTTCTGTCCATGTGGGACATCATCGCGGAGCGCTTCGGCTTCATGCTCGTCTGGGGCGACCTCGCCTTCGTCCCGTTCTTCTACTCGGTCGCCGGCTGGTACATCGCGACGCAGCCCGCGTCGCTCTCGACGCCGGCGCTGGTCGGCCTCGCGCTCCTGTTCGCGCCCTCGCTGTGGATCTTTCGCGGCGCGAACGCGCAGAAGCACGGCTTCAAGCTCGATCGCGACGCGCCGATCTGGGGACGCCCGCCGCGGCTCGTCGGCGGTCGGCTGCTCGCGTCTGGCTTTTGGGGCATCGGGCGCAAGCTCAACTACACCGGCGAGCTAGGGGTCTACTTCGCGATCGCGCTCTGCAGCGGCTTCGTCTCGCCCTGGCCCTACGCGGTGCCGGTCTGGCTGCTGTGCCTGCTGACGCACAGGGCCTGGCGCGACGATCTCCGCTGCCGCGAGAAGTACGGCCCGCTGTGGGAAGAGTACTGCGAGCGAGTGCGCTTTCGGATGATCCCCTTTCTGTACTGAGGGAGCGCGCGAACCGACCGCCGACGCGCTGCCCCGCTTTGCCCCGCGCGCGATCAGATCGCGCGCACGTCGGCGCGCGTTCACAGCGGTGATGACGACGCGATCGCGCGCGCGCGCAAGCGAACACCGGCGCGCCGAAAGTGGAGTATCGTGGAGCTCTAGCGGTCTGCGCAGCATGTCTGCAGGGATGGAACACGTCACGCGATCGCGTCGTCGTCGTCGCGCGCCCACGCGACCCCGCGGTCGTCATCAGCGCTGGTCAGTCGAGATCCCACGCGAGCGCCGCGCGAACGACCCGAGGTCCCACGAATGAGCATGAAGGCGGGCGACCAGCTGTGCGACGGCCGCTACGGCCTCATCAAGCGCGTCGGCAAGACCGCGTCGACCAACATCTGGCTGGCCGTCAACAACCAGGATCACGAGAAGGTGCTGCTGTGCGTGCTGCACAAGCACGTCGCCAGCGATCCGGCGCGCCGCCGGCTGGTCCTCGACGCCGCGCGCAAGATGGCGAAGCTCGAGCACCCAGGGATCCTGTGGATCCTCGAGCCGCGGCTCCAAGAGGGCGGCGAGCACTTCTACGTCAAAGAATTCGTCGAGGGCGAGTCGATGCACGACGCCGTGCTCGGCGGCCGACTCGAGCAGCGCGCCGCGCTCGCGCTGATCTCTCGTGTCGGCAACGCGCTGGGCTACGCCCACGCGCGCGGGATGGTCCACCGCGACGTCAACCCGACCAACATCTTGATCGACCCCTCGGGCTCGCCCCGCCTGACCGATCTGTACCTGTCCTCGAGCCGCGGGCGGACCGCGACGCCGGCGGAGGTCGCGACAGATGTCTACACCCTCGCGATGACGGCGCTGTTCGGGCTGCACGGCGACGACCTGCCCATGCTCGAGGTCATGCGCGACGCCGCGAGCTTCATCGATCGGCTCGAGTGCGAGGACTACATCAAGGCGGTGCTGAAGCACGCGACGCAGTTCGACAAGAGCAAGCGCTACAGCAACACCAAGAGCTTCTGCGACGATCTCGACGCGGCCGCGGCGGGCCGCAAGCCCGCGATCCTGGCCGACTCGATCGCCTCCGCGACCCCGCCGCCCGAGCCCAAGCCCAAGCCCCATCTCTCGCTGGTGCCGCCTCCGCTCGTCAAAGACGCGGGCGAGACCGCTCCACCGCCCGTCGCGGAGCCCGACGAGCTCGAGCCCGTCGCCCTCGACCCGATCGCGCCCGAGCCCGCCGCGCCCGAGCCCGACGCGCCCGAGCCCGTCGCCTTCGACCCGATCGTGCCCGCGCCCGTCGCCTTCGACCCGATCGTGCCCGAGCCCGACGAGCTCGAGCCCGACGCGCCCGGGCCGACGCCGACGACGACGCCAGACCCGACGAGCGCCGCGCGGCTCGACCAGATGCCTGTCCCTTCGGCCACTACGGAAGCGGCGGACGAAGAGGCGCGACGCGGCGGCGCGCTGCCGCTGGTCATCGGGCTCGTGGTCCTGCTGCTGCTCGGCGGCGGCGCGTGGGCGCTGTTCGGCGGCTCCACGGGCAAAGACCCCACGAGCGGCGTGCGGGTCGCGAAGTCGACGGTCGACGAGGAGCGCGCGGCCCCGACCGCGACCGCGACCGAGACCAAGACCGCTGACGTGAAACAAGAGGCAGCCGGCCAAGACGCGGACGGTCAGGACTCCGACGGCCAAGACGCGGACGGCCAGGACGCCGACGGCCAAGTCGCGGACGGCCAGGACTCCGACGGCCAGGACGCCGACGGCCAGGACGCCGACGGCCAGGACGCCGACGGCCAAGACGCCGCCGGCCAAGACGCCGACGGCCAGGACTCCGACGGCCAGGAGACCGCCGAGCCCCCGGACACCAAGACCTCCCCGAAGCCCGCGACCAAGGCGACCAAGCCCCAGCCGGAGCGCAAACGCACGCTCGAGGCGACCTTGAAGTACATGGAGAAGCGCGTCCGCTCGAAGTGCACCAAGCTCGTCAGCGGACCGACCAAGGTCAGCATCGAGCTCACGCTGCGCGGCGACGAGGGTCGCGTCAAGGCGAAGGCGCTGGGCTCCCACGCGGTGACGAGCCTCGGGAAGTGCGTGGTGAACACCATCAACCGCAGCGACTTCAAGCGCTACAAGCCCGGCCCCGAGCCGGTGATCAAGCGCGACCTGGCTTTTGAGTAATCTCGTTCGCGCGGCGACGCGCGGCGCGATGACGCCCGGCGAGCGCGCGCGGCCAGACCGTACGGACAGGCTGCTCAGCCGCTTGATCGATCCTATGATGTTCACCGTGGCCCTCCTCCCCTCGACAGACGTCCGCGCCCCCAGCCGAGGCGGCGCGCTCGCGCTGCGCCTCGCGCTGCTCCTCGGCGCCGTCGGCTCGCCGGCGGTCGCGCGGGCGGCCCCAGCCGCCGACGAGACGCGCGAGCTCGCCGCGGACGCCGAGAAGGCGCTCGCCGACGGCGAGCGAACCGCCAAGGGCGGCTATCACGAGGAGGCGGTCCGCCACTACTTAGGGGCCGCCGAGAAGTTCGCCCGCCTCGCCGAGCTCATCCCCGCCGACGACCCCTATCGCGAGGTCAAGCAGGCCGACCGAATCAGCCAAGCCTACTTCGCCTACGAGCGCGCCGGCGCGGCCCACCAAAAAGCCCACAATAAGCGCCTCGAGGGCGAGCGCGCGCTCGGGATCTCCTCCAAGCTGCGCGCGCTGGTCGCCGACGTGCTCTCGCGGACCAAGTCCGGCAGCGATCAGCACGCGCAGCTGAGCGCGACCCAGGCGAAGCTCAACGCCGAGGTCGAGCGCCAGCGACAGGTCGAGACGCAGCGCGAGCTCGACAAGCAAGCCGAGCAGCGCGTGAAGGAGCAAAAGAAAGAGCTCGAGCGCGAGCGCGAGGAGGAGGAGCTCGCGCGCCAAGAGGCCGAGCTCGCGCGGCAGCGGGAGGCCGAGCAGCAGGAGGCCGAGCGTCAGCGTCAGCAGGAGGCGCTCGAGCGGGAGCGGGCTGCGGACGAACGACGCGCGAAGCGGCTGAGCGCGGGGCTGTGGACGAGCGTCGGGCTGGCGGTCGCGGGCGGCGCGACTGCAGGCGGCCTCCTGGTGGCCGCGCGCACCGGCGGCAGCGTCCACGCGGATATCGTCGAGGCGGCGGCGGCGGACCCGAGCTACGACCCGAGCAGCGCGGACCTCTGCGCGACGCCCTCGGCCGCGGTCGAGTCCGCGTGCGGCAAGCACTCGAGCATGGTCGCGGCGAGCTACGCGATGCTCGGGGTCGCGGGCGTCGGCGTGATCGGGACCGTGACCTTCGCGGTGCTGCTCTCGCGACACAAGCGCGCGACGAAGTCGCGGGATCGGGCCGGCGCCCCGCGGCTCGACACGATCGGCGTGGGCCCGCTGCGCGAGGGCGCGATGGTCGGCGCCTCGCTGCGGTTCTGAGGCGCGCCCGCTCGATTCGCGGACCGCGAAACGTTGCGGACGAGGAGCGGGTCCCACGGCGGTGGGCGACGCGTCGCGAAGGCCTAGCGAGCGAGGGGCTGGTATACGCCGATCGACCGTGGACTCACGCGCCCAGGCCAGCGCTCCGCAGACCGCCCCCGTAGCGACGGGCCGCGTCGAGTGGTTGATCACGCGGCTCGTCGCCCGCGAGCTTTTGCGGGGGCTCTCGACGCTGGTCGGGGTCGTCACGGCGGCGATGCTCTGGCTGCACCGCGTCATCAGCCCGCCGGCGGTCCGAGCCGAGCTGCTCGACGCGCCCGCGCTGCGCCGCGCGCTCGCGCTGACGCTCGCGCTGCTCATCTACACTCGCCTGACCGCGACGCTCGTGCGCACCGCCGTCTCCTCGCGCCGGCTGGCCTACCTGCGGCACTTGCCGATCACGCCCCGGCGGTGGCGACGCGCGACGGCGAGCTCGCTGCTGCTGCTCAACGCGCCTTGGCTCGCGCTCACCGGCTACGGGCTGGCTACGCTCCCGCGTCTGAGCGCGGCGGCCTACGGCCTCGCCTGGATCGGCGTGACGCTCGACGTGCAGGTCTCGTCGGTGTACGCGCAGGATCGTCGACCCGGCCGACGGCTCGCGCGCGCGCTCGTCGTGCTCGCCGCGCTCGCCGGCGCGCTCTGGAGCGAGCGCCTCTGGATCGCCGCGAGCCTCGGCGCGCTCACGGGCGTCGCCGCGCTCGCCCGCTTGAGCAACATTCCCCCAGAGCCAGCTCGTAGCCGCGGCGTACGGCGAGCGCGGCTGCTCACCCGCGCCCCGTCGCTCGCGCTCTCGCGGCTCGAGCTGCTGACCCTCGCCCGACGCGCGCCGCGGCTGCTCGCGCTCGCCGCCGGCGCGCAGCTCGTGCTCGCCGCCCATCTGCTGATGGCCTTCGCCAACGGCGCGGCGCGCCCCGGCGACGGCCTGCCGCGCTTCCTCATGCTGCTGGGCTGCGTCGCCGGCCCGGCGCTCGCGCTCACGGCTCGGCGAAAGCTCGACCGCGATCGCTGGTACCTCGACTCGCTCCCGATCGCGCCGCGGAGCGCCGCGCTCGCCCCGTTGTGGAGCTCGTGCTGCCTGTGCGCCCCGATGATCGCGCTGAGCCTCGCGACCGCCGCGTTCACCCCGTCGCCGCGCGCGAGCGACCTCGTGATCCTCGTCGACGCCGCGCTGCTCTCGCTGTGGTGCTCGAGCCTCGCGCCGTGGCTCGGCGCGCGCGCCGAGGCCCGCCGCGCGCTGCACGAGGGGCACTTCGCCGCCGGCGCGCTCGCGCTGCTGGCGGGCACGCTGCCCTTCACGCTGCTCCCCGGGCTGCTGGCCCCGCTCGCGCTCGCGCCCCTGACGGCGCTGCTGCTGCGTCGCGGCGCCCGGCTCCAGCGGCGGGCGAGCGCGACGCGGCGGAGGTTTGAGACGACGCGCGACGACGACGATCACGATCAGCCATAGCCCGCCCACGAGACCAACATGTCCCCGAGTACAGACCTACCTCCACGCCCCCACGACGCGCTCGTCGTCGACGCGATCGGGGTCCGCCGCGGCGGTCGCTGGATCCTCGACGGCGCCAGCCTGCGCTGCGGGCCCGGCCTGTTCCACCTCACGGGCGCCAACGCGTCGGGGAAGTCGACGCTGCTGCGCGCGCTCGCGGGCGTGCTCCCGCTGGCGCGCGGCGAGGTCTGGATCGCCGGTCACGAGCTCACGCGCGAGCCCGCGCGCGCTCGCCGGGCGCTCGGCTACATGCCCGAGACCGCCGACCTGTTCCCCTACCTGCGCTGCGACGAGCTGCTCGAGACCGTCGCCTGCCTGCGCGGCGCGTCGCGGGACGAGGCCCTCGCCCCGCTCGAGCACCTCGAGATCGCCGCGCTCGCGCGCGCGCGCATCGGCGCGCTGTCCTTCGGTCAGCGGCGCAAGCTCGCGCTGGCGGCCGCGCTCTGCGGGCGCCCGCAGGTGCTGCTGCTCGACGAGCCCGAGAGCGGCCTCGACGCCCACTCGCTCAACTTCCTCGAGCGACACCTCGAGGACCTCGCCGCCGCCGGCCGCACGATCCTCGTCTCGAGTCACCGCGCGCGCCCGAGGGCCGCGGGGATCCTGCGCGTCGCCGAGGGCCGCGTTCATCAAGTGGGCCCCTGAGCGCGACGCCCAAAAATTAAAATTGACGTCGACCCAGCGCGCCGCTAAGAAGTATGTGCGTTCAGCAGCCGCGGCGTCGGTCACAAGAACCTTGAGACAGGTTCTTTGTGACCTGTTGGTGCTTTCTGGTAGGCTCCGCGCCGTGGACAGTATCTACCGATCCCCGGCTGGCGAGCGCGCGCTGCTCGACTACTACGACCAAACGCTCGCGCGGCTCGAGCGCGCGGGTCGACAGCTCGACTCGCGGGTCGTCGAGACCCGACAGGGTCCGACCCACCTGCTGATCGAGGGCCCCGAGGACGCGCCGCCGCTGGTGCTCGTGCACGGCGGCCACGGCAGCGCGGTGATGATGGCCGGAGGGTCAGGCGCGCTGATCTCGGAGCACCGCTGCTACTACGTCGACGTCCCGGGCGATCCGAACCGCAGCGCCGCGCGGGCGCTCGAGAAGACGCGCGCCGACGACACGATCGGGCGCTGGATGGAGGACGTGCTCGACGCGCTGGCGCTCGAGCGCGTCGCCATGCTCGGGGTCTCGGGCGGCGGCTACATGACGCTGCGCTGCTGCGCGACGATCCCCGCGCGGCTGCGACGGGTCGTGCTGATCACGCCCGAGGGCCTGGTGAGCTCCGGCGCGTGGACGCAGCTCACCCGCGTCGCCTGGCCGCTGCTGCGCTACCGGCTCGCGCCCGGCGAGGCCAGCGTGCGCCGGTTCATGCGGGCGCTGTGCAGCGAGGGGATGCAGATCCCCGACGACGCGGTCCTGCACATGGGGCTGGTCTTCAAGCACGTCCGCTCGATGATGAACCTCGGCGCGCACCTCACGGCCGAGGAGCTGCGGGAGCTCACCGCGCCGGTGATGCTGCTCGCGGCCGGGCGCGACGTCCTGTTCCCCGGCGCGCCGATGATCCGGCGCGCCGAGCAGATCATCCCGACCCTCGCCGAGACCATCCTCGAGCCCGAGGCGAACCACATCCACCTCGACTTCTACTTCGGGCCGGCGATGCAGCGCGTCCGCGAGTTCCTGTCCGTGTAGCCAGCTCGACTACTCGGGCACGAACACCGCCTTGAGCGCGCCGCCGGTCATGTCCGAGTAGGTGTAGTGCACGCCCGAGATCGGCAGCTGCTCCGCGATCTCGGTCTCGGGGTCGAGGCGCCAGGCCCAGCCGTCGTAGTCGACGATCCAGACCTTCCCCTCGATGTCGATGCTGACGCCGACCGGCGTGCCGCACTGCGCGAAGGTGTGGTTCTTCACCCAGGTCTTGGTGTTGCCGTCGACCTGCACGAGGCTGCAGCCGGCCGCGCCGTTGGCGTTGGACGCGACCCAGACCTGGTAGTTGCTGTCGACCGCGATCCCGCGGTGGCACGAGTTGGTCTCGGGGATGACGTGGAAGGTCTCGGACTGCGGGTCGAAGTACGAGATCGGCCCGCAGTACCCGCCGAACCACGGCATGTTGTTGAAGTCGACCGTCATCCCGTAGGGCGTGTGCCCCATGCCCGAGTTCCAGTGCGTGAGCTCGAAGGTCTCGCCGTCGATGCGCCACAGGTCATCCTGGAACACGCCGGTGAACCAGACGTTGCGCTCGCCGTCCATCGCCGCGCCGTAGGGCGCGTGCGTGGCCGGCCACCCGTCGATCTGGACGGTCGCGTCCTGTACACCTGAGTTGATGTCGATGCGACCCATGTAGGCGATGCCGTTGCTGGTGTGCCAGCCGACCCAGAGCTTCTGCGCGTCGTACTCGCAGGTGCCCTCGTTGAAGAGGCCGGGGTCGAAGGTCGTGCCGCGCGGGCCGCCGACGTAGGCCGCGATCGGCGGGTTGACCGTGGTCGTCCAGATCCGGCACTCCTCCTGGTCGAAGGGGACGAGCGTGTCCTTGTCCGGCGAGGTCGTGATCATCCCGTCGTTGTTCTTGTCGACGCAGTCTTCCTCCTGCGAGGCGTACATGCTGACCGTGCCGGTGCCGCGGTTCGAGACCGCCGCGAAGCGCCCGTCGATGTTGACCGAGGTCCGCGAGGGGCTCGCGCCGGCCGCGTTCGCGTCGCTGTAGTAGCGCGCCAGCTCGGTCATGGACTGGGTGTCGATCTTCGAGATGCTGCCCTGCGAGGTGTTGGCGACCCACAGGTAGCTGTAGTCGATCATCCCCATGCCGCCGCCGCCGGTGTCTCCACAGTCGGCGTCGCCGTCTCCGTCTCCGTCGCCGTCTCCGTCTCCGTCTCCGTCGCCGTCTCCGTCTCCGTCTCCGTCGCCGTCTCCGTCTCCGTCTCCGTCGCCGTCTCCGTCTCCGGCGGTGGTCGTCCCGGGGCTGGTGCCGGTCGAGCTCATCGACGCGCCGGACTCCGAGCCGCCCATCGAGGTCTCGCTCCCGCCGTCGCTCAGCGAGCCGGCGGAGGGGTCCGTGGGCGCGCTCGCCTGCGAGTCGCTCACGCTGCCCGAGTCGCTCACGCTCTCGCTCTCACGATCACCGTCATCACCGCACGCCGTCGCCGCGAGGCTCACGGCTCCGATCAGCGCACACGCGAGACGCCACGAAACAGCTTCAGAAGACATGTTTTAAAAGATAGGTTATATCGCGCGCGCCGGAAAGCGCGGGCGCGCGCCAGGCTCGCGACATCGTCGCCGCGCGCGCCGGCTCAGGGATCCAGCGGCACGGGCGTGCCTGGGTAGATCGCGCCCGGGTTGCCGACATCCTGCGGCGAGCCGGCGCCCAGCTGCCCGCTGCTGCCGGCGCCCCAGCACAGGACCTCGCCGTCGCTGTAGCGCGCGCAGGTGTGCGCGCCGCCGGCGACGACCTCCAGCAGCGGATCGTCCCCGAGCGCCAGCGTCCCCGCCATCTCGGGCAGATTGTCCGGCGCGCCGCCGACCGAGACGTCGTCGCCGTAGCCGAGACGGCCGTTCCCGCCGCGGCCCCAGCAGCTGGCCTCGCGCTGCCCGTCGTTGTCGACATCGAGCGTCGCGCAGACGTGATCGCCCCCGGCGCTGACCTGGTCGGCGTCACCGCCGAGCGAGACGAGGCCGGCGTCGAGCACGAGGTGCATGTCGCTGTCGCCGATGTTCTCGGTCGACCCGTGCCCGAGGCGCCCGTCCGCGCCGGCCCCCCAGCACAGCACGCCCATCTCGGTGTTCTCTTGGAGCAGCGCGCAGGTGAAGTTCGAGCCGGCGCTGATCGTCTGCGGGATCCTGTCGGGACCGAAGTCGATCGCCGCGCTGTCCTGCGCGGTCTCGCCCTCCTCGTCGCCGAAGTTGCCGATGTCGTCGCGCCCGAGCTGCCCGTCCCCGTTGCGCCCCCAGCAATTCACGGCCAGCATGCCCATGCTCGCGAGCAGCACGCAGGTGTGGTCACCGCCGACCGCGAGCCCGACAGGCGTGCCCGTCGCGAAGGTGAGGATCATCGCGTCGCCGAGCCCCTCGTCGTCGCCGAGGTTGTCGGTCGAGCCCAGCCCGAGCTGCCCGTGCGCGCCCCGGCCCCAGCACACGACGCCGCCAGTCTTCATGATCGCGCAGGTGTGCGCGTCGCCGGCCATCACCGACGAGGCCGCCCCCGGGAGCGGGACCGGCCCGGCCTCCGCGGGGGTCTCGTCATCGCCGACGTTCTCCGTGTTGCCGTAGCCGAGCTGCCCCTGCGCGTTGTCGCCCCAGCAGTAGATCGCCCCCTCGTTCGTGAGGGCGCAGGAGTGTCGACCCCCCGCGGTGATCTGCTCGACCGCGACGGTCGGGTCGTCGAAGCCGAAGTCGACGTCGAGGTAGGGCAGGTTGTCGCGGCTGTCGCCGATCGACTCTGAGTCCCCGAGCCCGAGGCGGCCGAAGCTCCCCTCACCCCAGCAGCGGACCGCGCCGCCCCACAGCAGCGCGCACGAGTGCGCGTCGCCGAGCGCGATCGAGCGCGCGCCGCCCGTGAACATACAGAACGGCTCGCAGATCTCATCCTGCCCGGCGACCGACGGATCGCACTCCTCGCCGGGGTCGAGCGCGCCGTTGTTGCACGTGGACCAGACGCAGTTGTCGCCGCAGCTGGCCTCGCCGGGCGGCTCGCACGACTCCATCAGGCCGTCGCCCTGCTGCACGAGCCCGTCGCCGCAGACGGCGAGCGCGCACGCGTTCGAGCACTCGTCGAGGTCGTCGAGGTCGCCGTCGTCGCACTCCTCGTCGCCCTCGACCAGGCCGTCGCCGCACACGCCCACGTCCGTCGTCGTCGTCGTCTCGCTCGCGGTCCCGGCCGTGCTGCTCGAGCTGCCGGAGCTCGTGCTGCTCGTGCTGTCCAGCGTCATCTCCGTGGTCGCGGGCTCGGTCCCGGTCGGTCCGACCGTCGTCGCGTCGCTCGCGTCGCTCGTCCCGCTCGTCCCGCTCCCGCCGTCGCAGCCCTCGAGGCCGAGGCCGTCGAACGCGAGCCCGTCGGTGTAGCAGTGACCCGGCGTCGCGGTGCAGCCCGCGCCCGACATCAGCGCCAGCCCCAGCGAGAGCGCGAGCACGCCGAGCCCACCGGCCCGCGTCAACGACTGGAACTCGAGTACAGCTCGCACCGCCGCGATGATACCGCGGGAGACCGGCGCGGGAGACCGGCGCGCTTCCGCTCGTACATGTCCCGACAAGCATATGCAACGGGACGACGGGCCAGCCTCGCGGTCGCGCCCCCGATCACCCGCCGCCGAACCACGCCGCGTAGGGGAGATCGCAGCCGCGCCGCTGCAGCTCCTCGGAGAAGAAGCGGTCGATCTCGGCCATCTGGGCCGCCGAGAGCAGCTCGCCCGAGTCGCCGCTCTGACCGCGGCGAATCAGCACCGGCTCGACGCCGGCGCGCAGCCGCGGCACCGGCGGCGTAAACCGGGACGCGTGGGCCTTCATGTACGCGAAGCCGCTCTTCGTGACGACCGCGCGCGCCTCCGCCTCCTCGAGCGCGACGCCCATGAGGCGCGCGCACTGACGCACCGCGCCGGCGAGGTCGCGCTTCATCTCCGCGAAGTTCAACACCAAGACGTTGTCTCGATCGCGCCGCGCCCACCACGACGCGGTGTGCTTCGACCACGAGCCGTAGGGCCCGTTCTCGGCGCGCAGCGTCATCTCGAGGAGCTCCTCGACCGGCGCCGTGAACTCGACCAGGCAGCGCATCAAGCTGTGGTGGAAGTGGTACAGGGACACGAGCACCTCCTTGGGATCCCGCAGCACCACGATGTACCTCGCGTCGGGGTGGTACGGCACGTCGAGGGCGGTGTTGTGCGTCTTGATCACGCGCAGCCCGGTCGGGCAGCGCGCGTCGACCGGGTCGCTGAGCTTGGCCTTGATCAAGGGGAACGCGGTGTCCGGCCACGGGATCACGTCGTGGACGTGCCCGAACTCGCCGTCGCCGCGGTAGGCGATCTGGTGCGCGATCTGGAGCGCCCAATTCGTGCCGCTCTTCGTGAAGCAGCACGCGAAGACGTCGCGCGCGCTCGGCTGGTAGCCCGCGAAGCAGCTCGCCTCGACCTTCGGGCGCACGGCTTCGAACTGCCGGCTCAAGGCCCGCACGATGGGCGCGCCGAGGCCGAGCTGTCCGCCGAGCCACATCGCGCGAAACATCAGCCGCTGGGGCAGCGGGAGCCTGTAGAGCGGGTTCGGCAGGGTCGCGTCAGCGGGCGCGGTGGTCGTGGTCACGGTCACCTCACGGGGACGGCGCCGCGGATGATCCCCTCGAGCGCGCTCCGGATGGCCGCGCGAGCTCTCGTCGCGGTCCGCGGATCATACAAGCCTTCCGCAGCCAAGAGCGCGCGCGCGCGAGCTCGCCGCCGCGCGGCGCGCTCGACGGCGCCGGGCTCGCACGCCATGTCTTAACAAACATATTACCCGGTCGCGCCCGCGTACCGGTCGAGCCAGCGCCCGACCACGTCGTGCCACTGGCGGCTGTTCTTCGGCTTCAGCACCCAGTGGTTCTCGTCTGGGTAGTGCAGCAGCTGACTCTCGATCCCGCGGCGCTGCAGCGCGTTAAACGTCGCCAGCCCCTGCTCCACGGGCACGCGGTAGTCGAGCGAGCCGTGGATCACGAGCATCGGCGTCTTCCACTTGTCGACGTGCTGCGCCGGGTTGTGCAGCTCGTAGGCCGCGGGGTTTTCGAAGTACGGGCCGCTGTGCTCCCACTCCGGGAACCACAGCTCCTCGGTCGCGTAGTACATCATCCGCTGGTCGAAGATCCCGTCGTGGTTGACCAGGCAGCGGAAGCGGTCGGGCCACACGCCGGCGATCCAGTTGATCATGAAGCCGCCGTAGCTCGCCCCCAGCGCGCACGCGCGCTCGCCGTCGAGCCAGGGGTTTTGCTCGAGCGCGAACGCGAGCCCCTTCTGCAGGTCCTCGAGCGGCTTGCCGCCCCAGTCCCCGCGGATCGCGTCGGTGAAGTCCTGCCCGTAGCCGGTCGAGCCGTGGAAGTCGATCATCACGACGCCGTAGCCGGCGCCGGCGTAGCTCTGCGGATTCCAGCGGTAGTGGAAGCGGTTGCCGAACGAGCCCTGCGGCCCGCCGTGGATCAGGAACGCGAGCGGGTAGCGCTCGCCCTCCTCAAAGTCGACGGGCTTGACGACCCAGCCGTAGACGCGCTCGCCGTTCCAGCCCTTAAAGCTGAACTTCAGGTACTCGCCGGTGCGCGCCGCCGCGACGCGCTCGTCGTTGACGTGGGTGATCTGGCGCTCGTCGCCGCCCAGCATCGCCACCGACCACAGCTCGTCGGGGTGCCCGAGGTCATTGCGCAAAAACAGGACCCGGTTCTTGTAGGCCGAGGGCGCGCTGACGGTGCCGTCGCCGGCGAGCGGCGCGACGCTCTCGCTCTCGATGTCGATGGAGAACAGCAGCGTCTCGCCGTGCTCCTGCGCGATCACGAGGAGCGACTCGCCGTCGGGGCGGAAGCGGATGTCGCGGGCCGAGCGATCCCAGTTGCTGGCGAGCTCGCGCGCCGGACCCTCGCCTGGCCACGAGCGCAGCATGACGGCGAAGCGGTCGGCCTCGTAGCCCGGGCGCTTCATCGCCAGGTAGGCCAACGACTTGCCGTCGGGCGAGAACACCGGGTGCGTGTCCCAGGCCGGGTTGTCGGGGGTCAGGTTGCGCGGCGCGGCGCCGCCGTCGATCGGCGCGGCGTAGAGGTCGAAGTTGGTCGACCACGGCTCGGTCTTCGCCGACACGCGCGCGGCGAACACCAGCTCGCGGCCGTCGGGCGAGAAGGTGTACTCCTCGCTCCCGCCGAAGGGCTTCGACGGCACGTCCGCGTCGAGGCCTCGCGTGACGATGGAGGCCTCGACCGCCGGCTTGGCGGAGGGCAGCGCCGGCGCGACCAGCAGGTGCGCGCGCCGACCGTCCCTCCACGCGTCCCAGTGACGCACGAACACGCGCTCGTAGAGCTCGCCGGTCACGCCGCTCGCCTTCTTCTCCTCGAGGCGCGCGGCCGTGCACGCGAGGTTCTGACAGTCCGGGAACAGCTCGGCCGCGACCGCGAGGCGCGTGCCGTCGCGCGAGAGCACGAGGCCCGAGACGCCGACCGGGAAGTCCGTGATCTGCTCGGCCTCGCCGCCCGAGGAGGGCGCGCGCCAGACCTGCGACGACCCCGAGCGAGATGACACAAAGTACAGGTGCTTCCCGTCCGGCGACCAGCGCGGGTCGGCGCCGCCCTTGGGGTGCGTGGTCAGCTTGCGCGGCTCGCCGCCCTCCGTGTCGACGATCCAGATACTCCGGCGCGACTTGTTGGCGGCCATGTCGGTCTGCCGCAGGGTGTAGGCGATCAGCGTCTCGTCCGGCGACAGGCGCGGCTGCGAGAGCCGATCCATCGCGAGCATGTCGAGCACGGAGAACGGGTGCGGGGTCTTGAGCGCGATCGGCTCGAGCGGCTTCAGCTCGTCTTCGTCCGCGCCGGCCTGGCTGACCGTGGCCTTCGCGTCGCCGGGCGACGTCCGCTTCGCCGGCTGAAAGGTGACCGGCGCCGCGCCTCCGCCGGCGCCTGCCCCCGCGGGCGCGTCGCAGGCCGCGAGCGCGAATGGGAGCGAGAGCGCGACGAGGGGAGCGAGCTGACGACGAGGACGCACCATGGGCGCGAGCCTACGCCATCGCCCGCGCCCGAGACCAGCGCGCGCGGCCGTCGTGTCCGCGAACGCCGACGTTTCGACGTATCATCACCGCGCGCGGCGGAACCGGCAGCGGCCCGCCTTCGCGCGCCCTCGCCACGCCTCCATGCCGCACCGCTCCTACGCGCCCGAGCTCACGCGGGCTCACCTCAGCAACCGCTTCCTCGGCAGCCTGATCCGCTACTTCACCGAGCGCTTCGGCGAGGATCGGGTGGGCGTGATCGTCGAGGAGGCCGGGCTCAGCCTCGAGTACCTCTACGACACGACGCGCTGGACCTCCGTCGAGTTCGACCGGCGCCTGTGCGACGCGGTCGCGCACCAGATCGGCGGCCTGCTGGAGTCCCCGCCCTACAACCACCCGCTGTGGCAGCACTGGCGCCGCGCGTCCTCGGCGATGTTCGAGCGCCAGGAGGTGATGGGGCCGCTGTGGCTGCTGCTCTGGGCGTTTGAGCAGCCGTCGAACTTCTTCGCCAACATCGGCAACCTCTACACGCGCGGCAACCGAGTCACGCGGATGGAGGTCGTCGAGCACGCGCCCGGGCGCACGCTGGTGCGCGCGCGCTTCGAAGGCCCGCTGCGCGTCGACCGACCCGGGACCTGCTGGAGTCGCCGCGGGCTGTTCGAGGCGATCCCGACGATCTGGCGGCTGCCCCGCGCGAGCGTGGTGCACCCGCCCCACAAGTGCATCCACCGGGCGCCGCGCGCCGACCACTGCGTCTACGAGATCCGCTACCGCGACGCGCGGGAGACCGACACCAGCGAGGAGCTCTCGCGCCTGCGCAGGCACATCCGCACGGCCGTCCCCGCGCTGCTCGAGGCCATGGACCGGCAGTACGACGAGCACCGCGAGGTCCAGATCACGCAGCGCAAGACCGCGCACTACCTGCCCGCGACGCTGGTCGAGGCGATCCGGATCAACCCCGAGGCGGAGCTGCGCCTCGGCGGCGAGCACAACGTCGGCGCGGTGCTGTTCGCCGACATCAAGGACTTCACCGCGCGCTGTCAGACCACGCCCGCCGACGAGGTCATGACCCAGCTCAACCTCTACTTCGAACGGGTCGAGTCGATCATCGCGGCCCACGGCGGCATCGTCGACAAGCGCATGGGCGACGGCGTCATGGTCGTCTTCATCGACCCCGAGCGCCGCACGCCGCTCGCCGAGCTCGCGGCCGCCGGCGTCCGCTGCGGGCTCGCCATGCTCGACGTGATGCCGGCGCTCGGCGACCTGCTGGCGAAGCGCGGCGCCGCGCCGCTGCGGCTGCGCGTCGGCGTCGCCGCCGGGCGCCTCGTGCAGGGCAACCTCGGCTCGCCCAAGCACATGGAGTACACGGTCATCGGCGAGGCCGTGAACCTCGCGTCGCGCCTCGAGGCAGCCGCGACCGCCGACCGCCTGCTGAGCACGCCCGACTGCCTCGAGGACGTCGAGCCCGAGCTCTACGAGCGCGGCGACGACCGCGTGGTCGACGTCAAGGGCGTCGGCGTGGTGCACGCGGTCGAGCTCACGCCGGCCGTCACCGCCGCGCGCACGCCCAAGCCCTCGGACTCGTCGATCATGCGCCTGCGGGACGTCTAATCTCGAGCGCGCGAGCCGGCGCGATCAGTCCGCGAAGCTCGCGAGCCACACGCCCGTGCGCTCGCCGTCATAGACGCCGTAGACGAGCTCGTCGTCGGCGTCGTAGTTGCGCAGCGCGGCGACGATCACCCGGTCGTCGACCTGCTGCTCCTCGAGCGTCTCGGGATCGACGACCACAAGCTGCCCGAGCCAATCGGTGCCGACATCGACGAGGGTCGCGACGCGCCCGTCCGCGAGCCGACGATAGCCCGGCGTGGCGCGGTGAGCCACCGGCGTCGCCTCGCCGTCCCAGGGAACGCGGATGACCGGCGCCTCCGTGCGCAGGTAGCTCTCGTCGCTCGCCGGAAAGCCGTTCTCCCGAACCTCGATCCCATGCTCGTAAATCAAGAACTCACCAACGCCCTCGTGCAGCACGCGCACGGAGGCGAAGGTCGGGTCGTAGAGCTTGTGCACGCCGGTAATCGGGTTCCACGTCGCCCAGCGCCCGTCCTCGAGCCGGCGCGTGACCTGCTCGGACTCGGGGAGATCGACGGGTGTCGCGTCGGGCAGCATGAGCACGCGCTCACCAGGCGTCTCGGACGTCCGGCGCAGCACGACCGCGCCGTGCTCGATGTACGAGAGCGAGCCAGCGGAGACCCGACCGTCGTCGAGGTAGGTCTCCGAGCCGTCGGCGGTGTCGAGCAGGTAGACCGCGCCCTCCGGCTGGTCGGAATCGCCGTTGGTCACGCCCGCGTCTTGCCAGAGCAGCCAGCGGCCGTCCGCCGAGGCCGAGAAGGCCACCGCCGCGCTCGCGACCAGCTCCTGCGCGCCGTCGACCAGCGAGACCCGGACCAGCTCGTCATTCGTCGTGATCGCGAACAGTTCCTCACTGGTCACGCGCGCGCCGATCGGGACAATGCCGCCCGCGCCCCACTCGCCCACCGAGCCGAGGAGCGGCTCGACCGTCGCGGTCTCGGTCCACGGATCGGCGGGGAAGCGCTGCAGCGCGAGCGCGCCGTGATCCGCCGCTGGATCGGCCGGCGTGTACGAGACCACGCCGCGCTCGCTCACGAGCGCGTCACAGCCCGGGAGCTCAAACACGCGGTTCGCCGGTCGATCGCCCTCGAGATCGACGATCTCCACGGCGCCGCTCTCCGCGTCGCAGGCGAACGCCTCCTCGGGCCACGCGTCGGGAAAGAGCGCGAGCTCGGCGTCCTCCGCGACCACCTGCGGCGACTCACCGCAGGCCCCGACCGACCAGAGCTCGACGCGCTTGACCGGGGGCAAGAAGAACTGCGGCTCCGCGTCGGGCTCGAGGTAGGCGACGCGCAGGATCCGGCGATCGCCGACCCACGCGACCTGCGAGACGCTCGCCAGCGGCTCGTCGGGGCTCAGCTCGAGCAGGCGCACCGGGCCCTGCTGCCCGCAGACCGCCCCCAGCTCGGCGGGCTCGGCCGTCTCGTCGGCGCACGAGGCCGCCGCGACCAGGGTGAACAGCGCGAGCGCTCCAGGGCGATACAACGAGCTCATATCGATCACCCTAGCACACGCGCCGTCGCCCGCACGCGATTCAAGAACATGACTCAAGAGACATTTTGTCAACCGCTACGCGTCGGGCTCGCGCAGCGGGAACGCGGCCTCGATCCGATACTTCGAGCCCGAGCGCGACAGGACGCTTGAGTACAGGCGCACCGCGTCGACGCGAAACGGCAGGCACGAGTACAGCGCGTGGGCCTGGATGTACTCGGCGACGCGGCGCTCCGGCGTCCGCTTGAGCCGCGCGAGCGTCACGTGCGGCGTGTACTTGCGCCGCTCCGGCTCGATCCCCAGGGGCGTGAGCAGCCGATCGACGCGACGCTTGAGCTCGCGGACCGCCTCGGCCTCCCGCACGCCGACCCACAAGACGCGCGGCTTCCCGCGCGGCGGGAACACGCCGACGCCCGCGAGCTCGAGCTCAAACGCCGGCGCGCGCAGCTCGGCGAGCGCGTCGACGACCCCGCGCGCGAGCCCGCCGTCGACGTCGCCGAGGAAGGTCAGCGTCAGGTGCAGCTTGTCGCGGCCCTCCCAGCGCGCGCCGGGCAGGCCGCCGTGCATCATCTCGAGCTGTTGGTCAACGAGCTCCGGGAGGTCCAGTCCGATGAACAGGCGCGGCACTCGGTGATACTACAGCCGCGCGGCGCTCCGCGCCCGCGCGGGCCGACGCGAGCGGCTCAGGTGCACTTGCGGTGCACGATCCCCGGCCCCGACTCGTCGTACTCGTCCGTCGTGATCCACATCTCCTCGAAGGTCGAGAGGCTCGAGAGGATCGAGCCGCCGAGCCACACCGAGTACGTGCGCTCGGGCGGCGCGATGATCTTGATCGTCATGCTCTCCGGCGCGAGCTGCTTGAGCTCCTTGCTGACGCGATCGTCGATCCCCTTGAACATCGTCGTGCCGCCCGACATCACGACGTTGGTGTAGAGATCCGCGCGGATGCTCTCGCTGCACTTCGAGATCGAGTTGAAGGTGAGCCGGTGGATCCCCTCCTGCTCGAGGCCGATGAAGTTGGGCTTGAACAGCACCTCGGGGCAGCGGAAGCGCTCGGAGCCGATCGTGATCACCTGCCCGTCCGGCAGCTCGTAGTTCTGCTCGAGCTCGCTGCTGGTCTCGGCCTTCTCGAGCTCCTCCTCGTAGTCGAGCGCGACGTAGGAGAGCTTCTCCTTGATGTCGCGGGCGATCTTCTGATCGGCCGCTGACTCGACCTTGAGGCCGCTGCTCTTGGTGAGCGTCCGGAAGTGCTCGTCGAGCAGCTTGCCGCTGACGCCGCTGTGCTGATAGCTGTGCAGCAGCGGCTTGCCCTTGTGGACGGCGGCCGCGAAGCTGCCGCCCTCGCCGACCAGCAGCGCGACGCCGGAGGTGCGCTTGTTCGCCTTGAGCGCCGCGGCCGCGCTGTTGATGACGGAGAACGCGGGCGTGTTGAATTTCTTGAACGCGAGCGTGGTCAGCTTGCTGCGGTTGAGCCGCGGGTTGACCGGCGCGTCGAGGATGACCAGCGGGTGCTCGCTGGGGCCGACGCGCAGCGTCTCGAACACTTTCTTGAGGCCCTGCTCGAGGTGGTTCCAGTCGATGACCACGCCGTTGCGGATCACGGTCGACTTCCAGGCGGGGCGGATCACGCGGGGCTTCTCGTCCCCGGCGAACCCGGCGTAGAACACCTCGCCGTCGCTGATATCGATGATGACGGTCGCGCGGTCTCTGAAATGCGGCATGACGATCTCCTGACCCGCCCGGGGGTACTGCTACGGCGGGCTCCTCGGGTGAGTGTCGCTCGAGCCCGCGCCGCCGAGTTCGCGACGAGGTGACCGTATGCACACGTCGCGCGGATCCGCGCCGCTCACAGCCGCACGTCGTGTCGCTCGCGCCACCACTCGAAGACGAGCAGCGTCCACAGCAGCTTGCGGTGGTCGCGGCGGCCGCTGATGTGCTCCTCGACCAGGCGCGTGACCACGACCGGGTCGAGCATGCCCGCGCCGCGCAGGCGCTCGGGCGCGAGCGCGCGCCGCAGCTCGCCGGCCAGCGCCGTCCGCAGCCAGCGCGCGATCGGCATCCCGAAGCCGTGCTTGCGTCGGTGCCGGAGATGGGCCGGGAGCGTGCCCCGCAGCGCGCGCTTGAGCGCGTACTTGGTCACGAGGCCGGCGCGCAGCTTGAGCGCGGGCGGCATCGCGACGGCGTGGGCGATCACCTCGGGGTCGAGGAAGGGCGCGCGCACCTCGAGGCCCACCGCCATGCTCGCGCGATCGATCTTGGTCAGGATCCCGTTGCTGAAGTAGCTGGCGAAGTACATCGCCGAGAGCCGCTGCGCGTGCCCGAGCCCCTCGTAGCGCGCGTAGGGCTCGCTCATCACGCGCTCGAGCTCGGCGCGGGAGACCTCCGCGCGCAGCTCCCCGCGCAGCGGGTCGTCGGCCTCGCCCGGCAGCACCGACGACAGCCAGCGGATGTGTCGCGACGGCGCGTCCGTGGCGCTCGCGCCCCGCGCGAAGCGCTGCAGGACGAAGCCCGGGGGGAAGCTGCCAGGGCCCACCGGCAGGCGCGCGACGCCCTGCTCGAGCTGTCTTCGAAGCCATGTCGGCGCGAAGCGGTAGTACCGCGCGGCGGTGTCGGCGAGGAAGGTCTCGTAGCCCAGCAGCAGCTCGTCGCCCCCGTCCCCCCCGAGCGCGACCTTGACGTGCTCGCTGGCGAAGCGCGAGAGGAAGTGCGTGGGGACCAGGCTCGGGTCCGCGAACGGCTCGTCGAGCCAGCCGCGGATCGTCGGGAGCAGGTCGAGCAGGTCGTCGGCCGACATCGTGCGGACCTGATGACGCGTGCCGAACAGGCCCGCGACCTCGGCCGCGTGCCGAGTCTCGTCGTAGGAGGGCTCGTTGAAGCCGATCGTGAAGGTCTGGATCGTGCGCGGGTCAACGTGCTCGGCCATCGCCGCGAGCACGGCCGCGGAGTCGAGCCCGCCGCTGAGGAACAGCCCGAGCTCGACGTCGGACATCAGGCGACGCTTGACCGAGCGCGAGAGCCGCTCGCGCAGCGCCTCGACCAGCTCGTCCTCGCCGAGCACGAGGTACGGACGACGCGCGCGCTCGAAGGGGTCGTCGGCGTAGCGCGAGAGCTCGAGCGCGCCGTCCTGCCAGATTATGCGGTGGCCGGGCGGCAGCTTGCGGACGCCGGCGATCGCCGCGTAGGGGCTGGGGACGTACTCGTAGGTCAGGTAGAGCGAGAGCGCGCGCGGGTCGACGCGGCGGGCGATCGCCGGGTGCTCGAGCATCGCGGTGAGCTCCGAGGCGAACACGAGCGAGCCGTCGGGCAGGTGCGCGTAGTACAGCGGCTTCTGGCCCGCGAGGTCGCGGGCGAGCATCGCCCGGCCGGCGCGCCCGTCCCAGACCGCGAACGCGAACATGCCGTTGAGCTGCCGCGGCAGGTCGTCGCCGAACTCGACGTAGCCGTGCAGCAGGACCTCGTTGTCGCAGCGCGTCGAGAACCGGTGACCGCGGCGCTGCAGGTCACGGCGCAGCGCCTGATGATTGTAGATCTCGCCGTTGGCGACCAGCGCGAAGACGTCGCGCGCCGGCTGGTCACGCCCCGCGCTCGCCGGGCGCCGGACCATCGGCTGCGCGCCGCCGTCGAGGTCGACGATCGCCAGGCGCTCGTGGGCCAGGCCGCACGGGCCGTCGACGTAGACGCCCGCGCCGTCGGGGCCGCGGTGGGCGAGCGCGCGACCCATCCGCGCGAGCGTGACGAGCTCGGGCGACTCGCCCCCCGCGCGCAACCAGCCGGCGATCCCACACACGGCTCAGGCCCCCCTCGCGGGCGCGGAGTTCGTCACGATGGCGGTCATGCTGCGACCCCGGCGCGGAGCCGAGGCCCCGACTCTTACACTTCGAGGCCGCTTGTCCAAGCCGGTCGACTGGGAGGCGCGCGCTCACGAACCGACCGGTCCCTTCGAACCTGTCCCGAACCACCCGCGTCGCCGCGCGCCGCGCTCACGCGCCGACGCGCGTCTCGTGCTGCGGGCGCCCCCGCGCGAGTTTGCGCTGCAGGCTGCGGCGGTGCATCCCGAGGCGCCGCGCGGCCTCGGAGATGTTGCCCTGGCAGTCGGTGAGAACTTTCTGCAGGTGCTCCCACTCGAGCTCATCGAGCGGCTTGGCTGCGGTCGGCGCTGGGAGGTCGATCAGCGAGGCCTGCTTGCGCGAGAAGGCCGCTAAGATCTCGTCGGGCTCGGCGGGCTTGGTCAGGTAGTGCACGGCGCCGAGCTTGATCGCCTCGACGGCGGTGGCGATGCTGCCGTAGCCCGTGAGCACGACGATCTGGATCGCCGGGTCGAGCTTCTTGAGCGCGACGACCAGCTCGAGGCCGTTGCGTCCCGGCATGCGGAGGTCCACGACCGCGCGCGCCGGGCTCCAGGCGCGCGCCTCGGACAGCGCCTCCTCGTAGCCGTGGGCGATCACGACGGCGTAGCCGCGGCGGCGGAACGAGCCGGCCAACGCCCCGCAGAACGGCTTGTCGTCATCCACGACCAGAACGTATTCGCGCGACCCATCGGCTCCCATGGTGCTACCCCTATTTTGAGCTTGAATTTGACTTCGAATCTTGGCTTCGAATCGTGACTACGCGGAGGCCGTCGCGCTGCGCTGCAGCCTCTCCCGCGTGAGGAAAGCGTGCACCTGATCTTACGTAAGGGCAAGCGCGTGAGCCGGCTCTCGCGACCGGACGTCGCAGCGACGAGGCGTTGGCAATCACCCTAGCCCCCGAGCGTCGCGTGCTGCGGACGGACCGGGACGCGAACGCGCGCCTTCGTCCCCCGCTCGGGGCTCGACTCGAACTCGATCGACCCGCCGAGCTGACGGAGGTGCGCGCGCGCGAGGTACAGGCCCAGGCCCATCCCGCGGCCCTCCTCCTTGGTCGAGTAGAACGGGTCGAAGACCCGCGCGAGCGCCCCCTCGTCCATGCCGACGCCGGTGTCGACGACCTCGACATAGACCTCGTCGTCGAGGATGTCGAAGCGGATCACGACGTCGGCGCCGGGGCGCTTGCGGCAGGCCTCCGCCGCGTTCGACACGAGCTCGCGGAGGATCTGGCCGATGACCTCGCGCGGCTGCCGGAGCTCGTCGGGCGGCCTGACAGCTGGCGTAAAGACCACGCGCAGCTTGACCCCGACCGCCGCCTCGATCAGCTCGTCCTCGAGGTCACGCGGCGACCAGGCGTCGACCTCCCGGCCGAGCTGCGGCAGGCGCAGCTCGGGGGAGGCCATCTGGTGGATGATGTGCTTGCAGCGGCGCACCTGCTGCTTGATCGTCGTGATCGACTCGTCGCGCTCGTCGTCGCCCATGTAGCCGAGGTCGCCGACCAGCGCGCTGATCGTGCCCAGCGGCGAGCCGAGCTCGTGGGCGGCGCCCGCGGCCAAGGTCCCGAGCGCGGCGAGGTTGCGATCCTGCAGCGCCTCCTCGCGCAGGCGCGCGAGCTCCTGCCGCTGGCGCGCGAGCGACATCGCGATCCGGTGCACGAAGTAGGTCATGAAGGTCCCCGAGACCGCGAAGGCGACCCACATGCCGCGGATGTGCGCCGAGAGATGCCCGTGCGCCGACATCGAGCCGACCTCCGGCGAGACCCCGAACAGCACCGCGAAGCCGGCGAGGCAGTAGAGCGCGAGCGTCCACATCCAGCGCGGCGAGATCTGCGTCGCCAGCGTGATGGGGACGAAGAACATCGTCGTGAACGGGTTGGACACCCCGCCCGAGAGGGCGAGCAGCGCGGTCAAGGCGGTCGCGTCGACCATCAGGTGCGCGCCGGCGATGTTCGCGGTCGCCTTGCCCGGCTTGAGGATCCAGCGCTGGGTCGCGAGGTTGAGCGCGATCAAGACCACCATCACCGCGCCGGTCCCCCGCGGCTCGGGCGGCGGCGGGAACCAGTTGATGATCTTCACCCAGGTCGGCGGGTGCAGCAGCTGCACCGACCAGCCGAGCGCGATGAGGCCCAGCAGCACCCAGCGCGCGAACACGAAGGTCCGCAGGGCGATGTTGGCCGAGGAGCGCGCTGCCGCCACGTGCGACATCATGCCACGGCGCCGCGACGACGCCGCCCGCCCGCGCACAAATTTTCAAGCTGCTCGCTCAGCCAGTCGTGTGCTCGTGGTCCGTCTCGCTGTGCTCGTGGTCCGTCTCGTGCTCGTGGTCCGTCTCGGACTCTTCGCCCTCGGTCTCGTGCCCGTGCTCCTCTTGGCAGGTGCCGACGCCATCGTGCACGTCACAGATGAGGCCCTCGGCGCAGTCCGAGTCCTTCTCGCAAGCGACGCCGACGCCGTCGTCGCAGGCCGTCGCCAGCGCGACGCCGAGGATCATTCCGAGTGCAGCTCCGATAAGACGACGCATACCGAGCACGCTAGCGAGCCCCGTGACCCCTCTGCAAGCGCGTCGCTGCGACACGACGTCGCAAGCCGACGACGCCACAGGCTCCGTGGGTCCGCACATGCGCTGTGCTACTGAGAGCGGGCTGGTGCTTGCCCACCCAAAACCTGCCACTACAACCATCGCCGGTCGGCGCGGCGCCGGCCTCGCGCTCTGCCTGCTCGCGCTCGCGCTCAGCGGGGCGACGCTGGGCTGCATCACGACGCTCGCGCCCAACGTCCGCGCCCGCGGTCACCACGAGTCGCTCGAGGCGCGGGCGCGCTGGGACGACTGCAGCGCGTGCCACGAGCAGGAGAGCGTGATGGCGCACCGGCTCTCGCGCATGAGCCCGCGGGCGCGCGCGGCCGCCGAGGCCCAGGCCGCGCGCGGCGGGGGAGCGCCGCTGGTCCGCGACTGGATGGTCGACGACGCCCGGGGCTGCCTCGAGTGCCACAAGCTCAAGGAGCGCCGACCGTGACGCGGGCGCGTATCACCCTGTCCTGGAGAGCAGGTGCATGCGCGACCGCCTGCGCGGCCGTCTGCCTCGCGCCGAGCCCGGCCCGCGCCCACCACACGCCCGGCCACGCCGCCTCCGAGGGCGTGCGCACGATCAACAGCCTCGGCGGCACCGGGGGGCGCGCCCGCACCCGCCTGCTGCTGCTCAACGAGTACACCTACACCGGCCTCGGCCTCAACCCGGGGCACACCTACCTGCTCTCGCTCTACGGCGAGTACGCGCCGATCCCCGAGGTCTCGATCGCCGCCCAGGCGCCGCTGCAGGTCAGCGCGTTTCGAGACAACGACTACGCGCCGCTGGTCGGCTACGGCAACACCCGCGTGTCGCTGCGCGTGACCCCGCACGCGCGCAAGCTGATCCACCGCGTGCTCAGCACGGGCTTCAACCTCGCGCTGCCGACCCGCACGGTCCGCTTCCCCGTCGACCCCGGGCGCACCTGGGTGGTCGCGCCCTACCTGATGTTCACGCGCACCTACGCCCAGACATACTGGCAGGTCATCGGCCTCGGGAGCGTCGAGTCGCGCCCGGCCGGCGTCGGCGTCGACCTCACGCTCGGCGGGCAGGTCGGCACGCGCCTGTTCAAGAGCAAGCTCTCCACGGGCTTCGGGATGCTCCTCGATCTCCGCGTCGCCAACTGGCGCGGCCTGCCCGGCGGCGGCTACGAGTTCACCACCGAGACGCGACCCGGCGAGGGCCTCCCGAACACCGCCGACGCGCGCCCCGTCGGGGCGACGCGGATCGCCGGGACGCTGAACGCCTCCTACAACTTCGCGCGCTGGGGCTCGCTGATCGCGACGGTCCAGGTCCCGCTGACGACGAAGCAGGACTTCACCTTCGGCGGCAGCTTCGGCTTCCAGGTGTTTTTCTAGGTGCTCGATCGTCGTGTGTGTTGACGGCTTCGTCCACGAACCTCCGTCGGCGAACACCGCCCGCGCCACGCCAGCTCCCGCCGCGCTCGCACCACCCGCGCCCTCCAAGAGCCCCGCGGGTCCTATCGTCCGGTCCGCCCGCGCCTTCAAGCCCGCTCGATGCCTGGGTCGATCACGACGAGCCCGAAGCGCTCAGAACTGACCACGCAGCAAGAGCCCCGTCGGGCTCAAGCCCGCCCGCAGCGTCGCCTCGGGCTTGCGGTCTCGAGTCCACACGAGCGCCGCGACGCCCAGCGTGACCAAGGCGGCCCCGCCCGCGAGCAGCAGCGCCCCGCCGACATCGGTGTTGAAGCGCTTTTGGCAGTCAAACACGTCCACGCCGGTGCCGCCGTCACAGGTCGAGCGCTTGTAGCTCCCGTCGACCCCCAGCAGGATCGCCCCGCCGCCGAGCGCGAGCACGCCCGCGCCGAGCGACGCCCACGCCAACCCGCGCCGGGTCTTAAACTCCTTCGGCCGCTCGAGATCGATCTCCACCGTGTCGCGCACGCCCGGCGCCGTGATGAGCTCGCGCTCCTCGTCGCTGTAGTTGTTCATGCTGACGCGCACGATGTGCTTGCCCGGGTCGAGCTCCATGTCGATCGGCGTCAAGCCGACGAGCTCGCCGTCGATGTACACGCGCGCGCCCTCGGGCTTGGTCGTCAGCGTCAGCTCCCCGGGGCGCGTCTCGAGGGAGTCGATGAGCAGCGCCGCGTTGGTCGCCAGCGACTCGCCGACCTCGGGCAGCCCGCAGGTGTCGCACTGGTCAGCCGAGTCCGTGATGACCTCGCCGTTGTCGAGCGAGTAGAGCTCCAGCGCGAGCTCGTAGTCGCGGTCGTAGGCCACCACGCGGGTCCGCAGGATGTGGGTCGCCCCGGTCAGCTCGCGCAGCCGCGAGTAGCACGCGCTGTCGGTACAGGTCGGGCCCACCTGCCCCGCGACGCGGCTCGGGTCGATGTAGCGGACCTTGCTGCGGTCGAGGCCCTCGATCAGATCGGCCGTCAGCGGCTCGATCAAGAACTGCGGGTCGGCGCCGTTGATCTCCAAGGGGTGGACCGCGATCGTGAAGGAGGCGCGCGCGTCCTCGTTGATCTCGGCGGCTGGGCTCGCCGGCGACTCCGCGGCGGGCGCGGGCTGGGCGGACGCGGGCGCGGGCGCGGGCTGGGCGGGCGCGGGCCCAGGCGTAGCCGCGGGCGCGGGCGTGACCGCAGCCGCGGGCCCAGGCGCGGGCTGGGCGGACATGACCAAAGGGGCAGGCGCCGCGTCGAC
>JAUIKS010000016.1 GCA_030430565.1 Polyangia bacterium
AGCCGACGCGGAGGGACTCGAACCCCCATGAACCGCATCCGTAGTACGGCGCTTTTCCATTAAGCTACGCGTCGATGTGTCGAACGTGGGATCGGGGTGACTGGAATCGAACCAGCGATCTCCTGTACCCGAAACAGGCGCCCTACCACTGGGCCACACCCCGGGCGCGCGCCGAGGCGCGCGACATGAAGAAACAGTCAGGTAATCAGTTGAAGAGCCGACGCGGAGGGACTCGAACCCCCATGAACCGCATCCGTAGTACGGCGCTTTTCCGTTAAGCTACGCGTCGTCCCGCGCCGCGAGCGTTCGCGGCGAGGCGTGCAGCGCGGTCGCTGCGTGGGTGGAGAGCCGGCGCAGAAGGACTCGAACCTTCACCTCTCGCAATAGAAGTGCGGCGCTCTTCCGATTAAGCTACGCGCCGAGGGCGTGACGATAGTGACAGTCCCTCGCCGCGCGCGATGCCTGCGCGCGCTCGCGTCGGGCCGGGCTGACGAGCAGCGCGGGCGCGGGCGCGGGCGCGGTAGGCGTCGCGCGGGCGACGTCGCCGCGCGCGGCCTCGGCGAGGCCACGAGACGCGGAGACGCGCCGACCTGCGCCCCCACCGGGGGCGCTACGCCGCGCGTGGGCGGCACGGGACGGGTCGCGCGGGGAGCCGCGTCGGACGTCTCAAACGTCGCGCGCGCCTCAACCCACCGATGTCGTGAACCTGTGCCATCAGCTCGTTACCTCTACAAGAGAAGGTGTACGGGTCGATAGACGGCGGGTCAAGGAGAAAGTTTCAACGCGCGGCGAGAATTCTCGGGCGTTCATTATCATGTCTTTTCAGACATGTCTTTTTGAGCGCGCGGACGCGAGCGCGGCCGGCGTGTCATACTCGTGCTCGGTGGCGGACACGCGCGAGGCGGCGGTGGCGAGGCGAGCGCGCGAGCGCTACCTGATGGATCGCCCCCAGGCGCTCTGGATCCTGCCCACGATGTGGTTCTGGAACGACCCGGCGAACTGGCGACGCGTCCGCGCGCTCGTCGCGGTCGCCACGGTGCTGGTCTCGCTCGGCGTCGGCGCGCTGCAGCTCGGGTGGCTCGTCGGCGGTCTGCTCGGCGGCGGCTCGGTGTTCCTCATCCTCGGGCTCGTCGAGCGCTACATCCGACGGCAGGCGCTCGTCCGCCGTCGCGAGCTGACGCGAGGCGAGGCGTCGCGCTCGCTCGGAGACGGTCGATAGCGTCGCGCGCTCGCGGGGTCACCCGACGAAGAACAGCAGCGCGAGGCCGGCGACGCAGACGAGCAGGTTGGTCGCGCTCGAGATCCCGTGCAGCTTGCCGAAGGCCGCGTTGAGGCGCGCGAGCTCGGGGTTGTCGCGCGCGGCCTGCTCGCGGCGGTCACGCTCCTCGGCGTGGGGCTTGTCGCCGAGCTCGAGCGTGCGCTCGATCTCGTGGCGGGTGTACATGATCTCGGTGGCGCGCGGCTCGAGGTAGAGCATGTTGATGAGCACGCCGAGCGCGGCGACGACGAGCGCCGCGATCTTGATCGGCTCGACCGGATCGCCCATCCGGAGGTCGAGCAGCGCGACGGCGGCGATGCCCGCGAGGCACACCGCGCTGAGCCCGAAGTAGCGCGGGAACAGCTTGGCCTGCACGCGCCCGAACATGTGCCGCGGGAGCGTCTTGAACATCACGAAGCCGCTGATAAACGAGACCCAGATCGCGGACCCGAACCACACCGCGAAGCACAGCAGCTCAAACCTTGAAAGCACGGTCTCCATCGACGCTCCTCCTGTTGGCGGCATGGTAGCCCGAGTCGCCCGAGCTCGACACCGCGCGTGTCGCGTTGGTCTATCGGCGGCGCCGGGTCACGCGGCGCCAGAGCGCGAGGCCGCCGAGCGCGGCGTCCTCGATCACGCTGTAGGTCGCCGGCAAGAACACGAGCGTGACGATCGTGCTGGTGATCAGGCCGCCGGTGATGATGATCGCGATCGAGTGGTAGTAGATGCCGGCGAGCGTGGGGTGATGGATGAGCATCGGCACGAGGCCGAGCACGGTCGTCGTCGCGGTCATCAGGATCGGGCGGATGCGGTCGCGACCGGCGCGCTCGAGCGCGTCGGCGCGCGACATCCCGGCGCCGCGCAGCTGGGTCACGCGGTCGATCAGCATGATGCCGTTGTTGACGACGATGCCGATCAGGATGAACAGGCCGATCATCGCGGTGGTGTCGACCGTCGTGTTGGTGACCCACATCGCCCAGGGGGCGCCGAGGCAGCCGAACAGGCAGGTGACGAGGATGGCGAAGGGCTGCAGGAAGCTCTCGAAGAGCGAGGCCATGACCGCGTAGACGAGCAGCAGGCAGAGCCCGAGGTTGACGAGCATCGCGTTGGTCGACGCGCGGTTCCTCCACCACGGCATCCAGTCGCCCGATGAGTAACCTGGCGGGAAGCGCAGCTCCGCCATGGCCGCGTTCACGAGCTCGCGGTTCTCCTGCGCCTCGGTGTTGAAGAACCGGACCTTGACGCTGACCTGGGTCTCGCGGTCGAAGCGCTGCACCCAGCGCGGGCTCGAGGTGATGCTGAACGTGGCGAGGTTGCTGAGCGGGATCTCGACGCCGCTCTCGAGCCGGAGCTTGAGGTCGCGCAGCTCGGCGAGGCCGGGGGTCTTCTCCTTGGTGCGGAGGCCGCGGCGATCGTTGGCGCCGGTGCTGAGGCGCAGCTCGATCTCGCCGTTGGGGCCGCGGACCTGGCCCAGCGGCAAGCCCTGAAAGGCCGTCGAGACGTAGCGCGACACCGCGTCGGCGGTCATGCCCGCGCGCTGGAGCTTGCTCGGGTCGAGGGTGATGTGGATCTCCTCGTTTCCCTCCTCCATCGGGCCGATGATCGTGTCGACGCCGCCGGCCTCGGGGTCGTCGGCGTCGCCGCGCGGGAGCGTCGCGCGCAGGTGCTCGACCGCGCGCTCGGCGAGCTCCATGAGCACGCCCATGTCGTCGCCCTTGATCGCGATCTGGACCTCCTTGCGGTCGCCGCGGCGCCAGCGACCGCCGCGCTCCTCGCCGACGAAGTAGCGGACGCCGGTGATCGGCGGCAGCGCTTTCTCGATGACGCCGCGGAAGCGCTCGACGTCGGCCTCGTTGTTGGCGCGGACCAGCGGGTGCACGGAGCAGTGCGCCCACCAGTCGCTGTAGCTGCAGGAAACGTGCTTGATGCCGAGCGCGTCCTTGCGCGTGAGCAGGGCGTCCTCGAGCTGCTTGAGGTGCGCGCCGATCTCCTGGTAGCTGGGGCTGCCGACGAACTCGAAGCCGACCGGGAGGTCGTCGGGCTGCTCGTCGACATCGCCGATCCGGTAGTTGAGCTGGGTCGCGGGGTAGGCGGCCGAGGAGACGATGACGAGCGCGAACAGCATGGTCAGCCGCGGCCAGCCCAGGCTCTTGCGGATCAGCCAGCCGTAGGCGCGCGAGATGGCCTCGAGAACAGGCGCGCGGCGAGGCGCTCGGATCCGTCGGCTGCGCGCGCCGCCAAGGAGGTTCTTCATCAGCAGCGGGACCGAGGTCTGGCTGACGATCAGGCTGCACAGCAGCACGGTCGCGAAGGTGATCCCGAGCGGCTTGAGGTAGGCGGTGGCCTTGTCCGCGGGGTCTCCGAACACGAGCGGGAGGAACACGATGACGCTCGAGACCGTGGAGGCGATGGTCGCCAGGCCGACCTCGCGGCTGCCGCGGGCGATCGCGACGTTGACCCGCTCGCCGAGTCGCGCGTGCTGCTCGATCGACTCGACGATGACGACCGCGTTGTCGATCAGCATGCCGACGCCGAGCACGAGGCCGAGCAGGACGATGCAGTTGAGCTCCTCGCCGCGGAGGAACAGCACGCCGCAGGTCGCGAGGATGGTCAGCGGGATGCAGGCCGCGGCGACCAGCGTCGTCGTCATCCGGCGGAGGAACAGGAACAGGACGATGACGCCGAGGATGCCGCCGTAGACGCCGGTGTTCTTGAGGTCGCCGAGCGTCGAGGTGATGACCTCACCCTGATCCTGGAAGACCACGGCGCGGATGTCCCCGAGTTCAGGTGTTCCCCGCATCTCGGCGAGCGCCTCGCGGACCGCGAGCGAGACCTCGACGGGGCTGTGCCCGGCCTGCGCGTAGACGCTCATGTTGATCCCGCCGAGGCCGTCGAGCCGGCGGAACGCGCGGATGTCGGTCGGGCGGATCTCGAGGCGCGCGACGTCGCCGAGGCGCGCGAGCCCGCTGCCGTCCGGGTCGATGGGGGTCGCGGCCGCGGCCGCGGCTGCGTCGGCCTGCGCCGTCGCGCGCTGGGGCGCGCTGGTCACCGCGCCCTGCAGGCCGCTGGCGGAGAGCTGCGCCGCGCCGCCGGGCAGCATGCGATCGAGACCGGTCTGCGCGGCGTTGTCCGCCGCTGGCGCGCCCGCGCGGCGTAGCGGGAGCGCGGCGTAGACCTCGGGGTCGGCGGCGTGGGCCGGGCTGCGCACCCCCGGGACCGTGTCGCTCGCGCGCATGAGGCCCAGGCTGCGACCCTGACGCGCGTCGCGGAGCGTGGTGCTCACGTCGGCGAGCGCGACGCCGGCCCGCGAGGCTGCCTCGAGGTTCAGCGCGACCTCAAACTCGTTGGCGCCGACGCCGTTGAATTCAATTCGCGAGACGCCCTCGATGCGCTCGAGCGGGCGGACGATGTGGCGCTGGATCAGGTCGTACTGACCCGAGAGGTCGTGCTCGCTGGCGACGCGCAGCTCCATGATCGGCTCGTCGGCGTCGCCGCTGCTGTCGATCTCGATCCGCGTGAGCGTCTCGGGCAGGTCCGGCTGAATCCGATCGATGCGCTCGCGGACCTCCTGCTTGCGCGCGTCGAGATCGGTGCCAGGCGCGAATTCGAGGTTCACGCGCACGCCCCACGAGCCCGAGCCGACGCGCAGCTGCTGGAGGCCGCGGAGCCCCGCGACCTGCTCCTCGATGGGGCGGATGATGTCGCGCTCGAGCAGCTCCGGGCTGGTCCGCGCGACCCGGAAGCGGAGGCTGATGTTGGTCCCCTGGCGGCTCGGCATGAACGCGAGCGGCAGCTGGATCGTGGCGAGCACGCCGAGGATCAGGATCGCGGTCAGGAGCATCCCGACCATCACAGGGCGGCTGAGCGCGAGGTCTGAGAAGCTCCAGCGTCGGGGAGCGCGGGCGTCGTTTGTGGACATACTGCGGGAGCTTGACGATCGCATAGTCGCGGGCGCGCGCGAGCGCAACGCGAGGGCGTAGGTGCAGGCGTCCTCACGTCGCGGCCCTGGGTTCGCTGAAACCTCGCGCGCGACGCTGAGGATTGTTGGTGCGGCGCGCGCGTTGTGTAGGATATGCTCTCACAGTCAGCCTGGCTGGACGATGGTTCTGGTGCAGAAAAACGCGACGGACGGCGCGACGATTCGGGAGATCGCGGGCGTGCAGATCGACGCCGTCGTGGCCCGCTACGGCCCGTTGGCTGTGTTCTCGGGGACCCGTGACGGCGCGGGGCGGACGGTCGTCACGCGCGGCGGCGACGTCGAGCGCGTGCGCGCCTTTCTGCGCGCTTCGACCGCGCGCGCGCGCGTGGTCCACCCGGCGCTGGCGCCGATCGAGCGCGTCGCCCGACACGGGGCGAGCGCGCTGCGAATCACAGAGTGTCCGGAGGGACAGATTCTTGAGCAGCGGATCGCCCACGGCCCGATGTCCCCCTCAGCGCTGCTCGTGGTCGCGCGTCGACTCGCGGCGGCGCTGAAGGAGGCGCATCGGCGCGGGGTGGTGCTCGGCGGCGTGCGGCCCCAGAACGTGATCCTGACGCCGCCGGGCCCGGTGCTCGTCGATCGTGTGCCGGCGGAGGCGCGGCTCGACATCAGCGATCCGTTTCGCGCGCCGGAGCAGCTAGGGCTCCCGCGCCCTGATGACGGCCGCTCGGATGTCTACGCGCTCGGCGTGCTGCTGTGGTCGTGCGCGACGGGGGTCGTGCCCGCCGCCGCCGACGGGATCCGCGAGCTCGTCGCGCGGTGGCGCAAAGACGCGGAGGAGATCCCGCGCTCGCTTCGCGCGCTGATCGTGGAGATGATGAGCGCCGAGCCGTCCGCGCGCCCGCTCGCGGTCGCCGGATTGCTCGAGCGGGTCGAGGCGCTCGAGCGCAGCGTGATCGCGGGGATGACGGACTACAGCGTCCCGGAGATGTTCGGCGGCGCGGGGCCGGTGGGGTCGTTCGACCCGCCGCTGGTCGGTCGTGAGCACGTGCTCGCGGCGCTGTCACGACATCTTCAGGGGGTGCGCGCTGGCGTAGCGACGGCCGTGCTCCTGCAGGGGGAGTCGGGGATCGGGAAGAGTCACCTCGTGCGCGCCTTCGTCGACCGCGCGCGCAGCCTCGGCGCCGGGATCCTGTTCGCGCGCGGGCGCAGCGGCGCGCGGGAGCCCTACGCGGTGATCCGCAGGCTGATCGGCGGGTTCGTCGAGGCGATGGATCGCGACGCGCGGCGGCGCGATCCAGCGGGAGACGCCGACGCGGTGGTCCGCGCGCTCGTGCGTGAGGCCGCCGGTGAGTACGCGCCGGTGCTCGCCGAATTCGGCGACGAGCTGGCGGCGCTGCTCGGGCGCGAGGACGACCCGAAGCCGAAGCGCTCGCGGGGCGGAGACCTGGATGAGCTCGCGGGCGGCGACACGCTGCTGCACGGGGCGCTGGCTCGCTTCATCGGAGAGCTGGCGGCGATCTGCCCCGCGGCGGTCGCGTGCATCGACGACGCGCACTGGCTCGACGACGCGAGCGCCCGGGTGCTTCGGCGGTTCGCGCTCGAGCTCGGGAAGCAGCCCATCTTGCTGCTGCTGACCGCCTCCACGGAGGGCGCGTCACGGCTCGCCGCGGCGCTGGCGTCGGCGCGCGTGCACGTGATCTCGCTCGATCCGCTGCCGGCGGGCGACGCCGCGGCGCTGGTCCACGAGCGGCTCGGCCGCGCGGCGGATCCCCGCGTGGTCGCGGGGATCGTCGCGCGCTGCGGCGGGAGCCCGCTCGCGCTGATCGAGCACACCCGCGCGCTGATCGACGACGACGCGCTGAGCATCACGGATGGCGAGTGGCGGCAGAGCGTCGGGGGCGGCGCGCGAGTGACGGTGAGCGCACCGCTCGCGCTCGTCAGCCGGCTCGTCGCCCATCTCGGGGATGACGCGCGCGCGCTGCTGGCGGCCTGCGCGTGCGTGAATCTGTCACTCGAGGCAGGCTCGATAGCGACGGCGCTCGAGCGCTCGTCGGTCGAGGTCTCGCGCGCCCTGGAGGCGGCGTTGCGAGGCGGCGCGCTCGAGTTCAGGTGTGGCGAGTCCGGCGCGCCGCGGCTCGAGTTCTCGCACGGGCTGCTGCGCGCGGTGCTCATGCGCGACCTCGACGACGACGCCCGAAGGCGGCTCCACAGCCGCGTCTGTCGTGCGCTCGCGCGAGGGGACGTAGCGACCTCAACCTCGATCTCAACTTCGGTCTCAACCTCGATCTCAACTTCTACCTCGATCTACGCGCTCGCGTCGCACAGCGAGCGCGCGGGTGATGAGGCGCTTCAGCGAACGTTTCAACTCAACCTGCTCGCCGGGCGCGCGGCCGCGGCGTGTCACGCCTACGAGGCCGCGCGGCGCTTCCTCCTCGTGGCCGAGCGAGCGGCGTCGCGGAGCGACGAGGCGGCCTCGCTCGACGGCGAGTTTTATCTGCTGGTCGCGATCGTCAACGCGCGAGTCGGTCGTGTCGACGCCGCGCTCGCGGGCGGACGCGCCGCGCTCGCGCGAACGCCCCCCGGCCTCGCGCGCGCCGTCGTCCGCTCCGTGCTCGCGGCGCTGCACAACGGACGGCACGACTTTGAGACCGCGCTCACGCACGTCCAAGCCGCCCTGCGCGACGCGGGGGGTCGACCGCTTCGCGGGCGCGGGCGCGGGTGGGTGAACGCGATGACGAGCCTCGCGCGCGTCGAGCTCCGTCGGAGGCGGGCGCGAGCACGCTCGGCGCCGCAGCCCGAGCGGGCGCGGCGGGCTCGGCTGCTCGCGCGCCTGCTCGCGGATGTCGTCGCGGCCGGCTACGTCGACGTCGACTCGGGGCGCATGTTCGAAGCGGTGACGCGCGGTCGCGCGCTGTGCGACTCGCTCCCGGTGTGCGGAGAGCGAGCCGTGCTGCTGATGTACTACGCGTGCGCCGTCGCTGGCTTCGGTCAGGCGCGCGCGTTCGATGAGGACGCGCGCGCGGCCGTAGCGATCGCCGAGCAGCTCGAGGATCGCGGCCTCTGGGCGCGCGTGGTGTCGTACCGAGGGATCGGCGCCGAGCTGCTCGGGCGCATCCCCGAGGCGGAGTCGAGCCTCCGCGCGGCGCTGGAGGTCGGCGAGTATTGGCTCAGCCCGCTGCTCTACGCCAACGCCGCGATGGCGCTCGCGTGGCTGCTGGACGTCCGCGGCTACGTCGTCGAGGCGCGCGAGTGGGCCGCGCTCGCGTACACCCGCGGCCAGACCGATCAGATGGTCGTGCCGCTGCGCCTCCCGCAGATCGCCGGCTTCCTCGCGTCGACCGAGGCCAGCGGAGGTCGCTTCCAACAGGCCGAGGCCGCGCTCGAGCGGACGCGCGGCGCGACGCGCGGTGAGCTCGAGGCGCGCCTCTCCGCCGCGAGCAGGATCGGCGCGGCGCTGCGGATCTGCGTCGAGCGCGGAGAGCTGGGCGAGCGCTTTGAAGAGCTCGCCGCGCGCTACCACGAGGCCGTGCCTACCCCACACATGGTGACCCCGCGCGAGCGCGCCGGCTTCGTCTCGATCGCGCGTGGGCGCCTGCTGCTCGCGATGCGTCGCCGCGCCGGTGGTGCGCTCGAGCGCCGCGAGCTCGCCTCGCTGCGCGCGGCCGTTCGCCAGCTCGAGCGCGTCGCGATGACGACGAGCATGCGCGCGCTGCATCAATGTCTCGACGCGGGTCTGCTCTGGCTCAGCGGGCGCGCGGACGAGGCGCTCGCGGGTCTCGCGGCGGTCGAGTCCTACGCGGCGCGGGTCGACAGCCCGCGGGCGCAGATCGATGTATTCTGGCTCCGAGGACATATTCTTGCGGAGCGCGGCGCGCTCGCGGCCGCGCGGGACGAGGCGCGGCGCGGGCACGCGCTCGCCGACGAGCTCGGGCTGCAGAGCCGGGTCCAGCTGCTCGAGCGCGAGTTCGAACTCGTCGAGATCAGCTCGCGGGTCGGCTCCGCGGAGACCGTCGCGGCGACCCGCTCGCGCGGCGTGGTCCCGGCCGCGCTGCGCCTGCGACGACACTTCGACACGCTGATCCAGGTCAGCCTGAGCGCCGCCCGCACGCGCTCTCGCGAGCAGCAAGCGCGCGCGCTGCTCGACGACCTGATCGCGATCCTCGGCGCGGGGAGAGCGTTCTTCTGGCTCTCCGAGGACCCGGAGGACCAGGACGACGCGCGGGCGATCGTCGTCGGGCGCGGCGCGGAGGGAGAGAGCGTCGACGAGCCCCCCGCCGGGGCGCGCGAGCTGGTCGAGCGCGTGCGCGCCGAGGGCGGCGCCATGATCGCGGCGCTCGACAGCGAGGACAAGCTGACCGCGTCCTCGGGGGGAGGGCGCGCGCATACGCGGTCGCTGATGGCGACGCCGGTCGGCTTCGGCGCCCGCGTGCTCGGTTACTTGTGCCTCGAGGGCGCGCCTGGGCGCGGCGGCTTCACGCGCGTCGATCTCCAGATCCTCCAGGCGATCGCGCATCACGTCGCGCTGGCGACGACCGCGGCGCGGATCATCCGCAGCGAGCACGCGATCGCGGCGGCGCGACGCGAGACCTCTGAGGCGATCGAGCACGCGGCCTCGGCCCTGGGCCTCGCGGTCGTCGCGGTCACGTCTGACGGGGAGCTGGCGCAGCTCGACAGCGCCGCCGAGGCGCTCGCCTCGAGCTGGCCGTCGGCGCGCGCGTGGTGGCGCGCGCTCGTGGTCGGCGCGGACCCCCGCTGGATCGGGCTGGGCGACGGGCGGTCGCACACCTTCATCGCCACGATCACGCCGGGGCCCGCTGGGGCCGAGGACGAGCGCGCCATTTTCGAGGTCACCTTCACCGGCGCGATTCGACGGCTCGTCGGGCACGGCGCCTGTCAGGTCGTGACCGTCGTCGATCGCGGCGATCGGCACGCGCGCGGTGAGCAGCTGCGCGAGCGGATCCGGGAGCTCGAGGACGCGAGTGCGCGCGCGCGCGCGGCGAGCCGCGCCAAGAGCCAGTTCCTCGCCTACGTCGGCGAGCAGCTGCGCGGCCCGCTCGCGGCGATCTCGAGCGCGGAGGACGGGCTCTCGCAGATCCGCGACGCCGGTCGGCAGCTCGGCGCGCTGATCGAGCGGATCCTCGAGGTCAGCGAGCTCGAGGCCGGGCAGCTCACGCTCATGCTCGAGCCGCTCGAGCTCGCCAGCTTCGTCGATCGAGTCGCGCGCGCGCTCGATCCGGTGCTCGGGCGCGCGGAGCTCAGCCTCGTCGTCGACCTCCGCGTCAGCGAGCCCATCATCAGCGACGCGGTGTATCTGGAGCACGTGCTCCGCGATCTGCTCGTCAGCGCCGCGAGCAACAACCAAGGCGGCGAGCTCGTCATGGAGGTATGGTCGGAGGGCCAGCTGCACGACGCGACCTGCGTGTTCGCGATCGCGGGCTCGAGGACCTTCGTCTCCGACGAGTCGCTCGTCCCCTTCGAGCCGGGCGAGGCCCTCGCGAGCCTGCCGCCGCTGGTCTCGGAGTCGCTCGAGCACGCGGTCACCCGCCACCTCTGCGAGCTGCTCGGCGGCGCGCTCGAGGTCCACGCGCCCGCGGCGGAGCGCGACGCGCGGGTGTTCATCGTGCGGCTCCCGGTGCGGCCGGCGCGGGCGTGGTGTCAGTCCTCGTTGGCCTCGTAGGCCGGCCGCGCGTCGTCGTCAGCCCGCTGGCGCGCGCCAGGCCTCTATGACTCGAAGGACATCTTCACCACGCGGCCGCGGCAGCTCGAGCGTGCCTCGCCAGTCGCGCGGTCGCGACAGCCGCGCGCGCGTGAAGCCGGCCTCGAGCAGGGCGGCCCGCGCCTCGTCCTCGCGCTCGTAGTGGAGATGGACGGAGCCGCGGGCGAACAGCTCGAGCGCGCGCCGGAACACGCGCGAGGCCGCGTAGTACTCGGTCTCGCCGCGCGTGTGGAGATCCGAGACGTACAGCCCGCCGGCCGGGGCCAGCAGCGCGGCGAAGCGTCGCCACATCCCCTCGACCGCGTCGCGCGGGAAGTAATTGACCAGGCCCTCGGTGACGATCGCCAGCGGACGCGTCGGGTCGACGCGCTCGCGGATCGCCTCCGCGAGCGCGAGCGGGCCGCGCTCCGCGAGCACGTCGAGCGCGATGACGTGGTGCCCCGGTCGATCGTCGAGGCGCGCCTCCTGCAGCGCGCTCCGCTTGCGCCGCGACATGCCGGGCAGGTCCCCCTCGACGTAGGTCAGCTCGGGGTAGCGCCGGGAGAAGCGAAGCCCGCGCCCCGACATCCCGCCGGCGATCTCGAGCACCTGCGCGACGCGCCCGGTGGCGATCGCGTCGTCGAGGATTCGGTCGATGATCCGGTGCCGCTGCAGCAGCATCTGCTCGAGCGTCAGCCCGCCGTTGAAGCGCGCCGCGACGCGCATCGCCGGCTGCAGCGCGGTGAAGAGCGCGACGCCCTGCGGCGTCCGCAGGGCCCGCGGGGAGAGCGTGTTGCGGACCCAGACGTAGCCGGTGTAGTGCGCCGTGGGGCTGATGCGCTTGGAGTCAGCGCCGTCGGCCGCGCCCGTGGAGGAGCGAGGGCGGCTGAGGGGGCGGAAGACGGACGGCATGGAGACGTTCTCGCAGATTTTACGGCGAGCGTGAAGCCGCGCGCCGCCGCGTGCCCGGGCGCATCGGGTCGCGCGCGGAGCGAAGGCGGCGGCGCCGCGCGTGCGCGCGGAGGCCGCGGGTTGCGCCGGGGGAACTGAGTCGGCGCGCCGGATTGCCGCGCGCGAGAAGCAATATGTCTAAAAATTCATGTTCGATGGGCCAAAATGACCATAGGGACATGTACGAGCGGGGATTGTGGTTGTCCGCGATCGGCATGCTGATGGATGCTCGCTGGAGATGTTGACGACGCGTGGACACGGACATGCGCCGGCGCGGCGCGTCGCGCTCGCGCTGACGCTCGCGCTCGCGGGCTGCGGCGGGGACGACGGAGGCTCGACCTCCGGCGCGACCGAACTCACCGAGACCGGCACCGAGACCGAGACCGAGGACGGCACGGCGGGGCCGGGCACCGAGGACACCGAGTCGCCGACCATGACGGGCGGGACCATGACGGGCGGTCAAACGACGGGCGGGCAGACGACCGCCGGCGAGACCGACGAGACGACCGCGGCGGAGACGACCCTCGGGACCACCGAGTCGCCGACCACCGACGGCACCACCGGGGAGCCCGAGTGCGGTAACGGTGTGCTCGAGGAGGGCGAGAGCTGCGACGACGGCAACGACAGCGACAGCGACGAGTGCACCTCGAGCTGCGAGCCCGCGAGCTGCGGTGACGGCTACCTGCACGCGGGCGTCGAGGCCTGCGACGACGGCAACGACATAAACGACGACGAGTGCACCAATGACTGCCTCGATCCGGTCTGCGGCGACGGCATCGTCCAGGCGCTGTTCGACGAGGAGTGCGACGACGGCAACGACGATGACGGCGACGACTGCCCCAGCAGCTGTACGCTCGCGTACTGCGGCGACGGCTTCCACCATCAGGAGCTCGAGGGCTGCGACGACGGCGGCGACTCCGAGACCTGTGACGCCGACTGCAGCGCGGCGCTCTGCGGCGACGAGTACCTCAACGAGATCGCCGGCGAGGTCTGCGACGACGGCAACGACGACAACACCGACGACTGCGTCGCCTGCGCGGCGGCGAGCTGCGGCGACGGCTTCATCCAAGCGGGCGTCGAGGAGTGTGACGACGGCAACCAAGCGCCCGGGGACGGCTGCGACGACGCCTGTCAGAGCGAGTACAAGAACGTGTTCGTCTCGAGCGAGCTGTACACCGGCGACCTGGGCGGGCTCGCCGGCGCCGACGAGAAGTGCCAGGCCCGCGCTGAGGCGGCCGGGCTGCTCGGAGAGTACAAGGCCTGGTTAAGCGTCCCTGGCGAGGGTCCCAACACGCGCTTCTCCAAGTCCTCCAAGCCCTACCGCCTGGTCGACGGCACGAAGGTCGCGGACGCGTGGAGCGACCTGGTGGACGGCTCGCTCGACGCGCCGATCGACCTCACGGAGCTCGGTGACCCCGCGCCCATCGGAACGACCCAGTGCTTCGGCGGCGGTCAGCCCTCGGTCTGGACGGCGACCAACTGGAACGGCAGCCCAGTGAACTACGACGCGTGCGCCGGCTGGACGTCAGAGGATGGCGGCGGCGCGTGGGGGCGCTCGAGCGCGGCGAACGTGTTCTGGACCGATTGGTGCTACAACGGCACGTGCGCGTGGGAGTCGCCGCTGTACTGCTTCCAACAGTAGAGGCTAATTCTTGGACTGCGCCGTTTCTCCGGCTTCGCCGATTCCTTCTCCACGATTTCTCCATTCGCGTGGTCTCGTGGGGTCTCGAAGCCGCCTGCGGATTTATTCACCTGTGCTCGCTACGGTCGCTTAAACGCGCGAACAGCAGAGAACCGAGCCCGTCGAGGGGCCTCCGCTGAGGTGGCGTGGAACAACGCAGGGCGGCTAGGATCTCGCAATGAGCACGGGGCTCGACTCTTGGGAGCGCAGCGAGACGTGGCGCTACGACTACAAGGACGAGGACGGCGAGCTCGAGCTCGTGGTCGGGTGGCGTCGTCAAGGGCGCCACGGCGCCGCGAAGATCTCGACCATCGCTAGCGAGCGCCCCGACGTGCGCGCGCGCGACATCGATCGGGTTCGTGTTCTTGTCGGCGATCTATGGTGAGCGGCGTCAACGCCGGGGCGTCAACCCGCGCCTGCTTCAATTGACAGAAATGGAAAGCGGCACTTCTTAACCGTGTCGTCGCGTGACGCGAAGTCGGCGGGGCAACCGTCGCCGGCAGCTCGATTCAGGACGTCCACGAACACCGAGAGCGGGATCTCGTGCTCACCGGAGACGACCGCGTCGACGACCTCGGGGTCGGCGCGCTTGAGCTGCTCGAGCGCCTGGTCGAGCGCTGGAAGGTCCCAGCGCTCCCGGTCGCCCAGCGGCAGCTCGCCTCGGCGGGGCGCGATCGTCTTCTGGAAACCGTGGCCGTGCTCCGTCGGCTCGAGGCCGGCCTGGGTTCGGCTCCACACGCGGAATCCGTCCGTAGACACGAAGATCTTCACGCTCGGCGGAGGCGGCTGCCCCATGGTGAACACCGGCGGATCGACCTCGAGGAACCTCCGCGTGTCACCGGGGCCCGTGACCGCCAGGAAGTAGTGGGTGAAGCCCGCGCGACCCGACGTGTACAGAATGTCGATGAGCGGCGCGAACTCGAGCTCGGCCGGGGCGACCAGCTTGAGCGAGTAGAGCGGTCGCGGACCGACGCCTGGTCGCGCGACTCCCCGGATTATCGAGCTCGCGGCGGCGGCTTCACCCATGGGCGCGAGGACGTCCTCGAGGGGTCCGATCAGGTGGCGCTCGACCAGCGCGGGATCCGGATGGCCGTTAACGAGGCGGACGACCGATCGACCGTCGACGCAAACATCGGTCGAACCAACCGTGATCGTGTGGACGTTCGGGCCTGGCACCCCGCGCGGGCTCTGGGGCAACGACGTGACATCGCAGGGCCCCGGCGCCTGCTGTGGCTCTTGGCTCAGCGATGTCTTCTCGCTCGCGCCGGCCGGCGTGTCGCTGCTCGTGCACGCAGCGCACGCTACGGCCAGAAGTGCGTACCTCACGAGACGGGCGTTCACGGATCCCAATGGTAGCGCACCGGTCGCCTCTCCGCGGCGGGCCCCGTGTGTCCCTGCGCGCGAGCGATCGGAGCGCGCTCGTCGCCGGTCGATTCGGCTCCGCCGCGGCGATGGCTGTCGCGTCCTGCGGGCGAGGGCGGGCGTCTACGCCGAGGCCGTGAGCGCCGCGCGCTCGGCCGCGCGGGCCTTCTGGTAGCGCGCGACGAGCTTCCTGTCCCCACCGACAGGATGCGGAGACGTCGAGTCGTCCGGCGTGATCTTGACGCCCTCCACGATCGAGCACTCCAGGGTCCAGCACCAAAAGTCCACGGTCGCCTTGAGCAGCCGATCTTCTTCCGTGCTCGGGTCGAGCTCGCCGATATAGATCCGGTACATCCGGTTGACCTGTCGTCGCAGGTCCGCGTAGTCGGGCTCGGCGAGCAGCTCGTCCAGCCGCTCGATGACCTCTTGGTCCTCGAAGTCGAACAGCGGCGCGATCGAGTGGGGGTGGAGCGGGTGGAGCTTGCCGGTGTCCCTGAACAGGATCAGCGCGCCCGCGAGCGCGTGGCCGTACCCGCAGTAGCCGCAGCCGGCGAGGAAGGATGACACGCCGATGAGCGTCTGCGTGTTGGCCTCACCGAAGACGGGCTCAATCTGCTGCACGAATTTCGAGACGAACTTCATGTAGCGGAAGAAGCCGCGCACGCCGAAGTGCCGGACGGTCTCGGCCGCGACGGCGTAGTCGTGGTGGTTCTTGTCGCCGATAACGCGCGACATGAGGCCGACCAGCGCGCGCACGAACAGCCGCTCAAACACGGTCAGTTCGCGGTGCGCGGCGCTCATCGGCGCGCCTCCTTCGGCCCGCGCGCGTTGACCAGCTTGGTCGCGGTCAGCTCGATGTCCTCGACGCGCCCGATCGAGAGCTCGAGCCAGTCCATCGCGAACTCGTGCTTGGCGAAGGGGCGCGCGAGCTCGTCGCCGGAGGTGTGGGCCACCCAGAGCGCGACGCCGCGAATTCGCGGGCGGGAGGCGAGGTAGGCGGTGCGGTAGCGCTTGGCCTTGATCGCGTGCTGGATTCGTCGGAGGGCGCGACGTCCCCCCAGGTCACAGCGCCGAACGCCGCGCATGTCCCAAAGGACTTGTTGACGATCGCCGGCCGCGAGCACCCGCGCTACGTCGGGCTCGAACTCTGAGACGCGCGGCGCCGTCAGCACGCCCGCGAGCTTGATCGTCACGTGACGAGCGTGCGGCCTCTGTATCTCGTATGAGAACGCGTCGCTCATGAAGGCTACGGTCGAGATTGTATCGACTAATCTCGGGATACGCAGGCCGCGTGCCGATCGTTAGACAGTCCGGCGAGTTCGACGCCGCGCCGCGAATATCGACACACAGACCGAGGGTCGATTGCGCGCCGCGGCGCGAGCCACCGCGCCGCGCTTGCGACCGAGGCTCAGAGCCCGGGGTATGGATCAGGGAGCTGGAAGGTCCCGCACTCGCCGTACTCCGAGAAGTCAGGCGGCACCCCGAGCGCCTCGTTCGGCCAGAGCACGTTGCCCCAGCCGATCATGAGGTTGTCGATCGAGACGAGCTCGGGCGGCTTCGGATCTGGCTCCACGCTGGTAGCGATGCCGAGGTTGCCGAGGTTGGGGTCAATCTCGCCGGCCTCGATATCGTCGAGGACATCATCCCAGTCCATCGCCATCTCGACCGGCAGCCCGCCCTCGATGTAGTAGGGCGAGATCAGCCCGTCGGGCCCGAGGTTCGTCGGCACGGAGGTCGCGTACGTGCCGCCGCGACCGGCGGCGTCGATCATCTGGTGGTAGTCCCAGACGTTGACGTTGATCTTCTTGAGCGTGTACGGGTCGGGGTCGAAGAGCGGCGTGCAGACCATCTGCAGCACCGGGATGTCGACCGGGATCGCGTCGACGGGCGGCGGCCCCGGCAGCTCAAACTCGTTGCCGATCAGGTCGAGGCTCGCGCTGTCGTACCAGAACGTGCTGGTCACGGTCAGGAAGCGTCCGACGACCCACTGCTGCCACCTGCCGTCCTCGACCATATCGGGGTAGGTGTTGTACGGGGTGGACGGGTTGTAGTCGTACGCGAAGGTCGGCCGGTACGGCAGGCCGTCGAAGTAGGTGATCTGGACGACCTTCCCGAGGTTTCGGTTGTAGTAGAACCATGTCTTGGCCCAGCCGTCGCACATGCTCTGCTCGCGGATCACGAGCTCGCGGCCGCCGGCGAGCAGCTCGAGGTCCATTGAGAGCACGCCGGCGCGGTTCCCGTTGCCGGCGCGGAACCTCGGGCTCTTGATGTACTCCTCCTCGAGCGCCAGCAGCGTGTCCTCGACCGTAGCGAATTCGTAGGCGAGCTCGCCGTCGACTTCTCCATGCGCCGCGATCTCGGCCTGGATGCCCTCAAACGCCTCCAAGAGGCTTACCTCGTCGGTGTCCGCGGCAACGAGCTCCGGCTCGCTCACGCCTTCGGATGGCGTCGGCTCCTCGGGGTCCAGGCGGTCACAAGCCGTCATTCCCGGAACCATGATTAGCGCACAGAAAAACCCCACTACTCTCGAGAGCTGCATATTGACCATTTCTCCAACCGCTGGAAATTTAGCAGCGAGACTGGAACAATCCAGCGCCTCTCGGTGTATGATTTGCGGGGATTGACGCAATCGCTTCGTGTAAATAGATGTCCGCAATTTCGCGTGAGCGGTGCACGTTCACCGACAAGCGGCGAGCCGCCGCGATCCGGCCCGAGCCGGCGATCTGCGGCCGAAACGCTGTACTCCGCGCGCTCGTACGGTCGCGCGAACACGGCGAGCCGCCGGCGTCGTCTCGCCGCGAAATCGTTGCGATATCAGAATGCAAAGAAAACGCGGACTATATGAAACTCGTCTCGATCGAGTGTATGATCTGATCTGCTGGGATATAATTGAGGCTTGTCAGTGCGGTTATTCGCCAAGTACGCGGCGGCGGCGCCCCCGGGAGCCTCGAATAGGCTCATCAATGTTGAGCGCATCCGGACGCTGCGGGGACTCAAGCGCGCGCGTCAGCAGCGTGAACGCGCGCAGCCGCGCGCTCTCCGGCTACGACGGCATGAACAGCGCCGCGGCCATGTAGATCATGAGCGCGAGCAAGAACAGCGACGAGATCACGAAGCTGAGCGGGCGCCAGCGCAGGCTGTTGCTCGTGCAGTGCACGTACGAGTGGACGTAGCGGCTCGCGACGAAGGTCCAGCTGCAGATGGCGAACACCTCGCTCGTGGCGACCTCTGGCAGGAACAGCGCGACTAGGCACAGCACGTGGAACACCGGCGGCACCTCGCCGAGGTTGGTGAGGTTGCGCATCGCCTGGACCTCTAGCCGCGGGAGGTTCTTGGCCACGAGATCTGGCTCGAAGGTCTTGTACACGCGCATGTCTCGTCGCAGCCCGCCGTTCGCGCGCACGACGACGAGCCAGATGAACACGAGCACCTTCAGCAGCAGCATGGCGAACAGAGGGGCGAGCGCCGCGATCAGCACCTCGCGCGGCGGTCCGCAGGAGCTAGAGGTCGTCGGCGCGCACGCGCACGCGCACGCGGGGAGCCAGAGCGAGAGCGCGCGGTTGGGTCGTCTTCGAGGGCTGCTCATGTGGGGCGATTGTAGCGCCGCGCTCGGCTTCGCGCCGTCGCGGCCCCGCGCGCGCCTCCTGGGTTCGCGGTTCTCCCTATCATGGAGGAGGCGCCGTCGCCGGGCGCTCGTGTACGCCGTGGGAGGAGAGGGACCGTGCCCCTAGCGATCGTCAAGAGCAACCACTTGAAGTACGCCGGGATCAGCTACTTCCGCGGCAACGCGCCCTCGATCGGGCTCGGCGACTACGGCGAGAAGAAGTCGCCTGTGCTGTCGCAGAATCATCTCGCGGTCCAGAGCTCGCTGCCGGCGTCGAGGCTCGATGTGAGCCGCAGCTACACGGTAGAGCTCGACTTCAGCCGTTCGCGGCGCGCGGACGTCGAGCTCAACCTGAAGGTCGCGAACGCGGGCGTGGGCGCGGGCGTGGGCGGGGGCTTTGAGGGGCTCAAGCGCGCCGAGCTGAAGCTGCTCAAGCTCGAGGTGCGGCTCGGCGACCTCAAGCGCGCGGTCAACCGCTCGCGGGACGCCCTCGAGGCGCTGCGCTCCTACGGGAAGGACGCGCGGGTGGTTCACCAGATCTTCGTGGTGATGGCGGCGTCGGAGGCCGAGGTCGTCAGCGGCGGCGGGGGCCTCTCGCTCAGTCAGTACGGCGCGACCCTCACCGCGAAGGCCGGCGGACGGCGTGCGCTCACGGTCCGCTTCGAGCCTGGGACGACCTACGCGTACCTGCTGAGCAGGCCGGAGTGGAGCGCCGGTAAACGGAGGATCGTGAAATTTGATCCCGATCAGTGGGGTCCCTCGTAGCCTGTATTATCAGACATGTTTTTACGCGGCGCGGCCGAGCGGAGCCGCGCGCTGGCGCAGCGAGGGCCCGTGGCTTGATGATCCTTGGCCGAGCGCGCGCGGGCGTCGGCGCGGGTGTAGGATGCTGAGGGGTCACCCCGACCTCCGCTGATTCCCATGTTGGTCGTCCCGGGATACGAGCTGACGGTCTGTATTCGGGAGTCGCCGCGCGCGCTCGTCTATCGAGCGACGCGCGCGCGCGACGGTCTCCGCGTCGTCATCAAGGCGCCGAGCGACGAGTTCCCGTCATCGATCGCGCTCGCCCGGCTGCGCGCGGAGTACCGGATGTACCGGCGGTTTGATGACCCCCGGATCGTCCGGGCCCACGAGCTCGTCACGTGCAGCTACGGGCTCGCGCTGGTCCTCGAGGACTTCGGCGCGGACAACCTGCGAGCGCTCGTCGGCCCCGAGAAAGAGCCGGTCACGCGGCGGCGCTGGCTCTGGATCGCGCGGGAGCTGGCGGCCGCGCTGGCGGTCGTGCACGGCGCGGGCGTGATCCATCGCGACGTCAAGCCCGACAACATCGTGTACTCCGAGGCGGCGGGTCGGGTGGCGCTGATCGACTTCAGCGTGGCGACGGCGCTGCAGTCGGCGCCCGAGCCGTCGACGGAGTTGATCGGCACGCCGCGGTACATCGCGCCGGAGCAGACCGGGCGCATGGGTCGCCCAGTGGATCAGCGCAGCGACCTGTACTCGCTCGGCGCGACGCTCTACGAGCTTCAGTCGGGCGAGCCGCCGTTCGTGGGCGACGACCCGGCCGAGCTGCTGCACGCCCACATCGCGCGGCGCCCTGAGCCGCTCGCGCGCGCGCGCGAGGACACCCCGCCGATGATCGCGGCGATCGTGCACAAGCTGCTCGCGAAGGAGGCGCGCGCGCGCTACCAGACCGCGGCCGGCTTGCTCGTGGATCTCGAGCGCTTGCTCGACGCCGCCGCGGCCGGGCGGGGCGACGCGCGGGAGCCCTTCGCGCTCGGGGAGCATGACGCGGTCGCGCGCGTGCAGCTCCCGGCGCGCCTGTTTGGGCGAGATGCTGTCCTTCAAGCCATGAAGTCACAGCTCGCGCGTGTGTTCGGCGGAGAGGCCGAGCTCGTGCTCGTCGCCGGACCGGAGGGGATCGGCAAGACCGCGCTGATCAACGAGCTGCGGCGCCCGGTCGCCAAGCTCCGCGGTCTGTACTGCGCGGGGAAGTTCGACCAGGTTCAGCGCGACTCGCCCTACGCCTCGCTCTTGCAGGCGCTCGACGGCCTGGTCGGGCAGCTGCTCAGCTTGCCTGGCGACTCGCTCACTCGCTGGCGCGACGCGATGGGGGCGGCGCTCGGGAGCAACGCCGAGTTCATCGCGGCGTCGCTGCCAGCGCTCGCGCGCCTGCTGGAGATCGAGCTCGACGCGGCGCGACGCCGGCGCGACGAGCGGGTCCGCGTCGGCGAGCTCGATCGTCGCTTCGAGGCGGCGCTGCTGCAGCTGCTCGGCGCGCTCGCGCGACCTGAGCACCCGCTCGTCATCTTCCTCGATGACCTCCAGTGGAGCGACTCCGCTACGCTGGCGATGCTCGTCACGATCCTGACGACGGGCGCGCTGCGCCACGTGCTCTGGATCGGCGCGTTTCGCCCGGCGGAGGTCGCGGAGGACGGGCCGCTCATGCGGGCGCTTCGGACGATCCGCGAGCACAAGATCGCGGTCGAGCGACACGAGCTCGGTCCGCTCGCCGTCGCCGCCTTCCGCGAGCTCGTGCGCGCGACCTTCGGCGACGACATGCGCGGCGGGGACGCGCTCGCCGACGCGCTCGCGCGGCTCAGCGAAGGCAACCCGTACTTCGCCCGCGCGCTGCTGCGCGCGCTCGTCGAGCAGGACGCGATCCGGCGCGAGGACGGGCGCTGGCGCTGGGACCCGGCGCGCGCGGCGGGGTTGATGGAGGTCCCCGACGGGGTGGCGAGCCTGTTGGCGAAGCGCCTCGACAGCCTCCCGGCCGCGACGCGGCGCGCGCTGGATGTCGCCGCGTGCGTCGGCGACCGCTTCACGCTGCGCCTGGTCCGCGCGATACGAGGAGGCGCGCTCGCCGAGCTCGTGGACGCGTTGACGCCCGCGGTCACGCGGGGCTTGATCCGGCCGCTCGATGACCGCGTTCGGCACGTCCCGGGCGCCGAGGATCTCGTGGCGTCGCGCGACGGCGCCGGCGGCTTCGACGTGCGCTACCGCTTCACGCACGATCGCGTGCGCGAGCTCGTCTACGCGCGGCTCACCGAGGCATCCCGCGCGCGGCTGCACGCGCGCATCGGTCGGCAGCTGATCGCGGACGGGGCGGGTCGCAGCGACGCGTCGCTGTTCACGGTCGTCGATCACATGGGGCGCGCGGCCGCGCTGATCGCCGACGACGAGGAGCGAGTGGTCGTCGCGCGGCTGCATCTGCGCGCCGGCGAGTCGGCGACGCGATCGATGGCCTACGGCGTCGCGGATGAGCTGCTCGCGCGCGGCGTCGCGCTGCTGCCCGAGGACGCCTGGACCGAGCATCACGCGCTCTCGCTCGAGCTGCAGCGCGCGCGCTGGGTCGCGCGCCTGCTCGCCGGGGCGCCGAACGAGGCGCTCACGGCGCTCGCGGAGCTGTCGGCGCGGGTCGACGACCGTCTCGAGCGCGCTCGGCTCGACCGCCTGCGCGTGCGCTTCTACCTCCACAACGTTCAGGACATGGACGCGGGGCTGACGCTCGCGCGCGAGTGCCTGCGCTCGCTGGGCGTCTCCATCAACATGTCCCCAGGACCATTCGCCATCGCGCGCGCCGTGGCGAAGCTCGCGTGGCTGGTCAAGTCGGGCGCGATCGAGGGCCTGCGCGAGCGTCCCGAGCTCGAGGGCGAGGAGGACCTGATCTGCCTCGAGCTGCTCGCGCGCGTCCTGCTGGTCACGACTCAGCGCGCGCCGCGGGTGGTCCCGGTGTTGATCGTGCAGATGGTCGAGCGCGGCCTCGATCGCGGCGTGTCACCGGCGCTGCTCGAGGCGCTCGCTATGCTCGGCTCGCAGATCGCGACGCGCCTCGATGACCCGGCGACCGCGGAGCGCGTCGGCGCGCTCGCGGTGACGCTGGCGCGCGGGCTCCGTGACCCCCCCGGGCCGTTCGTGCTCGGGCCGCTGTGGCTGTTCGTGTTTCCCTGGACGCGGCCGTACGCCGAGGTGCTCGCGCACCTCGAGCGCTTGAGCGAGACGCTGCTCGCCCGCGGGCAGCGGCAGGTCGCGGCGCTCGTCGACAACGGCGGCCTCTCGCTGCGCTTTGTCTCCGGTGATGGGCTCGGCGAGCTGCTCGCGTCGGCGCGCGCCTCGTTGGCGGCCTACGGCGCGTCGGCGGGGCTCAAGGCGACCTACGAGGCGCGCACGGTGTGGCTCACGTGCGCGGCGCTGCGCGGCCTGACGGACTCGCTGACCACGCTGTCCCGCGGCGAGTGGCTCGAGGAACACCTGCTGACGCTCGCCCGCAGCGGCGACGTGATCGAGTCCTACAACTACTGGCTGCACAAGGGCGTCTTGCTGTTCCACGCGCGGCGGCTGGAGGATGCGGCGGCCGCCTTCGCCGAGAGCCGCGCCGCGCTCCCGCCGCTCGCCAAGGCCTGGAACCGACACACGCTCGCGTGCTACGAGGCGCTGACGCTCGCGATGCTTGCCCAAGAGTCAGGCATGCGCGCGCGCGTCTCGTCCGCCCCGGCGCTCCGAGACGCCCGCGCGACCGTGCGTCGGCTGGCGCGCCTGTGCCCCGAGAACGCTGCGGTCCCCGACGCGCTCCTGGACGCCCTCAGCGCGTCGAGGCGCGGGCGCCCACGCCTCGCGCTCGCGGCGTTTGATCGCGCGGTCGAGCGCGCGCGCGCGCTGGGGAACGCGCACTGGGAGGGCGTGGCGACGGAGCTCGCGGCACGCTTCGCGCTCGCGGAGGGGCGCGCGTTGATCGGCGCGGCGTACCTGGCGGCGGCCCATCAGGCCTATCTTCGCTGGGGCGCGACCGCCAAGGTCGCGCGGCTCCGCGAGGAGTTCGGCATCGTGGCCGCGAGACCTTCCTCCGCGCGCGGCGAGCCGGTCGACTCGACGAGCGCCGGAGGGGAGACGCGGGCGCCGACCTCACGCGGCGGCTCGCGCGACCTCGACCTCGAGTCCGTGCTCGAGGTGTCGCGCGCGATCACGGGGGAGCTGGTGCTCGAGCAGCTGCTTGAGGCGACGATCCGGACGCTGCTGGTCAGCGCCGGCGCCCGGCGCTGCGTGCTCGTGATGCCGGACGAGTCCGGGGCGCTGCGGGTCGAGGCGGAGGGCTCCGTCGAGCCCGACATGGTGCGGGCGCTCGCCTCGGCGAAGCTGGAGGACTACGGCCGAGCGCCGGCGACGTTGATCCGCTACGTCGCGCGCGCGCGCGAGCGCGTCGTCACCGAGGGCGACGCGCCGCTGGAAAGATTCGAGCACGACCCCTACTTGCTGATCCGCGCGCCGCGGTCGCTGCTGTGTGTGCCGCTGGAGCACCGCGGTCAGCTCGCGGGCGTCGTGTACCTCGAGCACGGGCTCGTCGAGGGCGTGTTCACGCAGCGGCGCGTCGAGCTGCTGCGGCAGCTCGCGCTGCAGATCGCGGTCGCGATCGAGAACGCGCGCCTCTACCGAGAGCTCGACCAGGCGCGCGCGCGCGCGGTCACGGCGGATCGCGTCAAGTCACAGTTTCTGCGCAACATGAGTCACGAACTCCGGACCCCGCTGAACGCGATCATCGGCTACGCGCAGCTGCTGGAGCGGAGCGCCGAGACGACGGGCTCGAAGAGCGCCGTGAAGAGCGCGAGGCGGATCGGCGTCGCGTCAAAGCGGCTGCTCAAGACGATGACCAGCATCCTCGAGCTCTCGCGCCTCGAGGCTGGCGAGGCGGCCGTAAACCTCTCGAGCTTCGTCGTGCGGGAGGTGGCCGACGACGCGCTGCGCGAGGTCGCCGCGCTGGCGCGGTCTCGAGACAACACGATCGAGGTGGTCGACGAGCTCGCGGGCGAGCGCGTCCGCAGCGACAGGTCGAAGCTGCGCTACATGATCGAGGGGCTGCTCGACAACGCGTGCCGCTTCACCGAGCGCGGGCGCGTCACGCTCCGCGTCAGCCGGGCGACCGACGACGGCCGCGCGTGGCTGCGCGTCGCGGTCACCGACGACGGCGTCGGGATCGCCGAGCAGGACCTCGACAAGCTGTTTCGTCCGTTCAGCCAGCTCGACGGGTCGACGACGCGCGCCCACGAGGGCTCGGGCACCACGCTCGTGGTCACGCGGCTGTTTTGCCGGATCCTCGGCGGCGACATCACGGTCGAGAGCGAGCCCGGGCGCGGCTCGACCTTCACCCTGCGCGTGCCCGCGGGCGGAGCGAGCTGACTCTTTTGTCACCTAGTCACCCGTGGGTGGGCGGCGAGGCGATCGACGCCTCCCGATCGAGGCGCACGAGGCGGACGCGCGCGCCGTCGGGCCTGGGGCAGCAGGCGGTGAACTGGTGCGCGACGCGCTCGGGCGGGAAGCCGCGCGCTGTCACGGTCCTCGTCGTTGTCGTAGTTGCAGACGTTCGCGCCCGCGCGCGGGCACACGAGGCCGGCGGTCGCGACCAGCCCCAGCGTCGCCAGGAGCAGGAGTCGCCGACGCGCGCGCACCCGCCGATCATACCGCCGCGGGCGCGCACGACTCGGCTGACGCTCGTCGCTACAGCTGCGTTACGCTCACGTCGTCCGTGAAGCTCTCGCCCGTGACGTTGAGCTCGAGCTCGACCGTCGCGGTCGCGCTGAGGTCGGCGGCGAAGGTATAGGTGCAGGAGCTCGAGAGGATCCCGTCGAGCGCGATATCAAGCAGGCCGGTGGTCTCCGCGACCACGACGAGCTCGAGGTCGACGAGCGAGTAGCCCAGCACCGTGTCCTCGCCGAGCCCGCCGGTGTGGATCGCCCAGTAGTCGGCGTCGACGTCCTCGGGCCCGCCGGTCATGAGCGTGTGATCGCGCCAGCTCGGGTCGATCACGTGGACGACGGTGCCGGTCCGCTGCAGCGTCCGCAGGATCACGGGTGCGTCGCGCGGCTCAAAGCCCACCTCGAGGCTCGAGTTGACCGCGGCGCGGTCGTCGGTGTGGAAGGTCGAGTCGGTCAGCGCGACGAAGACCTGGCGGTCGCTCGTGAGCGCCGGGAACGGCCTCGTCCCGCTCGGGCCGCTCTGACCGTCGACGACCTTGGGGCTGCTCGCGGTCCCGCCGATGACGCTGTTGCGCGCGAAGTCGATGGCGCCGGAGAGGTTCTCGGGGGCGTCCGCGCCGCGGTTGGCCTCGAGCCGGTTGATGAAGTCGCGGGCCGACTGCACGCCGCTGGCGCTGCGCAGATCAACGGGCTTGAAGAACGGGCTGCGCTCGTAGCCCTTGGCGGGCGCGGGCTCCTGGAAGCTCACGTCGACGCCCACGGTGTCCTGGAAGCTGACGACGCTCAGCGTCCCCTGCAGGCCGCTCGCCTCGATCGCGTCGACGAAGCTGACCACCGAGTTACGCACCGAGTCGATCACGTTGCTCATGCTGCCGGTGATGTCGACGAGGAACACGATGTCGACCGTCTCGTCCCCGGCGAGGCACTGCAGCTCGCCCTGCTGCTCGACGCCGTCGACGCGCACGGTCACCTGGGAGCCGTCGAGGGTGATCGGTGCGGTGTCGGAGAACACGCCCGCGAGCGAGCAGCGCGCGAGGCCGGTCTCCGCGTCGTAGAAGCACGCCCGGCCGACCGGCTCGACCGTCTCGGGGAAGCCCTGGTTGTGGTCCGCGAGCTCCTCCGCTCGCTGCTCGACGCGCTCCTCGGCGGTCTTGAACAGCTCGAGGCTGAAGGCCGCCGCCTCCGCGCGCGCCGCCTCTAGCTCGTCGCGCAGCGCGATGATCTCGTCGTAGCTCAAGCTCGTCACGATCGCGTCGAGCTCGGCGTCGCTCAGCTTCGGGAACAGCTCACGGAGGAGCTCGCGCACGTCGTCGACGAACTCCTCGAACTCCTCCTCGCTGATCTCCTCCTCGATATCCGGGACTTCGAAGGTGTCGAGGACTCCACACGCCGTCGAGCCGACGACGCCCCATAAGGCGAAGCACGCGAGCCCGGCCCTCCGCCGAATTCGCGCGCCCATAAACAAGCTAGATTTCATGCGCGTCTATAGAGCAGCTCGCGTGCCAGCGATCGCTGGCGGCGCGCGTGGGCCTGGAACGAGATAAAGCTCAATGATCCGTCACGCCGCGCGGCGAGGCGCGCGCTCGACCGCGACAGCGTCGCCGCACGATATGACGACGTCGTCACGCCGGGGCGACCGGCGCGTGTGGGGAGCGGTGTGATTGTTCCGGACGCCGCGCTACCCTGTGCCTCGCTTGAGACGCTCGAAGAACGAGCGAAGAACGATCGAAGAACGATCGAAGAACGATCGAAGAGCCAGCGGAGAACCCATGAAATATCGTCATCTCGGAAGCAGCGGCGTGCGCGTCAGCGAGATCTGCCTGGGCACGATGTCCTTCGGCGACCAGTGGGGCTTCGGCGCCGATCTGGAGACCAGCCACAAGGTCCTCGGCGCGTTCGCGGAAGGCGGCGGCAACTTCCTCGACACCGCGAACAAGTACCACGGCGGGCAGACCGAGGAGTTCGTCGGGGAGTTTATCGCCAGCGACCGCGACTACTGGGTGCTCGCCACCAAGTACACCTTGAACATGCGCGGCGATGATCCGAACGCCGGCGGGAACGGCCGCAAGAACATGGCGCGCGCGGTCGAGGCCAGCCTCAAGCGCCTCAAGACCGACTACATCGATCTGCTGTGGGTGCACGCGTGGGACTTCTGCACCCACGTCGACGAGGTGATGCGCGGGCTCGACGATCTCGTGCGCCAGGGCAAGGTCTGCTACGTCGGCATCAGCGACGCGCCGGCCTGGGTCGTCGCCCACGCGAACACGCTCGCGGACCTGCGCGGCTGGAGCCGCTTCGTCGGCCTGCAGATCCAGTGGAGCCTGTGCGAGCGCACCGTCGAGCGTGAGCTGGTCCCGATGGCGCGGGCCTTCGACATCGGCATCACGCCGTGGGGCCCGCTGCACGCGGGGGTGCTCACGGGCAAGTACACGCGCGGCGAGGGCCCCGGCGACAGCAAGCGCGCGGCCTTCAACAAGCGTCGCCTCACCGATCGCAACCTCGAGATCGCGCGGACCGTCGACGCGGTGGCCGACGAGCTCGGCGCCAGCTCGGCGCAGGTCGCCGTCGCGTGGCTCCGTCATCAGGGCGCCGACGTGTTCCCGATCGCCGGCGCGCGCAAGCCCGAGCAGATCGTCGACGTGCTCGGGAGCGCCGCGTTGTCGCTGTCCGCCGAGCAGCTCCAGCGGCTCGACGAGGTCAGCAAGATCACGCTCGGCTTCCCGCACGACTTCATCGGCTCCGACGCGAGCAATGTCGTCTACGGCGAGGTCGGGGCGAAGATCGTGATGCCGACGCCGCGCGGCTGAGCGCTCGTCGCTCGCCGTAACAACGTCACCGGGTCGCGCTCGCGAGCAGCGTCTCGGTGTCGTCGGCGATCGTGTCCGCGCGCAAGAGCGCCCCGTGACCGGGGACCATGACGCTGGGCCGGTGCGCGCGCACGTCCTCCAGCATCGCGCGCAGCGTCGCCGCGCGGTCCTTCAAGATGATCTTGTGCGCGAGGTTGAAGGGCTTGTAGCCCGGGGCGCTGCCTGTCCATTTAAACAGGAGCCGGAGGAAGAGGCTCGGCGGCAGCGGCATGTTGGCGAGCAGATCCGAGGCGTACCAGGCGTAGCCGCCCTCAACGCGTGCGCGCGCCCAGGTCTCGCCGCAGCGGCTCGAGGGCGTCTCGATGATCTCGACGCCGTCGGCGAGCAGCGGGGCGAGCTCGCTAAGCGGCTCGAGCTCGCCCGCGTCCTTGGACTTCTTGTTGATCCGCTTGATCGCGCCGGGGGCCGCGAAGCAGCGCGCGTCCGGGAACCGACGGCGCCACGGGCCGATGCCGAGGTGGTGAAAGCCGTTGTTAGCGACGAGCGCCTCGACCGGGCCGAACTTCGTCAGCTCCGTGAGCAGCGCGTCGGAGAACTCGCTCGGCGGGCTGATGACCGCGAGGCCGCCGCTCGCCGTGCGGGCCGTGAAGCAGTTCGCGGTCCCGCCCTTGCTGAAGGAGTAGGTGCACGAGAGCACCCCGGCGGTCGCGTCGATGATGTTCCAGCCCTTCGCGGTCGTCTGCATCGCGCGCAGGATGGACGAAGCCGATCCGCGAGGCAACGGTTCAGCGGGCGCGTCTGGGGATCAGTCACGCCGCCTGAGCAGCCCGAGGCCGAGCAGGAGCAGGAGCCAGCTGCTCGCGCTCGAACCCGCGCCGGACTGGGTGCACCCGCAGCCGTCGTCTCCGTCCGCGTCGACCTCGGTGTCCGTGCCCGTCGCGCCCGCGCTCTCGCCACCCGCGGTCGTGCTCGGATCAACGGTCGGCTCACAGCCGCTCGAGAAGCAGGGCTCGTCGCCGGTCGAGCTCGAGCTGGTGGTCGTCTCCTCGCCGGTGTCGGGGCCGCCGGTGGTGCTGGTGGTCGTCTCCTCGCCGGTGTCGGTCTCGCTCGAGTCCCCGGTGGTCTCGCCGCCGGTCGTCGGATCGCCCGTGGTCCCGGTGGTCTCGCCGCCATCGTCGGCGCACTCCTTGAAGCCCTCCTGGACGACCCAGCCCGGGTTCGCGTCGGGCGACGCCGCGTTGTCGTAGGCGCCGATCTCGGGCGAGCCGTTGTCACGCGCCACGCAGTTGAAGTCCTCGGCGGCGCCGTGCGCTGACGAGCCCGCGTCGACGAGCGGGCCCTGGGCGCTGGGGTACAGCTCCATGCTCCCGGCGTCGAGGAACGCGGTCGCCAGGTCGACGCCGTCGAGCGTCCCCATGTCCTGCCCGTTCAGCGCGCCGACGACCGCGTTGTTCGTCACGACCGCGTCGCCCGGACCCTGCGGGAATTTGATCGCGCTCGTGGCCCCGCAGTACAGCGCGTTGTTGGCGATCACGTTGTTGCTCCCCCCGGGCAGCTCGTTGCCGCGCAAGCAGGCGTCGCCGGCCCCGACGACCGTGTTGTAGGAGACCTCGAGGTTCTCGACGACCTCGCCCTGGCTCGGCTTCGCCGCGATGCCGCTCGCGCCTACGTTCATGACGATGTTGTTGCGCACGATGACGTCGCCGACGGTCTGGATGCCGTTGTCCACGACGTTCCAGACCGCGTTGCCCTCGACGATGTTCGCGGGCTTGTTGCCGACGGTGCCGTAGACCGTGATCCCCGGGTACTTCACGTCGTGGACCACGTTGTGGCGGATGACGCTGTTGTAGCTGCCGGTCTTGAGCTCGATCCCGTCGCCCTGGCTGCCCGCGAGCGTGTCGTGACACCAGTTGAACTCGATCAGCGAGTCCCACATCTGGCAGTCGTCGTTGTTGCACCCGAGGTACATGCACTCGCCCGGTCCGCCGCCGGTGCCGGTGTCGTGGATGTGGAGCCGGCGGATCGTGATGTCCTCGTAGGTGTTGCCCGGGCGGTTGCACGAGATGCCGACGTCGCCGACGTCGTGGATGTGGACGTCTTCGAAGACCGCGTGCGCGGAGCTGCCGAGCCGCAGGCCGTGGGAGCCCACGGTGACCTCGAAGCCGCGGAACTCGTACCAGCTACCCTCGATGTTGAGCGTGTTTTGGTTGGGGACGCCCTGGATCGTGACGCTCTCGCCGTCGGCCGCGCGGATGATGATCGGCATCCCCTCGGCGCCGTTGAGCACGAGCTCGATGAAGCCAGGCGTCTGGTAGGTGCCCTCGTGGACGATCACCTCGTCGCCGGGCTGGAGGTCCGAGAGCGCGCCCCAGAGGTCGTCTTGGGGGTACACGTCGATGGTCGCGGCGAAGGTGAGCGCGAGCGTCAAGATCCCCGTGTGCATCGCGTGAGGTTACCACGGCGTGTGGTTATATGTCGTATGAGACATGTCGATCGAGAGCCGCGAGCGGGCGCGCTCGCGGGGTCGAGAAAAAAATTGTCGCGCGGTCGAAATAAAACTCGTCGGCGCGAGTCCATCCGAGCCACGCGCCGCGCCGGTCGTGCAGACCTGCGCGTCGCGTGTTCTTCACCCTGGAGGCTGTCCACAGTCCATGCCGTCGTCCATCGCCACAATCAGCGCTCATTTCCGAACAGACGCGAACGCCCCGCAGGCGCGCGCGCGTCTCGTCTCCGCGAACGCGAACCGGCTGGCTCGGGCGCGACGCGGAGCTCGGGCCCAGCCTCCCCACGCCCTGGAGGTTGACCATGAGCAAGCCGATTCGACGACGACCCAAGAACTCACGCTCGCGCAGCGAGCAGCTGGACCGGACCACGAAGGATCCGGAGACGTCGCCCGAAGGCGCCCCCGAGGCGGCGCGGGGCGACGGTGATGACTCGCGCGGGCGGGCGCCCGACCGCGCGCGGAGACGAGCGGGCGCCGCCCGTGCAGCGCGACCGGTGGTGCGCGACGCGTCGGGCGCGATCGTCGGTGTTCGGCGTCGGGCCGGGCCGAGGATCGTCGGCTTCAAGCCGCTGCCGTCGAGCCCGCGCAAGCGCGAGGTGATCATCACCGTGGCGCAGAAGCCCCGGCCGCCCGGTCGCGCGAGTCGCCACAAGCTCCGCCAGCAAGCGCTGCACGGGGGGCGCCGCCGCCCGCCTCGCCGCACGCGAAGATCGGCGGGGCGCGGGGGTGCTGGCCCGAGCGGCACCAAGACGATGCGCGCCGAGAAGCGGGTCGTCCGCGTCGACGGCGAGATCACGACGCGGGGCCTGGCCCAGCAGCTCGGGCGCAAGGCCGGGGATGTGCTCCGCGTGCTGTGGCGCGCGGGGATGCGCGGCCTGACGGTCAACAGCTCGCTCGAGCTGGAGGTCGCGGCCCTCGTCGCGGAGACCTTCGGCTACACCGCCCGCGACGTCGCGGTTCACGAGCGCGATATCGTCGGCGCTCAGGACGACGCGGCGACGGGGGAGCTGCGCGCGCGCGCGCCGGTCGTGTGTGTCTTGGGTCATGTCGATCACGGCAAGACCACGCTGCTCGACCGCGTGCGCGCGTCCTCCGTGGCCGCGCGCGAGGCTGGCGGCATCACGCAGGGCGTCGCCGCGTACCGGGTCGAGGCGGGCGCGCGCGGGGTGGTGTTCCTCGACACGCCCGGGCACGCCGCGTTCGCGGCCATGCGCGCGCGCGGCGTCGACGTCACTGACATCGTCGCGCTCGTCGTCGCGGCGGATGACGGCGTGATGCCGACGACGGTCGAGGTCATCGAGCGCGCGCGCGCGGCGGGCGTGCCGATCGTCGTCGCCATCAACAAGATCGACCTCCCGGACGCGAACCCTGGTCGCGTCAAGCAGGAGCTCATGACCCACGGGCTCGTCGGCGAGGAGTTCGGCGGTGACGTGCTCATGGTCGAGCTGTCGGCAAAGACAGGCGTTGGCCTCGCCGCGCTGCTCGAGGCGCTCGCGCTCCAGGCCGAGCTCATGGAGCTGCGCGCCCGCGTCGACGCCCCCGCGGCGGGCGTCGTGCTCGAGGCGCAGCTCGACCGCGGGCTCGGGCCGGTGGCCTCGGTGATCGTCCGCTCCGGGACGCTGCGGGTCGGGCAGGTCGTGGTCGTCGGCGAGCGCAGCGGCAAGGTCCGGGCGCTCCACGATGAGCGCGGCGCTCCGCTCGACGAGGCGGGTCCGTCGACCCCGGTTCGACTGAGCGGTCTCGACGGGCCGCCCCCGGTCGGAGCGCGGATCGAGGTCGTCCCGGACGAACGCGCGGCGCGACAGCTCATCGAGCTCCGCGCGGCGCGACGGCGGCGGGGTGACCTCGCGTCGCGGCGCGCGCCACGATCGCTCGCGGACACGCTCCGGCGCGGGCGGACGAAGCTCGTGTCGGTCGTCCTCCGCGCGCGCACGGCAGGGGCGGCCGAAGCCCTCGCGGGCGCGCTCCGTGGGCTGTCGTGCGCCGAGGTCGAGCTCGAGGTCATCGCTGCGGGCGCAGGCGCGATCACGCCTGGCGACGTGGCGCTCGCCGCCGTCAGCGACGCGCGCGTCCTGGGCTTCGGCGCGCGGCCAGTCGGCTCGGCGCGACGCGACGCCGCGCGCGAGGGCGTCGTGATCCAGTGCGTCGACGTCATCCACGACGCGCTCGACTGGGCGCGGGTCCAGCTCGCCGCCCAGCTCGAGCCCGAGCGGCGTGAGCGGGTCGTGGGCGAGGCCGAGGTGCGGGCGTTGTTCCCGACGAGCGAGGGCGTGGTCGCCGGCTGTCGCGTGCTCTCGGGGGCGCTCACGCGGCGGGCGAGGATCCGGGTGCGGCGGCGCGGCGAGTCGGTGCACGAGGGGCCGATCGAGTCGCTGCGGGTGCACAAAGATGACGTACCCCGCGTGCGCGTCGGCCTCGAGTGCGGCGTCCTCATCGGGGGCGCGCGCGAGCTGGAGCTCGGAGACATCCTCGAGGCCTTCGAGCTCGAGCTCATCGCGCGCGCGTACCCACCCACGCCGTAAACGGTCGACGCGCGCTCACGCGCGGCGTCCGTCGAGCTCATCGCGCCGGCGGATCGTCGGCGGGGTGGGGTCGACGGCGTCGACTCCCTCGGGGCGCTGCGCGTCGGGGGGCGGGTTCTACCGCGGGGATGGTCGACTCGCTCGCGCGAACCGTCGTTCTGTCCCGCGACGGCGCCGCGAGTACGAGCGCGCCGTGGGTCTTCGGGGACGCGGCGCGCGAGCGCAGGGCGTGCGAGCTGGAGCCGAGCTGCTGCGAGCGAGGCGTTGTAGCTTCGCTCCACGTGCGGCGCGTACGGACGCGCGCTCGAAAAAATGGGCCTGGATCAGCGCGTGCGCGTGGCGTAGACCAGATGGTGGGGCGACGCGTAGGCACCACGAGGTGCGCTCGCGCGCGCGTGGAGGGGTGCATGGGCTTGCGTGCCGTTGACCGGGTTACTCGAGGGGTGATCGCCGCGATCGTGTGCGTCGGGCTAGCGAGCCCCTCGGCCACAGCGCTCGCGCAACACCGAGGAGACGACCTGCCGGATCCCGACAGCCTCTCCGCGGAGGAGAAGCTGGAGTGGGCCAAGAAGCTCTACCTAGAGGCGAAGGAATTCCACGACAACGAGGACTATTACAATTCCGTGATCAAGTACGAGCAGGCCTACTCGTACGCGCCCGATAAGCACATCTTCGCCTACAACCTCGGGATCGACGCGTGGGAGCTGCGGGACTGCGCGCGCGTCAAGCAGTACCTGCTGGTGTTCCTCGTCAAAGACGACGACAACCTCGAGCTACAGAAAGAGGCGCGGGCGATCCTCCGGGAGGCCGAGGGCAACTCGGAGTGCATCACCGGCGGGCCCGGGAAGCCGGCGGAGACGCCCGCGGAGACGTCCGAGGAGACGCCCGAGGAGACGTCCGAGGAGACGCCCGAGGAGGAGGAGAACCCGCTCGAGATCGGCGGCCCGCCGCCGGAGGTCGAGACGTCGACGGCGGGGGGCGGCCCCTCGCCGATGCTCATCGGCGGCGCGGTCCTGACCGTCCTCGGCGCGGGCGCGCTCGCGGGCGGGATCGGGACGACGGTCGTCGGCTCCAAGGCGGCGCACGAGCTGTACGACCTCTCTCGGCCCGGCGAGACCGGTTTTACGCCGCAGCCGTACAACCAAGCGGTCATCGACCTCGAGCGTAGGCTCAGCGCGATGAACGTGGTCTCGCCGATCCTCATCACGCTCGGCGGCGCGATGCTGGCGGGCGGCGTCGCGCTGCTCGTCGTCGACTCGTCGAATCGCAAGAACGGGCGGGGTCACTACGCGGCTAGGCGCGCGCCGCGGGTGACGGCCTTCGGCGTGACGCCGACGCGCCGGGGCGCCGCCGCGAGCTTGACCCTGCGGTTTTGAACCAAGGGCGGGGGCGGCGCGCTCGATCCGCGCTCACGGGGCCGAGGATCGGCGAGTCGATATTACCTGGCTATCGTGACATGTCGGTACTCGCGCGGAGCGGGCGCGCTCACGTCGGCCAGCGCTCGAGCCCCAGCAGCCGGCGCGCGCGCAGGTCGAGCCCCAGCGCGTCGAGCGACGCGCGGCTGCAGCGATCGGCGTGCTGCGCGAGCACGCGGGCCGGCGCGTAGCGATCGTGGTGCTCATAGAAGGGATCGCGCTCGGCCGCCGGGAACATCCGGATGTACTGGTGGAGCCGCATGCGATCGGCGTGATTCGGCGCGCTCCCGTGGAGCTGACCCCAGGACCAGATCACGATGTCCCCGGCGCGCAGCGGCAGCTCCTGCATCCACGCGACGATCGGGTCGTCACGCTCCGGGCGGTGGCTCGCGCGCTTGTTGCCGAGCCGCTCCGGTCGCGCGCGCTCGCTGCACCACGTCTCGAGGAACTGCGTGCAGCCGGGCAGGGTGCGGTGGCAGCCGCTCCCGGGGGGTTGATCGACGAGCGCGACGAGGCCCTGGTAGCCCGGCTCGCGCCCGACGTCGCGCTCCGCGAGCCACAGCCAGGGGTTGTAGTCCCAGTGCGGGCTGATCGCCGCGTCCCAGCGCGGGCGATCCTGGCGCGTGCGCTCGCCCGCAGGTTGACCCGCCGGAGGGAGCAGGAGCCCGCGGGTCCCCCGGACCGCGCCCCAGTTGTCGATCGTCACGCGCAGGCGCTCATCCCCCCAGAGCGCGGCGAACAGCTCGTGCAGCGCGGCGTCGACCCGGTTGGCGAAGGCCTGCGGGTGAAACGCGGGGCGCGGGATCAGGAATTTTGTGGGGGACGGCCAATTGGCGGTCTCCCAGGTCTCCGGCGCGTCGGGATCGATCGGGCGGCGCGGCCCGGCGCGCTCGCGCGATGAGGCGCGCCCTCTCCCGCGCGGGCGCTCGAAGGGCATCGCGTTGATCTCCTCGAACATCGCGCGCACGCTCGCCTCGCAGGTCGCCGGCGCGAAGACGCGGACGACGACCACGCCGAGGCGATCGAGGGTGTCGCGGATGTCTTTATGATCACGTGTCGAGAAGGCCAGCGCGTAGCCGTCCTCGTCGATCGGGTAGCGCGGGAACAGGGACGCCCACTCCGACTCGTCGCGGCTGCGCGCGCGCGGCGTGACGCGGTCCATCGCGCGCCGGATCCAGGCTCGATCGACCTCGAGCGCGGGCGCTCGCGCGCGCACGCTCTCGACGAGCCCGTCGAGCAGCGCGGGCGCTGGCTCGGGCCGCCCGCGCCGCGCGTTGACGTGGGCCTCGACCAGCGCCATCGCGGCGTCGTACTGCTGCCGCCGCGCGGCCTTGGCCGGGCTCGCCGGTCGCCTCGAGGCGCTCCGCTTGCGATCGGTTCCTCCCATCGCCGCCAGTCTACCGCCGGCGCTCGCGCGGACGCGACCTCTGCGGCCCGCCGCCGCGCGCTCGGTCGGCGCGGAGCTTGGCGCGCGCGGCCTTGGCCACGGTCGTCACGATGACCCCGTCGCGCGTCAGCTCGCGGCGTCGGTCGTGGAAGAAGTCCATGAGCGGCTTCTTCCAGCGGCCGGCCCCCTCTTGGTGACAGCCGACGTTGAGGAACACGGGCTGCTCGCGTGACCGGGCGAGCGCGAGCAAGGCGTCGAAGGTCTTCACCATGTAGCGCGCGCTCGCGTAGTCCGAGATTCCGCCGTTGCCGGGCATCTCGAGGATGCTCGCGTCCTGCGAGCGCACGACGTAGGGCTGCGTCATGGGCGTGATCGCGCGGCCCTGGGTCGCGCGCAGGTTGAGCGCGTTCGCTCGCTCGCCGCTCGTGATGGCTCGCTCGCCCCAGAGGTCGACGAGGTAGCCGGCGAGCTCGTTGCGCGCGCCGGTCGTGTCGCGGAGGTCCCCGCGCCGCCCCGGGCGGAAGCCGCGGGAGATGACCGCGGGCGGGAAGGCCGAGCAGTCATAGCGAAAGCCCAGGGCCATGAGCGCCTCGAACACGCAGTCGCTGGTCATGGCGCCGCCGCAGCGGAAGCCGTGGACCGTGACGCCGAGCTTGGTCTGCAGCAGCTCGCGCGCGCACGCGAGGATCGTCTGAGCGCCGGCGCCGTAGGCCCCGAGGGGCACGCCGTGGCCCGTGCCGTCGCCGTTCCAGTCCGGGTAGGCGAGGAAGCGCAGCCCCGCGAATTTGACCAGCTCGCGCCAGCAGTGGACGTGCAGCGCGATCTCGTCGCCCTTGGGGATCACGCGGCGAATGACCCTCGCGGGGTCGGTGCCGGCGCGCGCGTGGAGCCAGTAGGTCGGGCAGATGAAGTGGGTGAAGGGGACGTGGGCGCCGAGACTCGCTCGAATCGCGGCGCGCGTCGCCTGGAGATCGTCGAGCGAGCGGAGGTGCTCACCCTCCCAATCGACGGTGACAGAGACAAACAGCGTGGCCATGACGGCCCTCCAGAACAGCAGCGGGATCAACGGGATCACGACGCTCAGCGCCGCGCTGAGACGCCCGCGCGTCGGCCCGAAGCCGATAACAGGCGCGCTCAGGCGCGCTGAGCGTCGTATGAACGAGAGGACATGCAGAGCGCGGGCGTCGATCGGCGTGATCGACGACGGCGCTCAACCAACGAGATCAGGCCCCTCGGGCACGAAGGCGCGCGACGTAGCCGCGCACGCTCGCCACGGGGGCGGTGATGTTGGTCGACGATGCATGACATCCGCTCGGGCCCCATTGACCCGACGCGTCTTCGGTCTACGCGCGAGGTGGGCGGGAGTCAAGCGACCCCGCGGCCTGAATCCCTGGACCGCGCCGGAGCGCGGGTTGCTATGCTCGGCGCGGCGTGAAGTACCTCGCGCACTACTCCGAGGGCCTGCGCGCGCAGGTCCAGTCGCTCCTCGACGAGGGCCAGCTCGACGCGTGGCTGCGCCGGCGCTATCCCGCGCTCGACGAGGGCCACGAGCTGCAGAGCAACGCCGCGCTCTACAACTTCGCCGTGGGCATCAAGCGGGCCAAGATGGCGTCGTCGAGGCCGCTCAGCAAGGTCCGCTACTGCGACAAGATCAGCACGCTCAACCACGCGCTGGGCCTGCACACCTACGCCGCGCGGGTGCAGGGCGCGAAGGTCAAGACCAAGCACGAGATCCGGGTGGCGAGCGTGTTCAAGCGCGGCCCCGTCGAGTTCGTCGAGATGATCGTGGTGCACGAGCTCGCGCACCTGCGGGAGCGCGATCACAACAAGGCGTTTTATCGCCTATGTCGACACATGCTGCCGGATTACGATCGCGTCGAGTTTGATATGCGCGTGTGGCTCACGCTGATCGACACGCGCCGTTAGCAGCGTACCTGAGTATGCGACGAGCCGCGTCGCTTCGCCCTTCCGCCGCGACCGGCGGGAGGCTACATTCGGCGTCATGTCCGACGGGGGCCGAATCATCGTCGCGTTGATTGACAGCGCGTTTAAACATCATACCGAATACAATGAGGTTTCGGCGGACGTCGAGCAGCGCGTCGCGGACGCGTCGGGCATGTGCCTCGAATTCCGGTTCGACGTCCCGATGCCGCGGGGCGCGATCGCGGCCGCGAGGCTCTCGAGTAAATGGGGCTGGCCGGTGGCGAGCCGGGACGAGGCGCTGTTCAGCGACAGCGCCGGGAATTTCCTCGCGGCGTCGTATATCTCGCGTCAGCGCTGCCTCGTGTCGATCCCCTACGGCGTGCTCGAGCTGCGAAAAGCAGGCCTCTATCACCTGAACGTAAAGGCGATGCTGCCCGACGCGCGCGGCGGCGTGACCCCGATCGGCGAGACGACGAAGAAGGTGGCGCTGCCGGTCGCGCCGCCCTGGAAAAAGATAGAGTATTTGTGGCCGTTAATCTCGCTCTGTATGGCGGTCGTGCGCGCTGACAGCTCCGTCGTGCGGGAGGAGATCGGCCCGCTGAAGCGGTGGCTCACCGACGAATACGGGCTGAAGCCGGAGGATATGCGGGGGCTGCGGCTCGCGATGCGAAATACGAATATCGGCGCGATTGAGCCGCTCGTCTCGCGGGTCCGTAATCGCCTCACGATGCTCAGCGCGCAGGAGCTGATGGAGCTATTGTTTCGAGTGGCGCTCTACGACGGTGGCGTCAATAGCGACGAGCTCGAGACGCTTCGCGTGGTCGCGTCGAGCTGCGAACTCGACAACACGGCGTGGTCGAAGCTGGTCCAGCGCTACGGCGCGGTTTGAGCCGCCGGCGCGAATCCGTGCGCGCGCGGCCGGGCGGACCGCGCGCGGCGGCCCGCGGGTCGCCGCGCGCTCACGCGCGCGGGGGTGACGGACTCGCGCAGGTTTGCATACCTGTCGTTATGGTCATATCAATGAGGGCCCGCGTGGTCGATCATGTTGAGCTGCCTCCCGGTTCAAGACCCTCACCCGGAGCGTCGCGCGCGCCAGCTCGTCCGCGCGCGCGAGGACTATCGCTGGAGCTACGAGTACCCGCCGGGCGTAGCGATGGCCGCCGCGCTGCCCCCACGCGAGGCGTTCTCGCTCGCCTACCTCGCGCGCGTGCTCGAGCTCGACGTCCGCATCGCCGCGAACCACGCGAGCTCGCTGGTCGCGCGGCTGCTGCGTCCGGACGCGTCGGCGCCGCGACGCTCGCTGCGCTGGCGTCTGCGCGAGCTCAACCCGGCGGCGGTCATGAGCGCCGCCTCGAGCACGACGCGGGCGCTGACCGGTCGTCTGCGGGGCGCGCTCGAGTCGGCGGAGGGCTGCGCGGCGAGCTACGAGCGGCTGTTTACGACCCTCGAGCCCCCCGCCTGCGCCGCGTTCTATCGCCGCGGTCGTGACCCCCGCGAGCAGGACCTGATGTTCGCGTGGCAGCGCGTCGCGGGCGTGAACCCGATGATCCTGCGCCGCGTCGACGACGATCGTCACGCGCTGCGCAAGCTCCCGATCACCGACGCGCTGTACCGCCGCGTGATGGGCGAGGACTCGCTCGCGGCCGCGATCTCCGAGGGGCGGCTGTTCGTCGCCGACTACGAGCTGCTCGACGACCTCCCGCGCGCTCGCTCCGACTCCGGGCGCCAGAAGTATCTCTACGCCCCGATCGCGCTGTTCGCGTGGCAGCGCCCCTCCGGCGCGGCGCCGGCGGGCGCGCTCGTGCCCGTGGCGATCCAGTGCGATCAGACCCCGGGCCCCGAGACGCCGATCTGGACGCCGCTCGACGGTTGGCGCTGGCGGATGGCGAAGACGACGGTGCAGATCGCCGACGGCAATCACCATCAGACGATCACCCATCTCGCGTTCACCCATCTGATCGCCGAGGCCTTCATCGTCTCCGCGCACCGACAGCTCGCCGAGCGCCACCCCGTGCACGCGCTGCTCCGCCCGCACTTCGAGTTCACGCTGGCGATCAACGACACCGCGTCGAACAACCTGATCGCGCCGGGCGGGGAGGTCGAGGCCGTGCTCGGGACCACGCTCAACGGGTCGCTCTCGCTGACCGCGGACGCGCTCGCGGGCTTTGAGCTCGCGAGTCGGGTGCCGGCGGGAGACCTGCGCGCGCGCGGCCTCGACGACCGCGCGTCGTTGCCCGAGTGCCCCTACCGCGACGACATCCTCCCGCTGTGGGAGGCGATCCACGACTGGGTCGACGGCTACCTGCGGGTGTTCTACCGCGAGGACGCGGACGTGCGCGGCGACGTAGAGATCCAGGCCTGGGTCCGCGAGCTCGCGGGCCCCAGCGGCGGCCGGCTGCCGGGGATCGGCGAGGTGCCGACGATCGCCGCGCTCGCGCGCCTCGTCGCGTTCTTCATCTGGACCGTCACCGCGCAGCACTCGGCGGTCAACTTCTCGCAGTACGCGTTTATGAGCTACGTGCCCAATATGCCAGGTGCCGGCTACGCGCCCGCGCCGGGGCCCTACACGCCCGACACCGAGGAGTCCTGGCGCGCCATGCTGACGCCGCTGGAGGACGCGGTCCGGCAGTGCGACATCGTGTTTCAGCTCTCGAACATTCAGCGCAACCACCTCGGGCGCTACCCCGCGATGTACTTCCCCGCGCGCGCCGTTCAGCGGCGGCTCGCGGCCTTTCAGGCGCGGCTCGCCGAGCTCGAGCTCGAGATCGCGGCGCGTGAGCGCGGGCGGCTGCTGCCGTACCCGTTCCTGATGCCGTCTCGGATCCCGCAGAGCATTCACATCTAGACGATGCCGAGCCTGCCGCAGCACGACCCTCGACCCACGCGCCGTCAGCGGCAGCTCGCGGAGGCGCGCGCGCGCTACCGGTTCTGTCGACACGGGGAGCTCGGCGTTCCGGTGCTCGAGGCGCTCCCGCCCGAGGAGCGCTTCGGCGCGCGCGCGGTCGCGTCAGCCGGGCGGCTCGCGCTCGAGATCGGCGCGAACCAACTCGCGCGACGGGGCGTCGATCGGGCTCGACGCGCGCGTGAGCGCGTGCGCGCGTGGGCGGGGGAGGGGGGGCTGCTCACGCGCGTCGCGCCCGGCCTCGCGCCGACGAGACGACCTACTACGCCCCCTGCGTCGCGCTCGAGCCGCGAGCGAGCCGCGGCCGCGCTGCGCTCGACGCTCGCGCCGTCCGTGGCGCGGTGGAGCGACGCGCGGCGTCCTGCGCTCGAGGATCGCCTGTTCGCGTGGGAGCGCCTCGCCGGCGTCAACCCCCTCAACCTCCGCCGGATCGAGCGCGTGCCCGATCACTTCCCGGTCTCCGACGAGCTCGTGCGGCGCGTGCTCGCGGACGGCGACACGCTCGCCGCGGCCGCGGGCGAGGGCCGGCTGCTGCTCGGTGACTGGGGTGCTCTCGAGGACATGCCCAACGGGGCCTACGCCGGTCAGCCCAAGTTCGTGCACGCTCCGCTGGCGCTGTTCGTCGCGCGCCGGCCCTCGGGCGCCGCGCCGGCGCGCGCGCTCGCGCCGGTCGCGATCCAGTGCGCGCAGCGCCCGGGCCCGCGCGCGCCGGTGCTGTGCCCGCTCGACGGCGTCCGCTGGCGGATGGCGAAGACCGTGGTGCAGGTCGCCGACCTCAACGTCCACGAGCTCCAGCTGCACCTCGGCCGCTGTCACTTCCTCGTCGAGCTGTTCGCCGTGGCGGCGCGTCGGCGGCTCGCCGCGACGCACCCGATCATGGTCCTGCTCGCGCCGCACCTGCAGCACACGCTGGCGATCAACGAGCTCGCCAAGCGAGAGCTGCTGGTCTCGGGCGGAGAGGTCGACGAGCTGCTCGCGGGCACGCGCGCCGGATCGCTCGCGCTGATCCGGCGCGCCGTCGAGGACTTCGAATTGGGGCCGGCGCTGTTCGACGAGGACCTGCGCCGGCGCGGCCTTGATGATCGCGACGCGCTCCCGGTCTACCCGTGGCGAGACGACGGCGCGCCGCTGTGGGACGCGATCCAGCGCTGGGTCGGCGACTACATCGATCGCTACTACCCCGACGAATTCTACCGCGCGCAAGATACCGAGCTGCGCGGCTGGCTGGGCGAGCTGGTCGATCGTGACGGCGCGGGGCTGTCGGGTCTCGGCGCGATCGATGACCTGACCGCGCTCAAGCGCCTGCTCAGCTTCCTGGTGTTCACGTGCAGCGCGCTGCACTCCGCGATCAACTACTCCCAGTACTCGCTCGCTGGCTACATGCCGAGCATGCCCTGCGCCGCCTTCGCGCCGGCGCCGACCCTCGAGACGCCCGACGCGGCGAGCGCCTGGGACGAGATGCTGATGCCGCCGGAACTCGCCGCGCGCCAGCTCGAGTTCTTCTACCGGCAGTCGCGGCTGCGACTGAACCTCCTCGGAGAGTACCCGCGCGCCGGCTTCAGCGACGATGAGCGGGTCGCCGCCGCGCTCCAGCGATTCCGCCGTCGCCTCGACGCGCTCGATGTCGAGTCGCGCGCGCGAGACCAGCATCGACCGCGCTCCTACCCCTGGCTGCAGCCCTCGCGGATCCCGGCGAGCGTGCACATCTGAACCCGCGAGCCGCCGCGAGCCGCCATGCCCCTTACGCTCCCGCAGCACGACGACGACCCGCAGGCCCGCGCGCGCGCGAGGGCGAGTGAGCGCGCGCGCTACCAGTACGACTACCGAGACCGCGGCCTATGCTTCGTGCGCGAGCTGCCCCGGCGTGATCGCTTCAGCGCGCGCTACCTCCTCAAGGGGGCGGAGGCGGCGCTCGCCCTGCGCGCCAACCGGCGCGCGGCCGATATGCTCGAAGAGGCAAGTTCAATCGCCGCCCGCGGACGCGCCGCGCTCTCGCGGATCCGGGGCGCCCGCACGACGTCGGGGCTTCGCGCGGCCTGGCGGGCGCTGCGCGGGCGAGCGCGGGAGGACATCCCGCGCGGGTCTCGATCGCTTGATGACTACTTGGACATGTTCACGACGATGCCACGGCCCGCGATCTGCGAGCGCTGGCGCGAGGACTGGTGCTTCGCGTGGCAGCGCGTCGCCGGGCAGTGCCCGGTGATCCTTCAGCGGCTCACCGCGCTCCCGTCGAAGCTGCCGGTCACCGAGTCGCACTTTCGCCGCGCGCGCCCCCGCGACCTCCACGGCCGCCACGGCCTCGCCGACGCGCTCGCGCGCGGGCGGCTGTTTATCGCCGACTACGCGCGCTTCGACGGCGCGGCGCCGGGGCGCACCGACGGGCGGCAGAAGTACGTCTACGCCCCGATCGCGCTGTACCTCGCGCTCCCCGATGATCCTGTCGGCCTCGCGCCGCTGGCGATCCAGTGCGCGCAGCGGCCCGGGCCGGCGAACCCGGTGCTCACGCCCGCCGACGGCGAGGCCTGGCAGCTCGCGAAGCTCGTGGTGCAGACCGCCGACGAGAACCTCGAGGGCGTGCTCGTTCATCTCGGCTGGTGCCACATGGTCGCGCAGCGCTTCATCATCGCCGCGCTTCGCAACCTCGCGCCGTCGCACCCGCTGCGCCGCCTGCTCGAGCCGCACTTTGAGCACACGCTCGCGGTCAACGACTACGCCCGCGACAACGTCTGCAGCGCGGGGGGCTCGCAGGACCGCCTGCTCGCGCCGACGATCGAGAGCCAGATCGAGCTCCTGCAGCGCTCGCTGCAGGAGCTGGACTACGACGATCTCAACCCCGAGCTGGAGCTCGCGCGCCGCGGCGTCGACGATCCAGAGACCCTGCCGATCTACCCGTTTCGCGACGACGGCCTGCTGAGCTGGCGCGCGCTGCAGGAGTTCGTGCGCGGCTACGTGCGTCGCTACTACCCGCGCGACGAGGACGCGGCGCGCGACCACGAGCTGCGCGCGATGATCGAGGAGATCGGCGCGCCCGACGGCGGCCGGCTGCCGCGGCTCGTCGCGGGCGTTGATCGCGAGCGCGTCGCGGGCGTCGCCGAGCTGATCGCGCGCGTGCTGTACCGCCTCACGGTCTATCACGCCGCGATCAACGACTCGTCGATCGACTGGGTGAGCTGGGTCCCCAACCTGCCGACCGCCGGCTACGCGCCGATCCCCGACCTGCGCGCCCCCGTGCGCGAGGCGGACTGGCTGGCGATGCTGCCGCCGCCCGCGATCGGCTACGAGGCGCTCGACTCCGTCTACACGGTCGCGCAGCTGCGCCTCAATCGACTCGGGCGCTACCCCGCTGGGCACTTCACCGACCCGCAGGTGCTCGCGCTCGTGCGTCGCTTTCAGGCGCGCCTAGAGGCGATTGAGGGCACGATCGCCGCGCGCAACCGCGGTCCGCGGCCGCTGCCCTATCCGTACCTGCTCCCCTCGCAGGTCACCGCGAGCATCAATTCCTAGGTTGTCGCGGGGGCGCTCTCGGGCGCGCGATAGCTGATACGCTCGCGTCATGACTACGCCGCGGCGACTCGGTCCCCACGCTCGTCTCGCGCGACCCCTCGCGGTCGTCCTGCTGCTCGCCGCCGGCTGCGGCGACGACTCGACGAGCGTCTCGACGACCGCCGGGCCGAGCACGAGCGAGGCGAGCGCGGCGACGACCGCGGGCCCGGGGAGCACGGGCCCGGGGAGCACGGGGACCACGAGCGGCGCGACGGGCACGGGCACGGGCGGGCAGACGACGAGCACCGACGCCACGAGCAGCGGGACCGGTCTCGAGACGACGTCCGGCACGACCGAGGGCACGACGTCCGGCACGACCGACGGCACGGGCACGATGGGCGACGAGGTGTGCGAGTGCGTCCCGGGCAACGACCTGATCTACGTGCTCAGCGACGAGGACGAGATCTACACCTACGACCCCGAGCTCGACAGCTTCGAGTACCTCACCGACGTCATCTGTCCCGGAGAGCAGAACCCGTACTCGCTCGCGGTCGATCGCGCCGGGCTCGCGTGGATCCAGTACGCGAGCGAGGACGTATACACCTTTGATCCCGCGAATCCGGCCCCCTGTGAATTCGCGGGCGTGCTCGGGGGTCCCGAGGGCTTCGGCCTGTTCGGGATGTCGTTCGCGCCCGAGAGCAACCTCGATGTCTGCGATCGCCTGTTCCTCCACAGCTACAGCGGGAACGGGCCGTTCACCGAGGGCCCCGGGCTCGGTCAGCTCGGCGTCTTCGATCCCATGACCGACGAGCTCAGCGCGCTCGGGCCCGTCGACTACGACGGCGGCGAGCTGGCCGGGACCGGCGAGGGTCGGCTGTTCGCCTTCGCGGGCGTCGAGCCGGCGAAGCTCGTCGAGTACGACAAAGAGACCGCGACGCCGATCGACACGCTGCCGCTCACGGGCCTGAGCAAGACGCGGGCCTCCGCCATGGCCTTCTACGGCGGCGACGCCTACTTCTTCACCGAGGCGGTCGACACCACCTGCGTGCCGTGCCTCGAGGCCAACTGCCCGAACGCGTTCGCGGCGTGCCAGGACGACCCGGAGTGCGACGACGCGTTCCACTGCTCCATCGAGCAGGGCGTCATCGAGGACCTGTGCGGCGGCTTCATGACGCCGGAGATGATCGAGTGCGCCTCGGAGACCTGCATCGAGGAGTGCTACCCGGCGACGATCAACATCTTCAGCAAGGTGACGCGGCTCGACTACGACAACAGCGAGGGCAACGGGCAGGTGTTGACGCTGGTCAACCCGATGGCGCCCACGCGGATCGTCGGCGCCGCGACCTCGACCTGCGCGCCCTACGTGCCGCAGTAGCAGCGAAGGGTCGATGACGGTCGGGGCCCGGCTTCACGCGCGCTGGCGCGTCTGCGTCGCGCTCGCGGCGGCCGCGGTCCTAGGCGTCGCGTCGGGAGGCTGTGAGCGGCTGCGCCCGGGCGCGTGCAGCACAGGGCTCATCGAGCAGGCGACGACGACGCTGAGCGCGGCGGAGCCTAGCCGGTAGCGCTCCCAGGCGAGCCGCCGGGGTGAGGCCTGCGCTCAGGCGCGCGACTGCGCGCGCTCGGCCGCGCGCGCCTGCTCGTAGCGCTCTCGCAGCGCCCGGTCGCGTCCGAGCTCGTTCATGACCTTGGCGTTCTCGGGCGTGATGCTGACGCCCTCGACGATCGTGCACTCGACCGTCCAGGCCCAGAAGTCGATGATGCTCTTGAGCAGCTCGTCGTCTTCGTCCTCGGGCTCGAGCTCGCCGAGGAACATCTCGTACATGCGCTTCGAATAGCGCCGCAGATCTTCGTAGCCCGGCTTCGACAGCATCTCGTCGAGCTTCTCGACGATCTCGTGGTCCTCGTGCTCAAACAGCTCGACGATCGAGAACGGGTGAATCGGGTGGAGCTGACCGCTGTCCTTGAACTCCATCAGCGCGCCCGTCAACGTGTGACCGTAGCCGCAGTATCCACAGCCAGCCATCAGCGCCGCCAAGCCGATTAAGGTCTGGGTGTTCGCCCCGCCGAAGATCGCGCTCGTGTTCTTGACGAACTTGTCGATGAACTTGATGTAGCGGAGGAAGCCGCGCACACCCATGAAGCGGATGGCTTCTTCGACCACCGCGTCGTGTTCGAAACCGGTCGAGGCCTTGTAGACCCGACGGAAGACGGCGAACGCGAGGCGCTCCGAGAACGAGAGAGGTTTGGGGTTCATCCCCGCCTCCTCTTCTCGGCGTACACGGCGATCTCGGGGCTGCGGGTGTTGAGCTGCTCAACGCGCCCGATCGATTCGTCGAGCCAGTCGACCGCTTGGTGTTGTTTGGCGAACGGTCGCGAGAGCGTGTCGCCCGAGGTGTGGACGATCCACAGGGCGATGCCGCGGATTCGCGGACGTGACGCGATGTAGGCGGTCCGAAGCTGCCTGGACGCGATATCGCTCTGAATCCGCTGCATCGTCTGGCGAGCGCCGAGATCGATGCGGCGGACCTTTCGAAGGTCCCACAGGACGCCGTGTCGTTGGTCGTGCCGCTCGATGGCCTCTCGAACATCCGGCTCGATGCGCTTGAGCTCCTCCTCCGTCAGAGACCCGCCGAGGCAGATCGTCGTGTGACGATCACCCGAACTGGATATCTCGATGGAAAAGTCCACGCTCACGCCCGCGTTCCTTGAGGATTCACTCTACCGCACCGTGTTGGTTGCGAGACAAGAAATGTCGCGTCGGCGCCTGAAAAATTTTTTAGAAGCCGGCGCGGGTCCGCGCCTTCGGAGTCAAACTCGGAGCGGTTTCTGACGCGCGATCCCGAGTGTAGCGAGGATGCACAGATCAGCGCGGGGCCGCGCTCGCCTGGTGGCGAGGCGGCTCCGCGCGACGACGCTGTCAGGGCAGCGCTCAGGGGACCGGCGGCGCGTCCATGCCGACGCCCGGCGCCGGCCACTGGAAGGTGGTCCCGCACTCGACGGGAGGCTCGTACTGGAAGAGCGAGTCCTCGGGGTGGGGCTTGGGCCAAGCGCCGGTGTAGGCGATCATTACGTTGTCGCGCGCCGCGAGGTAGTCGGGCTTGGGGAACGGTTCGTAGCTCGTCGAGATCATGAACGGGCCGCGACCCTCGTTGTTCTGCTCGATGAAGTCATCGAAGGACATCGCCTCCGACGCCGGCAGGCCGCCCTGCGTGTAGTAGAGCTCCAGGTCGTCCGGCACGAAGATGTTGCGAGGCAGCTGCGTGAAGATCGCGCCGGCCGAGCCGAGCATGTCGAGCATGTTGTCGTACTCGTACTCGAAGTGGACCTCGGCCAGGAGCGTCTCTGGGTCGGACTCGAAGAAGTCGGAGCAGAGCATCTGCACGCCGGGCAGGTCGACCGGGAAGGCCGAGGGCGGGAGCTCCGAGGGCTCCACGTCGAACTCGCTGCCGATCAGGTCGCCGGTGACGCCGTCGTAGTAGAACTTCGAGATCTTGTTGAACGCGCGCGGGGCGATCCAGAGCTGGAAGCGGCCGTCCTCGACGCAATCGGGGTAGCTGTTGTACTCGGTGTTCGGCGAGTAGTCGTAGCAGATCGTCGGCCGGTGCGGCAGCGTCAGCGTGCCGTCGATGACCAGGGTGTTGGCGTTGCGATCGTAGTTGACGGTGAGCTGACTGTCGGAGTCGCACATCTCGGGCGTCTGGATCTGAATCTCGCGGAACAGCGAGCCCGGCAGCTCCATGTCCAGGGTCATCGAGCCGTACCGGTTCTCCGCCTCGACCGGCACCTCGAGCTCCGCCACCGGCAGACCGCTCGGGACGCTCTCAGGGATGGTGTCGAGCAGCTCCTGGCTGTCCGGGTCGGTCAGCGCTGCCATGAAGTCCATCATCTCGTCGACGCGGTTCTCCCGGAAGTCGGCCTCCTCCTCGAGGATCGGGCTCAGGTGACGCAGGACCGCGTCGTTGGTCGGGATGATGGTCTCCTGCAGGAGCGGGTCGATCTGCGTCGAGTCCCAGTTCAGCAGCGAGGTCGCGGGGTCGAGGTAGTGGCGGACGAAGTCCTCCAGCTCGGTGAACTGACCGGCGTGGCCGTAGGGGCCGGTGAGCTCGACGTTGCGCAGCGGCGCGGAGCGGAAGCGGTAGAAGTCGCCTGGGTCGTCGGTCTCGTTGTAGCGCCCCCAGTCGTCGGTGAGCGTGACGCCGTCGTTCTTGCCCGGGCCGAACTGCGGCAGCGCCGTGTTGTGGAACTGCTCGTCGGAGAGCGAGCTGCCGGCGTGGCAGGTCGAGCACTTCGCCTTACCCAGGAAGTGGTTGGCGCCGAGCAGCGCCGAGACGCTCATCGCCTGGTCGTCGCCGCGCAGCATCTCGTCCCAGGGCGTGTCGTTGGCCTCGAAGGCCGCGATCTGGAAGCCGGCGAGCGCGTTCGCGGCGTGGGCGAAGGTCATGTCCTCGAAGTCGGTGCCCGGGTAGGCGGCCTCGAACAATTCGACGTACTCGGGGATCTGGCCGAGGCGGTTCATAAGGGCCCCCCAGATGCCGATAAAGTCGGAGTCCGCGAGTCGGGCGATCTCGTTCTCGCCGACGGCGCCGCGCATCTCAGCGCGCGAGGTCACGGGGAACATCGCCTGAGCCGAGACGGCGCCGAACTCGAAGACGTCGATCATCTCCTGCGTCAGCTTCTCGCGTGCCGGCGTGTCGAGGACCCCGTCCTTCACGTTGACGCGGCCGTCCCAGAACATGGTGTCCAGGTCATGCAGGTTGAACAGCCCCGGGGCGTTGCGCGGGATAAAGATGTCGTGGGGGTGCGTGCGGTCGGAGCCGAGCCCGGCGCCGCCGACCCCGATCGACAGACTGAGGTTGTCGTCGGTCGCGAGCGAGGGGTGATGACAGGTCATGCACGAGACATCGCGGTTACCGCTCAGCTCTTTGTCAAAGGCCAAGGCCTGGCCGAGCTCGATGAGCTCCTCGCGGACCTCGGGCGCGTCGGGCAACGCCTCGATCCCTTGCGTCTCGGCGCGGAAGCGGACGAAATTGGCGAGGAGCGTCTGGAACAGCCCATACCCGCCGCCGCGGTACTCGGGGTCCTCGCCCTCGATGAGGTCGAACTCATCGACGAATTGATCATCGCCCCCAATATCCGCGCAGCCGCTAACGACCGCGAGCATCGAACAAAACGCGACTACACTGTACCCTTTTCCAACCCGTAACATCGACAAACCTCCAATAACCACCACTAATTGGTTTGATGGAGGCGCATGCAGAAGTCCACGCGCGCGGCGGATTTTTCGGGTGCGACGGGGGGCACGTCCTGAGCCGCTGTGACGGCCTGTGCGCGCAGCGGAGACCGACGCGCACATCGTCGAGTCGCGCGGAGGATTAAGATGTCTTCTAAAACATGTTCTTTTGCACTTTAGAGAAACGACGAGGTAGCGACTCGTGACGCGAAGGAGCACACCTGCACCCGCTGTCACACCGCCCCCCGCGGCCTCAAAGCCGCGTCGGAATTTGTTGCCGTGTATAGCGAAATTTGTGCGCAACAGGCGCTTTCGGGCGTAGCTCTAAAAATACGTCACTTTAGAAACTGTCAGCGGATCACGTCTAGTTTCGTGAAATGCGTGCGTCGCGTGGCGGAAGAATTTTCATTAAAAAAATTTCATTTTCGAATCGAAGAGATCTCCGAAAATCGTCGACTTTGGGCTGCTGCGCGCGCGAATTCGGGGTGATAGCTATCGGGTACTGTCACACATTGAGTCGAATGTTCGTAGTCTGCCACCCCCATACGCTGTCAGATTATTGCTGTTTGAGGTCACTCCCCCCCAGCTCGATTCGTTGTAGGAGCGCCGTGAGCAACGCCGCGGGCCGCGCGGGTACATCGAAGGGCTCGCCGAGCGCTGCGCCGCGGGCTCGCGCGAGCGCAACGCGTTCTTCCTCGACGGTGCGCAGCGCAAACGCGAGCTCATCGAGCGCGTGACTCGCCTCGAGCGTGGACGCGACGCAGGTTCTCGTCGTGTGGGAGGGTCAGCCGAAAGCTGCGAAATGTTTCGCCCGGGACGTCCGCGAGGAGACGATGGCGCGGCGCCGCGAGCTCGTCCGGGTCGGTCCAGAGGTGGTTGATGACGAGGTGGCGGTAGCCGTAGCGGCGGTGGTGTGCGGCGAGCAGCGCGACGGTCGCGTGTAGGTGCTCCCGCTCGTCGGCGTGCGGCGGGTTGGCGGCGGTGAGCCGATCACCGTCGAGGCCGTCGATGGCCTCGTAGAGCGCCGCGGAGAGGATCGACTTATCGTCCCCGAGCGGTCCATTAAAGATGAGGATCGTGACGCTCCGTGGGTCGACGCGGCGAGCTGCCCCACGACGTCTCAGGCCGCGTACTTCTTGCGCATGTACGCGACCGACTCCTCGACGAGCTCGCGCAGGACGTCGAGCTCGACGTCCGCGAGCTTGTTGAGGTAGAGGCACGACTTCCCGGTCTTGTGCTTGCCGAGGCGCGCGAGCTGGCGCGCGTAGCCGCTGAAGCCAGGGGTGATGTAGAGCACCAGGTTGCGCTTGCGGGGCGAGAAGCCGACGAGGAACCAGTCGAGCTCGCGCCCGCTCGCGTAGACCATGTGGCACGCGCCGTAGCCGATGATGCTGTCGCCCCACATGGCGGCGCGCTCGCCCGTGGCCTCGCGCATGAGCTTGTGGATCCGCTTCGCGTCCTTGCGCTTGGCGTCGTCTTCGATCCCGTTGAGGAAGGCGGTGACGCTCTGACGGTTCTTCTTCGTCTTGAGTTCGGCCATCGCTCGCGTCTAGCACGGCTGGCGATCCTCGCGTATCCGCGGGTGCAGGCGGCCCGCGATGGCGGGCGGATCGTGACGGCGGTCTAGCGGCGGCGGCGCGCTTCAGCGACGAGCCGTCGGGTCGCCGAGCGGGCTCCGACCGGCGGCGAGCATGCCCGCTCGAAAGCCGCGCGCGCGGCCGAGGTCGTGGGCGAGCAGCGGCGGCGCGACGACGATAAGGAGGAAGCCGATCGCCACCGCGACCTTGAGCTGCTGCGCGACCTTGTGGGCTGCGGCCTGTCCGATCGCGCAGCCGATGTTGCCGACGATATCCCCCGCGATCGAGTGGGTGCGAAACGGCTTGTAGTCGGGGCGGGGCGAGGGGGCGGCGGCGAGAACCGCGAGCGCCGCGAACAGCAGGAACACGGCGAGGTGGACCCATCGTCGCGGCGGCGCGAGCGGTGGAGGATTTCGCGCGCTCGCGAGGAAGAGGGTCCGGCGCGCGCGGACGATGAACGTCGCTAGGCCGAGGCCGACGTTGAGCGCGAGCCACAGCAGCGCGAACGACCTGAGCGCGAGCGCGAGCGCGGCGATGAAGGCGGCGCCGCCCAGCGTCCCCGCGAGCGCGCCGCTACGTCGAAACCACGGGTCGGGGTGCTCGGCTGGTGGCGCGCCCGCTGACACGAGCCCTCGATCGTGGGGAGCGGCGCGGCCGTCGTCAAGCGAGCTCGCCTCGTCCGCGCTGCAGCGGGGAGGGCAGGCGCGCGCGGCCGCGCTCGGTCGGGTCGCGTGTACCCTCGGGCCGCGAGCTTGTATCCTAGGAGTCGATCGATGCTGCCGACCTGGATCGTCGAGACGGAGCTCAACGCGGCCGCCGAGCGAGTCGCCGAGGCGGCGCGTGTGCACGGCTGTCGGGTGCTGCGGTGGTCGACCGGCGAGGCACGCCCGACGCCGCCGAGCGGCCCGTGCGTGTTCCTCGGGTCGCTCACGGCGTGCGCCGGGATGCCGGGGGTCATCGGGGATCCCGAGCGGCTGCGCGTGCGTCACTGGTTGCCGCTCGTCGGGGCGCTCGCGCTCAATCGCGAGTCGGTGTTCTCGACCGTAGGCGAGGTCGCGCGGCTCGAGCTCCCGTGGGCGCGCGTGTTCGTGCGCCCGGACTCCGCGATGAAGCCCTTCGCGGGGCGCGTGATGGCGCGCGGGCAGCTCGGCCCAGCGGCCCTCGACCACGGCTTTTACTACGACGATCTCGAGCTGCCGGTCGTTATCGCGCCGGCGCGCCCGGTCGCTGCGGAGTGGCGCTTCGTGATCGTCGGACGTCGGGTCGTCACGGCCTGCGGCTACGCGGCGGACGGTCGCGCGGGGCGAGCCGTGACGCCGCCAGCGGACGCCTACGCGCTGGCCGAGCGAGCCGCGGCGGTGAGCCCCGAGGAGAGCGTGGTCGCGGACGTCTGTCGGCTCGAGGACGGACGGCTGTTCCTCGTCGAGTTCAACCTGCTCAGCGGCGCGGATCTTTACGAGTGTGACGCGGACGCGGTCGTCTCGGCGCTCTCGCGGGCGTAGCTGCGCGCTGGTTTTCGTCGGCGACGCGTGTATGGGAAACTACGCGCGCGTGCGAAGCGAGGCGGCCAGCAGCGAGGGTGCGGCTCTGGGGGACATCGGGCGCGTCGCGTCGCCCGAGCCCGCGCCCGAGCTCGCCGAGACGCGCGTCGCCGAGGCGCGCGTCGTCGAGGCGACGGAGCCGACGCGCGCGGCCTTGGAGTCCGCGGACACCGAGGCGGATGAGCCGGTCGCGCGCGGCGGGTCGAGGACGCTCGACGAGGTGCCGCGCGGGACGACGATCGGGCGGCTCATGGTCCTGCGCACGCTCGGCGCGGGCGGGATGGGGGTCGTGTACAGCGCCTATGATCCAGAGCTCGATCGCAAGGTGGCGCTCAAGTTCATCGGCGCGGCGCGGCGCGGCAGCCAGGCGGCGCGGACGCGGCTCTACCGGGAGGCGCAGGCGCTGGCGAAGCTGAGTCACCCGAACGTGGTGACGGTGCACGACGTCGGCACCCACGAGGGACAGGTCTGGCTCTCGATGGAGTTCGTCGCGGGCGCGACCCTGGGGGGGTGGCGCGAGGCGGCGCGGCGATCGTGGCGAGATGTCCTTGAGGTCATGATTCAAGCGACGCGCGGCGTCGCGGCGGCGCACCGCGCCGGCCTCCTGCACCGCGATCTCAAGCCCGATAACATTATGGTCGGCGAGGACGGGCGCGTTCGCGTGATGGACTTCGGGCTCGCGCGCGCGGGCGCCGACGAGCCCGCGCCCGATCGCGGCCCGCGCTCGCCCTCGTGGCAGGGCGCGCTCTCGCTCGAGCTGACGGCGGCCGGCGCGTTGATGGGGACGCCGGCCTACATGGCGCCGGAGCAGTTCGCGGGGCAGGCCGCCGACGAGCGGAGCGATCAATACTCGCTGTGCGCGACGCTGTGGGAGGCGCTGTATGGGAGGCCGGCCTTCACCGGGGGGAGTCTGATGGAATTGGCGAACGCGGTCGCGTCCGGCTCGCCGCGGGCGCCGTCCGGCGCTCGCGTCCCGCGTTGGCTGCGGCGCGTCGTCGAGCGCGGGCTCGCCGTGCAGCGAGAGCGCCGCTACCCCAGCGTCGAGGCGCTGCTCGCGGCCTTGCAGGCGAACCCGACGCGCAGACGCTGGCTGCTCGGGGTCGGGCTCGGGGTCGGGCTCGCGTGCGCGGCGGGCGTTGGCCTTCGCCACGCGCAGCGCGAGCGCCTGATCGCGTCGTGTCAGGCGCGGGGCGCGAGCGTCGAGGAGCTCTGGAACGCGGACGCCGAGGTCAGGCTGCGCGCCGGCCTGCTAGCGACCGAGATGCCCTACGCCGAGGCCGTGGCCGACAGCGTGACGCCCTACTTCGCCGCCCACGCGGCCGCGTGGCGCGACGCGAGCGTCGAGACATGTCTTGACGAGCATGTCCGAGAGGAGTGGGACGAGGTCGCGCTCGAGCGCTCGCGGGACTGCCTCGACGCGCGGCGCGAGGAGCTCGAGGCGCTCGTCGCCGAGCTCTCGCGCGCGGACGCGAAGGCGGCCGAGCGAGCGGTCGACGCGGCCGCCAGCCTGCCGCAGGTCGCCCGCTGTCGTGATCGCCTCCGCCTCGCGACGACGCCGCCGCTGCCGCGCGATCGTGAGGCCGTGCGGGCGTTTTGGCGGGTGCGCTCCGCAGCGATGGCCCAGCGCAACGCCGGGCACGTCGAGCGCGGCCTCGAGCTGGCCGAGGAGGCGATCGCCGAGGCCGCGCGCCTCGAGTCGGCGCCGCTGCGCGCCGAGGCGATCGAGCTCAAGGCGTCGATCCTCGTGGCGCTCGGCGAGTACGGGGAGTCCGAGGGCGCGTTCGAGGACGCGTACTTCATCGCCTCCGAGGCGGGCGCGCTCGAGCAGGCGGCGCGCGCGGCCCTCGGGCTCATCGGGGTCGTCGGCTATCGCCAGGGCCGACACGACGAGGGGCTGCGGTGGGCGCGGCAGGCCGACGTCACGCTCTCGGTGCTGGGCGAGGGGGCGCGGGGCCTGCGGCGCGCGGCCGTGCTCAACGCGCGCGGGATCATCCTCATGGCGCGGGGGGAGAGCGCGGCGGCCACCGAGATGTTCGAGACCGCGTTGTCGATCCGCGAGGAGGCGCTCGACCCGACGCACCCGCACGTCACCATCACGCTCGTCAACCTCGCCAACGTCCGCTACTCCTACGGCGCCTACGACGATTCTCGCGCGCTGTACGAGCGCGCGCTCGCGGCCCAAGAGCGGGTGCTCGGCGAGGACCACCCCGAGGTCGCCAAGACGCTGAACAACCTCGCGGGCGTGCACGAGAAACTCGGCGCGCGCGGCGAGGCGAAGGCGCAGCTCGAGCGCGCGCTCGCGATCCGCGAGCGCGCGCTGGGTCCGGAGCACCCGGCGGTCGGGAGCGTCCTCGGCAACCTCGCGATCGTGTATCTGGGGGAGGGTGAGCACGCGAAGGCCGAGGTCATGAGCCGACGCTCGCTCGCGATCAAGAAGAAGGCGCACGGCGAGGAGCACCCGGCCGTGGCGATGTCGTATCACAACCTCGCGGGGGCGCTCGAGGCCGCCGGTGAGCTCGCCGAGGCGCAGGCGCTGTACGAGCGCGCGCTGGAGATGCGCGAGCAGCTCTTAGGGCCAGACAGTCACTTGACCGCGTCGACGCTCATGAGCCTGGCCAAAGTGCGCCACGCGAGGGGAGCGCTCGACGCGGCGCGCCAGGGCTTTGAGCGGGCGGCGGCGATCTACGAGCGCGCGTTCGGCCCCGAGCACCATGAAGTCGCCGCGTGCCTCGTGGGGATCGCCGAGGTCGCGCTCAGCCGCGGAGAGCCGGCGGCGGCGCTCGAGCCCGCCGCGCGCGCGCTGCGAATCCTCGCGACGAGCGAGGCTCCGCCGGAGTACCTCGGCGCGGGTCGCTTGACCCTCGCGCGCGCGCTCTGGTCAGCGCCCGCGCGTCAGGGTCGGGACCGCGCGCGCTCCCTCGAGCTCGCCCGGGAGGCCCGGGACGCGCTGCGCGGGGTCAGCGACGCGGGTGAGCGGCTCGCCGCGGTCGAGGCGTTTCTGTCCGAACATTCAGATAGCGAATAACCCCGAGAGGTCGCGGGGATCGCGGATTCGGGATCCTCCGCGCGCGAATCGCCCGCGTGTGAATTGTCGGGGGCGCCCCCGCCCGGCGCGTCGTCTCCTCACGTGACCTTCGACGTAGGACGCGGTGTCGGGCGCTCACGCGTCCTCCGGGGCTGCTCGAAGTTTGCGCCGCCCGAGGCTTCATGCTGCGGTGGCGCTCGGGTAGTCTCACCCGCGATGCGCGGACTTCAGCCACGCTCGCAACCCAACCACCGAGCCACTCTTGGCGGACGCGCGCATCGACGCTGAACGTAGCCGTCGCCGGCTTCGTTTCACCTGAAAGGAAACCCTCATGAAGGTCGCTGTTCTCGGAGCGGCTGGCGGCATCGGCCAGCCCCTCTCCCTTCTCCTGAAAAACTCACCGCTCGTCAGCGCGCTCGCTTGCTACGACCTCGCCCCGCACACGCCGGGCGTCGCCAAGGACCTCAGCCACATCGAGACCGCCGCGACGGTGACGGGCCACGTCGGCCCGGAGCAGCTCGAGGACAGCCTCAAGGGCTGCTCGCTGGTCATCATCCCCGCCGGGATGCCGCGCAAGCCCGGGATGACGCGCGACGACCTGTTCAACGTCAACGCCAAGATCACGGTCAGCCTAGCGAGCGCGGTCGCCTCCGCCTGTCCCGAGGCGCTGTTGGCGATCATCACCAACCCGGTTAACTCGGTCGTGCCGATCGCCGCCGAGGTGCTCAAGAAGGCCGGCGTCTACGACCCCCGTCGGCTGTTCGGCGTCTCCACGCTCGACATCGTGCGCGCGAACACCTTCGTCGCCGAGCGCAAGGGCCTCGACGTGACCACGGTCAACGTGCCCGTGATCGGCGGACACAGCGGCGTCACGATCCTGCCGCTGCTCTCGCAGGTCACCCCCGAGACCTCGTTCACCGACGAGGAGGTCGAGCAGCTGACGACGCGGATCCAGACCGCCGGCACCGAGGTCGTCCAGGCCAAGGCCGGCGCGGGCTCGGCGACCCTGTCGACGGCCTTCTCTGCAGCGCGCTTCGGCATCTCGCTGCTCAAGGCGAAGGGCGGCGCGAGCGACGTGGTCGAGTGCGCCTACGTCGAGTCCTCCGTGACCGACGCGGCGTTCTTCGCGACCCCGGTGCGCCTCGGCCCCAACGGCCTCGAGGAGAACCTCGGGATGGGCGAGCTGTCCGCCTTCGAGCGCGCGAAGCTCAACGACGAGGTGATGCCGGCGCTCAAGGCGAACATCGCCAAGGGCCTCGAGTTCGCCAAGGCGAACCTCTAGCCCTCGACCTGTGAGGCTGGGGCTGCGGCCCCAGCCGCCCACTGGCAGATTGTTGACTGGCACGATCGCGAGATGAGAGAGATGCCTTTAAAGGCAGGTGGACTCCGCGCGCGCGGACGTCCGCGCGCGGTCTCGCCAGCGGCGGCGCGTCCGGATTGAATCGTCGGGAAGCGCACGACGTCGCTGTCATATCCCCTGGAGCCGATGTCGGGCGGGCGACGTCTCGTCGCCTCCGAGAGCGGCGCGGACCCGCGCGCGGCCTGGATATTGTTGGGAAAATTTGGATTCGGCGCCGGCGCGGCGGAAGTTGCAAAACGCTTCGGCATGCGTCGTTTTGCTCTTATCGGTCGTCCTGTCCTCTCCATCGTCGCCTGCGCGCTCGCCTGCTCGACCGCGCTCGCCTGCGGACCCGAGCGTGACGACGACGGAGACTACGACGACGAGGAGCTGCTCGACGGGGAGCTCGCGAACGGGGCGGAGGACGAGGACGCCGAGGAGGACGCCGAGGAGGACGCCGAGGATCGCAACGACCTGATGGGCGAAGCCTGCGGCGAGAACCAGGAGACCCGAGCGTGCGGCGCCGAGGACGAGGGCCTGCAGTTCTGCTCGTACATCAACGGCGGCTTGGAGTGGGGCCCCTGCCTCGACAGCGTCGAGTGCACGCCGGGCGACACGAAGTTCTGCGACTACCCCGAGGATCTGGAGTGGGCGTGCTCGGACGGCAACGTCTCGTGCAACGTCTACGGCGGCGTCCCAGAGATGCCGGAGTGCGAGTGCAACACGCCGCTGGTGCTCTCCTTCGACGGCCGACCGGTGCGCTACTCCAGCGGCGGCGCGGCGGCGTTTGACATCAGCGGAGGCGAGAGCTGCTTGGCGACGGACTGGCCCGAGGCGGACACGCCCTGGCTGGCGCTCGACCGCGACGGCAACGGCTCGATCGACGCCGGCGACGAGCTGTTCGGCTCGGGCACGGTGATGGCGAGCGGCTCGAAGGCGCAGCACGGCTTCATGGCGCTGCGCGAGCTCGACCACAACGGCGACGGCGAGATCACGGCGGCGGATCCAGCCTTCTCGGAGCTGGTGCTGTGGAGCGACTTCAACGGCGACCGGCGCTCGTCGATGCTCGAGCTCGAGCCGCTTGCGAGCCGCGGGATCGAGGCCATCGAGCTGAGCTACTCGGCGGATCCGCGCTGCGACGCGCGCGGCAATTGTGAGGTCGAGCGCTCGCGCTTCCGCTTCGCGGGCGCGGCCGGGGACGCGCGCGTGGGCGAGGTCGTCGACGTGTACCTCGCCTGTCAGTAGCGCGCGGAGAGCTGGAAGGGACAACGAATCATGAAGCGATTTTTTTTAGTGTGCGCTGGGATCACCTTCGGGCTCGCGCTCGTCGCCTGCGGCGACAGCGTATCCGAGACCGACAGCAACGCGAGCGCGTCGTCAGATCCTGACTCGGGACAGCACGGCGATGATTTCCACTTTTGCAACGGCTTCTACTGGGATTGTGATGGGAGCAAGGTGTGCGTGGTGCACTCCGGGTGCGATGAGGTCGCTACATCGGCGAAGTGCGAGACTCCCTCGGGCTGCGATATCGACGACTACGACTGCTGGACGGCGATGTTCTGCGAGGACGGCTTCGCGCTCGTAGAGGGCACCGTCAAGGCTAAATTCACGGTGAATTGTAGCCCGTTGATGTGCGAGGCCGGCACGGACTCGGGCGAGACGGACTCGGGCGAGACGGACTCGGGCGAGACGGACTCGGGCGAGACGGACTCGGGCGAGACGGACACCGGCACCGCGGGCCCGTAGGCCGCGTCACTCGGGCAGCAGCTGCTGCGCGAACATGTCCGCGATCGCCTCGGAGGCGTGCAGCGCCGTCGAGCTCTCGCCGAACAGGCACGAGTCGTTGCCGGGCCAGCAGTGGCCGCCGCCGTCGACCGTGCACAGCGTGACCTCGACGCCGTCCGCGCAGTTCGGCCATGTCTCACAGACCATGTCGCCCTCGCTGAAGGTGATCTCGCTGGCGCCGTCGCAGCCGTCGCGTTCGGCCCAGCCCTCCATCATCGGCTTGACGGGCGGGTAGCCGGGGCCGGCGCCGTTGTACTGGACGATGAGGTCCCCCGTGCCGTGAAAGTCCATCATCGAGATCGGCCGCGAGGGCTGGCAGTCGCTGGGCGCGAGCCCGAGCACGCCGGTCACGGAGGCCGCGGCCGCGAACACGTCGGCCGCGCGACAGGCGAGCGTGTGCGCCATGTGCCCGCCGTTCGACATCCCGGTGACGTAGACGCGCCGCGGGTCGATGCAGAGCTCGCCGAGGAGCTGATCGACGAGCTCGCGCGCGAACAGGATGTCGTTGACGCCCTCGCTGTGCGCGGTCCCGCAGCAGGCGCCGGCGTTGAAGGAATTCCCGACGCCCGCCGGGTACGCGACGAGCAGGCCGCGGGCCTCGGCGGTGTCGTTGAATTGCGAGAAGTCGGCCTGCTGCAGCGGGTTGCCGAGCAGCCCGTGGAAGTTGAGGACGAGCGAGGTGGGGGCGTCCTCGTCGTAGCCGGTGGGGACGAAGAGCGCGTACTCGCGGGTCTCGCCGTCGACCTCGACGGTCTCGCCGGCGTACCAGCCAGGGGCAGGCGCCGGGTTCCCGCAGCCGAGCGGGGGCTGGGCCCCCGTGGTGGTCGTGTCGGGAGCGGTGGTGCTCGAGCCGGGCGCGCCGCTGGTGCTCGCGTCCTGCGTCGTCGTGGTGTCCTCCCCGGTGCTCGCACCGGAGCTGGAGATCGACCCCGAGCTCCCGTCCGCGCTCGTCTGCCCCGCGCTGGCGCTCGTGCTCACGGCGCTCGTGTCGCCGCCGCTCGTGTCGCCGTTCGTGGTCCCGCCCGCGTCGTCATTGAAGCAGGAGGAGAGGAGCAGCGCTCCGAGCAGCAGACTCCAAGGGGATACACGGGCTAGAGTCGACACGGGGTGATTGTATCACCACGCGTCGACCCAAGCGCGTATCGCCGCGACGGTGCAGCTACAACGTTCGCCGCCCGCCCGGCGCGACCGCGGGCTCAACCAGCCTAGCCTACTTGGCGGGGGCGGCCTTCTTGGCGGGGGCGGCCTCAGCCTTTGCGTCGCCGCCGGCTGCGGCCGCGTCGGGCATCAGCACCGCGTCGACGTAGTTGCGGCCGAGGTACTTCTTGGCGGCGCTCTGCACCGTCTTGCTCGAGACGCGCTCGACCCTCTTGTTCGCGTCCTCGACGATCTCGCTGGGGTCGGTGCCGTAGGTGTAGTGCTTGACCAGCTGGCGCGTCCAGAAGCGGTTCTCCTTGAGGTCGGTCTCGAGCGAGCGCTTGCGCTGCTGCCGGACCTTCTCGAGGTAGTCGTCGCCGACGCCCTCTTTCTTGACCGCAGCGATGATGTCGAAGACCGCCTGCTTGAGCTTGTCGACGTTCTCCGGGCCGCAGCCGAAGCCGATGGTGTACTCGTACTCCTGCTTGGGGCGACGCGAGATGTCGCCGAAGCTGAAGGCGCCGTAGACCCCGCCCATCTCCTCGCGCAGGACCTCGCGCAGGCGGATGTCGAGCACCTCCGAGAGCATCTCGAGGTCGTCCTCGGCCTCGGGGCTCCACTTGGCGGGGCCGTGGAAGCGAATCATCACGAAGCTCTTGGGGTCTTGCCCCTTGGTCACCTTCAGCTGCTTCTTGCCCTTCGGGTGCTTGACGTTGACGTTCTTCCACTTCTCTTTGCGCCCGCTGGTGGGCAGGCTGGCGAGGTAGGTCGCGCTCAGCTCCTTGAGCTTGGGCAGATCGAGGTTGCCGACGAACACGAAGGTGAAGTCGCCGGCGTCGGCGAAGCGATCCTTGTAGAAGTCGTAGGCGGCGTCGAGCTTGACCTGCTCGAGCAGGTCGACCGTCATCGGCTGCCGCCGCGGGTGGTCGCTGTTGTAGAAGACGTTGAGCTTGTCGAAGAACACGCGCTGGGGGTTGAGGTCGCGGTTCTTGACGAAGGTCGCCTGGGTGCCCTTCCACGCGTTGAAGGCGGTCGGGTCCTTGCGCGGCGCGGTGAAGGCGAGGTGGATCATCTGCATCATGATCTCGGCGTCCTCCGGCGAGGCGTTGCCCCACATGCCCTCCTCGAGCTCGCCGATCCACGGGCGCACGCTCGCGACCTTGCCGGCCATCATCTTCTGGATGGTCGGCCTGTCGAACTCGCCGAGCCCGGCCTCCGCGACCACGCCGCCGGCGCTCGCCGCCGAGCGGTACAGGTCCTTGGGCGCGAGCGAGTGGCCGCCGGGGCTGAAGGCCTGCATGCGGATCTCGTCGTTTTTAAAGTCCGTCGGCTTGGCGATGACGCGCGCGCCGTTCGACAGCGTCCAGACCGTCACGTCGATCGCCTCGACGCGCTCCTCTTTCTCGACGGCGCCGGCCGTGGGCGCCTGCGCCATCAACGACTCCGCCATCGCGGCCTCGGTGTAGGGCTGGACGTCGGCGCTGCGGGCCGCGTCGAGCGCCGCGAGCAGCTCGTCCTCGGAGGGCGCCTTGTCGCGCGCGGGCAGGCTCGCCATGACGACCTGGTCTTTGCGGCTGGTCCACCGCTCGGCGAGCGCGTTGACCTCGTCGAGCGTGATCCCGGGGATGAACTTCTCGGCGAGCGCGAGCTCGGCGTCGCGGCCGGGCATCGCCTCGCCCTCGAGGAAGTGGAAGGCGAGCTCGAAGGCGAAGCCGCGCGACTCTGCCTTGTCCTTCTCCTTGACGGCGCGCGCGAAGTCGCGGAGCGACTCGGCTTTTTGGCGCTCGAGCTCGCTGGCCAAGAAGCCGTGCCGGCGGACTCGCTCGACCTCCGTCGCGAAGGTGTTGACGGTCTCCTTGATCATGTTCGGCTTGACGAAGCCGATGAGCTGGAAGGTGTCGACGGCGCGGCCCATGTCGCTCGTGCCGCTGAAGGCGAAGGCGAAGGGCGCGTCGGGCTTGAGCCGAATCTCGTCGAGGCGCGCGCGCAGCATGCCGTGGAACAGGCGCTCGACCATGTCGGCCCGGGCGTCTTTCTCGGTCCGCACGGGCGTGTAGGGCCCCTTAATCGACAGCGTCACCTGGGGCATGCTGGTCTCGGGGTCGGTGACGACCGCCGCGCGGCGCTCCTGCAGCAGCGGGACGGGGACGTTCTCGCGCGGGCGCGGGTTCTCGGGCATCGTGAGGTCCGAGAAGCGCGCGCGGATGTCCTGCTCCATCGCGGCGGGGTCGACGTCGCCGACGACGATCACCGCCATCAGGTCGGGGCGGTACCAGTCTTTGTAGAAGCGGGTGAGCGCCTCGACCGGGGCGTTCTGCAGGATCTCTTTCTCGCCGATCGGCTTGCGATCGGCGTACTTCGAGCCCTTGAGATAGATCGGCCACTGCTTGTCGAAGGCGCGCTGGCTGGCGCCTCGACCCAGGCGCCACTCCTCGGTCACGACGCCGCGCTCTTTGTCGACCTCGACAGGATCAAAGGTCAGCGCGCCCGACCAGTCCTCGATGATGTCCATGCCGGTCTTCATCGCCTCCGCGTCGTCGGTGGGGACCGTGAGCATGTAGACGGTCTCGTCGAAGGAGGTGAAGGCGTTGAGGTCGGCGCCGAAGTCCATGCCGGCCTTCTCGATGAAGTCGATCAGCGTGTTCTTCTCGAAGCGGGCCGTGCCGTTGAAGGCCATGTGCTCGACGAAGTGCGCGAGGCCCTTTTGGTCGTCGTCCTCGAGCACGGAGCCGGCGTTGACGGCGAGCCACAGCGACGCGCGCTTCTCGGGCTTGGCGTTCTTGCGGATGTAGTACGTGAGCCCGTTGTCGAGGACCCCGGTGCGCACGTCGGGATCCATTGGGAGCGGCGGGCCGGCCTCGGCGGCGGCGGCGGCGGCCTCGGCCTCGGCCTTGGCGTGCTCGCTCTCTTGCTTGGTCTGGCCCGCGCAGGCGGAGAGGAGCAGTGCAACACCGAGGAGTCTGGATAGCTTCATCGCGGGCCTACTTAGCACGCGGCCCGGGGCGCTGGGTACCTCGGCGAGTGAGGGTGCTGTGGTCGTCGCGCTCGCAGGTCACGTCCCCGCGTCCCGTCGGCGTCGTCGAACGAGGTAGCGAATCCTTTTGAGCGTGGTCGCTACGCGGGGGCGTCGAGCCGGTAGCACTCGACCGCGGTGTCGCGCAGGAGCCTGGCGCGCGCGGCCGCGTCGAGCCCGAGCTCGTCCATCACGCGGTGGTGGACGGTCCACAGCGTGTCGAGCTCGAGGGAGACCTTATCGACCGGGAAGTTCGACGCGAACATGCAGCGCTCGACGCCGAAGCGCTCGATCGCGGCGCGGAGCAGGGGCGAGAGCGCGGGCGTCAGCTCGTCCGCGTCGGGCTTGCGCTCACGCTGGTGGTAGCCGAAGCCGACCACCGGCATCGTCAGGCCGGAGAGCTTGCAGTAGACGTTGGGGCGCTCGGCGAGCTCGGTGAGGCCGCGCAGCCACTCGTCGCGGATCTGCGCGCGCGCGGACGGGTCCTCGCCGAGACCGTGGAAGGGGCCGCCCAGGCCGACCGGCGTGCCGACGTGGCAGAGCACGATGCGCGCCTGTGGGAAGTCACGGGCCAGCGCCGCGAGCTCGGGCAGCTGATGGTGGTAGACCCACGCGTCAAAGGACAGGTTGTTACGGATCAGCGCTTCGAAGCCCGCGCGCCACGTCGGGTCCTTCGTCAGCGCGGGCGCGGGCGCGAAGCTGTGGACGAGCCGGTGCGGGTGCCAGGTCAGCATGTAGCGGACGCCGCGGACGGCCGGGCTCGCCGCGATGTGGGCCTTGAGGACCTCGTCGACGGCGGCGCCGAGGCGGAGGTCGGCGTAGGCGACGATGCCGGCGGGGCCGAGCGGGCCCGCCGACTGACGCAGGCCCTCGAGCCAGCGGGTCTCGCCGACCGGGTCCATCGGCCGCTTGTCCTTCCAGCCAGCTTGGATGTGCACGTAGCGGGTGACGCCGGTCGGGCGCGCGTCGGCCCAGTACTCGGGGAGGAGGTAGTCCTCGAGCGCGTGGTTGCGCTCGCCGAAGAACTCGAGGAGGTCCTTGGGGAACGCGAGGCGGGCGACGAGGTCGAGCGCGCGCCGGCTCCAGCCGAGCAGGCGCACGAGCGGGCGCTGCCGGTAGGGGTTTTTGTGGAGGTCCCAGAGGTGGATGTGGGGGTCGACGAGCTCCCGGGCTGCCGGCGGCGAGGTCATGGGCGCATCACAGACCAGCGCGGGGAGGACGTCAACGGTCACGGCGCCTCGCCGTCCGGCGCGCGGACGGTCGCGCGCGTCAGCGCGTCGCGAGGTAGATGCGGTAGCGATCCTCTTCGTCGGGGAGCACGTCGGCCATCAGGTTGCGCGTAAACACGAGCTGGCAGCCGTCGTGCGTGATCGCGGCCGGGCAGGCTTGCCAGCTCTCGACGGAGAGACTCGAGAGCGTCTGAACCCCGTCGTCCCAGTCGGCGTCGGGCGAGGCGCGCTGGACGTACTGGATCACGAGCTTGTCGATCCACGCGTCCGGATCGTCCGGCACGGGGAAGGGGAAGGTCGACGCGAACAGCATGTGCAGGCCGTCGGGAGAGACCGTCGGGCAGTACAGCGGGTATGGATACTCGGTGAGCTCGGCCGGCAGCGTCGGCTCGTCGAGCGCCCCGAACGCGGTGCCCGGGGCCGAGAAGGGCGGCCGCGTCGCGGTCAAGATGCGGTTGATGGGTCCGTCGAGCGTGACGTTCGTCGGGCCGCTTTGGCGTGTGAACACGAGCAGCGCGCCGTCCTCGGTGACCGAGCCCAGCGACTCGTTGGTCACCACGTTGTCGGGGTCCCACGACGGCGCGTCGGGATCGGCCCAGGGGACGCTGATGTCCAGGACCGTCGGCTCGGACCACGAGTTGCCCACGCGCACCGTGGTCCACAGGTCACCGTCGCTGGCGAGCACGAGCTCGTGCTCGCCGATCGCTCGAGGTTTGTCGAAGGAGAGCTCGAGCCCCGGCCAGCTCGCGATCTGTGAGCCGGCTTCAAAGGAGTCCATCAACGTGTCTCGAGTCGCCATGAACGGGCGGTTGCCGTTGGGCGTGTCCGCCGAGTACCAGAGCGTGAGCCCATCGCTCGACATCCCTGGCTCGCGCGGGTTCTCGCCGAGGCCAGGGCTGTTGATCTCGGTGATCATCCAGACGTTCGGATCCTTCTCCCAGCAGTCCAGCTGCGGCGAGCCGGTCGTCTCGCCGCTCGTGTCATCGGTCGCGTCGCTTGTCTCGCCGCTGGTCTCGCCGCTGGTCTCGCCGCTGGTCTCGCCGCCCGCGGTGCTCGTGTCGCTCGTGGTGCTCGCGCCGGTCGACGGGCCCGCGCTCGAGGCGTCATCCGTCGATTCGCTCGTCTCGTCGGACCCTGCGTCGGTCGTGTGGGTCGCCGATGACGCGCCGCCAGAAAGCCCGGCGGTCAGTCGGCCCTCGTTCGGCGCCCCGCAGGCCGCGAGCGCGAGGAGCGAGGCGGTGAAGCGAAGCGGGCGCGAGCGCGTGCGTCGTGACCTCAGACGATGACGATCGTGACGATGACATTGCTGATGAGACACACTCAGAAACTTGCATATACCGGCGCGCGTGTACAACCAACCGTGTGCAGCGCGAGCGCGCGCGCGATATCGGTCGCGCGACGACGCGGCGCGAGCTCGTCGTCAGCCCGCGGCGCCGGACGCTCGCCCGTCGCTCGCGCCCGACGCCGCGGGGGCGTAGCGGTGGAGCGCGGCCGCGAGTGCGTCGACACGAATCGGCTTGCTGACGTAGCTGTCCATCCCGGCGGCGAGGCACTCGTCGCGGTCCCCCTCCATCGCGCGCGCGGTCATCGCGACGATCGGCGTGTACGAGCCGTCTCGGCGCTCGCGCTCGCGGACCGCGGCGGTCGTTTCGAAGCCGTCCATCTCGGGCATCTGGACGTCCATGAAGATGACCTGGAAGCGCTCGCGCGAGAGGATCGTGAGCGCCTCGGCGCCGCTCGACGCGGCGGACGGGTCACAGCCCAGCCGGCGCAGCAGCCCGAGCGCGACCTTCTGATTCACCAAGCTGTCCTCGACGATCAGCACGCGCGGGCGGACGCGCTCGTCGGCCGCGCTCGCGGTGCCGTTGGCCTTCGCTCGCGGCGCGGGCGTCTCCCCGGCGACCGGCGCGGCCTCCCCGTCGCGGGTGGTGTAGCGGGTGAGCAGCGGGAGCGTCGCGCCGCGCTGTCGCGCCTCCCAGCCGGTCACGAGCAGGCGCAGCAGGTCCGCGCGGTGGATCGGCTTGATCAGGTAGCCGGCCACGCCGGCGTTGGTGAGCGCGGTCGTGTCGCCGCGGCGCGAGACCGAGGTCAACATGATCAGCATCGGGCTCTCGTCGCCGTAGGCGGCGCGGATCTGTCGCGCGAGCGCGATGCCGTCGAGCTCCGGCATCATGTAGTCCACCAGCGCGATCTGGTGGAGCTCCCCGCGCGCGCGCGCGGCCGCGAGCAGCGCGAGCGCGTCGGGCCCGGACTCCGCGCTCTCGCAGCGCATCCCCCAGCTCGCGGCGTGCTCCGTGAGGATCTGTCTGTTGATCGGGTGGTCGTCGACGACGAGCACGCGCAGGCCCTGCAGCGTTTGTGGCGAGCACGCCTCGGCGGGCGGCGACGGGTTGCGCGGGAGCTCGAGCTCGATCCAGAACCGGGAGCCGACCCCGACGTCGCTCTCGACCCCGACCTCGCCGCCCATGCGCGTGGCGAGCTCCCGCGTGATGGCGAGGCCGAGCCCGGTGCCGCCGTACTTCCTCGTCGTCGACGCGTCGGCCTGGGTGAATTTGCCGAACACGTCGCGCAGCTTGCTCGCCGGGATCCCGATGCCGGTGTCCTCGACGGCGAAGCGGACGCGCGCGGACTGCTCGTCGGCGCGCGGGCACGTGACGGCGACGAGCACGTGCCCGCGCTCGGTGAACTTGATCGCGTTCCCGAGCAGGTTGAGCAGCATCTGGCGGATGCGGCCCGCGTCCCCGATCAAGTGTCGCGGCGTCGCGGGATCGTAGCGGACGAGGAGCTCGAGCTGCTTCGTCTCGGTCCGCAGCGCGACCTGATCGACGGTGTCCTCGACGGCCGCGAGCAGGTCGAAGGGGAGCGGTTCGAACACGAGCTCGCCAGACTCCACGCGCGCGAGGTCGAGGATGTCGTTGATGATCGTCAGCAGCGCGTTCGCGGAGTCGTGCGCGGTCTTGACGTACTCGCGCTCGCTCTCGCCGAGCTCGCTGCCCTGGAGGAGCTCGAGCATGCCGATCACGCCGTTCATCGGCGTGCGGATCTCGTGGCTGGTGTTGGCGAGGAACTGGCTCTTGGCCTCGTTGGCCGCGTTCGCGGCGTTCAGCGCCGTCGTCAGCTGCGCGACCGCGCGCCCGCGCGTCACGTAGAAGTGCCCGATCATCAGCGTCATCACCGTCACGACGACGACGCGCAGGAGGTCGCGGACGCCGTGCGCGACGTCTGGCGCGAGCTGTGCGGGCGGCGCGTGGGACCACGGCGAGAGCGGCTCGAGCGCGAAGGTCGTGAGCACCAGCGCCGCGATGCCGAGCGCCGCGAAGGCGAACGCGCGACGCGAGCCGCCGCGCTCGAAGACCATGAAGGGCAGCCCGATGAGCACGACGTGCCCGAACTCGAAGACGCCCGGCCCGACCAGCGCGTTGAGGCTCACGACCGCGAGGTTGAGCCAGAGCACGATCCAGGCGGCCGCCGCGCGGTAGCGCCCCCGCGCCGCCAGCCTCGGCGTCACGAGCAGCCCGGCGATGAAGCTGTAGACGACCGCGCTCAGCAGCGCCTGTCCGCTGAGCCAGAGCGCGGTCCCGATGACGGTGGCGGCCGTCGAGCACAGCAGCGCGCAGCGGCACGCGAGCGCGACCCCCTCCCGCCACTCCTCCGGCGTCGAGGCGGCGGCGTCGAGTCCGAACAGCCGGCGGAGCGGATGGATGAGCGTTCGCATGTGCCCGCGCGTTTCACCGAGGCTCGGTGTAGGGTGCAGTCGACGATAGTAGCCTATCGGTCTTTATAGACATGTCCGAGAACGCGCGTGGGGGCGCCGCGCTCAGCCGGCTCGCGGGCCGAGGAGGAAGTACGCCTTCATCTCGCCCTTGCCCTTGACCGCGATCACGCCGCGCTCTTCGAAGTCGAACTCGTCCTTGAGCATCTCGTAGACCGCCTCGGTCACCTGGATGCGGCCGGGGACGCCGTGGGACTCCATGCGGCTGGCGACGTTGACGGTGTCGCCCCACAGGTCGAAGGCGAATTTGCGCACGCCGATGACGCCGGCGACGACCGGGCCGCAGTGCAGGCCGGTGCGCACGGCGATGGCGCCCAGGTCGACGGTCTCGAGGTTGCGGGTCGTCTCGCGCAGGTCGAGCGCGAACATCGCGAGCCTGCGCGCGTGGTCGGGCGTGTAGGTCGGGATGCCGGCGGCGACCATGTACGCGTCGCCGATCGTCTTGATCTTCTCGACGCCGTGCTTCTCCACGAGGTGATCGATCTCGGTGAAGACCGCGTTGAGCGAGCGGACGATGTCCTCGGGCGTGGCGCGCTCGGACAGGCGCGTGAAGCCGACGATGTCGACGAAGAGCACCGAGGCCTCGTCGAAGCGGTCGGCGATCATCTTCTCGCCGGAGTTGAGGCGCTCGACGATCTTGGCCGGGAGCACGTTGTGCAGCAGCTCCGAGACCTGCTCTTTCTCGGCCGAGAGCAGCAGGGACTTGCTGAAGTCGCGACGGCGCGCGAACGCGAGCTGACGGGCGACGAAGGCGCTCGCGAGCGAGACGAGCGCGAGCAGCATCATCGACTCCGTGACCGCGAGCGCGTCGGACTGCGTGGCGTAGCCAACCGCGCCGTGGATCACGAGCAGGGCGACGCCGCCGATCAGGCCGACCGCGTAGCGGTAGGGGATGAACAGGAAGTTGACGACCATCATGATGATGGCCGTGTTGCTCATCAGCCCGAAGTCTTTGTTAGGCAGCAGCGCGACCGCGGTCTCGAGCGCGATGAGCGGCCCGATGGGGACGAACCACAGCGAGTTGATCAGCCGCGTCGTCGAGACCCCGCGGTAGGAGCTGGCGTAGGCGGCGACGAGCACGAGGATGCCGATGATCTTCGCGGCGAGGTCGATCCTAAAGGCGGGCGAGTCGCCGAGGGTGAGGTAGTCGATCGGCAGGATCAGCATGAAGCCGATGACGCCGATCGTGCTGATGAAGCGCAGCTGGCGGGTCGTCGCGGCGCGGCGGTGGTCGAGGAACGCGTCCTCGAGCGCGCGATCGTAGAATTCGCCGGTGATCGGGTTGAGCGTCTGGCCGCCGTCGTGGAGTCGATCGGCGAGCGAGCTCTCGAGCTTCACGCGGATCGAGGACTCCGCACTTGGATGTCCTGCATGCACGGACGCGGCAAGCTTACCTGACGCGCCGAGACGGCCGTCGTCTCGCGCGCGCGTTCAAAACCGCACCGCGTCGCGCTGCGGCGTTCGGAAGCGCTCCACGAGCACGGGGCGGGGCGTGATATTCGTACCGCGGCGCATGACCTACTCGATCGCGGCGGCAACGGTGATGGACGCGGGGCGGCTCGCGCGGCTCAACAACCACGGCGTTCATCAGCGGCACCACGCGCGGCGGCCCGACGTGTTCAAGGCGGCGCGCGAGGATGAGCTGACGCGGTGGTTTGAAGCGACGCTGGCGCGCGCCGAGGCCTCGGCGTGGATCGCCTCGCGGGGCGGCGACGACCTCGGCTACGTGCTGAGCTTTGAGCAGTCGCGCCCGGAGAGCCCGTTCACGTCCACGCGGCGTTGGTGTCAGATCGACCAGGTCGCGGTGCTCCCGGCGGCGCGCGGCCGCGGCGTCGCGCGGGCGCTGATCGAGGCCGCGATCGAGCGGGCGCGCGGGCGCGGGATCGAGCGAGTCGAGCTGACGGTGTGGAGCTTCAACGCGGACGCGCGCGCGGCGTTTGAGCGCCTCGGCTTTCGGGCCCAGCTGCTGCGGATGGAGCGGGCGATCGAGTCACCGTGAGCGGGGACGGAGGAGACGTTGTGAGCGCGCGCGAGCGAAGCGGCCCCGGCGTGAGCCCCTACGATACCTACGCGTCGTCCGCCTCTCGCTTCCTCATCGAGCTCGCGGCGTGGGTCGGCGCTCCGTGGGCCGCGGTCGACGTCGTCGGCGCGTGGTGGGCCGCGATCCCGACCGCGCTCGTGCTGCTCCTGCTGCCCGGGCTCTTCAACACGCCTGGCGACAAGAACATCACGGGGAGCCCGACCCCGGGCCCAATTCGGATCTGCGTCGAGGCGCTGCTGCTCGCGGCCGCGGTCTACGGCGCGTGGCGGGTGTGGCCGCCTTGGCTCGCGGTCGCGGTGTCCGTGGCGGGGGGGTTGATGATCGTCAGCGGCGTCCCGCGATATCGGTGGCTGATACAGGGCGCGCCGCCGGTCGAGCCTGAAGCGCGCTGAGGCGGTCAGCTGTGAAAGCGCGGCAGCGTGGCGCGGTCGCCGAAGCGCGCCTGCAGCTCGGCGACCAGGTGGCCGAGCGGCTCGCTGTACCAGGGACCCTGGCTGCGCAGGCGCAGCTCCTGCAGCGCGTCGGGGTCGAGCGCGCCGAGCATTCGACCGAGCTGCTCGGCGAGCTCTTCGTTGCCGAGCGCGACGCGCTCGGCGAGCGCCCGGGACGTCCGACCGCGGACCGTGAGGTACCCGGACTCGTGGGTCAGCGTCAGCTCGATCGTGCGGCCGATGTTGATCGTGAGCCGCAGGCCGGGGTGCTGGGCCAAGAACTCGCTCCAGCGCGGCAGCGAGATCGTCTCGAGGTGGTCGTCGCCGAGCGTGAGCGTGAGCTGGTCGAGGCGCCGGGCCATCGGCGTGCCGGAGAGCCACTCCCAGCGCGACGCGGCGCGGGTCGAGCGCTGCGCGAGGGTCAGCTCGCGCAGCTCTGGGAACATGTCCGATTGGACAACCGCGTCGGCGCCCGAGGGCGGCGCGCCGCGCAGCTGGACCTCGGCGGCGCAGAGCTGCGGGAGCCGGCGGCCTTGCTCGAGCAGCTGGCGGAGGCAGGCCCAGCGGACCTTGACCCTTCGGAGCACGCGGAGGTTCGGGTGGGCGATGAGCTCGGGGAGGTCGGTCTCGAGCTCCTCGAAGGTCGACCAGGCTGGATCGCCGACGCGCCCCTCCGCGTGCGCGCGCACGGTCCGCCCGGCGTAGGGGAAGCCGCGGCGGAATTCGACGCGCTCGACGGCGCGCTCGAGCGGCGCGAGCCAGGCGCGCTGGTGCCGGCGCAGGAGGTCGCGCTCTGGCTTGGGGGCGCGTCGGCAGCGGCGGGAGCCGGCGCGATCGAGCTGCATGCGGATGAACTCGGCGCGCGGGTCGTCGTGCTCGGCGAGGGCGTCGGCGTAGGCCTCGCGCAGCTCGTCGTCGTCGGGGTCGCGGTAGATGGCTTGGAGCAGCGTGGCCGAGCGCGGGGTCACGGGCGCGCTCGGTCGCCAGTCGAGGATCGCCTGCAGCTCGTCGCGGACGTCGAAGCACACGCGCTCGAAGGCCTGCTGCGTCATGCGCTCCTCGTTGTCGATGATGATCTTGGGCGCGTTGAGCTCGATCAGCCGGGTGAGGCGGTTGCAGCGGTTGACCAGCGCCATGTAGGCGTTGTCTTGAGGGTCGCGCGGGGTCACGCGCCAGCCCGAGGGGGTGACCGGCACGCGCGTGATAAACAGCTCGGGCGCGGTCCCGGCGAGCAGCTGGTGAAGGTGTCGCGGGCCGCGAGCCGAGCTGACCTCTTCCTCCGGGTCTTCGAAGCTGAGGCCGCCGTACTCGGTGGGGCGCGCGTGCACGACCCCGCCGTCCTCGTGCAGGTTGGCCTCGAAGCGCAGGACGTCGGCGAGCACCTCGACCGAGATCCCGAGCTCGCCGGCGATCCGCGGTCCGAGGCCCGGGTGGATCAGCGGCAGGGGGGACTCGATGTGACCCCAGCGCTCGCTGCGGAGCGACGTCCGGGCGCACAGGACCCCGCAGCGATCGCAGACCTCACCGTCGCGCTCGGGCCCGCGCAGCCGCCCACAGATGCAGCTGAGATCCTCGATCGGGCCGAACACGCGGGCGCAGTGGATCCCGCCGCGTTCGGGTTTTTTGGTCCGGTAGTTGTAGGTGTCGGGGTGGGTGATGCCGCCGCTGCTGTGGCGCTCGACGGCCGCGCTCGCCCGGATGAGCGCGTCGACGTCGCGCGACAGGAAGAACGGCGAGAGGGGGGCGTCTCGGACCACGCTCGCGGGGATCACGATGGGCGCATCGTAGCAGTCGACGGCGGCGCTGTCGTCACTGCGGCGTCGTGATCAACAATCGCGGCGAGAGCAGCCATGCAATTGAGTCGCTACGTATCCTGCACCGTCGCCTGTTTCGTCGTCACGCTCGTCGCGCCCGCGGGGGCGCGCGCGGCCCCCTGGAGCCCGGCGGCGGCGATCGATGATGACCTGCACTGGTCGCGCGATGTCGAGCTCGTCGATCTCGATAACGACGGCTGGGTCGACATCCTGTTCGCCAACGTCGGCGGGGTGTTTCAGGACGAGCCCAACTCGCACATGCCGAACCAGGCCTACCTGAACATTCAGGGCGCGGGCTTTCAGGCGATCTCGGCCGAGGTGTTCGGCCTCGACCCCAACGAGCAGGACCCCGTGCAGCTCAAGGACAGCGCGCACGCGCTGGCGACCTGTGATCTCGACGCCGACGGCGATCAGGACATCGTGATCGGCGCGACGTGGCATCAGCAGAGCCGGCTGCTGCTGAACGACGGCCTCGGGGGCTTTACGGACGTGACGGACGCGATGCTCCCGGCGATCGAGGCGAGCGTGCTGGATGTCGAGTGCGGTGACGTGGACGGCGACGGCGATCTCGACCTCGTCCTCACGGACGCGGGGCCCGAGCCGATCGGGCAGGTCAACTCCCTCGGCGGCGTGACGATGCTGTGGCTCAATCAGGGGCCCGAGGGCAATTGGGCGTTCGTCGACGCGACCGAGACCCAGATGCCGGCTGTCGCGGTGAACTACGCGCTCGATCTCGACTTCGTCGACGTCGACAACGACTACGATCTCGATCTCGTGATCGCGTGCCGCGCGTGCATCACCGGCAGCCTGCTGTACGTCAACGACGGCCTCGGCGTGTTCACGCCGGCGACGCCCGCGACCTTCAGCGAGGTCGGCAACTTTGAGTTTGAGGCCGCCGACCTGAACGGGGACGGCTTCCTCGACCTGCTCACGCTGGGTGACGGTGAAGGCGGGCTGGACGGCGTGCGCGACCGAATCCTGATCAACGACGGGGCCGGAGACTACACGGACGAGACGGTGACCTATTGGCCGCTGATCGAGAACCCGGGGAGCGGCGACCGGGCGGCGGCGTTTCTCGATCACGACAGCGACGGCGACGGCGACGTTGTGCTCGGCACCAACGCGGCAGCCATGTGGCCGCCCCGCTTGATGGTCCGGGATGGCGCGCTGTTTGTGCAGGACACCGCGCCCTTCGGGGCGCTGCTGGTCGAGGGCACGCAGGACTTGGAGTCGGCGGATCTCGACGGCGACGACCACCCCGACTTGGTGCTCGCCGCGGGCGAGAACGCGTTTGAGAACCGCGTGCTCCTCGGTGACGTGATCGAGACCAGCGCCGACCAGACGAGCCCCGCGCTCTTCGTCGAGGCGCTCAGCGAGCTCGCGTACCCGGGGGAGGTCGTGGTGCACGCGCGCGTCCACGACCACAAGACGCCGAACAAGCCCCACGACTGGGAGAGGGTGTACCTCGAGTGGCAGGAGGGCGAGCTCGACGGGGACGCGCTCGATCAGAACGGGATCCGGGTCGACGCGCGCTGGTACGGCGAGCATATGTTCGTCGCCTCGTACCAGGTGCCCGACGCCGCGTCGTCGAGCTACCGGCAGTGCGCGATCGACATCGCGGGGAACATGAGCTGCTCGCAGGTTCATGTCGTGACCCACGACGCCGGTGGTGACACCGGCTCGACGACGGGCGACGGCGCGACGGACACGGACACGGACACGGAGACCGGGGCGACGACGGGCGACGAGACCGACACGGAGGAGGGGACAGGCGGAGGCACCGGCGAAGGCACGGGCGGAGGCACGGGCGCGAGCACCGGGGCGACGACCGGTGATGACGGCGGCGACTCAACGGGGGGCTCGAGCGCGGGCGGGTCGAGCGGCACGGGCGGGGACGATGACCCCAGCGCAGGGCCGACCACCGACTCCGGCGCGGGCGAGGATGACAGCCCGTCGGGCTGCGGCGGCGGAGGAGGCGGCGGAGGGCTCTGCGTCGTCGGGGGCGGGCCGAGCCCGGGCGCGGCCGTGCTCGGGCTCATCGCGCTCTGCGCGACGCGTCGTCGTCGTCGCGCGTTTACTCGGTGACCGCGACGACCAGCCGGCGCGCCTCGCCCCCGCGCTCGTACTCGACGTCGACGCGCGCGGCCGTGCCGATGCTGTTGATGATCGCCGCGATCTCGCTGCGCGAGCTCGAGCCGATCCCCGCCTCGGTCAGATTGATGCCGTGCACCACCTGCAGGATGTCGCCGGGGCGAAGCCCGAGGGCCCAGGCCAGGCTCGTCTCGGAGAAGGTCGTGAGCTGGAGCCCGCGGCGATCGCCTTCGTCGTCGACGATCCCCTTCATGCGAAAGCCCGGCGCGAGCGCGCTGGGGTTGTCGAGCACGAGCTCCTTCACGAGCGCGCGCGGCATGGCGCAGCGCTCCCCCGGCGCGGCGCAGGTGACCTGGGTGAGCTTGTGGGCGAGCTCGGGGTTCGGCGGGACGCTCGCCGTTGAGGCGCCGGCCTCCGGCGTCACTTCGTCCGTCTCCGAGGCGCCTCGCGGGGTCGTCGCGGCGGCGTCGCGCGGCGCGGCGCCCTCGGGCTTGTCCAGCGTCTCGACGACTTCGAAGCGGCGCTCGGTGGTCTCGCCCTTGCGGGTCACGGTCAGGGTGAAGGCGTCGCCGCGCAGCGCTTTCTGTGCCGGTCCGAAGGGGTCGGCGAGCGCCTCGACGCTCGTCAGCGGCGCGCCGTTGATCGCCGTGATCCCGTCCCCGTTCTTGAAGCGGAGCTGCTTGAGGATCGTGCCCCCGCGCAGGGCGTAGAGCTTGAAGCCGCGCTGCACGCCGTCCTTGCGCACCGGGATGATGCGCGCGTTCGCGACGATGTCCTCGGGGCGCTCGCGCAGCGTCTCGACGAACGCGCGGTCGAGCCGGCAGAGGGTCTCGGTGCACGAGAGCTGCTGCGAGAGCCGCTGTAAATTCTCGTCGTGCTCGTGGCGCTCGAGCGTGAACTCGGGCATGCGCTGCGCGGGGACGAGCGCGCCGGCGCTGAAGTCGAGGTACGGGAGCGAGCGGAGCTCGAGCGCGTCGGCGGCCGCGCGCGCGCTCGCGCTGACGCTGGAGGGGTCGACGCGCAGCGTCGCCTTGGCGAACAGGGCCGCGTCGAGCGAGGCGTCGGCGGCTTCGCGGTCCAGCTCGTCGGGGGCTTTGGAGATCGAGCCGAGGATGTTGACGGCCTGGAAGGCCTGCTTGCAGCTCGGGTTGTCGACGGCCTGGACGCAGCTGTCCTCGACGGTGACGTGGCCTACGTGGGTGAGCGCGATGACGCCGAGGTCGCGACGCAGCGGGCGTTGCAGGGTGTGGGCCGCGGGCAGGGAGTCGAGCGCGGCGAGGCCCTGGGAGATGGCCTGCTGCAGCGCGACCTCGCTGTGCTCTCCGGCCTCGAGCAGCTCGGCGGCGAGGGCCCAGGCGCGCGCGCGCGTCTCGTGGTCGCCGGCCCGCTCGGCCCGCAGGGCGATCGAGGCGAGGTCGCGGTAGCGGGCGCCGGTGCTCTCTCGGTCGTCGGGATCCGCGTGTTGGTGGACGAGCGCGGCGTGGGCCAGCTCGAGCTCGAGGGCGACGCGCGCTTTCGTGGAGACGCGGGCGCGTCGGTGCTCGTCGAGCGCGCGGGTCTCGACCTCGTCGAGGTGCGGGCGGAGGGTGAGCGCGCGGGGTCGCAGCGCGCCCGCCATCGCCAGCGAGAGCTCGGCCTCGCGTCGCCGCGCCTCGGGGGTGGGCTGCTCGCCGAGCGCCTCGTGGACGTAGCGAAGGTCGCAGGCGGCGAGCGAGGGCAGCATACTCGCGGCGACGTCGGCGTGCTCGATGCCGGCGGCCTTGATGAAGCTGGGGTCGAGCAGGCCTGAGCCCTCGGCGCGGCTCGAGGTCGCCTGGACGAGCTGCTCGAGCGCGCTGCGGCGATCTTCAAGGCACACGTCGACCATCGACGCGGCGGGGGCGGCGGCGTCGCGCTCGCCCAGCTCCTCGCAGCGCTCGCGCTGGGCCCTGGCGAGCTGGCCCGCGTAGCGCGTGAGCGTGTCGTTGAGCCGGGCGAAGCGCTCGCCCGCGGCCTCGCCGAGCGCGGAACTCAGCGCGGTCTGGATCGCGTCGCGGCGGGCGTCGTCCCACAGCGCGAGGGTGCCCCGCTCGAGCTCGGCGCAGGCGGAGGCGGATGACGCCGCGTCCTGACCCGAGATCAGCACGCCGAAGCCGCCGGTCATGGCGACCGCGCTGATCGCCGCGGGCGCGAGCCAGCGCGGGCGCCGATGGCTCGTCGCGCGCTCGAGCGCGTCGAGCAGGAGGTGCATCGAGGCGAAGCGGTCGGCCGGGTCGTGCGAGAGGCCGCGCTCGATCACCGCGAGGACCGCGGCGGGGACGCGTCGCGCGTGGTCGGGCTTGACGATCGCGCCGCGCTCGATGTTGGCGATGAGCTCGCCGACGGAGCGCCCGGCGAACGGGCGGCGCCCGAACAGCGCCTCGTAGAGCACGACGCAGAACGCGAATTGATCCGAGCGCGCCGTCGCGTGGTCGCGGGCGAATTGCTCTGGGGACATGTACGCGGGCGTGCCGAGCAGCGCGCCCGTGCGGGTCAGGGTCGCGCGCAGCAGGTCGCGCGAGCGCTCGTCGTCGTCCTCGACCTCTGTCCGCTCGAGCGCGCCGGCCGAGAGCGCGGGGCTCGCGAGCGCGAGCGGAGCCTCGGAGCCCAGGCGCGCGAGCCCGAAGTCAGAGACGAGCACTCGCCCCGCGTCGTCGATCAGCGCGTTCGCGGGCTTAAAGTCGCGGTGCACGAGGCCCTCGTCGTGGGCGGCCGCGAGCCCGCGCCCGGCCTGCGCGATCGTCTCGACGACCTCTCGCCAGCTCCGCTGCTCGCTGTCGCGCTCCATCCACTGGCGGAGCGTGCCGCCCTCGACGAGCTCCATCGCGATGTAGACCTGCTCGCCCTGGGCGCCGGTCTCGAACACGGTGAGGACGTTGGGGTGGCGCAGGCGCGCCATCGCCTTGGCCTCGCGCACCATCCGGGCGCGGGCCTCGGGGCTGCGCGCGCGCTGGTGCAGGACCTTGAGCGCGATGGTGCGGTCGAGCTGAGGGTCGTGGGCCGCGTAGACCACGCCCATGCCGCCGGCGCCGACCTCCTCGATGATCCGGAAGCGGCCGATCGAGGTGAGCGCCGGCGCGGTTCCGAACAGCGCCGCCTCGACGCGGCCGCGGAGCTGCTCGAGCGGCGCCGCCGCGTTCGCCGTCGTCATCACGCCGATCGGGCTAGCTTGGTGATTGGGGGGCATGGGCACGAGCTGGAGGTCGGTGTTCATCGTGTTTCGCTCTCGTCGACGACGTTCCACGAGCCCTCGAGATCGATCACGGCGGGAGCGAGTTTTTTTAAGATATCGAAAATTCGTCGGCGAGCGGCGAGCGTACGGCCCTCGGCGGCGGTCGGCCGCGAGCACGCTATCATCGCCGATCGGCGGTACGATGCGGCCGTGACGGATGATCGAGCGCTGCTCGCGGCCTGGAGCGCGGGCGACAAGCGGGCGGGCAACCAGCTGTTCGCGCGCTATTTTGAGCCCATCGGGCGGTTCTTTCTCAGCAAGGTGAGCGTCGGCGTCGACGACCTCGTGCAGCGGACCTTCCTCGGGCTGCTCGAGCGCGCCGACCGGATCGGGCCCGAGACCAACATCCGCGCGTACCTCTTCGGGATCGCGCGCAAGATCCTGCTGCGTCGGTTTCGCGAGCAGTACCGCGACGGCAAGTACTTCGACGCGCTGGCGACCTCCGTCGCCGACATCGCGGTCTCGCCGAGTCAGCTGGTCGGCCAAGGGCAGGAGCTGCAGCTGCTGTACGCCGGCCTGCACCAGATCCCGCTCGACTACCAGATCGTGCTCGAGCTGTACTACTGGGAAGAGCTCCCGGCGCCGGCGATCGCCGAGGCGCTCGAGATCCCCCAGGGGACGGTCCGCAGCCGGATCCGCAAGGCGAAGTCGCTGCTGGCCGAGCGGCTGCGTGCGCAGCAAGTCCCCGAGGACATGTTGCGCTCGACGCTGGATGGCCTCGAGGGCTGGGCGCGGGCGCTGCGTGATCGGATCGGGCGCGCGTAGGAGGCCTACCTCGCCTCGCGCTGCCCCCCGAAGCCCAGGCGCTCGAGGCGGCTGACGTTGATGCGCGCGATGCTGTGCCGCGGGTTCGCGGCGAGCACCTCGGAGTACGCCGCGTAGGCCTCTTCGAAGCGGGAGGCGCGGACCGCCTTGGCCGCGCGCTCGATCATCTCGCTCACGTCGACGAGCGACTCGACGAGCTCGCGCCTGTTCTTGGCGGCGCTGTCGCCGGTCGCCGGGGCGCGCGTCGGCGCAGGCGGAGCGCTCGCCGGGGACGCGGGGGGGCTCGCCCGGGCTGCGCGCTCGCTGGCGGGAGCCTCGGGCGCGCTCGCCGGAGCGGGCGTCGCCTGCTGCGTCGCGTCCTCCGTGTCGTCGACCATGAAGTCCATGAACGCGTCGTCGTCGACTCGCGCCTCGCGGGACGCCTCGCGCTCGTCCTCGTCGGAGAGCCGGGCCGCGTCGAGCAGCACGTTCTGCCAGTTGCGGTTGATGTCGCGCTCGTTCGCGATCTCGTTGGGCGCGCGGCAGACGACGCGCGCGCCCTCGAGCGCGATGAGGCGCCGAAACGCCTGCTCGCCGACGTTCTTAGCGTCTCGCGCGCTCCACAGCTGTCCGTCGCGGATCGTGATGCTGCCGACGCGCTCTTCGTCTTGCACGATCTCGAGGCGTACGGAGTGCAGCCCCATACACGCGATCTGCAGGTACTCGGGGACGGTGAAGTCGAACAGCGGCTCGTCGCCCGTGGGCGCGGTGCGCAGCGTCTCGATCGCGTTGACGAGCTGCTCGGTGACGATCGGCTTCTCGATCAGCACGATGTTCGACTCGATGCGGACGCTGTGGCGGAACTTGTCGATGTAGGCGGAGGCGAGCACGACGCACTCGGGCGCGTGGGTCTGGCGCAGCTCCTCGAGCACGTCGAAGCCGGTGCCGTCGCCGAGCACGAGGTCGAGCACCGCGATGTCGAACTTGCACGCGCGCGCGAGCGCCTTTCCCTCTTGGACGCTCGACGCGGTGAGCACCGAGACGCCGGGGATCCGCGAGAGGATCAGGAGCAAGAGCACTCTCGTGCTCAGGTCATCTTCTAGGACGAGGGCCAGCCGCGACATGGGTCTCTCCGAAACGATAGGTGCCTCTCGGGTCTTGCTAGGCGAGGGGAGCGACGGGCCCGATCAGTGGCGTCGCTCCGCCCACGCCGCGAGCGTGGCGATGGTCGCGCGAGCGACGAGCGCGAGCTCTCGCGCGCCTCGGTCCAGCGCGTCGTCCGCGGGCCAGTCACGCGCGTTGTCGTCGACCAGCGCGCGCATCCGCTTGCAGCGGGTGACGAGATCGTCGAGGCCGAGGTTCGCGGAGGAGCCGCGCAGCGTGTGGAGGCCGCGCCGCAGCGCGAGCACGTCGCGCCGCGCGACCGCGTTCACGAGCGCGTCGACGTACGCGGGGGCCTGCTCGAGGTACGCGAGCACCAGCGCCCGCCCGATGTCGTCGCCGACGCCGAGGACCTGAAGTCGCCTCCGCAGATGAAGAAGTGTTTGATCGGACATGTCAGCCGGGGCGCGCGTCGCTGCGGCGTAGCGAGCTCGAGACCCGCCGATTGTAGCGCCTTCGACGTGCCCGGCGCGAGCGTGTTGACGCGCGCGGCCGTCGACGGAGCTCGCGGCCTCCGGGAATTTTTTGCGCAGGCCGCCGCGCCCGCGCGCGCGCGCTCGATTATGACTAATGAGACATGTCGGTGGGCTCGGGCTCGTGTGAGGCGGACGCTGACTCAGCCCGCACGATCTCCGACCCAGCGATCGATCTTGATCCACTCCTCGTACAGCCAGCGCCGGCGACCCGCGTCGTCGCGCGGGATCGCGGCGGCCCGGACGCGCCACAGCTTGACCTGGAGCGGGCTGCTGATCAGCGAGCCGTTGAAGGCGTCGGCGAGCGTACGCACGCGGTCGAGGCCGACGTGGGCGAAGAGCACGACGTCGAGCTCGGGGGCGCGCTCGAGCAGCGCCAGCACGCCGCCGGAGTGGGGCGGGAGCGTGTGGTGGAGCGCGCGAGCCTGGGCCAGCAGCGGATCGCCGCGCCGCTCGAGCGAGGCGATCCGGCGGGCGTGTCGTCGGGGCGAGAAGCGCGTGCCCTCGGGGTAGAGGACGATCACGTTGTTGTCTTGGAGGTCGTCGAGCAGCGCGGTGATCTGCGCGATGTCGCGGGCCCCGGCGCCGCGCTCGATGAACGCGTTGGGGACGCGCTGCCCGTGGACGTCGAGGCAGGGGTCCCACAGCAGCTCGCGCTTGAGCACGTAGCGCGCCTGGTGCCCGAAGGGCGTCACCGCGACCATCATCGGGAGCACCGTGTCGGCGGTGCTGGCGTGGCGCGCGAGCAAGAGGACCGGGCCGGGGCGCATGCTCTCAGCGCCCTCGACCTCGAGCGACATCGAGTAGAGCGCGATCATCCCGCGGCAGAGCGCGCCGGTCCACGCGCTCTGGACCCCGTAGCTGAGATCGCGGTAGCGCGACGCGCGGAGCAGGGGTCGCGCGAGCCACAGCCCGAGCATCGCCAAGAGCCCCCAGGACTCGCACAGCAGCAGCCACAGCACGAACACGACGCCGCGCGTCATCGCCAAGCGAGCGCGCCTGATCCGATCGATCGCGATCGTGCACAGCAGGATCACAGGCGCGAGCGCGAAGGCGACGGCGGTCAGAAGGTAGACGAGCGGGAAGGTCAGCGCGCGCCTGCGCCATCGCCCGGTGTCCCGGAAGCCCTCGACCATGGGGCGATAGTAGCAACCCCGTGCTCAGCGAGCGTCGGCGGTAGCGAGCCACTGCGGCCAGACGTTGCGCACGGGGACGCGGCGCTTCTCGGCCGAGCGAACCGTCGAGAACGTCCCGCCGCCGCGCGACCCATCCCACAGAGCGACGAGGAGCTCGGCGCGCTCGACCATCCAGCGATCGCGGCGGTGGTAGGCGCCGGGGCTCGGCGACTCGGAGAGACGCACGACCTCGGCGGCGCGCTCGAGCAGCGCGCGGAGTCGTCGGCGCTGCGCGTCGGGCCAGCGCGCGTCAGCTCCCGGGAACGGGAGGACGGCGACGAAGGGGATCGTAGCGCGGTCGCAGGCCTCCGCGATCGCGAGGTCCCAGCCCTGCGCCATCCCGGTGAGGACGCGGGCGGGCGCGAGCTCGCTGAGGACCGCCTCGGCGACGCGCGCGAGCCGGCGCTCGACCGCGTCGGTGTAGCCGCCGAGCCGCGGCGGTCGGTGACCGGTGACGGCGACGGTCGCGGGTTGTTGGGAGGAGCTGGTCACGGTCCCGTCGAGCAGGACGAGGATGACACGCGGACGCGCGGCGCGTCAGCTCGCGGCCTCGGCCCGGCGCTTGAGGCCGGCGACGAAGGCCTCGAAGGGCTCCGTCATGTCTGGGAGCGAGCGCCCGATGAGCACGAGCATCGGGCCGCTGAAGACCTCGCGGACCGTGAACTCGACGCCCTCGCCGGACTCGGCCAGCGAGAACGTGCGCTCGCCCTTAAACAGCCCGAGCGGCATCCCGCCGGTCCACGCCATGTGCTTGTTGGGCTCGAATTCGCTGACCTTGACCGGGAACGCGCGCCCCGGCGCGAGCTTGGTGAAGGCCTTGATCTTCTGCCCCGGCGCGATCGTGCCCTCGATCCGCTCGCAGTACGGATCCCACTCGGGGTAGCTCGCGCCGTCGGTGAGGATCGACCAGATCGTCTCGGGCGCGGCGTTGATGGTCGTGGTGGCCTTGAATTCTTTCACGCGTGGCTCCCTGCTGCCTGTCGTGGCGACGCTCGGGGTCATGTTCGACAACGCGCGGAGAGCTCGTCAAGCGCGGAGTCGCGCGAAAATGATCGCGTCGTCGCGCCGGGGTCAGCATATGCGGCTTGTTCGAGAGCGCGCGGGCCGGACAAGCTGCAGCCGTGGATGCCCTGTCGCGCGCGCCCCTCGTGACCGTCTTCCTCGTCGGCGAGCAGCCGATCGTGTCTACGTCGGGGTCCGACGCACCCGCCGTTTTTGACTGACTGACCGACGAACGATCGCGTGATCAGGGCAGCGCGGGCGTGCCGTAGAGGGGCGCGTCGGCGCCGGTCGTCGCGGTGGTCGAGCCGGCGGTCTCGGAGTCCGAGTCGGTGTCGGTGTCGCCGGTCGTCTCGGTCTCGCCCGCGGTTGAGCCCGAGCTGGAGCTGGAGCTCGAGCTGCTGGAGCTGGAGCTGGAGCTGGTCGTCCCCGGCGCGGCGGTGGTGCCGGTGCCGCCCTCGGTGCCCGCGGTCGTCGATGACGTCGAGCCCCCCGGGTTCGTGCCGGTCGAGACCGAGTCAGTCGCGGGGACGCCGTAGACGGCGTTGGAGTCGATCCCGCCGTTACCGCAGCCGATCAGCGAGAGCCCCATGAGGACGGCGACGGAGGTCGGCGCGACGCGGCCGCCGGGGGAGAGCATCGGCGCGCCGCAGTGCGGGCAGTCGCGCTCGTGCGCGCGCGCGTGCAGGTGACAAGAGGGGCAGGCGATCATCTTCTCCACGGCGAACTCCCGATATTGACTGGGTACTACGGGCGCGGCGCGCAGATCAACTCCTCGTGCGGTCGCGTCGGCGGACTACGGGAGCGCGGGCGAGCCGTAGAGCGCGGTGGTCGAGCCCGCGGTGCCGACCGTCGGATCGGTGTCGCTGGTGGTCTCGGTCTCGCCCGTCGTCTCGGTGTCGCCGGTGGTCGAGCTCGACGTGGGCGCGCCCGTCGTGCCCTCCGTCGTGGTGGTGCCGCTCGAGCCCCCCTCGGTCGCGTCGGTGGTGGTGCCGTCCGTGTCCTCGGTGGTGGTGACGTCGGAGTCCGACTCCGTGACAGGCGCGCCGTAGAGCGCCGTCGTCCCGCAGCCCATCAACGTGAGGCCCATGAGGACGGCGACCGAGGTCGGCGCGACGCGTCCTCCGGGCGTGCGCAGCGGCGCGCCGCAGTGCGGGCAGTCGCGCTCGTGCGCGCGCGTGTGAAGATGGCAAGAAGGACAGGCGATCAGCGTCTCCACGGCGTGCTCCCGACGCAGATTGGGTACTACGTCCGCGGCCCGGAGATCAACTTCCCCGGGCCGGCGTATTCGCGCTGGTTATGGATCGGCGGTCTCGGCCGCGCCGTAGAGCGGCTGGCCGCCGGTCGTGGGCCCGGTGGTCGCGGTGTCGCCCCCGGTCTCGGTGCCGCCCTCGGTCTCGGCGTCGCCCTCGGTCTCGCAGCCCGAGTCGGACTCGCTCGCGGTCTCGCAGTCCCCGGTCGAGCTGCCCGGGGTCGTCGTGTCGGCGGTCGAGGTCGAGGTCGCGGGGTCGGTGCTCGCGGTCGAGGTCGCGGGCTCGGAGTCGGTGCTCGCGGTCGAGGTCGCGGGAGCGGGGCCGCCGCTGGTCGACGGGACCCCGTAGAGCGTGGCGGTCTCGGGCCCGGTCGAGACCGCGGCGCTGTTGGAGCTGGACTCGGTGCCCGCGCCAGCGTCGCCGCAGCCCATCAGCGTGAGGCCCATGAGGACGGCGACGGAGGTCGGCGCGACGCGTCCTCCGGGGGCGCGCAGCGGCGCGCCGCAGCGCGGGCAGTCGCGCTCGTGCGCGCGCGCGTGAAGATGGCAGGCAGGACAGGCGATCAGCGTCTCCACGGCGTGCTCCCGACATGAGCTGGGTACTACGTCCCCGGCTCGAGGAGCAACTTCCTGCGGCCGGCGAATTCGCGCTGGTTATGGATCGGCGGTCTCGGCCGCGCCGTAGAGCGGCTGGCCGCCGGTCATGGGCCCGGTGGTCGCGGTGTCGCCCTCGGTCTCGGTGCCGGTCTCGGTCTCGCAGCCCGAGTCAGAGTCGCTCTCGGTCTCGCAGCTCGTGTCGCCGGTCGAGCTGCCCTCGCTGGTCGTCGTGCCCGTTGTCGTGGTCGCGCCGCCGCTGGAGCCGGTGCCCGCGGTCGAGGTCGTGGGGTCGGGGCCGGACGAGGGGACCCCGTAGAGCGCGGTGGTGTTGGGCGCGGTCGAGACCGCGTTGCTGTCGGACTCGGACTCCGTGCCGGTGCCGGCGTCGCCGCAGCCCATCAGCGAGAGGCCCATGAGCAGCGCGATCGAGGTCTGGGCGACGCGCCCGCCGCTGTCGCGCACGGGCGCGCCGCAGTGGGGGCACGCGCGCTCGCGCGTGCGCACGTGAAGATGGCAAGAAGGACAGGCCAGTAACTTCTTCATAACGAGCTAGATTCTAGACGCTCGCGGGTCCGCGGCGGGGCGCCGGGGCACGAAGATGCTGCCGGCTCGCGGGCGCCTGTCGCCGACGTCCGCAGGTCTCGATTGCGGGGGACGCACGCGCGCGTCGGCGGGTATGATCGCGGCGCCATGATCGTCCCGCTGTGTCTCGGTGATTTCCTGCGGAGAGCCGCGCTCGTCTACGGCGATCGCGTGGCCGTGGTCGACGAGCGCGCGCAGCCGGCCGCCCCGCTCGAGGATTTGACCTACGCGCGGATGGCCGCGCTCGCGCGCGCGCAGGCGGCCGGTCTCGATCGCCTGGGCGTGGGCGAGGGCGACCGCGTCGCGATCGTCTCGCACAACAGCGCCCGGCTGCTGAGCTCGTTCTTCGGCGTCACCGCCTACGGGCGCGTGCTCGTGCCGATCAACTACCGGCTCAACGCCGTCGAGATCGACTACATCGTCAAGCACTGCGGCGCGTCGATGCTGCTGGTCGACCCCGCGCTCGCGGAGTCGCTGGCGGACGTGCAGTGCGAGCGCAAGTTCGTGCTCGGTCGCGAGAGCGACGCGCTGCTCTACGCCCACGACGTGGAGCCGCGGCCGTGGACGCCGCGCGAGGACGCGTCGGCGACGATCAACTACACGAGCGGCACGACCGCGCGGCCCAAGGGCGTCGAGCAGACCCACCGCAGCCTGTGGCTCAACGCGACGGTCTTCGGCCTGCACGCGGGGGTCTCGGACCGCGACGTCTACCTGCACACGCTGCCGATGTTTCACTGCAACGGCTGGGGGATGCCCTTCGTGCTCACGGGGATGGGGGCGCGGCACATCGTCCTGCGCAAGATCGACGGCGCCGAGATCCTGCGGCGCGTGCAGGCCCACGGCGTCACGCTGATGTGCGGCGCGCCGGCGGTCGTCAACGCGGTGCTCGAGGCCGCGAGGCGCTGGGACGGGCCGATACCCGGGAGCGGGCGCCTGCGCGTCGTGGTCGCCGGGGCGCCGCCGCCGACCCAGATCATCGAGCAGGTCGAGACGGCGCTCGGCTGGGAATTTATCCAGATCTACGGGCTCACCGAGACCGCGCCGCTGTTGACGATCAACCGCAGCCGCGAGGAGTGGGACGCGCTCTCCCCGAGCGCGCGCGCGAAGAAGCTCGTGCGCGCGGGCGTGCCGACGCTGGGGGTCGAGATGCGGACCTCCGAGAGCGGCGAGGTGCTGGCCCGGGGCAACGTGGTCCTGCGGCAATATTGGGATGATCCGGAGGCGACCGAGGCCGCGCTCGCCGGCGGCTGGTTTCACACCGGCGACGGCGGCTTCATCGACGAGGAGGCGCACGTCCACATCACCGATCGCAAGAAGGACGTGATCATCTCGGGCGGCGAGAACGTCTCGTCGATCGAGGTCGAGGACGTGCTGTTCTCGCACGCGGCGGTCGCCGAGGTCGCGGTGATCGGGGTCCCCGACGAGAAGTGGGGCGAGACGGTGAAGGCGCTCGTGGTCCTTGCGCCAGGCGCCGCGGCCGACGAGCGCGCGCTGATCGACCACTGCCGCGAGCGCCTGGCGCACTACAAGTGCCCGACCTCGGTCGAGCTGCGCGACTCGCTGCCGCGCACGGCGACGGGCAAGCTGCAGAAGTTCAAGCTGCGCGAGCCCTACTGGCGCGGGCTCGGCAAGCGCGTCAATTGATCGAGCGAACGACCGGCTCGTGCGCGCGCGTTGGCAGGCAGGTCGGCAGGGGACCGGCTACGAGAAGCTGAAGCTGCTCGCGGCCTGGCGGGTCGACCTCTGGCTGCTGCGCTTCCCGCCGGGCTCGTGCATCCCCGCGCACCGCGACGAGGTCCCGCGCGGTCGGCATCTGCGGCTCAACCTCGTGCTGATCCCGGCCCGCCGCGGCGGCGAGTTCTCCTGCCCGGCGCCGCTGATCGACCGCCCGCGGGTCAAGCTGTTTCGCTCCGATCTGCACACCCACGCGGTCTCGCGCGTGGAGGAGGGGACGCGCTGGGTGCTGTCGTGCGGGCTGCTGCTGCCGTAGGAGCGCGTACGGACATGTCCTAATGTTCGGCTCGAGTGATGTCGAAGCGGACCTCGCCGAACAGGTCCCAGCCGCACTCCTCGACGTCCATCCCGACGTAGGTCGCCGTCGAGCGCACGACGCGAGCGGCGTAGGGCGAGCCCTCGAGGTGTCGCGTGGTGCCGTCGGCGACCGTCCAGCTGGTGCGCTCGTTCGCGAACGCGACACCCTGACGCTGCGAGCAGGCGTCCGCGCAGCCGATCTCGGTCTGCGCGTAGCTCAGGGCCTCCGCCTGTCCGGACGCGCCCTCGTCGAGGCCCGAGGCCGCGTACGCGAGCAGCGCCCCGTCGTCGCGCCGAGTGAGGCTGAAGGTTGTGCGCACGGACCAGAACAGACCGTCCGGATCCCCCTCGGTCACCTCGCGGTAGGTGAGCGTGACGGGGTCGTACTCACACAGGGGAAAGCGCTGGCTGGGCTCCGCGACCGTCAGCCGAACCACGCGATCGTCGACGCCCTCGTGGACGCAGGCGAAGGTGATCTCGAGCGTCTCGTCACCCTCGATCTTCAGGACGGCGCAGTCGACCGCGATGTCGATGTCGATGTCCTCGTAGACCGGCTCCGCGGACCACGGCCACCCTTCGACCGCGACGGCGAGCGGGCTCGCTTGCGGATCGCTCGCCGGGCAGCTCTCGTCCGCGGCCGGCGTGATCGCGTCGGCGCTCGGGTCGACGCAGCGCGATGGCCCGTGGGGCTCGGGTCCGTCGCCGCTGTCGTAGGGCTCCTCTTCGTAGTACTCGCCGTCGCTGTCGGTGGCGAAGGTGTCGGTGGCGTGCTCGCCATCCGTGTCGCCGTCATCGAGCGCACAGGCGCTGAGGGTCAGGAGCGTAGTCGCGGCGAGGGAACAAATGTACGTACGATTCATGGCGGCCTCTCTCGCCCCCGCGGTGGGGGCCGAGGGGGTAGTCAGGCCCGCGGAGAATCAATTGCAGAAAGTTCGAGACCGCCGGTGATCGCCGCTGGGCGCCGCGTAGCCCGGTTATTGGGGGCGCGCGGATTCGACCGTGGCGGGTCTGCTCGCGTTGTTCGAGCGGGGCGAGGGCGGTAGATTGCGCGGGTGAGCGCGAGCGACCGCGACCTCCTCAGGGCCTGGCGAGCCGGCGATCGACGGGCCGGCGGTGAGCTGATCTCGCGCTACTTCACCTCGCTCTACCGCTTCTTCGCCAGCAAGGTCGCGAGCGCGAGCGAGGTCGAAGACCTGGTCCAGCGGACATTCACCGGCGCGGTCGAGGGGCTCGATCGATTCCAGGGGCAGGCGAGCGTGCGGACGTGGCTGTTCGCGATCGCTCGCAACATCTTGAAGCAGTGGTACGAGCGGCGGGTGAAGTCACGCGCCCGCGAGTCGCCGGCGCCGGCGCGCTCGGTCGCGGACCTCGGCGCCGGGCCGAGCACCGTGCTCCGGCTGCGTCACGAGCAGCGGCTGCTGGTCGCCGCGCTCCAGCGCCTGCCCCTCGAGCAACAGATGCTGCTCGAGCTGACCTACTGGGAGCGGCTCAAGGCCCGCGAGCTCGCGGAGGTCTTCGAAGTGCCCGAGGGGACCATCCGCACGCGGCTGCGCAAGGCCAAGCTCGAGCTGCGGGGGACCCTCGACGCGCTCACGCGCGACGCCGCCGCGATCGAGACGACGATGAAGGGTCTCGAGACCTGGGCGGGCGAGCTGCGCGCGGCCTGGAGAGGCTGAGCCGCGCGAGGGGTGGATGGAGGAGTCGCCGCTCGACGCCGGGGAGCCTACGCCTACGCCGAGCGATGACGCGTCGGCGGTGACGTCGGCGGTGACGTTTCCGGCGCACGTCTTTGACGAGGAGCTGCAGGAAGGTTGCGAGGACGCGCGCGCGGACGCGCTCGGGCGCGCGCCCTCGATCCACGGCTACGCCCAGCGCCTCGCCGAGCTGCGACTGCGTCATCGGCTGCTCGGCGAGGTCGCGGAGCCGATCCGCGTCGATCGCTTCGCGCTCGAGCGCGAGCTGGGATCCGGCGGCATGGGCACCGTCTGGCTCGCGCGCGACGAGCAGCTGGCCCGCTCGGTCGCGCTGAAGTTCGTCGCGCGCGACCTCGACGTGGACGATCGCTGGATGTTCCGCGAGGCGCAGGGGCTCGCCCGCCTCTCGCACCCCAACGTGGTCCCGATCTTCGATGTCGGCTTCGACGAGGGGCGCGTGTGGCTGGCGATGGAGTACATCCCGGGGCGGACGCTGCGGTCGTGGCGACGCGAGCGACGACCCGGGCGCGCGGCGCTCCTGAGCGCGTGGATCGCCGCGGGTCACGGGCTCGCGGCGGTTCACCGCGCCGGCCTGATCCACCGCGACGTCAAGCCCGACAACATCCTGATCGGCGAGGACGGGCGCGTCCGGCTCGTCGACTTCGGCCTCGTGCGCGCGGTCGACCGCGCCGGGCACCCCGCCGGCGACGGCGACGAGGGCGAGCACGACCTGCTGACCGCCGAACTCTCGCGCGTGATGACGGTCGCGGGCGATGATGATGACCCGCGGACCCGCGCGTCGCTCCCGGCGCTCATCGGCACGCCGGCCTACATCGCGCCGGAGCTGCTGCGCGGCGAGCAGCCCGACGCGCGCGCCGATCAATACAGCTTCTGTGTCTCGCTGTACGAGGAGCTCTGCGGCCAGCTCCCCTTCGCCGGTCAGTCGCTCGCGGCGCGGCGTCGCGCCGCGCTCCGCGGTGAGCTGCGGTCGCCGCCTGCAGACGTCGAGCTCCCGCGGTGGTTGTTCTCGACGCTCGCGCGCGGGCTCGCGGGCAGGCCCGAAGACCGCTTCCCGAGCATGGAGGCGCTGCTCGAGGCGCTCGCGAACGACCCCGTCGCGCGCCGCCGTCGTCGCCTCCGCCAGCTCGCCGTCTTCGCGGTGATCGCCGCGGTCTTCACGGCGCTGGCGCTGATCGGCGTCAGGGTGCAGGAGCGCAGGTCCGAGGCGCGGCGTCAGGCCCGGGCGTACGAGCGCCTCGCGGCCCTCGACGCGCGCCTCGACGCCCTGGGCCGTGACGGCGAGCTGCAGCTGACGCGTCAGCTCCTGCGGGTCTTCGTCGACGAGCCCGAGCAGCGCGACACGGAGGCGGTCGCCCTCGGCTGGCTGCACCAAGCGGCGCGCGAGCGAGGGGCGGGGGAGTCGGAGGCGGTCGTCGACGCGCTCGCGGCGGCGTACAGCAGCGCCCTCGCGAAGTCCCACGGCGACGCGGCGCTGCGCGAGCTGGCGCTCCACGCTCACCGCGGGCGACGATGGGAGCAGCTCGCGCGGGTCCTCGCGCTCGCCGAGCAGCGCCGCGAGGGCGCGGAACTCTACACGGACGAGTCGCAGCTATCCGTCGCCCGCTTCGACTCACATCTCGATCGGCGCGACGTCGCGGCCGCGATCGCGATGGGCGCGGAGCCGCTGCGGCGCAGCGAGCGGGCGGCGTTGGCTCCGCTGCTCGATCAGCTGTCCCACGCGACAGATACTGGGCGTAGCGACTCTCGCGCCGTGCTGTTCGGATCGGGTGACTCTCGGCTCGTGTTCGGCTCGCGCGATGGCGTCGAGCTCGTCCGCAGGGACACATCGCTGACGCGTGTAGCGATGTATCCACAGCCGCGAGCCCGTCGCGGCTACCTCGCGGACGCGGGCGCGGGCTTCGTCGTGGGCACCGTGGGGGACTCGGTGCGGCTGCTCGAGCTCGGCGACACCGGTCCAAAGGAGCTGCTGCGCTGGCCCGACGCCGTGCCGCTCGCGGCGACGACCGCAGATCTCGACGGCGACGGCGTCCGCGAGCTCTACGTCGGCACGGGGCCCTACACGCGTCACCTCGTCGAGCTTCGGCAGGGCCCGGACGGCGCGTGGCAGACGCGGACGCCGGCCCCCGTGGTCGACTCCCGGCTCTCTGACATCACGGGCCTCCTCGCCGGTGATCTCGACGGCGACGGACGCGAGGAGCTCGTGGTCGCGCTCGGTCCTTGGAGGGCGTACGAGCTCATGATCCTGCGTCACTCCCCCGCGTCCGAGCAGCTCGAGCTGGTCAGCCGACATCGCGTCGGAAACGTGGCGAGCGCGACCCTCGCTCGTCGGCGCGGGCGCCCGCCCGCGATCGCGGCGCATGTCGTGCCGTGGGAGCTCGACGCCGGGGGCTTGCCCTTTGACCAGGACGTGACCGAGAGGGCGGGGGTTCACGTGTTCTCGTGGGTCGACGGTCGACTCGAGCGGCGCGCCCTCTCGCCCGCGCGCTACGAGCTCGACGAGCGCGTCGGCGTCACGCGGCTGTTCGCCGGCGATCTCGACGGCGACGGCGACGACGAATTGATCTACGGGTATCAGCGCCGCGTCGTGGGCGAGCCTCCGGTCAGACACACCGTCATCCTCAGCGGCGCGGCCCCCCAGTCCCCGCCGCTGGTCCTCGGGGGCGCGTGGCCGCGCGGCGTCGCGGCGCTCGACGGCGACGGCGATGACGAGCTGGTCCTCGCGCTCGAGCGCCCGCGCGGCGTGTGGGTCGTCGGCGCCGGCGCGTCGAGCTTGCCGCGGGCGTCGCTCGCGGGCGCGTCGACGCTCGAGGCCGCGGACCAGCAGGACATCCCCGCGGCGCTCGCCCGGCGGTGGCGCAGGGCGCACGAGCTGCGGGCGATCGGGACCGACGAGCAGGCGGCCGACGCGTTCATCGAGGTCGCGGCGCTCGCCGATGATGATGACGTGCGCGCGCGCGCGCTGCGGGAGGCGGCCGCGATCCACGAGGAGCGGCGCGATGACGAGCAGGCCGCGCGGATCTACCGGCGCGCGAGCGAGCACGGCGCGGACCGGATCGCGGCGGTGCAGGCGGCCACGAGGAGCGCGCTGCGCCGCGGCGACTTCGCGGGGGCGCGCGACCTCCTCGACGCCGCGCTCGCGCGGGACGGTGTCACCGGTGGCGCGCGCGCGGAGCTCGTCCGGGCGCGCGACGAGGCGTCGCGGCGCGCGGACGGCGAGCTCGCCCACGAGATCCTGTTTGACGCGCCGCTCCCATCTACCTGGTCGATCGAGCAGCCGCTCGCGCTGCGTCGCGACGGCGCCGGCGAGCAGCTCCGCGTGGAGTCGGTGATCCCTGGGGGGCGCGCGCTGACCTGGACGCCGGCGCGGGGGGCCGGCGGGGCGATGTCGGTCGAGGCGGAGCTCGACGTGGAGCGCGTCGAGTGGGGCGCGTCCCTCCAGCTCGGGCTGTTCTCCGGCGCGTCCGCTGACGTGACGCCGCAGCCCCTCGCGGTGATCCGGGTGAAAGGCGGCGGCGGATCGTCCGCCCGGACGCTGCGCTTACAGTGTGAATTTCCCGACCGGAGATCCCTAGGATCGGTGCGCCCCTACGACCCCGCGCGGTCACGGGACGAGCGACGAGTCCGCGTGCGCGCCGTGCTCGACGCCGCGACGGGGGAGGTCTCGTGCGCCGTCGTCGTCAACGGTCAGGAACTCGTGTACGCGCGCGAGCTGATCAGCGGCGAGCTCCCCGAGGCGCGCGGCGATCTACAGCTGCGCGTTCAGTCAGGTGAGCGGATCGGCGACGGCGCGAGTCACCGGCTCTCGGCCGCGATCCGCCGGGTCGCGGTCGCCGGCGTCTATCTCGGCGACGGCCCGCGCGAGGCTGACGCGACGCGCCGCGTCGCGGCGGCGCTGGTCGAGGGCGATGTCCTCACCGCGCTCGCCGAGCTCGATCGTCTCGCCGAGCCGACGCCGACGCAGCGGCTGTGGCGAGTGGTCGCGCTCCTCGAGCTCGCGCGCTGGGAGGAGGCCCGCGATCGACTCCGTGAGATCATCGAGGCCGTCGGGCTCGAGCCGCTCCGGGCGTCGCTCGTCGCGTTGATGCACATCGATCCCCAGCGGATCGGCCCGCTGGTCCGCGCCGCCGCTGGCCCCCGGGCGCGCACCCGGCTGCTCGTGGACGCCTGGTCCCCCGCGACCGCGCACGCGCCCGTGGCTGCGGAGGCGCTGCGCGTCCTCCGGGAGGGTCTTGTCGACATCGAGCGAATCGGCGAGTCGCCGGAGCAGCTCGTGCGCGACCTCTACCTGCGGGCCCGGATGCACGAGGCCGTCGGCGCGGATGAGCAGGCTTGGGCGGATCGCGAGCGCGCGCTCGCCATCCTCGGCGGGCCCGCGTTCGAACGCGCCGGCGACGAGGAGTGGAGGACGAGGATTCGACGCGAGCTCATCTTCACGCTCGCGCACGCCGCCGTGATCGAGGGGGACGACGCGCGCGCGGCGGAGCTCCTGGCGCAGTGCGTCCGCGACGACCCGTACGCGCGGCTCTGGCTCGAGGACTCCGTCCGGGCGCACCCCGAGTTCTCGCGGCTGCTCGCCTCGGGGCGACTCGAGCTCTGAGCCGCCCGCGCGGGCGGGCGCGCCGGCGCGCGCGGAGCCGCGTCGAAGTTTTTTCGAGTTTTCGCAATTGATCCTCCGCGGGCCTGACTACCCGTCTCGAGCCGCCCGAGCGGCGTACCGAAGGGACTTCAGTCATGAACCGCATCACCTCTATCCTGCTCCCCCTCATCACCCTCACCGTCGCCCTCGGCGTCGATCCAGCGACCGCGAGCGCGGGCTACGATGTCGACGGCGACGGCAACGACGACCTCCTGATCGGCGCGCGCCGTGCCGACCACACGGCGCACAACGGCGGGCTCGCGGCCTTGAGCCTCGGGAGCGCGGCGATGGAGGACGGCCCGCTCTACGCTCCGCCGGTCGACGCCGAGGCGCGCGCGGGGACGGCGGTCGCGCTCGGTGACTTCAACTGCGACGGGGTGGGTGACTACGCCCTCGGCGCGCCGCTGGACGCCGGCGAGGAGGGGCGCGTGTACGTCTACCTCTCGTCGCAGGAGGGGGCGCAGCTCGAGACCTACGGCCGCGCCGACTTCGCCTGGGACGGCGCGGCCGTGACCGCCGGTGATCACTTCGGTCGCAGCCTCGCGGCCGCCGACTTCGACGCCGACGGCTGCGACGACCTCGCGATCGGGGCGCCGGGCGCCACCCCGCGCAACGGCACCACAGCGAACGGGGTCGTCCACGTCGCCGCGGGCCGCCCGAACGGTCTGCAGCGCGCGTGGAGCCTCAGCGCCGGCGGGTCCGCGGCCGACGCGGGCTCGAAGTACGGCTTCGCGCTGACCGTCGGCTACGTCAACGCCGACACATACCCGGATCTGGTGATCGGCGCGCCGCGACGGACGAGCGCGGGGACCGAGGTCGGCGCCGCCTACGTGCGACCCTTCAACGTGAACTCGGGCTCCTTCCCGACCTCCGAGAGGCGCGCGCTCACCCCCTGCGATGAGCAGACCTGCGACGCCACCGACGGTCAGCGCTGGTTCGGCTGGGCGCTGGCGATCGGCGATCTCGACGGCGACGGCGCCCCCGACGTCGCGGTCGGTCGCCCGGGTGAGGAGGAGCAGGCGTACCAGGGCGAGGTCATCGTCTTCGACGGCTCGACCTGGTTCGCGAGCGCGACGACGATCGCGCTCGGGAGCGCCGGCGAGCTCTTCGGCTTCGCGCTCGCGGCCGGCGATCTCGACGCCGACGGAGCCGACGACCTGGTGATCGGCGCGCCCTACACCTGGCTCCCGTGGAGCTCGATGGAGACCGGCGCCGTCTACCTCGTCACCGACGGTCTGTCCTCCAGCGCGATACTCAGCCCGGAGGACTACGAGACGCCGACCGCCAACAAGCAGCGCTTCGGCGCCGCGGTCGCGCTCGGCGACTACTACAGCGCCGGCATCGAGGGTCCCGATCTCGTCGTCGGAGCCAGCCGCGCGAAGGACGTGCACGGGATCCGCAGCGGCGGCGTGTACGCCTACTACAACGACGGCGCCGGGACGATGCACGCCTTCGACGTGATCACCCTGGATCAGTGGACCCTCGAGACCGACGAGGGCGCGCTGTTCGGCGCCGCGATCGCGCAGTGAGTCACGCGCCGTGCAGGCGCCACGTCGCGGCGCGAGCTCGGCTCGCGCCGCGACGACTATTGTTTCGGCGTCTCGATCGCGACGACGACCTGATCTCGAACCACGACCTGAACCTCGCTGGCGGCGCCGCGGCAGTCTCGCCTGTTTTGCACATAGTGGTTCATCGCGCGCCCGCGCGTGCACTTCAGGTAGGTGTCGTAGCGCTCGTCTCTCGTCCCCCGGGTGTCGGCCGGTGGCCCCCACGCCATGAACACGGTGAACTCGTGGAAGCCGAGCTCGACCTGTCCGGCGATCGCGGCCTCGCGCTCTTCGTCCGGGAGCTCGGTCCACAGCTCCCACAGCCCGTCGGCCTTGAGCAGCGCCTGGCGATTCGAGTTGTCGAGCTTGAGGTACGCGGCCCGCTCCTCGTCGGTCTTCAGGTTGTAATAGAACTGGCGGTACGGCGCCTCGAGCCCGTCGGGGCGCGACGCGCAGCCGGGCGCGACGAGCGTCGCGACGATGAGCGTCGCGCTGATGAGGCCGCCGAGCCTTCGCGGTGTCTTCTGCGTCCAATTCATCGTGTGTCCCTCGGGCAATGTTTCACCGCGCTGGATCGCGCCGTCGCTACCGCCACCCGCCGCCGAGCGCTCGGTAGAGCGCGACCATCGCGAGCATTCGATCGAGCTTCGTCTCGATGAGCTCCCGCTCCGCGTCGAGGGCGTCGCGACGCGTCAGCAGCACCTCCATGTAGTCCGCGTGCGCCGAGCGGTAGAGCACGTCGGAGACCTCGACCGCGCGCTCGAGGGTCGCGACCTGGGCGCTCAGCCGCTCGTAGCGCTTGGCGAGCTTGTCGACGCTGGCGAGCCCGTTCACGACCTCGGTGTAGGCGCCCAGCAGCGTCTGTTCGAACTCCAAGACCGCCTGGATCTGGATCGCGTTCGCCGTCTGATACTGCGCCTTGATCGCCGTGCGGTTCAGCAGCGGCGCGACGATCCCCCCCGCGACGTTGTAGGCCAGCGACTCCGGGGTAGCGACCAGGCGGGCCGCGTTGAAGGTCTCGTAGCGCAGCCCCGCGTCGAGCGAGAGCGACGGGTAGAAGCGCGCCTTGACGGACTTCACGTCGAGCTTGGCGGCCTCGAGGCCGAGCTCCGCGCGGCGGACGTCGGCGCGGTTGTCGAGCAGCGCCGCGGGGAGCCCGGTCTGCACCCGCGCGATCCCGGCCTCGTCGAGCAGCCGCTCGCCGCGCGCGACGTGCTGGGGAAACCGCCCGACCAGGAAGTTGATGCGGTTCTCGACCAGGACGCGGCGCCGCTCGAGCGTGTAGCGACGTCCCTGGCTCCGCGAGAGCTCGGCGTCGAAGCGCTGCACCGCGAGCTCGGTGGCGCGCGCGGCCTGCTTCTTGAGGCGCACGATCTCGAGCCCCTGCTCGGTCAGCGTCACGTAGCGCTCGACCACGGCGAGCGACTGATCGAGCGCGATCAGCTCGTAGTACGAGCTGGCGAGCTCGGCGACGATCTGCGTGACCAGGAAATTCTTGGCCTCGACGGTCGCCAGGTAGCGCGCGTTGGCGGCCTTCGCCGCGTTGCGCAGCTTGCCCCAGACGTCGATCTCCCACGACGCGGACAGCCCGAAGCGCAGGTCGAGGAGGTGCTCGGGCACGCCGTGGGCGGCGTCGCTGACCCCCTGGCTCGTCTGCCCGCCGACCTTCTCGACGCCCACCCCGACGCCGCCGTCGAGCCGCGGGAGGTACTCGCCCTTGCGCGCCCCGACCTCGCTCTTGGCGATGATGAGCTCCTGCAGCTGGATGTTCAGCTCCTGGTTGTTCTCGAGCGCCTCCTCGAGCAGCTCGGTGAGGTGCGCGTCGGTGAAGAACTCGTCCCAGCGCGCCCGCGCCACGGCGCGTGCTGTCGAGCTCGTCGCGCCCGTCGCCCCGCCGTAGCTCGCCGGGACGTCTCGCTCGACCTCCCGCGGCTGGTTGTCGCCCAGGAGCCGCGCGCAGCCGCTCGAGAGCAGCAGCGTCAGCGTCAGCGCCCCCGTCCACGTTCGTCGTCGTCGCGCGCTACCCATGGTCCCGCGCCTCCGCGCGCGCGTCGTGCTCTTCGCTGAGCGGCTCATCGGTCTCGTCCCGCAGGAGCTCGCGCCCGTCGGCGAGCCCGCCGAACAGGTAGTAAAGGCCAGGTATGACGAGCACGCCGGCCACGGTGCCCAGGATCATCCCGCCGACCCCCGTCGTGCCGATGGTGCGGTTGCCGATCGCGCCCGCGCCGGTCGCGATGACCAGCGGGATGAGGCCGGCGATGAACGCGAAGGAGGTCATCTGGATCGGGCGAAAGCGCAGCTTCCCGCCGAGGATCGCGGCGGCCTTGAGCGGGAGCCCCATGCGCCGCTGCTGAACCGCGAACTCGACGATCAGGATCGCGTTCTTGCCCAGGAGGCCGACCAGCATGATCAGCCCGAGCTGGGCCCAGACATCGTTGGCGAGCCCCGCCGACTGCAGGAAGAAGAACGCGCCGAAGACCCCGACCGGCAGCGAGAGGATCACCGCGAGCGGGATCAGGAAGCTCTCGTACTGCCCGACCAGCACCAGGTAGACGAAGGCGACGACGACGAAGAAGATGTAGAGCGAGGTGTTGCCCTTACGCGACTCGTCCCAGGAGATGCCCTCCCACCCGAGGCCGTAGCCCTTCGGCAGCGTTACGTCGGCGACCTCCTGGATCGCCCGGATCGCCTCGCCGCTCGAGTAGCCGTGGGCCGGCACGCCCTGGATCGCGGCCGAGGGGTAGAGGTTGTAGCGGGTGATCTCGTTGAGCCCCTGCTGCTTCTTGAGCCGCATGAACGCGGAGTAGGGGACCATCTTGCCGTCCTCGTTCTTGACGAAGAGGTCGTCGAGGTCCTCCGGCATCCGCCGGAACTCCGGCCACGACTGCACGTAGACCTTGTAGAAGCGGTTGAACAGGATGAAGCCCTGCTCGTAGGTGCTGCCGATCAGGATGTTGAGGTTCTCTAGCGCGCGCTCGATCGACACGCCCTTCTGCATGGCGACGTCGTTGTTGATGACGAGCTCGTACTGCGGGTAATCAGCGGCGTAGAAGGTGAAGAGGTTCTTCACCTCCGGGCGCTCGGACAGCGCGGCCATGAAGCGCTCGGTCACCTCCCCGAGCCGCTGGTAGTCGGCGACGCTCGACTGGGTCTTGTCGAGCACGCGCACCGAGAACCCGCCGGCCGCGCCGAAGCCGGGGATCGCGGGCGGCTCGAAGAACTCGAGCTTGACGTCGCTCAGCGCCTCGGTCTTCCGCTCGAGCTCCTCGATGATCTCGATCGCCGTGTGCTCGCGCTCGGTCCAGCTCTTCAGGTTGATGATCGCGGTGCCGGCGTTCGAGCCGCGGCCCTCGGTCAGGACCTCGTAGCCGGCGACCGAGGTGACGGAGGAGACGCCCGCGATCTGCGTGGCGAGCTTCTCCAGCTCCTGGGACTTGGCGTTGGTGTACTCCAGCGTCGAGCCCGGCGGCGTCTGGAGGACCGCGTAGATGATGCCCTGGTCCTCGCCGGGGATGAAGCCGCTCGCCATCCGCGAGTTCGCGGCGACGATGCCGAGGCTGAAGCCGCCGATAACGAGCAGCGTCAGGACGCGGCGCATGACGATCGGCCGCAGCATCCTGGCGTAGAGGCTCGTGACCAGATCGACGCCGCGGCTGAACGGGCGCTGCGCGAAGGGCACGACCAGCAGCAGCAGGCCGATCGGCCCCCACAGCTCGTAGGCCAGGTACGTGAGCCCGGCGAGGACCGGCAGCGCCGCGGCGACGTAGGGCGCCGCGCTCCTCAGCGAGCGTCGCGGCGCGGCCTCGCCCTTGTGGGCGTGCGGCTTGAGGATCATCGCGCACAGGACCGGGGTCAGCGTCAGCGCGACCAGCCCCGAGAGGATGATCGCGGTCGCCATCGTGACGCCGAACTGCCGGTAGAACACGCCGACCGGCCCGGGGATGAAGGTGACCGGCACGAACACCGCGGTCATCACCAGCGTGATCGCGATGATCGCGCCGCTGATCTCGTGCAGCACCTCCCAGGTCGCCCGGTAGGGCGCGAGCTGCTTCTCCGCCATCTTGGCGTGGACCGCCTCGACGACGACGATCGCGTCGTCGACCACGACCCCGATCGCGAGCACCATGGCGAACAGCGTGATCAGGTTGATGGAGAAGCCCATCAGCTGCAGGACGAAGAAGGTGCCCACCAGCGCGACCGGGACCGCGAGCGTCGGGATCAGCGTCGAGCGCAGATCGCCGAGGAACATGTAGACGACCAGCGAGACCAGGATGAAGGCCTCGAGCAGGGTGTGCAGCACCTTCTCGATCGAGGCGTCGACGAACTTCGAGACGTCGTAGGCGATCTCGTAGTCCATCCCCGGCGGGAACGACTCCTTGAGCTCCTCGAGGGTCTCTTTGATCTCGTCGATGACCTCGGCCGCGTTGGAGCCGGGGGCCTGCTTGAGCACGACGGAGGCGGCGGGGTGACCGTCGACGTCCGAGTAGATGTCGAAGAACTCCGAGCCGAGCTCGATGCCGGCGTGCTGCTCCGCGGCGCCGTCGGCCTGCGGCTCACCGCCCGCGCCCTGGTCCCACGCGGGCGCGTGATCCTTGGGCGGGATGCAGACGTCCTTGAGCCGCAGGAGCTCGCCGCTCGGCGTCGCCTTCAGGATGATGTCCTCGTACTGCTCGGGCCGGTTGTAGCGGCCGACGTAGGTCAGGACGTACTCCTTGGACTGCGAGGTCATGCCCGTGGCCTGCCCGAGGCGTCCGGGGGAGCCGATGATGCTCTGCTCGGCGAGCGCCTCCATGACGTCCTCGACCGAGACGTTGTAGGCGCGCATGCGCTCGGGGTTGAGCCAGACCCGCATCGCGAAGTTGCGGTTGCCGAGGTTGGTCGGGATCCCCATGCCCTTGATCCGCTTGAGCACGGGCATGATGTAGACGTTCGCGTAGTTGAACAGGTCTTTTTGGTCAGTGTCCGGATCTGTGCTGTAGAGGTTCAGGTACATCAACATGCTGGGCACGACCTGGCTGACCAGGATGCCCTCGCGCACCACCAAGGGCGGCAGACGGCTCAGCATGATGTTGACGCGGTTTTGCACGTTGACGACGTTGACGTCCGGATCGGTGCCGGGCTCGAAGTAGACGCGGATCGTCGCCTCGCCCGCGCTCGTGGCGTCCGAGACCATGTAGCGCATGTTCTGGACGCCGTTGATCGACTGCTCCAGCGGGATGATGACCGAGTCGGTCAGGACGTTGGCGCTGGCGCCCGGGTACGCGATCGAGACGTAGACGGTCGGGGGCGCGACGTCGGGGAACTGCGCGATCGGGAGGCGCATGATCCCCAGCACCCCCAAGAACAGGATGAGGATCGAGGTGACGAGCGCGAGCGCCGGTCGCTTGAGGATCTTGGTGAACATGGTCGCGGGTCGTCGTCGCTACTCGGCGTGATGCTTCTGGTGGGAGAGAACGTCCCGCGGGTCGCGGAGCTCGGCCTCGACACGCTCGCCGTCGTGAACCTGCCGAACGCCCTCCAAGACGATCCGGTCGTCGACCCCGAGGCCGCGCTCGACGACGAAGATGTCGTCGAGCTCGCGCGCGACCTTGATCGCCCGCTGGTGCACGACGTCGTCCTCGCCGACGACGTAGACGTAGCGCTTGTCGAGGATTTCGAAGGTCGCGCGCTGCGGGATGACGATCGCGTCCTTCAGCGGGACGCGGATCAAGAGCGTGCCGGTCTGGCCGTGGCGCAGCAGGCCGCTGGGGTTGGGGAAGTCGGCGCGGAACGGGATGTTCCCGGTCTCGCTGTCGAAGTCCGACTCGACGGTGACGGTGTCGCCGGCGGTCTGATCAAAGAGCTGGCCGTTCGCCAGCTGCAGCTCGATGCGCGCGCCGGGGAGCGTGAGCCGCTGCGGGTTGAGGGGGTCGAGCGCCTCGGGGTGGGCCTTAAACTCGAGGTAGTTGACCTCGGGGACGTTGAAGTAGACCCAGACCTGGCTGTTGTCGGAGACCGTCGTGAGCATGTCCCCCTCCTCCAGCAGGCTCCCCTGCTGCTCGTGCTGACGGTCGATGATCCCGTCGAAGGGGGCGCGGATCTCGGTGAAGGAGAGCTCGGCCTGGGCCAGCTCGACCCGGGCCTTGGCCTTCTCGCGCTCGGCCTTCGCCAGCGCGAGCTCCTGGTCGGAGACGATGTTGGACTTGAACAGCCGCTTGGTGTTCCGGAGCGTGATGTCGGCCCGCTGCAGCTCGGCCTGGTCGGCGTGCAGCTTGGCCTTGTAGATAACGGGGAGGATCTTGAACAGCAGCTGGCCCTGCTTCACCGCCTGGCCCTCCTGCACGCGGATCTCCTCGAGGTAGCCGCGCTCGAGGGCGCGCAGCTCGATGTGACGGCGCGAGTGGACCTGGCAGACGAACTGCTGCGTGCTGACGACGTCCTGTCTTATCGGGCTGGTCAAGACGATCGTGTGGTGCGCCTCGTGGACCTCGCCGTGGTGTCCGCCTCCAGCCTCGGTGCACGCCGGCAGACACAGGCACAGGCAGAGGCACAGCCAACGCGGGAGGCCGACGGGGATCGGTAGAGCTCTCATGGTGCGGACGTGGGGCGGCCGCCGCTGGGGCGCGCGCCGTCGACAGAACGCTGTGCAGGAGCCACACCGAGGCGAATTTCTGGAGACTCTCCGCAATTCCAGGGAGATAGGCCGCGCTGTGGGGTGCCCGCGCTCGCCCCAGGGAAATCCTCCCGAGCCCAACTGCGGAACAATTCCATAGCGGGGAGCGGCGGCGACGCGTATCCGCGGCGGTACCCTGTGCCCCTCGTATGCGCATCGCGCTCAAGATCACCGCGGCCCTGGTGGCGATCATGGTCGTCACCCTCGCGATCGAGGCGTGGCTGCAGGGGCGGCATGAGGCGGTCGTCTACGAGCGGGACATCCGTCGGGATCAGCGGATCTTGGGTCGCGCGCTCGAGCGCAGCGTCGAGATCGAGTGGAGCGAGCGCGGCCTGGAGTACGCGCGCTACGTCCTCGACGCCGCCGCGACGCGGGAGCGCGAGGTCGCGGTCCGGCTGCTCGACGAGGCGGTCGCGCTGGAGGGCGTGACGGACGCGCCAGAGCGCGGGCTGTGGACCGACGACGGCGCGATCCAGGTCAGCGCGCCGGGGGTGCTGCGCACCTATCTGCGCGTCGACGGCCCCGGCGGCGAGCGGCGCGCGCTCGAGCTCTCGACCTCGCTGCGGGGCGAGGCGGCCTACGTGCGCGCGGCCCTGCAGAGCTTCAGCGTGGTCGCGCTGCTCCTGCTGCTCGCCTCGGGCGTGGCGGCGCTGTGGCTCGGTCGTGTGCTCGTCGGCCGACGCGTGGATCGACTCGTGGCGCGCGCTCGCGAGATCGGCGCGGGCGACTTCACGACGAACGTGCGGGACGAAGGGCGCGACGAGCTCAGCGAGCTCTCAGCTGCCCTTAACGACATGGCCTCCGCGCTCTCTGGCGCCCAGCGAGCGCTCGCCGAGGAGACGCGGATGCGCCTCGCCGCGACCACGCACCTGCGCCGCTCGGATCGCCTCGCGACCGTGGGGACGCTCGCCGCGGGGCTCGCCCACGAGCTCGGGACCCCGGTGCACGTGGTCAGCGGCCGCGCCCGCATGATCGAGCGCTCCGCCGCGGCGGACGAGGACTCGCGCGCGAACGCGAAGATCATCGTGGACCAGGCCGGTCGCGTCCAGCGGATCATCGAGGCGCTGCTGGACTTCGCGCGCCCGCGGCCGGCGGAGCGTCGCCCGGTCGAGCTCGAGTCGCTGCTCCGCGCCGACCTCGAGATGCTCTCGCCGCTGCTGCGGCGCAACAGCGTGACCTGGGCGCTCGCGCGAGACGCCAGCGCCCCGGCGGCGCTGGTCAAGGGCGACCCCGACCAGCTCCGCCAGGTGTTCACGAACCTGCTGCTCAACGCGGCCCAGGCGATGCCCCGCGGCGGCGAGGTCAAGGTCGAGCTGCTCGCGCGTCAACCCGCGCCCCCCGAGCTGGCGCGCGCGCGCGCGGACGCGGAGAGCGAGCGCTCGACCGGCGCGCGCTTCACCCGGGTCACGGTCCGTGATCAAGGCGACGGCATCGCGAAGGATATGGTCCCGCGGCTCTTCGATCCCTTCTTCACGACCAAGGAGGTCGGGGAGGGCACCGGCCTCGGGCTAGCGATCGCGCACGGGATCGTCGGCGAGCACGGCGGCTGGATCGCGGTCGAGAGCGAGGTTGGAGCGGGGAGCACGTTCCTCGTATGGTTGCCGGAGTGCTCGGATGCGTGAGCTTCGTGGACGAGGAGCGAGGGTGAGGTGAGCGCGACGATCTTGGTTGTGGACGATGAGGTCGCGATGACCGATCTTCTGGCGGTCGAGCTGCGCCGCGCGGGATATCGCCCCGTGGTCGCGCGCTCGGCCGACGAGGCGCTCGCCGTGCTCGAGCGCGAGGCGGTCGACGTGGTCGTCACCGACCTGCGCATGCCGGGTCGCTCGGGGACCGAGCTGTGCCGCGAGATTGTCCCGCTGCGCCCGGCGGTGCCGGTGATCGTGATCACCGGCTTCGGCTCGATGGACGCCGCGATCGAGGCGATCCGCGCGGGCGCGTACGACTTCATGACCAAGCCGTTCCCCTTCGAGGCGCTGCAGGTCGCGCTCGAGCGCGCGCTGGAGCACGCGGCGCTGCGCTCGGCGGTTCACGAGCTGCGTCGGGCCGGGCGGTCGCTGCCGGGCCTCGACGCGCTCATCGGCGCGAGCCCGGCGATGGAGCGGGTGTTCGCGCTGCTCGAGCGGATCGCCCCCACGGAGGCCTCCGTGCTGATCTCCGGCGAGAGCGGCACCGGCAAGGAGCTGGCCGCGCGGGCGCTGCACCGCTTGAGCCGGCGCGGCGACGGACCGTTCGTCTCGGTCAACTGCGCCGCGATCCCCGAGCAGCTGTTCGAGAGCGAGCTGTTCGGCTACGTCCGCGGCGCGTTCACGGGCGCCGAGCGCAACCGCGAGGGCCTGCTGCGCCGCGCCAGCGGGGGCACGCTGTTCCTCGACGAGGTCGGCGAGCTGCCGGCGACGCTCCAGCCGAAGCTGCTGCGCGTGCTGCAGGAGCGCTCGGTCAGGCCCGTCGGCAGCGACCGCGCGACGCCGATCGATGTCCGGCTCGTCGCCGCGACCAACCGCGAGCTCGCGCGCGAGGTCTCCAGCGGTCGGTTCCGCGCCGATCTGTTCTACCGCCTCGCCGTGATCACGATCCCGCTCCCGCCGCTGCGTGAGCGCGGCGAGGATGTCGTCTTGCTCGCCGAGCAGTTCATCGAGGAGCTCAGCGACGCGAGCGGTCGCCCGCGACCGAGCCTGTCCGACGAGTCGATCGCGGCGCTGCTCGCCGCGCCCTGGCCGGGCAACGTCCGCGAGCTGCGGAATTGGATGGAGTACGCGGTCGCTATGGTGGATGGGCGCGAGATTCAGGTCGAGCACCTCCCGGCCGCGGTCTCGGTGCCGCCGCCGCGGGCCGCCCAGCTCGAGCCCGCGGGCGATCTCGAGTCGCTCGAGTCGATCGAGACCGTCGAGCGGCGGCACATCCTCCACGTGCTCGAGGCCGTCGGGGGCAACAAGAGCAAGGCGGCGCGCATCCTCAAGATCGATCGAAAGACGCTGCTGGCGCGGCTGCACCGCTACCGTGAGTCCGATCGTTCGCGCTGAGGAGTGACGCGCGACGGGGGAGGATTCACGCTGTTCACGGCCGCGCTCCTCGGCCTACAGTGGGGGCGCCATGATCATCGACCATCGCACTCGCACTCTCCAAGTCGGCGCGCGGCTCTGCGCGCTGGGTCTCTTGCTCACGGTCGCGGGCTGCGACGCCGGATCCGGGGCGGCGGCGCCCGCGAAGGCGAGCCCGCCGCCCGCGAAGCAGGTGAAGGAAGCGCCGACGAAGGCGGCCGACCCGGCGCCGGCGAAGCCCGCCGTGCGCGAGGGGCCGGGCTGGATCGACGGGGAGCTCGTGGGCGCGGCGATCATGAACAAGGACACCCACAAGCTGAAGCTGACCGTGAACCGCGACGGCAACCTGCGCTACATGGCCGTCTACCACCGCGACGAGAGCAAGATCCCCGAGGCGGTGTTGAAGGCCGCGTCCGCGGCCTTCGACGGCGGGGAGATCCAGTACTACGAGAGCGAGCACTACGCCGAGCTCGGGCGCGTGTTCGAGGTGCAGTACAAGACCAAGGACGGGCGCGAGTGTGAGTACAGCGCCAAGGCCGACGGCGCGCACGTGTACACGGAGTGCAAGCTCGATCCCAACGACGTCCCGCCCGACGTGATGGCGGGCGCGACCGGGAAGCTCGCCGGCGGCGTGCAGATCAAGGAGGCCGAGCACACGAAGCGCGCGGACGGCAGCGAGGAGTACGGCCTCGTGTTTACCTACCAGGACGCCGAGCTGAAGTACTACGTCGCGCCCGACGGCACGGTGAACCGGCGCGAGCGTCGGATCCCGGCGCAGATCTCGGTGCCCTACGTCCAGAGGTGAGGCGGCTGAGGGGCGCCCCTACGCGAGCTCGAGCGTGAGCTCGGCGCCCTCGGGGCGCTCCGCCCAGCTGGCGAAGTCGGCGAGCAGCCGCGCGCGGGCGGGTTCGATGATCTCGGCCGCGCAGCGGAGGTTGAGGCCGACGGTGTAGCGCAGCGCGTGCTCGCCGTCGCCGCTCGACGGCCGCGAGTACGGGCGGAGCAGCGGACCCTCGGGGGAGGCGCGGGCGGCTCGGCGCGCGGCCGCGTCGAGGCGCACGAGCAGGCCAACGATATGTCCCAGGAGCCATCCGCGGCAGCCGGCGAGCCCGGCCTCGCTCGGCGCGCGCGCGGTGAGCTGCACGAGCTGCGGGTGCGCCGGTTGACGCGAGCGCGGATCGGCGGGCCTGAGGAGCTCGGCGATCGTGTCCTCGTCGGGGTGGGCGCGGCCTCGGAGCAGCGCGGTCGCGCGCGCGAGCTCGCGCTCGACGACCGCCAGCGTCGGGCGCGAGGACGCGGCGACGCAGTTGCGGGCGGGCGGCGCGGGCGTGAAGATCTGCATCGGGCTGTCCGCTTCGTCATGTCGGCGGCCCGGCGGGGGGGGCGCGGCGGCGAAGCTGACGGGCGCCCGCAGGGACCGGGCCGCGCGGACGCGCAGGAAGCTGGCGAACAGCGCGAGCGCGCGCGCGTCGTCGTCACGCTCCTCAGACAGCTCCAGCTCCGGCGCCGCGTCGAGCAGCAAGAGCGCCCAGGCGAGGCCGCCCGGGAAGCCGAGCGCGTTGGCGTCGATGTCCCGCGCCCGCGTCCATTGCCGCAGCCGCCGAAGCGTCGCCTGAAAGCTCGCCAGCCCGCCGGGGAAGCGCTGCGTAGCGAGCTCGATCACCGCGTCGGCGTCGAGCATGGCGAGCAGCGAGCGCCGGCTGGCGTCGTCGAGCGCGGCCCTCGCGGCGGGCGGCAGCGCGCGCGGATCGCCGAGCGGCGTGCCCTCGGGCGTGCGCACGTACTGGACGTCGACGTGCTGCCCGTCGAGCTCGAGCTCGAGCCGAGGCGTGCGCGCGTGCTCCACCGCGCGGCTCACGACGTGATGTCCCGCGGCGCGCAGGCGCGCGGGGAGCCGCTCAAACAGCCGCGCGCGGGGGAGCCACGACGGGCCGACGCAGACGAGGTCGAGGTCAGAGTGAACCGTGGCCGCGCCGAGACGGTGAGAGCCGATGATGTGGATGTGGCGGACGGCCGGGGGCGCCTCGGCGCCGTGGATGCAGCGCGCGCAGGCGCGCTCGAGCAGCGCGCTCAGCTCGTCCAGCGTACGCGCGCTCACCGGCTCGTCGGGCGGGGGGGGCTCGGGCGGCGGCGTCGGGGTCGCGGGCGCGGGGGCGAGCGGGATCGCGTGACGGACGACGAAGGGGTCGTCGCCGCGGCGGCTGATCAGCGCGAGCGCGTCGACGGTGAAGCGGATCGGCTCCCAGCCCGCGCCCCAGCGCTGGAGCAGCTCCTCGCGCGGCGCGTCGGCGGGCAGCTGCGCGACGGTGAGGTGGGGGGTGAAGCCGGCGCGTGACTTCGTGCGCTGCTCGTCGCAGCGCGGGAACATGTCGGAGAGCGCAGCTTGCAGCTGGCGCAGCGCGTCGGGCGGATCGCAGCGCGGCTCGAGCCAGACGGTCGCGCCGCGGCGGCGTCGAAACACGCAAAAGCCGGTCAGGGTTACGGTGAAGCGCGGCGTCTCGGCGAGCGCGCGCGCGAGCGCGGCGGCGGCCTCGGCCAGCAGCTCGTCGGGGACGAAGCCGTAGAGCAGGTTGATGTGCGGCATCCAGCGCGCGTAGGCGCGGTCGTGCTGGGCGCGGATCGCCTGAATCTCGGGCCATGTCGACGCGGGCGGGATGACGGCGAGCGCCGTGCGGTGCACCGGCGCGGCCTCGCGCAGCGCGGTCGGGATCGTCGCCCGCGCCGGCGCGCTCGCCTGCAGCTGCAAGAGGGCGCACAGGCCGAAGTGGTCCGAGGGGTACAGCGGCAAGCCGGCGAGCGCGGGCGCGTCGATCGGCTCGGCCGCGCACATCGAGATGTCCACCGGCGAGAGCCACGCGCGCCCGGCCTCGTCGGTCGGCGCGCGCAGCATGACGCGATCGAGGCGGCCAGGGCGCTGGGTCCGGCTGGTGATCGCGGCCAGGCCGTTGACGCGCGGGTCGAAGGTCATGCCGGGGTCGTCGGGGTACTGCGACGGCCACAGGTCGACGAAGCCGCGCTTCTCTAGGCGCGCGAGCAGGGCGCCCTCGCGGGTGTTGAAGTCGCCGAGCAGGGCGCAGGCGGCGGCGCGACTCGGATCCGCGCGGTCGAGGCGGTCGAGGACGGCGAGCGCGGACGCGAGCTCGTCCTCGCGCGCGATCGCGGCGTCCTCCGCCCGGTCGCTGGTGAGGTGCAGCGTCGGCACGAGCACCCGGCGCCCGCCGAGCTCGAGCTCGCCGATGATCAGGCGCTTGTGCCCGCGGAGCGTGGCGACGTGGCAGCGCATCGGCAGCCGCGAGAGCAGCAGCTGGCCGTAGGGGCTCACGGTCGAGGCGCGCGCGTCCTCGGAGATGTCCTTCGAGACATGGTCAAGCGCGCGCGAGCTCTCGCTGATGACGTAGCCGCGGCGGACCCACTCGGTGTCCTCGAGCACCGCGAGCAGCCGCGGCGTGACCTCCTGCAGCGCGATCACGTCGGCCTTGGCCTCGCGCAGCGCCCTCAGCAGCGCCGGGGTCCTGCGCGCGGTCTCGAGGCGATCGGCGTCGTAGAGGTCGAACAGGACGTTGAGCGTGACGAGGGTCAGCGCCTCGGGGGCGGGGCCGCGGGTCGCGGCGTCCACGGGTCGCGGGATCCAGCGCGCGCGGCCGCGGTCGAAGCCGTAGACCGGCAGCGCCTGCAGCTCGGGCTCGGGCTCGGCGCGGCCGCTCGCGCCCCGACGTCGCCGGCGACGGCGCGCGCTCGCCTGGGCCCGGTCGCTTCGATCCTCCTGCGCGCGGACCGTGGCGATCGCGGCCAGGACGGCCTCGGTGTCCGCGGTCTCGGTGTCGCCGGTCCCGTGCAGCAGATCGACGCGCTCGCGTCGGCTCCAGACGACGAGCGCGCCGACGCGGACGTGCCAGACCCGGTGCCAGGGGATCGTGCCGTCGTTCGGGAACTCTTGAAACGGCAGCTCGGTCAGGCCGGCGAAGCGCTCCTCGTAGCCGATCGTGAACGCGCGCTCGTCGAGCGCGGGGTCCCAGCGGATCTGGTCATAGACCTGCCGGCTCGTGCGGAGCGGGCTCTTGTCTTTGCGTCCTGCCATGCCTGCCGCGCCCGCGCCGTCGCCCGATGGTGGCGGAGGTCGGCGGCGTCCGCCACCGACAGCGAATTATCCTGACCTCTACGCCATGTAGCAACGTCGGCTACATGACCGGGACCGGCGCGCCGCCCGCTTTGCTCGGGTCGGTCGGCACGACCGCCTCGGGGCCCTTGTCGCCCTTCGTGTCGCCCTTCGCGTCGGCTTTCTTGTCGCCCTCGGCGTCCGCCTTGGCGTCGGCCTTGGCGTCGGCTTTTTTGTCCTCAGTCTTCTTGTCGCCGCCGCCGTCGCAGGCGGTCATCATCGAGGCCGTGAACAGGGTGATCAGCGCGACGCGGAAGGTGTGTTTGAGCATGTCGTTCTCCTCGGGGCGCGTCGGCGCACTCGCGGCGGACGCGAAACCGTCACCGTCACGGTAACAGAGGCGCTCCTGCGTCGGTGTCGCTCGAACGATCAAGGCCGCGGGCGGGCCGCGGCGCGAAAACGCCCGTTGTCCGCGCTCGGCTCGCGCCGCGCCACGCCGTCGACGACCTCGATGTCAGGGGGCAGCAGCATCGCGCGAAACAGCAGCGCGAAGCTGGCCTGCGTCCAGCTGCGGTAGGTCGGGCGCACGCCGAAGACGTGGATCTGGCCGTCGCCCACGCGCGCGCGCACCCAGGCCCAGGTGTCGGCGATCTGCTCGGGGTGCTGGATCCAGCCCGAGAGCAGCGCGCCCGCGCTCGGGAAGCGCAGCACCGGCTCGACGCGCGGCGCGGCGGCGTCGGGTTTTGAGGTGTCTTTTTCGTCCTGTTCCAAGGCCCAGGCACGTGAGCGCGCGAAGAACACGGGCTGCGAGGGCGGCAGGCCGGCGGCCCAGGGTGACGCGCGCTCGGGCAGCGTGCGGAGCACCGAGCCAGGGCAGGCGAAGGCCTCGTCGGGCGCCCGGCCTGCGCGGGCGGCCGCGTCGCGCAGGCCCAGGTCGAAGACCTCGTTGACGTAGTCGCCGGCGCGCGCGATCGCGATCAGCGTGCCGCCGCGGTGCACGAAGTCGTGCAGCGCCATGGCGCCCTCGGGGTCGAGGCCGCCGGCGAAGCGCGGGAACACCGAGCCCTCGGCTCGCCCGTGGCGCAGCGTGTCGGGGTGGATCGAGGGCAGCACGAGGACGTCGAAGCGCTCGCGGAGGTTACCGGCGCGCATCGTCGCGTTGCGCACCCGCGTGTAGGGCAGCTTGAACTCGTCGAACACCCAGCGGATCCAGCCCTCATCCATGTTGGCGGTCCAGGGCGCGTAGAGCCCCACGCGGGGGAGCGCGTCCAGCTCGAGCATCTCGGGGGCGCGCCGCGGCAGGCTGAGCGCGCCGGCGCGCTCGCTGCCGCGCTTGCGGGCCGGCTGGATCGAGACGTCGAGCTGCTGGTCCTTGAGCACGCGCCGCGCCTTGGCGAGCTTGACCCGCGGGATGACCCAGGCGCCCGCGCCCGGCGAGTCTCGATCGGCGTCGTAGATCACCGGCACGTCCGCCGCGAGCAGCTGCACGACCGCGCGCAGGCTGTCCGAGTCGTCGCCGCGCAGGTGCGGCCACGGGTACGGCGCGGGGGCGGGCGCGTTGTCGCCCTGCGCCTTCATGATCGCGGCGACGTCGGCGACGCGGTGGGCGGTCGCGACGAAGGGCTCGGCGACCTCGACCCGGTGCACGCCCATGAGCAGCGGGAGCGTCCAGCCGGCGACGTCGTAGGGCCGCATCCCGCCGGGGTAGCGCTGGATCTCGAACAGGTCCTTGAGGAAGCGCCCGTAGGGCTGCGCGCGCCGGAGGATCAGCGTGCCCGCCGGGTACTCGAGCGCGTCGGCGGTGAAGGGGGCGTCGGCGATCTCGAGCTCGACGCCCTGCAGCAGCAGCGTGTCGACCAGCCGCCGGACGGCGCCGCGATCGCGGGCGCCGGGCGGGATCACCCACGCGTAGGGGGCCTCGGCGAGGCCCTCTCGGCTGGCGCGCTCGGCCGCCTCGAGCACAAGCGCGCGCCACGACTCGGGCTCGCGGGAGAGCGTGGCGAGCAGCGAGCGCGCGACGCCGAGCTCATAGCGGATGATGTCGCCGATGCGCCACCAGCCGCCCCTCCACGGGCTCGGCATGAGGTTTGAAGGTCCGGTCGTGGCGAGGTGCCCCGGCGGACGCAGGGCCTCGGGCGCGACGTAGCGGGGGCTGGCGAGGTTGGCCGACGCGGTCTCGGAGAGGAAGCCCATCATGTTGTGGCGCACGGGCACGTTGCGGTTGCCGCCGTTCCACCACATGTCGAAGTTGATCCCGGTCGCGACGCCGGTGAAGCCGGCGCGCGTCATGTCGAGCATCACCCGCGAGCCGACGGCGCCGATGCCCGCCATCACGGTGGCGTCGAGGTTGGGGTTGAGCGGGTCGCGAAATGGCGGAAAGAACAGGCGGTCGTAGACCTGCCCCTGCTGGTGGACGTCCCAGTACACCTGCGGGAACCACTCGTGGTACAGCAGCTTGGTGATCAGCCGCGTCTCGGCGAGCGAGAGCATGAACCAGTCGCGGTTGTTGTCGTGCCCGGCGTACCACTGGTACAGCTCCGGCAGCCGCGCGGTCTCGTAGGGGGTGCCCTTGACTTGGTGGTACCAGCGCACGACCCGGTCGAAGCCGTCGGGGTTGGTGCTCGGCGTCATGATCACGACGAGCTCGCGGCGCGCCGAGGCGAAGGGCTCCTCGCGCGAGGTCGCCAGCAGGTAGGCGAGCTCCATCGACATCTCGACCGACGCGATCTCGGTCGAGTGCATGTTGTTCGAGATGAACAGAAACAGCTTGCTGTCGGCCAGCGTCCGCGCGCGCTCGGCCGGGCTGAGGCCGCGCGGGTCCGCGATCGCGCGCGCGAGGCCCTTGAGCTCGTCGAGGCGCGCGAGGTTGGCGGCGTCAGAGATCACGACGTAGCGGAGCGCACGACCCTCGGTGGTCAGGCCGGCGCTCTTGAGCAGCAGGTTCGGGCTCGCGGCGGCGAGGCGCTCGTAGTAGGCGATGACCTGGGCGTAGTCGGCGAGTTCGAAGTCGGTGCCGACCGGGCGACCGAGGTGCTGCGCGGGGGTGGGCGCCGTGGGCGGGGTAGCCGAGGGCGTGGGCGTGGGCGCGGCCGCGGGCGCTGTCAGGACCGTCGCTGCGAGCAGGCTGGCGAGGACGCTCATGGCGGTGAGTATGCCGGGAGACGCGACGCGCGTGAAACGAGCGGGTCGTTCGGGCTCGTCGCGGCGGAGGAGCGCGTGTGTACATCGATCGGAGGAGAGCGTGGACCGCGATACACCCGTCGCGCTCGACGACGCGCGCGATGATCCGCTCGTGAGGGCTGATAGCATCGCGTACTGATGACGCGCAGAGGCAGCTTCGTTCACCGGCTCACGCGAGCGGCGATCGTCGCGCTCGACTCGCTGCGCGCGCGCTGCGAGCCGTCGGCGCGCGAGGTCCTCGACGTCGCGCTGCGGCTCGCCGCGTGGCGACTCGGCGTGCAGGACGAGCTGCTCGAGCGCGTCGAGCTGCTCCGGGTCACGCCGTGGATCGACTCCTTCGTGCCGTTGCCGACGCCCCGCGCGTTGATCTCGGAGGACGTGCTGCGCGCCCTGATCGTCGTCGACCCGGAGCTGGTCTGGGGCTGTTTGGTCGAGGGCGTGGGCGAGCGCGAGGCCTTCTCGGGACTCGTGGCGCTGTGGCGTCAGCGACTCGCGTCCGCGTCCGCTCCGGCCGCGCTCCCGCTCGATCCGTACTGGGCGCGGCGGCTCTCGATCAGCGATCGCTTCTACGCGCCACTCCAAGGCGACGCGCCGGCGCCGGTGCGGCGTCCCGAGCTGCTCGCGTTGATCGAGACGCGGGCGGTCGCGGAGCTCCTGTCGTTAAATCGCGAATTTGACGAGGGGCTGGAGGAATACGCCGAGACGGAGCGCCTGTTTCGGCGACGTCGCGCGCTCGGGCTCGACGAGCGCGGGATCACGACGGGGTTGCGGCGGATGGGACCGGCGTTCTTGGATATCGGAGGCGCGTTCACGGCCCTCGACGAGGCGATGGCGCGCCCGCCCGGCGCGGTGATCCTCGGCCCCGACGCGGGGCTTCGGCGCGACCTGCTGGCGCGTTGGGCGAGCGTGCGTGGACCCGCCTTCACGCTGCTGCACGAGCACAGCCCTCGGCCCTACGGCGCGCCGCTCCCGGAGTCGCCGGACAACGCCGCGCTGCGCGGGCACGTGATCGTGTTCGCGCACGACTACGCGGCCGAGAGCGTGCGCCCGATCCCGCGGCAGGCCACGGCGCTCACAGGACGCGGCAACCCGCACCGCCGCGAGCTCGCGCGCGCGGCGATCTTCGCCTCTCACCGCGCGAACGACTGCCGGATGCTCGTCGCGACGGACCCGGAAGACTGGGCCGAGTTGTGCTTGTACGTTCCGACGCTCCGCGAGCTCGTGGTGGTCGAGCTGCTGGCGCTCGAGGCGAGCGCGCTGGCGGAGTGGTGGGCCTGTCAAATCCCTGCCCTCGAGGACAGGACCCGAAAGCCCATCGCGATCTCGAAGCTGCTGCGCGAGGTCGCCGCGCGTCCGCCGAGCCACCGGCGGGTGTACGGCGAGCGCGAGCTCGCCACGTGGAGCTCCCGCGTCGGCGCGCGCATGTGGACGCGCCGCGTCACTCGAGACCCCGCCGCCCTGCTCACGCGGCTCCACGAGCAGGGCCTCTCCGAGCTGATCCCGGACCCGGCGACGCTGCGCCGCGTCGCCGAGATCGAGCGCGCGCTGACCCTCGGGTGCCCGGCGCGTGAACAGGTCCGGGCCCGGCTCGCGCGCGGCTGAGTCCTCGCGGGCGTTCGCGGGCTCTCAGCGATGGGCTACGATACGTTGAGGAGCGCACATGCGAGTGATCGTGTTCGGAAACTCGGGCGCCGGGAAGTCAACGCTGGCTCGATCGCTCGCTGGTGACGGTCTGGCGCATCTCGATCTCGACACCCTGGCGTGGGAGCCCACCGACCCTCCGGTGCGGACGCCGCTGCGCCAGGCCGAGCTCGCCATCCGCGCGTTCACGGACGCGCGCGAGGCGTGGGTCATCGAGGGGTGCTACGCGGATCTCGTGGCCCTGGCGATCGACCGCGCCACAAAGCTCGTCTTCCTCGACCCGCCCGTAGAGACCTGTCAGGCGCGCGCGCGCGCGCGGCCGTGGGAGCCGCACAAGTACCCGAGCAAGGCGGCCCAGGACGCGAAGCTCTCGATGCTGCTCGAGTGGATCGCCGCGTACCCGGAGCGCGACGGCCCCCTCGGTCGGGCCGCCCACGTCGCGCTGTTCGAAGCCTTCGACGGCGAGAAAGAGCGCCGCGCGTGAGCGCGCTCGAGAACGAGTGGATATGTCGAAGGGGTCAGGTTATCCCGCGCGGCCGGTCCAGACGTCGATCTCCGCCTTGATCTGCTCGAACACGATGTCGTCGAGGTTGTTGCTCTTGACCGGCCCGCCGACGCCGTGCTTCGCCGCGCTCGCTTTAATGTCGCCGCCGTACTCGATGAAGATGAACTTGCCGCGGGTCAGCTGCGCGACCTGACGAAAGCTCGGGCTGCCCTTGGGCTCGAGGCCGGACGCGGCGATCGAGTGGATCTTGATGCCGCGGGCGACCGCGCCCACGGCGGAGTCGACGTAGCGGACGTCGCCTTGGTAGTCCATGTGCGGCGGCGCGTCGCCGACCAGGAACACCAGCTTGGCCGTGCCCTTGGACCACTGCATGCGCGAGACCGCCTGGTCGAGGCCCTGGTTGACGGACTCCGGGTAGTCGCCGCCGCCGCTCGCTTGGATCTGCTGCAGCGCGCTGTCGAAGGCCTTGAGGTCGTCGGTGAAGGGGTGGACCTTGGTCACGTAGGCGTCGCCGAGGTCGCGGAACAAGACCGCGGCGTAGCGCAGGTCGGGGCGCTGCTGGAGGCCCTGCAGGCGCTTGCTGACGTTGAGCAGCGTCGCCTTGATCTGCGCGATCTCGTCGCCCATCGAGCCGGTCGTGTCGATCAAGAAGACGACCTCGAGGGTGAGCGGCGCGCCTTGGCCAGATCCGAGCGGCGCGCGGGTCGTGTCGAGCGTGATGCTGACGCGCTCCTCGGCGGTGTTGAAGTCGACCCGCGAGCGCGTGCCGCCGTAGTCGACCTCGACGCGGTAGCTCGCGCTCGGGCGCTGGCTGTTCTCGGGGAAGCCGATCGCCGGGTAGAAGGGCGCGACGCCGTCGCCGTAGGTCGTCGCGCGCCAGCCCGCGCGGTCGCTCGCCGGATCGACGACGGCGATCCGCGCGCCCGGGAGGGGGTTGCCGTCGCGGTCCTTGACCACGATGAAGCGGCGCTGGCGGACGTCGACATCCTGGTAGACGTCGCGCAGGTCGGCGCGCTCGCGGGTCTTCTCGAGGTAGGTGAGGAAGGCCTTGAAGTCGGCGTTGTCATCGGTCGCGCCGGCCTTGAGCGGCGATGACTGGGCGACGCTCGGGCTGGGGCGCGGCCGCCCAGAGGGCGCCGAGCGGCGCGGCTTGGCGCGCTTCGCCGCGCCCGCTCCGCTGCCGTAGCCGGAGCCCTTACCGCCGCCAGCGCCGTGGCCGATGGTGCCGATGCTGCCGAGCCCGATGCTGCCCTCGCCCGTGCCGCCGCCGCCGCGCCCCGTGCCGACGAGGCCGAGACCGCCGGAGTCCATGGGAGCTGCCTCTGCGGCCATAAGGCCGTCGAGGCCGCCCAGGCCCGAGCGGCCCTGACCGCGGCGGATGACCCACGCGCCCGCGCTCGAGGTCTCGATGGTGACGTTGTTGAGCTCGCCGCCGCCGCCGCCCGACGGCGCGTCGCCGTCGAGCGCCCACTGGTCGGCGGGCCCCGAGGACCCCGCGTCGGCGAGCTTCGGCGCGGGCGCGGGCGCGGGCGCGGGCGTCTCGGGCAGGGGCTGCGCCGCGGCGTTGGGGTCAGCCTTGGCCCGCGCGCGCGCGTCGGGATCGACGGCGTCGCAGGCGAGGAGCGCGAGGGCGGCGAGGGGCGTGAGGGCGAGTCGGCGGAGGAGGGACCGGGTTGTTCGTCTCATCGGTGGCGCTGCCAGTCTGACGTGCACAAACGTCGCGTCGGCGTTTCGGATCTATGGCCGGGCCGATCCTACGCCGAGCCGCCGACCCTCGGTAGCGTGAAAAAACGGCCCCGCGGGCGGATTCGGTCACACGCCGCGCGCGCGTATGATCGCCGGCGGAGGAACACAAGCATGGGACGAGACACTCGCAATTCCAGAGGACCGAAGGCCGGCGCGCGGAGGCTCGCGTCGTTGGTGAGCGGCGCGCTCGCGCTGAGCTTCGCGATCAGCTTCGCCGCGTGCGACAAAGACGACGACGAGACGACCGGGGACGAGACGACCGTCGCGAGCACCGGCGCCGAGTCCAGCAGCGGCGAGACCGCGAGCTCGGGCGCCGAGAGCACGGGCGGCGAGCTGCAGGTGTACCGCAACTGCGGCGACCCGGTGTGCGGGACCTACGGCGGGCCGTTCGACGGCGTGCCGCTGTGCAGCGATCTCGGCGTCAGCGTCGGCGATCCCTGCGACGACGAGAGCTTCAGCTGCGATCCGGTCAGCGACTGCAACAACCTGCTGGTCTGCGCCGCGAGCGACCCGACCATGAGCGAGGGCGGCTGCCCGATCTCGCGACGCGAGCGCAAGCGCGACATCCACTACCTCGACGACGCCGAGCTCGCGCGCGCGGCCGACGAGTTGATGAAGCTGCGCCTTGCGACATACCGATACCGTGGCGCGGAGGACCGCGAGCGCGCCCACCTTGGGGTGATCCTCGAGGACGGCGCGGAGCGGGCGACGCACGGGCTGTGGGCCGACGAGGCGCACGACCGGGTCGACCTCTACGGCTACGCGAGCCTGGCGATAGCGACGGCGCAGCTGCAGGCGCGCGAGCTCGAGACGCTGCAGGGCGAGCTCGCGCTGATGCGCGCGCGCTTGTCCGAGCTCGAGGCGACGCGCTGCGAGCCGACGAAGGCGCCGAAGCGACGATAGTCGGCGCGATCTCGGGCGCGTCGCCGAGCCGGTGCGCGCCCGCGCGTCGACTCGGGCCCGTTGTTCGTCAAGCTGCTCCCCTGTGCCCGGAGCGCGGATGATCCGGCGCGGCGAGCTCGGGCCCGAGCCGGTCGCGCCCGTCGCCTTGACGTTATTCGCCGCGCTGCACAGCCTGGCGGTCTTCGAGCGGCTCGGCGCCCACGGCGGGGCGTTCGATGAGGCGACGGTCCGCGCTATGGTAGGGGCCATGTGGCGAGGGGTGAGGCCATGAGCGCGCGCGTGACACCTGTCCTTTGGTGCTTAACCGCCGCGGCGCTGTTCGGAGCCTCGACTCCGGCCGCCAAGGCGTTGCTCGGGAGCGTAGGGCCGCTCGCGCTCGCCGGGCTGCTCTACCTCGGCGCGGCCCTCGCCACGCTGCCCTTCGCCCTCCACGGCGGCTCGCGCGAGCTGGCGACGCGTCGCTCGAGCGTCCTCATGCTCGCCGGCGCGGTGCTGTTCGGTGGCGTCGTCGGCCCCGCGCTGCTGCTGCTGGGCTTGACGCGAGCGCCCGCGGCCTCGGTCGCGCTGTGGCTGAACCTCGAGACAGTCGCGACGGCGGTCCTCGCGTGGGCGCTGTTTCGCGAGCACCTCGACGCGCGCACGTGGCTGGCCGTCGCGCTCGCCGTCGTCGCCGGCGTGATCCTGGCGTCGCCCTCGGGCTTCGTCCTGGCCGGGGCCGCGGGGCTGGTGGCGCTGGCGTGCGCGTGCTGGGGCCTCGACAACAACCTCACCGCGCTCGTCGACGGGTTCACGCCGGCGCAAACGACCTGTGTGAAAGGACTTGTCGCGGGCCTCGTCAACCTCGGCCTCGCGCTCGCGCTCGAGCCGTTCACGCCCTCGCTGGGCGTCGTGCTGGGCGCGCTCGCGGTAGGCGCGCTCGGCTACGGGGCGTCGATCGTCCTCTACATCAAGGGCGCGCAGCACATGGGCGCGACGCGCTCGCAGGTGCTGTTCTCGAGCGCGCCGTTCCTCGGCGGCTTGATCGCGTGGACGGCGCTGCGCGAGCCGATCCTGCCCGTCCAGTTGCTCGCGATCGCCGCGCTCGCGCCAGCCCTGTGGTTGCTTCTCACGGGCCGCCACGAGCATGAGCACGAGCACGCGGCCATGACCCACACGCATAGTCATCGGCACGACGACCCGCATCACACGCACACGCACCCGGGCCTGCCGGCGTGGACGCGCCACACCCACGAGCACTCGCACGAGCCGCTGCTGCACACGCACTCGCACGTGCCGGACCTGCACCACCGTCACTCGCACGCTTGAGCTCAGGTCGGCGTACGGAGGGACGCGCGCGATTGGACACGGGGTAATTCCGATTGACGGTCGGATTTCTCGCTAGTATGAGTCTCCCGGTGGCCAAAGCACCCGCGAAGCTCCCACGACTCGGTGATCTCGAGCGCGCGGTCCTCGAGCACCTGTGGCGGGTCGACGACGCCGACGTACATGAGACCCACGCGTCGGTCGGCGAGGCCCGCGGGATCACGTCCAACACCGTCGGCTCCGCGCTCGAGCGGCTGCACCGCAAGCGCCTGCTCGCCCGCCGCAAGGTGTCCCACGCCTACCGCTACCGCGCGCTGATCGGGCGCGAGGAGTTCCGCGCGCGCAAGGTCGTGGAGGCGGCCGGCGGGCTGCAGGCGCTCGGCAAGCGCGGCCTGCTCGCGGCCTTCGTCGACATCCTCGCCGACTCGGATGAGAACGCGCTCGACGAGCTCGAGCGCCTGGTCCGCGCGAAACGGCGAGGAGGCGAGGGGTGAACGCGTCGCTCATCATCCTCTGCCTCGCGTCGCTGGGGACGCTCGGCGTCGCCGCCTCGCTGGCGACACATCTCGCGCTCCCACGGCTGGATCGACTTGTCCGCCGGTTCGCGGCGCGCCACCGCGCGTGCGTGTGGTTGAGCCTCGCGGCGATGCCCGCGGCGCTCGGCCTCCTCGCCCTGCTCGCGGCGCTGCTGCCCGCGTTTGGTCTGGGCGTCGATCACTGCCTCGGTCACGGCGTGGGACCGTCGCATCACCCACACCTGTGCCCGTCCCACAGCGCCGCGACGCCGGGTCCGATCCTCGTCCTCGTCGCCAGCGCGGTCGTCGTGCGCGCCGGGTGGGCGATCGTGGAGTTCATCCGTGACGCGCTGCTCACCCGCGCGACCGCGCGTCTGCTCGTGGAGGGCTCGGAGCGCCGCGGAGACGCGCGCGTCTTCGAGTCCGCCGAGCCCCAGGCCTTCGTGCTTGGGCTCATCGCCCCCAAGCTCTACCTCTCGCGCGGGCTGCTCGCGCTCGACGACGATGTCGTCGCGCCGGCGATCGCCCACGAGCGCGCGCACGTCCGCGCCCGCGACGGGCTGTGGCGCGGGCTGCTTTCGTTGATCTCGATGCTGCACCTGCCCGGCGTCGCGGCCCAGCTGCGCGCGCGCCTCGTCGCCGCCCAGGAGCTCGCGGCCGACGACGAAGCCGCGCGTGAGCTCGGCGATCCGGTGCGCGTCGCCGAGTCGCTGCTCGCGCTGGCGCGGCTGGCCGCGCCGCGCAGCTCGCCTGGCCTCTCGTTCATGCACGGCGATCTCGAGGCCCGCGTCCGCGCGTTGCTCGATCCTCGCGCGCGCGATGCCGCGTCGCCGATGCCCGCGCTCGCGCTGGCCTACGGCGCGCTGGTCGTGACGATCGGCGCGCTCCACGACCCGGTACACCACGCGCTCGAGACCATCCTCGGGGTGCTGAGCTAAGGAGCGCTGGCGGTGACCGGGATCTCGAGACACGTAGTGAGAAAAACTCCGACCGCCGGTCGGAGGCGGGCGCTGATCCGCGCGCTCGCAGCGACCTGTCTTCTCGGACTTCTTCTAACAGCGACGCCGAGCCGCGCCGCGGAGGCGCTGACGGAGGACGAGGTCATCCGTCTGGCGCGCGCCCGCGCGCCCGCCAGCGCGGTCGCGGGCGCGAGCGCGAGTCTGGCGGACGCGCAGGCGCGGACCGCCGGGCGACTGCCCAACCCGGGCGTCTCGTGGGAGCGCGAGGCGGTCCTCGGCGGCCCGCCGAACTCACAGGACATCCTCGTTGCGACCGTGCCGATCTCGTTCGCTACCCCGCTGGCGACGCGCTCGCTGGCCGAGAGCGCGAGCGAGTCGACGAAGGTCAACACCTCCTTGATGCGCACGGACGCGTCCCTGGGCGCCGTGCTCGTGTTCTACGACGCGGTCGCGGCCGCGCGGCGCATCGAGATCCTCGAGCGGGCCCTCGCCAACCTCGACGAGGCGGCGCGGGTGCTCGCGCGTCGCGAGGAGGCCGGCTCGGCGTCGGGCTACGAGAGCACGCGGCTCGTGATCGCCAGCGAGCTGACCCGGAGTCGGCTCGCCGAGACGCGCGGGGTGGAGCGCGCGGCTCGGGCCCGGCTCGCGTACCTGCTCAACCTCGACGAGCGCGGGCTCGTCGTCGACGCGAACCTGACGCTCGCCGCGGTCCCAGACAAGGCAGCCCTCACGCGCGCGGGCACGAGCACGCGCGAGGCCGTCACGCACGCGCGCGCGGCCGCGAAGGCGGCGGACGAGGCCCGCGCCCGCGCCCGCTGGACGTGGCTGCCGACGCTGAACCTCAGCGGCGGTCCGAAGTTCGCTCGGATCCCCGAGCAGGCCTACGGCTACGCGCTCGGCGCGTCGCTGAGCCTGCCGGTGTTGAACAACGGGCAGCGGCTCCGCGCCCAGGCCCGGGCCCAGCGCGCGCTCGCGGTGACGCGCGCGGAGGCGCTGACGCGCACGATCACCGGCGAGATCGAGAGCCTGTACGCGACCTATGAGACCGCGCGCGTCGAGCTCGATCGCTTTGAGCGGGCGACCGCGAAGGACGTGGAGGCGCTGCTGACCGCGGCGCAGAGCGGGTATCGCGAGGGCGAGCGCACGATCGTCGAGCTGCTCGACGCGCAGCGAGCCCGGACCGCGGTGGCGGAGCGCCGGCTCGATCTCCTGCTCAACGCCAAGCGGGCCGAGCTGCGTGTGCGCGCGGCGGGAGGGATGCTGCGATGACGCGCGATGGCTCGGATCGATGGTGCTTGATCGTCTCGCTGTGCGCGCTGCTCGGGGTCGGGTGCGAGCATGGTCACGGGCACGACCACGGGGACGGGCACGGCGGCGAAGGTCACGGCGAAGCGGCCCACGACGATGGAGGTCACGGTCACGGCCACGAGCACGCCGAGGACGCCATCGGCATCACGCGCTGGACCGACACGCTCGAGCTGTTCGCCGAGCACCCGCCGGCGGTCACCGGGCAGCCGGTCGAGTTCCTCGCCCACCTCACGATTCTTGACGGCTTTCAGGCGCTCACGCAGGCGACGGTGACCCTGACGCTGACGGGCCCCGAGCAGGTCGAGGCTCGGGTTGACACGCCGCTTCGGCCGGGCATCTTCCGCCCGACCCTGACCGCGCCGCGCCCGGGGACCTACGTCGGCGCGCTGCGGGTCACCGGGCCGCAGATCGAGGACACGATCGACGGCTTCGAAATCGTCGTGCAGGCCAGCGCCGAGGCGCACCACGACGATCACGAGGCCGAGGGGGGCTCGGAGCCGATCAGCTTCCTCAAAGAGCAGCAGTGGCAGGTCCCCTTCGCGACCGCGTTCGCGCGCGCGGGCGCGCTCGAACCGACGATCGAGGTCCCCGGCGAGGTCGCCACGCCGCCGCGCGGACAGGCCGAGGTCAGCGCGGCCATCTCCGGACGGGTCGTCGCGGCCGAGGACGGCCTGCCGACGCCGGGGCAGCTGGTCACGCGCGGGCAGCTGCTCGCCTCGATCGCGCCGGCGCCCTCCTCCCCCGAGCAGGGCGCGAACACGAGCTACGCGGTCACGGCCGCCGAGGCCCGCGTCGAGACGGCCCGCGCCGCGCTCGCCCGCGCCGAGCGGCTGATCGCCGATCGGGCGATCCCGCAGCGCCAGGTCGACGAGGCGCGGCGCGAGCTCCGGGTCGCGCAGAAGGCTGTCCGTACGGCCAGGCGGGCGCGGGGCATGTTCTCCGGGGCGGTCAGCGGGCGCGGCGGCGGCAGCTACAAGCTCACCGCGCCGATCGATGGTGTCGTCGTCGACGTCCACGCGTCCGACGGCATGACGGTGACGGTCGGCGACCCGCTCTTGCACATCATCGACCTGCGCGAGCTGTGGATCCGCGCGCGCGTGCCCGAGCAAGACGCCGCCGCGATCAACCCGACGCGAGACGCCGCGTACACGCTGCTCGGCACGCGCGACTGGACGCCGCTGCGCCTCTCGGGCGAGCAGCCCAGCGCCGCGCTCGTCACCGTGGGTCGCACCGTGGATCCGACGCGGCGCACCGTCGACGTCATCTACAGCCTGAACAACGAGACACCCGACGAGCGGCTGCGCGTGGGCGCGATGGTCCGCGTCGCCGTGCCGGCGGGTCCGCGGTGGGAGGGCGTCATCGTCCCGCAGGGCGCGGTGCTCGACGACGACGGTCGGAGCGTCGTCTACGTGCAGGTCGAGGGCGAGGCCTTCGAAGAGCGGGCCGTGCGTGTGGGCCCGCGGGCCGGCGGCGCGCTCGGGATCGAGCAGGGCGTCGCGGCGGGGGAGCGCGTCGTCACCCACGGTGCCGCCGTGATTCGTCTGTCTGAACGCGCAGGCTCGGCCCCAGCCCACGGACACGTGCACTGATGATCGAGCTGCTGCTGCGCCTCTCGCTCGCCAAGCGCGGGCTCGTGCTCGGCCTCGCCGCGCTGCTGTCGATCCTCGGGTTCACGCGCGCGCTCGAGATGCCCGTGGACGTGTTCCCCGACCTGACCGCGCCGCGCGTCACGATCGTCACCGAGTCCACCGGCATGGCGCCCGAGGAGGTCGAGCGCCTCGTCACCTTCCCGATCGAGACGGCGGTCAACGGCGTCGTCGGGGTCCACCGCGTCCGCTCGGCGTCGGCGCCCGGGATCTCGCTCGTGTGGGTCGAGTTCGACTGGGACACCGGCGACACGCTCGCGCGCCAGCGCGTGACCGAGCGCCTGCAGGGGCTCCGCGCGCTGCCCCCCGAGGCCGAGACGCCGATCCTCGCGCCGCCGTCCTCGGTCATGGGCGAGATCGCGTTCGTCGCGGTGACCTCCGACAGCGTCGACGCGCTGGAGCTGCGCCGCGTCGCCGACATCGAGCTGCGCAGGCGCCTGCTCGCGGTCCCTGGCGTCACCAACGTCGTCGCGCTGGGCGGGCTCGAGCGGCAGTATCAGGTGATCGCCGATCCGGCGCGGCTCGAGCGTTACGAGCTCACGCTCGCGCAGCTCACCGCGGCGCTCGATCACGGCAACAGCAACGCGCCCGGCGGCTACGTGATCGGGCAGGGCCAAGAGTCCGTGGTCCGCGTGCTCGGGCGCGCCCACGACGTCGACGAGATCGCCGACATCACCGTCGCGCTGCGCGGCGGCAGCCCGGTGCGCGTGCGCGACGTCGCCGACGTGCGCCTCGGCGCGGCCGTCCCCCGCGGCGCCGCCAGCTACAACGCGACGCCCGCGGTCGTGCTCAGCGTGGTCAAGCAGCCCGGCGCCGACACGCTCGCGGTCACCGAGCGAGTCGACGACGCGCTCGATCAGCTCGAGCCCGCGCTGACGCGGCGCGGGATCGCGCTGCACCGCGACCTGTTCCGACAGGCAGACTTCATCACGCGCGCCGTCGACAACCTCACCGTCGTCCTCCGCGACGGCGCGCTGCTCGTCATCGGCGTCCTCTTGCTGTTTCTGTGGAGCCTGCGGCCGACGCTGATCAGCGCGGTCGCGCTGCCGCTCTCGCTGCTGATGGCCGCGCTCGTGCTCGACGCGCTCGGCCTCACGCTCGACACGATGACGCTCGGCGGCCTAGCGATCGCGATCGGCGAGCTGGTCGACGACGCCATCGTCGACGTCGAGAACGTCACCCGGCGGCTGCGCGAGCGCGCCCAGCTGCCCGAGGACGAGCGACCCTCCGTGCGAGCGACCGTGCTCGAGGCGTCGCGCGAGGTCCGGTCCTCGATCGTCAGCGCGACCGCGATCCTGATGTTGGTGTTCCTGCCGCTGCTGTTCCTCGAGGGGCTCGAGGGCCGGCTGCTCCAGCCGCTCGCGATCGCCTACCTCGTGGCGATCGCCAGCTCGCTCGTCGTCGCCGTCACGGTCACGCCCGCGCTGTGCTCGCTGCTGCTCCCGCGCGCAAAGGGCGTCCGCAGCGGGCGCGAGCCCGTGGTCCTGCGCTGGCTCGACGCGCTCTACCGACCTGTCCTCTCGTTCTCGCTGCGTCGCCCGGGAATCGTCGTGCTAGCGAGCGCGCTCGGGGTCGCGGCCGGCGTCTTCTACCTGGGGCAAGCCGGCCGCAGCTTCCTCCCCGAGTTCAACGAGGGCAGCCTGACCATCGCCGCGGTCACGCTGCCCGGCACCTCGCTCGAGCAGAGCGACGCGCTCGCGGCCCTGGCCGAGCGCACGCTGCTCGAGGACCCCGCCGTCGTCTCGACCGGGCGGCGCACCGGCAGGGCCGAGCGCGACGAGCACGTGCAGGGCGTCGAGGCCTCGGAGATCGACGTGCGCCTGCGGCCCGACGCGCGGAGCAAAGAGCAGCTGCTCGCCGACATCCGCGAGCGCCTCGCCAGCGTGCCCGGCGTGCAGTTCACCCTCGGGCAGCCGATCTCGCACCGCATCGATCACATGATCTCGGGCCAGCGCGCGGCGCTCTCGATCAAGGTCATCGGCGCGTCGCTCCCCGAGCTGCGTGACGTCGCCGCGCGGGCGCGCGAGGCCGCGCAGGATGTACCGGGCCTCGTCGATCTCAGCGTCGAGCAGGCTGTGGACGTGCCCCAGGTCGTGGTCCGCGTCGACCGGGCCGCCGCGTCGCAGTACGGGCTCTCGCCCGGTCAGGCCGCCGCCGCCGCCGGCACGGCGCTGTGGGGCGTCGAGGCCAGCCGCGTGTTCGAGTTCGGCGCGGTCACGGACGTGGTCGTGCGCTACGACGAGGCCGCCCGCGGATCGCTCGAGGCTGTACGAGAGACCAGGGTCCCGACGCCGCTCGGCGCGGTGGTGCCGCTGTCCGCCTTCGCCGAGATCCGGCGCGACCGCGGGCCCAACTACATCCTGCGCGAGAACGTCGAGCGCCGGGTCGTCGTCACGGCGAACGTCGCCGATCGGGACCTCCGCAGCGTCTACGAGGACGTGCGCGCGCGCGTCGACGCGCGCGTCGAGCCGCCGCCCGGGGTGCGCATCGAGTACGCCGGCCAATTCGAACGCGAGGAGGCGGCGCGCGGCCGGCTGCTTGCGCTCGGGCTCATGGCGATCGCCGGCATCGCGCTCATCACCTTCGCGACCCTGGGCAGCGCCCGGCGGGCGGCGATCGTGCTCGTCAACCTCCCGCTCGCGCTGGCGGGCGGGGTCATCGGCGTGTTCGTCGGCGGCGGCGTGCTCTCGATCGCCAGCATCATCGGCTTCATCACGCTGTTCGGCATCGCCACGCGCAACGGCATCCTGCTGGCGACGCGCACGCGCGATCTCGAGATCGCGGGCGTCGAGCGCCGCGACGCGGTCACCCGGAGCGCGCGCGAGCGCCTGGCGCCCATCCTCATGACGGCCGTAACCGCCGGGCTCGGGCTGCTGCCGCTGGCGCTCGCGCTCGGCGAGCCGGGCAGCGAGATCCAGGCCCCGATGGCGCTCGTGATCCTGACGGGCCTGGCGACATCGACGGCGCTCAACATGATGGTCGTGCCGGCGCTGCTGGCCGCGTGGGGCGGTGATGAGCGACGGTCCGGCGCTGCGTCGGGCGACGCGTGATCGAGGGCGCGGGCGCGAGTCGTGCCCGCCACGCCGGTGCGCTCCGTGCCCGTCGTCGTCTCGGTGACGGCAGCCACGGCGGTTCACGACCGCGCGACACCGGGTTCGCGACGGGCTCGACGGCGCACGAGGACGCCGACCAAGAGGCTCCCCGTCAACAACCCGAGATAGGGCAGCAGCGCGTGTGTGAGCCACGCGAGGACGAGGGGGACGACGGCGGTGAAGATCCGCAGCGCCGCGCCGACGCGGCTCCAGGGTCGCGGCGTCGTCAGGACCCAGCCGCTCCCTGCGCCCCCGACGATCAAGACGACGAGCGTGATCTTCAGGAGCAGGGACATCACCGCCAGTGTACTCGTGATCGCTCGCGTCCGCGCCGTAGCGTCCCGACAAGGCGCGAGCGCGCCACGCTTGAGGCCTGCTCGCCGGTCTGTCACGATGGGCCTGTCCCCGATGCCATCACGGCGCGACTTCGTTCGGCTGGTGGCCGCGCTCCCGCTGGCCGCGGCCGCCGGCATGACTGCAGGACCACGTCGTGCTCACGCGTGCAGCTGCGTCCGGTACGGGCGCACGCGCGTGCTCCCGGAGCCAGGGCTGAGCGACGTACACCCGCGGACGGCCCTCGCGTTCGAGGTCACCGGCGTCGCCGGCCTCACAGCCGAAGCGCGCGGAGATGTCCGCTATTGGCTCGAGTCCGCGAGCGGCGCGCGCGTGGAGCTGCGACGGGAGCAGCTGGGGAACCTGATCTGGCTGACGCCCCGCGAGCCGCTCACGCCGAACACAGACTACGGCCTGCGAGCCGAGATCACCGCGAACGCGGACCTGTTTTGGCAGGCAGACGAGGACTGCCTGACCCGGTTTCGCACGGGTCCAAAGCGCCCCTTACCCGCGCTCGCCGAGCCACGGATCACGCGCGTTCGACGGCGTACGCCGCTCTTGAATTCCTCGTGGTGCGCGGGTCGTAGCTACGAGGCGGAGTTCCAATTCGCGCCGCACGCGATCGCGCCAGCGGACGCCGGCTGCTTTCGCTGGGAACTCTCGTACTGGGCTGGACGCGCGGCCGCTTGGACGCCGATCCAGGGCGCCCCCGTGCGCGAGAACCTGTACCGCGACGCACCGATGACGCCCACGGCTTCGATCACCGTCGGGCGACGACAGTGTCACGACCGACCCGTGTTCCCGCTGCACGCGCGTCGCGTCACGCTCTCGCTCGTGCGCGTCGACGGTGCACGTCGCTCGATCACGCGGCGCTTTCGTTGACGTCGAGCCGCGGGCTCGGGAGTGCGGGTGAATGTCCCCGAGTACAGGGATGAAACGGAGCGCGATGCTGTTCTCGCATTCGCGCGTGGTCGTTGGCTGGCTGGGCTCAGACTTGCGTCTGAAGCCTGAGCACGACAACGAGCGCGGTGTCAGAGTCCGCGGTTTTCACCGCGACGGGTGCTGACGAGCAGAAGTAAGACGAGGGCGAAGGTTGGCCAATTACCACTTTGTTGCGAAGGGTTTACCGTGCACCCGCTCTTGACAGTGAGGACCTCGGGCTCAGACCAGCCCGAGAAATTCCCCGCGAGGTCAAAAACACCATACTTAATGATGGCCGTTGAGCCAGGTTCGATGTCTTCATCCCCAGGCCACGAACGCGGAACACACTCGCCCCTGGCACCCAGGTGAATAAACGCGCTGTCCCGCGTGGTCGCGGAGGTGAGGCGCCCGGTCATGGTGTCGACGCTCAGCTTCGCCCCTCCGTCCGCGTCGACCACGATCAAGCCCTCGCTATCGTCGTCAAAGCCAGTGAAGTCGAGCGACGCTCCGCTCGCGCTCGGCGACACTTGGACATCAGGGAGATCCGGAGGCTCGTCGTCGGTTATCGCCTCGACCACGAAGCTATGCTCTGCACCCACACCATTGACGAAGTATCGTTCACCTGGGGTCAGCTCTTCCTGTGGCTCGAGTACCAAGAGGCGCTCTACAAGTTGGCCTCGCACTTCGATCGCCGAGCAATCCACATCGACGCTCACTCCCTCGTGTCGAAGCTCGATCGACTCGCAGCCCGTGTCCTCAAATTGCGCCAATCCAATCCATACTTTCGAGTTGCTGGGTGCCGCCTCACCTGCTGGTAGAACGAACTCGAACCCCTTGCCACACGTGGCCGCATGGGCTGCCGATGGTTCAAGGAGCAGAATCGAAGCGAGCCCGGCTGCTGCCATCGCTCCGACCCGTGAAGAGGTATTGTATTGCGACAGCATCCAATAGACTCTATCAGAGCTGGCTCAGCACGCCCGAGGGCTCGATGATTTGACCTGCGCCTCGGCGCTGTGCGTTCCCCCTATGCACCACGGACCGCGCACGATCCAGCGCTCCCGCGCCCCTCCCGCGTACTCGCCCAACCGTTAAAACCCCGGTCTCGCGGCCGGGAGTCTTATTCGACATGCTCTTCGAGCCACTTGTCGAGCTCCTCGACCCTCGCCGCGTCACCGGCCGCCTCGAAGCTCGCGCGCGCGGACTCGCCGAGGAGTCGGGCGCGCGGGCGATCTCCCCCCGCGTCCGCGGGCGCGTCCCAGAGCGCGCGGGCGAGCGCGAAGCGAGCGACCGCGATCGACTCAGCGGCGGCCGCGTTGTCGCGGCGCAGCGTGAGCGCGCGCTCGAGGTGGGGGAGGGCGTCACCAGCGGCGCGCAGGCCCAGCAGCGCGCGTCCGAGGCCGATCAGCGGATCGGAGACGCGCACGTGCTCGGGGCCGAGCCCGCGCTCGGTGCTCGCGACGGCCCGTTCGAAGGTCGGGCGCGCGTCCTCGTAGCGCGCTTGGGCGAGCGCGACCTGGGCGAGCTGCGTGAGGGTGTCCGCGAGGCTCGGGTGGTCAGCCCCGCGCGCGCGCTCGCCGATGGCGAGCGCCCGCCGCAGGTGCTGGTCGGCTTCGTCGTACCGTCGCTCCGCGCGCGCGGCCATCCCCATGATCGTGAGGAGCGGGATGAGGCTGGGGTGCTCGGCGTCCACGAGGCCTTCCTGGATCGACAGCGACCGCAGCGAGAGCGCGTACGCGTCCTCGTGTCGCCCCTCGGTCTGGGCCACCGACGCGAGGTTGCCGAGCGCGGCCGCGACGTTGGGGTGGTCGGGGCCGTACGCCGCTTCGAAGATCGTCAAGGCGCGCTCGAGGTGCACGCGCGCGGACTCGAGGTCGCCCTCGACGAGCCCGAGGCTGCCGAGGTTCGACAGCGAGAGCCCGACCTCCGGGTGGTTGGGCCCCAGCACGCGCTCGGAGATCTCCAGGGCGCGCTCGACGTACGCGCGCGCCTCCTTGTACTTGCCCTGCATCCCCGCGAGACCGACCAGGCTGCCGAGCGTGGTCGCTACGCCGGGGTGCTCGGGCCCGAGCGCGCGCTCGTGGGCCGCGAGCGATCGCTCGAGCAGCGCGCCGGCCTCCTCGTAGTTCCCCTCCTCGGTCGCGAGCACGCCCAGGACGCCGAGGAGCTGCGCGGTGGTTTTCTCGGAGCCGGTCGCGCGCGCCAGCGGTCGGGCGTGCTTCGCCCACCCGCGCCCCTCGGCGTGTCTCGCTAACCTGACCCCAACGACATATACAAGCAGGCGCGCGGCGTCAGCGGCCTCGGCCGTCATCCCGAGCCCGACCGCCGCGTCGAACGATCGCTCCAGCGTCGCCTCCGCCTGCTCGTGGGCGGCGGTCTCGATCTGCAGGGTCCCCGCGGTCAGCCACGCGCGAACCTCCAGCGGCTCGTAGCCGATCGCCTCGGCCTCCGCGAGCACGGGCTCGGCAGCCTCGAGACCCGGCGAGTACCGGCCTGCCCGGAGCAGCGCCCGGGCCTCGATCAGCCGCTCATCGAGCGCGCTCACCCGCGCCGCGACGGTCTCCTCGGGCGGCGGCTGCTCAGCCGTCAACGCCGTGACGTCGGCGCAGCGATCAAGGCTTGGGAGGCCCGCGACCGACTTGACCGCGCCGAGCACGACCTGGTCATCCGCCGCGCCGAGGACCTCCACCGTCGCCGCCACGTGCTGCAGGCGCTCGTCCAGGCATTGCATGCGCAGGTCCAGCAGCGCCCCCGACTGCTCGCCGCGCCGGGACGCCTCGCACGCGTCTCGCCGCGCCAGCACCCACCGCCGCGTGTAGTCGTCGAGCCGCGCGCGGACGCGCTGCGAGGTCTCGCGCGCGTAGCTGAGCCCGGTCTCCTCGAGGGCCGCGTCGACGCGCCCCCGCTGCTCCGCGTCCCAGACCCCCGACAGCAGCTGGTCGAAGCCCGCGCACGCGCGCGCCTGACGTTGGACCGCCCACGCGACGCCGGCGCCTGTGCTCACGAGCGCGCCCACGACCGCCACGGCGGAGAGCCAGCGTCGCCGTCGGTGCGCGGGGTCGTCGGCCAGCGCCTCGAGCAGCGCGAGCATCGACGGCCAGCGTCGCTCAGGCCGCGCCGACAACCCGCGGAGCACGACCTGGCGCAACCACGCGGGCACCGACGCCGATCCGGGCGCTGGCGTCACGGCGCGCGCGTCGATGGCCGCGAGCAGCGAGTTCAGATCGTCGCCCGCGAACGGCCGCTGACCGTAGAGCGCCTGGTACAGCGCGACGCAGAACGAGAATTGATCGCTGCGGGCGTCCGCGTTCCCCTCAAATTGCTCTGGGGCCATGTACGCGGGGGTCCCGACCATCGCGCCTGTCCTGGTAAGCGCGCTCACGAGCACGCGCTGGCTCGTGTTCGATCGCTCACCCTCGTCGAGGGTCGAGGTCAGCTCGGAGGGGCGCGCGAGGCCGAAGTCCATGACGCGCACGCGGCCGTCGTCACCGAGCATCACGTTGTCTGGTTTGAAGTCGCGGTGGATCAGCCCCTGCTGGTGCGCGGCGGCGAGCCCTCGCCCGGCGGCCGCGAACACCTTCACGACCTCTCGCCAGGGCCAGGGTCCTCCGTCGGGCGCGTCGGCGATCCACGCCCGCAGCGTGCGGCCCTCGACGAACTCCATCGCGAGGAACACCTGGCCCGCGTGGACCCCGACGTCGTGCACGCTCACCACGTTGGGGTTGTTGAGCTTCGCCAGCGCGAGCGCCTCTCGCTGCAGCCGCGTCTGGGCCGCGTCCGTGTCGGCGCCGGCGCGGCGCTTGAGCAGCTTGAGCGCGACCTTGCGGTCGAGGTCGGGGTCATACGCGGCGTAGACCAGGCCCATCGCGCCCGCGCCGACCCGCGCGAGCACGACGTAGCGGCCGACGACCCCGCCGGTGGCGACCTCCGCGACGGCGGCGCGCGCCTCGAGCGGAGGGGCCGCGAAGTACGAGTCGTCGACGGAGTCGTCGCGCGTCTCGGTCGGCGCCGGCGCGGAGAGCTGCGCGAGCGCTGTGGCGGCGAGCGCGACGCGCTCGGACGCGAGCGCGTCGTCGACCTGGCTCGCCGACTCGCTGACGGAGGCGCTTTGAGGCTCACTGATCACTGGGCTCCGCGTTCGCGTCAGTCGCTCGGCGCGCGCGCTCGGCCGCGCGTACGCGCTCGACGGTCCGCGGGTCGATAGTACTTCAAACCTGTTCGATAAGACATGCTATGGCTGCGCGCGACCAGGGCGCCAGCGCGCGAGTTTGCGTCTGTGATCTTGTGCCTCGGCGCGGGCCCGGGCGAGGCGGTCAACGCCCCGGACCGGCTCCGCGCTCGGGGAGCGCGCGCGGGCTGCTGGGGCGCGTCTTACGGGTCGAGTCTGCGCTCGCCGCGGGGCGATAATGCTGACTCGCGAGCTCGACGCGCGCGGTCTTCGTCGCCGCTCGGCGGGGTCCGTCACGGGGAGCGACGCCACGGCCCGCCGGGCGCTCCGCTGCTGCCAGCCTGTGACCTCGATCGACGCCGGGCCGGAGGAGCTGCGTCGACGCGCCGCGAGATCGCCCCGTGGTACGATCTCGCGTTCGTGAGGCGCCAACGGCATCAACCTGTGTTGCTCGTGGCGCTCGCCCTGTCGGCCTGCGCGACGCACCCCGTGTCGGCGCTCGCCTGTCCGCTGGATGACGACTCGGCCGCGACCGCGCTCGTTCGCTCGGACGAAGAGCTGCGCGCGCGCTGCTCCGAGTCGCTCGGGGGCCGGGTCGCTACCGATTGGGAGACGACCGCCCTGCTGCCGGTGACGCTCGACGACGCTGCGTCGATCGATCGTGTCGTGATCCGTGGCGCCCACGCGACGGTCCACATCACGCGCCGCCCCTACTGCAGCGGCACGCCGCCTCCGCCGCCGGTCGTCGTGTTCATCGAGGTCCCCGCCTCGGTCGAGACGAGCGATCGTCGCGCCCGCGCCCGCGGCCGCTGCCCCCCGGGTCCCCCGGCGGCCTAGCCCCGCGCGCGCGATGGCGCTCCCTCGCCTCGGCGGGGGCGCGCTTGTTATCCTCAGCCTGAAGGAAAGAGCATGTCCAAGTTCCCGAGGCTGCCCGCCGAAGAGCTCGGCGTTCGTTCGCGGAGCTCCTGCCCGCGATGCGGCGGCGCCGGGATGACGGCGACGTGCCGCCCCCGCCCGTTCAACCCCGAGGCGCTGTTCTGGGCCACGCACGCCTGCCCTCGCTGTGGGGACGAGACGTCGGAGGCGTTGAAGAGCTCGGGGGCGCTGAGTCTGCTGTCGTGGCGTCAGCGACAACGCGCGGTTGACCCGGAGGCGTTTCGCTCGGGGTGGGATGACCCGACGCTGATGGTTCGCTTCCGGGCGCTGATGCATGAGGGCGCGGACGAGACCGCCGGCTTCCTCTCGCTGCACGCGGACGGTCTCGTCGCGCCCGCGCGCGGGTTTGGCTGGAGCGCTCAGCTCGAGCCTGTCGCGTGCGCGCGGCTGCTGAGGCGGGCGCGCGCGCTCCGTGAGCTGAGGGATCAAACAGGTAAGTACGAGTCGTACCGATTTGTTGTGCGCGGCGCCGACGGGCGCGTCATCGATCGGCAGGTGGGCTTTGACTGGGAGATGGGCGTCGAGATCAACTACGGCGCAGAGACGGCGAAGGAGGTGTCGACCACGCTCCGGGCCTTCCAAGCCCTGAGCTACGAGGTTGGGTTTCGGCCGTTGAGCTTCCGGCGTGACCTGGGCTTGTTGTTCGCGACGCTCGATGACCCGGCGGCGCGGTGACTGAGGCTCAGGGATCCTCGGCGGCCAGGGCCTGCAGCTTCGCCTTGCCGGCGTGCAAGCGGACGCCGACGTTGGAGGTCGTGATGCCGAGGGCGTCGGCGATCTCTAGGTAGGAGTCGCCGGCGAGGCGGCGCTCGAGGGCGTCGGCGATGCCGGGGCTGAGCTGGGCGAGGGCGCGGGTGAGCCAGCCGCGACGGGTCGCGGTTTCGAGCTGCTGGTCCAGGTCGGGTTGGGAGGCCGGCAGCTCTACCACCGGCACGTAGGTCGGACGGGCCCGCCGCAGCGCGGTCGCGGCGCGGTTGTGGGCGATGCGGACGGCGTACGTACGGAGGCTGGATTCGCCGCGGTAGGCGGGGAGGGCGTTCCAGATGGCGAGGCGGATGTCTTGGAGGAGGTCGTCCCGGTCCTCCGGCGTTCGGGTGTGGCGGTCGGCGATGCGCCACAGCAGCCGTCCGTAGCGGCGCTCGATCTCGCGGTACCGCCTCCGCCGGAGCTCCTCGGCCTCGGGCGGTGAGGACGGGTCGGTGGTCGCGCCGATCGGGAGTCGCGGGCGCCCCAGGGGGCGGCCGCGGTAGCCGGCGCCGGCGTACTCTGCGAGGGCGCCGGAGGTCCGCTCCAGCTCGTCGAGGAGGGCGGGTAGCTGGTCGAGAAGACAGGTTGTAGACAGGAGCGCCGCCCGCACGCGGCCGGGGTCGATGCCGAGGGCGCGCAGCTCTTCGCGTCGCTGGGTCGGGAGCCGCTCGGCCGCGAAGACCCATCGCCAGATCGCCTGCGCCGTTCGGATCTCCGCCTGGTAGCCCGACGCGTCCCCGAACGTGGCGCTGATCCGGCTCCACCAGCGAGGGGTCTTCGGGGTCGAGATCGGCGTCGCGGCCCGCGAGAAGTGATCGAGCTCCTCGAGCAGCGCCGCGGTGTCGTGGCCCAGGGTCGCGAGCTCGCGCGGGAGATGATCGAAGCTGGCGGCGCGCTCGGTGACCGCGCGGAGCGGGCGTCGGCCGAGCCCGAGGGCCGCCCGCGTCACCGCAGCGAGCATGGGGGCGAAGGCCGCTGCCCCCATGGTCAGCAGCACGGGCGCGATGGCCACCATCAGCAGCCCGACGGTCGTCAACTCGAGATAGGCCAGCACGGCGCCCGCGTCCATCCACGACAGTCTAGCCCAAGGCGGCCGCGGATCGGTGTGTCGCCGGATCCGGCCCGTTTCTTAAGCGGCGCGCGAAAAAACATTGGGCCTAAGAAACCAGTCGCTCGGGGGACTTGGTTCATGGTCCCTGACGATCGCGCGGTTGGTGCGGGGGACCGGAGTTGATGATGCGACCAGTCAAGACCGATCGTGACGCGGCGCCGCGCCGCGCCGTCCTGTGGATCCTGCTCGACCTGCTGGCCTTCCAGATCGCCGTGCGCCTGATGTTCGAGGTCCTGAGCGGTCTCGGTCCCCGGTTGCGCTCGAGCGTCCTGGGGCGAGAGCAGATTCGCTTCGCCTACGAATTCCCCGCGATCATCGTGGCGATGATCGCGGGGGCGCTGTTGGTGCTGCCAGCCCTGCGCATGGTCTCCAGCCGCGAGTCCTGGGCCGCGCTGGGTCTTCGTCGCGTGAACGGCCCAGGGGCGTGGGCGTCGGGTGTCGCCATCGCGTCGGTGGTGATCGGGACGGCCGCCGTGATGGGGCTGGTCCTGCCAGCGACGACCCTGGACGTCTGGCGCACGCTCGGCATCCGCACGGGCGCGGAGCTGGTCCTCTTCGTCGTGGTCGTGGCCCCGATCTTCGGGGCCCTCGCCGAGGAGGTCGTGTATCGCGGCTTCCTGCAGTCGGGCCTTCAGCGGATCCACGTCGGCTGGGGGGCGGTCGCCGTCATCGTCACCTTCGCGGGGGCCCACGCCTACCAGGGGATCGTGTCGGTCCTGCTCTTCGTGCTGCCCGGGACCATCCTGTTCACGGCGGCCCGTCGGCTCGACCCGGGCTTAGGTCCGTTGATGGCGGCGCACCTGATCATCGACGTGGTGATCTTCGCGGGCTTCTTCCTGTGCGACGCGCGACCCGAGCTCCGCGTCGTCGCCTGCGGACTCACGCTCGTCGTCTCCGCCGGCGCCCTGCTGGCGACGCGACGGGCGCTCGGGGCGATGTTGGCCGAGGCCCGGGGGTGGGTGTCGACCCTGCGCGGGACGGCGCTTCGGCACCTCCCGTGGGTGGTGGGATTCGTCGTGGGGGCGGGCGTCATCGCCACGGCGGTACAGCAGCCGCGGCTGCCCGTCCCCGCCCTGGGGGCGGTCATGGTGGTGATCGTCGGCGGGCAGGCGCTGCGCCGCCGGCGGGCGTCGAGCGCCCCGTGATCCGCTACGGGGATTTCGCTTCGACTGAGCTGGAGCCGTGACGGAACCGCGCTCGCGCGGATCGAGAATTCGTAGCGTCGTCAACCACGTACATGGCTCGCGCGAAGCCCTCCGCCGCCCGATTGCTATTAGCGAGGGTAAGCCACGTACGAACACGAATAGCCGTTCCCTCTCTCGTCGCAGTACTCAGCTGAGTCATACACGCTTATGCAGTTTACGGGGTCGCCCCGGTTATGTGTCCCAGAGAGAGCCGCTTCGCCGTGTATCTCGGCAGGAGCAACCGTCGCGCTGTCGTATGCAGTCAGGAGGTGGTCTCTTCGGCGCTAGCAGCACGGAACACCGCTGTTCCTTCACTCGCCGTTGACGATTGAGCACCTTGTACAAAGTGTAGTCTTTGATGACCAATCCAAATAATCGCATGCAGACTTCCGCATGTTCGCGGAGATATAATCATCTTTGATGATGGGTAATCATGTGGCGAACTCGTGATAAAAGTGTACGATATCGCGCATGCTAGGTGGGCTCGCCTCCCTTCTCCTTATCGCTACGAGCACGCACGCGCTCGCTGGCCCTGCGAGCCCGTCGGATGGGGGGGCAGCACCTACAGAGACGGCACCGTCCTGCCCATGCGACGAGTGGAACTGGCGCTGCAAGGCGGAGAACGCGGAGGTTTGCCCGACGAGTGAGCCGCAGAGCGTCGAGCCGTCGCCTACGGCCGTTCAGGACGCTATCGTCGCCGAGGAGCGCCGCGAGATCGCCGCGAATCGACGGCACGACTTCAAGTACAGCGACGAGTCGACGGAGCTGTTCCGCACGAGCCGGGCCCTGCTTGTCGCCGGCGGGTGCGTACTCTCCGGCGGCCTCGCGTACTTCGGCACGAGCGTCGCAATGACCACGCTCGTGCTTCCGAGCGTCAGAGGGGTGCCGGGGGAAGATGGGGTCGTCGCGGGTTACGCGACACTCATCGCTCACTCCGCGACCATCGTGATCACGGGGGCAATACTGCTGGGGGCGGGTGTCTCGAAGCGGCGCGAAGCGGACCGTCTTGCGTCGCGTCCTGGGCTCTCGATCGCGCCGCTCGCCCTTCGTCGTGGCGGCGGCTTCTCGTTGCTTGCGCGGTTCTAGGGCGGGGGCCGTTTCGTCTACCCGGCTCGACGCGCGCGCGTGTCACCGTCGCGCGGGCGCGCGATGAGTCGGCGCCTTCCGGGCGCGCGGCGCCTGTGCGCCGGGCGGCTACTGGGCGCGTCGCTCGAGCGGCGCGACGATCCGCGGGGCGTGGTGCGGGCGCTCGGTCGGGGCGGTCTCGGGTCGGAAGCGGCCGCCCTCGAGGCGGACGAGGCGGTCGACCGTGAACGGTCGCAGGTAGCCGTCGGGGTCCCCGAACACGATCGCCATGCGTTCGCGCTCGCGGCGACGATCGAGCAGCTCAAAGACCAGCGCGCGATCGGAGTCGGAGAGGCCGAGCTGCGGCGCGTCGAAGAGCAGCACGCGCGGCGCCTTGCTCAGCTCGCGGGCGAGCGCGACCCGACGGCGCAGCGAGAGGTCGATGGACTCGACCTCGAGGTCGAGCGCGCCCGTCAGGCCGAGCGCGTCGGAGAGCGCGGCGAGCCGCGCTTGCCAGCCCGCGGGGGCACGCCGGCCGTGGTAGCGAAACGGCAGCTCGAGGTTGTAGCGCACGCTGCGACCGGTCCAGAGCCCGCCTTGTTCGAAGATCACGCCCAGCTCGCGCCAGCGGGCGCGACGCGTCAGGGGGAGGCCGTCGAGGCGCACGTGGGCGCGCCCGCGGAGCTCCTCGCCCCCGTCCTCGGGTCGCGCGCGGGGTCGCTCGAGGCCGGCGAGGGCGCGGATCATGTGTCCGCGGCTGGCGCTCGCGCCGACGATCGCGACGGAGGCGCCGGCCTGGAGCTGCAGCAGCGGACGCGGCGCGCCGCCGCCCGCCGGCTCGAAGATGACCTCGAGGGCAGGCGTATCGTCGCGTGGCGCTGGGTCGCTGCCGTCGGGACTCGTCATGGTCGTGCGTTCAGCGGGCGAGGCCGTAGGCGGAGAGCCCGAGGTTGATGATGACGCAGGTCGCGAAGCCCCACAGCGCGGCGCGCTCGGCCGCCGTGCGGACGCCGACGGGGGAGCGGCGCGCGGTGAGGGCGAAGTGACAGCTCGTGGACGCGAGCAGGACGCCGCACAGCCCGGCCTTGAGCAGCGCGAGGATCAGGTCGCGCTGCGAGAGCGCGCCGAGGACCTCGGCGAGCGTGACGGTGTAGCCGATCGCCTCGAGCGCGCGCGCGATGCCGTGCCCGCCGATCATGCCGGCCGCGCTGAAGATGACGGTGAGCGCCATCGCGGCGAGCGTGATGCCGACGACGCGCGGGAGCACCACGAAGTAGTTGGGGTCGACGCCGGCGACCTCCATGGCGTCGAGCTCGTGGCCCGCGCGCATCAGGCCCAGCTGGATCGTGACCTGGTTGCCAGTGCGCGCCACGAGCACCAAGGACACGATCAGCGGCGCGAGCTCGCGGGTGACCGCGACCGCGAGCAGGCGCGCGATGTGGCCGGAGAAGGTCGTCGAGCCGATCGACTTGTTGGCCGCGAAGGCGACCACCGCGCCGAGGACCGCGCCGAGGATCGCGAGCGGCACGAAGGGGCGTAGCGCCGTGTGGGTTAACTGCGCCAGGGTCGTGCGCGCGACGATCGGCGCTCCCTTGCCGCGGGCGCGCAGCGTCGCCGCGATCGTGGTGAGCGGCACCGAGAGGATCCGCAGGCACTCCAGGAGCGCGCGCGTCACGGCGGCGTCGCCTCGCCGTCGCTAGCGGGCGCGCAGCTCGACGGCACCGCGTAGGCCGCGACGAGCGCCTCGAGCGAGCGGAGCTCGCGGCGCCGCGCGCGGGTGATGAGCTGTCTCTCAGCGCATATCAACGCGGTCAGCGGCGGGCTCGCGGCCTGGCGCGCGGCGGCGTCGAGATCCGCGGCGGCGGCGTCGAGCTCCTCGAGCTGCCGCGCGACGCGGGCGCGGCGGATGAAGTAGCCGGCGGCGAGCGCTCCGCTCGTCAGGGACGCGAGCCACCCGAGGTGCTGCTGCACGGCCGCCGGATCGCCGCTTCGGCGATCGAGCTGGAGCGCCGCTTCAAAGCTCGCGCGCGCGGCCTCGTCCTCCCCTTGTTGGTGCAGCGCCACGCCGCGAACCGCCAGCGCGGCGCCCAGCGCGTCGCTTGTCGGGACCCCGGGCTCGCCCTCGACGGCGCGCAGCGCCGCGATCGTCTCGTCCGCGAGTCGCTGCGCCTCGGCCGGTTCGCCGCGCTGCAGGGCGAGGGTCGCCCGCGCGGTCTGGGCGTGCAGCGCGGCGTGCCAGCCCTCGAGGTGTGAGCGCTGCAGGGCGGCGGCTTTCTTGTCGCGTCGCTCCCAGCGCCTCTGCGCGCGCAGGCGCTTCTTCGCGGCCTTGCGGGCGCGCTCGAGCTCCTCGGCGGTGGGTGGCTGGACGCTCAGGGGCGAGAGATGTTGGTCGGCGTCGTCGAGCTCGCCGCTCGCGATGAGCGCGAGCGCGAGGTTGGTCTTGGCGCGCGCTCTCAGCGTATCCAGCTTGTCAGGCTCGCCCTGGTTTCGCTCCGCCGCGGCCGCGGCGAAGCAGTCGGCCGCGCGGCGGTGGGCGGTGACCGCCGGCGACGGTCGCCCGCGCGCCAGCAGCAGCACGCCGGCGTTCGACCACGCGCTGCCTTGCCCGACGAGATCGTCGTAGAGCTCGGCGCGGCGGATCGCCGACAGCAGCAGGTCCTCGGCCGTGCTCCACTTCCCCTCCTGGATCCTCGCGCTCGCCTCGGCGCTCATGCGCTCGGCGGCGCTCGGCGGCGGGTCCGGGGGAGCTTGTCGGCAGCCCGCGAGGAGCACGAGGAGGAGCGCGACGAGGCGCGGGAGCGCGCCGGGTCGTGTCATCGCGTCTCGCCGCCCGCGGTTGATCCCCGCGTCGCGTCCGATGGCGGCTGCAGCGATGGCCGCCCGGTCCTGACCGGGTCGGTGTTGTCCGGGGCGATCTGGCTGCGGATCACCGGGAGGTTCTGCAGGCCCTCGATCGTGCGCTGCACCTCGTCGACCAGGTTGATGGCGCGATCCATGACCTCGGGCCCGCGCGCCCCGGTCTCGCGCAGCGCCTTCAGCGTGCCCTCGAGCTCGAGGAGGCTGCGGTTGAGCGACTCGAGCGCCTCGTCGACCTCGCGCAGCAGCTTCGGCGCGCGCTCGGCCGCCGCCCCGGTGATCGTGTCGAGGTCCTTGACCGCTGAGCGCAGGTCCTGCGAGACGCCCTCGATCGTCTGTCGGGTCGCGCGGAGCGTGCCGGCGGCGTCCTGCATCACCGACCCGAGGTTCTCGGCGCTCTCCTCGTCGAGCAGCGCGCCGACGACCCCGCGATCCTTGATCGACTCGTCCAGGTGCAGGGCGAGCTCCTGCACGAGCTCGAGCAGCCGGTGGGCGGTGGCCACGACGTCATTGAGGCCCTTGAGGAGCTGGTCGGCCATGTCCACCAGGCTCCAGTCGGTCGCGCAGATCGTGTGGCGCTCGTCGAGCGGCCCGCCCGCGCCGAACTCGAGTCGCAGGCCCGTGCGGGTGACGTTCGGCAGCACGTTGATCAGCTGCACGCTGGCGTCCTCGCGGATCCTCGCCATGGCCTCGCGATCGAGCTCGGCGATCAGCAGGACCGGCGGGCTCTCGCTGGGATCGACCTTGCCCTCGAGACGGGAGGGCACCGGGCACGCGCGCCGCGTGCTGTCGAAGCGCTCCCGCGTGCACGCGCTCGCGGACAGGCCCAGCGTCCGCGGGCGCGCGACGGGGAACAGGCAGACCTCGGTCACGCGGCCGACCTCCACGCCGAAGGCCCGAACGGGCGAGCCGTCGGTCGCGAGCTGCCCGCTGTAGGCGCGGATGTAGAGCGTGCCCTTGTCCGCGGGCTCACAGCGATCGGCGAAGGCGAGCCCGGCCAGGACCGCGCAGACCGCGAGGATCGCGGCTCCAGGCTTCCACGGCGCTTGATCGGTGTCTTGCATGCGAGGGGCGCGACATCACGCGACGCGCGGCCTCCCATGGTAGGGGAGGTCGCCAGGCCGCGCCAGACGCGTACATATGTCCCTCTGGTCATGCTCGCGCGCGCGCCGAGGCGCGTTCGTTATGGCCCTTCGAGCACCTGCGAGGCGCGGGCGCTGCTCTCAGGGCAGCGCGTCGAGGCACGCGCGCTTGAGCTCGCGCGCGCGCTCGGGCGTCGCCGCGAAGTCGAGCTGCAGCGCGCCGCCGGAGCGCATGTCGAGCCGCCCTCGCGCCGTGATCGAGATCGAGCTCGGCAGGCCGTGGAATCGGACCCCCACGCGCTCGCCGTGCACGCCGTGGCCGCTCTCGATGGGCTCGAGGGTGAGCGTGAGGCCGAGCTGTTCGTCGCCGAGGGTGACGCGGCGGCTCGGCGCGCGCCGCCGCTCGCGGTCCACGGGATCGCGGGTCTCCGCGCGCGGCAGCGGCTTTTCGTGCCCGGTCGCCGCGCGCAGCACCGCCGCGAGCGCGCGCTCGATCAGGCGCTCGCGCGAGAACCGATAGGCCCAGCCCCGCGGGATCGTGTAGCGCACCGACGGCGCCTGCGGATCGTCGTCGGCCCGCGCGAGCTCGGAGAGCGGCACGAAGCGTTCGAAGCGGAGCTCGTACCAGCCGCGCCCGCCCAGAAACGGCGCGAGGCCCTCGAGCAGCGGGACGCGCTCCCCCTTGTAGGTGTCGAGCAGCGAACTCTCGGTGTCCGCGACCCAGGTGGCGCGCCGGTGCTCGCCGCAGCGCACCGTGAGCTCCCGTCGGGCGAGCAGCGCGGCGATCGCCTCGGGATCCTCGGCGCGCGCGAGCGCGGCCGCGAGCGAGTCATCGACCCTCGCGCTGCCGTGGTCCAAGCCGCCGCGCGTGAACGCCGTGAGCAGCAGCTCGTGGGCGCTCGCCTCGGTCAGCGACCGGTAGCGCACCAGCTCGAGCGCACCCTCCTCGCCGCGCAGCTCCGCCTCGAAGAAGTGACCGCGGGCGCCGCGTCCGACCGCCTCGCGGGTCGGCCCGGCGGGCTCGGTCCACAGCAGGCGCGCGCGCGTGGGCCCGTGGGCTTCGAAGCGCGCGGCGGCGCGGCGCCGCAGGTCGTCGATGGACTCGGCGGACCGGGGTGGGGGCGTCTCGAGATCGTAGGCCGGGTCCTTCAGCGCCATCGACAAGAGCTCGCTGCCGGCGCGCGAGTCATCCGCCGCGAAGCTCGAGGGGGCGCGCTCTTCGGGCACCACGTGGGCGACCCAGCCGAACCACGGGCTGCGCCACATCCACCAGCGCTCCATCACGCGGACGCAGGCGCGCGGCTCAGCGCGCAGCTGCTCGAGCAGCGCGCGCGTCCGTCTCAGGGCCGCCCGCAGCGTCGCCGGGCTCGGCGTCTCGTCGTCGCGCCAGGGCTTCACGAGCTCCTTCGGGTACTCGTCGCCCCGCGCGTACGTGGCGAGGAAGGCGGCCGCGTCGGCGTGGTCCATCGCCTGGTAGCGGCTCGCCGAGGCGCCGCCGCCGTCGAGGCTGAACCACACGAACTGGCCCTCGTCGTGCACGAGGTAGAGCCCGCGCCCGCGCATCGTCGGCAGCCCGACGACGCGCCACGCGTCGGTCGCGAGCAGCCTCAGCACCTCCTCGATCGCTACGGTCTTTTCGGACATGAGCGCGCCCAGTATAGGGCGCGCCGGTCCGATGGAGCTGTTCGAAGGGTCCTGTTGCGCTCGCGCTCGCGCGCGGGGCCGCGCGGCTACTGCAGGCCGAGCAGCGCGCGCGCCTCGGCCGGCGACGCGACCTCGCGACCGGCCTCGCGCGCGCACGCGGCGAGCGCCTCGATCAGCTCGCCGTTGCTCTTCGCGCGCTCGCCGTCGGGCAGATAGAAGGTGTCCTCGAGGCCAGTGCGAAGATCGCCCCCCAGCTCGGCGGCGCGCCGGTGCTGGTCCCAGACCTCGGCGCGGCCGATCGCGGTGACCTCCCAGCGGCAGCCCGGCTTGATGTAGCGCAGCAGCAGCGCGAGCAGGTCGGGGTCGAGCGGCATCCCCGAGGCGACGCCCATCACGAAGTTGTAGTGGGGGTGCTCGACCATACCGACGTCGGCGAACAGCCCGACCGAGCGCACGATCCCGACGTCGAAGCACTCCATCTCCGGCATCGCGCCGGTCTCTCTCATGGCGTCGAGCATCTCCTGGATCTTCGACACCGGGTTGTCGAAGAGCATCGGCGGCCAGGCCCACGCGGCCTTGCTGCGGCGGGCCTTGAGGTAGTTGAGGCTGCCGGCGTTGCAGGCCGCGATCTCGGGCTTGATCCGCCGCATGCACGCAACCGGCCCCGAGACGTCGCTGCCGACCACGCCGGTGCTCATGTTGAAGATGATCTCGGGGCAGCGCGTGCGGATGGCCTCGGCGATCGCGGCCGCGACATCGGGCTCCCAGGTCGGGAGATGCCCGAGGCCCTCCTGCTGGTTGCGGAAGTGGACGTGAACCACCGAGGCGCCGGCGTCGCGCGCCTGCGCGGCCGCGTCCGCCATCTCCTCGACGGTGACGGGCACCGGGTGCGTCTTGGGGTTGGTGAGCACGCCCGTGAGCGCGCAGGTGATGACGGCTTTGCTTGGATCTGGTTGCACGGCAGGGCTCCCGTGCCCTGTTACCACCTGCTCGCGCGGCTTGAAAGCGTGAATCCGCGTACACTCGAGGCCCGTGGCCCTTCACCCCGCCCAGCGCGCCGCGCTCGATCGCGTTCGCGGCCAGGCGCGCGCGCGTCGTGACGAGGCCCGCGAGACGATCGCCGACATCCTGAAGATGTCCGATCAAGAAGGCGCGCTCGCGCGGACCCTCGATCGCGTGCGTCGCCACGCCCACGTCGGCCTGCACTTTCACCCCGATCGACTCGACGCCGCCGGCGTGACGGTGGCGCGCTCGCTGCTCGAGCGCGGGCGCTACCACAACCAGTTCGAATCGGGGATCTCCAACGGCAGCGTCTCGGCGACGCCGGGCGGCGCGCGCGACCGCTGGGAGCAGGCGTTGTTCGGCGGCGCCTACAGCTTCGAGACCTGCGCCCCGCGGCACCGGCCGCGCTACGGCGCGCTCGCGCTGCTCCGCCACGCCGACGGCCCCGCGCCTCGCTTCGGCTCCTGCTACCTCCTGCTCAAGCCCGGGCTGCTGACGCGCTGCACCTTCAGCCACCTCGACACCGCGATGCGACGGCCGGAGCGCGGCACGATCGACGAATTCGAAGATGTGCTCGCGGCCCTGTTGAGCGACGTGTTCTTCCACGGCATCGGGCTCGGCGCGCGCGACCTGACCGTCAGGCGTCTGCTCGAGTCCATCGACCAGCTGTCCGCCCCGCTCGATCCGCCCCGCGCCGCGCTCGGGCGCAACCTCAATCACTACGTCGAGGCCCAGGTCCACGGCGAGGTTCATCTCGCGGACGACGTCGCGGCCCTGGTCGCGGACCCGTCGTTTCGCGGACACCCGACCGGCGACACGCTGCAGGCGATGGCGCGGCGCTACGGCTTCCCGCTGTGGTGGCACCCCGGCTTTGCGCTGCGGCCCGACGCGGTGCCGACCGATGTCCGCGGCCCCGCGATGCCCTCGCTCGCCCGGCGCGTCGCGGACACCGACGGGCTCGTGCACGCCCACGCGATCGGGGCGGCGGCGGTCTCGGTGGTGCGCGCGCCGACCCGGTGGGAGGATCGCGGGACGCCGGCCGAGGTCCTGCAGGAGCTCAAGCTGCTGTGGCACGTGCTCGTGCGCTGCGGCGCGGCGCCGACGTGATATGCAGGGACGTGATGGCGCAGGACGATGAGCGCGCGGTTGTGCTCGACTACAAGCTGCGGCGCGCGATCCGAGAGGACCGCGTGGCGACCGTTCGGAACCTGCTGAAGCGCGACGACATGCCGCTCGACACGCCCGACGCCGGCGGCTGGACCGCGCTGCACGTGGCGGCGCTGCGCGGGCAGAACACGATGGTCGACCTGCTGCTCGACGCCGGCGCGAACATCGACGCGCGGACCGACGACGGCGGCACGCCGCTCCAGAACGCGGCCTGGGGCGGGCACGCGGACACGGTGACGATCCTGCTCGACTCCGGCGCGGCGCTGCCCGAGGTCGGTGACCGGGCGCTGCGCACGGCGGTCCGTCGGGGTCACGTCGAGGTGGTGCGCGCGCTCCTGGCTGCGGGCGTGAACGCGAACGCGGTCGAAGACGGGCAGTCGCTGCTGGCCTACGCGATCCAGTTTGAGCGCGTCGACATCGCGGACGCGCTGCTCGAGCGCGGCGCCGATCCGAACGGCCGACCCGGGCGCAAGAGCCCGCTCGCGGCGGCGATCATGCGCGGCGCCGCGGCGCTGGTGCAGCGGCTGCTCGACGCGGGCGCCGAGGTCGACCCGGCGGAGGGGCCCGCGCCCGTGTGCGCGGCGGCCTCGATGGGCGAACTCTCGCTGCTTCGCGAGCTGCACGCGCGCGGAGCCTCCCTGGACCGCGCCGAGCACGGCTGGACGCCGCTGCTCGAGGCCGCGACCGCGGGGCGGCGCGAGGTCGTCACATGGCTGATCGAGCAGGGTGTCTCGTTGACCTGCCTCGACCTCGACGGTCACAGCGCGAGGACGCTCGCGGCGCGCGCGGGGCACGACGACGTGGTCGCGCTGCTCGAGCGACGCGGCCTAGAGGAGCAGCCGCAGTTTCGTGAAGAGGTCGAGCGCGCGCGCGAGCAGGCCCGCGCGCGCCGGGAGCAGCTCGCGGCCGCCAAGGAGCGCTTCGGCGACGCGCGCCCGGGTGTCGTGATCTCGGGGACCTTCGCCAACTTCAAGGGACGCGCGCGCGAGGCCGCTAATGAGCAGCTCGAGGTGCTCCTCGAGATCTTCGGGCGGCCGACCGCCGTGACGATCCCGGCGGCGGTGTTTCGCTTCGACGACGAGGGCTGAGTCGTCCCGTCGGGTCGGTCCCGCGCTCGCCCCGTCGCGGGTCACGAAGCCCTGGGCCGCGCCGCGCCACCGGTAGTCGACCGTCTCTCGGACCCGGCTCGTCTCGTGGTAGTCGCAGCGCTCAGTCGTCACGGTCACGGTGTTGGCGCGCCGGCGGACCGTCGCGCCGGCGCACGCCGAGAGGCCCAGCGCCGCGCGCACGAGGACCTGACAGCCGGCGTCGTCGCAGCGATCCATCACCAGCAGCGTCTGGCTGTAGCCGAAGCCGTACGCCACCGTGCACAGCCGCGCGGTGACCTGCTGGCCGTCGAAGTCGCCGAGCGTGATCGTCCTCCGCGTGTCGGGTAACGCTGGGTCCGGCGCGCCCGCTTCACAGATCGAGAAGTCGGGTGGGTCCGCGCGCGCCGAAGAGGGCAGCAGCGCGGCGAGGGTGAGCATGACCCCGATTGCGGTGGCGCGGGGCGCGAGCGCGTTCATAGCGAGTCGACGCTCGACGGCGCGGCGCTATTTCGTGGCGGCGTGACGGCGTGGGCCGGGAATACCCCCTCGCGAGTCGCGCGTCCCCCGGGCATGCGGCTGAGAACAGTCCTCGATCAAACCGTCGGGATGACCCTCTTGCTGGGTCCGCTCGTGTACGCGCTCACCCTGGGCGTCGGGCCGCGGCCCACCCCGGACGCGCCCGCCCGCGCCGCGACGCCGCAGCCTGTGGACGCGGGCGCCGAGCCAGGCGGCGGGCTGGTCTGCGAGGCAGGTTCCGAGGAAGGTCTCGAGGAAGCGGTCGAGCCGGCGGTGATCGAGACGCCGGCGCCGGCGCCCGTCGAGCCTTCGGTCATCATCGAGCTCGATCCGGACCCAGACGAGCCTGGCCCCGAGACCAGCACCGCCGGCGCGTTCTACTTCGTCTCGAAGGCCGGCCTGGTCCTTACGACAGACGCCAGCGCGGAGTGGGGTCACGGGCGGCTGCGTCGCGCCAGCGGCGAGGGCGAGTTCAACACGCGCAAGCCGGTCGACCCGCGCGCGCTCCCAGACGAGCACTGGGCCGCGCGCGGGCGGCTCTTCGACCTCTACGGGGTCGACGGGAAGGTGTGCACGGCGCGGATCTCCCGGCTGTCCGTCGTCGCGCAGTACTTCGGCGAGCAGCTCTACGACTTCGCGTACACAAAGGGCTACGAGGAGCTCGATGATCTACCGGCGAGCGAGTGGATGCCGGAGGTCTGGGACATCGGTCACCGCTGGCTCGTGGGCCAGATCGTCTCGAGCGAAGATTGTGACGGCGCGCTCTGGGCCCGCGACGCGAGCCTGCCTCCGCCGCGCCTCCTTCGGGCCGCGAGCGCCGACACCACCGCGGCGCAGGCGCGCCGGCGCCTGTTCAAGGGCGAGCGTGAGCGGGTCAAGGCGGCCTACGCTCGTTACGTCGAGGGCGAGGACGAGCGGGGCTACGCTCGCTCGTGGAAGGAGATCGAGCGGAGCTATCCCCTGCAGACCAAGGCGTGGATCGACGAGGAGGGGCGAGCGCGCTTCGTCGAGCTCCAATTCGGCCAACCAGAGGTTGGCTGCGGCGGGGGTTTTGACTCCGAGATCAGCACCGTGCACGCCGTCGACGGCGACAGGGGCGCGCTCACGGCGACACCGCTGCGCGCCGGCGCGCAGGCGGTGTTCGACGCAGATCTGGACGGGCGCTTCGAGTTCTTGCACGCCGATCACTATCTGCTCTCGGAGAGCGCCGAGGTGATCGACAGCGCCGAGATCGGCTGGGACGGCTGCCCCTGCTGATCTCGGTCGTGTCGGCGTCGACGACCGCCTGACGCGGCGGTCTCCCAGGCCTCGCCGCACGGCCTGCTCGGCCGCGCCGGCCTCGACGCGCGCGAGCAGGCCGTCCCTTGCGACCGAATCGCCCAGGCAGCAGAGACGGCCGCCCCTGCTGACCTCGAGCGCGAAGACGTCGATCGTTGCGACCCGATCGCACTAGCAGGAACGGCCGCCCCTGATGACCTCGAGCGCGAAGACGACGACCGCACGATTGACTCGCCCGAGCAGACCGCCCTCATGCGACAGCGCCGAGATCAGCCCCTGCTGATCTCGAGCGCCACGCCAGCGACGACCGGCTGACGCAGCCTCACAGTCTCGCTGCGCTACTCGGCCGCGTCGGCCTCGACGCGCGCGAGCAGTCCGCCCTTCGCAACCTGGTCGCCGACCTTGACGCCGAGCTCGGCCACCGCGCCCGCGAGCGCGGCGGTGTACGTCTGCTGGATCTTCATCGACTCGACGACGACGAGCGCCTGACCGGCCTCGACCCGATCGCCGACCGCCACGTGCACGGCGACGACGCGGCCGGTCGCCGGCGCCCGCAGCACGCCGTCACGCGCGCCCGCTTCCTCCTCGGCGTCCGCGCCCGGGAGGACCTCGCCGAAGCGCGCGCTGTGGCCCGTGATCTCCAGGTACAGCGCGTCGTCTGCGAACAGCGCGAGCACGGTCTCTTGCAGCGGCTCTTGGTCGTCGCCTTCACGGAATTCGACGCGCACCCGCGCGCCGTCGCGGCTCAGCACGCGCGCGTGTACGCCCGCCCCGTCGCTGAAGCCGGCGATCTCGCGCGCTCCAGGGCCGGTGCAGCTCAGGGTGAGCTGGCGATCGAGCGGGTCGCCGTCGTCCGAGTCGAGCGCGCGCAGGTGCAGCGGGAACTCGAGCGACCCCTCGCTCGTGCGCCAGCCGTCGTCGGTCAGCGCGGGATCGCGCGCGGTCGTCCACAGCAGCGCCGCGGCGGCCCACATCCGCGTCGTCGGCGGGACGCGGCGTTTGAGCGGCTCAGCGAAGTTGTCGGCGATGAAGTGCGTTGTCGCGCCGCCCTCGGCGAACACCCTGTGCAGCAGGACGTCGCGGAGAAACGCCTTGTTGTGCAGCGGCCCGAACAGGACCGTGCGCTCGAGCGCGCGCGCGAGCCGGCGACGGGCCTCGTCCCGGTCGGCGCCGTGGGCGATGACCTTGGCGATCATCGGGTCGTAGTGCGGCGTGATCTCCTGGCCGGATCGGAGGCCGTGATCAACCCGGACGCCCGCGCCTGTCGCCGGCTCCCACGCGAGCAGCGTGCCGGCCTGGGGCATGAAGCTCGCGTAGGGATCCTCGGCGTAGAGCCGGACCTCGATCGCGTGTCCGCACAGCTGGACTTGGTCCTGGGTGATCGGGAGCGGCTGACCCTCCGCGACGCGCAGCTGCCACGCGACCAGATCGTGGCCGGTGACGAGCTCGGTCACCGGGTGCTCGACCTGGAGGCGCGTGTTCATCTCGAGGAAGTAGAACTCACCGTCGGGGCCGAGCAGGAACTCGACCGTGCCGGCGCCGACGTAGCCGATGGTCTTGGCCGCGAGCACGGCCGCGGCCCCCATGCGCGCGCGCAGCTCGGCGTCGACGGCGGGGGAGGGCGCCTCCTCGATGACCTTTTGGTGGCGGCGCTGGACCGAGCAGTCGCGCTCGCCCAGGTGAATGACCGCGCCGTGCTGGTCACCGAACACCTGCAGCTCGACGTGGCGAGCGCCGAGGACCGCGCGCTCCAGCAGCAGCTGGCCGTCGCCGAAGGCGCTCTCGGCCTCGGCCCGGGCCGACTGCAGCGCGGCTGGGAGCTCCGCGGCCGAGGTGACGAGCCGCATCCCGCGACCACCCCCGCCCGCGGCGGCCTTGACCAGCAGCGGATAGCCGATGTCGGCGGCCGCGGCGATCAGGCGCGCGTCTGTTCCACTGTCCTCCGAGTCAGGTTGGTAGCCGGGCACGCAGGGCACGCCGGCCGCGATCATCCGGTGCTTCGCGGCCGCCTTGTTGCCCATCCACTCGATCGCCTGCGGCGGCGGACCGATGAAGGTGAGGCCGGCGTCGGCGCACGCGCGGGCGAAGTCGGCGTTCTCCGACAGAAATCCGTAGCCGGGGTGAATCGCGTCGGCACCAGCCTGACGGGCGGCGGCGATCAGCGCTTCGCCGTTGAGGTACGAGGCGCTGGCCGCGGGCGGCCCGATGTGCACGGCGCGATCGGCCTGCGCGACGTGGGGCGCGTCGCGGTCGGCGTCGCTGAACACCGCGACCGTGCGGTAGCCGAGTGCGCGCGCGCTCCGGATGACGCGGCATGCGATCTCGCCGCGGTTGGCGATCAGGATCGATTCCATGGTGCTCTTGCCCTCCTGGTCGTTCGGTCGCTCTGGCCTACTCGGCGGCCCAGCGTGGTTTGCGTTTCTCGATGAAGGCGACCATGCCCTCGATGCCCTCGCCGCCGCGGACCGCCGCGGCGAACTCACGGGATGCTCGGTCGAGCAGCGCGTCGAGCGGCACGCCGCCGACGTCGAGCATCAGGCGCTTGGTCGTGGCGATCGCCTGGGGCGCGCACTTGTGGATGTCCTCGAGGACCTGTTCGAGCTGCGCCTCGATCCCGTCCGGATCGCACACGAAGTGGGCCAGCCCGAGGGCGTACGCGCCGACGCCGTCAAATCGCCCGCCGGTGACCGCGAGTCGTCGCGCCTGGGTCAGGCCCACTCGCTGGACGACGAACGGCGCGATCTGGGCCGGCGGCACGCCCAAGCTGGTCTCGGGCAGGCGGAACTTGGCCGTGCGCGCGGCGATCGCCACGTCGCTGACGCAGGCCAGGCCGAAGCCGCCGCCCATCACCGCGCCCTCGAGGACCGCGATGATCGCCTGGGGCGCGCGATTGATGGCGCGGATAGCAGACCCGAACAGCCGGTTCGTGGTCGCCATCGGATCCGGCTCGCCGGCGTCGGGATCGAACTCGGCGTGACGCACCGAGGCCATGTCCTTGATATCGCCACCCGCGCAGAAGTGCCCGCCGGCGCCGCGCAGGATCACGGCCCGGATGTCGCGTCGATCCTCGAGGGCCGAGAACAGCGCGATCATCTCGCGGACCATAGCGAAGCTCATGGCGTTGCGAACCTCGGGGCGGTTCAAGGTCACGTGCAGGCGCCAGCCTTCGTGGCGCAGCGCGAGAAATTGACATTCGGGGAGTGCGGGCAGGTCGCTCATCGGCTCGCTCGTGTGGTTGGGTCGCTGGGGGTCGCGCAGCAGGCTGCTGAAGTTCGCCGCGTGGCCGCTAGCGCGTCAATGGAGTTCGAGGCCGCGAAGCCGGAACAAAATTGTATCGGGCATCCTGGGTGCTGGCGACAATGACATCGGGCGTCAGGGGCGTGTTCGCGGGCGCGGGGTGATGTTCAGCAGCCTGCTAGAGGCGGGCGACGCCGAAGCTGTTGGGGCGGAGGGTGCGGGCGTCGGCCTCTCGGCAGATCGCGAGGCACTCGCCGAGGACGCGCCGGCTGTCGCGGGGGTCGATGATGCCGTCGTCCCAGATCCGCGCGGTCGCGTAGAGGGCCTCGGACTCGGCGTCGAGCTGCTTGGCGATATGGTTGCCCATGGCCGCGATCGCGTCTCGATTACCCTGCACGCCCATGCGCGCGAATTTGGCGAGCGTGATGATCTCCATGACCTTGGCCGCCTGCGCGCCGCCCATGACCGCGATCCTGCTCGCGGGCCACGCGAAGATGAAGCGGGGGTCGTACGACCGGCCGCACATGCCGTAGTTGCCCGCGCCGAAGGACGCGCCGATCAGGAGGGTGAGCTGCGGGACGGAGGCGTTGGCGACGGCCTGGATCATCTTCGACCCGTGCTTGACCATGCCCTCGCGCTCGGCCTGCGTGCCGACCATATAGCCAGTGGTGTTCTGGAGGTAGAGAATCGGCGTGCCCGACTGGCAGCAGAGCTGGATGAAGTGGCCAGCCTTGGTCGCGCCGCTCGGATAGATCGGGCCGTTGTTGCCGATGATACCGACGGGCCAGCCCTCGATGCGCGCGTGCCCGCAGATGGTCGCGGTGTCGTAGAGCGCCTTAAACTCGAGGAAGTCTGAATCATCGACCAGGCGGGCGATGACCTCGCGGACATCGTACGGCTGCTTGAAGTCCACGGGCACGACGCCGAGCAGCTCGTCGGGGCTGTAGCGAGGCGGCTTGAACGAACGACGGTGGCGCGTGTGGTCGCCGGCGCGATCCCAGCGCAGCTTGTCGACGAGCTGACGGGCGATGCGGATCCCGTGCGCGTCGTCCTCGGCCATGTACTCGGACGTCCCGGTGATGGTGGCGTGCATCTCGGCGCCGCCGAGGACCTCGTCCGTGGCCTCCTCGCCGGTCGCGGCCTTCACCAGCGGCGGGCCGGCGAGGAAGACCTTGGCCCGGCCTCGGACCATCACGACGTAGTCCGAGAGCCCTGGGAGGTAGGCGCCGCCCGCCGTCGAGTTGCCGTGGACCACGGTGATCTGCGGGAGGCCAGCGGCCGAGCCGCGCGCCTGGTTGCAGAACACGCGTCCGCCGTCGACGAAGATCTCGGACTGGTACAACAGGTTCGCGCCTGCGCTCTCGACCAGGCTGATCGCGGGCAGCTTGTTCTCGAGCGCGATCTGCTGGGCGCGAAGGCTCTTCTTGAGGCCCATGGGCGCGACCGAGCCGCCCTTGATCGCGGCGTCGCTGACCGTGACCAGGCAGCGCACGCCGCCGACATAGCCCACGCCGATGATGTTGCCGCCGCCGGCGATGTCGCGCTTGCCGTCGTCGTCGTGCATCTTGTAGCCGGCGAGCGTCGACAGCTCGAGGAAGGGCGCGCCGCGGTCGAGCAGTCGGGCGAGCCGATCACGGGGCAGCAGCTGGCCGCGTTTTTGGAACTTCTCAGCCTTGCGGTTCGAATTCGCGCGGACGTTTTGCTCGAGCGTCCGGACCTGCTCGAGCTTGGCCAGCTGAGCGGCGCGGTTGGCCGCGAACTCAGGCGATTGCGGGTCGATTTTCGAGACGATGGCGGGCATGGGCTACTCGACGATTCGCGATGATTCTCGATGGCGTTCGGTTGCGCTCGGTTGCGCTCGTGCCAGTAGGGCTCACTAGGCCTCAGTCCTCGGGCTCGAGCACCTTGGGCGTCACGGCCCGGTGGAAGCCGTTGTAGGTCTGAACCTGGCCGTCCTCGGGCGGCTGGATCGGCCAGATCAAGCTGGCGTTGGGCGCCGCGCCGTCAACCCGGAGGGTCGAGCCGCTGATGAAGGCGGCCGCCTCCGAGAGCAGGAAGCAGATCGCGGCGGCGACCTCGGCCTCGGTCCCGAGTCGGCCCAGCGGGACCGATTTCTTGAGTTGAGGGATCATGGCCTTGACGGCGCCTGAGTAGGTGTCGAGGCCCGAGGAGGCGATCCAGCCCGGCGCGATCGCGTTGACGCGCACCCCCGAGTGGGCCCACTCGACGGCCGCGGTCTGCGTGAAATTAACCATGCCGGCGCGCGCGGCCCCGGAGTGACCCATTCCGGGCATGGACCGCCACATGTCGGCCACGATGTTGACGATCGCGCCGCCGTGTTTCTCCATGGTCTGGTTGTAGAGCTCGCGGGCCATGAGAAAGCCGCCGACGAGGTTGGTGCGCACGACGGTTTCGAAGCCGCGCTGCGAGATCGCCGAGAGCGGGGCCGGGAACTGGCCGCCGGCGTTGTTGACGAGGCCGTGGACGCGCCCGCGGTCTTGAACGATCGAGCCGACGGTCTCGGCGACGAGCTCTTCTTTGCGGATATCGAGCGAGTAAAACGAGACCTCGCCGCCGTCTTCGCGCAGCTCGGCGGCGGTGCGCTCGAGCTTCTCGAGCGTGCGCCCGATCAGGACGACGTGGGCCCCGAGCGCGGCCAGCTCATGGGCGGTGCAGCGGCCGATTCCGCTACCGCCACCGGTGACGATGATCGTCTGGCCTGCGAATAATCCGGGGCGAAAGATCGACGCGTAGCGTCCCGAGGATCTGCTGGGCGATTCGTTCATGGGCGATTCAGGTGGGCTCGTGACCTTGGGAGAAAAATCCGGCTAGTGGGCGCGGGACGCAGTTTCCTGGAGACCCGTCGGTGTGGTAGGGACCCTGTCATCCGCCAGACGGGGAAAGGAATTGACGAGCCAATGAGCTTGGAAGATTACACGACAAAGGTTCGAGGGATGGTTGGTGAGGACTCGGGCCTGGGCAAGACGCTCAAGTTCGACCTGGGTGACGACGGCGTCATCCTCATCGACGGGAAGTCCACGCCCAACACCGTCTCCAACGACAACAGCGAGGCGGACTGCACCGTCAAGCTCACGTCGGACAACTTCGGCAAGCTGCTCGAGGGTAAGGGCAACCCCATGACCATGTTCATGACCGGCAAGATCAAGGTCAGCGGGGACATGGGCGTGGCCATGAAGCTGCAGAGCCTCTTCAAGAAGTAATTCGAGAAGTCGTTCAGACGCGTCGCGTCTACGAGAGCCCGATCGCGAAGGCGGTCGGGCTTTGTGCTTGGTTCTTCGAGTGCTGCGTCGACGCCCGTGACGACGCGCGAGGCGAGGACTTTCGCTACGGGCTGCTCGAGGCACGCGCTGGGAAGCGTGGGTCAGGGTGCTTGTGCTGTCAACCTCGGCCCGTCCGTGGGCGCGTGGCCCAAAGGCGCACCGGCGAGCGTCGGCGGCGGCGCGGTAACGGTTTGAAACGAAAGAGACTCGCGCCGCGCACAGTGATTGCACAAGCGGACGTGCATGCTGTGCCAAACCGCATCCGCCGGTGTCCTCGGGGTCGATGGCTACGTGATCACGGTCGAGGCGGACGTGGGCCTCGGGCTCCCGTGCCTCACGTTGATCGGGCGCGCGAGTGGTGCGCTGACCGAGGCTCGCGATCGGGTGAAGAGCGCGCTTGGACACTGCGGTCACGCGATTCCGCCGCGCCGGCAGATCGTCAACCTCGCGCCCGCAGATGAACGAAAGGACAGTCCCGGGATCGATCTCGCGGTCGCCTGCGCGCTGCTCGCCTGTCACGGCGTCATTCCTGCGGAGTCGCTCAAGGGCCTGATGTTCTGGGGCGAGCTGGGGCTCGACGGCGCGGTCAGGCCGGCGGCCGGGACCCTCGTGATCGCCGACCTCGCGCGTCGGCACGGCTTCACGCGGCTCGCGGTCGCGGAGTCGTGCGCGGTCGAGGCCGCGCTGATCCCCGGAGTCGAGGTGCTCCCGGTCAGCACGCTCCCACAGCTCATCGCCCACCTGCGCGGGGAGCAGGCGATCGCGGCCCAACCGGCGGCGATCCCCGGTGACAGCGGAGCGGAGCGCTCGCGGGAGCCCGAGTCCGAGCTCGAGCTCGAGCTCGATATGGCCGATGTCCGGGGTCTGGTGTTGGCCCGTCGCGCGCTCGAGGTCATGGCGGCGGGCGGACACAACCTTCTGCTGCACGGGCCGCCCGGCGTGGGTAAGACGATGCTCGCGCGGCGGGCGGCGGGTCTGTTCCCGCCGCTCGATCATGAACTCGCCGTCAGCGCGACGAAGATCCACAGCGTCGCGCGACGTGATCGTCGAGGAAAGTTCGAGGGGCTGCGCAGGACGGTGCCGATTCGCAGCCCGCACCACACCGTCAGCCCGGCGGGGCTGCTGGGCGGTGGTTCGCCCCCGCGCCCGGGCGAGGTCAGCTTGGCCCACGGCGGCCTGTTGTTCCTCGACGAATTTCCCGAGTACTCGCGGGCCTGTCTCGAGGGGCTGCGCGAACCTCTCGAGGACGGCGAGGTGCACATCGTCCGGGCCAACTACGCGGTCCGTTTCCCCGCGCGGTTTCAGCTGCTCGCCGCCATGAACCCGTGCCCCTGCGGCTACCTCAACCACCCCGAGCGGGTGTGCGTCGATCCTCCGGCGGCGGTGCAGCGCTACCAGCAGCGGCTCTCGGGGCCGCTGATCGATCGCATTGACCTGGTCGTCCCGGTGCACCCGGTCTCCGCCGAGGAGCTGGCGAGCTCGCGCCGGGCCGAGCCCACCCGCGTGATCCGACGGCGCGTGGCGAGGGCGCGGGCGATCCAGCGGGACCGGCTGGGAGAGGGGCCGTGGCGGCGCAACGCTGACATCCCGGCCAGCGGGCGGATGATGGAGCGGCACTGCGCGCTCGCGCCGGCCGCGGGCCGGTTGCTCACCAAGGTCGCGCGCGCGCGCAACCTCAGCCCGCGCGCGCAGCACCGCGCGCGCCGGGTCGCGCGGACGATCGCGGACCTCGACGCCTCGCGCCCATCCCCAAACGCGCCGATCGACTCGCGTCATATGGCCGAGGCGTTGCAGCTGCGGAAGCTCCCGGAGTGGGCCGATGGGTAGGCGAGTACGAGCGGCGGGAGTTGATGGCGGGCGGGCGCGAGTCCGTTGGGCGGTCTCGGCGTGTACACGGATCGGGCGGTGGATCGCGCGTTGGGTCTTGTGTCGGCGCCGACACGCGCAGCTTGGAGGCGGCGTACCCTATGGGCAGCCAGCGGAGCGCGGGCATGCCGGATTCTCGGGACAGCTTCGACTACATGATCCTCGGCGGCGGGATCGGGGGACTCGTGTGCGGCGCGCTGTTGGCTCGCGCGGGCGCGCGCGTGCTGCTCGTCGAGCGCCACGACACGCTCGGCGGCTACGCCCACAGCTTTCGCAAGCAGGGCTTCGAGTTCTGCTACCAGGTGCAGTACCTCATGGGCTGCGAGTCCGGGGGGCCGATCACGCGGCTGCTCGAGCGTCTCGGCCTCAACGACGAGGTCGCGTTCAACTTCCTCGACCCCGCCGGCTACGACGTCATCGTCTGCGGCGAGCTGGAGTTTCGCATACCGGCGACGACGTCGGCGTTCTGCCAGGCGCTGCAGGACCGATACCCCGGCTCGGCGAGCTCGATCGCGCGTTATTTCCAGCGGATCGAGGCGATCTTCGAACAGGCCGACGGCTACCGCAGGACGATTCGGCCGCGCGACGTGCTGTTCTCGCCGTGGCGTCGCCGCGCGCTGATCCGGCACATGGGCGAGACCGTGGCCGACGTCTTCGACGCGCTCGAGCTGCCCGAGGAGGTCCGGTTTATCCTCGCCGGCCAGGCCGGCAACCTGGCCGAAGGGCCACGCGATGCCTCGTTCCTGCTGCACGCCGCGATGCAGGTGGCCTACGGCCGCTCGGCCGCGTACCCGCAGCGCGGCCTCGGCCACATGATCGCCGCGATCACGCGCGGCCTCGAGCAGACGCCCGGGTGTCGAGTCCTGCGCGGCGTCGAGGTGCAGGCGCTGCACCGCGACGGGCGGCGGCGCATCGGCGCGGTCACGACCTCGGCCGGTCGGTTCTCGGCCCGCCACTACATCTCCAACCTCGACCCGCAGCGAACCCACGCGCTGATCAAGCCGCGCGACGCCGCTGGGCCGCGCTACCAGTACTCCGACGCCGTGTTCACGCTGTACCTTGGCTTCGAGGGGCTCGACCTGCGCGCGCACGGCTTCGGACGTCACAACTACTGGATTCACTCCCGTCGGGATATCGATCGCGAATTCGCCGACCAGGTCCAGCGTCACGAGTACGGGCAGCCGTGGATCTTCCTGTCGACGCCGTCGCTGCTCGCCGATCCGGGGACGATCTGCGCGCCCGGGGACAGCTCGATGGTGATGCTGACCTTCGTCTCCTACGAGCACTGGAGCCGCCTGGCCGCGCGCGAGGCGAGCGCGTACCGCCGGCGCTGCGAGCAGCTCGAGCGGACCTTCCTCGAGGTGTTGCGGCGTCGCTTCGGGGTCCCGCTCGACCGGCTGCGCGTGCGCCATCACGAGACGCCGAGCACCATCGTCGCGCGGCTCGATCCTCCCGCGGCGAACGTCTACGGCGCCCGCCTCACGCCGGCAAACTACAACATGCGTCGAACCACGAGCCGGACGCGCTACCGCAACCTCAACCTCGTCGGGGCGACGAGCGCGTACCCGGGCGTGATGCCGATCTGCGTGGCGAGCATGGCGCTGTGCGATCAGCTGCTCGCGCGCGGGTAGTGCCTGCATCGTCTTTGCGGGAGGGAGAGGTGAGGGCGCGGCGCGCCTGTCGACGGGCGCGTGGGTCCAGCCGGCTCGCGGCCTTTTCGCTACTTCAGCTTCTGGATCCTGTTGTCGGCCAGCAGCTGCTCATAGAAGTCCTCACCCGGCGTCCACCAGCCCTGACCGCTCGCGTTCGCGCCCGAGATCCAGACCAGCGCGGCGGTGCTCAGCCCGAGCGCGGTCTCCCGGCTCGCGCCGCCGGCGGGCGCGCAGAACGAGCAGGCAAGATCAAAGCCGCCGTTGCACATGTCGGTCTCGAAGTCGAAGTGCGCGGCGCCGAGCACCCGGGTGACGCGGGCGTCGGAGATCCCGATCAGGGTGGGGACGAAGTTGGCGTTGTCATTGCACATCGCCGGCTCGGCGACCCCGGCGATCACCGGGAAGTCGACCATGGGCGCGAGACCAGCGGCGAGCTCGCTGTTGTCCACGGGGTCGAGGCCGACGAAGCCGACGGGCGCGGGGTCGTCGATGCTCGCGACGAAGGCCGCCAGGCCCCCGGCCGAGAACCCGCTGTAGACGGCGCCGGCCGGCGCGACCGATGCCGCGAGCGCGGCGATGTCGTGTCCGTTCTGCTCGTGGTCGGTGCTGATCAGGGAGTTCGAGCACAGCGGCGCTGTCACGACGCGAACGCCCCACGAGGCGACGTGCTCCGCCGTCAACGCCATATCCTCGATGCTGCGCTGAAAGCCGTGGGCGAGCACCACCGTGACATCGGTCTGGGGGTCCGAGGGGGTGAAGATGTCGTGCTGCATCAAGCAGCTTCCGGGGGCTTGAAACTCGCCGGTGGTGACTTCGACCGAGAATGGCCCGGGTTCGCTGAAGTCGATCGCCTCCAGCTCGCCGTCGCCATCGCCGTCGCCATCGCCATCGCCGTCGCCGTCGCCGTCGCCGTCACCGTCACCGTCGCCGTCGCCGTCGCCGTCGCCATCGCCATCACCGTCGCCGTCGCCGTCGCCATCACCGTCGCCGTCGCCGTCGCCGTCGCCATCACCGGCGTTTCCGGTGCTCGTCCCAGCCGGGTCCGACGTCATCGCGTCGGTCGGGTCGGTTTCGGCGTCGGAATCTGTGCCGCCCCCCGCGTCGTCACCACAGGCGACGGTGGGGAGCAGCGCGAGCACAAGGAGCAGCGAGGGGGCGCGGTAGCGGTTCATTGGGAGTCTCCAGCGGGAAGAGGTGGATCGGTCGGACGAGTCAGGGATCGGAAGTTGGCGCGTCCTCATCGGGCTCACCGAGCATCGTCTGAAGGGTGGGGAGCAAGAGCTTGCGTCGCAGGAGCACCACGAGCTGCTCGCTGAGGCCTGTGGCGATCGCCGACAGCCGCGTCAAGTCGGCGCCGGCGCGCGGGACGACGCCCTGGCGGAAGATCGAGAGCTCGACGGTGACGAGGTTTTGCAGGGCCTCGATATAGGAGCCGAGGATCTCCGGGGGGAGCATCTCGTGGCTGAGGCCGGCCTTTCGCGCGCTCCCGAGCAGACGCAGCAGCGCGAGGTCATCACCGCTGTAGACCTCGTCTGTGTTGTCTCCGTCGCCGCCGCGTCCGTCCGCCTGTTCGTCGCGCGTCGGTTGAACGATCCCGAGTGAGGCGAACAGGTCGAGCGTCGCGGACGGGACGCCCGAGGCGATCAGCGAGGCGCGTGTGCGCTGTTCGTTGTTGGTCGTGGTCGCGAGGGCGCGGCGAATCCCGACTCTCATCGCGAAGTCGGCGGGATCAAAGTCGTCGTCGATCTCAATCCCCTCGAGAAGTTCACGGATCACGCGAAGGGGGAGGAAGAGCGTTCGCTGGAGCTCCTTGATGGCGCGGACGCGCGGGATAAGCGCGACGTCGTAGTAGGCCATGTTGCGGCTCGTGCGCACGGGCTCCGGGAGCAGGCCCTCACGGAGGTAGTGCTTGACCGTGGGGACAGGGACGCCGCTCTTTCGCGCGAACGTGCTCATCTTGATGAGCGAAGGTTCATTTTGGCTCTTCATAAAAGTTGAAAGTTCGACTTTCAACTTTTATAAGGACGACGCGATGGGGTCAAGTCTCGAATTCGCGCCTACGCTCGGCGACACGCACGGACCGCGCGGCGGAGCGCTCGCCTGTTCCGTCCTTCGCGCTCGGGCGCAGGTCGTAAACAAGCTCGTTGACCGCGGCCCGTGTTGGCTGCTCACGGCCGCCGCGCTCACGGCCGGCTGTGGCGCGCCTGCCCCTGGGGTCATGTACCGAGAGCAGCGCGTTCCGGTGGTGGATATGCACCTCCACCAGGGGGAGTGGCAGGGGGTGCCCGCGAGCACCCAGAGTCTGCTGGCGAGCCGGTTCCCGTTCCCGTTCAACCTGAACCCGGAGCAGACGGCGAGCGGCGTGCTCTCGGCGGAGGGGATCGTCGCGGAGCTCGACGCGGCCGGGATCAGCCACGGTGTCTTGCTCGCGGTCTACGCGCCTCGCTCGGTCGGCGTGGCGACGAACGAGTCGATGGTGGAGTCGGTCGGGCGCGCGCCGACGCGGCTGTGGGGCCTTGCGAGCCTGCGCGTCGACGCGTGGGAGGAGAACGGGGCGCAGGAGCTCGCGCGTCTCGAGCGGGCGCTCGGCGAGCCTGGCGTCGTCGGCGTGAAGCTGGCGCACACGCACATGCACTTTCGCATGGACGACCCCCGCTACTACGGCATCTACGAGATCGCCGGGGCGGCGGGGAAGCCTGTCTATCTGCACTCTGGGCCGAGCCCGTTCCCGGGCACGAACCAGAAGCCGCCGTACACCGACCCCGCGTTCCTCGAGGAGGCGATCGCGAGCTACCCGGAGACGACCTTTATCTTGGGACACGTCGGCTACGACTTCATCAACAAGGAGCTCGGCGCGTTCGAAACCTGCGTCTCGCTCGCGCTGGCCTACGAGAACGTGTACCTGGAGCCCAGCGCGCTCGGCAGCGCGGGCTCGGATCCGACGGACGAGAACCTGCCGCGGGTCATGAAGCGGATCCGCGAGGCCGGCCTCGTCGACCGCGTGATCTACGGGAGCGACGGGCCGCAGAGCCCGGGCTTCCTCGGCGAGTATCTCGAGCGCACGGTGCGGGCGATGGCGGCGGCGGACTACACGGTCGATGAGGTCCGCGCGGTGCTCTCGGGCAATTTCGAGCGCGTGTTCAAGGTCGAGGTGCAGGCGCTGTGACGTGGTTGTTGCAGGCGCTTTGCTGCGTCGGCGCGCTCGCGTCGGCGCCGATCGTCGCTGAGGACGAGGCCGGGTCCGCGGCGGACGCTTCAGACGTGTCTTCTGGAGCAGCTGTCGATGAGCGCGTCGACGAGCCCGCGCCGACCTCGACCACGAGCGTGATCAGCCGGCGGACCCGCTTCGCCGAGTCTGCGCCCTTCGATGTCGTCGGCGGCGGCTCGCGGCCGGGCGCGTGGGCGGGCGCGGTGCAGATCGGCTACCCGTGGCAGACGCTGCGATTTCAGTACGGCGCGCGGGTGCTCACGCCCATGGTCGAGTTTGAGACGGCGCTGTTTCGTCGGTTTCGCCCGGCCGTCGGGCTCGGGCTGCGCTGGGTGGACCGCCCGCGCGTGCGCTTGACCGGCGACATCCTGCTCGGCTGGCTGGTCCAGACCGGCGCGCTCGCGCGGCGCGGGCCGAACGCTGAGCTGCGCCTACGGCTGGCCTTTCCTTCAGGTCGCGTCGCGCCCTACCTGATGCTCGCCACGCGCCACACGCTGCTCTTCGATCGCGCGCGGGTGGTCAGCCCCGGGGGGACGACCACGAGCTGGAGCGCGCGACACGACTGGACCCCGTGGGCGACGCTGGGGCTGGCGATCGCGATCAACGACAACTTCGGCGTCGAGCTCGGGATCGACTGGCCGTGGGTGGGGGCGCCGGACGGCGTGGCGATCCCGGGCCTGCACGTCGGCGCGCTGTTTGGAGGTGGTCGATGAGGCATGTTCTTATGATCGCCGCGGCCGCGGCGACGCTCTGCGCGGGCGGCTGCGTCAACGAGGACGTGACGCTCTACGGGGTGCGCGTGACCGGGCGGGTGCAGGTCGCGCCCGAGTTCGAGAGCGCGGGCGTCGTCCAGCTCGGGCTGTACTTCGCGTCGGCGGGCGAGGGCGAGCTCGCGTTCTTGGTCGACGAGATCGAGCTGCGTGAGCTCGGCGCGCCGGGCTCGGTCGATGAGTGGTTCCTCGTGCCGCTCGACGAGCGCGAGGGCCTGCTCGTCTACGCCTGGCTCGACGTCGACGGGGACGGGGTGCACTGCGCGGTCGGGGGCGCGGAGGAGCCGGCGGGCTTGGTCGCGGTCGATGACTTCACCGATCACGCGGTCAGCTTCGCGCTGGTCCTCGACCAGGCCTGCGCGGGGCCCGAGGCGCTGTATCCCTAGAAGCGGGTCTGAGTAACCCCCACGACGTCATGCACCGCCAGGAGCGCCGGGCTCTTTGTCACTACAGCCCGGTACATCTGCGTTTCAGTTCCTCGAGCGCGACGCTCCTGACGGCACCTGACGCCGCGCGGGTTACTCAGACCACGCTCTTGGCGGGCTCGCCAGGGGTCGAGCGCCTGAGCCGCTGAGGCGCGCGAGCGCGCTCGTGCGCGTTGACGTCGTGCGGCGTCGGGCCGGGGATCGTCAGGGGCAGGAGCTCCGCGGCGGCGGGCTGCGGCGCCTCGTCACAATATTCTCGAAGAGACAGGTTAAACGGATCCGGCGCGCTCGCCGGCCGCGAGGAATTTCGCGGCGCGCGGTGTCTCGGCGGGCGGTTTGCGGTACCGTGTCGGCGGTTTGTGGTGATGGCTCGCCGACGCCGCGCGTCGGCCGTGGAGGTCCTATGTCTCGCTCGTATTTCCCGATTGTGCCGGCGTGGGTCCCGGCGTTGGTGATCCTCTCGCTCCCCGTCGCCTGCGGCGACGACAGCGGCGACACCGAGTCCGCCGGCGGCTCGGAGTCGATGTCTGACAGCGACCCGGCGAGCGCGTCTGAGAGCGACGCGACGACAGGGGGCTCGGACTCGGCGACCTCCGCCGGCCCGACCTCGGGGATGAGCGACTCGGCGACGACCGGGACGACGATCGATGATCCGCTGACGATCACGGAGCCCTCGACGACCGACGAGGGCTGCGTGCCGGGCACCGAGATGTGCGGCGAGGACTGCGTCGACATCATGGAGGATCCCGAGCACTGCGGCGCCTGTGACTCGCCCTGCGACGATGGGCAGGCCTGTGACGCCGGCGAGTGCGTCTCGCCCTGCGACGAGGGCCTCACCGACTGCGGCGGCGCGTGCATCAACACGGACGATGATCCGGAGCACTGCGGCGCGTGCGGCAACGTCTGCGAGTTCGGCGAGAGCTGCATCGACGGCGCGTGCATCCCCGACGAGGTCTGCGACGGCGTGGACAACAACATGGACGGCGAGATCGACGAGGGTTTCCCGGACAGCGACCTCGACGGCCTCGCTGACTGCGTCGACCTCGAGTGCGCGCTCGACATGGTCGTCCCCGGGATGGTCGAGATCGACGAGTCGTGCGTGACGCCGGATGTCGAGGTCATCGATCCGTGGAACGTGGCGATCGAGTGGCAGTGGCAGCCTCCGGGCACCAACGGGTCCTACGGCGCGCCGCTCGTCGGTCAGCTGACGGACGACAACAACGACGGCGTGACCGACGAGACCGACTCGCCCGATGTCGTCGTCGGCTTGAACAGCGGCACGATGCACGCGCTGAACGGGGCCGACGGCACGGAGCACTGGTCACACAGCGCGACGCATACCGGCGGCGCGATGGTGCTGGGGGACGTCGACGCCGACAAGCGCACGGACGTCGTGGTCGTCGACAACCTGCGCCGGGCGGTCGCGCTCGACGGCGAGACCGGCGCGGTCAAGTGGACGTCGGTGGTCGCCGGCGCCGGCAGCTACCCGCAGGTCGCGGTCGCGGATGTCGACGCCGACGGGATGCCCGAGGTCTTGCTCGCGCAGCACCTGCTCAACGGCGAGGACGGCACGCTCCAGCGCACCTTCCCGACCGCCAACGGGATCCCGTATTGGTCGCCGACCGCCGCCGATCTCGATCAGGACGACGTGCAGGAGATCATCATCGGCAACCAGGTCTTCGCGCCCGACGGCACGCTGCTGTGGACGGGGAACGTGACCGGTAACTACGGGCACTGGGTCGCGATCGTCGACGCCGATGACGACCCCGAGGCCGAGGTCGTGATGATCGGCGGCAGCACGCTGAGCGTGTTCAACCACGACGGCACGCAGATCTTCAGCGAGACCAACGTCGCGATGTCGCGCCCCGGCCCGCCCTGCGCGGCCGACTTCGACGGGGACGGTCAGACCGAGCTCGGCTGGGGCTCGCAGGGCACCTTCCATATGCGCGAGCTCGACGGCACGCCGCTGTGGAGCGTGGCGCAGATCAACGACTCCTCGGGCCTCGCGGGCTGCTCGGGCTACGACATCAACGGCGACGGCGCGTACGAGGTGCTGTTCGCGGATCAGGACACGATGTGGATCTTCGACGGCGCGACCGGGAGCGTGAACTTCTCGCAGCCGGGGCACTCGTCCGGGACCGTCTTCGAGTACCCGACGGTCGCTGACGTCGACTCCGACGGCTCCGCCGAGATCCTGTTCACGAGCAACTACTACCAGCAGGGCTGGGGCGCGCTCACGGTCATGGGGCACAACGGCGACGGCTGGCAGAAGAGCGGCGCGACTTGGAGCACGCACGACTTCTCGGTCACCAACGTCCTCTCGAACGGCGAGATCCCGGCCAAGCCAGATCCGTGGTGGCAGGTCTACAACGTCTACCGGGCGCGCCCGACCTCGGATGACGCGGCCGTCGATCTGCGCGTCGAGATCGTCGACGTCTGCACGCCGGCGTGTCTCGACGACAGCGTCGTCAGCGTCGCCGTGCAGGTCTTCAACTACGGCGCGGTCGACTCGCTGCCGGACGTGCCGGTGACGCTGTACCGCAAGGACGGTGACATGTACGAGGCGATCGAGACGCAGCTCGTCAGCGGCGCTGTGCTCGGCGGGACCGGCACGGACGGGCTGGTGTTCTCGCTGCCGCTCTCGTCGATCGGCGTCGACGGGCTCGTCGTCCGCGTCGACGACGACGGGATGATGATGCCGGTGCAGACCGAGTGCGCCGAGGACAACAACGAGGCGGCGTGGAACGAGATGCTCTGCGGCGGCTAGTCGTCGCGCCGGCGGGTTCGTAGTGTCCTTGTAGACATCTCGATCACGCGCGCGCCGGGGCGTCGGCCTCGGCGCGCTCGACGAGCGCGCGCGGCTGGGCGCGGAGCTCCGCGAGCTCCGCCGCGGTGACGGCGGCGCGGATCTCCGGGGCGGCTAGTCGTTTGGCGGGTTCGTAGTGTCCTTGTAGACATCTTGATCACGCGCGCGTCGGGGCCTCGGCCTCGGCGTCGCGCTCGACGAGCGCGCGCAGCCGGGCGCGGAGCTCCCCGAGCTCCGCCGCGGCGACGGCGGCGCGGAGCTCCCCGAGCGCCTGGGCCCCGACGTGGGCGGAGATCGTGCTCGCGCGCTCGCGCAGCTCGGCGGCTTGGCGCTCGGGCAGCGGCGCGTGGATGCGGTCGCGCGTGGCCTCGGCGAGCGCGAGCGCGGCCGCGGCGTCGAGGTAGGCGCGCGTCTCGTCGCGCGCCGTGGCGACGCGCGTGAGCAGCTCGAGCGCGGCCTCGGCGGACTCGGCCACGCCGAGATCGTCACCGACCTCGACAAAGCCGCGGACCGCCGCGCGCAGGTGCTCGCGCGCGGTGTCGAGCTGGCCGAGCTCGAGCTCGACGTGACACAGGCACACGCGCGAGCCGGCGACGCCCCAGGTGTCGCCGAGCCGCTCGCGGGCGCGCAGGCCCTCGAGGTAGAGCGCGCGAGCGCGCGCGAACGCCCCGCGCGCGCGGTGGATCAGCGCGAGGTTGCCGTGGCTGCTGGCGACGCCCTGGAGGTCGCCGCAGCGCTCGCGGAGCGCGAGCGCGCGCTCGTGGAGCTCGAGCGCGCGCTCGAGCTGGGCGCGGCGGTAGGCGACCACGCCGAGGTTGTTGAGGGCGTGCGCGCGGCCCCAGTCATCACCTGCCCGTGTGTACAGCTCGAGCGCGCGGGCGTGTCGGGTGTCGGCGTCGTCGTAGCGCCCCTGCTCGCGATCGACCATGCCGAGCCCGTTGGTCGCGTGGGCCTCGGCGCGCGCGTCCCCGCGCGCGCGGGCGAGCGCGGTCGCGGCCTCGTACTCGCGCCGCGCCGCTCGGTAGTCGGCGCGCGCGTAGCTGAGCTCGGCCGCGCCGCGCCGCGCCGCCGCGACGAGCCCGAGGTCGGCGTCCGCGGGGATCGCCGCGAGCGCGGCGTCGACGTAGGGGCGCACGCGCGGGCCCAGGCCGCGCATCCACCAAAACCGGGCGAGCGCGGCGATCAGGCGCAGCGACGCGAGGCCGCGCCCGTCGGCCTGGCAGCGCTCGAGCAGCGACATGGCGGCCGGCTGGAGCGCGGTGAGCTCGGCGAGGGCCCGGGGCTGCGCGTCGATGTCGCCGGTCAGCCCGGCGGCGACTCGCTCGATCGCGTCGAGCTGCCGCGCGAGCGCGTCGTCGGCGTTGACCGTCTCGAGGTTCGTCATGGCGCGAGGGGAGGATACACCGGCGCGCGCCGTATACTGCGCGGGTGAAGGTCTCGCTGCGCGTGTTCGCCTGGGATCCTGAGCACGACCTCGGGAGCGTCTGGTTCGGCGGCTTGTTCGCGGTGATCGGCGCGGTGATGGCCTTCGGCCTCGCGGCGCATCTCGTCAGCCAGCCTTGGGATCTCGAGGCGGTCGGCGTCGAGGCAGCGGGCGCGCCCGCGGGCTACAGCCCGTGGGCGGGGGATCGCTACGCGATCGAGGTCGAGGGGCGGCGCTACACCTGTCACCGGGGACAGGACAAGGTGCCCGAGCACGGGCGCGCGACGCCGGTCCTCTACGACCCGCGCGAACCCGCCCGCTGTCGGGCGCGTGACACCGCGTCGCGGGTCGGCGACTACGAGGGCGCGGGGCTGCTCATCGGCGTCTCCTTCCTCCTCGCCGGGCTCGCCTTCGTGCTCGCGTACCTCGCCGAGCCGCGCCCCGAGTGGATCCGGATCGAGCAGCCGGAGCGCCCGGTGCCGCTGCGCCCGTGGCTGATGTGGGTCGCCCGCGGCGCGTTGGTGCTCGCCGTCGTGCTCGTCAACCTCGGCGCGCTCCTGCTGCTGCGCTCCATGGACCTGTGAGTCGTCGCGTCGGAGGGGCCGTGGAGGAAGAGCGCTACGACTACGCGATCGTCGGCTCCGGGCTGGGGGGCCTCTTGACCGGCGCGCTCTTGGCCAGCGCCGGCGCGCGCGTGTGCATCATCGAGAAGCACTATCACCCGGGGGGCTACGCGCACAGCTTCAAGCGCGGCGGCTACTGGTTCTGCGCCGGCCTGCACTACGTGTTCAACTCCCTGCCCGAGGAGGACGGGGGGCTGTTTCTGCGGCGGCTCGGCCTCGAGGACGAGATCACGTTCTCGCCGATGGCGGACGAGTCCTTTGACATCCTGCGCTTCCCGACGATGACCTACCCGGTGCGTCGGGGGATCCACGCGAACGCGGCCGCGCTCGCGGCTCGCTTCCCTGGCTGCGCCGACGGCCTGCGGCGCTACTACGAGCTGATCTCGACGCTCTACCTCGAGGCCTTTCAGATCCCGACCTCGCTGCCGCTCCGCGCGTTCGCGCTGCACCCGGTGCGGTTTCGGAACCTCCTGCGCTACCGCAACGTGACCACCGGGCAGCTGATGGCGCGGCTGGGCTTCCCGGTCGAGCTGCGCGACGTGCTCTCTGGGCAGTGCGGGAACATCGGCCTGCCGCCGTCGCGCTCCTCCCTGATCGCGCACGCGATCAACGTGATGGCCTACGACCAGGGCGCGTGCTACCCGACGCGCTCGTACTTCCACATGATGCGCCGGATCGCGCGCGACTTCCGGGAGCGGCCGGGGTGCCGCCTCCGGCTCAAGGAGGCGGTGTCGCGCCTCGTGATCGAGCGCGACCGAGTGCGCGCGCTGGTGACCGAGCGAGGTCGCCGCGTGCTCGCCGAGCGCTTCCTGTTCAACGCCGACCCCAAGCTGCTGCCGGGGATGATCGAGGGCTTTCGCGCGCCGCGGTGGTTTCGCCGCAAGCTCGACTACGCGTACTCGGCGGCCTCCTTCACGCTCTACATGGGGCTGCGCGGCGTCGACCTGCGCGCGCGCGGCTTCGGCAATTGGAACGTCTGGCACTACCCGGACCACGACCTCGACGCGGTGTACCGGCGGCAGCTCGACGAGCAGGAACTCTCGCGGCCGTTTCTGGCGATCACGACGCCGACGCTGCACGCGGAGGCGCGCGCCGAGATCGCGCCGGAGGGCGGCGAGCAGATGGTGATCTGCACGTGGATGGGCTACGAGCGGATGGCGAGGCTGCGCGCGACCGACGAGGCCGCCTACTACCGCGAGAAGCAGCGCATCACCGACGCGGTGCTCGACATCATCGAGCGAGAGTACGTGCCGGACGTCCGCGCGCGCGTCGAGGTCCTCGAGGCTGGGAGCCCGACGACCAACGAGCGCTACTGCAGCGCGCCGATGGGGAATTCCTACGGCGCGAGCATGACGCCGGCGCACGTCAACCTGGGCTCGATCCGCGGGCGGACGCCCTTTCGCAACCTCTGGATCGTCAACGCGACCTCCGGGATGCCGGGCCTCGGCGGGGGCTTTCGCAACGCGCTGTGCACCTTCGCGGAGCTGACGGGGGACCGCGCGCTGACGGCCCGGCTCACGCGGCGACGGGCGCTGCGATTCCTCGAGCGCGGCGCCTGAACCGGCGAGCGAGCGGCGCGCGTAACCACGCCTTAAAAACAGGTCCCTTTGAGCATGTGTGGTGATTGAGATTCGGTAGAGGCGCGCGCGCGCGAGCGGCGTGAAATCGCGGGCGGGCGCGGGCGCGGAAGCGCTCGCGGCGCGCGCGCGCTCGGGCGAGCGACGCAGCCGGGACCGCGCCGGCGCGCGCACGAGAGCGCGACGTCGGCGGGCCACGAGGCGGTTGCGTCGCATCTGCGCCGGTGTAACCCTTGGCCTCCAGGCCCGTGTAACGCCAAGCTTGTCCCGGCTGTCGGGACAGGGGCAACCGATGACAGCCACGCGTCAGCAGGACCGAATGAGCGAGCGACGAGGTCGACGCAGAGGGGCGGCCCTTTGACCGATCGCGCGAGCAATCGCGCGAGGTTGCCCGGGCAGCCGGAACGCATCGGATCCTTCGCGCTCCTGCGCAAGCTCGGCGAGGGCGCGCGGGGGATCGTGGTCTTGGCCTACGACGAGACCTTTAACCACCGCGTCGCGCTGAAGGTGCTGAACCAGCACCCCGCGGACTCGCCAGAGCTGCGCGAGCGCGTGATCGCGGCCGCGCGGCCGCTGATGCGGCTCTCGCACCCGAACGTCGCCCGCATCCACGACATCGGCGAGTTTCACGGGCAGCTGTACGTGGCGACGGAGTTCGTCCCGGGCCTCACGGTCAGCGACTGGATCGAGTCCGACTCGCCCGATTGGAGCGAGGTGCTCGACGTCTACCTGCAGGCCGGGCGGGGGCTCGCGGCCGCCCACCACAGCGGCGTCTTGCACGGCAGCTTTCGCCCGGAGCACGTGATGCTGCGGCGCGACGGGCAGGCCTTCGTCATCGACTTCAGCCCGCCCGGCGTCTCGCTCAGCGCGCGGGCGGACGGGCCGCGCGGGGACGACAGCGAGGCCTCGTCGGAGCTCGACATCAGCGCGGGCGAGCTCGCAGATGCTCCAGAGTACATGTCCCCAGAGCAGTTCTTGGGCAAGCCCGTCGACGCGCTCAGCGAGCAGTTCAACTTCTGCGCGTCGCTGTGGCGCGGGCTCATGGGCGAGCGCGCCTTCGAGGGGGACAGCTTCGACGAGCGCGCGCGCAGCGTGGTCAGCGGCAGGCTGAACCCGCCGCCCCGACGCAGCGCGACGCCGCCGTGGGTCGTCGACGCGCTGCGCCGCGGGATGTCGCCAGACCCCGCCCAGCGCTACCCGTCGATGGACGCGCTGCTCGAGGTGCTCGATCGCGGCGACGGGGGGGCGGCCGAGCGCCGGACGCCGCGCTGGATCGATCCGATCCTCATCGTCCTGCTGTTCACGCTGACCTCGATCGCGGTCACGAAGGCGGTGCTCCCCGATCTCGTCCTGATCCCCGCGCCGGTCGACGCCGTGCTCGCGGAGCAGCTCGACGCGAGCGCGGCGGCGGCGCGCGAGGCCGCCGCGCGGCGCGAGTGGGTCTACCCCGCCGAGCGTCCGGGTGATCCTGAGCTCCCACGCACGGCGCTGCAGCACGTCATCGCGGTCGAGAAGATCGAGGGGGAGGAGGGCGCGAAAGACCCCGGCGCGCGCGCGAAGGAGCTGCGCCAAGAATTCGCGCACACGCTGCGGGAGCTCGGTGACGCGTACTGGGAACTCGACGGCGGCAAGGCGTTCGCGCGGGACTACTACCTCCAGTCGCGCTTGTTCGTGGACGACGACGAGGCGCTGCGCGAGCGCGCCGGCGTGACCCCGGGGTGGTTTCAGGCGTTTCGCGAGAAGGCGGAGGCCGGCGCCTTCACGGCGCTCGAGGTCGCGAACGCGGAGCCGCTGCGGCTCCTCTCCGATCCGGATATCGACGCTCGCGTCACGTCGCTCACCGAGTACACGAGGCGGACGCGCGGCATCCCGAGCGCGATGCGGGCCGACCTCGCGAAGCTGCTCGGAGAAGAAAACGAGGAAGCGCCCGCGGAACAGCCAGCGCGAGAGCCAGCGCGAGAGCCCGCGGGCGCGCGACAGACGGGCGGCGAAGGAACCGCGCCGGATGAGGGCGCGACGTCGGGGGAGTCGACGGAGGGCGACGCCAGCGACGCGGGCGAGTTCTCGGGCGCGCGCCCGGGGGACGACGAGGGGCGCGACGAGGGAGACGACGCCGGCGTGCCCGCGACGCCCGAGGAGCTCGCGGCGCTCGAGGGGCTGGAGGGCGATGAGGAGCCCGACGAGATCGTCGATCCGCCGCTCGACCCCAAGGCCGCGCGCAAGCTGTCACTGCGGCTGATGTGGGGCGGGAACGCGGCGTTGGATCGCGAGGAGTTCGCGCGCGCGGAGCGGCTGTACAAGCGCGCGATCGAGGTCGACCCGCGCAACCACTGGGCGCATCACGGGCTGTACGCGCTCTACTTCGTCAAGGGCAGCTACAGCAAGGCGCGCGAGCACGTACGCCAGGCCGCCGCGCTGGCGCCGAGGCGCGCGAAGTACCGCCTCGACCTGGGAGACCTGTACCTTCAGTCGGGCGATACGAGCGCCGCGCGCAAGGCGTTCACGGCCGCCGAGGCGCTCGGGGAGGTCGAGGAGGCGCGCAAGCGGCTCGACGCGCTGCCGGCCGAGGGCGCGTCAGAGCCGGCGCCCGAGTAGACCGCGATCGTCGGACGCTCCCGAGGACGACGCGGGCGGTGGTACGCTCGCGTCGCGAGGATCATGTCGACGCCTGCGTCCAGCGAGCGCGCGCCCTCTTCGGCGCCCGTCACCAGCGGTCGGCCGCGACCCGTGGAGTCACATGTGCTATCAGACATGTCGGAAGACGCGGGGGCGGGCGCGGGGGAGCGACGCGTGTACCGAGCGCTCGTCGGGCTCCTGCGCGGGCTCGAGGAGGCGGACGCGCGCAGCCCCGCGCGTCCGCTCGCGCGCGCGCTCACGGAGCGCGGCGGCGACGCGGTCTACGCTGAGCTGCTCACGGTGACTCTGCGGCTCGTGCTCGTGCTGTGCGCCGAGCGGCGCGGGCTCCTCGTCGACGGTGAAGGGGCGCCCTCCGCCGGCCTCCACGAGCTGCGCGCGCGGCTGACGGAGTCGGTGGCCGCCGCGTCGACGCGCGCGCGCGGGCGCGTCGGGGCCTGGCGCGAGGCGTGGGCCCGCGCCGAGGAGGTGTTCGCGGGCAGCGGCGCGCTCGAGCTGCAGCTCGACGACGTGTGGCGCGACGCGGACGGCCCGCGCGAGCTCAGCGACGTGACGACGCACGGGCTGCTCACGCGGCTGCGCGGGCTCGAGACGGCGCTCGAGGTCGAGCAGCTCGGCGGCCTCTACGAGTCGCTGATGGGCTATCGCGTCGAGCGTCTGCAGCGCGACAGCGTTTGCCTGCGGCCGTGGCGGGTGTGGTGCTCGCCCGCCGAGATCCTCGATTACCGCCCGCCCGGACGCGCGCGGTGGCTCATCCAGAAGGTCGGGCTCGCCCGCGGCCAGGCGCGTCGACTCGAGGCCGAGCTGCTCGCCGCGCGCGCCCCCGCGGAGGCCATGGCCGCGCTCGCCCGGCTCGCGGAGCCAGGCGCGGTGACGCGGCTCGCGGGCACGCTCGTGCTGCAGCCGACCGCCGCGCGTCGGCGGACGAGCTCCCACTACACGCCGCGGGCGCTGACCGAGCCGATCGTCGCGCGGACGCTGGCGCCGCTGCTTCGCGGGCTCGGCCCGGCGCCCGCGAGCGCGCGCCTGCTCGCGCTCACGATCTGTGATCCGACCATGGGCTCGGGCGCGTTCTTGCTCGCGGCTTGCCGGGTCCTGGCGCGTCACGTCGAGGCCGCGTGGCGGCGGGAGGGCGCGGGCGAGGCCCCAGGCGGCCGCGGCGAGCTCGAGCGGCGAGCGCGGCGCGCCGTGGCGTCCTCGTGCCTCTACGGCGTCGACAAGAACCCGACCGCGGTCGCGCTCGCCAAGCTCTCGCTGTGGCTCGAGGTCGCGGCGCCGGGCGAGGGCGTCGAGACCTACGCGCGCGCGCTCCGGCGCGGCGACTCGCTCGTCGGCCTCGGGGCCGAGCAGCTGCGGCGCGCCCACTGGCGCGGTGACGGGAGCGGCGACGCGCTGGCGTCGCCCGCGTCGGCGCGCCCGCGGCTGCTCGCGGACCTGGTCGTTGGGTCATTCTTCGCGGAGCGCTCGGCCAGGGGGCGCGCGCGACGTCGGCTCGACGCGCTCGCGACCCTCGAGGGCTGGACGCGCGGCGGGGGCGAGGGCGAGCCGCCCGAGGCGCTCCGGGGGCTGCAGCGGCGCGCGCGTGAGCGCGACGCCTTCCACTGGCCGCTCGAATTCCCCGAGGTGTTCCAAGGGACACAAGACTCCGCGGGCTTCGACGCGATCGTCGGCAACCCGCCCTTCGCCGGGAAGAACGGCGTGATCAAGGCGGGCGGGCGGGCGCTGATCGACTGGCTCAAGGCCGCGCACGCGGGGACCCACGGCAACGCGGATCTCTCGGCCCACTTCTTGCGACGCGCGGCCGCGCTGCTGGGCGGTCACGGGGCGCTCGGGCTGATCACGACGAACACGATCTGCCAAGGCGACACGCGCGACACAGGCCTCAAGCCGCTGGTGCGCGCGGGCGCGGTGATCTACGAGGCGACGCGCACGCGCGAGTGGCCCGGCGACGCCTCGGTCTCGGTCGCGGTCGTGCACGCGGCCTTCGGGCGCGCGCGCGGCTGGCTCGGCGAGACGCGTCGCCTCGACGGTCGCGCGGCGTCGGTCATCAACAGCCGTCTGCGCCCCTCGCCCGAGCGCGCCGATCCGGCGCGGCTGCGGGCGAACGCGGGCAAGAGCTTTCAGGGCAGCATCGTGCTCGGGCGCGGCTTCACGATGACGCCCGCGGAGCGCGACGCGCTCGTCGCTCGCGACCCGCGCAACGCCGAGCGCCTGTTCCCGTACCTCGGCGGGGAGGAGATCAACAGCAGCCCGACGCAGGCGCATCACCGCTACGTGATCAACTTCGGGAGCATGTCGCTCGCCGAGGCGGCGCGCTGGCCCGCCTTGCTCGACATCGTGCGCGCGACCGTCAAGCCCGAGCGCGATCGCAGCTCGCACTCGACCGCGCGCTGGTGGCACTTCGAACGTCCGCGCGAGCCGGTCTACGGGGCGATCGCCGGGCTCTCGCGCTGCCTCGTCAATTCCCAGGTCTCCAAGCACCTCGTGTTCGCGTTCCAGCCCACCGACCGCGTGTTCGCGCACACGCTCTACGTCTACCCGCTGGACTCCTACGCCGCCTTCGCGACCCTGCAGTCGCGACTGCACGAGGTCTGGGCGTGGCTCCTGAGCTCGTCGATGCGCAACGCCGGGATCCGCTACATCAAGGCCGCCTGCTTCGAGACCTTCCCGTTCCCCACGCCCGCCGCGCCCGCGCTCGAGACGGCGCTCTCGCGTGCTGGCGAGGCGCTGTACGAGGCGCGCGCGCGCCTGATGAGCGAGCGCTCGATCGGCCTCACGAAGGTCTACAACGCGCTGCGCGATCGGGCGGTCCGGGACGTCGCGGTCGAGCGGCTGCGATCGCTGCACCGCGCGCTCGACCGGGCGACGCTCGCCGCCTACGGCTGGTCAGACCTCAGCCCTCCGCCGTACATCACGCCGCAGACCTCGGACGAGCGACGCGTCGCGCGGGCGTTTGAGGACGCGCTGCTCGATCGGCTGTTCACGCTCAACGCGGCGCGGGCGGAGGTTGAGGCCGCGGCGCGCTGAGCTGAGCTGTTATGGTACGCGGCCCATGGAGCAGCGCGAGATCTATCAGCGACACGCCGAGCGCTACCACGAGCTGGTGCGCGCCGAGGACCACGAGCGCAACCTCCCGCGGGCGCTCACGGAGCTCGTCACGCTCGCGGGGCGACGCGTGGTCGAGGTCGGCGCGGGCACCGGGCGCGTCACCCAGATCCTGCTCGACGCCGGCGCGCGCGTCTGGGCGACCGAGCGCGAGCCGGCGATGATTAAGGTGGCGCGGCGCGAGCTCAGCCCCGCAGACGATCGCCTGACGCTCATCCAAGCCAGCGCCGGCGCGCTGCCGCTCGAGGCCGACTTCGCCGAGCTCGCGGTCGCGGGCTGGGTCTTCGGGCACATGCGCAAGTGGATGCCGGACGACTGGCGCGCGGGGATCGGCGCGGCGATCCTCGATCTCCAGCGAGTGCTCCGCCCCGGCGGCGAGCTCGTCATCATCGAGACGCTCGGGACCAACAGCGAGACGCCGCGACCGAGCCCGAGCCTCGCCGAGTATTACGCCTGGCTCGAGGAGCAGGTCGGCCTCACGCGCGTCGCGATCCGCACCGACTACGCCTTCGCCGACGTCGAGCGCGCCGCCGAGACGCTGGGCTTCTTCTTCGGGCCCGACATGGCGGCGCGGGTGCGGGCGCGCGGCTCGGCGATCGTGCCGGAGTGCACCGGGATCTGGTCGGGGGTGCCGCGCCTGCGCGCGGGCTGATAGGGTCTCCCCGTGGGCGTCGAGGACGAGGGAGAACTGACGGGCGCGCAGCTTGACGAGCTTCGCGGCGACTTGATCGAGCTGCGCGCCCGGCTGAGCGAGCAGCTCGAGCGGGCGCGTGGTTCGGCGGCGACCGTCGCGCTCGACGAGCCGATCGGCAGGCTGTCGCGGATCGACGCGCTCGCGCAGCAGCAGGTCGCCAAAGCCGGCGTCGAGGCCACGAGACGCCGGCTCGCGCAGGTCCACTCCGCGCTCCAGCGGCTCGACGAGGGGGAGTACGGCTACTGCCTCCGCACCGGCGAGCCGATCGGCTTTCGTCGCCTCAAGGTGCGCCCCGAGGCGACGCTCTCGCTCGCGGGTCAGGCCGAGCTCGAGCGACGACGGCGGTGAGCCGACCCACCGCGTTCGCGGTCTGAACGGATGGTCAGACCGTGTACAAGCAACGATCCCGCTCGCGGCAGCCTGCTAGCATCCGGGCATGCGACGGATGTACAGCGCGGCGCTCGCGGTCCTGTTCGGGTGCTCGATCGGTTGTAGCGGCGGCGATCCGGGCGGCACCACGGTCGACGCGACCGACGCGGGCACCGACGGGAGCACGACCGACAGCGCGAACACGACCAGCGCGCAAACGAGCGGCACCACGGGCAGCGCGAGCACCGGCGCGAGCGCGACGACGGGGATGACCGCCGGCGCGACGACGTCCACGAGTGGGAGCGCCACGAGCGATGTCGGCTCGACCGGCGGCTCGTCGGGCGGTCCCGAGACGAGCTCGAGCAGCGACGGCACGAGCGGCTCGAGCGACGCGATGACGAGCGGCTCGTCGAGCGGGGACGGCTCGTCGAGCGGGGACGGCTCGTCGAGCGGCGGCGGCTCGTCCGGGGGCTGCGTGGAGCAGGAGTGGTACCCGGACGGCGACAAAGACGGCTACGGCGACGGCGAGCCGATGGTGAGCTGCGAGCAGCCGGAGGGCTACGCCGAGCAAGACGGGGACTGCGACGACAACAACATCGACGTGAACCCCGGCCTCGACGAGAAGTGCGACAACCAGGACAACGACTGCGACGGCGTAGTCGACGAGGGCTCGCCGCAGAACAACTTCTGCGACGAGTGCGAGTTCGTGCAGTGGGACCAGGACCCCGACACCTACTACGTCTACTGCAACAACCACCAGACGTGGTTCAACGCCCAGAACCACTGCGAGGGCCTGGGCGGGCACCTGGTGACGATCAAGAGCGCGCAGGAGAACAATTTCGTCGGCGGCCTGCTGCTCGAGTGGAACATCTGGATCGGGCTCGATGATCAGGACGTCGAGGGCGACTTCAACTGGGTCGACGGCGACAACCTGGGCTGGGAGAACTGGGATCTCTTCCAGCCCGACGACGGCGGCCTGTTCGGCGACGAGGACTGCACCGAGATGCGCCAGAGCCTCGAGTGGAACGACCTGCCCTGCGGCAACGACCTGCCCTTCGTCTGCGAGCACCCGGCGTAGCGGATTCAGCGGAGACAGCGCGTACCCCATCTCTTCCAGGAGCGGAGACGGAGCACGTTCGCGCTCGCGTTAGAGAGCGCCGGTGCCGCTCCTGAAAGGCTTGCGACCAGGCTGCCGCTTTGGCAGGTAAGGCGCGCGTAGGATGGTGTTGAGCTGTCGTGAGCGGAGCGAGAACAACTTGATGTGCTAGCCTGCCGGCGTGAGCGAGGACTCTGCGCGCTTTCTTCGTGACTTCTATCAGGCGCTCACGCCGAACGAGCCGCTCCTCCCGGATGATCGGCGATACGTCGATCTCTATGGGAGCATGCGCGAGCCGGATCCGGTCGAGAGCTTGGCGACGAACATCGAGTGGGCTCCGTTGGAGTCGGTGCAGCTGTTCTCGGGATTCCGCGGTACGGGGAAGAGCACGACCCTCCGGCGACTCAAAGCGCTTCTCGAGGAGCGGGGGTGCATCGTCGCGCTCTGTGACATGCAAGACTACTTGAACCTCTCGACCCCGATCGACATCAGCGACTTTCTCATCTCGGTCGCGGGGGCGTTTGGCGACGCGCTCAGGGATAGGGAGCACCTTGGCTCCGACCCGGCGCACGAGGGCTACTGGACACGATTCGTTAACTTTTTGACGAAGACTCGCGTCGAACTCAGCGGCGTCGACGTGAAGACGGACGCCGGCGCGACCCTCAAGACGAGCCTCAAGCAGGACCCGAGCTTTCGCCAGCAGCTGCAGGAGCGCATGAAGGGCCATATCGGTCAGCTGGTTGAAGATGTTCGTCAGTACATGGCCGATTGCATCACGCGGCTGCGGAGCCGCTTCGGCGCTGACAAACGGGTCGTGCTGTTGCTCGACTCTGTCGAGCAGATTCGCGGGACGTCCATCAACGCGGATGAGGTCTACAGCTCGGTCGAGACCCTGTTCGTGGGTCACGCGGGCAAGCTCAAATTTGAGTACCTGCACGTCGTCTACACGACTCCGCCGTGGCTGAAGATTCGCCACGCGGGGGTGTACGGCAGCTTCGACGACGGTTACCTGCTGCCCTGCGTGAAGGTGCAGACACGCGAGGGGCGTCCCTACAGCCCGGGGCTCAATGCACTGGAGCAGGTCGTGCGAAAGCGCGGTGACTGGCAGCGCCTCGTCGGGAGTCGCGCGCAGCTCGACAAGCTTATCCTCGCGTCCGGCGGGTATCTACGCGACCTCTTTCGACTCCTTCAGGCGTGTCTCCGGCTGGCCAACGGACAGCAGCTGCCCATTAAGAACTCGGCGCTCGACCGCGGTATCGTCCAGGTCCGCAACAGCTATCTCCCGATCGCGCTGGAGGACGCGCGCTGGCTCGCCAAGACCGCGAGCAGCAACGACGCGAACCTCGAAAGCATGGAGAAACTGCCGGACCTCTCACGCCTGTTCGACACGCACATGCTGCTCTGTTATCGCAACGGCGAGGAGTGGTACGGCATTCACCCAATCATCCGCGAGCGCGTGCTCGAGATGAACGCGCGTGAGCAGGCCGAGCGCGACAGGTCGTGAACGAGACTTCGGAACTCCCGCCGTACGCGCATCGCTCGTCCGCGTTCTCGGCCGGTCACGAGGATGCGTGGCGTCAGCTGAAGCAGCACGCAGAGTGGGCGGAGGGCTTCTGGGTCGCGTTTATCTTTAGCCCGGCCGCGCGACCGCTGCACGAGTTACAGGGGCGACTGCGGGAGCAGCTCGCGGCGATCGATCGTGCGCTCCGTGTGATCCACCCCGAGAACCCCGCGGCGCTGCGGACAAGCGCCGAGGAGCTTCTCGACGCCGACTCACGCGCGGCTGGTTGTGTCTGGCTCGAGGCCTTGCACGTCGACTCGGCCGGGGTCGTTGATGCCGACGCGGGAGGACCTTGGCGTAGCGCGTGGGTCTGGTTCCTCCAGCGGCTCAATGAGCGTCGTGAACTCACCCAGCGCGCGCTCTCAGGAGGGCTCATCCTCTCGGGCCCGCCGGCGTTGAAGGCCACATTTCGCGAGAGCGCGCCCGACCTATGGTCCATTCGCGCGCTGCTGCTCGAGCTCGCGCCGACCCCCGCGAAGCTCTCCCACGACTTCTTCCACTCTGCCCTCCTCGAGCTCGTCGCGCCCGAGGCCGAGCCGGCCAAGCCCGGCCACGACCTCCAAACCCACGTGGAGGAACTCAAGAAGCTCGAAGGGCGCACCGGAGTCAAGGTCACGCGCGCGCGCGCGACCGTGCACGAGCGCATCGCGGAGGCGCTGCTGCGCCGCGATGAGACGGCAGAGGCGCTTCGACACGCCGCCGAGGCGGTTGAACTGAGGGAGGCGCTGGGCGAGGCGCCTGTGAACGCGCTGCGCCTGATGGCGAACGCGGAGGTGGCCCTCAATGACACGGTCGCGGCGCGTCGGCATTTGGAGTGGGCGCTTGAGCTGTGCTGCGAAGACGATGACGAAACCACCGCGTGGGCGCTTCGACGCAGCACCCTTTCGCTTGCAAGAGTTCTAGAAACGGCCCGTCAACCTCGACTCGAAGAGTCGCTACTCCGGCGCGCGCTCTCGCTGCGGTGTGAGGCTCTCGACACATCCCATCTAAAGATCTTGTGGAACCTTGAGTTCCGACTAGCACGGACGCTGCGATATCAGCGGCGTTTCGAAGAGGCGACTGAACACGCGAAGCGCGGGCGATCGTTCTTGGTCGAGATCGAGCGTCTCGAAGGCAAGTCACCAATCAACACGATGCGGCTCGCGTTGTCAGAGATGGAGATCGCTGACGCCCAGCGCGCACGCGGAATCATTGAGGATGCACGAGCCGCGTATGAATCGGTGCGATCGCTGCTTCGACAGCCTTCACGGGCAATGATACCAAGCGAAGAAACATACTTAAATTACCTCAAGTTAGCGATGGAAGCGACGAGAAGCTTGGGAAGCATATACGAAGAGGCTGGAGAGAGAGAGGTGGTGGAGCGTCTCTACACGCAAGCAGTCGCATCACTAAGGGCGGAACTGGAAGCCTTGCCGCACGATGATCTTCGCTTCCTGCTCGCTAGTTTCCTATGTCTCTTAGTGACTCTCGGTGAATCTAACCCCGAGCGGTCGAAGCCACTATTGAACGAGGCGCAGGGGTTGATGAACTCAATTCCAGTCTCGTACCCACACGGAAAGGCGCTTCGTTCATTCCTTGGACTCAATAGCGTCATCGACGAAACCGCTTCAACGTTGTTAGACCCTCGGACTTCACGAGGGCAAGACTCGTGCGACAGCGACCACGAGTCGCGTCCGCCAAACCCTACGGCCAGACGACCTTAATCGGCTCGGAGCGCTCCGAGACGTTGGTGAAGCCCGGCATGCGCGCGAGCCCGCTGACCATGAAGTACAGCGTCTCACCCGAGCTCGGCGTCCAGCCTGACTGGGCGTCGAAGGGCGGCTGCTTGATGTGGTCGCCCGCGACCGCGTACTCGAACTTGCAGGTCTGGTCGGGGCGCAGCCACTCCCAGGTGGCGCCGTACCAGGCGCCCTCGCGGTAGATGAAGATCCACGGGTTGCCGACGACCGGGGTGTCGCCGTTGAGCAAGGCCTCGGGCCACACGAACACGCCCTCGTCCTGGCTGGCGTGGTTGAGGCAGATGAAGGGGTCCTCGAAGGTCACGGACTCGATCGTCATCGTCACCGGCCAGCCCGAGACGTCGGTGTGCAGCCAGATCACCTCGTCGAGCACGAGCGGCGGCGGTTCGGCGGCCTCGCAGGTCACGTCGAGGGTGGCCTCGGCGATCTCGCCGAACCACTGCACGTGCTCGTGGACCATCTGCCAGTCGCTCGTGTAGCTCCCAGGCTCGGCCGGCGCCTGCAGCGAGAGCGCGAAGGTGTAGGTCTCGCCGGGCGCGACCGCGACGTCGTCGGGGAGCCACGCGCGGGTCTCCGCGGTCAGGGGATCTTCGTCGTCGACGGCGCCGAGCTTGTAGAGCGCGTCGCGGGTCCAGGTGGCCGCGCCGGTGTTGCGCACCGTGATCGTCGCGCCGAGCTCGGCGCCGCAGGGCGCGGCGCTCGGGAGCGTGTGCGTGACGAGCTCAGCCGCGTCCTGCGGCGTCGCGGCGCCGGACGAGCTGCCGGAGGGGTCATCTTCGCCGGTCGTGGAGCCCGTCGCGTCGCCCTGCGAGCTCGTGGATCCCTCGCTCGTCGGCGCGCTGCCTGATGACGGGGCGCCGCCGGCGGTGGAGATGCCGGCGCTGGTGATCATGGGCGCGCTCGTCGTCTGCGAGTCGCGCGGGTCGTCGCCGGCGCAGGACGCCGCGAGGGGGCAGAGGAGCAGCAGGCGCGCGCGTGGGTCGATCATCGAGGTCTCCGAAGCGTGACTATACACGCAGCGCGCCGCGGCGCGGCGGCGGCGGCGTCCCCGGTGATCGGCGGTGACGTCCGCGCGGTCGTCGTCGTCGTCGGGCCCGTCGGCGTCGTCGCGTCGGGCCTCGGCCCGCGCGCTCGTCGAGGCGCGGCGCGCTGCTCCGTCCGGGCGCGGTCGGGCGGTCGGCTCGCCCCGGCGGTCGCGCGCACGCGCGCCGTGTCGGTCGAGGTGCGCCTGGGCGCGTCGCGCAGCGCTACAGTGGTGTCCTAAAAAACAGGTCTTTTGGTACCTGTATATAAGGACATTAATAACACGAGGCGCGATTCCAGCCGCGGCGCGTCAGCGCGCGCTCCACATCGCGCCGGAAGATCGGCACAATAGGGGGGCGCCGCGGCGGGCGCCAGTCTCGGATGGTCCTGGTCAGCTATCAACCCAGCTCGGAGCGCGCGGGGCTCCGCCACTACGCGCTCGGCGAGCGCCTTCACGAGAGCGAGGAGGCGATCTTGTTTCGCGGCGTGGACTGCCGCGACGGCCGCGAGGTCGTCGTCAAGCTGCCGAAGGCGAGCACGCCGAGGCCGCGGACGCTCGCCAAGCTGCGCCACGAGTTCACGCTGACTCACGAGCTCGCGCTGCCGGGCGTCGTGCGGGCCTACGCGATCGAGCGCTACGGCAGCGGGCTCGCGCTGGTGCTCGAGGACTTCGGCGGCGTCCCGCTCAGCCGGCTGATGCGGGTCCGCCCGCTCAGCCTGCGCGAGCGCGTGCGGATCGGCGTCGCGCTCGCGCGCGCGCTCGAGGGGCTGCACCGGCACCACATCATTCACAAGGACGTGAAGCCCAGCAACGTGCTGGTGCACCCCGAGACCGGGGTGGTGAAGCTCATCGACTTCGGCATAGCGACCCGGCTGACGCAGGAGCTCAGCGACTCGCTGGGCCTGCGCTCGCTCGAGGGCACGCTCGCCTACGTCTCGCCGGAGCAGACCGGTCGGGTCAACCGCGCGGTCGATCACCGCTCTGACCTGTACTCGCTGGGCGCGACGCTCTACGAGCTGCTGAGCGGGATCTTGCCCTTCGCCTCGCTCGACGCGCTCGAGCTCGTCCACAGCCACATCGCGCGGCGCCCCGTCCCGCCGCACGAGCGCAACTCCGAGATCCCGATCCCGCTGTCGCGGATCGTGATGAAGCTGCTGGCGAAGGCCGCCGAGGATCGCTACCAGAGCGCGCGCGGCCTCGCGGCTGACCTCTCGCGGGTGCTCGCGCGGCTCGACGCGGAGGAGCCGGTCGATGCCTTCGCGCTCGGCGCTGAGGATCGACTCGACGTGCTGCGCTTCCCGCAGCGGCTCTACGGACGCGAGCGCGAACTCCAAGCGCTCGAGTCGGCGTTCTCGCGGGCGCGCGCCGGCGCGGCCCAGCTCGCGCTGATCCGCGGCTACGCGGGGGTGGGGAAGACGGCGCTGGTGCACGAGCTGCGCGGCCTCGTCACCGCGCACCGCGGGCGCTTGATCGCGGGGAAGTTCGATCAGCGCGGCCACGGGATCGCCTACGCGCCGATCGTCAGCGCGCTGCGGGAGCTGCTGCGCCGCGTGCTCGGCGAGCCCGAGGAGTCGCTGCAGCGCTGGCGCGCGGTGCTCGGGGAGGCGGTCGGCGGCAACGGTCAGCTGATCGTCGACATGCTGCCGGAGCTCGAGGTGCTGCTCGGCGCGCAGCAGGCGATCCCGGTGCTGGGGCCGATCGAGACGCAGAACCGGTTCCGGCTGGTGTTCCAGCGGTTCTTACAGGTCTTCGCCACCTCCGAGCACCCGCTCGTGCTGTTCGTCGACGACCTGCAGTGGTCGGACCCCGCGTCGCGCAAGCTGCTGCAGCAGCTGCTCCACAACCCCGACGGCGGGCACCTCCTGGTGATCGGCGCGTACCGTGACAACGAGGTCGCGCTCGGGCACCCGCTGCTCGCGTGGATCGACGCGCTCCGGCGGCGCGCGGCCGTCGACGCGACGCCCCTCGAGCTCGAGGTCGCCGCGCTCGGTCGCGCGGAGGTCGAGCGGCTGCTCGCCGACACGTTCGCGCGCGCGCCCGCGGAGCTCCAGCCGCTCACGGCGCTCGTGTGCGAGAAGACCGGCGGCAACCCGTTCTTCGCGCGTCAGTTTCTGCAGTCGCTGTACGAGGACGGCGCGCTGGGCTTCGACGCCGAGGCGCGGCGCTGGAGCTGGGACATCGAGCGCGCGCGCGCGGCGGTCGTGACCGACAACGTCGTCGACCTCATGGTCGGCAAGCTCGCGCGCCTCGGCGCCGAGACCCGTGAGGTGGTGCAGCTCGCGTCGTGCGTCGGCAACCGCTTCGACCAGCGCACGCTGACGACCGTGAGCTCGCGCGACGCGGAGCGCGTGTCAGCGGCGCTGTGGGAGGCGCTGCGCGAGGGGGTGATCGTCCCGCTCGATCCGGAGTACCGCTTCCTCGAGCAGCCGGGCGCCGCGGGCGAGCAGCTCGACTTTAACGTCTCGTATCGATTCCTCCACGACCGCGTGCAGCAGGCCGCGTACTCGACCTTGGACGACGCGCAGCGCGAGCGCGTGCACCTGCGGATCGGGCGGCTGCTGCTCGCGGCCGCCGAGGACGAGGGCGGCCGCGGCCGCGCGCTCGAGCACCTCAACCTGTGCGCCGGCGCGATCGAGCGCGCCGAGGAGCGGCTGCTGCTCGCCGAGATGAACTTAAAGGCGGGTCTTCGCGCGAAGGCGTCGACCGCCTACGAGCCGGCGGCGGAGCTGCTCTCGAGCGGGATCCGGCTGCTCGCCGGCGGCGGCTGGGACGAGGCGCCGCGGCTCGCGTTCTCGCTGCACTTCGAGCGCGTCGAGTGCGAGTTCTTGAGCGGGCGCTTCGAGGTCGCCGAGTCGCTGTTCGGCGAGCTGCTGGAGCGGGCGCGCTCGGGCCTGGAGCGCGCGAGCGTCCACAACCTGCGCATCGTCCTCTACAGCACGCTCGGGAAGTTCGCGGACGCGGTGGCGGCCGGGCGCGAGGGGCTCGCGCTGTTCGAGATCGAGCTGACCGACGATCCGGAGGTCCTGGCGATCGAGTTCTCGGAGGTCGAGCGCCAGCTCGCCGCGCGCAGCGTCGCCTCGCTCGTCGAGCTGCCCGACATGCGTGATCCGGCGGCCGAGGCGGTGCTGCGGCTGTTGATGCACCTGGCGCCGCCGATCTTCTTCGTCGCGCCCGAGCTGTTCCCGATCGTCGCGGCGAAGCCGGTCAACATCAGCCTCGCCTGCGGCAACTCGACGATCTCCGCCTACGGCTACATGATGTACGCGATGGTGCTCGCCGCGATGGTCGGCGACTTCGAGCGCGCGCACGCCTTCGGCAGCCTCGCGCTCGAGATCACGGAGCGCCGCGGCAGCCCGGAGCTCGCGGGGATGCTGCCGGTGACCTTCGCCGCGCACGTGAACCTGTTCCGCAGGCCGCTGCGGACCGGCTTCCCGCTGTTCGCGCGATCCTACCGCGCGTGCCTCGAGAACGGCGACTTCCTGTACCTGTCGTTCTCGTGCTTTCACAGCGTGCTGCACCGTCTGGGCGTCGGCGACGAGCTCGACGAGCTGCGCCTGGACGTCGATCGATACCTGGTGCTGATGCAGCGGACGAAGGACCTGCAGTCGACCGCGATCCTCACGCTCGCGCGCCAGCTGATCGCGTCCCTGCAGGGCCCGGCCGAGTCGCTCGCGACGCTCGGCGACGAGAGCTTCGACGGCGAGGTGTTCTACGCGGAGCTCGAGCGCTCGGGCCTGGTGCTCGTGCAGTTCCTGTTCCACCTCTCGGCGCTCAAGCTCGCGCTGCTGGCGGGTGAGCTCGAGTCGGCGCGCGCGCGGGTGGACGCCGCGGCGCCGCTGCTCCCAAGCGCCGAGGGGACGCTCTACGGCACGGAGTTCTCGTTCTACGGCGCGCTCGCGCTGCTCGCCGCCTCGCCGACCGGCGGGGCGCTCGCGCGCCCCGACTTCGTCGGCAAGCATCAGGATCGGGTCGCGCGCTGGGCCGAGAGCTGCCCCGAGAATTTCCTGCACAAGCGGCGCCTGCTGGAGGCCGAGCGCGCGCGGGTCGAGGGCGACACGCTGCTGGCGATGCGGCGCTACGACGAGGCGATCGACGAGGCGGCGGCCCAGGGCTACCCGCATCACGAGGGGCTGTGCTGCGAGCGCGCGATGGCGTTCTACGGCGAGCGCGGACGCAGGCGAGTCGCCGGCGCCTACGCCAGCGACGCGCACGGCGGCTACGCGCGCTGGGGCGCGCTGGCGAAGGTCGAGGCGCTCGCCGAGCGCTTCCCCGAGCTGACCGGCGCGGCGCGTGGTGACGACGTCGACGGCACCAAGACGAGCACGAACACCGAGACCGGCTGGATCCGCGCGCTCGATGTCGACGCGGTGCTGCGCGCCTCGCAGGCGATCACGAGCGAGCTCCGTGTCGAGCGGCTGCTGCCCCGGCTGATGCGGCTCGTGATCGAGAACGCGGGCGCCGCTCGGGGGTACTTGCTGCTCGCGAGCGAGGACGCGCTGGCGCTCGAGGCCTCGGCCTCCGCCGACGAGGAGCACGGGCGGCTGCTGCCCTCGGTGCCGCTCGAGAGCGAGTCCGCGGGCGCGCTGCTCTCGCCCCCGATCGTGCACTTCGTCTCCCGCACGCGCGAGCGCCTCGTGCTCGCGGACGCCAGCCGCGAGGGCGCCTACGTGCTCGACCCGAGCGTGCGCGCGCTCGAGACTCGCTCGCTGCTGTGCGCGCCGCTGCTCGACAAGGGTCGGCTGATCGGCGTCATCTACCTCGTCAACGACATGGTCGTCGGCGCGTTCACGCCGCAGCGCGTCGAGGTCGTGACGCTCATGGCCTCGCAGGCGGCGATCTCGCTCTCGAACGCGCGACTGGTGCAGAGCGTGCGCGAGAGCAACCGCGCGCTCGAGGCTCGCACCCGCGAGCTGGAGGCGGCGCGCGACGCCGCCGAGGCGGCCAACCGGGCGAAGAGCGTGTTCTTGGCGACGATGAGCCACGAGCTGCGGACGCCGCTCAACGCGGTGATCGGCTACAGCGAGATGGTGACGGAGGAGCTCGAGGACGCGCAGCTGTTCGAGCTCGTCGGCGACATGCGGCGCATCACCTCGTCGAGCAAGCACCTGCTCAACCTCATCAACGACATCCTCGACCTGTCGAAGATCGAGGCCGGGCGCGAGCGCGTCGTCCGCTCGGTTTTCGAACTCCCGGCGCTCGCCCGCGAGGTCATCTCGAACGTGCTGCCGCTCGCCGACAAGAACGGCAACACGATCTCGCTCACCGTCGATCCGGCGGTCTCGACGATGAGCGCGGACGCGGCGAAGGTGCGCCAGTGCCTGCTGAACCTGGTCGCGAACGCCTGCAAATTCACGCGGGACGGGCAGATTCGCGTCGAGCTCGCGCGGGTCGTGCAGGACGAGGCGACCACGGCCCCGGCGGTCCTGATCTCGGTGCGGGACACCGGGATCGGGATGACGGCGGAGCAGCTCGGGCGCCTGTTCAAGCCGTTCTCCCAGGGCGACGAGTCGACCACGCGCGAGTACGGCGGCACCGGCCTCGGCCTCGCGATCACGAAGAAGCTCTGCGAGATGATGGACGGCGAGATCGAGGTCGAGAGCGAGCCGGGCCTGGGCTCGCGCTTCTCGATCACGCTCCCGCTCGGGGCGCCCTGAGACCGGTCTACTCGACCAGCTTCGAGATCGCCGGCTCCGCGCGCTCCGGGCCCATCGCCGAGTAGCCGCCGTCGACGGGGATGTCGGCGCCCGTGATGAACGAGGCGTGATCTGAGCACAGGAACAGGACCGCCTGCGCGACCTCGTCCTGCTCGCCGACGCGGCGCAGCAGGTGGAAGGGCGCGGCGACCTGGTCGGTCTTCTCGCGATCCCCATCGGTCAGCTCATCCATCAGTCGGCACCACGTCCAGCCCGGCGACACGCAGTTGACGCGGATGTTGTCGGGCGCGAGGTCCATCGCCTCGTTGCGCGTGAGCTGGAGGATCGCGGCCTTGCTGACGGGGTACAGCCAGCGCCCGGTCTGCGCGACCTTGGCGCTGATGCTGCCGAAGTTGATCACGACGCCGCCGCCGCGCGCGACCATGTGCGGCCTGGCCGCCTTCACGAGCATGACGCCGCCGACGACGTTCACGTCGAGGGTGCCGAGCCAGTCGGCGCGGCTCGAGCGGAGGCCGTCGTCGACGTACGAGCAGGCGACGTTGACGACGAAGTCCACGCCGCCGAAGCGCGCGACGGTCGCGGCCACGCAGGCGTCGATGTCGGCGTCGCGGGTCAGGTCAGTGCGCTGATACAGCGCGCCGTCGCCGAGCTGCTCGGCGAGCGTAGAACCTGGCCCGTCAGCAATGTCGGCGATCGTGACGCGGGTGCCGGCCGCGTGGAGGGCTCGCACGATCTGCGCGCCGATGCTCTGCGCGCCGCCGGTGACGATCGCGACCTTGTCGTGCAAGCCCTTCATCCTCTACCTCCGCGGCGCCATGGTACCGCCCGTGGATCGACGGCTCGCGCGAAGGTTTTTCGAGCGCCGCGGATCGGCGCGCGCGTCGGGGCGCCGTCTGCATACGAGCTCGTCTCGCGCGCGAAGCCGCGCGCGCGGAGCCGGGGCCGCCGCCCGGCGAGGCCTGCGATATGATTGGGCGCGCGACGATCCTCGTCGCGGATGAACGCTCGATCGGGTCGCCAGCGGCGGTCCCGGTTGAGCACCTCGAGAGAGAGATTCTATGCAGCGAATTGCGATCGTCGGCGGCGGTCAGTCCGGTCTCCAGCTCGCGCTCGGTCTACTGCAGCGCGGCTACAAGGTCACCGTGGTCACCGACCGCAGCGGCGAGGACATCGCCGCCGGGCGCGTGATGTCGAGCCAGTGCATGTTCCACACCGCGCTCGAGTACGAGCGCGAGCTCGGGCTGAATTTTTGGGAGCAAGACGGGCCGTACGTCGAGGGCATGTCGGTGAGCATCGCCGGGCCCGACGGCTCGCGCCCGGTGCACTGGGCCGCGCGCCTCGAGAAGCCCGCGCAGGCCATCGACCAGCGCGTCAAGTACCCCGGCTGGATGAAGGAGCTCGAGCGCCGCGGCGGGGCGTTGGTGCTCGAGACGTGCACGCGCGCGCGGCTCGAGTCGCTCGCGGCGGAGCACGACCTGGTCGTCGTCGCCACGGGTAAAGGTGACCTCAAAGACCTGTTCAAGAAGGACCCCGAGCGCTCGCCGCACGGCCAGCCGATGCGCGCGCTGGCGCTGACCTACGTCAAGAAGATGACGCCGCGCCCCGAGTTCACGGCGGTCAATTTCAACATCATCCCGGGCGTCGGCGAGTACTTCGTGTTCCCCTCGCTGACGACCACGGGCGCGTGCGAGATCATGGTCTTCGAGGGGATCCCCGGCGGGCCGATGGACTGCTGGGGCGACGTGAAGACGCCCGCCGAGCACCTGGCGAAGAGCCGCTGGATCCTCGACACCTTCGTCCCCTGGGAGGGCGCGCGCTGCCGCGAGGTCGAGCTCACCGACGACCTGGGGGTGCTGCGCGGCCGCTTCGCGCCGGTGGTGCGCGAGCCGATCGCGCGCTTGCCCTCGGGCGCCACGATCCTGGGGATGGCCGACGCGGTCTGTCTCAATGATCCGATCACGGGTCAGGGCTCGAACAACGCGAGCAAAGCCGCGCACGCCTACCTGCACGCGATCCTGGAGCGCGCCGAGGGCTCGCTGACCGACGAGGACTGGATGCGCGCGACCTTTGAGCGGGCGTGGGAGGGCGAGGGGGTCGGCGCCGCGACGGTCTGGACGAACGCGCTGCTGCTGCCGCCGCCGCCGCACGTGCTCGAGCTGTTCGGCGCCGCCAACAGCCTCAACGGCATCGCGTCGCGCTTCACCAACGCCTTCAACGACCCCCGCGACTTCGGCAGCTGGTTCCTGGATCCGGCGGGCGCGAAGGGCTTCATCGCCGAGCAGCGGGGCGCGGCCGCGGGCTGAGCCGGGGCGCGGGAGCGACGTCTCTAGACTCGTTCGTCGTCGCTTGCTAGCGTCGCGTCTCGATGGCGAGCGCGCGACGAACCGTGGAGCTGCTGAGCGCGATGGCCTTGGCGAGCGCCGGCACGGCGCTGATCCTCGGCTGGCCGGGCGCCGCGTCGACGCCCGCGGACGCGCGCGAGGTCGCGGAGGTCGCGGAGGTGGATGTCGATGTCGATGTCGACGTCGCGGTCGATGTCGAGCTCGAGGTTGAGGCCGACGTCGACGCGTCGCGCTCCGCGTGCGCGTGGGACCCCGTGCGCGCGCTCGGCTACGTCCCGGTGGGGCCGTCGCGCGTGGTCACGGCGGCGGCGCGGCCGGTGTCGGTGCCGCTGACCCTCGAGCCAGATCCGCGCGCGTGCCACGAGCTGAGGGAGGGCCGCTGCGCCGCCGGCTGCTTCGAGATCATGGCGACGCGCTGCGACGGCGCGGTCGGGCCGTTGACGGTGGAGGTCACGCCCGCCGGCGAGCCCGATGACGTCATCGCGGCGAGCCTCGAGCCGGGCGCGAGCGCGGCCGCGGGCTTCTGCTACGGCTTCCCCTTGGGTCAGGCGGGTCGTATGGACGTCGTGGCGCGCGTGACGACGTCGCGCGGTCAGGGGCCCATCTCGATCGCGGCGTGGCGGCACCGCGATCCAGACCTCGGCGCGGGCGGCGAGCCCACGGCGACGCTGCGGCTGCCGTCGCTCGGGACCCCGCAGGCCGAGCTGCTCGCGCGCTTCCCCCGGTGCGCGGAGGAGTGGGACGCCGAGGCCATGAGCTGCCGATTTCACGGGGCGGTGGGGAGCTTCCCCTTGAGCCAGATCTGCGAGGACGGCTGCAGCTGGTGGACCTATCGCGTCGAGGCGGGGGCGCTCGCGGCCGTCGAGCTCAAGCGCGAGATCGCGGATGTCGACGAGGAGCTCTTCGGGCGCTTCGCCGACGAGGCCGGGCAGATCGCGGCGCTGATCGATCGGCGCTACGGAGCGCTCTCGCGGCCCGAGGAGCTGGGGACCTGGGCGGAGGTCGAGGCGCGCTCGCACGAGGGCCGGTACGTCGACGTGCCGCTCCAGCGCCGCGTCTGGGCCCGCCCAGACGCGCGCACGAGCTGGGAGCTGGACGGCGTCGCGGGTCACCACGCGGTCGCGCGTCTGCGCGTCACCGTCACGCGGCCGGCCGAGTGACGTCGCGCAGCACGGCGCCGTAGCCCGGCGAGGTGAGCGCGCCCCGCAGCGCGCCGCGCTCGCGCAGCAGCGCGTGCATCCGCGGGAGGTTGTAGCAGGGCACGGTCATGAGCATGTGGTGCTCGAGGTGGTAACCGACGCCGTGGGGCGCGAACAGGAAGCGCGCGAGCGGCCCGGGGGTCGTGGTCCGCGTGTTGCGGCGCGGGTCGTCGACGCGCGCGGCGCAGGCGTGCTCGGCGATCGAGCGCACCCGCAAGAACACGCTGTAGGTCGTCATGTACGCGGCCCACCACAGCGCGAACAGCCACGGGTGACCGAGCAGCCAGGTGATGGCGAAGCCGATGAGGTTGACGAGCGCGATCGGGCCGAGGTGCCGGATCCCCGTGCCGATCGCGGTCCCCCAGCTGCGCGCGCGGGTGTCGATCCACTCCACGTCGGTCGAGGCCGAGTAGCGCATGCGGCCGGTGCCCATCATCACGACGGCGAACAGGCGCTTGGCCGAGCTGAGGCCGATGAGGTCGCGGAGGAAGCGACGGGCCAGGCGCGCGGGCGTGGTCGGGTAGCCGGCGACGAGGCCGAGGTCGGGATCTTTGTCTGACCCTGTGTACAGGTGATGGCGGCGGTGGTGCTGCCAGTAGCGCCGCATCGAGACGTTGTTCGGCAGGCCGCACAGCCAGCGGCCGACGAAGTCGTTGAGCGGCCGCGAGCGCGTGAGGATGCCGTGGGCGGCGTCGTGGGTCAGGACCGCGAGCCCGAGCTGACGCCCGCCGAGGATCACGAGCGCCGGGCCGATCGTCCAGGCCGAGGGGTAGCGGGCGACGAGCGCCATGGTCCCGGCGATCACGCCCCAGGTGAACGCGAGCTCGAGCAGGCCGCGCGCGTCGGACTTCGTCGTCAGCGCGCGCAGCTCGTCGCGGCTCAGGTAGTCGCGGACGTTAAAGCGAGCGTGCGGCGCGTCGAGCATCCGCGGAAAATTGTACACGCTCGCGCGCGCGAGCGCGGGGCCGCGACGCTCGGGTTACTCCGGGGGGGCCGCGGGGCCGAGGTCGACGCGCGCGAGCGTGCCGTCGGGTCCCGCGGCCCAGGCGACCGCCGGATCCTCGGTGAACACGATCGCGTTCAGCTTCGGCGCGCCCGGCAGCGGCCGCCAGCTGCGCCCGAGATCGGTCGAGATGTCAGCGCCCGAGGTCCCGACCGCGATCGCGACGGGCGGCCGCGTCGGGTCCGCGCCCGCCGGCGCGAAGGCGACCGCGGAGCGGTAGCCGGCGGGTCCGCGCTCGGGGGCGACCGCGTGCCAGCTGCGGCCGCCGTCGTCGGTCCAGGCCGCGACGCCCTCGGGCCGCGCGGGCGCCTGATAGTCGCCGCCGACCGCGATCCCGCGTCGCGCGTCGACGAAGGCCAGCGAGAACACGCCCGCCGAGTCCGCGCCGTGGGCGAGGGGCGCGTCGACGGCGGTCCAGGTGTCGCCGCGATCGTCGGAGCGGAGGATCCGCGCGACCTGTCCTCCGGTACCAAACCAAACGGACTCGTCGCCCGCCGTGGCGATGCAGGTGCCGCTGGCGGCGAAGAGGTGCTCGCCGGGCAGGGCCTCGGGCGCCGCGCTCGCGGGCAGGCGCGACCACGACGCGCCGCCGCTCGTGGTCGAGTAGAGCGCGAAGCGGCCCGCGACGGGATCGCCGATCAGGACGCCGCGCTCCGCGTCCCAGAACGCGATCGCGTCGAAGAAGCCCTCGGGGTCCGGGTTGGCGAGCGCGAGCTCCCAGCCGGCGCCGCCGTCGGCCGAGCGGTACACGCGGGAGCGCGCGCCCTCGCCAGCGGCCATAGCGACGACCGAGGCGCCCGCGAGCGCGTGGACGTCCCGGAGGTCGAGCTGCGCGGCGTCCTCGAGCGGCAGCGCCTCGAGGTCGAAGGAGTAGGGCGGGCCGGCGGCGACGACGAAGCGCCCGGCGGTGCCGCTCGCCCAGATCGCGCCGTCGGGCGCGACGTCGAGGCCGCGGGTCGAGAGATCGCCGGCTGCGCCGTCGAACACGGTCCAGCGCGCGCGCGCGGCTGAGGTCGGCGCGCTGGTGGGGGGCGCGTCTCGCTTACATGTCACTAGGGACAGGATTGCGACCAGGCCGAGCGCGCCGGGGCTAGCCATCCACCGCATCGTGGACCTCCTCGGGCGCGAGCAGCACGCCGGGGTTCATGACGCCTGCAGGGTCGAGCGCGCGCTTGGCCGAGGCGAGCGCGCGGGCGAACAGCTCGGGGCGCTGGCGGCGGTACCACGGGCGGTGCACGCGGCCGACGGCGTGGTGGTGGGTGATGGTCGCGCCGTGCTCGATCAGCGTGTCGCTGGCGACCCGCTTGAGCTCGGCCCAGCGCTCCAGCGCGGCCTCGGGCCCGTCTTGGTTGGCGGCGATGAAGGTGAAGTAGGGCGCGGGGCCGTCGGGGTAGACGTGCGTGAAGCGACAGGTCACCAGCCCCTTGCGCCCGGTGACGCGCTGGATCGCCGCGCGCACGTTCTGGATGACCGCGCGGTGCAGCGCCGGGAAGCGGTCCCAGGTGCAGGCGGTCTCGAAGGTGTCGACGATCAGGCCGAGGCTGACCAGCGCGCTCTGCAGGTAGGGCGCCTCGAAGAAGGCGTCGCGCCAGGCTCCGGCCGCGCCGCTGCTGCCCGGCCGCGCCTCGCGGGCCTGGGCGTCGCTGTGCCGCGGTCCCTTGGGACATGTCCCGCCGTGTGTTGCGGTGATCTCGAGGGCGCGCTTCATCCACGCCTCGGTCGGGTGGTCGGCGGACTCGAAGCCGAGCACGAGCACGTGCGCGCCGTCGAAGGTCACCGCGTTGAGCATGGCCTCGCGGCGGTCGAGCAGGCGGCAGTTGGCGGGGTGCAGCCCCGACTGCGCGAGCGCGCGCGTGGCCGCGACGGCGGCCTCGTAGTCCGCCGACGCGAATTTGACGCTCGCCGAGGAGCGCCAGCGCGGCTTGGGGCGCACGCGCATCCAGGCCTCGGTGATCACGCCGAAGATGCCCTCGGAGCCGATCATCAGGCGGTCGGGGCTGGGGCCCGCGCCGGAGCCCGGGAGCCGACGGCTCTCCATCACCCCGGCTGGCGTGACCGTGCGCAGCGACTGCACGAACTCGTCGATGTGCGTGTAGACGGTCGCGAAGTGGCCGCCGCTGCGCGTGGCGATGTACCCGCCGAGGGTCGCGAATTCGTAGGACTGCGGGAAGTGGCGCAGGGTCAAGCCGTGGGGCGCGAGCTGGGCGTCGATGCGCGGGCCGGTCGCGCCGGCCTGGATGCGCGCGGAGAGCGAGGTCGCGTCGACCTCGAGCACGCGATCTTGACGGCGCATGTCGAGCGAGACCGCGCCGGTGAAACCTGTCCGTTGCGACTTGTTGCCGCCGCCGCCGGAGCCCTCGCGCTCGAGCTCCGCCTCGACGCCGCCGACCACCGAGGTCCCGCCGCCGCGGGGGATCACGGCGACGCGCGCCGACGCGGCCCAGGCCAAGAGCGCTTGGATCTGCGCCTCGTCCTCGGGGTAGGCGACGAGGTCCGGCGCGGGCGAGAAGTCGCCGAGGAAGCCGCGCACGAGGTCGCGGTAGCTGCGGCCGTAGGTGTGCGTGACGCGATCCTCGCGCGCGCTCGTGCAGAAGCTGGCGAGCGCCGGCGGGACGTCGACGCGCGGCGCGGGGACGCGCGCGCCCGCGAGCGTGGGCGCGTCGCGGGGGGGCGGCGGCGGGCCCTCGAGGCCGAGCAGCGCGAACAGCTGGGCGCCGAGCTGGGCGCGCGCCTCGGCGTCGGGAAAGCGGTCCTGATAGCCCCAGGCCCAGAAGCTGCGCGCCCGTGTATCGTCGCTCATCGGCGCGATGATACACGCGCGCGCGACGGACGAGATCGCGCGTTTCTGGTACAAGCGTGCCTATGCAAGCTGACGATCCGATCCTCGTCCTGTGCACGGCGCCCGACGACGTGGTGGGCGCTCGGCTCGCGCGGGAGCTGGTCGAGCGACGGCTCGCCGCGTGCGTCAACATGATCGCGGGCGTGCGCTCGTTCTACCGCTGGGAGGGCACGCTGCACGCCGACGCCGAGGTTCAGCTGATCATCAAGAGCCGGCGCGGGCGCTTCGAAGACCTGCGCGCCTGTCTCAACGAGCATCACCCCTACGACGTCCCCGAGGTCCTCGCGCTCCCGATCGTCGCGGGCAGCGAGCCCTACCTCGAGTGGATGGCCGCGCAGACCCACGCCGAGCCCTAGCCGCGCTCGTCGTCCTACGGCGGCTCCGCGGGCGGGGCCGCGAGCAGCTCCGCGAGCGCGCGCGAGAGCGCGTCCTCCCGCAGCGGCGCGTGCAGTGCACCGTGAAATTCTCCGCGCTGGTAGACGAAGATCGCCGGCAGATGAAAGACCTCGAGGTCGGCCGTGAGCCCGGCGCTCTCGCCCGCGTCGACCACGAGCAGGTGCAGCGGGCCGGTCGCGCCGGCCGGCGCGAGCGCGGCCTCCGTCAGGCCCGCGAGCGCCCGCGTGGCGGCCTTGCACGCGCCGCAGAACGGGCTCGTGAACAGCACCAGCGCGACGCCGCCGAGCCGGCGAAGGGTCGCGTCGAAGTCGAGCTCGTGGACGGGCTGCGGCGCGGGCACCCGTGCAGTCTGCGGCACGCGCCGGGCGGGCGCCACACCGCGCAGACGGGGCGTGCGAACTCACGCGCTCCGCCGAAGCGGGGGCGGTACGATGGCCGCGGATGCCGGTCAGGATGGCCCCAAGCGCGTTTCGAGTGCGCGACGCCTCGCGGGCTCAGACGGCCTTGCTCGTCGTCTTGTTGGTCACGAGCCCGATCGTCGTGACCGCGGTCTTGGTCTACCGCGCGGCGCTCGGCCTGAGCTGGGTCGACGCGATCTACTTCGTCGTCACGACGATCACGACCGTCGGCTACGGCGACATCGCGCTCGGCGACGCGCCGGCGTGGACCAAGGTCTTCGGCGTCTTCATCATGCTCGCCGGCGCGGCGTCGATCGCCGCGATCTTCGGGCTGATCACCGAGTTCATCATTCGCCGCGAGATCGGCAACCTGCTGCAACGAACGAACAAGAACATGCGCGATCACATCGTCCTGTGCGGGCTCGGCAAGGTCGGCCACCGAACGCTCGAGCACCTCCTCACGCTCAAGGAGCAGGTCGTGGCCGTCGAGGTTAAGAGCGAGTGTCGCTTCGTCGAGGAGGCGCGGCACCTGGGCGTCGAGGTCGTCGTCGGCGATATGCGCAACGAGTCGACGCTCGAGCGCGCGCGGGTCGAGCACGCGAAGGCGATCGTCGCGGTCTCCGACAACGACCTTGCGAACATCGAGGCGGTGGTGCACGCGCGCTCGGTCAAGCCCGAGATCCGGGTCGTGGTGCGCCTCTTCGATCAGAGCCTCGCGCGGAAGCTGGCCGCGACCATGGACTTCGGGAGCGCGTTCAGCATGTCTCACCTGGCGGCGCCGGCCTTCGCGATGGCGGCGGTGGACCCGTCGATCGTCAGCAGCTTCTACGTGAAGGACCAGCTGATGCTGAACCTCGAGCTGGTCATCGCGGCGGGGTCGAAGCTCGACGGCGCGGGCCCGGAGCTCATCGAGGGCCCCGGCGGCGCGTCGGTGCTGTTTCACGAGTGCGTGGGCGGCGGGCACAGCTTTCACCCGCGGCATGACCTGGTGTTCGGCGCAGGTGACAAGATCATCATCTCGACGACGCAGGAGCGGCTGCCCGGGATCTACCAACTGAACCGGGCGGGTTGACGCTCGAGCGCGGTGTCGATGATCGAGGGCGGGCGCTAGTACGCGAAGAACACGGTGAAGTCGACGCACTCGCTGGTGGGCGTGACGCTGATGTAGAAGTCGGCGCTGTCGTCCCCGAGCGGGTTGGCCGTGCAGGTGTACTCGTTGAGGTCGAAGCCGACGCTGTTGCTCGAGCAGCAGCCGGGGTCGCCGAGCGTCGAGCTGGTCTGGGAGGTCCCTGGGGGGCAGCTGGGGTTGGCCTGCTCGCCGTTGTCGCAGTCGATGAAGACGCACATGACGACGCCGCCGCCCTCGAGCACGTCGAAGACGGGCTGGGCCTCGAGCAGCAGCGTGTCGGTGCCGTGGAACATGAGCCAGTCGGAGTCGTCGGGGTCCAGGAGCACGCCGCTGGTCATGTCGAACTCGCCCTCCTGCAGGTCGCCCTGGTAGGAGGCCGTGCTCTGGGTGTCGTTGACCAGCAGGTCGTCGACGCACTGCGGGCCGGTGTCCTCGGCGCACACGCCCTCTTCGCAGATCAGCTCCGCGCCGCAGCCTCCCTGGTCGCAGGGACAGTTGAGGGTCCCGGGCGGGCAGCCCTCGGTGTCGCCCGAGTCGTCCGTGTCGTCGACTGCGCCGGTCGTCGGCGCCTCGCCGGTCGAGGTCGCGGCCGCGCTGTCGCTCTCGGTCGCGGAGCCGTCGCTCTCGCCCGCCGTCGAGGTCGAGGTCGGGGCGGCGTCAGTCGTCGCGTCGCCGGTCGCGCCCGCGCTGTCGGTCGATTGCGCGCCCGTCCCCGAGGCGCTCGCGGTCGTCGGCAGCGCGGGGCCCCCGAACGAGTCGCCGGTGCTCTCGCCGGTGCTGCAGGCCGCGAAGGTCACAGCGAGCGCCAGTACGGGACACACGGCGACAGTGCGGCGCATTGCGAGCAAACCGTACCACGGGCCGGTTTTTCCGCCGGCGCGAAATCACCGTGTGTTTTCTCAGCCGCAGCGCGTCGGCGCGCGCGCGAATCTGCGCGGTGGCACAGGTTGTTTGGGGCAGCTAGCGCCGGCGCGTCACTCGAGGCCCCAGCGCGGGTCGAGCTCGAAATTGGCGAACAGGCTCGCGCGGTTCTCCTCGATCGGCCGCACGCTCACGTAGCCGGGCTCAAAGCCGGTCGCGCGCAGGCCGAAGGGCGCGAAGGTCCCGGTGATGTCCAGCGCGCGCGCGGTCGGCCACACGATCGCCACGCGCGTGCGCAGCTCGCCGCGGCACAGCGTGTGGATCGCGGTGAAGAGCTGCGACAGGCGCACCAAGGTGAAGGGCGGATCGCTGAGGACCAGGTCGGGCAGCTCGGGCAGCGGGCTCGGGCGATAGAGGTCCCAGCGCGTGAAGCCAGGGAGCTGGGCGAAGCGCGCGTCGACATCGAGCAGCTTCACGGCGCGACCGCGGCGCGCGAGCTCGCGGGCGACCATGGGCACGCAGAGGCACACGGGGCGCGCGTGGGCGTCGACCATGTCGGCCAGCCGAGCGACGGTCGGGCGATCGAAGAAGTACTGCTCGCGCTGGTGGTCCTCGTCGACGCGATCCGGGATCGGGGCGGAGGCCGGGGGGGTGCTTGGCTGCTTCGATCTTCGTCGCCGCGACATGGGTGCTCCCGCGGTCGATGGTACGCGGTTTCGACGGCGTGAAGAGATTTTCTTCGGCGCGCGCGCGCGTTTCGAAAATTCTCGCGCTCGCTCGAGTTTGCACCGGCGCGGCGCGTAAGGAGGCGGCGCCTCGGGTCCCGGACAGACAGCGGCGAACGACACCGCGAACGACAGCTCCGTCCACACCGAGCGAGAGAATGAACATGACCAAAGTGACACGTATCAAGTACGGCCTGATCCTCACGCTGCTCGCCGCGGCGTTCACCGTCGGGGTCGCCTGCGATCAGGACGACGACGGCGACGAGGAGGGCGATGAGCTGGCGCAGGTCGACTGCGACGCGGTCGAGGTCCCGCGCTTCGAGGACATGAGCGCGATCTGGAATTCCTGCGTCGGCTGTCACTCGTCGACGCTCACGGGCGACGCGCGTCAGGGGGCGCCTCGGGACTTTGACTACGACTCCCACGAGGCCGCGACGCTCGACCCCTTCGAGACCGCGGAGGTCGTGATCGAGGACGAGATGCCGCCGTCGGCCCCGCTGAGCGATGAGGCGAAGGAGCAGCTGAGCATCTGGGCGCAGTGCGGCACGCCCTAGACGAGCCGCGCGCGAGGGCGCGCGCGGCTGCACGCTCGACGAGCTGCGCGCGCCCGATTCCGAGATGCTCATTCGACCATGAGCAACAGCTCGAGCTCCCGCGGGCGCCCGCCCGCGCCGCTTCGCGACGCCCCGCGGCGCGCGAAGGCGCGGTGAATCTCGGCGGGCCGCTCGTGGTACGCGAGCGTGCGCGGGCCGACGAGATCTCGAGGAGCGCGGGGCGATACGCCTCGTCACAGGAGTTTCGCCCCGTGACCGCAAGCATTGCTCGCCGCGGCGTGGGCTCGGCGGGCGGCGTGAGCGAGGCAGATGTCCACGCCCCGGCGCGGAGGCGTCGCGCGCGGGGCAGGACTCTACATTCTGTTTGTAAAGACAGGTTCATGTGGGTCGCCTCGCCCCACGTGCACCTGCATCAAAGTTAATGTTCGGGGACGTGGCCCGAGCGCGGCGTTTTCGCTACGATGTCAACACGCCCGCGCGGCGTGTTGGTGACGAAGGGAGGCGACGTGATGTCCAGCGTGCTCAGCTTGCAGATGTTGTATCGAGTCAGCTACCTGTTCGTGGCCTTCGCTCGCCTGCAGGCGGGCGCGCGCGCGGCGGCCCGCGAGGCGACGATGCGCGCGCGAGTCGAGCGCTGGCTCACCGGGCCGCACGCGGGGCGGCTCGAGGAGGTCGTCGGCGAGGGTGAGCGGATGCTCGCGATGTACGGCTTCGAAGGCGCGGCGCGGCGGGCCGCCTATCGTCACGCCTTCATGCTGTGCACCGCGCTCACGGCTCACCAGCGCCGGGACTTCGTCACCGACCTCGTGGCGATCGCCGACGCCGGCGGCGGCTCGAGCGAGGCCGAGGTCGCGTTCATCACCATGATCTTGCGCGTGTTCGGGATCGGCGAGCACGAGGCCGTCGAGGGCGCGCGCGCCAGCGTCGCGTAGGCACGTCGCTACGAGCCGGCGCTCGGGGGGGGCCAGCGCCTCAGCGACCGCTGACGACGCCGGAGCGCGGAGCGTCGGTGGCCGCGTCTCGATCAGCGTGACCCGATCGCCAGGTCGGAGGATCCCCTCGAGCAGCTCGAGCCCGCCGCAGGAAGCCGCGCGCGCGCAGGAGGCTCTTGACGCGCGCGCGCGCGCCGGACCGGAACTTCGCGGGCGCGACGGTGTCTCGGCCCACGGTGCCTGTTCGCGCGTTCCTCGTCCCGCTGCTCCTGTGCGCAGCGTGTGCGCCGGTCGGCGTCGCCGCGCCGGAGGAGTACGAGGACGAGCCCGCGCTCCCGGAGCGCGAGTCGATCGCGCCGTTGCTCGCGACCCAGCCGCCAGCCGACGACGCGATCGCGCGCTCGAGCCAGCCGTGGTCCTGGCTCCACTCGCGCGGCGCCGGCGGCGATTGGCTCACGCCGGGCGCGGGCGGGACCTCGACAGAATTGGTGAACTCGCCGCGCCGCTTCGTAGCATGGCGAGAAGGACATGTTGTTTGGGTTCGCCGCGAGCAGCTCGACCGCGCGGAGCGAGTCGTGAGCACGCAGTGGTCGCGTCGACTCGGCGAAGACGCGGTGAGCGAGCCCGTCGTGCTCTCGCTGCCCGCCCCGCCGGACCCCGTTCCGCCGCTGGTCGCGTACCGCGTCGCCGGCGGATACGCGCTGCACGCCCTCACGCGCGAGGGCGCGCCGCGCTGGACAGCTCGCGTGTCCGATCCAGAGCTGGTGGCGCCGGTCGAGCTCCAGCTCGACTTCGGCTACGGGAGCTGGAAGGGCGAGCGCCTCGTTGTTTACAACCGCGGGCCGGCGAGCGCGTTTCTCGACGAGGTGGAGATCGCCGGGGGACGCGTGCACGCGCGGGCGCGGGTCGACGTGCACGCGCTCCATGACCAGTTTCCCGCGAACGTCACCGACGCGGTCGCCGATCGCCCTCTGTGGCGCGAGTGGTCGGGCGCCGATGGTGACTACGCCGTCCGCGTCGAGGCCGGGGCCTATCACCTCATCGCCCGCGACGCCGCGGGCGACGAGCGCTGGCGCGCGCGCGTCGACGAGGTGGAGCATCCCGGCTTCGGTCGCTTCGCGCTGCTCGAGCACGGCGAGCTCATCGCGCTCGCGCTCACGAATCGAAGCGTCTCGATGGCGACGATCTACGGCCTTCGCCGCGAGGGCGGCGCGGTCGTGTCAAAGGTCAATTTTGGAGGCGTCGGCGCCGGGTGGTTTCGGTTCTACGACCACGCCCTCGAGCTCGCGCCGGGCCCCGGCGCGCGGGTGATCGCGGTCGGGCGCGGGATGATCGGGAGCTACGTCGCCGTGATCATGCTCGACCGCGGGGTGCTGCTGGGTCAAGAGACATGGCGTCACGGCTAGGCCGCGGACGACCCCGGCTCGCTACCCGTGGTTCTTCGTGATCGCGTCGCGCTCGGTGTAGAGCGACCAGAAGCTCTCGGCGATCGCGGCGGGGTCGAGGCCGTCGCCGCGCTGGTCGAAGGCGGAGCCCTTGACCAGGCCGAGGACGACGATCGAGCCGACGAAGATCCCGTCGGGCTTGAGCTTGTGGTGGAGCAGGTGCGTGAGCTTGTGCTGGGCGGCCTTGATGAGGCCCAGCCCCATGGTGTTCCACTGCACGATCATCTTGTCGACGTGCTCGTTGTAGAAGGCGAAGCCGCCGCCGGTGATCAACACGGCGGCGTCGTCCTGCGACGCGAGGTCGGCGCGCGCGGCCTGGACCGCCGCGAGCGCGCCGACCACACCGACGTCGAAGCAGGTGCGCAGCTCGGCGGGGGAGGCGGTCATGAGGTCGCCCGCCGTCGGCGCGTAGGCGTTCCAGTGGATCGTGGTGACGGGCCCGAGCTGGGCGCGCACGTCGGCGATGAGCTGGGTGACCGCGGCGGCGTCGCCGAGGTCGCAGGGGAAGGCGCGAGCGGTGACGCCGGCCTCGCGGAGGGCGGCCGCGCCGGCGCTGAGGCGCGCCTCGTTGCGCGCGACGAGGGCCACCTGAAAGCCCTCGGCGCCGAACCTCCGCGCGAGCGCAGACGAGATGCCAGGGCCGTACCCACAGACGACGAGCGTGCGTGCCATGGGGCGAAGCTACCACGCGCTCGAGACCGGTTTCGCGCCGGCCGCTCCGCGGCGCGAGCGCCGAGCTGCGTCGTCGGCGAGGTCGCGCGCCCCTCGTCTACGCGAGCACGCTCGCGGCGCGATTTTGCCGTGACCCGTGCACTCGCGCTACGGTCCCGCTTGCCATGCGCGGAGCCGATCGCGATGAGTTTGATGTCGCCATCTGTGGCGGCGGGATGGCGGGGCTGACGCTCGCGCTGCAGCTCCGCCGCCAGCAGCCCGAGCGCTCGGTCGTCGTGCTCGAGCGTCAGCCGGGCCCGCTGCCCGAGGCCTGTCACAAGGTCGGCGAGTCGACGGTCGAGATCGGGGCGCACTACCTCGGCGACATCCTCGGCCTCGACGCGTACCTGCGCGAGCACCACTTGGTGAAGAACGGGCTGCGCTACTTCGTCGGCGACGCGCACGGCCCGGTGCACGCGCGCACCGAGATCGGCCCGCCGGAGCTGCCAAAAATCCCGGCCTACCAGCTCGACCGTGGGCGCTTTGAGCAGCACCTGCGGGCGCGGGTCTCGGCCGAGGGCGTCACGCTGATCGAGGGCGCGGTCGTCCAAGCGCTTCGGCTCGCCGAGCGCGATGGGGCTCCGCACGCCGTCGAGTACGAGCGCGCGGGGGCGCGGGCGCGGGCGCGCTGTCGGTGGTTGATCGACGCGACCGGTCGACGGGGGCTGCTCCAGCGCGGCATGGGGCTGCGCCGCGCGTCGCCCCACACGGCGAGCGCGGCGTGGTTTCGTGTCCGCGCGCGCGTCGACATCAAGGACTTCGTCGCCGCCGAGCGAGAGGACTGGCACGCCCGCGACCGCGAGCACATCCGCTACCTCTCGACCGTGCACTTCATGGGCGCCGGCTACTGGGTCTGGATCATCCCGCTGGCGAGCGGCTACACGAGCCTCGGGATCGTCACCGACGAGGCGCTCCACCCGCTGCGCGACTACTCGCGCCGCGAGACCGCGCGCGCGTGGCTACAGCGGCACGAGCCGCGCGTGGCCGAGCAGATCGCGACGCTCGAATTCGAAGACTTCCACGCGCTGCGCGATTACAGCTATCTCTCGAGTCAGGTGTTCTCGGCGCGGCGCTGGGCCTGCGTCGGCGAGGCGGCGCTGTTCGTCGACCCCTTCTACAGCCCCGGCGCGGACTTCTTGGCCATGAGCAACTGCTACGCGGCCCAGCTGATCGCCGAGGACTTCGCCGGCGAGCTGCGCGAGGACCGGGTCGCGGCGATGAACCGCTTCTTCACCGAGGCGGCCGAGACCTTCGTGCTCATCTACGCCGACAAGTACAAGCTGTTCGGGCGGCCGCGCGTGGCGGCGGCCAAGATCTACTGGGACAACCTGGTGTACTGGGGCTTCGTCGCGCAGCACTTCTTCCAGGGCCTGCACCTGCGCGCCGACGGCTTCGACGACGAGATCTTCGCGCTCGCCGAGGAGTTCCGCGGGCTCCACCGGCGCGTGCAGGGCCTGCTCGAGCTGTGGGCGCGCTACTCGGCGGAGACCTGGGAGCGCCCAGCCGTCACGCTGCCGCAGATCCCGTCGTACCTCGCCTCGCTGCACCGGGACCTCGGCACGCCGAAGGATCGGGCGCGCACGCTCGAGGACATGCGCGCGGTGATCGAGGAGGCGAGGGCCTTCGGTCGCGAGCTGTTTCTGCGGGCGCTGTTCGAGGCCGGCCCCGAGCGCGCCGAGCAGCTGCGCGCGGCCGATTACCCCGCGTGGGGTCCGCCGATCAACCTCGATCGCTTTGACCCGGCCCGGTGCGCGAGTCGACGCGCGCGCCTCAAGACGCTGCCCGCCAGCGGCCGCGAGCTCGAGCGCTGCTTCGGGCGGCTGCGCTTCGAGCACGCGGATCCGTCCATGGAGGAGCTGCTCGCGCGGGCGGGCGCGCTCCCCGGGCGCGCTCCCCGGGCGAGGGCGTAGCGAGCCCGCGCAGGGGGTTGAGACATGTCTAAGCAGACATGCCTATGGGCGCGCGTCGAGACGCGCCCCCGCGAGGCCGAGCACGCGGCGTGGAGCTGGTCCGGCGCGCGACGTCGCCGCTCGACGGGCGGCGGCGCGAGGGTCGCTTTCCAATCCTCGGGATCCGTGGCAGTCAGGGGGGCGATGATCCCCCGCGCGCGACTCGTCCAGCTCGCAGTGGTCGGCGGGATCACGTTCGCGGCGTCGCCGGCCCGGGCCGAGGCACCCGCGAGCGACCCGTCGGTCGATGAGGGCGGCGAGGTTGACGGCGAGGTCGGCGACGCGGTCGGCGGCGAGGTCGGCGGCGAGCTCCCTGAAGCACGCTCTGGCGAGGCCGTGGGAGCGGGTGGAGAGGCGGCGGGTGGGGTCGTCGAGACGTCTGGCGAGGTGAGCGTCGAGAGCGACGCCGTGGACGCGGAGATCTTGGAGAACGGGCTGCGCGCGCGACTCGGTAGCGAGCTCGACGGCTGGCGCGTGCGGGTGCTGGACACACCCGATCCAGGCGCGGACGCCGAGCTCACGGTCGCGGTCGAGCTGCGCGCCCCTGACGGCCGCGCGCAGCGGCGCGCGCTGCCGAGCTCCCCGGGCGACCCGAGCGCGCGGGCGCGCGAGCTCGCCGCGAGCCTGGCGTTGATCATCCGCCAGACGGAGCTGCAGTCGACGGATCCAGGGCCGGAGGCCGCGCCCCCGGAGACCGCGCCCCCGGCGAAGCCCGAGGCGTCAGGGTGGCTCCACGGGCGCGGGTGGGTCGGTCTGGGTCCGGCGTTCAGCGTCGGCGCGCCGTCTGATCCCGCGGGCGGGGTGCAGCTGCGCGGCGGCGCCTGGTTCGTCTCCGATCATCTCCAGCCGCGCGCAGGGGTCACGTGGACGACGAGTCAGCAGGGCAGCGTCTCGCTCCACAGCGTGCGCGCCGGCGTCGGTCTCGCGGCCGGCGGGTCGATCGAGCGAGCGCGGGGCGGGGCGATCTGGATCGGCGCGAGCGCGCTGCCCCAGATCGCGCGGGTGATCGCGCAGGACGCCCGTCGCGCGGCGATCTGGAGCACGAGCACCGAGCTCGGGCTGCTCGTGCAGTACGTCGGCGGCCGCGCGCTCGTCGGGGCCCACGTCGGGGTCGAGCTCAACGCGCCCAGCGTCGTCGCCTACGGCAACCAGGACAACATCGAGTGGGGGACGGCGCGCTTCATCTTCGGGCTCACGATCGGCTTGGTCATGCCGCGGCGCGTCCGCGAGAGAGATGTCCAATCAACCAGATCCAGCGCCACGACTCAGTAATTATTTGGTGAACTAGCACGCGCGAAATACTGGGGTCCGCGCGCGTTGACTTTGCTAGCTTCGCCGGCATGCGACACGGATTTGTCGAGAGCCTGACAGGAGCCCTGGCCGTCGCCGCGCTCATCACCGCCGGCTGTGGAGACGACAGCGCGGGGGAGACGGACGCCGCCAGCGGGAGCGGCAGCTCGCAGGCGAGCGCGACCACGGACGCGTCGGCGACGACCGCCTCGACCGCGCCGGGCTCGACCGGCGCGATGACGACGAGCGCGACCGAGGGGACCACCGGCGCGGTCTCGGCGAGCGACTCCAGCGGCGACAGCGAGTCCGACAGCGAGTCCGACAGCGAGTCCGACAGCGACGGGACCGGCGGGCAGACGACGGGCGAGAGCACGAGCGGCACGACCTCCGAGCCGACCGACAGCGACACGGACACCGACACGGACTCCGACACGGACTCCGACACTGACACCGACACGGACACCGACACGGGCGGCTGCACGCCGGGCAGCGAGGGCTGCGAGTGTGACGGGGGCGCGTGTGACGACGGCCTCACCTGCGTCGACGGGATCTGCGGGGTGGTCGCGCCGGGCTGCGGCAACGGGATCGTCGATGACGGCGAGGCCTGCGACGACGGGCAGAACGGCGACCAGGACGACGGCTGCACGGACCTGTGCGAGGAGCCGGCGTGCGGCGACGGCTTCGAACAGGCGAGCCTCGAGGAGGAGTGCGACGAGGGCAACGCCAACAGCAACAGCGGCGCGTGCACGCTGGCCTGCGAGGAGGCGTACTGCGGCGACTCGCTGGTGCAGCAGGGGGTCGAGGACTGCGACGACGGCAACGCGAACAACGCCGACGCCTGCGTCAGCTGCAGCGACGCGACCTGCGGGGATGGCCAGGTCTGGGCGGGCGTCGAGGAGTGCGACGACGGCAACAACAACGACGATGACGACTGCGCCAACAACTGCATGATCAACCAGCCGCTCGGCATGGACGCCTGCGGCTACCCCGAGGACGGCCCGTGGATCCAGATCAGCTACGTGGGCAAGGCGGGGTACCCGGCGACCAGCCCGACCTGGACCTACTCCAACACGCCCGGCTACGGCGAGGAGGAGTGGACGCACCCCAACTACAATTGGCCGGTGATCAACGCGCTCGGCGACATCCCCGTCGAGGGCGCCTACATCGGCGGCGCCGCGGTGATCGGCCCCGGTGACCGCCTGCGCTTGATGCTCGGCTTCCTGTCGCTGCAGAGCTACGACTACGCGACGATCTGCGTCACCGGGCGCAGCATCTCGGTGGGCTCGCCCGTCTACGCCGATCTCTGGAACCCGCCGATGGGCTGCGGGGACGAGATCACCCTGTCGAATTCGTGGGAGGTGCACACCGACGGCGTGAGCATCGGGCAGTGCTTCGTCCCGGGCGGATCGCTGCAGGCGGTCGAGGTCGACCCGACCGGCGGCAGCAACACGCTCGCGCTCCAGACCCTGCGCTTGACGCTACACGGCGCGGTCTATTGATCCGCGTCGGCGCTGGCGCCGAGCTCGACGACCCGCTCGATCACGCCGGTGCGTACGCCCGTCACGCGTACGCGGGCGAGGCCGGCGCCCCGCGTGTACCAACGCGCGTGCGCGCGCCCGCTGGTGCCGCGGCTGCGCTGGTAGAACGGGGCCGCGAGCTCGCCGTGGGGACCGCGGCCCCAGCCGTCGAGATGCCCGAGCTCGCGGGAGCGCAGCTCGGGTTGCTCGAGGGTCAGGTCGCCGCGGTCCGGATCGATCACGAGCTCGACGCGCAGCGGCTCGTTCCACGGGCAGCCCTTGGCTGACGCGATCCCGTAGCTGCCCAGGTAGCCGTGGTTCTCGACGGTCACGTCGACGGCGTGACGCCCGTCGCCGCAGGCGGTCACGCGGAGCTCGGAGATCACGATCGCCGGGGCGAGCGCGGCGGCGCGCAGGATGACGCCCGCGTGCGCCTCACAGAGCTCGGCGAGGCCCTCGGGCGGAGGGTTCCACAGCCCGAAGCGCGGGTCGTAGCCGCCGAGCTCGACCGCGCCGAGCTGCGGGTGCGTGAACGGGCGCCACGCGTGGGCGCAGCGCCCCCCGTTGCGCTCACGATCCCAGCGCGCGAGCGCGTGCAGCTCCTCGCGGGTGAGCGTCTCGTAGATGTCGACGAAGCGCTCGCGCGCCGCCTGTCGCAGGCGGATCCCGGCCTGCGCGAACAGGTCCCAGAGCTCGACCGCGAAGGTCAGGCAGCCGCGGACTCGGTAGACGAAGTCGATGAGGTCGCCGTGCAGCGGCTTTTTGGGTACGTAGGTGAATTGCTCGAAGCCGCCGACGGTCGGGTACTGGGTGCGCTGCTTGGCCCAGCGCTCGACCTCTTGGAAGACCGCGCGATCCTGCGGATCGAGCGTGTGGTCCGGGCGCTCGCTGGGGGGTCGGATGAACACGCCGCCGAAGGTGTGGAGGTTGAACCAGGCGAAGATCGACGGGTGCGTGACCGCGAACTCGGCGACGGCCCGTGACTCGCGCTCGCTCAGCGCGAACGGGCCCGCGCCCGCTTGCGTCGGCTCCGGCACCCAGCGCGCCGGGAAGTTGCGGTTGAGGTCGACGCCGCCGCCGTTCATCCCGCTCGCGGACGGGATCGTGCGGCCGTCGAAGTGCTCGATCACACCCTCGGGGTAGATCTTGTAGAAGGGGCCGGGGTCCTCGATCCGGCGCGGCACCATCAGCCCGGGGAGCTCGCGCGACTCGCAGAATTCACCCGTCGGATCCTCGACGCGGATCGTGAGCACGCGGCCGTCGCCGTCGAGGTCGCGCGGGATCCAGCGCGCCCGCTGGGACTGGCGACCGAGCGGATCGCGGGGAACCGAGCGAGCCAGGCTCGCGCCCTTGAGCACCACCTCGGCGCCGTCGGGCGAGAGCCGCGGCATCACGTGCACGTGGATCCGGCGGAGTGCCTCGCGCAGGTGCGGCGGGAGCCCGTGGGGGCGCGCGTCGGGGTCTGTGTGCAGCGAGAGCACGTCCTCGGCGACCGCGAGCGCGACGTTGCTGCCGCACAGCTCGACCGCGTGCATGTTCGCGTCGACCCAGATCGCGGGGCGCGGGCGCTCGGGGTCACGGCCGATGGTCAGCAGCCACTGCTCGCGCCCGTCCTCGGTGGTCGTGAGCGCGCGCATGCGGACGAGGTCAGGGTAGGCCTCGGCCCACGCCCGCAGCTGCGCCGTGATCTGACCGTGATCGAGATACTGCTCGCGAAAGCTGACCAAGTCCGGCATCGCGGGCAGTGTAGCCCGCGAGCCGTTACATGCTCAAAGGGTCATGCTGACCGGCGCGCGCCGGGTCACGCGCGCCCGTGCAGCATGATCAGCGTGCGCGGGCCGTCTTCGAACATCACCGAGATCTTGTTCGTGGCGGCCAGCTCGATCACGACGCCCAAGCCGAACTTGACGTGGTCGATGAAGTCGTCGGCCGCGAACTCGCCGCGGATCGTGTACTTCTTCGGCTCGGCGCCGGCGGTCTGGAAGGCCGCGACGCGCTCGCTCCAGTCGACCGTCTTCCTCGACTCGGTCCCGCGCCGTGACTTGCTGGTCTTGCGCTTGGACGTCTTGCGCTTGGTCTTGGTCGACTTGCGCTTCGTCTTGGTGTTCGGGCCCGACTTGGGCGGCCGGTAGTTGTGTTGTCCGCCGCAGCTCTTGCACTCGGCGCGTTTCGCCGTCTCGCCGTCGGCTTTGAGCGAGACCACGACGTGTATCGTGTCGAGCCGGCAGCGGGTGCACCATGCATCGATATCGGAGCCAACTTTGTGAGCCATGAGGTGCCTGGGGCGCGAACATAATGCAGCGCCCAAAAACCTGCAAACGCGGGTCCAAGGTTGGTTGACGAAACCCTGCTCGCCCGCGATTTCTGTGGATTCGCGGACGTGCGCGCGCTTCGAGCGGCATCCCGCGCGTCAGCGCGAACACGGATTCGGGGACGCGCTGACCGCGATGCTTGGCCGCTGTCGACTTCGCGCGGCGGTGCGGGGTTGTGGTATCCCCGGAGACGTGCTGCGCCCTGGACGACTCGGAGCTCGTGAAGCGCCGACGCGTGGTCGCGGTCATGCGCGGACGCTGGCCCTGATCCTGAGCTCGGCGCTCGGCGTGGCGGCGAGCTGCGGCGATGACAGCTCGAGCGAGACGGACGCGCCGGATCCGACGACGGGCGCGGCGGACAACCCGGATCCGCACGTCACGCTCGAGGCGGAGGTCGACGTGTTCGAACTGTGCGGGGCGATCGGCTCACAGCATCTCTCGCTGCGCGCGACCCGGATCAACTGCGAGCAGGATCCGCCGCCGCCGTGCACCCTGCCGAAGGACCCCTACGAGACCGCGTTCGGCGACACGCGCGACTGCGAGAAGCCGACGCAGACCTCGACCAAGATGTACCTCGATCTCGAGCAGTCCGGCCGCTACTTGATCGAGGTCGTGACGATCACCGAGAGCGGTGAGGTCAGCGCGTGCTACGGGCAAGGCGGCGGGGTCGAGACGCTGATCACCTCAGCGCAGCTCGAGGCGCGCGAGACCGTCGAGATCTCGAGCCTCGGCGGCGGTCCGTGCCCCAGCCCGTAGCTCATCGACCGCAGCGGTGAGCCGCTCCGCGAGCGACTCGGCGACGGCGGCGAGCGCGTCGGGGGAGGGGAGGCCGAGCGCGGCGGGGAACCGTCGCGCCTGCGCGCGCGCGAGCTCGGGGAGCCGGGTGAGCGTGGCGACGAGGGCGTGCTCGACCTGCGCGCGCGCCTCGGCGGGCAGCCGCGGGTGGAACCAGGCCGCGAGTGACCACGCGAGCTCGGCGTGCTCGAGCTCATCGCGGGCGAGTCGAGCGTGGAGCTGGCGCAGCGCGTCGGTCTCGGCCCGCCGCGCGCTCCAGCCGGCCAGCAGCGCGGCCCAGGTCTCGTGCACGCAGCCCTCGACCGCGTTGTGCAGCGCCGCCGATCGAAGATCGTCGGCGTGCGGCCGCTGCTCAGGGCGCGTGATCGAGGCTCCCGCGGCGCGGGCCAGCGATCCCACGAGGCGCGCGTGGACGCGCTCGTCCTCGGCCGCCGCGAGGCAGCGCGCGCGCAGCTCGGGCGGCGCGCCCCATGACTCGAGCTGCTCGGCGAGCTGCTCAAAGGCGATGACCGACGCGGCCTCGAGGTGGGCGCACCCGGCGAGATGGTCGGCGAGCGAGCAAGAATTCTCGGCGAGCTCAACGTGCCCGAGCGGACGCCGGCCGCCGATGCACTCCGGGACCCCGCGACCCGCGCACTGTACGGTGCCAACCTCCACGGAGTTCCCGTCGGTGTCGGTGCCGCTGCCGCTGCTGTCGTCTGTTGTGGACGTCTCCTCGCCGTTCGACTCGAGGAACTCGGGGTGGAAGCTCAGCGAGCACGAGTCGAACTTCTTGATCGACATGTAGGTGTAGTCGGCCCGGAGCACGTCGGTGCAGACCATCTCGCACTGCTCGGGGCTCGGGTTCTCGGTGATCTCACCGGCGAGTGACTGGGGCACCCCCCGCGTGACCTCGAAGTCCTCCGCGTTGGGGCAGCTGAACAGACAGCCCGCGTCGGCGTGGAGAAACGCGGTGAGCGTCGTGAGAATTAGGATCTTGACCCGGGTCTCCATTCTTCGTCCCTCGCTTCGCTGCTCGGGCTCGGCGCGTGGCGGCCGACGCCCTACGAGCTGTACGATAGGCCAGTTTGAGCGGCGCGTTGGAGCCTTGACGAGGCCCCGCGCGCTCGCGCGCCGGCCGACGGGCCCGTGAGATCTCGACAAGCGCGGCGCCGTTGATTAGCGTGGCACGGCCCATGAGCTACGACTTTCAGGCGATCGAGACGCGCTGGCAACAGTATTGGGATCAGCATCAAACCTTCCGGGTCGAGATCGACCGGAGCAAGCCTAAGTTCTACGTGCTGGACATGTTCCCGTACCCCTCGGGGAGCGGGCTGCACGTCGGGCACCCCGAGGGCTACACCGCGACGGACATCCTCGCGCGCTACCGGTTGATGCGCGGCTACAACGTCCTGCACCCGATGGGCTGGGACGCCTTCGGTCTGCCGGCCGAGCGCTACGCGATGAAGACCGGCACCCACCCGGCCGTGCGGACGGCGGAGTGCGTCGGCAACTTCCGTCGGCAGATGAAGCGGCTCGGCTTCGCCTACGACTGGGCGCGCGAGATCGACACGACCAGCCCGTCCTACTACCGCTGGACGCAGTGGATCTTCCTCAAGATCTGGGGCTCGTACTTCGACAGCGAGACCCAGACGGCGCGCCCGATCGCGGAGCTGCCGATCCCCGCCGAGGTCGAGCTCGCCGGGGCCGAGGCGGTCCGTCGGTACCGCGACGATCGCCGGCTGGCGTACCTCCACGACGCGCCCGTCAATTGGTGCCCCGAGCTGCGCGTGGTGCTGGCCAACGAGGAGGTCGCCGAGCACGTCGAGGCCGGGCGCACGGTGGTGCGCAAGCCGATGCGCCAGTGGATGCTGCGGATCACGGCCTACGCCGAGCGGCTGCTCGCGGACCTCGAGCAGGTCGAGTGGCCCAACAGCACGCTGACCAAGCAGCGCAACTGGATCGGGCGCTCCGAGGGCGCCGAGGTCCTGTTCCGGGTCGACGGGCTCGGGCGAGAGGAGGGCGCGCTGCGGGTCTTCACGACCCGGCCCGACACCCTGTTCGGCGCGACCTATATGGTGATGGCGCCCGAGCACCCGCTGGTCTCGAAGATCGCGACCGACGATCGCCGCGCGGCGGTCGAGGCCTACGTGCAGAAGACCGCGCTGCGCAGCGAGCGTGACCGGCAGGCCGGCGCCGACGGCGAGAAGACCGGAGAATTCACCGGCGCCTACGCCGTCAACCCCGTCAACGGCGAGAAGATCCCGATCTGGATCAGCGACTACGTGCTGATGGGCTACGGCACCGGCGCGATCATGGCGGTCCCGGGGCACGACACCCGCGACCACGCGTTCGCCAGCGCCATGGGCCTGCCGATCGTCGAGGTCGTCGCGGGCGCCGAGGCCGGGGTGCAGGAGGAGGCCTTCGTCGGCGAGGGCAAGGCGGTCAATTCGAGCTTCCTCGACGGCCTCGAGACGGAGGCGGCCAAGCAGAAGATCATCGCGTGGCTCGAGCAGCGCGAGCTCGGCGAGCGCAAGGTCAACTTTAAGCTGCGCGACTGGCTGTTCTCGCGGCAGCGCTACTGGGGCGAGCCGTTCCCGCTGATCCATCGACCCGACGGCGAGGTCGTCGCGGTCCCGGAGTCCGAGCTCCCGGTGACGCTGCCGGAGGTCGACGACTTCAACCCCAGCGAGTCGGGCGATCCCCCGCTGGCCAAGGCGACGGCGTGGCGCGAGCTGCCCGACGGCTCGCTGCGCGAGGTCAACACGATGCCGCAGTGGGCGGGCAGCTGCTGGTACTACCTGCGCTACCTCGACCCGACCAACGACCGCGCCGCGTTCTCGCGCGAGGCCGCTGACTACTGGCTGCCGGTCGATCTCTACATCGGTGGCGACGAGCACGCCGTGCTGCATCTTTTGTACGCGAGGTTTTGGCACAAGGTGCTGTTCGATCTCGGCTACGTCGGCACGCCCGAGCCGTTCCGCAAGCTCGTGCACCAGGGGCTGATCCTCGGGGCGACGTACGTGCCCCGGGACAAGCGCCGCAACACCGACGGCGAGACCGTGTTCTTCATGCCCGGCGAGGTCGAGGACCAAGACGGGCAGTGGGTCGTGGCCAAGACCGGCGAGGCGGTCGACGAGCAGTGGGACAAGATGTCGAAGTCCCGGGGGAACGTCGTCAACCCCGACGACGTGGTCGAGCGCTACGGGGCCGACACGCTGCGGCTCTACGAGATGTTCATGGGTCCGCTCGAGCACAGCGCCCCGTGGCAGCCCGAGGGCGTCGGCGGCTGCTACAAGTTCCTCAAGCGCGTCTACGCCCTGATCTTCGCCCCAGAAGGCGGCGTGCGGCCGGACGCGGTCGACGGCGAAGGGACCGCCCGGCAGCGAAAACTGTTGCACAGGACGATTTTCGAGGTCTCAGAGCGCATCGAGCGCATGCAGTTCAACACCGCGATCAGCTCGATGATGGTGTTCTCGCGGGACCTGCTGCGCAACGACGAGCCGCCGCCCAAGGGCGCATTACGGCGTTTTGCCCTGCTCTTGGCCCCGTTCGCGCCGCACCTCGCGGAGGAGATCTGGGCCGCGCTCGGCGGCGAGAAGACGATCGCGCGCGAGCCGTGGCCCGAGGCCGACGAGAGCTTGCTCGTCGAGGAGACCTGGACCTGCGTGGTCCAGATCCGCGGGAAACGCCGTGCTGAGTTGGCGGTGCCGGCGAACGCCTCGAAGGACGAGGTCATCGCGCTGGTCATGGCAGATACAACAGTCCAGAAGCATGTCGCTGGCCGCGAGCCTCGGCGCGTGATCTACGTGCCGAATCGGCTCGTGAACATTGTTGTGTAGTCATTCACTCCGGTTCGAGTTCTTCAGACGTTCTTAAAAAGCTTCTGAAGAACTCCCGGAGCGCTGAGTTAGTTGAGTGAGCATGCTCTCGGTTTCTGACGGCGAAACGCCGTCAGAAACCCGGCTCGTCGATCACGCGGAGCTTCAAAAACCGGACACGGTACGCCATATTGAGGCTCGGCCGACCGGTGCGTGACATTCGATCGATCGGGCTGCGCGAAGGATTGTTGAACATGCGAAAGAACTACCTGTCACTTCCGATGCTTGCGCTGGGGCTTGGGGGGCTCTTGCTCGTGGGATGTAGCGGTGACGACGGCGGCGGCACCGATGTCACCGACTCGAACGCCAACTCGACGCCATCGGGCAGCGGCATCACGATCACCTCGACCTCGGGATCCACGGGCGGCGCGTCGATCAACCCGAGCACGACCGGCGGCGGGATGAAGTTCGACATGGGCGACGGCGGCACCGGGCCCATCGGCCCCGGCTGCGGCGGTGACTCGGAGTGCAACCAGGTCGACGTGCTGTTCGTGATCGACAACTCCGGGACCATGGGCGAGGAGCAGATCAACCTCGCCATGAACTTCCCGGGGCTGATCCAGAAGCTCCAGGATCTCGAGGACACCAACGGCGAGAAGATCAACCCGGACGTCAACATCATGGTGACGACCACGGACTTCGGTCACCCGTTGTGTGACCCCTTCGAGAAGCCTGACTACACGCCGGCCAAGGGCTCGCCGATCACCACGCCGTGCACCGAGCGGCTCGAGCGCTTCACCGGCCTGACGCAGCCGCCGACCGTGATCCCGGAGGCCTGCACCAACTTCTGCACCAACCCGATCGCGCCGAGCGATCCCTACATCCACTTCAACATCTCCGGCACCAACGTCCCGGGTGATGACCTCGGCATGGCGCTGAGCTGCATCGGCCCCCAGGGCATCGACGGCTGCGGCATGGAGGCGCCGCTCGAGTCGATGCTGCAGGCGCTCAACCCGAGCAAGCCGTGGAACGACGGCACCGACGGCGCGTTCCTGCGTAACGGCGCGCTGCTGGCCCTGGTGCTCGTGACCGACGAGGCTGACTGCTCGGTCAAGGCGCCCGACGGCTACGACTACTTCGATCCGTCGAAGGGCGACGACCCCTCGGTCAATCAGTTCTGGGCGACGAACCCCGACAACCAGAACAAAGAGCCGACCAGCGCGGTCTGCTGGCTCGCGGGCGTCAACTGCACCGACGCCAACCTCGACGGCGAGTACGAGTCCTGCATCGGTGAGGACAACGGCGTCCTCCACGACAAGACGCGCTACATCGACTACATCAAGAACGTCCTGATCCAGCAGCAGAACAAGGATGTCGTCATGCTCGGCATCCTCGGCGTCCCGCTGGTCACGGCCTACAACCCCGATCCGCCCTACGAGCCGATCGCGGGCGGCGTTAAGGATCTCACCTACCGCGACTGGATCGACGGCGCCTACCCGGCCGGCGACATCCTGCCGGGCGATGCCGACAACGCCGCCAAGAAGCAGTTCCTGTTCGGCGTCGGTCCGGGCTGCACCGGCGAGGACGGGCAGGGCGGCTTCACCGGCCAGGCGATCCCGCCGGTCCGCGTGAAGGAGGTCTGCGAGAGCCTCAACGTCGCGGACAACCCCGACACGCCGGGCTTCGACGAGACGCAGATCCGCTGCTGCATCGAGTCGATCTGCAGCACCGACTTCAGCCCGGCGATCGACTGCCTGGCGGGTCTGCTGACCAGCACGCTGCCGCCGGTCGGCTAGGAGCGGCGGGCGCGACTCGGCCCGCCTCCATGGGCGGGCCGACTCGGCGCGGCGAGAAAGAAAACGGGCGAGGCCGCGGCCTCGCCCGTTTTGTAATTTCCGCCGGCGTGCCGCCGACTCAGTGCCGGTCTTGCTTGCGCAAGTAGCTCGAGCCGTGGCGTGTGATCTTGATCTTGCGCTTCGCGCCGCTGCCCTCGACGTGGACAAAGGCCTTCGCCCGCAGGCCTCGAAGGATCAGCCGGACCTGCTCGGAGGTCAGCTTGGTGACGTGAATCAGATCGTTCTCGCGACGCCCGGACTTCTGCTTGGCGAGCGCCTTCAGCACGCGGATGTCACCGCCGGGGACGTCCGCGCGACGGCGAATGACGGCGGGGCCGGTGTCGACGCTGGGCGCGATCGGGTTGCCCTCCTCGTCGAAGGTCACGGCGTCGTCGTCGTCGGCGTCGGACGCGACCTGCTTGCCGTTGGTGCGCGGGCGCTCGAGCGCCATGTCGATCAGCTCCTGCACCATGAACAGGTCCAGCGCCGGAGCCATCTGCGGGTTCTGCCGCGCCGCGTCGACGATCTCGCCGAGGGTCGCGCTGTCGGGTAACGCCCGGAGGACGTCTTTCATGATCTTACGCAGGGAGTCATCCCACGCGCCGTGAACCTGTCCATCCGCTTCATTCACGGGAGAACCTCGGTCGGGCAAAATATTGTCGTGGCTCGTGAAGCTGGCAGCGGGCGTGTACGTCCTCGCGCTCCCAACACACGAAGCATTCGGTTGTCCTGTCAATGGTGCAGGGCGCGGGGGAGGCTGTCAAGCCCGATCGCGGCCGCGAAGCGGGGAAAACCGCACCTGGAGGGGGTGTAGGTCCCCGCTGAGTCGGCTGGCCCCGAGACCATCCTGCCCGTGACGGTCGCTTCGCGTCGCGACATTCGTCAGCCCGCGCGTGGTGATCGTCGCCAGCAGTGTCACAGCGCGTCGACGGCCGCGCGGGTGGTTGACACCGGGGCGACGACGGGCCAAATCGGGCGCCGTGCCAGTCTACAGGTTGGAGATCGAGACGCGCCCAGGGCTAGCCGACGCCTTGGCTGACGAGACGCTGCACCGCGTCCGTACCCAGCTCGGCGCGGAGGCGCCGAGCCTTCAGCAGCTCCGGACCCGGCGCGTGTACTTGATCGAGGCCGCCGAGGAGCTCGGCGCCGGCGTCGAGCTCGTTCGCGACGCGCTCGTCGATCCCGTGGTCGAGCGCGGCGCGCTCGGGACCTTGCCCGTGACCGGCGCGCCCTGGGCCGTCACCGTCGGCTTCCGACCTGGCGTTACGGACAGCGTGGGAAAGAGCGTGCGACGGGCGGCCCGCGATGCCCTCTCGGCGCGCGCGGGCGGTGAGGAGGGCGCGTCGCGGATCCTCGCGGTGTACACGGCGACGATGTTCTTGATGTGGGGGATCACGCGGGCCGAGGTCGAGCGGATCACCGGCGCGCTGCTCTACAACCCGCTGATCGAGCAGGTCACGATCGAGCGCGCGCCGCACGAGGCGAGCACGAGCACGCCCCGCGCGGGCCAGGCTCGCGCGGCGACGACGGCCCACGTCCCGCTGCGAACGCTCGACGACGAGGGGCTGCTCGCGCTGTCGCGCGACGGGATGCTCGCGCTCAACCTCGAGGAGATGAAGGCGATCCGCGAGCACTTCGCGGGGCGCGACCGCGACCCGACCGACGCGGAGCTGGAGTGCCTGGCGCAGACCTGGAGCGAGCACTGCAAGCACAAGATCTTCGCCTCGCCGATCGACTACACGGATCCCAACGGGCGCACGTGGCGGATCCGCCGGGGGCTGTTTCGCGAGTACATCCGCGGCCTGACCGAGGCGCTCGCCGATCTGCGCGAGGTCCAGGAGATCGACCCGAAGGGGGCGCCGTTTCTGGTCTCGGTGTTCCACGACAACGCCGGCGTCGTGCGCTTCACCGACGAGGATCACCTGGTCTACAAGGTCGAGACGCACAACTCCCCGTCGGCGCTCGACCCCTACGGCGGCGCGATGACGGGGATCGTCGGGGTCAACCGCGACAGCCTCGGCACGGGCATCGGCGCCGAGCTGCTGACCAACGTGTGGGGTTACTGCTTCGGGCCGCCCGATCACGATCAGCCGCTGCCCAAGGGCTTGATGCACCCACGGCGGATCCGCGAGGGCGTCCACGCCGGCGTCATCGACGGCGGGAACCAGTCGGGCATCCCCTACAGCCGCGGGTGGGAGCTGTTTGACGCGCGCTACGCCGGCAAGCCGCTGGTCTACTGCGGCACGGTCGCGGTCATGCCGGTGTCCTCGGCCGGGCGCCCCAACCACGAGAAGCGGATCTCGGCGGGCGACGTGATCGTCATGCTCGGCGGGCGCATCGGCAAGGACGGGATCCACGGCGCGACCTTCTCGAGCGCGCAGCTCGACGAGGACTCGCCGGTGCAGGCCGTGCAGATCGGCGACCCGATCACGCAGAAGATGATGGCGGACATGCTCGCCGAGGCCCGCGAGCGCGGGCTCATGAGCGGCATCACCGACAACGGCGCGGGCGGCCTCTCGAGCAGCGTCGGCGAGCTGGCGACGCTGACCGGCGGCGCGCGCATCGACCTGGCGAAGGCGCCGCTCAAGTACCCGGGGCTGGCGCCTTGGGAGATCCTGATCTCGGAGGCGCAGGAGCGGATGACGGTCGCGGTCGCGCCGGCGCAGCTCGAGGACTTCCTCGAGCTGGCGCGCCGACGCGAGGTCGAGGCGACCGCGCTCGGCGAGTTCACGAAGACCGGGCGGCTCGAGGTCGTGCACGGTGATGAGCGGGTCGTCGACCTGGAGCTCGAGTTCCTGCACGACGGCGTGCCGCTGCCGGTCTTGGAGGCGCGCTGGGAGCCGCCGCCGCGGATGACCTCGAGCCTCGAGACGATCGAGCGCTGGACCCACGACGACGATGTTGCGACCGCCGTGCTCGACCTGCTCGCGCGACCCAGCGTCCGCAGCAACGCCGCGTTCGCGCGCCGCTACGATCACGAGGTCAAGGGCCTGAGCGTGATCAAGCCGCTGGTCGGCGCCTGGGGCGACGTGCCGTCGGCGGCGTCGGTGATGCGGGTCCGGCACGGGCGCCGCGAGGGCGTCGTGTTGGCCGAGGGCGTGCACCCCTTCTACAGCGACATCGACACCCACGCGATGGCGACCGCGGTGGTCGACGAGGGCGTGCGCCGGGTGCTCTGCGCCGGCGCGCGCCTCGACCGCCTGAGCGCGCTCGACAACTTCTGCTGGCCCGACCCGATCGTCAGCGAGCGGACGCCCGACGGGCGCCACAAGCTCGCCCAGCTCGTGCGCTGCTGCGAGGGCCTGCGCGAGGCCTGCGAGGTCTACGGCGCGCCGCTGATCAGCGGCAAGGACTCGATGAAGAACGACGCGACGCTCGGCGGCGTCAAGATCTCGATCCCGCCGACCCTGCTCGTCAGCGTGATGGGGCAGATGCAAGATGTCCGTAGGGCCATCGGGATCGCGCCGCCGCGCGCCGGCGACGACGTGTACCTGCTCGGCGCGACGGCCTTCGAGCTCGGCGGCTCCGAGTTCGCGCGCATGCGCGGCCTGGTGCTCGACTCGGTGCCGCGCACGGACCTGATCGCGGCGGTCGCCCGCTACCGCGCGTTCGTGGGGGCGCGCGACGGCGGCCTGGTCCGCTCGGCGCACGTCGTCGGTCGCGGCGGCCTCGCGGTCACCCTGAGCCACATGGTGATGGCGAGCGAGCTCGGCCTCGACCTCGACGTCGGCGGGCTGCTCGCTGGCGAGCTGCCCCTGGCGGGGGCGCTGTTCTCGGAGTCGACGGGGCGGATCGTGTTCACGGCGCGGCCGAAGGATCGCGCGGCGGTCCAGGACGCGCTCGGCTCGCACGGGCTCGTGAAGCTCGGCGAGACCCGGCCCGCGCGCCCGTTCCGACGCGGGGCGCCGCGCGGCTGGCTGCGGATCGCGCGGCGTCACCGGCTGTACGTGGAGCTCGGCGCGCCGCGGCTGCGGACCTACTTCGCGGGCGGCGATCCACGGTCCGCGAGCGAGGGCTCGGGTGTCAAGGAGGAGGCATGATGGCGGTAGCGCTCAATCAACAGGTGCAGGGCCGCGCGGCCAAAGCCTTCGCGATCGACGCGAAGCGGGCGCGCGAGGTTCGGGTCTTGGTGATGACGGGCTACGGCCTGAACTGCGAGGCCGAGACCGCCGCGGGCTTCTCGATGGTCGGCGCCGACGTCACGCGCGCGCACGCGGCCGAGGTGTTCTCGGGCGGCGCGGACGCGCTCGCCGGCTACCACGTGCTCGCGTTCATCGGCGGCTTCTCGTTCGGCGATCACATCGCCAGCGGGCGGGTCTACGCCAACCGCCTGCGGTATCGGCTCGGCGATCGCCTGGCGCGCTTCATCGACGACGGCGGCCTGGCGATCGGCATCTGCAACGGCTTCCAGACCATGGTCAAGCTCGGGCTACTGCCGGCGGTCGGGCGCGCGCGCGGGAGCGGCCTGGCCGAGCAGACAGCATCGCTCCTGCACAACGATCGCCTCGGCTACCGCGACGCGTGGGTGCGCTTGGTGATCGATCCCGACAGCCCGTGCGTGTGGACGCGCGGCCTCGCGGCGCACGGGCTGCTCTCGGTGCCGAGCCGGCACGGCGAGGGCAAGCTGGTGTTCGCCGACGAGGCGCTCGCGCGCGAGGTCGCCGAGTCGCGGCTGATCCCGGTGCGCTACGCCGATGAGGACGGGCGGCCGACCGAGCGCTGGCCCGACAACCCCAACGGCTCGCCAGGAGGCGCTGCGGGGCTGTGTGACGCGAGCGGGCGGCTGTTCGGCCTGATGCCGCACCCCGAGGCGTACCTGTACCCCGAGGCGCACCCGGACTGGCTGCGCCAGCGAGACGCGGACGCGCTGCCAGAGTTCGGCGCGGGCCTCGGTGTGCTCGCCAACGGCGTGCGCGCGGCGATTGACGGCTGACTCCGTTGCTCGTGCGTTCGTACGCCGCGTCGAGCTACGTCGGCTGCGCGCGCGCACGCAGATTCACGGCGGGGAACGAGCGCGCTCAATCTGCGTGGGGTCCGGATCACGAGCGCGGCGCGGCGCGACTGTTATCCTGGGTGCCTGGAACAAGACCGCCACCAGGACTGGTTTCTCGGGACGGAGTCCCACGCGCACCACGGGCGCGTCACTGATCCGCGCGCGCTCGCGCTGCTCGAGGTCGCCGCCGAGACGCTGCCGCACGCCCAGCGCTTGCTCGCGCTCGCCGACCCCGAGGGCCGCGTCACGCGACGCAGCCAGGTGCTGTGCGCGGCGCTCGGCGTGCTCGCCGAGGCCTGTCAGCGGGCGCTCGGCGGGCGTCCCGAGCGTGATCGTCGGGTCGCGCTGGCGGCCGCCATGCTCGCGTTGCTCACCAAGATCGACGACGAGGTCATCGATCGTCCCAGCTTCCACAACGGCGGTCCCGCGCGGGAGCCTCGCGCGGCGCTCGAGCGACGCACGCGGGCGTACCTCGACCCGACGCTGCGCTCGATCATCGCGCGTCGTCCACAGCGCGACGAGCCCCGCTGCGCGCTCGCGGCCCAGCTCGGCGTCCTGTTACGCGAGCTCGCCTGTACGCCCGCGCGGCTCGAGCGGCTGCTCGAGACCATCGCGTTCGGCTGGGAGGTGCAGGTCCGCGCGGTCTCGATCTACTCGGCGCACCCCGCCGAGGTCTCGCCGCAGGAGGTCGCGACGGTCACGGCGGAGATCAGCGGCGCCTGGCTGCAGATGATCACCGAGATCGGGACGCTGCCGGGGGACGCGAGCCGCTCGCTGCGGCCGGCGGAGCAGCGCGGGTTTCTGCGCTGGGGCGCCGACATTCAGCGCGCCGACGCGCTCTCGGACTTCGGCAAAGACCTCGCCGACGGCCTGGTCAGCACGGTCCCGGGGATGCGGCTCTACGCGCGCCTCGGCGAGGGCTACCTGCGCTGGGCTCGAGGCGGCGAGGAGGCGCGACTGTACGCGGCGCTCGCCGAGCACGATATCGACCGCGGGTGCCTGCCGACGCGCGCGGGGCCGCCGGTCGGCGGCGAGCTCTCGGGGCTGGGCGAGGTGCCGCGCTGGCTCGAGTGGATCCGCGGCTTCTTGACCTGGCGCTACCTCGCGCACCCGCTATCGCGACGCGGCGACCGTGATCCCGCGTTCTCACCCTTCCTCGACGCGCGGCCGAGCTGGGTCGACTACGTGAGCGGTGTTCGGCGGCTCGCCGAGCGCTCCACCCGTCGGCCCGCGGCTCCCTCGCAGTTCTCGCAGGCGCCCTGAGAGCCGGAACCACGCGATGTTCGGAACGCTCAAGCCCCAGGCGTGCGGCCCCCGGCTCCCAGTCGTGCAGCGGGAGTACAGGCAGTTTTATTGCGGCACCTGCAAGAGCCTCGGGAGCCAGTTCGGGCTGCCCTACCGCGCGCTGCTCAGCCACGACGCGGTGTTCCTCGGCCTCTTGGTCGACGGCCTGCAGGAGGAGGCCGCGGCCCCCGATCGCTGCGTCTGCCCGATGGTGCCGGTGGCGACGCGCGCGACGGTCTCGCCCGACAGCGTCGCCATGCGCTACGCCGCCACCATGCAGATGCTGCTCGCGGATCAGTGGCTCGCCGATCGAGCGATCGACGGGCGCGCGCTGGCCCGCGTCGCGCGGCCGATCACGTCGCGCCTCGCGAGCGGCGCGCGCGAGACCCTGGCGACGCTCGGCGTCTCGCTCGCGGAGCTCGAGGGCTTCGAACACCGGCAGGCGGCGTCGGAGGTCGTCGGGGTGACGGGCCCCGCCCAGGCCGCGGCGCCGACGGCCGAGGCGCTCGCGTTCGTGTTCCAGCGGGTCGCCGGGCTGCCGGGGATCTGCGCGCCCGCGCGCGCCGACGAGGTCCAGCGCGGTCTCGCGCGGCTGGGCGCCGCCGTCGGGACCGCGATCTACCTGATCGACGCGCTCGAGGACCTGCCCGAGGACTTCGTGAAGGGCGACTTCAACCCCTGCCTCGAGGGGGCCGCCGGCGCCTTCGCGCTGTCGCGGACGAAGATCGAGGGCGCGAGCGCGGCCCTGCGAGCGGCGCTGCGCGAGATCCGAGCCGAGCTGGGCGCGCTGCCGCTGCGACGTCACCGAGAGGTCCTGAGGAGCATCTTGATCGGGCGGCTGGGCTCGACCGGCGGCGCCGCGATCGCGGGCGCGGCGGCGCTGCTGCGCGAGGAGCGCGAGGCCGCGCTGCGGCGCTGGCGCGAGACCCCGTGGGTGAAGCGCCAGGCGATCCGCAGCGGCGCGCTCGCGGCCTCCGTGCTGATGGTCTTTTGGACATGGCTGATCGCGCGGGTCGGTACGGTCGCGGCCGCGGTCCGCGGGCGGCCGAACAACCCGGTGGACTCGGTGGGGGACCGCCTCGATCTGGGGACGCCCAGCGGCTACGGCGATGAGCTGCCGACCGTGCTCACCCCCGAGGAGCTGCTGCCCCCGGTCGAGCCGCTGCCGCCGGTGCCGCTCCACCCGATCCCCGAGACCACCCCGGAGGCGCCCGGGCGCGGCGCCGGATCGCTGGCCTGGTGCTGCGACTTCGACGATCGCTGCGCGCGGCCCTGCGGCGGCTGCTTTGAGGAGTGCGGGAAGGGCTGCTCGGACTGCTCAGAGCTCGACTGCGACGGCTGCTGCGCGCCCTGCTCGGCCTGCGGTGAGCTGTGCGACGGCTGCGAGTGCGACGAGCTGTGCAACGACTGCGGCAAGCCCTGCGAGAGCTGCTGCGACGGCTGCACGGACAGCTGTGACGCCTGCGGCGACTGTGACCAGTGCTGCGAGGGCTGCGACGTGTGCGGCGACTGCGGGAACGCCTGCGGAGACTGCGGGAACTCGTGCGGCGGCTGCGGGAACGCGTGCGGTGACTGCGGCAAGGGCTGTAACGACTGCGGGAACGGCTGCAACGACTGCGGCAATGGTTGCAACAACTGCGGCGCGGCGATGACCGACACCTGCGCGAACGGTCATATCAACGGGCCGCCCTGTTAGGGGGCGAGTCACGACGACGCGAGGGGCCACCCGCGGCGACGCGGGTGGCCCCTCGAACATGTCGTCTGGTGCCGACTAGCCCGTGACGCTCGGCAGCCCGCCCGGGCGCTTGCCGTTCTTGCCGTTCTTGCCGTTCTTGCCGCGCTCGCCGTGGCCCTTACCGCCGCCCATCAGGGCTCGGACGCCGCGGCGCTCGATCGAGGTGGCGACCTTCTCGCGCTGCGCGGGGGTGAGGACCGCGTGGATCTGCATCGCGGTCTTGTGCATCTCGGCGCGCTGCTTGTCGCGGAGCGCGTCGAGCTGGCTGTAGATGCGCCGCATCGTGGCCTCGTTGGGCCGCGCCTTGCGGTACTCGGCCGCGAGCTGCGACTGGAGCTGCTCGAGCTGCGCGCGGCTCGCCTTGTGGGCCTCACGCTTGCCCTTGAGGATGCTCTGGAGCTGGGTCTTCTGCTGCGCGCTGCACTCGAGGCGTTGGCACATGCGCTCGATCTTGTCGCCTCCAGCGCCCGGTTTGCCCTTGCCGGGCTTCTTGGCGTTGGCGACCCCGGCGCCGAGGCCGACCACGAGGCCGGCGGTCAGGAGCGCGGTCGTGAGCGCGCGGCGGGCGATGGGGCGGCGGGTGGCGGTGTTGTTGGACTGGGTGGTCATGGCTGGCTCTCCTCGGGTCGTGGGGGTTGTGGGTCGTGGCTCGTGAACTCTCGGGCTGGCCGTCGCGCGGCTCGTTCGCCCTCGAGAGTCAGATTGACCCCCCCGAGAAAAGCCCACGCAGCGCTCGGGTAAGCCGCGCGTAAACCTCCTCGTGTTGTTGGTGAGCGCGTCGCGGCGCGCGAATTCAAACGCGCTCGGCCGCCCAGCGTTCGCAGCGGCCGTTCGCGTTTTCTAGTGCCGCGCGACTGGAGATGAACGAGCCCGCCGGAGCTCAAGGGACGCGCGCGAGCTGGGGAGGGGCCGCCTGAGGACGGCGAGCGCGGAGGCGCCCGTCCGCTCGCTATCGTCGGGCGCTCGCCGCCCGGAAGGCGGAAGGGTCCCCGGCGTTAAGCAGCGGCCCGGCGTTCTCGTATCGCGTACGCCGCTGGTCGAGTGTTCATCGAGCAGGGCTGGCTAGCTCTGACCGGCGTGCTCGCGCAGGTAGGACTCGATCGCGGCCTTGCGGGCGTCGTCGACCACGACCTGCTCGCTGCCGTCCGCCGTCGTCACGGCGCGCCCGTGCAGCGCGTCCACGACCTCGCGGATGTTGACGATCGCGTGGACCGGCGCGGCGAGCTCCTCGCGCAGCTCGGCGACGGTCGTCTTGGCCGTCTTGCCGCGCTCCATGCGGTCGACCGCGACCACGACGCCCGCGAGCTCGACGCGGGCGGTCTCGCGCACCAGCGCGGCGGCCTCGCGGATCGAGCGTCCCGAGGTCACGACGTCGTCGACGATCACGACGCGCATCCCGTCGGCCGGCTGGGTGCCGACGAACCAGCCGCCCTCGCCGTGGTCCTTCTGCTCCTTGCGGTCGAAACAGAAGCCGACATCACGCCCGCTCGTCGACGCGATCGCGACCGCGGTCCCGACCGCCAGCGGCACGCCCTTATAAGAAGGCCCAAAGACCAGATCGAACTCGAGCCCGGCGCGCGCGAGGCAAGCGGCGTAGGCCCGCCCGAGGCCCGCGATCGCGCTGCCGGTGCGCAGCTGACCGGCGTTCACGAAGTAGGGCGAGCGGCGCCCTGACTTGAGCGTGAAGTCGCCGAAGCGGAGCACCTCGTGGCGCACGAGCAGCTCGATGAAGTCCTGCTGAAAGCCCTGCATCAGCCGGGCTTGTAGCACGCGGGACGCGGGATCACGGCGTGAAGAACCACGGCCAGATCAGGAAGTCGAGGACCACGGTCTGCAGGCAGAACAGCAGCGCGCCGACGATGGCGAGACGTCGCCCCGGGGTCGCGCGGTCCAGCCGCTGCAGGCCGACGAGCACGCCCAGCGACCCAGCCGCGACCAGCGCGAGGTCGAGCCAGATCACGTACCACAGCGACCCGGCGATCGCCCGCGGCGCGTCGTCGAGCGCGTAGAAGCACAGCGGCAGCCACAGCGTCGAGCCCAGCAGGATCAACCCGTAGCCGCGCGTGAACCAGGTGAAGCCGAGGCCGAGGTAGGTCTGCACGCGCCGGGGGTCGACGCGTCGCCACAGCACCCACGTGAAGATCAGGTAGCCGGCGGCCGCGAAGAACATGTTCGCGGTGTAGAGCCCGCGGACGGCATCCGGGATCGCGCCCCAGAGCCGCGATGGATCCTCGTAGTTTAAAAACCCGTGCGCGTAGCTCGCCAGCACCGCGGGCCCACCGATCAGGTTGAGCGCGATGAGTCGACGATGGTGAGGGTCCATGCTCACGAGTCGACCATATGCCAGAACACGGGAATTTCAACGAACGCCGCGTGGGCGCGACGTACTCGGGAAATTGCGCACCCATCCGCGTTGTTGCGCTTGTATTCGGTCTCGCCTGGGGGCAATAACCGCGCGCGATGGCACAGGTCTGGATGATGCATACGCGCTTGTAGACTCTTCTCCTCGGGATGGGGGCGCTCGCCCTCTCGCTCGCCGCGACGGCCTGCGGCGATAACTCGAACGGCACCGCGGCGACGGAGTCGCCGACGAGCACCAGCGATCCCGCGAACACGACCGCTGGACCTGCGACGAGCAGCCCCTCGACGTCCACCGACAGCACGTCGCCGACGCAGACGGGCGGCGCGACGGGCACGACGACCGATGACCCGGGGCAGCCGACGGGCATGAACATGACCGAGGTCAGCGCGACCGACGTGACCAACACGGTCACGACGCTGCCCGGCGACTGCGAGGAGGGGCAGGAGCAGTGCAAGGACGGCGAGCACGAGCTCTGCACGATGGAGGAGTGGGTCCCCGACCCGTGCCCCGACGGGACGTACTGCAGCGAGGAGAGCGAGAGCTGCGAGGCCTGCGTATGTGTCCCCGGGGCCATGGGCGACTGCGTCGGCGACAACCAGATCGAGACCTGCGCCGAGGACTGCGGCGGCTTCGAGCCGGTCGACTGCCCCATCAACAACGTCTGCGTCGCGGGCGAGTGCGTCGAGCTCTTGTGCGTGCCGAACTCCCCGGTCTGCGTCGATGACGACAGCTATCAGGTCTGCAACGACAGCGGCACCGACTTCGGCGACGTGGTGGACTGCGCGCCCGGCGAGACCTGCCAGGGCGGGCAGTGCGTGAGCGCCTGCGACGCGGCCGAGCAGATCAAGTCGAACATCGGCTGCGAGTTCTGGGCCGTCGACATGTCGAACCTGCCGCCGCGCGACAAGTACGTGTTCTCGGTGACGGTGTCGAACCCGAGCTTCGACGACCCGGTGGACGTCGAGATCTACGACCGCAACAACGGCAACAACGAGCAGATGATCATCTCGGACTCGATCGCGCCGCGGCAGGTCAAGGTGTTCAACCTCTCCGGCGCGCACGCGGGCTTCACGAGCTACTACAACGGGCAGGACGCCGGCATCCTCGGCGACGGCGTGGTCTCGGGGCGCGCGTTCCGGATCAAGACCAACAGCCCGGTGCTGGCGACGCAGTTCAACCCCATCGGCGGCGCGACGGGCTTCACCACCGACGCCTCGCTGCTGCTGCCGACGCACACGCTCGGCAACGACTACATCCACATGGCGTGGAACCGCGGCTTCGGCGAGGGCTCGGCGCTCAACATCGTGGCGACCGAGGACGACACGACCGTCACGGTCACGCCGACCGTCAACACCCAGGCCGGCCAGGGCGGCCTGCCGGCGATGACCGCGGGCGTGCCGACCGACGTCGTGATCGATCGCTACGACTACATCCAGATCATGGTCGGGCCCAACGATCCGGACCTCAGCGGCACCAAGGTCAACGCGAGCGGCAAGGTCGCGGTGTTCGGCGGGCACAGCTGCGCCAACGTGCCGACGACCTCTGTGACGGCCTGCGATCACGTCGAGGAGCAGATCTTCCCGCTCGAGACCTGGGGCAAGAATTACATCGCGGCTCGCAACCCGCCGCGCAACCAGAACAACCCGGAGGATATGGTCTGGCGGATCGTCGCCGCCGAGGACAACACGACCGTCAACTTCGAGCCGCCGGTCTCGATCGGCGCGCAGGTGGTGCTCAACTCGGGGCAGATCGTGCAGTTCTCGGACAACATCGACTTCGAGGTCGACGCCGATGATCCCGTGCTCGTCGCCGGCTACATGATCGGCTGCTCGGGCTCGATGGCGCAGGGCTGCCCCGGCGATCCCTACATGGTCCAGATGGTCGCGACCGAGCAGTACCTCAAGGACTACGTGTTCTTGGTCGACACCTCGTACAACAACGACTTCGCCAAGCTCGTGCGCCCGACGGGCGCCGCGGTCGACGTCGCGTGCCTGGGCGTGGTGCCCGAGAACCGCTGGACCGGGGTCGGCGGCAGCGGCTTCGACGTGGCGACCATCGATATGAACCCGGGCGAGGCGATGTGCGGCCCCGGGACCAACGAGGCGACCAGCGACCAGGGCTTCGGCATCTTCGTCAGCGGGCAGTCGTCGGCGGCGAGCTACGCGTACCCGGGCGGGCTCGCGCTGCAGATCATCAACCCGCAGTAGCGCCTGGTCCAAGGGGAAGCTCGGCGCGGGCGCGGATCACCGCGCCGCGTCGAGCCCGTACCGGCGCATCATCCGGTAGACGGTGCTGCGCGCGACGCCGAGGATGCGCGCGGCCCGGGAGATGTTGCCGGCGGACTCCTCGAGCGCGCGCTTGAGCGCGAGCTGCTCGGCGTCGTCGCGGCTCACCGGGGGCGGCATCGCGGCTTCGTTGATCGGCGGCGCCGCGGGTCGCGGCGGCCCGGCGGCGACCGGCTGCGGGAAGTGCTCGGCCTCGATCGTGCCTTCTTCGCCCGCGAGGACGCAGGCGAATTGCAGCGCGCTCTTGAGCTGGCGAACGTTGCCGGGCCACGCCTGCTCGATGAGCCATGCGTGGGCTGCCGGCGAGAGACGCGGCGGCGTCGACAGGCCGAGCTCCCGGGTGATGTCGCCGAGCAGGTGCTCCGCGAGCTCGAGGGTGTCGGCGCGCGCGCGCAGGGGCGGGAGCGTGAGCGTCGCGCCCTGGATGCGGTAGTAGAGATCGGCGCGGAAGCTGCCGTCGGCGACGAGACCCGGCAGATCGCGGCAGGTCGCGCAGATCAGGCGCACGTCCGCGGAGCGCTCGACGGCGTCGCCCACGCGGCGGTAGGTGCCGTCGTCGAGGAAGCGCAGCAGCGCGATCTGCAGCTTGGGCGGCATCTCGGCGACCTCGTCGAGGAACAGCGTGCCGCCGTCGGCGAGCGGCACGCGACCGATTCCTCCCTGGGGGCTGGCGCCGGTGAACGCTCCTGGCGCGTAGCCGAAGAGCTCGCTCTCCAAGAGCTGCGTGCTGACGGCGCCGCAGTTGATCGCGACGAAGGGGCCGCCGCGGTCGCTCGCGGCGTGGACGCAGCGGGCGAGCGCGCCCTTGCCGGTGCCGGTCTCCGCCAGCAGCAGGATCGGCAGGCGCGTGCGGGCGAGCAGCGCGGCGCGCTCGCGCACGGCCGCGAGCTGGGCGTCGGCGCCGACGAGGGGCGCGAAGGGGTCGACGCGCTCGGTCGGGCGACTGACCGGGGGCGCGCTGACGATCGAGCGGGCGCGGGGGGTGAAGAACGCGGCGATCATCAGCAGGCGTCCGTGGCGATCGAGCACCGGCTCGAGCTCGAGCTCGAAGCGCCCGTCCTCCGTGGGTCGCGGACCCGCGCCCACCCTGTCGCGGAGCGCGTCGCCGCCGAGCCCGAGCAGCGCCTCGCTGCGGCCGCGGACCTCGATCATGGGCCCATGACCCCGGCGCGCGCGACGAAGGCAGGGGAACGCGTCGAGGGCCGCGAGGTTGGCCTGCGTGACCCGACCGCTCGGGTCGATGAGCGCCGCCGGGCCGGGGAAGCGCGCCAAGATGGGTCCTGTCAGGGCGCGCTCGAGCGCGCCCAGCTCGCCGCGGAGTCGCTCGCGCAGCGCCTGCTCGACGGCGCGCGCCAGCGAGAGCACCGCGACGGCCGCCAAGGGGCTCTTGCGCTCGAACGCGCTGGTCGTGTCGAGCACGGCGACGAGCTCGCCGTAGGGGTCGCGGATCGGGGTCGCGTAGCACGACAGGCTGTGATGCGGCCGCGCGAAGTGAGCCGCGCCGCGAACGCTCACGGGGCGGTCCTCGGCGAGCGCCGTGCCGATCGCGTTCGTGCCCCGCAGCGACTCGGACCACGCGCTGCCCGCGATCAGCCGCACGCGTCGAGCCGTGTCCGCGAAGCCGCCGCCGGCCCAGGTGTCGACGATGACGCCGTCGCGATCCGCGAGCACGAGCAGGTGGTCTTCACCTTCGAACGCCCCGAGCGCGGGCTCGACGATCTCGGGCAGCACGGAGCGCACCTCGTCGACGCGCTCGCGTCGCTCGCGAAGCTGGCGGAGGTCGAGCACGGACTCGTGATCGAGCCCGCGGTGGTCGGCGCCGAGGCGCCGCACGCGGTCCCACGCGCGCTTCAGCGAGCGAGGGACAGCCGCCTTCGCGGGCGCCGAGATGTAGCGCTCCCAGATGGTTCGGCTTGATGTCGCTAGCTCGAGGTAGGGGTCGTCCATGTCGCGTCTACGCTCGATTGTCTGGCGCGCGCGCGGGTCGTGGCAAACGGATTATTGACGCGGCGCGGCGACTGTCGCGTCGCGGCGGCGCAGCTGTCGCGATCGACGTCAGCGGAGGTGTCGCGAATCGCTACAGCTTCGAAGCGCCGCGGGCGGCGAGCCGCGATATTTCACGGTGGCACGGTGGTTGCTCTGTGGGGCGAGCACGTTCACCAGGAGATCCCAATGACTGTGTACCTCGCCCCCAACACCACCGGCGCCTCGGTGCAATTTCGCTCCCGCTACGAGAACTTCATCGGCGGCGAGTGGACCGCCCCCGCGAAGGGCCAGTACTTCGAGGCCATCACCCCCGTGACCGGTCGAGCGTTCTGCGAGGTCGCGCGCTCGACCGCCGTAGACATCGAGGTCGCGCTCAACGCCGCCCACGGCGCTCGGGTCGCGTGGGGCAAGACCTCGGTCACGGAGCGCGCGGCCGTGCTCAACCGGATCGCGGATCGCATCGAGCAGCACCTCGAGACGCTGGCGATCGCCGAGACCTGGGATAACGGCAAGGCGGTCCGCGAGACGCTCGCGGCCGACCTCCCGCTGACCGTCGATCACTTTCGCTACTTCGCCGGGTGCATCCGCGCCCAGGAGAGCGGCCTCGGCGAGCTCGACGCGAACACGGTCGCCTATCACTTCCGCGAGCCGCTCGGCGTCGTCGCGCAGATCATCCCGTGGAACTTCCCCCTGCTGATGGCGGCGTGGAAGCTCGCGCCGGCGCTCGCGGCCGGCAACTGCGTCGTGCTCAAGCCCGCCGAGCAGACGCCCGCGAGCATCATGATGCTGATGGAGCTCATCGGCGACCTGCTGCCGCCGGGCGTGCTCAACGTCGTCAACGGCTTCGGCCTCGAGGCGGGCAAGCCGCTCGCCCAGAACTCGCGCGTCGCCAAGGTCGCGTTCACGGGCGAGACCACCACGGGGCGCCTCATCATGCAGTACGCGAGTCAGAACCTCGTGCCCGTGACGCTGGAGCTCGGCGGGAAGTCGCCGAACGTGTTCTTCAAGGACGTCTGGGCGCGCGACGACGCGTTCCGCAGCAAGGCGCTCGAGGGCTTCACGCTGTTCGCGCTCAACCAGGGCGAGGTCTGCACCTGCCCGAGCCGCGCGCTCGTGGAGGACGACATCTACGACGAATTCATGGAGGCGGCCGTCGCCCGCACGGAGGCGATCAAGCTGGGGAACCCGCTCGACACCGAGACCATGATGGGCGCCCAGGCCAGCAACGATCAGCTCGAGAAGATCCTGAGCTACATCAGCATCGGCGAGGCCGAGGGCGCGAAGGTCCTGACCGGCGGCGGCCGTGCGGAGCTCTCGGGGTCGCTCGCGGGCGGCTACTACGTCCGGCCCACGATCTTCGAGGGGCACAACAAGATGCGCGTGTTCCAGGAGGAGATCTTCGGTCCGGTCGTGAGCTGCACGCGCTTCGCGGGGCTCGAGCAGGCGATCGCGCTCAGCAACGACACGCTCTACGGCCTCGGCGCCGGGGTCTGGTCGCGCGACGTCAACACCGCCTACCGGGCCGCGCGCGCGATCGAGGCGGGTCGCGTGTGGACGAACTGCTACCACGCCTACCCGGCGCACGCGTCGTTCGGCGGCTACAAGCAGTCCGGCATCGGGCGCGAGACCCACAAGATGATGCTGGCGCACTACCAGCAGACCAAGAACGTGCTCGTCAGCTACGACGAGCGCGAGCTCGGCTTCTTCTAATTATGGCCGCTGAGTCAGGTAGTGAGCGCGCCGCGCCTACGGTCACCGCCACGCCCGCGGCGGTGGCGCTGATCCGCGCGCTCCGAGCGGAGCACGGGCCCGTCATGTTTCATCAGTCAGGTGGGTGCTGCGACGGCAGCGCGCCGATGTGCTTCCCCGCGGGCGAGCTCTTGACGGGCCCCGCCGACGTGCTGCTGGGCGAGCTCGACGGGGCGCCGTTTTACATCGGCCGCGCGCAGTGGGAGCGCTGGCGACACACGCGGCTCATCATCGACGTCGTGCGGGGGCGCGGCAGCGGCTTCTCGCTGGAGGCGCCGCGCGGGCTTCGCTTCCTCGTGCGCAGCGAGCTGTGCGCGGTGACGGGTCCGGACGCGTGAGCGGCTACGCGACGAGCTCGACCCACTCGATGAAGCTCTCGGCCTGCTCGTAGAAGACCTCGCTCGGTGTAGAGCCGCTCGCCGCCGTCGCTGCGCCGCGGGCGTTACACGCCGCTGCGGAGAAATTTCGGCGACGCTCGAACGCGCGCCGCGTCCGCGCGGACGAGGGGCGCGCGTCGATCGTACAATCGGCGTCGCTATGGCTCGAACGCTGCACAAGACCCGGTCGTTGGCGCTGCCCTTTCTCGTTACGATCGCGGCGGGGGGCGGGTGCACCAGCTCGACCGAGCCTCGTCCCCTCGGGAACCCGCCGATGCCGGAGAACAACAGCGGGAGCCAACCGGAGCGCGCGGACGCGAAGCAGGATACGAAGGGCGCGGCGACGGCGAGCGCGGACGGGGGCGCGGCGGACGGGGACGCGGGGTTGTTCCAGTACGCCCAGGCTGAGCCGGGTCAGCTGCGCAAGCTCGGCCCAGCGCTGTGCTCGTTCGCCTTAGAGGACGACTGCGACCCGGACGAGCGCTGCAACCCGCCGCCGCCGTGGAAGCTGAAGTGCGAGGGCGTCACGCTGGAGGAGGGCGGACCCGCCGCCTCGGGTCGGTTGGTGCGCTACCGCGACGGGGGAGCCTGCGCGTTCGAGTACGCCGCGCCGAAGTGCCCGCCGGGCGTGATGTGCAACCCGCCGGCCCCGGTCGCGCTGCCGTGTCCGGACGGCTTCACGGAGTAGCCCGTTCGTCCGAAACCACGCGCTCGCGCAGCGACGAAGCTCATGGGGGCGCGCGAGCATTAAGCAGCGGCCCGGCGCTCGAGCGTGGTGTAGGCGTGAGTGTTGAATCTGTGTAGCGACGCTTTGCGACAATGTGGACCGCGGGCGGTCGCGTACAACACGCCGGGGAACCCGGCGACGTGGCCCCAGACTTGCTTTGATATCCCAGCGCGTGGGGAAGGACGCGACCGATGGGCCTCGAGAAGCTCGACAGATCGACCCTGATTCACCTCTACCGCGGCGAGCTCCAGCGGATGACGACCTACCGCATTCGCCTCGACACGACGTCGAACTGGGCGCTGGGCGCGACGGTCGCGGTGACGACCTTCACGCTCGGCAAAGAGTCCGTGCCGCACGTCCTGATGGCGCTGCCCTTCGTCCTCACCACGGTCTTCGCGCTGCTGGAGGCGCGTCGCATGCAGGACCTCGAGCTCATCCGCTACCGCGTCCGGCTGCTCGAGCAGGGATTCCTCGCTACCGCGCTGGGGCACGCCGAGCCGGCGCGCTGGGCCGAGCAGCTCAGCGACAGCCTGATGAATCCGCGCTCGCCGCTGGGGCTGTTCGACGCGCTCGCGGTCCGGATCCAGCGCAACTACATCTGGCTGTTCGCGACCCTGTACGCGGCGTGGTGGCTCAAGCTCTCGCTCAGCGGCGCGCCGGTGCTGGTCGCGGCGGGCGTCGGGCCGGCGCCGGGGTGGCTCGTCGCCGCGTCGGCGAGCCTGCTGCTGCTGCTGGTCACGTTGATGGCCGCGCGCGCGCGCCCGCTCTTGCCGGGGTGACTGCTACCATCGTCGCCGTATGGTCGCCGCGCAGCAGTCCGCCCCCAGCCCGAATCGCGCGCGTCCGCCCGACGGCCGCCGTCGCTACGAGAGCCTGACGCGAGAGCATGGCTTTGAGGCCATGCGAGTCGAGGGCGCGCTGCCGCCGGAGCTGCGCGGGACGCTGTACCGCAACGGGCCGTCGTTGACCTCGCTGTTCGGGGTCGACTACACGCACCCCTTCGAGGCCGACGGCGCGATCTCGGCGGTGCGGATCGCGGGCGGGCGGGCCGAGGGCGCGCTGCGCCTGATCGAGAGCGAGGGCCTGCGAGAGGAGCGAGCGGCCGGGCGCATGCTCTACGGGCTGCGGCTGCCGTGGCGCCACCGGATCCTCAACGCGCTCCGCGGGCGGCGCAAGAACGCCGCGAACACGAGCGTCCTGCGCTGGCAGGAGCGCCTGTTCGCGCTGTTCGAGGTCGACCTGGCGACCGAGTTCGACCCCGAGACGCTCACGACGATCGGCGCGACCGACTTCGGCGGAGTGGTCCCTTCGGCCATGTCGGCACACCCGCACGCGGTCGCCTCGCTCAACACCCAGTTTCACTTCGGGGCCCGGTACTCGCGCGAGAGCTTCATCGACCTGTTCGAGCTGCCGACGCGGGGGCCCGCCAGACGCCTGGCGAGCGTGCCGCTGAAGGCGCCGGTGATGCTTCACGACTTCATCGCGACCGAGCGCCATCTGGTGTTCTTCGTCTCACCCGCGCGCGTGCGCGTGCTCCGGGCGCTGCTCCAGCTGGGTCACCTCGAGCAGCTGTTCGCGTGGCGGCCGGAGCTGGGCACGGAGATCGTCGTGGTCCCCCTCAACGACCTGGACCGCCCGCGGCGCTTCACCGTCGACCCCTTCTTTCAGTTCCACTTCGCCAACGCGTTCGAGCGCGGCGACGGGACGATCGCGGTCGACTACGTGCGCTACCCCGATCTCGGGATCCTGCGCGCGCTCGGCCAGCAGGCGGAGGTCACGGTGCAGTCGCGGCTGCACCGCGCGATCGTCGATCCCGCGCGCGAGTCCTTCGAGACGCGCGCGCTGCTGGGCGAGAGCTGCGAGTTCCCGCAGGTCGACCCGCGGCGCGCGGGCGCGCGCTGGCGCTACACGTGGATGCAGGCGCCGGGGCCCCCCCAGGCGATCCTCCGGCTCGATCACGAAGATGGCACCGAGGACAGATGGTCGCTGCCCGCGACGCGCTGGGCCTCGGAGCCGGTGGTGGTGCCCCGGCCGGGCTCGACGCGCGAGGGCGACGCCCACGTGCTCACGCTGATCTACGACGCCGAGACCCACCAAAGCGGCGTCAGCGTGCTCGACGCGATGAACCTCGCCGCGGGGCCGGTCGCCACGGCGTGGTTCGACCACCACATCCCCACGACCTACCACGGCGTCTGGGTGCCGCGCGACGCGGGGTAGCGCGCGGGGTAGAGTGGGCTCGATATGGGTCTCGAAGACGTCCGGCGCCGGCTCCCTATCGTCGACTCGCTCCCCGAGCCGGGCACCCGCACCGTCCCTGCCTCGGCGCTGACGAGCGCGCCCACGCCGAGCTGGGCGATCTGGGAACTGACGCTCGCCTGCGATCAGAAGTGCCGGCACTGCGGGCCGCGAGCCGGGCGCGCCCGACCGCGCGAGCTGACGACCGAGGAGTGCTTCCAGATCATCCGCGAGCTCAAGGCGCTCGGGGTCGGCGAGGTCGTGCTGATCGGCGGCGAGTCGTACCTGCGCAACGACTTCATCCTGATCATCCGCGCGATCCGAGAGGCCGGCATGGCCTGCGTGCTGACGACGGGGGGCTACAACCTCTCGCGCGCGCGCGTCGAGGCGATGGCGGAGGCGGGGGTCATGTCGGTGACCCTGTCGATCGACGGCCTCGAGCGGACCCACGACGAGCTGCGCGGGATGCCGAACAGCTGGCGGCGGGCGTTTCAGGCGCTCGAAGAGCTGCGCGCGGTCGGCCTGCCGGTGGCCTGCAACACGCAGATCAACAGCCGGACCCTGGGCGAGCTCGAGCCGCTGCTCGAGCGGCTCGCGCCGGCGGGGATCCACTCGTGGCAGCTGCAGCTCACGGTCGCGCACGGCAACGCGACGGACCACCCGGACCTGGTGCTTCAGCCATATCGAATGATCGAGCTGTTCGACTCGCTCGACCGGATCATGACGCGCTGTAAGCAGCTGGGCGTCCGGATCTTCCCGGCCAACAGCCTCGGCTACTTCGGGCCGCTCGAGGGCCGGCTGCGTGAGCACGTGGGGGGGTTTTGGCGCGGCTGCGTCGCCGGCGTGACGACCATCGGGATCGAGAGCCACGGCGCGATCAAGAGCTGCCCGAGCCTCGGCGGGCCCGCGAACGTCGGCGGCAGCTGGCGCGAGCACGGGCTCGCCAAGCTGTGGACCGAGAGCTACGGGATGACCTACGTCCGTCGGCGCACGCTCGACGACCTGTGGGGCTACTGCCGCGGCTGCTACTACGCCAAGACCTGCATGGCGGGCTGCACCGCGGCCACCGAGTCGCTGCTCGGACGCCCTGGGAACAACCCGTTCTGCCACCACCGCGCGCTCGAGCTGGCGCGCGAGGGCCTGCGCGAGCGGATCGAGCACGTCGCGGGCCCCGACGCGGGCGCGAGCCGGGGCTTCGACATGGGGCGCTACCGCCTGATCCGCGAGCACATCGATCCGGCCGCGCGCGCCGAGCACGGGCCGGTGCAGATCGACGAGGCGCGGACGTCTCGCGTCGAGGAGCCCTTTGGGGCAGGTCGCCCGCGCGCGTGAACGCGCGCGGTTGTGCTCACCCGCGCAGGCTAGTGCTCGCCCTTGGCGAAGGGCGCGTCCGTGGGCTTCGGCGTCGGGGTGGGCGCGGGCGCCGGCGCGGGCTCGCTCGCGCCTTCCTCGTCCTCGGGCGAGGGGACCCAGTCGTTCCCGGAGCCGGAGTAGTCGCTGGAGTAGCTGGGGCCGCCGTAGGCCGAGACCGCGGTCGAGGTCGGATCAGGGTTCGTGCTGGTCGAGGACGAGTCCGAGGTCCCGGTGGTCGTCCCCGTCGACGAGGTGCCCGTGGAGGTGCCCGCGGTCGTCGACGAGCTCGCGGACTCACCCGCGGTCGTCGAGGTCTCGGACTCCGAGGAGGCCGTGGTCGCGGTCGTGTCGTCGACCGAGTCGCCGCAGCTGACCGCGCCGAGGCTGAGCGCGGTGCCGAGGCAGAGCGCGAGCGTCGCGGACGCGCTGGTCGAGCGCTGCGCGGCGCCGCAGAACGGGCACTGGGACTCGCTAGTGGCGATGTGACGGTCGCAACGGTGACACTGATGCACGGCCGGACTTTATCACAGCGCGGCTCGTCGCGGCGCTACGGCGCCTCGACAAACGACGCGGTCCAGCGCGGCAGCGGCGGGGCGTCGCCGCGCTCGAGCTGCTCGTGCCACTCGGCGTCGGTCATGCGCTCGTCCATCGGGTGCGTGAACTCGTAGAAGGAGAACAGCCCGCCCTGGGTCAGCTCCTCGCCGACCGGCCGCGGGACCGCGACCCACAGGTCGAGCAGCCGACCGACGCCGACCTCGAGGACCTGGCGGCGCGTGATGTTGGTGTGGATGTCGGTCACGAGCGCGACGCCGCGCTCGGTGCGGGTCTCGGGGCTCGCGGCGACGCTGTACTTGGTCTTCTCCATGGTCAAGAGCAGCGCCTCGAGGCGCCCGCCGACCCCGTGGATCCAGGCGACGTCCGCGTCGTCGAGCGCCTCGCCCCGGACCTCTTTGCGCGCGATCTTGGCGAGGTCGCGCGCGAAGCTGCGGGCGTTGAGGACGCCGTCCCCGTCCCCGCCGCGGTCGCCGTAGTAGGGCACAGACGGCCCCTCGGGGTCGCCGTGGACGTCGCGGTAGACCCGGTCGGCGAGCCCCGCGAGCGCGTCGAAGAATTCGGGCGTCGGGTCGACGTAGCCGCGCGGCGTCGGCAGGATCGGCTGCTCGATCAGCACGTAGACCGGCGAGTCGCTGTCGCACTCCACGCCCATGTCCTGCATGTTGTAGAGCACCGCGCTGTGCTTGAGCTCGGCGTAGCCCGCGAGCGCGGAGGACAGCAGGCGATCGCGCCACGCGGGCGTCTTGGCGAAGCGCAGCAGCGAGTCGTCGGGCAGCCCGTGGCCGCGGGTCAGGGCCACGAGCGCGGCGAGCCACGCGTGGTAGAGGTCGGTGGTGGCGAGGCCGCGCGCGTGCTCGCCGACGAGCTCGTCGAGCGCTTGGTTGTAGGCGGCGGCGAAGACCTCGTCCTTGACGGCCGCGCGCGCGTGCGCGCCGGCCCGCTCGCTCCCGAGCGTCGCCATCACGTCGAGCGAGGAGGGCACGCCGCGGCCCTCGACGTCCGGGTGCACGAGGCTGCGGAAGAAGGTCGTGTCGAGGCCGACGCGCTTGGGGAACAGCGTGATCTTGAGGCGCGCGCCGCCGGCCCCCGACTCGGCGGCCTCGAGGTCGCGCAGCGGCATGGGCCCGCGCAGCTCCTCGAGGCGCGCGGCGATCTTCTCGGCGTTGCGCGCGAAGTCGGCCCAGGCCGCGCGGTCCTCATCGCGCACGGTCTTGAGGTGCTCGAGGGTCGCGTCGACCGGCCGCCCCATGAACGCGCCGACCACGGTGTCGACCCGCGACCAGGCGTCGCGCGCCGTGCCGGCCCTGAGCGGCGTGCGCTCCATGATGTCCAAAAAGTCAGGTAGCGACGCGCTGAAGGGCAGCGGCGTGTTGGCGAACCAGCTCATCGCCAGGAAGTACGCCGCGAGCTCGCTGTCCGCGTAGGCGCCGCGCGGGCGGAACTGCGTCCAGTCGACGCGGTAGGGCTTGTCGCGCCCCGGCACTGGGAGCGTGCCGGCGCCCTCGTGCTTGAGCATCGCGGTGACGAGCTCCTTGACCCGCGGCCGGATCGCGCTGGGGACCTGCTCGAGGACCGCGGGCAGCTGCGCGGGCAGTCGCTCGAGCGGCGGCTTCATCAGCGCGCGGTAGTCGTCCCCGCCGCCGTCGCCGAACGCGGCCTCCATGTGGTCGTCGAACGTCGGCTGCTTGACCCGCTGCATCGCCGCGAGCGGGACCCAGGCGCTGGCGAACAGCACCGCGTAGTAGCGATCGTCGGCGGACTGGCTGCCCTCGAGGCGCGCGGCGTAGGCCTTCATGAGCGCCTGGCTCATCTCGGCGAGGCGCTCGGCGGCGTCGCGCTCGGCTTTCTGCAGCACGCTCTGGAATTCGTCGCGAAAGGCCTGCAGCGCGGCGTCGGCGGTCACGAACATCGGCCGCCGCCGGTAGCGGAGCTTCTCGTAGAGCACGTAGAACTCCTTCTCCTTGCCCGCGCGCGCGACGAAGCGGTTGTTCTGCAGCAGCGCGGACTCGCGCGCGCGCCACAGCTCGGGGAAGTCGCGGAGGTTCTTCACCTCCTGCAGGTAGAGCGCCGTGTCGGCCAGCGCGATCGTCCGGCGCCCGTCGAGCTCGGCGTCGTAAGCGACCTGCCTCCCCGTCGGCGACCACACGATGTTGCGGGGCAGGGCGTGGCTCTCGGGCAGCGGGAGCGCGGCGAAGGGCGCGTCCACGCGATCGCGGCGACGGTGGACCGCGCCCGCGGCGGTCTCGGCGACGAGCTCGATCTGGTTGTTCGAGACCGCGACGTGCCGCAGCGAGGGATCGGGCGCCGCGCCGCGTCGCCCGTCGTGCCGCACGTAGCGGCGCGTGAGGCCCTTGAGGCAGGCGTCGCGCGACCAGCTCGAGGGGACATCTTCGCAGCGCCGCGCGTCGCCCGGGCCGTCGCCGTCGCCCTCCGTGACGCCGATCGCCGCGAGCGCGGCCGCGAAGGACTGATCCCAGCGCGCGTCGCCGTCGTAGATCGCCGCACCGCCTGTCTCTTCGCACATCCAAACGAGGCTCAGGCCGTCGCCGGACCACTGCGGCGCGCGGCAGCTCGCGCCGGCGGCCGAGAGACGCTGCGCGTGGTAGCCGTGCTCCGAGAGCGACTCGGGCGCGCGCCAGCCGGACTTCACGTCGTCTTCGCGGACCGGCTTGATCGACGCGAACCACACCTCCTCGCCGCCGCCGTCGGGCTGCGCGCGCGTGAACGCGACCTTCTCGTAGCCGTCGAGCTGCCTGCCCGAGGCCCCCGAGTCGGTGCAGCTGTCGGTCTGCACGGCGTAGAATGCGTAGCGCAGCGGGCTGAAGACCGGGCCGGTCTCGTCGCCGGGGAAGCTCGTCACGCGCTCGGCCCCGCCGCCGCCGGTGCCGTCGGAGACGTAGATGTCGAAGCCGCGGGAGCCCTCGCGCTTGGAGGAGAACACGACGCGCGCGTCGTCGGGGCTGAAGTCCACGCGAGAACCCCCGGAAACCCGCCAAATGCCTCACAGCACGCGCTCTCGTCACGCAGCGGCGGTTCTCTGGGGGTCGCCTTCGTCGTCGCAGCTCGCGTCAAACCGTAGAACTCGGCGTCGTCCCTGGAGCGCTGGTGGAACGTTCCACGGAGCCGGGCCCTTCCGCGCGTGTAACAGGGACCGGCTTACAGCCTGAACTCCCGGAGCAACCTGACCAGCTCCTCTCCTTGAATCGCCGAATCCATTTGTAGGCGGCCTTGCGACTTATCCCGAACTCGCTTGAGAGCGCCGAGATGTTCGCAATTGGCTCGGCGTTTTAGGGCGCGGCTGCTCGGATACCTCGATCGACACTCCAGACCTAGCGACTTCGCACGGGCCTCGTCGCGTTGGATGGCGTCCTTGACGTTTCTCTCGAGCCTGTGGCTGGTATCACCGACGCCTAGCACGGGTCGCCACCCGTAGAGCCGCCTGTAGAGCCACTTGTAGAGCCGCTCGTAGAGCCTCCTGTCGTACCCGAGTACTCGCACGACCCGAGGCTCATCACCTCCCATGTCTTTTCACAATCCGAGAGTTCATCGGAGGCTGCTTCATGTCTTGATTTACACTCGAGAATGCACTCCGCCACCGCACTCAATTCTGAAGCGTTGTCGGGAACGCAAACCTGAAAATCTTCAGCGACTACCTTTACGGTCTCACATGCAAACTCTTCATCCGATGGCGCGGCTTGAAGGACGTAGTAGTAATTGCCGCCAGCGTTGACGCATTGGTACTGATCAGGCTCCCCATCACCGCCAGCGGTCGTCATCGCCTCGTCATCCCCACAAGAAAGGAGGCCCGCACAGAGTAATGTCGTGGGCAAGAGACACAGGAGCCAGCGTGGTCTCCTAACTGTATAATCATTGGAACGTCGTGCCTTCATCTTTACCTCGTGATCGACCGACTCAGAACCTAGCTACATTTTCAACCGCAGGCAAGCATGCGCCAAATGGGCATAAGATCTAAGTGGTGCACGTGAGTTTTCTTGCGGTTATACATGCTCGTATTCGCGCCATCGGTCTCTTCATAAACAAACTGCTACGACTCAAGCCGAGTCATCAAACTTCGACGCGGAAGCCTTAAAGATTCTTCCGGCGCAAGGCACAGAACGCTCGATTATATCCCTTGTGCAAAGCGCGCTGGCGTATAACATCTCTGCATGGCCAAGGTGAACCGGCTCGCATTCTTCGGATTTGTCGCATTGGCGACTTTCGTGCCCGGCTCTGCCTACGCCGGTGACGTCAGCCCAAATACCAGAAATGTAACGGTCGACGCTTTCCTCTCGTACCCAACGACACAAGATGAGCGCGAACGACTTCAAAAAACGCTTTGGCAAGCGTCCGTCTTCCTCTGCGACATCACCGATGGCGGCGTCATTATCGACACGGTCCGTTTCCGGACGAACCCTACAGATCAACCAGCCTCCGATATCTGGATTCTACCTGCGGGCCTCATCGGTCGGCCAAGCTGTTCAGGGGGGCCGCTAGACTCTGGCAACGACCTTCACTGCATCCTCGCCCATGACAACTCGTCGTTGACGTACGCGCACGAACTCTCGCATCTCCTCTTTGGGCTCGTCGATCAGTATGATGAACAGCGCCGTTTCAATCAAGCTCGCGGGATCGGGATCGGCATCGATTTTCCGGACGCATTTAACGACTCAATAATGCAGAGCGGCGGCCGTAACGTCCGATGCCAATCTTCCCTAGTTGCGAATACCGCCCCGCAGCTCTGCATAACCAGCGCTGACTGTCCCACGAACGCGATGGTCCCCGTCAACGACTGCATATGGCCAGATCCCCTCACGAACCCTGTTGCCGACGCGATCGGTACAGAGCTCAGCACGCCGGGCAATGTTGACGCCCTCTACGGTGATAACACCTGCCCAACAGAGCGTCTCAGCGACGGTGGAACTCTCGTGATCGCGGCCCACCTCCCTGGGCCAACGACATCATGCAGCGCAATGAACCCCTGCGCGGATGCGACGCAAACTTGCCTGCCAGCTGGATTCTGCAGTCGAGATATTCCAGCGGACATCGGGTCGGGCGCAACAATCCAGGAAGTAGAAGATAGCGCTGACTGGAAGGTTATCCTCCCTAATCAGCCGGGAGTCGTGATGGCGGACGGCCGTACTATCGGGGACCGCGCGCGCTTTGGAGTGCTCGACGATAGCCAACGAGAAATTTCCACCTTGCACGAGGGGGCGGAGCACTACATAAGCGTCGTCGCCGACCAACTCTCCTCGACAGAGTGGCAGTTTTATATCGGTATGAACGCCGGAGACTTCGGAGGCGGTGATGACGAGTTCCGTATAATTGAAGAATTCACGATCGAGTTCGACAACGCGGGGACCTGCTCGGATCCGCTCAACCCGGCATCATGCACCAATACGCTCTCGCCGATCATCTCAGTGGACAACCTCTCCTACCAAGACTGGCTGAACACAAACCCCACCGTTGACATCATAGGCCTCAAGACGGGAGAGAACACAACCACTGACATCTCGATGGCGCTGTCGCTCGAGCACGTCTACGACAGCTCGTACATCTACCCTGCTGTCCGTTGTGATCCGAACACGCCGATGTGCCCGGGTGCGACCCAAACATGCGACGCGAGCCTTATTCCAGGCAACCCGCTGGGCCTCTGCTCTGTTCCAACGTGCGTCGCAGATTCGGACTGTGCCGGCCTCCGTGGCCCCGGTGGTGTGGGTGTAAACAGTGGCCTGGTCTGCCGGGCGGGAGAGTGCAAGCGCTACCTGTCGGCACACCTGCCAGGCGTTTCGTCAGCTGGCGACGAGGACGATGACGTCGGGATCTACGTTAACTTCAACGGACAAAAAGCGCATCAGATCGGTTATCTTGATTGGTTCGACCCGATGAACGAGGATTACAACCGCTGCCTTGAGCTGTGGAACTCAAGCACCCAGCGGTGGGAGGGATCCGACGCGAGACGATCTGTTGGGGCCAACCAAGAGCTTATGAACCCCGATCCCCTCGACATAATTCTCGACGATTGGGGGCGTGCGCATTATCGAGCAGACATTCCTTACGATATCACGACCGTCTTTCCTTGGACGAACGCGAGCTACCCCGTGGTCGCTCCGATTCCGGATCCGGATATGTCCTGCTTCGCCGAGCCAAACTGGCAGCTCATCGGGGGCGTTGAACAAGTCGCGCTCGTGATCGACCGCTCGCAGAGCATGACGGCGGAGCAGGATTACCTGGGTACCAAGCGAAGGCGAATGGAGTGGGCCAAGAACGGCTCGAAAACGGTCACCGACCTGTGGAAGGACTCCACGATCGAGGTTGGCCTTTACCAGTATAACGACACAGTCCAGCAGTTGCTCGCGCCAAACGGGTATCAGCCGATCTCAACCATGATGACCCCTGGCGCTCACCTCAAGGCTGACGTCGACGACGAAATCGACGGCATTGTACCAGGCGGTCTTACCTCGCTCTCCACGACGCTCAGCACGATCTGCGACGATCTTGACAACGAGCAGGGACCGACCGGCGGCCCGACGCAGGCTGTCGTGATCGTCTCGGACGGTGTCGAGACGGTCTGGGATGAGCTGGATGACATGAATATGCCTCAGACCTCTGAGCAGGCGATCGACGCGGCGTTGGCTTGTCTCAAGACCAATAATAGGCCCGTATACACGCTGCCAGTTGGTCCAAACCTCGAGATGGGCGAGTTCTTCGCGCCGATCTCGGGAGCATCAGGCGGCATGATGTTCCCGGCGCCTGACGAGGATCAAGTGATTCCCCAGATCGCGGAACTCTACGCTCGACATCGTAGCGAAGCGGTGATTCGCGCGCGGACGGTCGTCGCGGCGCGCGGTGAGCACGTCATCCCCACCTCTCACGGGGTAGGTGGGCTTGGATTGCAGAGCGAGGCGCCCCTGCCCAAGGTTGATGTCGTCTCTTTCCCCCTCGAAGCGGGCGCAGAGCGATTGAACGTGACGATTTCGGCGCGTGATCAGGTCGATCCTCTTTGGAACCCCGGCTTCGTGCTCCGCGGCCCCGACGGGCTCGTGGTTGAGGAAACGGATGTCGCGGTCTCATCCACGCCGCTCTCCCGCGTCATTCGCGTCATGGAGCCGTCGGCAGGTGACTGGTCGCTAGAGTTCTCGGCGAAGGGGCTCTACGACCAAAAGGGCTATGTCGTAGTGCACGCAGAGAACCCGCTCCCCGACTGTACAGTCTCCACGTCTAGGGCGGTCGTCACTCACACAAAGCCGTTCCCGACGCCCGTCGAGATTTCCGTCCGAGGCTACTACGGGAACCGGCTAGGGCACGGGGCGAAGTATCAAGCGTACGTTGAGCGCCCGGATGGATCGAGGATTGATGTTCCGCTCGAGCTAGACGCTGACATGATGCAGGCGAAGGGGACATTCGTGGAGCCCAACGGACCTGGCTATTATCGAGTCGTCGCCGAGTGCCGCTCCGATGAAGAGACCCACTTCCACCCCGGCGAATGGTCGACCCTAGAGTCCATTCGCGCGCAGGGGAGGCCCCCAAAATTTGTGCGACAAGCCGCGACGAGCTTCGTCGTCACAGATCTTGACCTCACGTCTGCGCCCGATAAGGACTGCGACGGCGACGGTCTGTCCGATTCCGTCGAGGGGTTCGATGATACAGACGGCGACGGGATCCCGAACGCCTGTGACCTTGACTCGGATAACGACGAAATCCCGGACAGTGATGACCACGGCCCTGACGGCGCTCCCACCGATGACCCCGATGGCGACGGGCGTCCCTGCTACCTTGACCGTGATTGTGACGGCGACGGCAGCGTTGACGGTGCGGACTCCGATCCTACAACTCCAGACTGCAGCGTCGATCGTTCGCCGCCGGTTATTTCCGTCACCGACATCGAAACTTCGATCTGTGATTCACAGGAGCGCCGAGTTCACCTTGACACGCCAACCATCACCGACATTTGCGGCGATGACGCCGGCCGCGTGGTTGAGGCCGATATTGTGGCTATCAACGGCGAGAAGCTCGCGTTTCCAGTCGCCATTGACGTTGATGATCCGATTATTGCCGCTCCGCTCGGCGTCTCGAGCGTTCGCTGGCGCGCGACCGACAACGAAGGCAACGTGGGCGTCGCGTATCAAACGATCACGGTCGGAGAGACCACGTGTGAGGACACCACGAGGCTCGTACTCGAAGATGAGCACGCCGAACTCGCCGTCGGCACCGCAGGCGCAGATCTCGTCCTCGGTTCAACCTCTCACGACACTGTGGTCTGTGGATCCGGAGGAGACAAGGCCTTCGGCGACGAGGGCTTCGACTATCTCGACGGAGGCTCGGGCGCTGATTACCTCGTCGGCGGAGCAGGGGATGACATCCTCATCGGCGGCGAGGGGGACGACCGACTCGTGCCAGGGGCCGGCGGTGACGCGGTCTTCGCTGGGCCCGGCGACGACACCGTCGTAGTCCGGCACGCGTGTGAGTATGCGCCGGGCGAACTCCTCGAGGGCGGCGAGGGCTTCGACACGCTCATCACACCCATCCCGGTTGAGGAGCTCGAGGCGCGAATGATCGAGGTCGTGGACTTTGAGTCGATCATCGTTCGGGAATCAACGGACGCGCAGCTCTCGAGCTGTGGAGGAGGGCTGCGATAATGCCACGACGGTCAAGGCTCTCGCGCTCATTTGCTCTCGTGCTTCTAGCGACCAACGCCTGCTCAGGCACAACTCCTCTAGACGAGGAGTCTCCCCCCACGACCGCCGAATCTCCGGCCCGCTACGCGACTCATTCCGAACGCCAACCACCGCGTGACGAGACAATCGACGCTCGGGCGGCCCAGCGAACGGCGCTGCAGCTTCGCCGAGACCAGCTTGAGCGGCTACGCCTTCATCGCGCCCGAGTCGAGCGCAACGGCGGATCCGCGAAGGAGCTCGAGGAACTACGAGAGCGCGAGCGCTTGACGCTCGAGGCCATCGCCGCCGAGCGCGCTCGAGCGCCCCGAGAACCATAGCTTCGACGCACAGAAGCTCGGTCAAAAATCTACGCGCAACCCGAGGAGCGGCAAGATCGGGAGCCCCGTGTTTGCGACGGTCGCGCTGAGATCCGAGTTGTAGATGTAAGTCTCAGGATTTTGATAATTGTAGATATTCTGGATGTCGAGATACGCTGAGATCGTGCAGCAGCTCCGCACCCACATTTTCTCAACACGGACATCGAGTTGATGAAAGCTGCGCGTCCTCGCGGAATTAGGCGGACCAAACAACGGAATCGTGCCGTCGAGATCATAGACGACACCGGTGACCGGCGTGTACGGGTTCCCCGAAGTGAGTCGAAAGCGCGCGCCGATTCGCCACCGCTTCGGCAGTAAATAGCTCGCGGCGGCGTGAAAGTTGTGACGCTGATCAAAATCAGCCGGGATTCGATACGGTTTGGATGACGGCGTGTCGCGCACGTCAAGCACAGCAGCAGAGAGCGCGTAGCTAACCCACGCGGAGAGCCGCCGGGACGCGTTGATCTTGACGGAGAGCTCCGCGCCTCCGCCGAGCGCGCGCGCCTCGTAGGCGTCAGGCACGGGAGAGGTAACGCTGCGGTATCGCGGCTGTATACGGAGAAATGGCGTTATCGCCGCGGATATACGGTCGTCAGAGAATCGAGCGCCTGCGCTGAGCTGGGTCGCCTGTAGCACCTCGAGCGTCGCGGGGTCGGGCGCGTAGGAGGTCGTCGGATAGAAGTACCGTCGAAGCTGCGGCGAGATCACGATGACGCCGTCGTTTACCGCGTAGCTGGACGAGAAGAGCGAAGCTGTAGCGCGGTCCGCAGCGACAAATCGCTGGGAGGCCAAGCCGGCCGCCGCGAAGACGCTCCAGCGCTCGCGCGACCATTCAACGCGCGCGCGCGGATCCACGACGAAGCGCGCTCGGTCGCCGATCGCGTAGACGTTCGCGCGTGCCTCGGGAACGACGCGGAATCCTCGATGTTGGACGGGCAAGCTCATGTAGAGCCCGCCCCATAGCTCGGTCCCCTGGACTTCCGCGCCGCCTTCGGTTTTGTACTGGAGTACTGAGAGTTCTGATCCAAAGGTGAGCGTCGCCGCCCGCGCGTACCGATAGGATGCCTCGGACCTCAGAAGGCCTACAACGTCCCGGCGACGATCGGAGAGCTCGGCGGACGGACGAGACGTCGAGTAGAGGTCCAATCGAGCGCTCGGCGCGAACAGGAACCGCCACCGTTGCGCGCGCGCGCGCAGCTCGACATCGAGGCGATGGAAGCCAGTCGCCATCGTGAACCGGGGACGCGTCTGCGCGTTGACAACAACTTCCTCTGAGTCGCTGAGTCGATCCCCCGCGCCGAACCAGCGCACCACGAGGGTTCCAGGCGCACGAAGCGGATATTCAAAGGCTGTCAGGTAGTCAAAGTAGCGAGGGATCAAGACGCTCGAGTTCGATGAATTCGCTAGCACGCTCAGCGGCGCGTCGAGCAATCCGCGTCGCGCGTTGAGCACGAATCGCCCCTTTTTTACGGGGACCGAGATCGCGCCGCTCGCTTGGTGAAGGCCGAGCTCCGCGTGACCGTGTGTGTTGCTCCCCACGCTCCTCCGCGGCTCGAGCAAGACGACACCGCCTGTCGCGTTGCCGAAGCGAGCGGGGACGTTCCCCGGGAGCAACGTAACGCCACCGATGGCGTCGCTCGGGATCGTGCTCGAGATACCCACGTAGTGAAAGGCGTGGGGAATCGAGTGCACCCCGAAGTAGGTCTGTGTTTGGTCCGGTGAGGCACCGCGGATAACGAGGAGCCCAAGCCCGCCCGGCGGGCGGGCGACGCTCGGGTAGATCTGCAGCGCCCGCAGGGGGTCGCCCAAGGCGCCAGGGACCATCCGCGCCTCCTCCTGGGAGAGCGAATAGCTACGACTCCCTGGAGTGGATGACGCCGCTACGACTGTGCGAAACTCGTTAACCTCATCGGGCTCTAAGTCGATCGGGGCGAGACGAGCGCGCTTGAGCTCCGTGGCCGCGTCATATCGAACGAACCCGGGGCACACGACGACGACACGAATGAACCCCTCCGCTCCCTCGCCAGGTAATTGGAACAAGCCCTGATCATCCGTCGTCGTCTGCGAACTCTGCTCACCGTGGGTGATGATGACCGTCGCGCCGGCGACCGGCTCCCGTGTGCCTCGCGCACGAACGAAGCCGAGGATGTAGGGCTGCGGCTTGTCGTCTCCGGCAACACGAGTCACACGCGGCGTCTCATCGACTCCTCCCGCGAGCAAGAGCGTAGCGACCATGGCGTTTATGGCGATCAAGCGCGAACCTGCGATTGTTCGTAGACTTCGTGCGCTTCATGAAGAGTTGATCGCCAACGACGCGACAGCGACGCCGCCTCGGCCGTCGCCAGCGACAGCGTACAATACGTAGTCCCCGCTCTCCAAAACCGTAAACTCGATCTCGAGACCGTTGCTCGAGGACTCGAACGCGCTCAGCGCTTCGCTTGAGAGCCACTCGACCGAGATTCGCTCGCTAGCGCGTGAGAACCGAGCCGCTCCGTCCTCATCACTCACGACGAAATACTCCTGCTCATCGAACGCGCGCATGGTGGTGCCGATTCGTACCCGCTCACCGACCGAGGCGGTCACGTGAAGGTTCTCGTCACCATGCGATGTATCGAGAACGAGGGAGTCGTTTACAAATACAGACCACGACGCGAATTCTGGATGGGCGTTGGGCTCTTGGCGGCGAGGTGGAATTGCGACCTCCTCCGACGGGACTTGGACCGGGAGCTCGTTGGCCTCAAAGACTTCGACCAGCGGCCACTCCGGACCGATGATCGTCTGGACGGACGCGTAGACGCAGTCTCTTTGTGATGCGTCACCAGGGCCTTCGAGAAGCCGCACGCAAGCCTCCGCGTCCACCGCGTCGCTCATTCCCGCGATCATGAACAGCGGGTTGTTCGCGTTCCTCACGCGCTCCAGCTCGGGCCCGGTTCCAACCACACACCCTGGGTCGTGCGTGTAGGAAGTGAATCCGGCGGACGTGACGCTCGTTTCGCATGGGGCGAGCTCCTCAATAGTCCGAACCGTATCAAGGCAGGATAACTCAGGATCACACGCGATCCAGACCGCGTTCAGCCGATCGAGCGCCAAGGGTTCGGTCTCGTCGACAATTACCGGCGTGAGACGAACAACGTCGCCAATGCTAGCCTCCTCCTGCTCTTGTTCAGGTCGAAGCCCCACGATCATGTCCGCGTATGGGCCCCGCGCGATCACGACTGGCCTGATAGCGATCAAACGCGCGCCGTGAATTATCTCGAGCGGCGCGGGGCCAGGGTTGAGTAATTGGCACGAAAAAAGCGCGCTTGAGAGAACTCCGACAGCGTAAACACGTGTTTGGTGTTTTACGCGTGAACAGAAGATTCTCGTCACGGGCACTCAATCAGACCCGAGTCGCAGCCTAGCTGAAGGTAACCGTCCACTCCCCAGCACAGCGCTCTCTGCTCATCCGCGTCTCCGGATACCGCGCACGCGTGGATCGTCCCAACGGAGAGGCGCACGACGTCGTCAACCCCGGGGATTTCGCGGGGGGACGGAACGCAGCTACAGCTTGGATCGAGCTGATCAGAACTCAGCCCCTTCGACGCGATGGATGAATTCCCCCAACAATAAACTTTTTCGTCCTTCCCGATCACGCAGCTCGTCGCTCTCGTTATGTACTCATTGGCTACGTGAACAGAGACGGCCTCGACAGGTAAAAGCTCGACCGGGGTTGGAATATGGGTTGACTCAAACGTGCTGTTCCCTAGCTGTCCAAACGTGTTATCACCCCAACAAAGCACGACACCATCGTCCCGTAGGGCGCACGAGTGCGAGTCAGAGACATCGAGCCCAATGACGTTCTCGAGACCCGCGACCAATGCTGGCTGCACAACACAAGCGTGATCCGCGACGCAGAGATCGCTCTCCTCCGCCGCAACGCCCGCTTGGCCGGCGCGATTGTCCCCCCAACACCACACTCCTCCAGATGTATCAAGCGCGCATACGCGCTCGCGCTCGACGGCGATCTCTTGGATCGGGGGCAGTCCCTCGACACGTGTCCAAGTCTCCACCATCGACTGGAAGCCGGTCCCGACCTGACCGCGGAGATTAAAGCCGGAGCATGTAACAGCACCCCCGCTATCAAGTTTACAACGTAAGGACCCGGAGACACTGAGAGCTTCGGCGTCCGCGAGCTCCGGAACGAGCGTGGGCTCGAGGTAGTTGATATTTCCTGAAACCCCGTCGGCCCCGTCGAACTCCCCCCAACAGTACACGTCTCCAGTCTCGGTTCGAGCGCATGAAGACAAGTCGTTCGATACGACGTCGACTACATCCGAGACCGCCAGCTCGGTCGGCTCGGAGACGCAGCTCGGCGGGTTGTTCTCGGGCATCCACGGGCACTCTTCGAGATCATGAGTGTCCTTGTATTCGACCCCGAGTCCGAGGCTGATTGGGTGTTGACCCCAGCAGAGCACCTTGCCGTCTCCGGGGAGGAGACAGGTTGCGTCGTCATTCACCACGATGTCGACCGCGGGAGCGTCGCCGGCGTCAGTTTCGCCGTCCGTCTCGCTGTCAGTACCGCCCTCACCTCCACTGCAGCTCGTTAGAATGAGTAGAGGGAGCAAAATGGTCAAATATTTAGGTAGCATGCGTCGGTACGATAGTACCATATGTGTCTGGCTTGCGACGGAGACGGCCTGTCTCGACGAATTGGTTCTGTTTTCGCAATATCGAGGTTCAGCACGTAGGATGTCGCGGACGGCGCGCTGCTGAAGTTTGTCGCTATGATGCTCGATTTTGAACAAGTCTTCGCCCGGGCGACGGTCTAGGGAGTGCCCCGTCCCGGTTGCAGGCGAGGCGGCCGCATCCACAGCATGGAGAGCGGCGCACGGCGAGCGGCCCCGGGAAATTCAAGACCCACTGGCGATACGGGACTCGCCAAGTTGTCGACGACGCAGGTCTACATACACCTCGCGCCGAGTCCACACGAGGACGCGAGCGACTCGCTCGATCGCTAGACGATTCGGCCACTGGAATAACCGTGGAACCGCGAAACTGAGCGTCCAAAAAACTGAATGAATACAATTGAATACGTCTTGCGCGCGTCGTTGGGGCTGAAGTCGGGGTCGCGGTTGTCGCCGACGCCCTTGGTCAGGTTCTGCAGCTCGCCGCTGGCGAGCGTCAGCACGTAGACCTGGCGCGCGCCCTCGGGACCGGCGTGAAAGGTCAGGTGCTCGCCGTCGTGGCTGAAGCGCGGGCGCGCGGCGCCCTCGGGGAGGTCGCGCGGGAGGGTGGAGTGCGCCGGCTGCTGCGGGTCCGCCTCGGCGGTCGGGGTCGCCTCAGCGGACGCGTCGGGGCTCGGCGCTCCCTGTGAACGCGGCGCGCCCCCGCTTGCGACCTGCGGCTGCGGCTGGCAGGCGGTGAGCGTCAGCAGCAGCGCGCCTGCGGGGACGAGGGCTCTCGGGGGCATGATTCGCTCACTCCTTCGCGCCCGCGCGCGCGGGTCGATCGACTGTAGTTTGAACATAGCTTGAGGGACATGTAGCGGGACGGCGCGCGCGCGCGCGGAACCCGAAGCCGGTCCAGCGGTAGAGGGTCTCGACGCAGCCGCGCGCGCTGCCCGACGCGCGCTCGCGCGCGAGCAGCTCGGCGCGGCGCGTCCCGTCTGGGGTGTGCACCCGCAGCGCGAGCAGCGGGCGCGCGAGCCCGCTGCCGCGCCAGATCGGGTAGAGGCCGCGGCCGTCCCAGCCCATCACCCACACCGTCCGGCTCGGCGCGTTCGCGTCGCCGCCCCGCGTCGTCGAGCGGACGCCGAGGAGGAGCTCGTCGATCCCGTCGCCGTCGAGGTCGGCGGTCCAGAGCCCCCACAGCGGGTACAGCGGGCTGGTCCAGACGCGCGAGGAGTCGCGGATCGTGACGAAGCCGCGCTCGCCGTCGGGCGCGACGTACAGCTCGACACGGGCCGCGTGTCCGTCCGCGAGCGCGAGCTGGGCGGTCCGCGACGGGCGTGGCTCCGCCGGCGCGTCGGCGCGGGCCAGGCGAGCGCCTGTCGACCCGAGCGCGAGCGCGAGCGCGAGCGCGCGGCGTCTGCTTGAGCGCGATGCTCTCACCACGCGCGCGAGTCTACCGCGTCCGTTCGTCGATCGGCGCGTCGCGCCTGTGGGGATCTCTGTGGGTGTCTCGGCTGGGCGTCGCACCGCGCCTCGGTGGGTGGGTGGGTCGGTCGGTCAACGCCCACGCGGCGCGCGGTGATTCCACGCCGAAGGCTCGAGAGCGCACGCGGTCGCGCGTCAGCCCCCCGCGGACCTGTCGCGTCGAGCAGGTCCCCGCCGGCGGGGCGGTGAACGCGGCGCGCGAGGGGGCGCGGGCGCGCGTCAGTCCTCCCACTCGCAGATGGTGTTGCCGTGCTCGCAGGACTGGCCGACGGCGCAGTCGCGGTCGTCGCTGCAGATGAAGAAGCAGGTGCTGTGCTCGCAGAGCATCTCGGGCGGGCAGTCGCGATCGTCGTCGCACGCGAAGGTGCACATGCCCCCGCCGCAGTTGTCGCTCTCGCAGCACACCCCGTCGAAGCAGTCGCGGTCGCTCGCACAGCTCGCGCCGACGCCTCCGGACGCGCACAGCGGATCGAGGCGGCAGGCGGAGTAGGGGTCGGCACAGGCGCCGCCGAGCAGCCCGCCGATGAGCAGCAGCGACGCGAGCGCGAGCAGCGTGTTGGAGAGTCTAGCCATGGGTCGGGTCATCGCGGCATCCTCCTTCGGCGCGGGCGCAGACGCCTAATTCTCGCAGTCGGGATCTTCGTTGGCAAGTGACGCGGGGCGCTCACGGTCGCGTCGGCGTGGAGTGAGCGTGAACCCGCGACCGCGCGCGGCCGCGCGAGCTGTAAAAGGGCTGCGCCGCCGCGTGACGGTGGGCGCGACATGTCTCTTGGTGCAGTCTACGGCGCGGCGTCGATGAAGGGGGCGGGCAGCGAGACCCAGCTGGGGTCGCGCTCGCTGGAGCGAAGATCGCCGCCGAGCACGCCCGCCGCGTCGCCGACCTGGTCGAGCGCTCGCTGGCCGCCGCCGATCGAGAGCGGCCAGTAGCCGACGAGCCCGGGCTCGTCGCCCCGGAGCCGCGCGTCGTAGCGCGCCATGATCTCGGCGTCCTCGCGGGCGACGGACCACAGGCGCAGCTCCGCGATCAGGCCGAGGAAGGCGCTCTCGTCCGGCTCGTCGACCCCGCGGCCGAGCCAGAGCGGCTGAGCTCCGGTGAGCGGGCTCGCGATCAGATCGGTCGAGTACACGACGACCCCGTCGTGGAACAAGTCCAGGCGCCCGTCCTCGCGGCGGAGCGCGAGGTGGTGCCAGCCCCCGTCGAGCGCGATCCGGTCGCGGCCGACGAAGAGGTTGATCTCTGGGGTCTCGATGGAGAAACCGGGCGTGCTCTGGCCCTCTTTGGTGAAGCCGATCTCGAGGCCGCGGCCGCCGTCGCGGTCGAGGGAGGTCAGCAGCCGCGGGTGGGCGCGCTGATCGTCGGGCGGGCCGCGAAACCACAGCTCGAGCGTGAACGGCCCGCGGTCGATGGCCGCGAGCGCGCTGGTGTCGAGGAATTCGACGTAGTCGCGATCGGCGTCGAACAGCAGCGCGTGCTCGCAGCCCGCGTCGTCGGGCTCGCAGAGGTCGTCGGGGCTGTAGCGCGGCCCGTCGTCGGCGTCGTCGGTCGCGCTCGCGTCGCTCGGATCGTGCTCGTACATCGTCCGGCCGCAGCCGGCGAGCGGGAGCGCGAGCGCGAGCGACCAGCGCCGCGCTCGCCTCGATCGTCGCGCTCGCGCAAGCCTCGACACGGGCGAAGCATACACGAGCCGCCGGGGCGCGATCGCCTGGCTCGGCGAGCAGGTGGTCGGCGGCTGCTATGCTCCGGGTCTATGCCGCTTCGAAGTGGGCTCCCCCGGGAAGACGGCGCGCGCGGGCCGGAGCTCGACGCGGACGGGCTGCCGCAGCTAGTCGTCGCCGTGCTCGGCGGGGTCAATCACGGCAAGACCCAGCTGGTGGCGAGCCTCTGCCAGCTGCTCGCGACGCGCGGCTGGGCCGAGCCGCTCGAGCCCGAGGCCCTCGACCAGCAGACGTGTGAGCGCGAGCGCGGCTTGTCGGTGGAGCTGAGCCACGCGGTGATCCGCTCGGCGCGTCGGGCCTACACCCTGGTCGACTGCCCCGGGCACGTCGAGTATCTGAAGAACGCGGTGAGCGGGATCGCGCAGGCTGACGCCGCGCTGTTCGTCGTCGATCTCGAGTCCGGGCCGGACGAGGGGACGCGCGAGCACGCGCTGCTCGCCCGCCACCTCGGCCTCGAGGCGGCGGTGGTGTTCCTCGGGCACGCCGAGGAGGTCCCGGATCCCGAGTACCGGGCGCTCGTCGAGGCGGACACGCGCGCGCTGCTCGAGCGCTGCGGCTACGAGGACGAGCGGCTGCAGGTGGTGCAGGGCAGCGCGCTGCAGGCCGCGCTCGCGCTCGATGATGACGCCGAGATCACGCGCGCGCCGGAGCTGCGGCCGCTGTGGCGGCTGGTCGAGGCCCTCGACGCGCTCCCGGGGCAGCCCGCGCGCGTCGAGCAGCAGGAGCCGCCGCTGATGGCGATCTCGGACTTCGTCGGGCACCCCGACGCGGGGCTCGTCGCGCTCGGCCGGCTCGAGCGGGGCGCGCTGATGCTCGAGCAGGAGATCGAGCTGTTCGGCGGCGCCGGCTCGAGCGCGCTCCGGCACCCGATCCGGCGGATGTGGTCGCGTCACCGCGAGGTCGCGCGCGCGCGCGCGGGCGAGCTGGTCGGGGTCGCGCTGCCGTGGCTGCAGGGCCACCGCGGGCTGCGGCGCGGCCTCGTGCTCGGCGCGCCAGATGCCTTAAAGACCACGACGAAGATCGCCGCGCGCCTGCAGACGCTGCCGCCCGAGCTCGGGGAGCGTCGCTACGTCGGGCTGCACCCGCGGACCAATTTTCATATGTTTATAAGGACATCTGAGGTCAACGTCACGATCGCTCGCCCGGCGCCGGGCTTCGTGCGCACCGGCACCGCGCATCGCTGCGTGCTCGAGCTGGCGCGGCCGCTGGTCGTCGCGCCCGGCTGGCCGCTCGTGCTGCGCGACGCGACGCGCACCATCGCGCTCGGCTCGCCGATCGACGACGCGTGAGCCGCTCGTCCGCGGCGCCGGATGTCCATGGGGGCAGGTGAACAGCCGTCGGGCGGCGGCGCTGTGGATCCAGCGCGAGCTCTTGAGCAGCACGATCGCGCTCGGCGATCCAGCCGTGACGATCGCCGGCGCGCCTCGACGTCGGCGGGCGCCGGCGGCCGGGCACATCGCGCTCTTCGTGATCCGCATCTCGCGGAGCGCTGTGAACAAGCCGTATTTTTGCCCACTGTTTTCGCGCGGTAGCGCCGTGTTTCGCCATCTTCGAGGCTCTTGGAGCCGTTGACCGTGGACGAGGGCTCCCGTACGGTGCCGCCCCCATGAACACGGTTCACTATTCACTCGTAGCGGCGTTGGGCCTCGCGCTCCTGTTCCCGGTCGCCTGTGGCGATGACGGCGGCGACGGCACCGCGTCCGACTCCAGCGCTGGGACCGGCGAGTCCGGCGAGTCCGGCGAGTCCGGCGAGTCCGGCGAGTCTGGCGGCTCTGGCGGCGAGGACGCCAACGGCGTGACCCCTTGCGGGATGTTCGGCGACCAAGCGGTCAATTGTCAGGCCGGCCAGTACTGCGCGGACGAGGTGCTCAGCACCTGCGAGAACGGCTGCCTGAGCAACACCAACTGCGCCGACGAGCAGACCTGCGAGAAGGGGGCCGGCGAGGATGTCGGCAGCTGTCAGATGCCCAGCGAGGGGATCGACTGCGCGGACGTCTGTTCGAAGCTGCAGGCCTGTGACCCCAGCACCACGCAGGAGATGTGCGACCAGTTCTGCGCCGGCACCAATCAGGAGTGCCAGCAGTGCGTGCTCGACGACAACTGCCCGATCTTCAACTGCGATGAGCAGTGTGGCTTGGGCTGAGCGCCCGCGCGATCACGCGGACACGGTCCGAAGACGACATAGAAGATCATAAAACAGGGGGCGACGGGCGACGCTCGTGGCCCCCTGACTACGTCGCGGGCGCGACCGCGGCTCGCGTCGGGAATTCGAGCGCGTGCAGCTCAACCGGCTCCGCGACGCCCTTGAGCGCCACCGAGTCGACGCGCGTCGAGGGGCCGCCGCAGCGCGACGCGAAGCGCTCCGAGGCGAGGACGTCGCGGCCCAGGCGCGCGCACTGACCCTCGATGCGCGCGGCGACGTTGACCGCCATCCCGATGACCGTGAAGTCGAGCCGCGCGGGCGCGCCGATGTTGCCGTACATGACGTCGCCGTAGTGGAGGCCGACGCCGATCGGCGCGACGGGGAGGCCCGCCGCGCGGCGTCGCTCGTGCACCGCCGCGAGACCCAGCAGGACCTGCTCGGTCGCCTGGTAGGCGGCCGCGCACGCGCGCCTCGCCGAGCCCTCGTGATCGCGCGCGACCTGGTCGTCCTCGGCGAAGATAGCGAGCACGCCGTCGCCCATGAACTTCAGGACCTCGCCGCCGCGCGCGGCGAGCTGCTCGACGATGACCTCGAAGGTGTCGTTGAGCAGGCTGAGCAGCGCGGGCTGCTCGAGCGAGCCCGTCAGCCGCGTGAACCCGCGGATGTCGCAGAACCAGATCGCGGCGCGGATGGTCTGCCCGTCGCCGCGGCGGACCTGTCCCGAGAGCACCTGCGCGCTCGCGTTGGGCCCCAGGTACGCGCGCAGCAGCGACGCGGTGGCGAGATCGCGCGCGAGCGGCTCGATGACGGCGGAGAGCGCCGGCAGGACCTCCTCGAGGACCTCTATCTCCTCGTCCGTGAAGCCGCGGGGCGCCTGGGTCGACCACGTGAAGCCGCCGACGAACTCCTCGCGAAACAGCAGCGAGTGGGCGTAGAAGTCGGTGAAGTCGCGCTCGCGCAGGGCCTCGATGTCGCGGAGCTCGTGCGGCGCCTCGAGCTCGCGCAAGCGCACGCGCAGCGCCGGCGCGCCGCCGAACCGCAGGCGACGCAGCGGCGAGTCGCGCGACTCGAGCTTCGCGAACAGCGTGTACGAGATCTCGCGCTGGTCCAGCGCTCGCGGGTGCTCGCGCGACCAGACCCACACGTACGCGGCAGCCTGGGGGTGCAGCAGGAAGGTGCCCGCCCACAGGCGATCGATCGGGACCTCCACCGCGCGCAGCTGCTCGACCGCCCCGACGAGCACCGGCTCGATCGTTCGCGCGCGGCGACCCTCGCGTAGCAGCCAGCGAGTCACCGCCGCCGCTCTCTGTAAGGCTCTCGTGCTGCCGGTCACCGGTGGTGATTGTGCCCCAGTTTCTCGCGTAGCGCGTGGTATAGGGCCATGAATGGCGACGCGGTTTGGGAGCGCGAGGCGAGCGACGTGGCGTGACCGTGGCGCCGGCGTGATCCTCTGGATCGCGTTCATCACGGGCGCGAGCGCGGCCCTCGGCTGCCACGCGAGCGCCGGGCGATCCGTCGGGCCGCGCCCGGCCGCGAACACGCCGGTGACGCCGCGACAGCGCGCGCCCGCGCCCACGCTGACCGCGGCGGAGGCGGGGCGCTTCGCCGCGCTCGCGCTGGCCTGCGTGCACCGCGAGTACCCCAACAAGATCGCGCACGTGCTCACCGGACCCGAGGACGCGCGCCCGCCCCACGAGCTCACGCCCGCGTTCTTCGGCTGCTTCGACTGGCACTCCGCGGTCCACGGTCACTGGGTCCTCGCGCGGCTCGCACGGCGCTTCCCCGACGCGCCCTTCGCCGCGCGGGCGCGGGCGGCCCTCGCTCGCAGCCTCACGCCGGAGCACATCGCCGGCGAGCTCGCCTATATCGGCGCGGCGCAGCGCGGCGGCTTTGAGCGCCCCTACGGGCTCGCCTGGCTGCTGCAGCTCGCGGCCGAGCTGCGCGAGTGGGATGACCCGCAGGCGCGCGCGTGGTCGGCGACGCTCGAGCCGCTCGAGCGCCTCGCGGCCGCGCGCCTCACCGAGTGGCTGCCGCGGCTGTCGGCGCCGATCCGCGTCGGCGAGCACAGCCAGACCGCGTTCGCCATGGGGCTCGCGCTCGACTGGGCCGACGCCCGCGACCCGTCGGCCGCCGCGCTGCTGCGGCGACAGGCCGCGCGCATGTACGGCTCGGACCGCGGCTGCAACCTGAACTTTGAGCCATCAGGTCACGACTTCCTCTCGCCCTGCTTGGCGGCCGCCGATCTGATGCGGCGCGTGCTCCCGCCCCCGGCCTTCGCCGGCTGGCTGCGCGCCGCGCTGCCCGGGATCCCCGGGGACGGCGACGCCGCGTGGCTCACGCCCGAGCGACCCTCGGATCGCAGCGACGGCAAGCTCGTGCACCTCGACGGCCTCAACCTGAGTCGCGCGTGGATGCTCGCGGGCGTCGCGGCTGGGCTGCCCCCCGACGATCCTCGCCAGACCTCGCTGCGCGCGGCCATGACGACCCACCGCGCGGCGGGGCTCGAGGCCGTGACCGATGAGCACTACGCGGGCGGGCACTGGCTCGGCAGCTTCGCCGTGTACCTCACCACGGAGCGGGGGCTGACGCGCTCCGCCGCCGGTTGACGAGCGCGCGAGTTGGACCGCGCACGCCGGCCGCGCCGAACGTGACGTCAGGTCGTGCTGGACTCCTCACGCGGGCTGTGGGCGGGATTGCTTCTCGCCGGCACGCGGAGCGCCTATGCTTCGTTCACGCGAGCCGCGTGACCAAACCGAACGCTGTTCATGGGGCAACACGAGCACACTGACGACACGCGCGCGCGAACGCGGCGCCGGCTGATCGGGGTCGGCAAGGCCGCGCTCGTGATCAACCTGCTCGATCTCACCAGCTCGCTGCCCAGCGCGTACAACACCGCCGTCGGCGCGCGCTCGACGATCGAGCTCGTGCTTCAGCTGGCGCTGGCGCTGGTGGCGGTGGTCTGGATCGGGCGCGCGCTGCCGGGGTGGCTGCGGACGCTGAACCGCGCGCCGATCCCCCGCGGCCCTCGCTACGTGATCGGCCTCGTGCTGGCGACGCAGCTCGTCTACGTGTTCTTCAAGATCGAGGCGTACCCGATGACCAACGTCGGGATGTTCACCTACGGCATCAAGCCGTGGGCCGACGTCACGCGGGTCCGCAGCCGCTACGTCCAGGACTTCGACGGCGAGCTGCGCCCCTTCAGCATCCGGCAGACCGGCGACCCGCTGTTTCACGGCGCCATCCAGACCGACTGGGAGACCGCGCTGATCATGATCCGGCACACGCGGCACAAGAAGGTCCATGACGAGCTGGTCCGGCTCGCCGACGAGGTCGGTGAGCCCCGCCCGCAGCTGGCCGACATGACGCTGCGCTTTGACGCCGACGGGATGCACATGGAGCGCGTGGTCCTGCACGCGGAGCGCCGTCGACAAAAGCGCGAGAAAGCGCGTCGGGAGAAGCTGCGAAAGCAGAAGCGAGCGCAGCGGGAGCAGCGGAAGCAGCGCGCGAAGGCGCGGGCCGAGCGTGCGCGGGCCACGGCGAAGGCCAAGACCGACGCGGCCGCGCGCGGTCTCGAGACCGGCGAGCCCGCGTCCGCGTCCGCCGAGGGCAAGCGGGGCGCGGCGCGGTCGAGCGCGGCCGGGGAGGTCGACTGAGATGTTCGACCGGCGCTGGTGGGGACCTGACCTTTGGACCCGGTTACACATGCCGGGCTCGGCGCGGCAGCTCGCGCTGATGCGCATCCTGCTCGCCTGCGTGCTGCTCTGGCTCTACAGCACGCCGATGCTGATGTTCCTGCACGAGCTGGACCTGCAGCGCTTCCGCGGGCTGACGTGGAGCCTGCTGCCGACGCCCGTCGAGCAGTTCATCTACCACCACGCGTTCCCCTACCTGTACTGGACCGGGATCGTCGCCGCGGGCGCGATGGCGCTCGGCCTGCTCACGCGCTACGCGACGGTCACCGCGACGATCTGCTTCATCCTGCAGTTCGATGTCTACTACCGGCACACCAAGAGCCACGTCGACTGGCCGTACTGGAACTTCGTCCTCTTGGTGTTCTGCCTGACGCCGGCGCTGGCCGACCGCTACTCGCTCGACGCGCTCTGGCGACGCTGGCGCGGTCGCGAGCCCGCCCAGCGGCCGGCCCAGCACTACCGCTGGCCGATCGAGCTCGCCGGCCTGTGGATCGCGATCACCTACTGCGCCGCCGGCGTCGCCAAGATGTTCCCGCTGCGCGCGGGCTTCGTGTGGATCCAGGGCGGGATGCTGCACCAGATCGCCACCGAGCTGTACTTCGACAGCCCGGTGTACTGGCTGTTCGGCTACGCGACGCCGTTTAACTACTCGCTGCGTTGGCCGTGGTTCTTCATGTCGACCTCGGCCGTGATCCTCGAGATGTTCGCCATCGCGATCCTGTTCCAGCGCCGCCTGAACCTGCCGGTGATGGTCATGATCATCCTGTTCCACGTCGGCGTGTACATGACCGCGGGCCCGATCGCGTTCGTTTATGACGCGGCGATCTGCACCCTGTTCCTGATCCCGCCCGAGTGGTTCGGAGACGTGCCCGACGAGGAGCTGTCTCCAGCGGACCGTGAGGATGATCAGGCGCAGAATTCGCCATCCTGAGCGCCTGCGCGCGGGGTCGCGTCTGATATGCTCCGCCGCTCAGCGGGCGCGCTGTACACCCGTCGTCGCTTCGTCGAGCACGACGCGCAGTCCCGCCCGCAGCTCCTCTCGATCATGACGCGCGCATCGCCACAAGAGTTCTCGGGAGGAACGCGTGGGGGCTGACGAGACCGGGGAGGCGACGCGCGAGCGCCCGCCACGGAGCCGGCGCTTCGTGGTGCTCACGACCGCGGCCAAGGTCGCGCTGTTCGTGCTCCTGCTCGCGGGCGTCGGGCTGCTGATCGACCCGGACGAGTTCCGCGAGCTGCTGGCGAGCGTGTCGCCCGGCGCCGTCGCGGTGTTCGCCGTCTTCATGCTCGTCTCGCAGGCGCTGATGAGCCTGCGCTGGTCGATCATCGCGCGGCAGCAGCTCGGGCTCCCCGAGGCGCGCTTCGGCTACCTGTTTCGGACCGCGCTGCTCGCCGAGTTCGCGAGCATCTGGCTGCCCTCGAGCATCGCCGGCGAGGGTCTCCGCGTCCTGCGGCTCACGGCCGTGACGGGCAAGGTCACGGAGTCCACCGCGTCGATCGTCATCGACCGGGTCTCGGGCGTGCTGTCGCTCGTGCTCTGCTGCATGCTGTTTCTGCCGCTGCTGTTCCGCTTCCGCGACAAGATCCCGTTCTCGCCCTCGATCGGCCTGCTCGCGCTCGTCGGGATGGCGCTCGGTCTGCTGCTCGTGCCGTTGGTGCTGCGGCGCTACTCGGGGACCCTCAAGATGGCGCAGAAGGCGGCTGAGATGCTGCGCAGCGCGCCGCTGCTCTCGCTCCCGCTGCTCGTCTCCTTCGCCGGCTTCGGCGCGATCCTGCTCGGCTACCACGTGCTGCTCATCGACATCGCCGAGGTCTCGCTGGGGGAGTCGGGCCTGATCAGCATGGGCTCACGACTCGGTCGCTTTATCCCCGTCTCGCTGTTCGGCGTCGGCGGGGTCGAGGGCGCGACCTACCTGCTCTCCGAGCTCGTCGGCGTGCGCACCGAGGCGATCGTCGTGCTCGTCGCCATCAACGTGCTCGTCAAATACCTCGTGGCCTCGATCGGCGTCGTGCTCGAGCTCGCGGTCAACGGCAAGGAGGTCGTCGTCGCGATGTTCCAGCAGCGCGGCGCGCCGGCGCGCGAGCCGACGCCCGGGACGAGTAGTGAGGTCGAGCCCGCGACAGAGCGGACCGCGGAGTCGTCGCGGGTCGAGTAGGGAGCAGGGACCCAGGGATGGCCGCAGACGAGCAGCGCGACGCGATCGCCGAGGAGCCCGGCGCGGCCGACGAGGCCGCGCGCGCCGGCCTGCGCCTGTTCGGGTGGCTCAGCGGCGCCGCGCTGACGGCGGTGCTGCTGACCAACGCGCTCGTCAACCCGACCGGCGTGTTCCCCTACGAGCTGCTGCGCCCGCTCGTCAACCCTGTGCGCGCGCGCAAGGTCCAGCTCCTCGACGAGCAGCTGGACACGCACTTCGACAACGTCGTGCTCGGCTCATCGCGGACCTTCAAGGTCGAGCCGGGCCGCGTCTCCTACTGGCTCGGCGGCGAGACCTTCAACTTCGGCGTCAACTCCGGTCGGCCCGAGGACTACTACGCCGCGCTCAAGCACATGCTCGACCGCGGCTTTCGCCCGCAGCGCGTGGTGCTCGGCGTCGACGTCGAGGCCTTCCACAACGCCGCGCCCATCGACAGCCGCCTCGCCGGCGTCCTGCCGCTGGCGTCCAAGCTGCGCTGGGTCGACCGCGCGCCCGCGCTGGCCGAGGGGCTCAAGGAGAGCCTGAGCGCGCGCAACCTCCAGCTCTCGCTGCGCTCGATCGGCTACGCGCTCCGCGAGTACCCGCCCGCGCGCCAGGGCTCCGTCACCGACCGCGGCTTCGAGATCGTGCGGTCACGCGACGCCAAGATCCGGCGCGGGAAGTACGACCTGGCGGCGAAGATCGAGGAGGACCGCGACAAGTACCTCGGCCGCTTCGACGGCTACACGGGCGTCGCGCGCTGGCGCGTGCGCTACTTCGAACGCCTGCTCGAGCTGTGCGCCGCCCACAAGATCGAGCTCTACGTCTACATCACGCCGCTGCACCCCGAGATCGTCGCGCTGCTGCGGGCCGCGCGGGGCTACGACGCGCGCCACGAGCAGGTGCTCGCGCTCCTGCGCGGCTACAGCGAGCGCTACGGCTTCGCGCTCGAGGACATGTCCGAAGTGCACATGTTCGACGGCGACCCCGAGAATTTCTACGACGGCGCGCACGCGCGGGTCGAGAACACGCGCAAGATCATCGACGCGCTGCTGGGCCCGGCCGTCGGCGAGCCGCGGGGCGAGAAGCCCGCCGACATCAAGGCGGCCGAGCGCGCCGAGCGGCTCAAGGAGCGCGAGCGCGCGCGACGTGAGCGGCTCAAGCAGGCGCGCGCCAAGCAGAAGAAAGCCCGCGAGCGGCGGGCGAAGGCGAAGGCGAAGGCGAAGGCGAACAGCGGAGACGGGGGCGGGGACGCGAAGGCCAAGGCGAAGGCGAAGGCGAAGGCGTCGACGCGCGCGAAGCCCGTGACGGTCGAGGCGAAGCCGGCGGGCGAGGGGTAGGGCGATGCTGTTCAACAGTCACGTCTTCCTCTTCGTGTTCCTGCCGCTGGTGCTGTGGCTGTGGTGGCGCTGGCGGGAGGCGCCGCGCTGGCGGCTGATCCTGCTGATGCTCGCCAGCTACGTGTTCTACGGCTACTGGTCGTGGCCCTACATCGGCCTGATGGTGCTGTCGACGGTGATCGACTTCCACGCCGGGCAGCGGATCCACGTCGCGCCGGACAAGCGCCGCAAGCGGCGCTGGCTGATCGTCTCGATCGTCGCCAACCTCTCGATCCTCTGCGTGTTCAAGTACGCCAGCTTCGCGCTCGCCAACGCGAACGCGCTGCTCGAGCTGCTCGGCGTCGCGAGCGGCGCGCGCCTGGGCCCCTTCCTCGAGCTCGCGCTCCCGGTCGGCATCTCGTTCTACACGTTCCAGTCGATGAGCTACTCCATCGACATCTACCGCGGCGACGCCGAGCCCGCCCGCGACTTCTGGTCGTTCGGCGCCTACGTGGCGATGTTCCCCCAGCTCGTCGCCGGCCCGATCATCCGCTACAGCGCCATCCACGAGCAGTTCCGGGCGCTGCCCCGGCGCCTGCGCCCGGCCACGGCCTACCTCGGGATCCAGTTCTTCGTGCTCGGGCTGAGCAAGAAGCTGCTGATCGCCGACATGGTCGCGCCCTACGTCGACGCGCTGCTGCAGACGACCGGTCAGACCGAGCTGCTGATGTCGTGGCTGGCGATGCTCGGCTACACCCTGCAGATCTACTTCGACTTCTCGGGCTACAGCGACATGGCGGTCGGCCTCGGCTACCTGCTCGGCTTCTCGATCCCGCAGAACTTCGACTCGCCCTACAAGTCGCGCAGCATCTCCGAGTTCTGGCGGCGCTGGCACATGACGCTGTCGTTCTGGCTGCGCGACTACCTCTACATCAGCCTCGGCGGGAGCCGCGGCGGGCAGCTCAAGACGCTGCGCAACCTCGTCATCACGATGTTCCTCGGCGGGCTGTGGCACGGCGCGGCCTGGACCTTCGTCGTCTGGGGCCTGTGGCACGGCCTGCTGCTCGTCATCAACCACCTGTGGCGGCGCACGAGGATCGCGCTGCACTGGACGGTGGCCTGGCTCATGACACAGCTCGCGGTGATCGTCGGCTGGGTGTTCTTCCGCGCCGAGGACTTCGACATGGCGCGACGTGTGCTCAAGAGCATGTTCGGCCTCGGCGAGATCGACGCCTCGCAGCTGCTCGGGCTGTGCGCGAACCTGTACGCGCGCGCGCTCGCCGGCCTCGGGATCGCGTCCCTCCCGTCGGGGGTCGGGCGCATGTCCTACCTGCTCGTCTTCGTCCCGCTCGGCTGGTTCATCGCGCTCGCGTGCAAGAACACGTGGGAGCACCGGCCCGGCGCGACGCGCTGGAAGTCCGTCGCGCTGGCGCTGCTGTTCGTGCTCTGCGTGCTGCGGCTGACGCAGCCGAGCCCGTTCTTGTACTTTCAGTTTTAGCGCGGGGGCCCGAGCCGTCGCTGGCCCCGCGGCGGGTTGTTCGCTACGGTGCAGCGCGCGTGAACGCGCGGGCGCGAGGAGCAGGCAAGGATGCAGAGCACGAGCGAATTGACGATGGGGGTGATCGGGTCTTCGTTTAAGGAGAACGAGCACCGCGTCCCGATCCACCCCAAGCACTTCGAGTCCATCGATCCCGCGCTCCGTCGGCGCATCTACCTCGAGCGCGGCTACGGGGAGCGCTTCGGCGTCTCCGACGAGGCCTGCGCGGAGCGCTTCGCCGGCCTGCGCGCGCGCGAGGAGCTGATGGCCTCCTGCGACATCGTGCTGATGCCGAAGCCGACCGAGCGCGACCTCCCGAGCTTCCGCGAGGGACAGATCGTGTGGGGCTGGCCGCACTGCGTGCAGGGGCCGGCGATCACCCAGGCCGCGATCGACAAGCGCCTCACGCTGATCGCGTGGGAGGCCATGCACAAGTGGCGCGGCGACACCTGGGAGCTGCACATCTTCCACATCAACAACGAGCTCGCCGGCTACTGCGGGGTGCTGCACGCCCTGCAGCTGCGCGGCCTGTGCGGTCACTACGGGCCGTACCTCAAGGCGGCGGTCATCGGCTTCGGCTCGGTCGGCCGCGGGGCGATCCACGCCCTGCACGCGCTCGGCTACCACGACGTGACGCTCTTCACCCAGCGCACCGGGCCGACCGTGAGCGCGCCGATCCCCTCGCTGAAGCACTGGCGCTATCAGCAGGTCGAGGCCGGCGCGCCCGAGACCGAGGTCGTGCTGACCCGCGAGACCATGCCGATGGCGCGCGCGCTGGGGCACTTCGACATCGTGGTCGCCTGCGCGCTGCAGGACACCGACAACCCGCACATGTACGTCAAGACATCCGAGCTCGACGAGCTGCGCGACGGCGCGCTGATCATCGACGTGAGCTGCGACGAGGCGATGGGCTTCGAGTTCGCGCGCCCGACCTCCTTCGAATCACCGACCTTTAAGGTCGGCGACGGGCGCGTGACCTACTACGCGGTCGACCACACCCCGAGCTACCTGTGGAATTCGACCTCGCTGCACATCTCGCGGGCGCTGCTGCCGTACGTCCCGGTCGTGATGGGGGGCCCGGCGGCCTGGGAGACCGACAGCACGATCGCGCGCGCGATCGAGATCCAGGACGGCGTGATCAAGAACCCGAAGATCCTGAGCTTCCAGCGCCGCGCCGAGGCGTACCCGCACGGCTATCTCTAGCAGCCCGCGGCTGGGCGCCCGCGGCGGAGACAGCCGCGCGCGGGCGCGACAGCGACTCGGTACAAAATCGCTCGCGCTCGCGCAGGATGTTCGTTGGGGCATAAGTCTGTAAGTACAGCCTCCGCCCGCGTCGGGCGGCCCGCGCCGGGCGGCCCGCGTCGCGGGTCGTGATCTCGCGCGCACGCGACGGCGCGCGGGTTCGGGGCGCCGGCCGGATCGCGCGTCGAGGGCGGCGCTCGGCGTCGACTCGGCGTCGGCGCGCCGCCGTGGGAACGGCGTTTTTATGCGCTCAGGCGCCCAGGGGCAGCAGCCGCGCGGCGCTCGTGCGCGAAAAAATATGGTTCCGAGAACTCGACGATGCGACTAGGATACTGTGGTGAGCCGAAGCTCAACGACTCCGCGCTCGACGCCGACGCGAGCTTCGCGTGTCGCTCTGCGCAGGTTATCGACAGCGAGCGCCGCCGTGCGGGATGTACTCCGGGAAGGCAAGACAGCATGGATTTGAGGAAGGTACAAGCGATACTCGCCGAGGCAGAAGAGAGCTTCATGGGCGGCATGGTGGCTTGCGACGTATTCAACCGGCGCACCGGTATGCCGATCGCCAACATCCGCGGGAATCCGAAGGCGTGCGCGTTGTTCAACTTCCTCGCGGAGCGCATCAACGAGAGCGTCTCCAAGTCAAACCTCAAGTTGCCGAACGACTTCGAGCAGCTGATGCTGTCGTTCCCGCAGGGGCTCATGATGTTCATGATCAACCTCAACGATGACTATCGCTGGGGCATCGTCGTGAACACGGCCAAGGCGTCCATGGGCATCGCGGTCAGCGTCGTGTTCCCGACCTCGGTCCCCGAGCTGCGCGACGCGCTGTCATAGCGCGGCTGTACTCAGGGACACGTAGGCGAGGCGCGCCCGGGATCGGGTGGCTGGCGGCCGGCGCGGACGGGGAGACTCGAACGCTCGCCGGCCGCGGCTCGTTGCGCCGTCAACGAGGGGATCGCGTAGGCGCGCCGGAGCGCGCCTGAGAGGAGCCGGGCTGAGTGAGACGACGAGCGTTGAGCGTGTGCGTCGCGCTGCTCTCCTGCGCGACGCTCTCCTGTGACGCGGCGGAGAGAGCGCGCGCGCGCGCGGCCCCGGCGAGCTCGCCAACGCCGACGGAGGCGGCGCCGGACGTGTCGAGGTCCGACCCGCTCGGCGACGCCGCCGCGTCGATCCGCTGGCTCGATCAGGGGTGGTCGAAGGAGCAGATCGATCGCTGGTACACGACGCCGCAGGGCTCGCGGCTGATGCCCTACCGGATGTTCATGGCGCTAGAGCAGGCCGACCGCCCGGCGCTGCTGCGCGACGCGGAGAACATGCGGCGCCTGCGGTTCCTGACCGGCTACGAGTCGCCGCGCAACCCCGACGGCCTCCCGGTCGGCTTCGTCAAGGACGGCGAGTCGATCGGGATGACCTGCGCGGCATGTCACACGGGCCAGATCAACTATAAGGGCGTGGGCCTCTGGATCGACGGCGGCCCCGCGATGGCGGACTTCAACGGCCTCATGGAGGCGCTCGTCGCCGCGATGGAGGCGACGCTGCGCGACGCCGCGAAGTTCGGGCGCTTCGCCGCGCGCGTGCTCGGGGACGAGGCGAGCGAGGAGGCGAGGCGAGCGCTCCGCGCCGAGCTGAAGCGAGTCCACGGCGTCCGCGCGAGCGCGCTCGCGGCCAACCGCGCGGCGACGCCGGCCGGCTACGCGCGGCTCGACGCCTTCGGGCGGATCATCAACAAGGCGCTGCGGCTCGCCGACCCTCGCAACGGGAGCCCGTCGGACGCGCCGGTCAGCTACCCGTTTCTGTGGGACACGCCGCAGCACGACTACGTGCAGTGGAACGGCTTCGCGGCGAACGTCGGCCTCGGCCCGCTGCAGCGCAACGTCGGCCAGATCATCGGCGTGTTCGGAGACATCGAGCTCGACGTAGAGCGCGCGGCGACCCGCGGCTACGCCTCGTCGGCGAACATCCCGAGCCTGATCGAGCTCGAGGCGCTCGCGCGCTCGCTGCAGTCGCCGGTGTGGCCGCAGGACGTGCTGCCGGCGCTCGACGAGCAGCTGCTCGCGCGCGGCGAGACCATCTACGCCGCGCGGTGCGAGCGTTGTCACCAGCGCATCGATCGCGCGAGCCCGACGCGGCGCGTCGTCGCCCAGATGATCGGCCTGGAGTCCATCGGCACCGACCCGCGCGCCGCGAGCAACATCGTCACGGCGGGCGGGCGCTCGGGCGCGCTCGAGGGGCAGCGCGAGAAGATCACCGAGGGGCGGGAACTCGGCCCGCAGCTGCTGGGGCTGCAGGCGATCTCCAACCTGATCGCGGGCGTCCTGCGTGGAAATATGACGGGAGAGACAGGCGAGAAGATCGCCGCGCTCGCGCGCGCCGGCGCGAGCAGCGAGATGCTGACCAAGCAGGGCGACTACCCGCGCGATCCCAACAACCCGCTCGCCTCGCTGCTCGCCTACAAGGCGCGCTCGCTCAACGGCGTGTGGGCGACGGCGCCGTATCTCCACAACGGCTCGGTCCCGACGCTCGCCGACCTGCTGCGACCGCCGGAGCAGCGACCGGCGCGCTTCTGGGTCGGGCGGCTCGAGTTTGACCCGGCGCGGGTCGGCTTCGTGAGCGCGGCCTTCCCCGGCGGCTACGAGTTCGACACCAGCGCGCCCGGAAACTCCAACGCCGGCCACAGCTACGGGACCGCGCTCTCCGAGCCGGATCGCGCGGCGCTGCTCGAGTTCCTCAAGTCGCTGTAGTCACGGTCGTCCCTCGAGCGAAGCGACCCACGCGCGCATTTCGTCGCGCAGCTCGGCCGCGCTCGCGCTGGCGCGCTCGTCGAGGCGGCGCGCGGCGCTGCGGGTGAGCGTGAGCGCTCGCGGGGTCGACGAGGGGTCGAGCGCGACGAGCGTCCGCGAGAGCACGAGCTCGGCCTTGGCGTGATCCTCGGGGTCGACCTCGAGGCGCTCCGCGAGCGCGCAGGCCCGCTCGAGATCCGTGCGCGCGGGCGTCAGCTCCTCGCGCTCGAAGTAGGTCGAGCCGCGACCCGAGAGCGCCGTGACGACGCGGGGGTGTCCGTCCGGCGCGAGCTGCTCCCAGATCGTGATCGCGCGCGTATAGGCCGCGATCGCGTCGTCGTAGCGCTTGAGCGTCCGGTAGGCGTCGCCGAGGAAGCTGCTGGTGGTCGCGACCTGCTCGTTGTTCTCGCCGTAGGCCTTGACGTTGATGGCGAGCGCGGCGTCGAAGTGCGCGAGCGCGGAGTCGAAGCGGCCCAGCTCGAGCTCGTTGACCGCGAGCGCCGTGCGGGCGAGCGCGACGTCCGGGTGCGCCGGGCCGAGGAGCTTCGAGAACACCTCGTAGGCGCGAACGAGGTACTGCTCGGCCTCGTGGTGGCGGCGCGCGGTGGTGTAGGCGACGCCGACGTTGAGCTGGACCGTCGCGAGCTCGGTCGACTCGCCGTAGGCGGCGCGCGAGACCTCGAGCGCGAGGTGCATCTGCTCGAGCGCCTCGTCGATGCGGCCCAGCTGCGAGTAGGTCAGCCCGATGCTCGAGCGCAGATCGGCGACGACCGGGTGCGACTCGCCGTACACGCGGGCGTGCAGCTCGACGCCGCGCTCGTAGTCGGCGAGCGCCTGCTCGTGGGCGCCCCGCGCGGAGTGCATCGAGCCGCGGTTGAGCAGCAGCGTCGAGAGCGAGGGGCTCTCGGCCCCGAAGACCTCGTGGGCGAGCGCGACCGCCTTGTCGTGGTGCTCGACCGCCTCGTCGAAGTCGCTGCGCAGCTCGGCGAGCACGCCGAGCAGCGAGAGCGCCTTGACCTCGAGCTCCGGATCGATGGTCCCGCGCTGCACGTCGGCGAGGATGTGACGAGCCCAGCGCGCGCCCTCCTCGTAGCGCGCGAGCCCGTAGCCCACCGACCAGCCCAGCAGGTAGGCGGCCTCGGCCGCGAGCTCGTCGTGCTTGAGCGCGCGCGCCTCGAAGTAGGCCGGCTCGAGCGCGCGCGCGGCCTCCTGGTAGTCCCCGAGCTTGACCGCGAGCAGCCCGGCGAGGGTCGAGCGCTCGACGTTCAGCGGCGGGTAGCGGGCGGCCGCGACCTCCTCCGCGAGCGCGTCACACAGCGCGCTGGCCTCCTGATAGCGCCCCGCCGTGACGAGCGCGTTGACTCGCTCGAGTCGCTCGCGGAGCGCCGCGACGGTCGCCCGCGTCGCGGGATCCTCCGGCGGCTTAACCGCCGCCGTGACGTACTCTGCGTCCGCGCACAGCTCGATCCGGGGGAGCCGCAGGACCGCGCGGCTCGACGGCCCGACGCTGGACTCGTCGACCTCCTCGAGCACGCGCACGATCGAGGCGGCGGCCCGCCGGCGATCGTCGAGGCACCGCAGCCGCGCCTCCATGAGCGCGGGCGTCTGCTCCTCGCGGATCCGCGTGTCCTCGCAGGCGTCGACCCGCGCGGCGGCCCAGCGCTCGGCGTACTCATCGAGCGTGCGCGTCACCGACTCCGCCGAGGTCCGCGCGTAGCTGAGCCCCGTCCCCGTCATGGCCGTGAGGACAGCCGCGCGTCGTCCCGCGTTCCAGGCCTCCGCGAACTCGGCGGACGCGCCCTTGCAGCGCTGGTCCATCGCGCGGGCGTAGGAGCCGAGCGCGAGCGCGGAGCCGACGACGAGGCCGGCGGCGGCGAGGCTCCGCGCCCGTCGCCGCCGACGCGCGCTGGGGTCGTCGCCGAGCGCGTCGACGAGCGCGCGCATCGACGGCCACCGCGACGCGCTCTCCCCCCGCAGGCCGCGCGCGACGATCGCGTCGAGCCAGCCCGGCACGGTGGTTCCCGAGGGGCGCGCGCGGTGTCCGGCGAGGACGTTGAGCGCGAGCTGCTTCAGGGTGGCGCCGGCGAAGGGTCGCGCGCCGTAGAGGGCCTCGTGAAGGGCGACGCAGAAGCTGAATTGGTCGCTCTGGGCGGTCGCCTCCTCGCCGCGCAGCTGCTCCGGCGACATGTACGCCGGCGTCCCGAGGATCGCGCCCGCGCGCGTCAGCGTCGACGCGCGCGGATCGAGGGGCGTCTCTGCGAAGGTCGTGGTCAGCGCGCGCGGCTGCGCGTCTTGGGCGTCGCGCGCGAGCCCGAAGTCGAGGACCTTGAGCACGCCCTCCTCGCTGACGATCGCGTTCGGAGGCTTGAAGTCACGGTGGATGATCCCCGCCTCGTGGGCGGCGGCGAGACCGTTGCCTGCCTGGATGAACATGTCGACGATGACGCGCCACGGACGCGCTCGGGCGTCGTCCTCGCCAGGCGCCGCGAGCCAGCGATCGAGGCGTCGCCCGCGGACGAACTCCATCGCGACGTAGACCTGCCCGTCGTGTTCGCCGACCTCGTGGACCGCGACGACGTTGACGTGGGAGAGTCGCGCGAGCGCGCGAGCCTCGCGGAGCAGGCGCGCGCGGGCCTGCCCGTCGTCGCGCGCGTCGTCTCGCGCGCGCGCCTCACGGACGACCTTGACGGCGATCTTGCGATCGAGGTGCTCGTCGTACGCGGTGTAGACGATGCCCATCCCGCCCGCGCCGAGGCGGTCGAGCACGCGGAAGCGGCCGATCCGCTGCGGCGCCGTGTCGGGGAACAGACCCGCGAGCACTCGCTCGCGCATGCTCCCCTCGCGCAGCGCGTCGTCGAGTCCGTCGGCGCCGCGCAACAGCGGATCGTCGTTTGATGACGGTAACAGCGTTGGCGCTGACGCCAGCGAATCCTCCACGCGCGTACTCCGTCACTCCTCGACCCACGGTATCAAAGCGCTGTATTCGCGTCGGCGTGGCCCGTGGCGAGTCCGCGACTCCCGAGGGGCTGCACATCGTTTTTCACGCGGCAACGCCGCGAGCTAATTTGCGGCCGAAGATGTTGCCGGCGTGAAGTGCGCGGGGCGCTGCCGCGCGAACGCTCGGCCGCGCGCGCGAGCGCGGCCGGGGGGCGGGCCGACGACCGCGCGGGTCCGCGCCCATCGCCGCGAGGTCGAAAAAATCGGTCGTTTGGGGCGTCTGCGCGGGCCTATAACCACGAGAGGTGGTGGTGTCCCGCGTCGACGGGCTCCTCGGGGATTCCATGTCTCGCTTGATCGCCGAAAAGCTTCGACTCCTTCGCAACGTCGATTCGCGGCTGACTCGCGCGCGGGCTCGACCTCGCGTCGGCGAGTGCTTTGGGAAGTACCGAATCCGGCGGAGGATCGCGGCCGGCGGCTTCGCGATGGTCTACGAGGCGCTCGATCGGATCGAGGGGCGACGCGTCGCGCTCAAGATCCCGCTCGAGGTCGACGCCCAGAGCATCGGCTGGTTTCGCCGCGAGCTCCGGCTGGCCGCGCGCCTCGATCACCCCAACGTGCTCCCGCTCAAGAGCGCTGACGTGATCGAGGGCTTGCTCGTGTGCGCCTTCCCGCTGGGCGAGGAGAGCCTCAATCACCGAATGGCGCGGCGGATGACGACCAACGTCGCCCTCCAGTTCTCCGAGCAGGTCCTCGCCGGCCTCGCGCACGTTCATCAAAACGGCATCGTCCACTGCGACATCAAGCCCGAGAACTTCATCGTGTTCCCGGGTCGTCAGCTGCGGCTCGCGGACTTCGGGCTCGCCAAGACGAGCGCGCGTATGCTCCGAGGGTCAGCCTCGGGGACGGTCGAGTACATGGCGCCCGAGCACCACGCCGGGCGCCCGTCGAAGCGCTCAGACGTGTTCTCGGCGGGCCTCGTGATCTACCGGCTGCTCGCGGGCGCGCTGCCCGAGGCGCCGTTTCGCTGGCCGCTGCCGGGGCACGACCGGCTGATGCGGCGCGCGCCCGAGGTCGCCACGGTGCTGCGGCGCGCGCTGGCGCCCGATCCAGAGCGGCGCTACACCAACGCCGCCTCCTTCGCGAAGGCCTTCGCCCGAGCGCGCGCGCGCGCGACCGAGTGAGCCGACGCCGCGCTCACGCCTCGTCGGCCGTCACGAGCATGTCCTCGGGGTCGTCTTCGTCGAGCACCATGCGCTCGACCCGGTCGTCGCGCTCGCGCCGGAGCAGCGTGTAGACGCTGCTGAAGTCGTCGGTCCACAGCAGCGGCTCCGCCGCGAGCGGGAACTCGCTGCTCGCGAAGACCGCGGCCTCCGACTCGAGGAACTCGCGGTTGTTGGTCACGAGCACCCAGTCCGCCGCGTCGAAGCCCGCGGCGCTGTCCTCGGCGTTGGAGTACAGCAGCGCCTGCATCCCGAAGGCCTCCGCGAGCCCGCGCGTGACCGGGCGGAGGTCGAGGTGCCGGTTCGAGATGTTGAACGCGATGACGCCGCCCTCGGCGAGGTGAGCGCGGTAGAGCTCGAAGCACTCGCGCGTGAGCAGGTGCAGCGGGATCGCGTCGCTGCTGAAGGCGTCGATGACGAGGACGTCGAAGCGCTGGACGCGATCGGCCGCGAGCTGGCGCTCGAGCACGAGCCGCGCGTCGCCGAGCAGGACGTCGACCTCGGCTCCGCGCGCGCGCGCGTCGGCGAGGTAGCTGAAGTGCGCGGCCGCGAGGCCCACGACGTGGGGGTTGAGCTCGTAGAACGTGAGCGCGTCGCCGTCCCCGGCGTGGACGGCGACCCATGTTCATAGCGTGCCCTTATGGACGTGTTGAATCGAACTGTCCCGCTCGACAGGTATCGAACCAGGAGCGGACCGGGCGAGCGCGCGGCGTGGGGCCCGACGCGCCCGGGCGGCGGGCGTCGCGGGGCGGAGGGGAGGTGGCTGGGGCGCGAGCGTCGAACCAGCGTCGAGCCGGCGTCGAACCAGCGTCGAACCAGCGGAGGCCCGCGACGCGTGCTCCCGCGTGCTCCGCCGCGCGCGTCGTCGCCTCACACGCTCGGCTTGGGCTGCAGCGCGGCGCCGCCCTGCTCGATCGCTTTCTTGTAGGCCGCTCGGCTCGCCACGCGATCGTGCCACGCCCGCATGTTCGGCCAGCTGCCCTTGACGCGCTCGAGGCAGGCCTCGACCGGATAGATCATCTGGATGTCCGCGGCGCTGAAGGCGTCGCCGGCGAAGTACTCGCGCTCGGCCAGCGCGCCCTCGATGAACTCGAAGTGGGTCTTGAGCGCGCCGCTCGTGAACTTCTGGTCGATGCTGCTGGCGACTTTCTTGGCGATCGGCCGTATGAAGAACGGCAGCGGCGCGTTGCGTACGCTCGAGGTGATCAGCGAGACCAGCAGCGGGGGCATCGCGGAGCCCTCGGCGTAGTGGAGGAAGAAGCGGTACTCGACGAGCGCGTCCGGGTCCGTGGGTCGCAGCTTCCCCTCACGGTCGGCGAAGTACTCGAGGATCGCGCCGGACTCCGCGAGCACGCGCCCGTCGACCTCAACGATCGGAAACCGTCCCAGCGGGTGCACCGCGCGCGCCTGCGCCGGCGCGCGAAAATTCTCGTCGCGCTCCCAGCGTTTGATCTCGAACGGTAGACCGAGCTCGTGCAGCAGCCACAGCGCGCGCGTCGAGCGTGAGTAGTTGAGATGGTGGACGAGGATCGTCATCGGGGAGCAGGGTAGCAAACGGGCTTCGACGAGGGGCGGCGCTCATCGCCGTCGGTAGCGCGCGCCGTGGAGCAGCAGCGTGTCGGCGACGAACTCGACGGGCTCGAGGCGACCCGTGACGAATCGATCGTCGTCGAGCGTCTCGTCGCGCGCGCGCAGATCGGGGCGCGTCGGCGCGTCGCGGGCGACGGGCAAGAGCCGCGTCTCGTCGAGATAGAGCTGCTGCTTGTCCATGCGGACCGAGACGCGCGCGCCGTCGTCCGCGCGGTACTCTCCCACGTGTCGGCGCCAACCGGCGCGGGTCGGGTCGTGCACCAGGTGCGGCCCGTCGTTGTAGTAGAGCCGCGCGGGGGCGTCGCCGTGACGCCGCAGGCCCGGGGTGCCGGAGTGCTCGTAGACGAGGGTGTAGGCGCGGGCGCTCTCGCTGTCGACGAGCGTCCCGGCGACGGTGACGCGCCACGGGATCCAGCGCTCGCGCTCGGGGATCCAGCGACCGACGCGGCCGTCTCGCGCGCGCAGCTCGAGGGCGCCGCTCGGGCCGAGGTAGCGGCCGCTGGCGCGGGCGCCGTACGCCCGGTGGAGCCTGGCCTCGAGGCCCTGCGAGAACGCGTCGTTGCTGCGCATCACGTGCAGGCCGATCGCCTCGAATTCGTCGTGGACGCCGTCGGTGATCGTGACGCCCATGGCCCTGAGGACCTCGTTGATCCGCGCGGACCCGGCGGACGCGTCGCGCGGGAGACACAGGCCGCCGTCGCGCCAGAGGGCGGCGTGTTGCTCCCCCGCGCCGCCGAAGTAGTTGGTCTCGACGTACGCGAAGGGGCGGCCGTCGGCGAGTCGCGCGGCCAGCGAGAGCGCGGCGTCCTCGAGGTAGTGCATCGCGTCGGGTTGGTGGAGCGCGGTCGCGTCCCCAGGTTCGGGGGAGTGCGTCTCGAGGACATGGGCGAAGTCCCCAGCGAGCGCGCTGTCGTCGTCGCCGAAGTCCTCCGGCTGCGCGAGCGCTATCACCCCCTGGGTGAGTGGACACAGCGCGCCCGCCGGGAGCCGAGCGGCGAGCGCGGCGTCGAGCTCGCCACGGAACAGAAACGCGCGGATGGAGTGGCCCATAGAGTCCGATCGTATCGCTGGAGCCTCGTCACGATACACTCGTGGCGATGTCCCGGCGTAGCGAGTGGAGCTGCACGTTTGGCCAGGTTTTAGCGGCCGCGCTCGTGTCCGGCTGCACCGCGACTCCCAGCGCCTCGAGCTCGCCCTCGACGCGCGCGCAGGAGCCGAGCGCGCGCCCCCCCGAGGAGCCCCCGCCGGCGGTCGCGTCGTCGCAAGGCGCAGCTTCGACGGAGGGTCCGGAGCGCAGCGAGACCGCGGAGGACGCGACGGCGCGGGGTGGGGCGACGGCTCCTGACGCGGCGGAGCGCGATGAGGCCCCGGCGCTCGCAACGGCGGAGGGCCCGTGGGGCCAGCACAATTGGGTCGAGCTGCTGCGCGCGGGCGACGGTCACGTCGTCGCGCTCATCGGCCGGCGGGAGCGTGTCGAGAGCTGGCACCGCAAACCGGATGGGTCGTGGCGGGCGGGCGCGAGCGCGTCGCGCGATGGCCTGTCCCACGAGGCGCGGGGCGCCGTCGGGGCGCGTCTCTTGCTCGCGGGTGGAGAGGGACGGGGCGGTCGAGTCAGCGAGCGCGCGCGGGTCTACGACGCCACTGAGGACCGCTGGGGGCTCGCGGCGTCGCTCCCCGCTGGGACGATACAGCCGCGCGTCACGGGGCTCACGAGCGGCGGCTGGGTGCTCACCGGCGGCGAGATCCCCGACGCGGACAACCTGCCTCGTGGGTCCGACGCGGTCCTGATCCTGCGGCCCGGTGACTCCGCGTGGAGGCGGCTCGCCGCGCTCCCGAGCCCGCGCTACGGGCACGCCGCGGTCGAGCTAGCGAGCGGCGATCTCCTCGTCGTGGGCGGCGATGACGGCGGCTCCGAGGGTCGCTTTAACCAGGGGCAGCCCTACGGCGTCGCGCTCGCCCAGCGGCTGGACATGAAAGCCGGCGCGTGGCGAGGCGCCGGCGCGATGCCGGACGCGAGCGCGTACCTCAGCGCGCTGCGGATCCGCGACGGGCGCGTGCTGCTGTTCGGCGGCGACGTCGCGCCGATCGGGCGCATGTCGAAGACCCCGGCGCTGTGGGAGCCGAGCAGCCAGCGAGTCACGCAGCTCCCCGCGATCGACGCCGGCGACGGCGAGCTGACCGAGCTGCCCGACGGGCGCGTGATGCTGTCGGGGGGATCAGTGCTGAAGACGGACGGCGCGATCCCGTTCTCGGTCGCGACGACACACCTGTTCGATCCGACACGTGAACGAAACGCCTGGCGATCTGGACCCTCGCTCAGCCCGGGGCGCGCCGGGCACCGGGCGATCGCCCTGTCCCCGCGCGAGGTCTTGCTCGTGGGCGGAGAGTCGTTCGACTGGGACGAGGAGCGCGGGCAGGATATCGAGCCCAGCTGGCCGCAGCCACAGGTCGTGCGCGTCGACTGAGCGCGCGGCCGCGCGGCGGCGTCAAGCGCGACCGCGAGCCGCCGCGCCGCGGTGTCGCGGCCGCGAGCGCGCGGACACTCGCGGTACACTCACGCCTCGGCGGGCTTGGTGGCGGGGCGAGGAGAGCGGATGGAGCCGACGGTGGGCGGCGCGCTCGTGAGCGCGGCGACGATGCCGGACGTCAGCGGCGCGCCGGTGCGGGCGCTGCAGCGCGGTGAGCTGCTCGGTCGCTACGTGATCATGTCGCGCCTCGGCGCCGGCGCGATGGGGGTCGTCTACGCCGCGTACGATCCAGAGCTCGACCGTAAGATCGCGATCAAGGTGATTCAGACGCGTCGAGTGGGGGACGCCGAGGCCCGCACGCGCATGCTGCGAGAGGCGCAGGCGCTCGCGAAGCTGGCGCACCCCAACGTCGTCGCTATCTACGACGTCGGGGTCCGCGGCGCGCAGCTGTGGCTGGCGATGGAGTTCGTCTCCGGCGCGACCCTGGGCGACTGGCTGCGCGCGCGACCGCGGGGCTGGCGAGAGGTCGTGGGGGTCATCGCGGAGGCCGGGCGCGGGCTCACGGCCGCGCACGCCGCTGGAATTCTCCACCGAGACGTCAAGCCCGAGAACTTGATGGTCGCCGACGACGGGCGCGCGCGCGTGATGGACTTCGGCCTCGCGCGCGGTGACGAGGTGAAGCCGCGCGAGGACGGGCGCGACGCGCTCGCGATGGACGAGGGGCGCGCGACGGAGCGGGCGGCGGACGAGTCGGACGCGATGCTGCAGAGCGCGAGCGTGCAGGCGCTCTCGGTCGAGCTCACGCGCCAAGGCGCGGTGATGGGCACGCCCGCGTACATGGCGCCCGAGCAATTGATCGGCGCCCAGGTCGACGCGCGCGCGGACGTGTTCAGCCTCTGCGTGACGCTGTGGGAGGCGCTCTACGGCGAGCGGCCGTTCGCGGGCGAGACGCTCGCGGCGTTGTCGATGAACGTCGTCGCCGGGATCCGGCGCGATCCTCCGCGGGGGCGCGCGCCGAGCTGGATTCGTCGGGTGTGCGAGCGGGGCCTCGAGGCCGACGCGGCGCGGCGTTGGCCTGACATGACCGCGTTCGTGCGCGCGCTCGAGGGCGGTCAGTCGCGCAGTCGACGACGACGAGCGCTCGCGGCGTTCGCCTGCCTCGCCGCGATCACGCTGGTGGTCGTCGTTGGGCGGGCGTGGGCGCACGCGCGTCGCGTCGCGGACTGCGAGCGCGTCGCGGAGATCGACTGGAGCGAGGAGCGGCGTGACGCGTTCCGGCGCGCCTTGCTCGACTCGGGGATCAGCTTCGCGGCGTCGACGGTCGAGCGCCTGCTGCCGCGGCTCGATCAGTACGCGCGAGAGTGGAGCGACGCGCGCGTCTCGCTGTGCATGGGGGAGGAGTCGAGCGAGGTCCCGCGCGCGCAGCTCGAGTGGTGCCTGGAGGATCGGCGCGAGCGCTTCGTCGCGCTCCGCGACGTCCTGATGTCTCCGGACATCCACGCGCTCGGGCGCGCGATCATCATGGCCGCGGAGCTCCCCGAGGTGCGGGCGTGCAGCGACGCGACGCTCATGCAGCAGCTGCCCACGCCGCCGGCGGAGCAGCGCGCGTCGAGCGTCGCCTTGCAGAGCGACCTGTACCGCGCCGAGGCGCTCGTGTACGCGGGCGCGTACGAGGAAGGCGCGGGCGCGCTGTCCCTGCTCGAGGCGCGCGTGCAGTCGCTGCGCTGGCCGCCGCTGCGCGTCCGGCTCGGGCTGATTCAGGGGTACCTGCTCTACAAGACAGGGGAGCTCGAGGAGGCCGAGCGCGCGCTCGAGGATGTCTACTTCGAGGCGGCCGCGCTCGACGACGTCGCGACGCAGGCCAAGGCGGTCAGGGCGCTCTGCGATGTCGTCTCGGCGCGCGGGCGGCCGGCCGACGCGCTGCGCTGGACTCGATTCTTCAACGTGGCGGTCGAGGACCTCGGCGGGCGCGGCGAGCCGCTCATCGAGGGGATGCTGGTCGCGCGCGCGGCCGCGTATCACCGGCTCGGAGACTTCGACGCGGCGGAGCGCGACCTCGAGGAGGCGCTCGCGCGGCTCTCGGCCGATCGCGGCGCGGATCATCCGAAGCTCTCCGATATCCGCGACAGCCTCGCGACCCTCGCCATCGCGCGCGGCGACTACCCGAAGGCGCGCGCGCAGCTGGAGCGGTCGCTGGAGAAGAACACGGCGCTGCTCGGGGCCGACCACCCGCACGTCGCGACGATCTACAACTCGTTGGCGACCGTCGCGATGTTCATGAACGACTACGAGACCGCGCGCGGGCGCTTCTTGCGAGTCCTCGAGATCAGGATCGCGGTCACGGGCCCCCGCAGCGTCAGCGTCGGCGAGAGCTACGCGAACCTCGCCGTCGCCGAGATGCAGCTCGGCGAGCTCGCGCGCGCGCGCGCGACGATGCAGCGCGCGCTCGAGCTGCTCATCGAGGGGCACGGCGCGCGACACCCCGCGGTCGCGCACGCGCACGACAACCTCGGCAACATCGAGCGATCGCTCGGCGAGTACGCGCAGGCCCGCGCGAGCTTCGAGCGGGCGCTCGAGCTGCGCGAGGAGCTGCTGAAGCCCGAGCACCCGCATCTCGCGACGACGCTCGGCAACCTCGGCGAGGAGCTGGTCCGCGCCGGTGAGCACGCCGCCGCGCGGCCGCTGTTCGAGCGCGCGCTGAAGATCTCGGAGAAGGTCTTTGGTGCAGGTCACAGCCGGACGGGCTACGCGCAGCGCGGGCTCGCCGAGGTCGCGCTCGCCGAGGGCCGGCCGGAGGAAGCGCTGCGGCGCGTCGCGCTGGCGATCGCGGCGCGGCGCGAGTCGGCCGAGCTCGAGCGCGCGGAGGCGCTGTTCACCCGCGCGCGGATCCTGTGGGAGACGCCGGCGCGGCGCGGTGAAGCCCTCGCGGACGCGGGTCGCGCGATTGAGCTGTTTCTCGGGTCAGGCGCGAGCGGTGCCCACGCGCTCGCGGAGGCCGAGGCGTGGCGACGCGAGCGCGAGCGCGAGCGCGAGTAGTCGACGCCGCCGCGCCGCATCACGCCCCGCCGGGTCCGCGCTGCGCCGCGAGGATCCGCGCGCTGGTCTTCACGAGCGCCTCCTCGATCGCCTCGTCCGCGACGTGGGCGTAGCGCGCCGTCGTGCGGGGGCGCCGATGCCCGAGCAGTCGCCCGACGATCGCGAGCGGGACCCCGCTCATCAGCGCGTCGCTCGCGAAGCTGTGGCGGAGCGAATGGATGACCACGTCGGCCCCGAGACCGGCCGCGTCGCGAATCCTCCGCCACGCGCGCCCGACGCTCGCCTTGGCGACGTGGCCGTCGCCCTGCATGCTCGGGAACACCCAGCGCGAGCGCCCGCCGCCGCGGCGTCGCGCCTCGACCAGCAGCGCGCGCACGTCCTCCGAGAAAGGGACGACGCGCTGCCCGGTCTTGGAGTCCGCGAGACGAAATGTCCTCCGCGACATATCGACCCGATCCCACGAGAGACCGTAGACCTCGCACGAGCGCATCCCGGTGAGCGCGAGCGTGCGGATCGCGTACGCGGTCGCCCAGTGCAGCCCGCCCCGCTGGTTTCGCGGCGTCTCGAGTCCGCGCTGCAGCGCCGCGTCGACGCGCGCGCGCTCCTCGGCGGTGAGGAAGCGGTCTCGGGCGCCCGCGCGCGGCGTCCGGACGCCGCGCGCCGGGTTGGGGTGGGACGGCGGCAGCGCGCCCCACTGGTACGCCTTCCCCAGCATGCTCGAGAGCACCTGCCACGCGCAGCGGGCCGCCTGCGGCGTGTCGGCGAGGCTGCCGACCCACGCCTCGACCTGCTCCCGCGAGATCGCCGTGAGCCGCAGCGCGCCGAAGCGCGGGAGGATGTGATTCTTGAGCGTCAGCTGGTATCGACGCGCGGACGCCGGCTTGAGCGCGAGCTTCACGTGGCCGTCCACAAAGCGACGCGTGAACTCGTGGACGTAGGGCGACGCGTCGACGCTCGCGCCGCGCGTGTCGGCGGGCGCGGGATCGGTCGCGCCCGCGCGCAGCCGCGTCGCCAGGGCGCGGGCGCTCGCGCAGGGCAGCTCGCTCGTCGGCCCGAGGCGACGACGCACGTCCCGGCCGCCCGCCGTGAACCGGGCGTAGTAGACCTTCTTCCCGCTCGGGAGCACGCGCACCACGAAACCCGGCAGCGACGCGCAGGTGAGCTCGTACTTCTTCTCGCGCGGGCGCAGGCCGCGGACGAGGCGTTCGGTGATGACCGGCATAGCGCACGAGGCCCCGGGGCGGGCTTCCTCGATTGTTATGTCTTTACAGACAGGAGATCAAGCGCGGCGAGGCGCGGTAGACTCGCGCGTGGCTGAGAACCCCGCGGCGCTGCTGAGGCGCGCGTCACCAGGCGCGCGCGCGCGGGCGGTCGCCTGGGCCGTGCGCGCGGCTCTGCCGGCCTTCGAGCGCGGCGACTTCTATGGGGTCTACATCGACTCGGTGGTGGGCATGGAGCACAGCGTCGACCGTGGGCTCCCGCGGCGCGTCGTGGAGGCGATCGAGTCGGCGCGCGGCGTCCCGCCCCCCGCCGTGGTCGAGCCGCTGTTCACCGAGATCTGCGAGCCGGTCGTCGCGCTGCAGGATGACGACTGGGCGCTCCCCGAGGACGCCGAGCTCACCCTCTACGCGGCCTACAACCTGCTCTGGATGTGCCGAGGGCCAGACGCGGAGGAGCGCGCGCGCACGGCCCTGAACCAGGCGATCTCGGCGGCGCTCGGGCTCGGCTACGGCGGCGGCGACCCCGAGCGCGTGTCGGCGTTTCTCCAGCGCTGGCGCGTCGCGACGGGCGTGGGCTGATCGAGGCAGGCGCGCGATAGAACGGCCTGTCATTTAAGACATAATTTAAAGAGCTTACGCGAAACGGGCGATTCCGTGACGGTCGCCGTCCCCGGCGTAGACGGCGACCGTCCCCGCGCCGAGGCCGATCACGCCGATCCGCAGCGCGCCGTCTGAGTCGGGGTGCATCCGCAGCGCCACGCCGAGCCCGCTGTCGGGGCCGTAGTAGCTCGACGGCGTCGCGCGTCGGTCCTCGTGGGTGTACTGCACGCCGTGGAGGATCCGCCCGTGCTGGAGCGAGACGTAGTGATCGAGCGCTCCGGGCGTCCCGCCCTCGTGGACCTTCACGACCCCGTAGAAGCCGCGGTGTCGCGCGAGGGTGTTGGCGCGGACGCGCTCGAGCGTCCACGCGTCGGTCTCGGGGTCTTTCTTAAGCTCCCAGCCGCGCGCGTTCGCGAGGAGCGCGCCCGCGAGCACGAGCAGCCCGAGCAGCCAGGTCAGAAGGCCGGGCGGGTTCCAGCCGCGCTCGACTCGCGCGCTGCGGGAGGCCCACAGCAGGAGCAGCGCGCAGGTGAGCAGCGAGAGGTGGTACTCCCACAGCTCGGGGAGCACGAGCGGCGCCGCGAGGCCGATCACGACGCCCCCGAGCGCGCCGCCGGCGGACATGCACAGATAGAACAGCGTGAGCCTGGCGGGCGCCGGGCGCAGGCGGACGAGCTCGCCGTGGCAGAGCATGCAGCCGACGAAGAGCGTCACGCAGTAGCCGCCGAGCTGGTAGACGAGCGCGAGCTCGGCGTCGATGAAGAGCACGAGGCACGCGAGCAGCAGCGCGAGCGGGAGCGCGGCGAAGTACAGCGGGCGCACGTACCAGCGCTCGCGGTCGAAGCAGATGATGAAGGTCAGCAGGTAGAGCGCGAGCGGGAGGACCCAGAGGAAGGGCACCACCGCGACGTCCTGGCACATCTGGTTGGTGGTCGCGAGCAGCAGCGCGGAGCCGCCGGCGGACAGCCCGATCCACAGCAGCGCGCGCGCGGGCGCGATCGGCCGCGCGGGCGCTCGCCGCGGCTGCGGCTCGATCCCGATCGCGCCCGTCGGCTGAGCTGTCCGCCCGCCGCTCATTTGATCTGTCTTATTAACCACGTAGGCCGCGGCCGCGAGCGCGCCAAGGTACAGCAGGTAGAGCGCGCTCCAGACCCAGGCCTGGGTGTCGAGCCGCAGCTGGGGCTCGACGACGACGGGGTAGCAGAGCAGCGCGAGCAGCGAGCCGAGGTTGGAGAGCGCGTAGAGCCGGTACGGGGAGCGGTCGGGGTGCGCGTGCGCGAAGCAGCGCTGGAGCAGGGGCCCGCCGGCGGAGAGCACGACGAAGGGCAGCCCGACGGTCGCGGTGAGCAGCAGGATGATCTGCGCCGCCGGGTTGGTGTCCGCGCTCGGCTTCCAGCGCTCGGCCGGGATGATCGGCAGGAGCAGGACCACGAGGCCGGCGAGCCCGAGGTGCCACAGGGCCTGGCGCGGCGGCGGCCCGCGACGCGCGAGCCAGTGCGCGAGGGCGTAGCCGGCTAGCAGCAGCGTCTGAAACACCACCAGGCTCGCCGCCCAGACCGCCGGCGTCGAGCCGAACCACGGGAGGATGAAGCGGCCGAGCAGCGGCTGGACGAAGAACAGCAAGAACGAGCCGAGCGCGATCGCGGCGGCGAAAGGGAGCCGCGCTCCCGCCCGGTTGTGCATCGGCTCGCGTCCCACGCCACGTGATCCGGTCGCCGAAGTATAGGTCCCGCGGGCGCGCCCACCTTATTAAAATGTCTTATTGGACAGGTATGTTCGGGCGCCGTCGCACGCGTGCCCGAGCGCGTCGTGAGGATTCACGCCGCTACGCGCGGATCCGGATCTCGCGGACCTCGAGGTGCGGCGCGTCCTTGACCACCGTGACGACGTAGCCGGCGCGGCTGGGGTCGAGCTCGCGCCCGCGCGTGGGCATGGCGATAACGGACGCGTAGCCGGTGTCGAGCGCCCAGCGACCCTCGTCCTTGTCGACGAGGTATCGGTAGCCGTCGGGATCATCTGGGAGGATCCCGGCGAGGTCGATCGACATGAACGCGCGCCCGCGCTCGACCGCGATGCGGCCCTCACCGGGCGCGTAGCTGGTCTGGCCGTAGGGGGCGCGCTCGCTGCTGTAGTCGGGCGACGTGGTCGCGTAGCTGATGACGAGCCGCTTGCCGGTGCGGATGACGACCGGCGTCTCGAAGCGAAACGCGCTGCCGCCGATCGACGCGAAGCTCTCGGCGGGCAGCGAGACCAGCGCGCCGTCCTTGACGAACATGTGCTTGAAGGTCCCGTCGCCGCGGGCGCGGAGGCAGCGGACCTCCTCGACCTTGGTCTTCTCGCCCCAGGTAGCGAACTCATCGCGGTAGATGCCCGAGGGGGTGTCGAACCAGATGTAGCGCTCGAGCTCGTCCATGCGCGCCAGGGCCTCGGACGCGCTCAGCTCGAGCGGCTGCGTGACGTCGCGGTGCTCGCTCCAGCCCGGCGGGAACATCGGGCAGTCCCAGTCGCTCGGCGGGTCATTCAGGAGCTTGGCGCAGCCGGGGATCAGGGCCACGGCGCCGGCGAGCGCGAGGGCCACGAGGCGAGGTTGGCGAGGCATCGCGGGCAATGTACATGCACTCGTCCGGGCGCGCGCTGGAGCGCGGGCCCGCGGGCCGAAGTGACAGCCAGCGGCGCGGTCGGTACGATGATCGAGATGCGCGCAGGATCATCGAGCTCGTCGCTGCGTCTCCTGCTGGCGACGCTCTCGCTCTCGCTGGCGAGCTGCGGTGGCGAGTCGACGCGCGCCGCGGAGCCGGCCTCGCGCGAGTACAAGGCCTGCGGCTGCGGGTGCTGCGGGGGCGCGACGCCGCAAGGGCCAGAGTGCGTGGGCGAGGCCGAGCTCGCGCGGATCATCGCGCGCGACAAGGCGGTGCGCGGCTCGCCGCAGTGTCACGCCGCGGGCTGCTCGCAGGGCGTGCTCTACAAGATCTGCGGGCCTGACTGAAGGCGCCCCGGGGTGTCGGGGGGCTCGTCGGGTCGCTCCTCGGGATTCATCCAACCGATCGAGCCCCAGATGAAGCGGACGATGGTGACGACGGCCGCCAGCCCCACCTGCACGCAGGTGATCGTCACCCGCGCCGCAGTCGATCCCTCGCGCGCGCGCCCTCCGGCGGATCAAAGCGGTCGCTGCCGCGCGCGCGCGAGCGCATTCACGGCCGAGGTGTCGATTCTATCGGGCGTGGAGGCTTGTCGCCGTCGCGTGCAGATACACCTTGAACCGGCGCGGGAGCGCGCCGCGCGGGCTCGCGCGGCGCCCCAGGCACAATCAGCGCGGCGGCCCGCGGGCCCGGGGCGGCGCCGCGCCGCCGCCCGGGCTACGATGCCGGCGCGCGCGAACAATATGTCTATTTGGGAAGGTTGTATCTCACGGGCTCGCCTCGTCGTCGCGCTCAGCGCGGCCGCGTCGAGCTCACTCGCGTGCTCGGATCGCCCGAGCGCGACGCCGCCGGAGCGAGGCAGCACCGCGCCGGCGCGCGTCGAAGACGACGCGCAGGAGGAGTCGGCGGGGCGCCTGGCCGAGATCCGCGTGACGCCAGACGAGATCGCGATCGCGGACGAGGTCGTCGCTACGCCTCGGCCCGCGAGCGCGCCCGGCGTGATGGATGACGAGCTGCGCGCCACCTACCGGATCGCCGCGCTCGCGGCCGCGCTGAGCGACGCGGCGGCGCCCTCACGCGACGCGCCGCGGCGCGTTCGCGTCGAGGCCGAGGTCCCCGTTGGCGTGCTGCGGGGCGTGCTCGCCACGGTCACGGAGCCCGGCGCGCCGGTGCGGCTCCAGCTCGAGGGGCAGGAGGGCGAGGGTCTCTTGCTCACGCGCGCCGCGACGGACGACCCGCGCCCGCTGCTGCATCTGCGGCGTGACGGCGTGCAGCTCGAGCGCGACGGCGCGCTGACGCCCGTGTCTCCATCGCTCGAGGCGCTCATCGAGTCCGACGAGGAGCTGAAGCTCGACGCGCTCGCGCTCGCGATCCCGGATGACCGCTCGGTCCAAGAGCTCGCCGCGCTCGCGGACGCGATCCGCGGGGACGACGATGGGGCGACCGTGACGCTGGCGTACAGCTTCGATCCGTGCCTCGAGCCGCCGGAGGGGATGGTCTGCATCCCTGGCGGCCCCGCGATCGTCGGCTACGACGATGGCCTACCGGAAGAGCGCCCGCGACGGGGGATCGTGCTCTCGACCTTCTACATCGAGCTCGACGAGGTCACGATCGCCGAGTACGACGCCTGCACAGAGGCCGGCGGCTGCCGGCGGCGGATCAACGGGCATCAGAACATCATGAAGCCCTTCGTCGGGCCCGAGCAGCCGGCG